>CALRRQ020000006.1:0-141920 GCA_943370615.1 Rhizobium sp. Q54
CACCTGGGGTGGTGTCTCCGTGTCCTTCCAGATCAATGTCACCAGATCACGGGACTCACCCGTCAGCGAGACGCCGTCGGGTATGTGCAGCGAGCCGCTCAGGCGATAATTGCCATATTTCAGTTTGAGGGCCCCACCGCCACGTTTGCCCAGAGCTGCGAGCGAGGCATTGATCCGGGCGGTGTCGTCGTTGTCGGGACCGTCGGGTTGCTGGCTCGACAGTTCCATTCCCGGGCGATCGCTTGGAGCGACGGTTTCGACCTCGAACTTGCCCGCTTCCCGCCAGGCCGTGGCATCTCCGCGTCCATTCCACAGGCGAACGCTGTAGGTGTCAGGCGAAAGGTCTGCTGGCATGAGAAAGCTCGCCGACCATTGGTCGGGTCTTTCGACCTTGATGTCGACTTCCCGCCCATCGGGGGCGGTCAGCCTGACCGTCGCCAGTTCATTCAAGGCAATATTGCGGCCCGAAATCCTCAGCCACCCGCCTGCGCTTGCGGCTGGTCCCCTGTCGCCCTGGATCCAGTAGACATCGGGGGCATTCAATTGAACCACCACCGGCGCCTCCGCGCTCGTCAGCGTCGCCGAATAGACGCCGGGCTCCAGAGTGCCTGGGATCAGGAAGGAGAGGGTGCTTTCGGTCTTGGCCAGGACTTCCGCCGGTTGGAGTGGGGGATTGTCGGTTCCGCTGTCGCCCGTCGCGTCCGGCACGCGGTACACCTCGATCGCCTCGACGCGATCGAGATCGACGCCGGTCAATTGCACCGTCTGTCCGGGTTTTACCGGATCGCTTGCCCAGAACACTGTCGGTGCGGCAGCCGCGGTCCCCCCCAGCACCAGGAATGCCACCGCTGCGCCCGCGATCGACGACAGTCGCCAACCCGGGGCTGAAGCGGATTTGAACGTCATGGGCGGTCTCCCTTTCGGGCGCCGTCAACGGCGCAGGCTTGGCATGGCGCCCCGGAGGAGCCGCACATCGCCAACCTGACAGTTCATCTGCCGCGCCGCAACAGGAAGCATGGGACAGTCTAGAGGTCCGACCGCTTCGGCGCGGGAAACACCTTTCCGTCGAACAGCTTGCGCGCCGTGCGCAATGTGCCGACCCCGTTGATCTCGCCCATAGCGGACCGGTGGACCAGCACCTCTGCAGCGCCGGACGGATGTTCGATCAGAAAGCGCTCGTCGGAGGGCAGGCTGGCCAGTTCAGCTGGGACCGAACCGGGCATCGTGCAGGCTGTAGCGACGCTGACCGCCGCGAAGACGCCGATCGAAGCATGGCATCGATGCGGGATGAAGCTGCGCGTGTTGATCGTGCCGCCGTTCAGGGCAGGGGATACGAGTGTCATCTTCGGTACTGATTTTTCCGCCACATCGCCGAGGTTCATCAGCGGGCCGGCCTTCAGACGTACCGCCTCAAGCCTTGCCTTCAGTTCGCTGTTCGCATCCAGTGCCTCGCGGCTTTCGCTGCCGGTCAGGCCGAAATCTGCGGCGCGCAGGATGACGATCGGCATGCCGTTGTCGATCAGCGTACAATCCATGCCGTCTATCCGGTCGAAGACCCGTCCCGTGGGGAGGAGCGCGCCGCACATCGAGCCTTCGGTGTTCTGGAACAGAAGCGGTATGGCGGCGTGACGGCCGGGTACGCCGTCGATCTGCGCATCGCCGCGATAGGTGACGCGGCCGTTCGGTGTGGAGACCTGGGCCAACGACACCTCGCGCGTGTTCAGCATGTGGATGCGCACGGGCGTCACGCCGTCCACGGCCGCCACCAGACCTCGTTCGATGGCCGCGGGTCCGACGGCGGCGAGTATGTTGCCGCACCCTTGCGCGTCAGAAACGACGGCCTGATCGACGAACACCTGCAGGAAGAGATAGTCGACGTCGGCATCGGGACGCGTCGAGGGTGATAGGACGGCCACTTTGGACGTCAACGGATCGGCCCCGCCGATGCCGTCGATCTGGCGGGCGTCGGGCGATCCCATGATGCGGAGGAGCAGGTCGTCCCGCGCGCTAGGATCGGCCGGAAGATCGCGGGCAAGGAATACCGCCCCTTTGGATGTGCCGCCGCGCATCCACAGGCAGGGAATGCCGCCCGCGTCGTCGTCAGACATATTTCAGGCCCTTCTCTGCAAGCCTCTCGCGCATCGCATAGATGTCGAGCCCGAGTTCGCCGCCTGCCAGCCGCTTGCGCTTGGCCTCTTCGGCGTCGAGGCGCCTGTTGGCGGCTTCGAGCACGCTTGCCGCTTCGGCGCAGCGGACGACGACCACGCCGTCATCATCCGCGACGATCACGTCGCCGGCCTCGATCGCGGCACCGGCACAGACGATCGGCACGTTCACCGAGCCGAGGGTCTCCTTCACCGTTCCTTGCGCCGAGATCGCCTTCGACCAGACCGGAAAGTTCATCGCGGTGAGATCGCGGATGTCGCGAACGCCCGCATCGATCACCAGGCCGCGGCAGCCACGGGCCTGAGCGGAGGTGGCCAAAAGGTCGCCGAAATAGCCGTTGTCGCAAGGGCTGGTCGGAGCGAGCACCAGGATGTCGCCGGGCTTCAACTGCTCGATGGCGACGTGCACCATCCAGTTGTCACCGGGTGGTGCCGAAATGGTCACGGCCGAGCCGGCGATCTGCGCCCCGGTATAGATCGGCCGCATGTAGCTCGCCAGCATGCCCTTGCGGCCTTGCGCCTCATGCACGGTCGCGACGCCTGCACGGGCAAGTCCGTCTATCACGGCCGGATCGGCCCGTTCGATGTTCTGGACGACGACAGCCATGTCAGTGTTCCTTCTTCACCGGCGGCGTGCCGTGGGTGTGGAAGGTGTCGATGGTCTTCAGGCCCCAGGCCTGGCCTTTCTTGCGGTCGCTCTCGGTCCAGACCACCGGTTCCCAGTCGGGCTGTAGGATCAGCCGGGCGCCGGAATTGGCGAGCTCGACGCGGTTGCCGGCCGGCTCCCAGACGTAGAGGAAGAAGGTGCCCTGGACGGCGTGCTTGTGTGGCCCCGTCTCGATATGAACGCCATTCTGCAGGAAGATGTCGGCGGCGCGCAGAATGTCCTCGCGCTGGTCGGTGGCATAGGTGACGTGATGCAGGCGCCCGACGCCACCGCCATGCTCTTCCGTGCAGGCAAGGTCATAGGTCTTGTTGTTGACGGTGAACCAGCAGCCGCCGATCCGTCCGCTGTCGAGCTGGATCATCTCGGTCACGCGGCTGCCAAGGCATGTCTGCATGAACCGGCGGAACTCGGAAACGTCCGAGGACAGGAGGTTCAGGTGGTCCAGGCGGCGGGGTGCTGCCCCGGTGAAGGCCGAGGCCGTGTTTTTCAGTGCCGCGACATCGGCACCTTTAGCCTGGTATTTCACCGTGTCCCAGTAGATCTCGAAGACATGGCCGAAGGGGTCTTCGAAGCGGAAGGCCCGGCCATGGCTCAGGTCGCCGTCGATCCAGCCGATCACCTTGTAGCCGCTGGCCAGAATGGCCTTTACGCGGCGCTCCAGCGCCTCGGGGCTCGATGCGCGATAGGCCACGTGCCCCACGCCCGTTGTGTCGGATCTTGTCAGCTTGAGCGAGCAGAACTCATAATCGTCCCAGGCCCTTAGATAGGCGGAGGTTTCGTCCTGCCCGGAAAGCTTCAGCCCGTAAACGCGCGTGAAGAAGTCGAGGCTCTCCTCGAACCGGCCAGTAAACATCTCGACATGGGCGAGATGGGCGATGTCGAAGCAGGGTTCCATGACCGCTCTCCCTTAGAGTTCGTCGACGGTGCGCGGGAAGATCGACTGGAAACCTTCCGCATACTTGCAGTCGCGTCCGCCGGACTGGCCGCCGGAATTGCGCTTGAAATGGTTGGCGCGGTTGATGGCGACGCGGGTATAGTATTCCCACAGATGCTCCTGGCCTTCCATGCACTCGATGGCCGCGCGCTTCTTCTCCCAGACCGGCGTGATGTCGAGAAAGGTGTCCGGCTTCCAGCCCATCTGCTCGGTCTGGTGCGGCTCGAAGAGGTAGAGTTGCGGCGCGCCGAGGACCTTTTCGCCGGGATTGTGACCCCAGGCCTGGGCGATCATCCGGCACTCCAGAGCCACTTGGGTCGCATACATGTGGTCGGTGTTATAGGGGTCGTATTGGGAGTGGCTGAGCATGAAGCGCGGTTGTACCTTCCGGATGACGTCGACCAGCGCGTTCTTGTCGTCGCGGGTCAGTTCCAACGGATAGTCGCCGAGGTCCATCGAGACGAGATCGTGAACCCCGAGGGTTTCCGCGGCGCGTTCGGATTCGGCGCGGCGGGCAGCCTTCACCCGGTCCAGCGTCATGTCCGGTTGCTTCCACAGCTTGGCGCTTTCGCCGCGTTCGCCAAAGGACAGGCAGACCACCGTCACCTTGTATCCGAGCGCTGCATGCAGCGCGATCGCCCCTCCGCAGCGCCAGACGAAGTCCGCTGCGTGGGCGCTGATCACAAGGGCGGTCTTTCCCGCCACGTCTTCCTTGGACATCGTCGTGCCTCCCTGATCCTTGGTTATGCTAGGCATGCTATCCGCCGGGCGTCAGATCAAATCGAAAGGCTGCCGATCTGCATAAGTAGCGGCTATAGGCTATGGCAATGGCAGAGAGGATTTGCCACAGTCGGTGCAAAAGGGAGGCAAGGTGCGGATGCCCGAGATTGGAGACGAGTTCCCCGGCATAACTCTGGTAGGTTACGGCGAGGCGGGGCACGCCTTTGCCTCAAGCTGGGCCCGGCCTCAGGCTGTATGGCAACGGGCCTATGATCTCAAACTGCGCGATGCTGCGGCTTCCGTGGCCGTGCGTGAACGTTGCGCCGATGCGGACGTGGAGCCAGTTAACGAGCCGGCTGCTGCGCTCAAGGGCGCAGGCCTGATCTTCAGCGTGGTGACCGCGGACCAGGCGCTTGAGGCTGCGCGGACCTGTGCGCCGCATCTCGAGCCCGGCGCTCTCTGGCTCGACTGCAACTCCTGTGCACCACAGACCAAGCAGCAGGCTGCCGTGCTTATCGAGGCTGCGGGCGGCCGCTATGTCGATGTCGCCGTCATGGCGCCGGTCTATCCCAAGCGCCATCATGTGCCACTCCTTCTGGCCGGGACCCATGCCGCCGCGGCCGCTCGACTTATCGAGCGCCTGGGCATGCGACCGAGCGTGTCGGGCGCGAAGGTCGGCGATGCGTCGAGCATCAAGATGTTGCGCTCCGTCATGATCAAGGGGCTGGAGGCGCTGACGACGGAGTGTCTGCTGGCGGCGCGACGTGCCGGCGTCGAGGATGCGGTCCTCGCGTCGCTCCAGGCGTCCGATCCCGGCTTCGACTGGCGCGCGCGGGCTTCCTACAATCTGGAGCGCATGATGGTGCACGGCGCCCGGCGGGCCGCCGAGGTCGAGGAAGTCTGCGCCACCTTGCGCGGCCTTGGCCTGCCCGACTGGATGAGCCGGGGCACCGTCGAATGGCAGAGGTTGGTATCGTCGCTCGGCGTCGTGCCCGGAGAGGATGACCTGGCGCGGCGAAGCGGCGCGATCCTGGACAAACTATGATCTCGCGAAACCTCAGGCATCTCCGACTGTTTGCCGCCGTGGCGGAACTGAAATCGCTGACGCTTGCTTCGGAGAAGTGGCATATTTCGCAGCCGGCCGTGACGCAGGTCATCAACAAGCTGGAGCGCGAGACGGACGGCGCGCTGTTCGAGCGCAGCCGCCATGGCTTCTTCCTCACGCTGCGCGGCGAGGTTCTCCTCACCAGGGTGAAAGGTGCCTTTGCCCTGCTGGACCCGGTCTTGAACGATATTTCGCCCCGGCTGCGCATGTCCCTGAGCTATGCTCAGCTGCAGGCGCTGGTCGCGGTCAGCGAAAGCGAGAATTTCACGCTGGCCGCCCGCCGTCTCGGGCTTGCCCAGCCGACCGTCCATCGTGCGGTCACCCAGATCGAGCAGGAGGCGGCGCGCAGCCTGTTCGAGCGGACCTCCTTCGGCATCCTGCCGACCCGGCTCTGCCAGGCGCTCGCCCAGGCGGCGCGACTGGCGGTCTACGAGTTTGATCAGGCCGATGCGGAACTGGCTGAGTTTAATGGCGGAGAGGCCGGAGCGATCGTGATTGGTGCCATGCCGCTCGCCCGGTCCGTGCTTCTTCCGCGGGCATTGGCTCGATTTCGCCAGCAGCAGCCAACCTATCCGGTGCGCATTCACGACGGCGCCTATGACGAGATGCTCGGCGCCTTGCGGCGGGGGGCGATCGATTTTCTCGTCGGTGCTTTGCGCGAGCCTGCCCCGATCGGCGACGTCGTGCAGACACGCCTGTTCGACGATCGGCTGGCCCTGCTTGCCGGACCGGACCATCCGCTCGCTTCGCGGTCCGCAATCAGCGTCGACGATCTTCTCGACTACCCCTGGGTCGTTCCGCGAACCGGCACGCCGACCCGGAAACAGTTCGAGACGATCTTCACCTCCGCCGGCAAGCAACCGCCACGGCGGCTGGTCGAATCGGGATCACTGCTGCTGATGCGCGAGCTTTTGAACGAGAGCGAGCATCTCGGCTGCCTGTCGCGGCACCAATCGCAGCGCGAATGCGATCACGGACTGCTTGTTTCGCTCACCTATCCGACGGACCATCTCGTTCGGCCGATCGGTCTCACCTACCGCGAAAACTGGCGACCGACGTCCGCCCAGAGCCTGATGCTTCAGCTGGTCGCCGAGGTGGTGCCTCAGACCTGCTGATATAGCAAATAATTATGGCATGACCCCCGCTTTGAATTGGCATTGCTTCGTTTCGGGTGCCACAACGCCGAGGCTCCATTTATCAGTCTTGTCTTCATTCGGGAGGAATTAATGCGCAAGATCTCTGCTCTGGCGGGTGTCGTTCTCGGACTGGCGATCGCCGCTTCGCCGGCCCATGCCGAAACCCTGAAGTTCGCCAATTTCATGGCTCCGACGCACCCCTACGTCGCCACCACGTTCGCGCCTTTCGCCAAGGCCGTCGAGGACGGCACCAAAGGCGAGGTGAAGGTTCAGCTCTATAATGGGGGCGAACTGGGCGCCGGTCCGGCCGAGCAGTATTCCCGCGCCGTCGACGGTGTCGCCGAGTTTTCCATCAGCCTGCCCGGTTATACCGCATCGACATTCCCGCTGACCCTCGTCGCCGAGCTTCCG
Source organism: Rhizobium sp. Q54 (assembly GCA_943370615.1). Taxonomy (GTDB): domain Bacteria; phylum Pseudomonadota; class Alphaproteobacteria; order Rhizobiales; family Rhizobiaceae; genus Allorhizobium. The sequence continues at coordinate 7,139 of CALRRQ020000006.1, forward strand.
GGCGTGATCGAGGAGAAGACCGGGACCGAAGCGATCTGGAAGAACATCGAGCTGTTCCAGCCCGAGTACAAGCGGGTCAAGCTCGTCGGCCTGTGGTCGAGCGCCGAAAACATCTTTTACAGCGCCAAGAAGCCGATCCGCACGCTGGAAGACCTCAAGGGAATGAAGATCCGCGTACCGTCGCGCAATTCGGGCACGCTGGTCGAGGCCTGGGGCGGAACCCCGGTCTCCATGCCGGTCAGCGAAGTCTATAATGCACTTCAGACCGGCGTCATCGATGCCGCCATGATCGACGGCACCGCGACCAAGGCCTTCCGTCTCGGGGAAGTCGCAAACTACGTCACCGTTGGCATGAAGACTACCAACTCGCCCTTCTTCATCGTCATGAACCGCGACGCCTGGGACGGCCTCGCCGACTCACAGAAGGCTGTCGTCGAGGACGCCGGCAAGCAGGCCTCGCTCAACGGCCAGGCCATGCAGCTGCGTGTTGCCGCAGAGGGTATCGATTCCTTCGGTGCGATGGCCGGCAAGGAAGTCATCCGCCTGACCCCCGAACAGGCTGCCCCGTTCAATGCTATCGCCGACGAGGTGACGGCAAAGGTCGTCGCCGAAACTGGCGAGGACGCCAGCAAGATCGTCGAAGCCCTCAAGGCGAAGTGAACCGAAATGGTTGAAAAAACAGCCCCGGGCTGGGCGCGGTCGGTTGACCGCGCCACCAAGGCTCTCTCGGCGCTCGCCGGGATCAGCCTTCTTTTCATGGTGGCGGTGATCGCCGTCAGCGTGCTTGCCCGCTATCTGTTCGGCAACCCGATCACCGGGTCCGACGAGATCGTGCAGATGACGGGGGTCGCCCTGATCATGTTCGCCCTGCCGCATGCGACCCTGCATGGTGCACATGTCCGGGTCGACATCTTCGACCATGCGCTCGGTTACTTCGGCCGCCTGGCCGGCGATGTCCTGGCCCGGCTATTGTCGGGTTTCGTGCTGGTCATCCTGGTCAGCCGCGCCTGGGCCAAGATGCTCGATGCCTATGAATATGCCGACACTACCAACATGCTCAGTCTTCCGCTCTGGCCCTTCTACGGCATCCTCGCCGCCGGCATCGCGCTTTGCCTGATCGTTTATGCGGTGGAGCTGGCGCTGATCCTCGTTTGGGGGCGAGAACCATGACACCTATCGCCGTCGGGCTCATCGGCATTGCCTGCCTGTTTCTGCTGATGCTGCTGCGTACGCCCGTGGCCTTCGCCATGATGGTCGTCGGCTTTTTCGGCATGTGGGTGCTCGAAGGCCTGCGCTCGGCGGGCGGCGTGGTGATAACCGAGAGCTATTCCGCCGTCGCTTCCTATTCGCTGATCGTCGCGCCGATGTTCGTGCTGCTCGGCAATGTTTCCTCGGCGGCCGGCTTCAGTTCCGGGCTCTATGACGCCGCCTATGCCTGGGTCGGCCGGTTTCGCGGCGGGCTCGCCTCCGCCTCCGTGCTCGCCTGCGCGGCGTTTGCCGCCGTCTGCGGCTCGTCGGTCGCGACCGCCGTCACGCTCGGCAAGGTCGCGCTGCCGGAAATGCGGCGGCTGGGCTATGCCTCGGGCCTGTCTACCGGCGCCATCGCCGCCGGCGGCACGCTCGGCTTCCTGATCCCGCCGTCCACCGGTTTCGTTCTCTATGCCATCCTGACCGAGCAATCGATCGGCCGGCTGTTCATGGCGGGGGTCGTGCCTGGCCTGATGCTGACGGCGCTGTTCATGGTGGTCGTCTGGCTCGTGTGCCTCTTTCGTCCCGAAGCCGGACCGCGCGGCCGTGCCATGAGCCTTTCCGAGAAAGTTGCGACCGTCGGCAAGTCGGCGCCGCTGCTCGGCGTGATGGTGCTGTCGATCGGAGGCATCTATGTCGGCGCCTTCACGCCTGTCGAGGCCTCCGGTATCGGTGCGGCCCTGGTCATCCTGCTGGCTTTCGCCACGCGTTCCATCTCGCTTCGGGCCTTCTGGGCGGCGGTGCAGGACACGCTGAAGACTTCGGTCATGCTCTATACGATCGTGATCGGCGCCAATGTCCTCAACCCGTTCTTTGCGGTGACGCGCATTCCGGACGTGCTCGGAACCGGCCTGCAGAGCCTCGGCCTTGGTGCCTATGGCTCGCTCGTCGTGATCATCCTCGCCTATGTGGTGCTCGGCATGTTCATGGACGGCCTGGCCATGCTCGTGGTGACCGTGCCGATCGTCTATCCGATCATGATGTCGTTCGGCTTCGACCCGATCTGGTTCGGCGTCGTGGTGGTGATCGTCATCGAGATGGGCATGATCAGCCCGCCTGTCGGCATGAACGTCTTCGTCGTGCGCGGGGTTGCCGGCGACGTGCCGCTGACGACGATTTTCCGCGGCGTCTTCCCGTTCCTGCTGGCGATGATCGTGGCGCTGGCGCTGATCATCGTCTTTCCGCAGATCGCCCTGTTCCTGCCGAATTCGATGTACGGATCCTGAACCAATGGCGGATGGCGCATTGGCCATCCGCCCTGACCTTTCAGCCGGCCGCAAGACTGGCAATCCCGATCCCTTCCCATTCCCGCGATTTGCCGGGCCTGCGAGACCGATAACAAGGTTTCGGGGCTTGCGGGCCGGGGCTTGGAGGATGTACGGCCATTGGCAGGGACGAGCGCCGTGTTGGTTGCGGATCGCCGCCGGGATCAGAATTTCAGCCCGACAGCGGGCTTCGGGAGAAGGACAGGACCATGAGCAGAACAGTTGTCATCGCCTCGGGCGTTCGCACCGCCATCGGCGACTTCGGTGGATCGCTGGCCGGCATCTCGCCCTGCGACCTCGCCGCCAGCGTCGCCCGCGAGGCGATCGCTCGCGCCGGCATTTCGCCGTCCGACGTCGGCCAGACGGTATTCGGCCATGTCATCCATACTGCACCCGAGGACATGTATATTTCCCGCGTCGCGGCGATCCGTGCCGGCGTGCCGGAAACCGTGCCGGCCCTGACGCTCAACCGTCTTTGCGGCTCCGGCCTGCAGGCGATCGTCACCGCGGCCGAGCAGATCATGCTCGGCAATGCCGACATCACGCTCGCCGGCGGTGCGGAAAGCATGAGCCGGGCCGGCCACCTGCTCACCCAGGCCCGGCACGGCCAGAAGATGGGCGACACGCTTGCCGTCGATATGATGATCGGCGCGCTCACCGATCCCTTCGGCAACGGCCATATGGGCATCACCGCCGAGAACATTTCTGAGCGGACCGGCATCGACCGCGCCGCCCAGGATGCCTTCGCGCTGGAATCGCATAAGCGCGCCGCGCATGCCATTGCCGAGGGCCGCTTCGCCGAACAGATCCTGCCGCTCACCGTCAAGCAGGGCCGCAAGGAATTCGTCTTCGATACTGACGAGCACGTCCGCGCCGATGTGAAGCCCGAGGACCTGGCGAAACTGCGTCCCGCCTTCCGCAAGGAGGGCACAGTCACGGCCGGCAATGCCAGCGGTCTCAACGATGCCGGAGCCGCCGTGGTGCTGATGGAAGAGGGCGTGGCAGCGGCCCGCGGCGTCCAGGCGCTCGCCCGCATCGTCGCCTATGGTCTCGGCGGTGTCGCGCCCGAGGTGATGGGCCTCGGTCCCGTGCCGGCGGTCAGGCAGGCGCTGTCGCGTGCGGGCTTGAAGGTTTCCGACATCGACGTGATCGAATCGAACGAGGCCTTTGCTGTCCAGGCCTGTGCCGTTTCGGCGGAGCTCGGCTTTGCGCCGGAAAAGGTCAATCCCAATGGAGGCGCGATCGCGCTTGGCCATCCGGTCGGCGCGTCGGGCGCGATCATCCTGATCAAGACGGTGTATGAACTCATGCGCACCGGCGGGCGTTACGGCCTCGCCACCATGTGCATCGGCGGCGGGCAGGGGATCGCCGTCATCGTCGAGAACCCGGCCCACGGCTGACCAGTCGGGTCGGCGCCCGACGCGTCGGTCGATGTGGCAAGTGTCTTGGGTGTAGGCAGGAGAGAGTGGCATGGTCATCGACGATCCGGTCGTCATCGTTGGATCCGCGCGCACGCCGATGGGCGGCTTCCAGGGCGCGCTGTCCGGAATGACGGCCTCCGAACTGGGCGCTGCGGCGATACGTGCGGCGCTCGAGCGCGCCGGCGTGCCGGGCGATGCGGTCGACGAAGTGGTGTTCGGCTGCGTCCTGCCCGCGGGGCAGGGACAGGCACCGGCCCGTCAAGCCGCACTTGGCGCAGGCCTGCCGTTCGCTGCGGGCGCAACCACGGTCAACAAGATGTGCGGCTCGGGCATGAAGGCGGCGATGCTGGCCCATGACCTGATCCTCGCCGGCAGTGCGGAGATCGGAGTCGCCGGCGGCATGGAGAGCATGACCAATGCCCCCTACCTGCTCGACCGCGCACGCGGCGGATATCGTCTCGGTCACGGGCGGGTCATCGATCACATGTTCCTCGACGGTCTGGAAGACGCCTATGACAAGGGGAGGCTGATGGGGACGTTCGCCGAGGATTGCGCCGAAGCCTATCAGTTCACCCGCGAGGCCCAGGACGAATACGCGATCACCTCGCTCGATCGTGCCGTGCGGGCGATCGAGACCGGCGCCTTCGGCGAAGAGGTCGTGCCCGTCACGGTGCGCACCGGCAAGGCCGGGCAGGTGGTCGACCGCGACGAGCAGCCGGGCAAGGCCAAGCGCGAGAAGATCCCGACGCTCAAGCCCGCCTTTCGCGAGGGCGGCACGGTGACGGCCGCCAATTCCAGTTCGATTTCGGATGGGGCCGCAGCGCTCGTGTTGTTGCGCCGTTCCCGCGCGGATGCGATGGGGCTGGCGCCGCTGGCCATCATTCGCGGCCACGCCACGCATGCGCAGGCGCCCGGTCTCTTCGCCACGGCTCCTATCGGTGCCTTGCGCAAGCTTTCCGAGCGAACCGGCTGGTCGCTGAAGGACGTCGACCTGTTCGAGATCAACGAGGCCTTCGCCGTCGTCGCCATGGCGGCGATGCGCGACCTCGACCTGCCGCATGACAAGGTCAACGTGCATGGCGGGGCCTGCGCGCTCGGCCACCCGATCGGCGCCTCGGGCGCCCGCGTCATCGTCACGCTGCTGGCAGCGCTCCGTCGCCATGGGTTGAAGCGCGGCATGGCGACGCTGTGCATCGGCGGCGGCGAGGCGACTGCCATGGCCGTCGAACTCTGCTGACGGGGACCGCTCCCCCAACCGAGGGATTGCGGCCTTTCGCTTTCCCCCTCTACTGAACGCCTTTCCAAGTCGCAGGGACAGACTGCAGTTGCGCATCAAATCAGACCGAGCGGGCTACCTCTTCGCCCTGGCCACCTATGTCATCTTCGCTGCGCAGGACGCCATATCGAAGCATCTGGGCCAGAGCTATTCGCCGGTGATGATCACCATGATCCGCTACTGGGCCTTCGGCGCCTTTGCCGTGGCACTGGCGATGCGGGCACCCGGTGGCCTGAAAATGGCGATGGCGACCACACGGCCGTATCTTCAGGTCTTTCGCGGCGTGTTGCTGGCGACGCAGATCGTTACCGCGATCGTCTGCTTCTGGCTGGTCGGGCTTGCGCATTCCCAGGCGATCTTCGCCGCGACCCCGCTGCTGGTCGCCGCTCTCTCCGTGCCGGTGCTCGGCGAGCATGTCGGCTGGCGCCGCTGGCTGGCCATCGGCGCTGGCTTCGTCGGCGTGATGTTCATCCTGAAACCCGATGCCGGGATCTTCGATCCGATCCTGCTTCTGGCCGTGCTTAACGCGTTCATGCTGGCCGGCTATGCGCTTGCAACGCGTCTCGTTGCCCGCAGCGATCCGCCGATGACCAGCTTCTTCTACATCGGCGCCGTCGGTGCGGTCGCCATGTCCTTCGTCGGCCCCTTCGCCTGGGAGCCGATGGCGCCCGCGGACTGGGGCTGGATGGCCGCACTCTGCTGCACCGGAATGATCAGCCACTACTGCCTGATCAAGGCGCTCGACCATCTCGATGCGGTGCTCGTCCAGCCGTTCAGCTATCTGCATCTGGTGATTGCGTGTTTCATCGGCGTCCTGCTGTTCGACGAGCACTTGCCGGCCAATGTGTGGGTCGGTTCGCTGATCGTCGTCGGTGCCGGCATCTTCACCGTCTGGCGCGAGATCCGCGCCAAGCGGCTGGCGCCCGTCCAGGCCTGACCTTCCGCAACCAGACCATGCCGCTGCCCGTCGATCCGGACGGCAAGGCCGTCCGCGCCTTGGTGGATGGGCATATCGCCGAAGTTCGATTCGCTTTCGTTTGACGGCGATTTGCTGCACTGCGAAACTTCCAAAGAAACCGCGAGATTACAAAAACTTGTCCAACTTGCAGCGAAAATGCGGCAGAAAGTCTCTTTACAAGCGTGCAACAACGGATAAGACGAAGGGAGTGTGTCGACGATCACGGCCAGCGGGCGAGGGAGCGCAAGCGCTTCGGATGCCTGATCCGGCTCTGTTCGGACGACTCCGGCTTCGTGGTGGACATCACGGACTTAAGAACCATGGCGCGATTTTGGGGCGCGCCGTTCAGTACAGAAACCAGCGCATTCGGCTCGGCCGAAATAGCGCAAAGGGGAGAATGTCATGAAGTACAAGTTCGGTTTTGCCGCAGCGGCTCTGCTCGCTGCCACTTTCCTTTCCAGCGCCGCAAGCGCCAAGACCTTCGTTTACTGCTCGGAAGGTTCGCCGGAAGGCTTCGATCCGGGTATGTACACCGCCGGCACCACCTTCGATGCCTCGGCTCATCCGGTCTACAGCCGCCTGATGGAATTCAAGCCGGGCACGACCGAAGCGGAAGCCGGTCTGGCCGAGAGCTATGAAGTCAACGCTGAAGGCACCGAATACACCTTCAAGCTGCGTCCGGGCGTCAAGTTCCACACGACCGAATTCTTCACGCCGAGCCGCGAACTCAACGCGGACGACGTCATCTTCTCGCTCGAGCGCCAGATCAAGGCCGACCATCCGTGGGCCCAGTACGTTGCCGGCACCTCCTGGGAATATGCCGCCGGCATGGGCTTCCCGGAACTGATCAAGTCGATCGAGAAGGTCGATGACCTGACCGTCAAGTTCACGCTGAACCGTCCGGAAGCGCCGTTCCTCGCCAACCTCGCCATGCCCTTCGCCTCGATCGTTTCGAAGGAATATGCCGACAAGCTCGAAGCCGAAGGCAAGAAGGAACAGCTGAACCAGATGCCGGTCGGCACCGGTCCGTTCATCTTCGTCGGCTACCAGCAGGACGCCGTCATCCGCTACAAGAAGAATGCCGACTACTGGGGCGGCGCTCCGAAGATCGACGACCTCGTCTTCGCCATCACCACCGACGCTGCCGTTCGCTACCAGAAGCTCAAGGCCGGCGAATGCCACCTGATGCCGTTCCCGAACGCAGCTGACGTTGCTGCCATGAAGACGGACCCGGCGCTCACCGTGATGGAACAGGAAGGCCTCAACGTCGCCTACCTCGCCTACAACACGACCCAGGCTCCGTTCGACAAGGTCGAAGTCCGCAAGGCGCTGAACAAGGCGATCAACAAGCCGGCCATCGTCGATGCCGTGTTCCAGGGCATGGCGACGCCTGCCAAGAACCCGATCCCGCCGACCATGTGGTCCTACAACGACGCGACCCAGGACGACGCCTACGATCTCGACGCTGCCAAGAAGGAACTCGAAGCAGCCGGCGTCAAGGATCTCTCGATGAAGATCTGGGCCATGCCGGTCTCGCGTCCCTACATGCTGAACGCCCGCCGTGCGGCTGAAATCATGCAGGACGACTTCGCCAAGGTCGGCGTCAAGGTCGAGATCGTCTCCTACGAATGGGCCGAATATCTCGACCGTTCGAAGGCCAAGGATCGTGACGGCGCCGTCATGCTCGGCTGGACCGGCGACAACGGCGACCCGGACAACTTCCTCGACACGCTGCTCGGCTGCGAAGCCGTCGGCGGCAACAACCGCGCTCAGTGGTGCAACGAGGAGTTCAATGCACTGGTGAAGAAGGCCAAGGTCACGTCCGACCAGGCCGAACGCACCAAGCTCTACGAAGAAGCCCAGCTGGTCTTCAAGCGCGAAGCTCCCTGGGCCACCATCGACCACTCCCTGTCCGTCGTTCCGATGCGCAAGGAAGTCTCGGGCTTCGTCCAGAGCCCGCTCGGTGATTTCACCTTCGAAAACGTGGATATCGCCGAGTAACGGTCGATCCTGATGAATTTTGCCGCGGGACAGCTTGCCTGTCCCGCGGCAATTGCATTACGAACGACCGATAGTCACGGTTGGCCCGTGAACGCCCGGAACGGATCAAAGATCGTCCGGGTCATGATACGCCCGCTGCGTTTACAGCGACCACAGACCTCCAAGAAGAACAACAGCAGGTCCACCATGTTTGGCTTTCTCTTGCGGCGGCTTGCCGTCCTGATCCCGACCTTCATCGGGGTTTCCGTCATCGCCTTCGCCTTCATCCGGCTACTGCCGGGCGATCCGGTCGCCCTTCTGTCGGGCGAGCGCGTCATGTCGCCGGAGCGGCATGCCGAGATCAGTGCAAATCTCGGTCTCGACCGGCCCATCGTCGTCCAATATTTCGATTATCTGGGCGGCGTGCTCACCGGCGATTTCGGCACGTCCATCGTCTCCAAGTCGCCGATCCTCGACCAGTTCCTGGCGCTGTTCCCGGCGACGGTGGAATTGTCGCTGTGCGCCATCATCATCGCCATCGTGCTCGGCATCCCCGCGGGCGTCATCGCGGCGATCAAGCGCGGATCCTTCTTCGACCAGTCGGTCATGGGCGTCGCCCTCGTGGGCTATTCCATGCCGATCTTCTGGTGGGGCCTGCTGCTGATGATCCTGTTCTCCGGCATGCTGCAATGGACGCCGGTGTCGGGACGCATCTCGCTGATGTTCTTCTTCCCGCCGGTCACCGGCTTCATGCTGATCGACTCGCTGCTGTCGGGCCAGAAGGGCGCCTTCGTCTCGGCGCTCAGCCATCTCGCCCTGCCGTCGATCGTGCTGGCCACCATTCCGCTTGCCGTCATCGCCCGCCAGACCCGCTCGGCCATGCTGGAAGTCCTGTCTGAGGACTATATCCGCACGGCGCGCGCCAAGGGTCTTTCGCCGCTGCGCGTCGTCGGGCTGCATGCGCTGCGCAACGCCATGATCCCGGTCATCACCACGATCGGCCTGCAGATCGGCGTCATGCTCGCAGGCGCCATCCTGACCGAGACGATCTTCTCCTGGCCGGGCATCGGCAAGTGGATGGTCGACAGCGTGTTCCGTCGCGACTATCCGGTGATCCAGGGCGGCCTGTTGCTGATCGCCGGCATCATCATGGTCGTCAATCTCATCGTTGATCTGCTCTACGGCCTGATCAACCCGCGCATCCGCCACTAGAAGGAGCAAATCCCATGGCTGATACCGCCACCACTCAACCGGTCTCCACCGCCGCGCTGCGTCGCCAGATGCTGGCCGAATTCTGGTTCTACTTCTCGGAAAACCGCGGCGCCGTGATCGGGCTGTTCGTCTTCCTGGCGCTCGTGCTGATCGCCGTCTTCGCACCGCTCGTCGCGCCGCATTCGCCCTTCGAGCAGTATCGCGACGCGACCCTCCTGCCGCCGTCCTGGCTCGAGGGCGGCAATACCTCGTTCCTGCTCGGCACCGATCCGGTCGGCCGCGACATTCTCTCGCGGCTGATCTACGGCGCGCAGTATTCGCTGTTCATCGGCGTCTTCGTCACCACCCTGTCGCTGTCGACCGGCATCCTGGTCGGCCTGATCGCCGGCTACTATCGCGGCTGGATCGACACGGTCATCATGCGCCTGATGGACATCATCCTGGCCTTCCCGTCGCTGCTCCTGGCGCTGGTGCTCGTCGCCATTCTTGGCCCGAGCCTCACCAACGGGATGATCGCCATTGCGCTCACGCTGCAGCCGCACTTCGTGCGCCTGACACGCGCCGCCGTGATGACCGAGAAGACCCGCGACTACGTGACCGCAGCCAGGCTCGCCGGCGCCGGCCCGTTCCGGCTGATGTTCCGCACCATCCTGCCGAACTGCATGGCGCCGCTGATCGTCCAGGCGACGCTGTCCTTCTCCAACGCCATCCTCGATGCGGCCGCGCTCGGCTTCCTCGGCATGGGGGCCCAGCCGCCGGCTCCGGAATGGGGCACCATGCTGGCCGAAGCGCGCGAGTTCATCCTGCGCGCCTGGTGGGTCGTCACCTTCCCGGGTCTTGCCATCCTGATCACCGTCCTCGCCATCAACCTGATGGGCGATGGCTTGCGCGACGCGCTCGATCCCAAGCTGAAGAGGTCCTGACATGGCGCTTTTCGAAATCGAAAACCTGACCGTCCAGTTCGAAACGGCGTCCGGCTGGTTCAAGGCGGTCGACGGCGTCTCGCTCTCGGTGGAATCCGGCGAGGTGCTGGCGATCGTCGGCGAGAGCGGCTCCGGCAAGTCGGTCTCCATGCTCGCCGTCATGGGCCTGCTGCCGTGGTCGGCCAAGATCACCGCCGACAAGATGCTGTTCCAGGGACGGGACATCCAGGGCATCTCTCCCGCCGAACGGCGCAAGCTCATCGGCAAGGACATTGCCATGATCTTCCAGGAACCGGTGGCGAGCCTCAATCCGTGCTTCACCGTCGGATTCCAGATCGAGGAAGTGCTGCGCATCCACATGGGCCTTGGCCGACAGGCTCGCCGCGAACGGGCGATCGAACTGTTCAAGCTGGTTGGCCTGCCCGATCCGGCCGAACGGCTGCATCACTTCCCGCACCAGATGTCGGGCGGCCAGTGCCAGCGCGTGATGATCGCCATGGCGATCGCCTGCAACCCGAAGCTCCTGATCGCCGACGAGCCGACGACCGCGCTCGACGTGACGATCCAGAAGCAGATCCTCGACCTCCTGATGAACCTGCAGGCCGAGACCGGCATGGGCCTCATCATGATCACTCATGACATGGGCGTGGTCGCCGAAACCGCCGACCGCGTCATCGTCCAGTATCAGGGGCGCAAGATGGAGGAGGCCGACGTGCTCTCACTCTTCGAGGCGCCGAAGAACGCCTATACCAAGGCCCTGCTTTCGGCCCTGCCGGAGAACGCCACGGGCGACCGCCTCACCACCGTCTCCGACTTCATGGCGGGCGCGGCAGCAGGAGAGAACGCATGACCGACCAAGTCCCCATGCTCGAAATCCGCAACATCACGCGCGACTACCACGTGCCGACGGGCTTCCTGAAGCCGGAGAAGGTGGTTCACGCGGTCAAGGGCGTGTCGTTCAAGCTCGAAGCCGGCAAGACGCTGGCGATCGTCGGCGAGAGCGGCTGCGGCAAGTCGACCCTTGCCCGCATCCTCACCTTCATCGACGAGCCGACCTCCGGCGAGCTTCTGATCGACGGCAAGGCGGTGGATACCCGGCCCGGACACCTGACGGCGGAGATGCGCCAGAAGGTCCAGATCGTCTTCCAGAACCCCTACGGCTCGCTTAATCCGCGCCAGAAGATCGGCGACGTGCTCGGCGAGCCGCTGCTGATCAACACCAACATGAGTTCGGCGGAGCGGCGTGAACGCGCCACCGACATGCTGGTCAAGGTCGGTCTCGGTCCGGAACACTACAATCGCTATCCGCACATGTTCTCCGGCGGCCAGCGCCAGCGCATCGCAATCGCGCGCGCACTGATGCTGAACCCGAAGCTCCTGGTGCTGGACGAACCGGTCTCGGCGCTCGACCTCTCGGTCCAGGCCCAGGTGCTGAACCTGCTCGCCGACCTGCAGGAAGAGTTCGGCCTCACCTATGTGTTCATCAGCCACGACCTGTCGGTGGTGCGCTACATCGCCGACGAGGTGATGGTGATGTATTACGGCGAGGCGGTCGAATACGGCACTCGGGAGGAAGTCTTCTCCGATCCGAAGCACGACTACACCAAGACGCTGTTTGCCGCGACGCCACGCGCCGATGTGGAATCGATCCGCGCCCGCATGGCAAAGCGCGTCCGTCCGGTCGCCAAGGCCGGCTGAGGCAGCCCTAGGGCCCTGTTCGAATTCGTCGCTTGAAGGCGGGCAGTGGATATTCCTGCCCGCCTTTGCTATGTGCGAAGCTCCTACAGAAACCGGGTCGCGGTCATTCATGTCGCAGGCAAACGCCAGCAGAGCAAAAGCGCAGAAGAGTCAGCCGGTGCTGCGCATCGGATTCATCCTCGCGCGCAGCTTCACGCTCAGCGCATTTTCGCTGTTTGCCGATGCGCTGCGCCTCGGCAGCGATGTCGAGGATCGTTCGGGCCGGGTGAATTGCGACTGGGCGGTGCTGGGCAGCACCCGCAACTTCATCACGGCGAGCTGCGGCATCCAGGTCGCGCCGACCGCGCCGCTCGGCAATCCGACGCAGTTCAGCTACATCGCCGTGGTCGGCGGTCGGCTCAACGTCGCCGAGCCGATCGACCGCGAGGCGATCGCCTTCCTGCACGAGGCCGCAGCGGCCGGGGTGCCGATCATCGGGGTCTGCACCGGCAGCTTCATCCTCGCCGAAGCCGGCCTGCTGGAAAACCGCAGCGCCTGCGTCAGCTGGTTGCACTATGTCGAGTTCCGTTCGCGCTTTCCGTTGATCGAAGCCACGTCCAAGCGGCTGTTCGTCGAGGACCATGGCCGCATCACTTGCGCCGGCGGGTCGAGCGTGGCCGACCTCGCCACCTATCTGATCCGCCGCCATGTGGGGGAGGCCGCCGAGCGCAATGCGCTGGAGATCATGCAGATCACCCGCCGCCGCGATGCCAGCGAGATGCAGACGCGCAATCCGCTCGGCTCGACACCGGTCAGGGACAAGCGCACCAACATGGCGCTGATCATGATGGAGCAGCATATCGAGGACGTGGTCAGCATCGACGACGTGTCGGAAGCCGTCGGCCTGTCGCGCCGCCAGCTGGAGCGGCTGTTCCGCACCGAATTCGGTGCGACGCCGGTCGCCATGTATATCCGCTTGAGACTGGAGCATGCGCGCCGGCTGGTGGTGTTTACCGACAAGCCGCTGATCGACATCGCGCTGGAGACGGGCTTCGAGAATGTCTCGCACTTCATTCGCAAGTTCCGCAAGGAATTTGCGATCACGCCGGTTGCCGCGCGGCGGCGCCATGCGGCGGAAACCAGTGCCTGAAAAAACAAGAGGCCGGCGAAAACGTCGGCCTTGATCTTGGGTACTGGGAGTTTCGTTCAGCGTTTAGAGGCGAACCTTGCGGAAGCCTTCCGGATCGATGCCGAGCGTGCGCAGATCACGGGCGCGCGGGCTGCGATGAGCCTCGACGGCTGCTGCGGCGGCGCTTGCTGCTCCGATGACGGCGAAGGCCCTACCAAGGAAACCCTTATGCATGGAACCTGTGAGGACAGACATTGTCTTTGCTTTCTCTGTGTGTTGACAACAGAAAGATGGTCCTCATTAGCGGTTTCTACAATGGCGATATATTCAGTGCAGCCATGCAAGAAATGCGGGCCGAAACTGTTGGGTTCCGGCCCGCATTGATCTTCGTCATTTCTATCAGGGTCAGTCTTCGCTGGCGGCGAGATGCGACAGGACTGCGCCCTTGCCGCGGGCGCGCAGGATCAGCGGCAGGATGAGCGCCGTGGCGGCCAGCAGCAGAAGGCCGGCGGCGATCGGCGAGGTGACGAGTACCGTTACGTCACCCTGGCTGATAGCAAGGGCGCGGCGCAACTGCTGCTCGGCGAGCGGCCCGAGGATCAGGCCGACGACGACCGGGGCGATCGGGTAGCCGAAGATCCGCATGATATAGCCCATCACGCCGAAGGCGAGCAGCATGCCGAGTTCGTAGATCGACGGGTTGGCACCGATCGTGCCGAGCGTCGCGAACAGGAGGATGCCGGCATAGAGCCAGGGCTTGGGGATGGTCAGCAGACGGACCCACAGGCCGATCAGCGGCAGGTTGAGGATCAGCAGCATGAAGTTGGCGATCAGCAGGCTGGCGATCAGACCCCAGACCAGCTGCGGATTGGTGGCAAACAGCAGCGGGCCGGGCTGCAGGCCGTATTGCTGGAAGCCGGCGAGCATGATCGCGGCAGTCGCCGTGGTCGGTAGGCCGAGGGTGAGCAGCGGCACCAGCGTACCAGCGGCAGAGGCGTTGTTCGCCGCTTCCGGGCCGGCCACGCCTTCGATGGCGCCGTTGCCAAATTCCTCAGGATGCTTGGTCAGCCGCTTTTCCGTCGCATAGGAGAGGAAGGTACCGATCTCGGCACCGCCGGCCGGCATGGCGCCGATCGGGAAGCCGATCGCCGTGCCGCGCAGCCAGGGCTTCCACGACCGACCCCAGTCGGCCGCGGTCATCCACACCGATCCCTTGACGGCCTCGACCTTGTCCGGGCCACGGTCGCCCTGGGCGGCGAGAAACAGGCTTTCTCCGATGGCGAACATGGCGACGGCCAGCGTCGTCACTTCGATGCCATCGAGCAGGTCGGGCACGCCGAAGCTCATGCGCGTCTGGCCGGTCAGCTGGTCGATGCCGACGGTTGCCAGCGTCAGGCCGATGAACAGCGAGGTCAGGCCGCGCAGCGTCGAGTCGCCGAAGGCCGAGGAGACGGTGACGAAGGCCAGCACCATCAGGGCGAAGTATTCGCGCGGACCGAAGACCAGCGCGAGCTTGACGATGAAGGGGGCGATGAGGGCAAGCGCGATCGTGGCGATCAGGCCGGCGACGAAGGAGCCGATGGCGGCAGTCGCGAGCGCCGGACCGCCGCGTCCGGCACGGGCCATCTTGTTGCCTTCGAGCGCAGTGACGATCGATGCGCTCTCGCCGGGCGTGTTGAGCAGGATCGACGTGGTCGAGCCGCCATACATGCCGCCATAGTAGATGCCGGCGAACATGATCAGCGATCCGGCCGGGTCGAGCTTGAAGGTGATGGGCAGGAGCAGCGCGACGGTGAGCGCCGGGCCGATGCCCGGCAGAACGCCGACGGCCGTTCCGAGCGTCACGCCGACCAGCGCATAGAAGAGGTTCATCGGCTGGGCTGCGACGAGCATGCCCTGCCAGAGGAATTCGAAGGTATCCATGAGTGGCTACTCCTCAGAGGAACAGGCGTTCGAGCGGTCCGGCCGGCAACGAGAGTTGCAGCAACAGGGCGAAGATCAGCCAGACGGCGAGCGAGATCGCGATGCCGATCGGCAGGGAGAACCACAGCTGGCGCTTGCCGAAGGCCCGGGCGGTCGCGGCGAAGAGCACGCCGGTGGCGATCGAGAAGCCGAGCGTCGGGAGCAGCAGCATCTGGCCAACGAGGCCGCCGACGATCCAGGCGACGGGTGCGATCTCCTGATGTTCGCGTTCGGGGAAGTCGCGGCGGAAGGCGGCGATCGCCGTCCACACGGAAAGGCCGGCAAGGCCGAAGGCGATCCATTTCGGCACGGTGGCCGGACCGACGGGCGAATAGCCGACGACGTCGCTCAGACGATCGACGTCCCAGAAAATGAGCGCGGCGAGCGCCGCGAGCACCAGGGCGATGACAAGCGCCGCCCCGTCGGGGCGGCGTGTTTCTGTCGTTGAGGTGTTTGCCTCGCTCATTTCACCAGCCCGATGTCCTTGAGGACGGCTTCGGTGGCGGTGACGTCCTTTTCGAGCTGGGCCTTGAAGGCGTCGCCGGCGAGGTAGGTATCCTGCCAGCCCTTGGTCTTCAGCACTTCCTGCCAGCTGGCGGACTTGGCCATCTTCTCGATGTCGGCCGAGACGGCGGCGGTCTGTTCCGGGGTGAGGCCCGGAGCAGCGGCGACCATGCGCCAGTTCTCGACGACCACGTCGAGGCCGCTTTCCTTCAGCGTCGGCGCGTCGGCATTGGCCAGGCGCTCGGCGCTGGAGACGGCGAGCAGGCGCAGCGTGCCCGACTTCACCTGCGATTCGAATTCGCCGTAGCCGGAAATGCCTGCGGTCACCTGGCTGCCGAGGATGGCGGCCAGAGCCTCGCCACCGCCGGAGAAGGCGATGTAGTTGATCTTGGTCGGATCGACCCCGGCCGCCTTGGCGATCAGGCCGACAGCGATGTGGTCGGTGCCGCCGGCCGAGCCGCCAGCCCAGGAGACCGAACCCGGATCCTTCTTCAGAGCCTCGACGAGGTCACCCATGGTCTGGATCGGCGAAGCGGCCGGAACGACGATGGCCTCATACTCCCCGGTCAGGCGGGCGATCGGCGTGACGTCCTTCAGCGAGACCGGGGACTTGTTGGTGAGGATCGCGCCGACCATGACATAGCCGCCGACGATCAGCGCGTTCGGGTTGCCCTTCGCCTGGTTGGCGAACTGGGCAAGACCGATCGTGCCGCCGGCGCCCGGAACGTTCTGGACCTGGGCAGCCGGCGAAATGCCTTCCTGCTGGAGCACGGTCTGCATCGAGCGGGCGGTCTGGTCCCAGCCGCCGCCCGGATTGGCGGGCGCCATGATGGTGTAGTCGGCGGCAAGGGTCGGCAGCGCGATCGCGCCGGCCATGATGGTTGCCAGGATAAACTGTTTCAAGATGAACTCCTCCGTCAGGCACTGCTCATCGGCAGTGCATTTCTTGTTGAGCGGACAGGGGAGCGTTCCGGCAATCGGCAAGACCGTGTCCAGACGGACAGGTGCCGGATACTACCAGGTCTCCTCCCGACCTTGCCGGCCAAACGCCTCCACGCGTGACCGCACTCGAATAAGATCATACCAAGCTGACATTTGCCTGACATCGCCGGGGTTCTCCCGGCCGGACGATGTGGGCCACCGAAAAGCATACGCCGAACTATTGTAGCCGCAAGACTTCGTTCCACCGGCTGATCAGCCGTGCGCGTTTGACCTGGTCGAGATAGACCATGAGGCCGGGGCTGACCGGGACGGGCCTCAGCTGCTTGCCCAGCTGCTCCTGAAGCGTGGTGGCGGTGTTCTCGCCGGCGACATCGGGGCTGACTGCGGCGATCTGCAGCTGTCGTGCCATGATCGTCTGGCCCTCGCGCGACATGAAGAATTCGAGATAGGCCCGTCCGAGGTCGGGGGAGGCGGCCGCCTGCGGCACGAGGCCGATGCGCGACATGACGACGGTGTAGTCCTTCGGCAGCACGATGCCGAGGTCGGGATGGCGCGACGCCCAGTCGGCGGCATAGGAGCCGAGGATGTTGTAGCCGAGCACGAAGCGGCCGTCGGCGATGCGCTCCAGGATGGCGGAGCTGGTCGAGTAGAGCTTCACCCCGGCCGCTCCCATGGTCTGGATCACTGACCAGATGTCGCCGAACTGCTCCTGGTCCCTTGCCATGAACAGGAAGCCGACACCGGAGCGTTCGATGTCGTAGGTGCCGATGCGGCCATAGACGGCATTGCCCTGGCGCTTTAGATAGTCGACGAATTCGGCGCGAGTGGCGGGCGGCTTCTCCTTGGTGAAGCTCGGCTTGTGATAGACGAAGACGGCCGGCTCGAAGGTCAGCGCATAGGCGGTGTTGCGCCAGTTGGCCCAAGCCGGCCAGCGCGTGCTCATCGGCAGGTCGCTGCGCTGGGCATAGCCGTCATTCGACAGTTTCACCTGCAGGTCCATGGCCGAGGAGAAGGCGAAGTCGGCGGTGCGGGCGCCGCTGTCGGTCTCCTTGACGATCCGGTCGTAGATCTCGCCGGTCAGCATGTCCTCATAGCGCACGGCGACATCCGGATGGGCCGTCTGGAAGGCCTCGATCATCGGCTGGGCGACAGGCTCGTCGAGCGAGGAATAGACGACGAGGGTTCGCGCATCGGCGCTGGCCGCACGTGCCGGAAAGAGCGTCGTGCCGGCCCGGGCGATAGCCGACTGGCCGAGGATGAAGAGAACGATCAGGAGAACAATGCGCATAAATTCATAATGCCGTGGCTGGCAGGCGTTCACAAGCCGCGGGCTCGCCGTTAGAGTGGCGCGGAGGGGGACCAACTTGCGCATACTTCTGGTCGAGGACAACGAGACGCTGGCAGACGGGCTGTCCTCGATCCTGCGCGGCAGCGGCTATGCCGTGGACGTGGTAGGCGACGGCGCATCGGCCGACGCGGTCACCGCGACCGAGACCTTCGATCTCGTCATCCTCGATCTGAACCTGCCGGAAATGGGCGGCCTGCAGGTCCTGCGCTCGATGCGGGCGCGGCAAGACAAGGCGGCCGTGCTGATCCTCACGGCGCGCGGTACGACGGAGGAGCGGGTCAAGGGACTTGATCTCGGCGCCGACGACTACATGACCAAGCCCTTCGACGTCAGCGAGCTCGAGGCGCGCGTGCGGGTTCTGCTGCGCCGGCGCGCCGGGCTGCATTCCTCCTCCGTGCAATACGGCAATGTCTCTCTCGACCTCACCTCGCGGACCTTTTCCGCCGACGGCGTGCTGATCGATTTGCCGGCGCGCGAGCTCGGCATTCTCGAAGTCCTGTTCATGCGGGCGGGCAAGGTGGTGCCGAAGGATGCGATCATCCAGTCGCTCGCCGGCTTCGACGACGACCTCAGCGCCAATGCCATCGAGCAATATGTCAGCCGCCTGCGCAAGCGGCTCGGGCCTTATGGCCTCACCGTGCGCACGGCGCGCGGCATAGGCTACTATCTCGACAAGGCGGCGGAGCCGGCATGAGGGCCGCAGTCTATTCGCTGCGAAGGCGGTTGCTGGGCTGGCTTCTTCTGGCGACCGCGGTCCTCGGCATCGTCGCCCTCATCGATACCTATCGCGAGGCGGTGCGCACGGCCGACACTGTGTCCGACCGGGTGCTCGCCGGTTCGGCCATGGCGATCGCCGAGCGCGTGATCGTCGCCGAGGACGGGACGCTCGAGGTCGACATTCCCTATGTGGCGCTCGAAATGCTGACATCGGCGGCGCAGGACCGCGTGTTCTACCGGGTCGACGGGCCGCCCGGCAGCTTCATCACCGGCTACCAGAACCTGCCGACCTTCGTCGATCTCGGCGGCCAGTCTTCCTTCTACACCGATGCGATCTTCCGCGGCGAGCCGATCCGCGTCGCCGTCCTGCAGCGCTCGGCCTCGACCGGAATCGATTCCGTGCCCTTTTCCGTGACGGTCGCGGAAACCACCATCGCCCGCCAGCAGCTGGCGCAGGCAATCCTCTTGCGCTCGGCCGCCCGTCTGGCGCTGATGATCGGCGGTGCAGGCGCGATCGTGTGGATCGCGGTCACCTATTCGCTGCGGCCGCTCTATCGCCTCGGCGAGGCGATCGCCGAGCGCAATCCCGACGACCTCCACCCGATCGAGCAATCCGTGCCGACCGAGGTCCAGGGGCTGGTCGACACCGTCAATTCCTTCATGATTCGCCTCGGCTCGGCGCTCGACGCGCTGCGCAACTTCACCGGCAATGCCAGCCACCAGCTGCGCACGCCGCTCGCCATCATCCGCACCCAGCTGGCGCTGTCGGCCCGGGCAACGACGCTGGAGGAGGCGAGGGCCGCGGCGCTGAAGGGCGATCGTGCCGTCGGCCATGCCGAGCATGTGCTGGCGCAATTGCTGCTGATGGCGAAGATCGACGCCGCAGGTTCCGATCATCGGCCACCGGTCGCCCGTATCGATCTGGTCCGGCTGGCGCAGGAGGTCACCGCGGACAACGTGCCGAAGGCCACCCAGGCCGGTATCGATCTCGGTTTCGAGGGCGAGGGGACGGCGCTGGTGCTGGCCGAGCCGCTGTTGATCGGCGAACTGCTCGGCAACCTGATCTCCAACGCGATCGCCTATGGCGGATCGGACACGGAAGTCACGGTGCGCGTGTTTGCCCGACCCGACGGCGTCTGCCTCGAAGTGGAGGATGACGGCCCGGGCATTCCGCCTGAAAAGCTCGCCTCGGTGCGTCAGCGCTTTTCCCGCGGCGAAAAAGGCGAGGGCGCCGGCCTCGGCCTGCCCATCGTCGAGGAGATCGCCCGCCTCTTTGCCGGCCGGCTCGACCTTGCCCAGGGTTCGAGCGGGCGCGGCCTCAAGGCGACCGTTACCTTCCCCCCGGCCGAACCGGCAGGCTGACCCAGACCCCTATTTCAGGAAGGCGCGGAAGCGGCCGAGCGAGAACAGGAAGAGCACGGTCCCGATCCCGATCAGCCAGAGGAAATCCGGCCAGACGACGTCCATGCCGGCGCCGCGGAACAGGATCGACTGCGCCATCGCGATGAAGTGCGTGTTGGGCGCGAAGTTCATGATCAGCTGGATGATTTCCGGCATGCTCTCGCGCGGCGTGAGCCCGCCGGACAACACCTGCAGCGGCAGGAGGATCAGCATCAGCAGCAGGCCGAACTGCGGCATGGATCCCGCAATAGTGGCGAGGAAGATGCCGAGCGAGGTCGTGGCGAAAAGCTGCAGCGCCGTGCCTGCCATGAACAGGGGCACGGAACCCTGCAACGGCACCTCAAGGATGAAGTGGGCGACGACGACCAGCGAGAAGGCCGATGCGACGAGGACGACAAGGCTCATGGCGAGTACCTTGCTGACCATGATCTCGAAGGCGGTCACCGGCATGACCAGAAGATGCTCGATCGTGCCGTGCTCGCGCTCGCGGATGAGGGCGGCGCCGGTCAGGATGATCGACAGCATGGTGATGTTCATGATGATGTTGTTGATCGCGCCGAACCAGATATTGTTCAATTGCGGATTGAAGCGCGCCCGCATTGTGAGGTCGACCGGCAGGTCGACCGTGGTGCGATAGCGGTTGACGAATTCGCTGACCTCGCTGTTGACGATGCTCTGGATATAGCCCGAACCCGTGAAAGCCTGGGTCATGCGGGTGGCGTCGACATTAAGCTGGATCGTCGGAACGCGCCCGGCCAGCACGTCCTGCTGGAAGTTGGCGGGGATGTCGAGCGCGAAGGTCGAGAGACCTGCATCCATGCGCTTGTCCATCTCGTTCGCCGTGATGATCTCCGGCTTGGTGAAATAGGGCGGGTAGAACGCGTCCTGGATGCGCAGCGAAAGCTGCGAAAGATCTTCGTCGACAATAGCGATGGCGGCCATGTTGAGCGTCTCGGGCAGCGCCCGCGCCTCCGTGTAGATCGACAGCGAGAACGAATAGAGGATGAAGACCAGCAGCATGCGGTCCTGCACGAGGCCGCGCAGTTCCTTGACGATAAGATGACCGATATGGCGGATGCGCATGGGCTTACCTCGCCTGCTTTTTCAGGAGAACGGCGGTCAGCCCGACCAGGATCGGGATGGCGATCAGCAGGTAGATCATCTGCGGCTGCAGGTCGGCAAAGCCGAGGGCCTTGGAAAAGGTGCCGCGGGCGATGGTGACGAAATGGGTCGTCGGATAGATGCTGCCGATGAAGGCACCGGCACCCTTGAGCGACGAGACCGGGTCGATGATGCCGGCATATTGCACGGCGGGAATGAGGGTGAGGAGCGCCGTACCGAACAGCGCGGCGATCTGGCTGGACACGAAGGTCGAGACGAGCATGCCGAGCGCCGTGGTCGAGATGACGTAGAAGAGGGCGGCCACGGCGAAGGTGACGAAGCTTCCCGTGAACGGCACCTTGAAGATCAGGATGGCGAAGGCGGTCAGCAGCACGAAGTTGAACATGGCAAGGATGACGTAGGGAAGCTGTTTGCCGATCAGGAACTCCAGGCGCGTCGTCGGCGTCACGTAGAAATTGATGATCGAACCGAGCTCCTTTTCCCGCACGACGCTGAGCGCCCCGAGGATCGCCGGGATCAGCAGCAGGAGCAGCGGGATGACGGCCGGCACCATGGCCACCAGGCTCTTGACGTCGGGATTGTAGCGATAGCGGGTTTCGAGCGTGTAATTGCCCTTGGTCGCCTCCTTGCCATAGGCTTCGCGGATCTTTTCCGTGATCCAGTGGGCGTGCATGCCCTGTACATAGCCGCTCACCGTTTCGGCGCGGGTCGGCATGGCGCCATCGATCCAGGCGCCGATCTCGACCGCGTCGCCGCGCAGGGCATCCCGGCCGAAATTTGGCGGGATCTCGATCGCCAGGCTGATCTCGCCGCTGCGCATGCGCTTGTCGAGGTCGTCATAGTCCTTGAGCGGCGGATGTTCGACGAAGTAGCGCGAGCCGGAAAGCTGGGCGACATAGTCGTCGCTGATCGTGGTGCGGTCGTAGTCGAGCACGGCGAAGCTGAGCTTCTCGATGTCGAGATTGATGCCGTAGCCGATGACGAACATCAGGATGACGCTGCCGATGGTCGCCAGCGTGCCGCGGATCGGGTCGCGCTGCAGTTCGAGCGCCTCCCGGCGGGAATAGCTCATCATCCGTCTGAGATCGAAGAAGCGGCGGAACAGCGACTGCCGCGGTGCGGCCTTCGCCACCGGCTCCGGCTGGGCGACCGCTTCCGTCGCCGTCTCCGCTTCCGTTTCCGCCACGAACTCGGCATTGCCGGCGATCGCGTCCTCGAGATAGGCGATGAAGGCCTCCTCCAGCGAGGCGGCGCCGCGCTTCTCGACGATCCCGTCCGGTGTGTCGCTGACCAGCACGGTGCCGGCATGCATCAGCGAAATGCGGTCGCAGCGCTCGGCCTCGTTCATGAAATGGGTGGAAACGAAGATGGTCACCCCGTCCTTGCGGGAAAGCTCGCCGAGGATCTGCCAGAAATCATCGCGGGCAATTGGGTCGACGCCGGAGGTGGGCTCGTCGAGGATGAGGATTTCCGGCGCATGCACCATGGCGACGGCGAGCGACAGGCGCTGGCGGATGCCGAGCGGCAGCGCATCGGGCATGGCATCCATGACGTCGATGAGGTCGAAGCGCTTCGCCATTTCCGCAACGCGGGCGGCGATGCGTTCCTTCGGCAGGTCGAACAGGCGAGCATGCAGGTCGAGGTTCTGCCGCACCGACAGTTCGCCGTAGAGCGAAAAGGCCTGGCTCATATATCCGATGCGGCGGCGGACGGCGAGATCCGAGCCGTCGACCGGGCGGCCGAACAGTTCGGCCGTGCCTTCGCTGGCGGTCAGTAGCCCGGTCAGCATCTTCATCGTCGTCGTCTTGCCGCAGCCGTTCGAGCCGAGGAAGCCGAAGATTTCGCCGCGCTCGATGCGGAAGCTCACGTCGTTGACCGCGGTGAAATCACCGAAGCGCATCGACAGGTGGCTCGCCTCGATGGCGATCTCGCCGTCGAGCTCCGGATTGCGCGGCGGAATGGAGAGTTCGCCGTGGCCGCGGCGTTTCTCCTCCGGCAGAAGAGCGATGAAGGCCTTGTCGAGGTTAGGCGCGCCGGTGCGCTCCAGCAGATCCTGCGGCGTGCCCGTCGCCAGCACCTTGCCGTCGTCCATGGCGACCAGCCAGTCGAAGCGGGCGGCCTCCTCCATATAGGCGGTGGCGACAAGGACCGTCATGCCCGGGCGGCCCTCGCGGATGCGGTCGATCAGTTCCCAGAACTGGCGGCGCGACAGCGGGTCGACGCCGGTCGTCGGCTCGTCCAGGATCAGGAGATCCGGATCGTGGATCAGCGCGCAGCACAGGCCGAGCTTTTGCTTCATGCCGCCGGACAGCTTGCCGGCCGGGCGATCGGCGAAGGGGGAGAGGCCTGTGCTCTTCAGCAGTTCGGCGATGCGGCGCTGGCGCTCCTTGCGCCCATGACCGAACAGCCGGGCGAAGAAGTCGACGTTCTCGAAGACCGAGAGCGTCGGATAGAGGTTCTTGCCGAGCCCCTGCGGCATGTAGGCGATGCGCGGGCAGGTGCGGGCCCGGTGGCCGGAATCAGCCATGTCGCCGCCCAGCACGTGAACCGTGCCCTGCTGCACGGCGCGGGCGCCGGCGACCAGCGACAGCAGGCTCGACTTGCCGACCCCGTCGGGACCGAGCAGGCCGATCAGGCGCCCGCTCGGCAGATCGAGCGAGATGTCGCTGAGTGCCCGGGTGCGGCCATAGGACAGGGAGACGCCCTCGATGCCGACGACGGTGTCGGACATCCCGGCCGCCTCGTTCCGCGCGGGCTCGCTCATTGGACGACGTCGCCCTCGAGGCCGGTCGGCCATTGTGCCGCGGGGTCGAGGCGCACATAGGCGACGCCCGGCAGGCCGGTCTTGACCATCTCGATGTGCTTCAGCAGCAGTTCCGGGTTGATCTTTGCCTTGACGCGGAACATCAGCTTTTCGCGCTCGATCTGGGTTTCGACGGTCTTCGGCGTGAACTGCGCGACATTGGCGACGAAGGAGACGGTTGCCGGAATGATGTATTGCGGCGCGGCATCGAGCTTCAGCCGCACTTCCGCACCGATCGCCACCCGGCCTGCTTGGTCGGTCGGCAGGAAGAAGCTCATATAGACGTCGCCGAGGTCGACCAGGTTGATGACCTTGCCGCCGCCGGCGACGATCTCGCCCGGCTGCGCGACGCGGAACTGGATGCGGCCATCGCGCGGGGCGGTGAGCGTACTGTCCGAAATCACGGTCTCGATGTTGTCGATCGCGGCCTTGGCCGCGTCGGCGGCCGCCTCGGCGTTCACCACCTGGGCCTTGGCGTAGCTGATGGCGGCGTCGGCGGCGGCAGACTGGGCTTCGGCGGCGGCGAGGGCCGCGCGCGCGCCTTCCGCGGCCGCCTCGTCGTCCTCCAGCGTCTGCTGCGAAATGGTGCTGGAACTGGCGAGCTGCTTGGAGCGCACCATCTTGCGATCGGCCGAATCGAGCAGGATCTGACGCTGCGAAACGGCGGCGATCGCCGCCTTTTTCTCGGCATTGCGCTGTTCGACCAGCGCCTGGGCGGTTTCGATGCCGATATCGGCCCGGCGTTTTTCCGCCTCGGCCTGGCGCAGCTGCGATTCCAACTGCTTGATGTCCATCTGCGCGAGTTTCTCTCCGGCCTTGACGAAATCGCCTTCGTCGACGAACATCTCGCTGATCCGTCCGGCGGTCTTGGCCGCCACGTCGATCTCCACCGCCTCGATCCGGCCATTGCCGCTGGCAATGCCGTCGGCCAGTTCGGAGGCTTGCAGCGATTGCCAAAAATAATAGCCACCACCCGCGGCGGCCGCGAGCAAGAGAGCCACAAT
This sequence comes from Rhizobium sp. Q54, assembly GCA_943370615.1. Classification (GTDB taxonomy): domain Bacteria; phylum Pseudomonadota; class Alphaproteobacteria; order Rhizobiales; family Rhizobiaceae; genus Allorhizobium. The sequence continues at coordinate 32,031 of CALRRQ020000006.1, forward strand.
AATCCCGTTTCGGCTGGCTGGTTTCACCGCTTCGATCTCCTGTAGAGCGGGGTCCTTCCGCCGTTGGGGCGGGCCCCGCTTCATTTCCGTCGTTCGATTAAAGCAACATCCTCTTCGCAGGTGCAATAGGGCGAACGTGACAGTTCGACGAAATCCGAAGCGATCTGCAACAGAGGTGAGACAGGGCTGAGGATCGCCCTAGAGATTGGGTGGTTCCGGCCAGTTCTTCACGCCGCCGGTCCAGGTTTCGTAAAGCCTGGAGAGCTTCAGCACCCGCATGTCGTCGAAGCGCGGGCCGACGATCTGCAGGCCGATCGGCATGCCGCTTTTCGAGAAACCGCAATTGATCGAGGCGGCCGGCTGTTCCGACATGTTCCACGGCACGGTGAAGGCGATGTGCTCGAAGGGCTGTTCCGGATCGTTGGTTGGCGAGGCCCATTCGGCCGGGTAGGAGACGATCGGATTGGTCGGAGTCAGCACCGCATCGACCGTGGTGAACAGCCTGCCGCAGGCCTTGCGCATCTCGATGGTCTGGCCAAAACCCTGCACCGCCTCGACGCCGGTGACATCGGCGCCCTTTTCCGCCCATTGGTAGATATAGGGCAGGATCTTCGCGCGGCGTTCTGCGGGGAGGTTGCGAATGTCGCCCCAGAATTTTGCGCGCCAGAACATGTCCAGCCCGTCGAGCATGGCGCTAGTCATCACCGGCTCGACCTCGAAGACCGCGGCGCCTGCATCTTCGAAGCGTTTGGCCGCCGCCAGCACCGCGTCGCGGATCTCCGGCTCGGCCCCGAGCCCGCAGCCGGCGTCGAGCATGACGCCGATCCGCATACCACGCACGTCGATCTCGTGGTCCATCCAGTCGAAGTGGTTGGGCGGCAGGCTTGTGCCGTCGCGCCAGTCGGGTCGCGACAGCGTCGCCATGGCGATGGCCGCATCGTCGACGCAGCGCGTCATCGGCCCGGCGCAGCGGCCGACATAATAGGGGTCGACCGGAATGCGGCCATGGCTCGGCTTGAATCCGAACAGCCCGGTCCAGCCGGCCGGCAGGCGCACCGAGCCGCCAATGTCGGTGCCGATATGCAAGGGGCCGTAGCCTGCGGCACCGGCCGCGGCCGCGCCGGCGCTCGACCCGCCGGGGTTCTGGCTGAGGTTCCAGGGATTGCGGCTCAAGGGATGGAAACTCGAAAGGCCGGAGGACAGCATGCCGTAGTCGGGGCAGGTGGTCTTGGCGAAGATCACCGCGCCGTCCTCCTTCATCCGCGCGGCGACCGGCGCGTCCGCCTCGGCCGGGATGAGTTCGACCGCCGCCGTGCCGAGCGGCACGGGCTGGCCCCTGGTGGCGATCAGTTCCTTGAGCGTCACCGGAATGCCGTCGAGCACGCCCTGTGGCGCATCGCGCAGCCAGCGTTCCGTCGAGGCCTTGGCCTGGGCGCGGGCGCTTTCCGGGTCATAGGCATAGAGCGCGGCGACATGCGGCTCGAAGGCTTCGATGCGCGCTTCCACCGCCAGCCAGTATTCGTAAGGGGACAGCGTTTTCGCCCGGAAATTGGCGAGGAGATCCTTGATGGTCAAATGCAGTAAATCGGTCATGTCGACATTCCGTCTCTGCTGAAATGCATTGGTCTAAACGTCTGTGGTCAATCCGTCGAAGGTGGTCGGACGGCCATGTCCTCGGCCCTGTGGCAGGCGGCCTGGCGCCCCGGTACGATCATCCGCAATTCGGGCCGCTCGGTGGCGCAGCGTGCGATCGCGAGTGGGCAGCGGTCGCGGAAGGCGCAGCCGCCGGTCTCGGCGATCGGGGCAGGCGGCGGCGCGCGTTCGGTTGGCTGCGGCCGGCCGAAGCGCTCGATGCTCGGTTCCGCGTCGGCCAGCGCCTTCGTATAGGGATGAAGCGGCTGTTCGAAGACCGCATGCGCCGGCCCCGTCTCCACCAGCCGCCCGCGATACATCACACCCACGCAGTCGGCGATGCAGTCGACCACGGCGAGGTTGTGGCTGATGAACAGGAAGGTCACGCCGCGTTTCTCGCGCAGGTCCATCAGCAGGTTGAGCACCTGCGCCTGCACGGAAAGATCAAGCGCCGAGACCGCCTCGTCGGCGACGACCAGCTTCGGTTCGGTGACGAGCGCGCGCGCAATGGCGATGCGCTGGCGCTGGCCGCCGGAGAACTCGTGCGGATGGCGTTCGGCATGCTCGGCCTTCAGCCCGACGCTTTCCAGCATGTCGACGACCCTCTCTTGGATCTCGGCCCGGCCCGGCTTGCGCGCCAGCACATGCAGCGGCTCGGCGACGATGCGGCCGACCTTCTGGCGCGGATCGAGCGAGCCGAACGGGTCCTGGAAGACCATCTGGAAGTTCTCGCGCTTGCGCATGAGGTCCTTCGGCCGGAGCGAGAACAGATCGTCGCCGTCGAAGATCACCTGGCCGGAGGTCGGCTTGTCGAGCGCCATGACGAGGCGCGCGAGCGTCGACTTGCCGCAACCGCTTTCGCCCACCAGCCCAAAGATCTCGCCGGCATCGACGGTGAGCGAGACGGCGTCGAGCGCCCGGGTATGATGCGGGGCGCCGAACAGGGAGTGGCTTGCGTAGTCGCGGGTGAGGGCGCGGATATCCAGGAGGGGGCGGGTCATGGCTTGCACGCTCTTTGCCAACTCCCCGAGTGGCGCTCGCCGGCAGGCTTTGGTGATGTCTGCCATACCCCCCTCTGCCCTGCCGGGCATCTCCCCCTCAAGGGGGGAGATCGATGCGCTGCATGCGCGCCGTGCCATGCAAACGTGGTGGATTGCGGATATCGGAACGATTGTATGCTGTCTCCATCCTCCGCTGTGCTTGGATTTGTCCTTGATCGAGCGGCATCCGTTTCGCCGATCTCCCCCCTTGAGGGGGAGATGCCCGGCAGGGCAGAGGGGGGGAGCCGCACGGTTCGCAAATCCTGCCAACCCATCACTCAACCTCCCCTTCCGCTCGGATGCAGCGCACGCCGCGGTCGTCGGCAAAGCTCGTCCACGCGGGTTCGCCCGCATGGCAGGCGGCGATGACCTCCGGACAGCGGTCGGAAAAGACGCAGCCGGCGGGAAGCCGGTCGAAGCCGGGCACGGTGCCGGGGATGGTCGAAAGCCGCCCGCTGTCGCCGATGCGTTTCGGCACGGCGGCGATCAGGCCGCGCGTATAGGGATTGCGCGGTTCCGTCAGGACGTCGCGGGTCCCGCCTTCTTCCATCCGCCGCCCGGCATAGAGCACGAGGGTGCGCCGGCACATGCGGGCGATGACGCCGAGGTCGTGGCTGACGAGCATCAGCGCCATGCCGTATTCGCGGGCCAACTCGCCCAATATGTCGAGCACTTCTGCCTGCACCGTGACGTCGAGCGCGGTGGTCGGCTCGTCGGCGATCATCAGGGCGGGCTTCAGCGCCAGGGCAATGGCGATGCCGACGCGCTGGCGCTGGCCGCCGGACATTTCGTGTGGATAGGTCTTCGCCCGTCGCCTCGCATCCGGGATCCGCACCTGGTCGAGCAGGTCCACCGCCATCGCCCGTGCGTCGGGCCAGGACAGGCCGCGGTGCCAGACCAGTCCTTCGGCGATCTGGTCGCCGATGGTCATGGCGGGGTTTAGCGCGGTCATCGGCTCCTGGAAGATCATGCCGATGCTGTTGCCGCGGATCTCGCACAAGCGTCCTTCCGATGCGGCCAGCAAGTTCTCTCCGGCAAGCGCGATCGTGCCGCGGGCTTCCGCAACGCCGGGAAGAAGCCCCATGATCGCCAGAGCCAGCATCGACTTGCCCGACCCGCTTTCGCCGACCACGCCGAGCGTATCCCCGGCTTCGAGGTCGAAGGCGATATCGTTCAGGATCGCCAGGCGGCTGCCGTCGCCGAGGCGAACGGAAACAGACAGGTCCCGGACGGAGAGGAGAGGGGCGTCCGTCACCATCACGTCCTCCCCTTTCCACGCGGGTCGAGCAGGTCGCGCAGGCCGTCGCCCAGCATGTTGAATCCGAAGACGGTCAGCGCGATGGCGAGGCCCGGCAGGATGGCAAGCCAGGGCGCCAGGGCGAGATAGGTCTGGGCGTCGGCCAGCATGCGGCCCCAGGTGGGCGCCGGCGGCGGCATGCCGAGGCCGAGGAAGCTCAGGCCTGCTTCCGTCAGGATCGCCAGGCCGAGCTGGATCGTCGCCTGGACGATGATCTGGTTGGAAATGTTGGGCAGCACATGTTCGACCGTGATCAGGAACGGCCCCTTGCCGGCGCCGCGGGCGGCGAGCACATAGTCGCGCGACCAGATCTGCTGCGCCGCGCTGGCCGTCACGCGGGCGAAGACCGGCACCATGAAGACGGCGATGGCGATGATCGCGGTGAACCGTCCCGAGCCCATCAGGGCGCCGAGCATCATCGCCGAGAGGATCGGCGGTACGGCGAAGATCACGTCGTTGGCCCGCATGACGAAGGCTTCAGTCAGTCCTCTTCTCGCTGCGGCGAGTACGCCGAGGGCCGTGCCGAGCGAGCCGCCAAGGGCGACGGCGGCGGCGGCGGTCGACAGCGAATTCCATGCGCCGACCATCAGCATGGAGGCGATGTCGCGGCCGAACTGGTCGGTGCCGAGCAGGCCGTAGGCGAGCGGCGGCTTCAGCTTGTGGATGATCTGCATCTTGGCCGGCGGCAGGGGCGTCCAGACGAGCGAGAACAAGGCGATCACCACCAGCGCCAGGATGATCGCGCCGCCGATCGCCAGATTGGGCCGGCGCAGGAAAAGCCAGCGGCTGTAGGCTGCCGGTCTGACCGTGGTCTTCTCGACGGGGGCGCTCATCGGCCGCGTCCCCTCAGTCTGGGATCGAGCACGAGATAGGAGAGGTCGACCAGGAAGTTCATGACGATGACGAGGCCGGCGAAAAACAGCACCACATCCTGCATGACGATCACGTCGCGCTGGCTCAGCGCCTGGTAGGCGAGGCGGCCGAGACCGGGCAGGTTGAAGACGTTCTCGATCAGGATGGCGCCGGCGATCAGGAAGGTGAATTGCAGCCCGAGAATGGTGATCACCGGCACCAGTGCATTGGGTACGGCATGGCGCCAGAGTGCGGCCCGTCGCGGCAGGCCCTTGGCGCGGGCGGTGCGGACGAAGTCCTCGTGCAGCACTTCGAGCACGGAGGACCGCGTCACCCGCGCCAGCACGCCGGCCTGCGGCAGGGCAAGAGCCACCGCCGGCAGGAGCAGGGCCTTCAGCCCGGCGAGGATCCCCACCTCCCAGCCGGGAAATCCGCCGGCCGGCATCCAGCCGAGCGAAATCGAAAAGGCAAGGATCAGCAGCAGCGCCACCCAGAAACCGGGCACGGCGATGAACAGTTGGGAGAGCAGGCCGGCGAGATAGTCGAAGCTCGAATTGCGCTTGGCCGCCGAGGCGACGCCGAGCGGGATGGCGATCGCCACCGAGATCAGGATCGCCATCACGGCGAGCGGCAGGGTGACGGCCAGGCGCTCGGCGATCAGGCCGGCCACCGGCACGCCATAGGTATAGGAAGTGCCGAGATCGCCGGTGATGACGCCGCGGAGCCAGAGGAAATAGCGCACCGGCAATGGCTGATCGAGGCCGAGTTCGTGGCGAAGCGCGGCAAGCGTGTCCGGGCTTGCCGACGTTCCGAGCATGATCGCCGCCGGATCGCCGGGCAGCACGTCCATGACGATGAAGATCAGGGCGGACACTGCGGCGAGCGTCAGGACGAGACTGCCGAGCCGCCGGGCGACGAGGGTCAACATGGGCGGCTCCTCCCGCGCGTGGCAAGGCTTGGACTTGCCTGCCGGGCTGCGTCGGACGGGATACCCCCCTCTGCCCTGCCGGGCATCTCCCCCTCAAGGTGGGAGATCACACTTGGCCGCAACTGCGCCCTCTTTTCAACGCGGGAAAGCGTGGACGAACGCTGGTCTAGGCGTGCGGATGCGAGGACTCTATTGCCGACACCAGCGGCGCTGCGCCATGGGAAGCCGCGGCCGAGCGAGGCTAAGCGGCTTTCGATCTCCCCCCTTGAGGGGGAGATGCCCGGCAGGGCAGAGAGGGGTGTCATGCGCATGAGCGTTCCGTAAGGAGCAGACAAACCGCGCTTGGTTCTCTCCGCCCTCACTCCTCCCAATAGACCTCGGTCAGCACGTTGGACGGGATCGGTTCGTTTTCCCACAGGCCCTTGAGCTTCTTGTCCCAGATGCCGAGCTTGGGCATGACGAACAGGAAGAGCGCCGGCACGTCCTCGGCGAGGGTCTTCTGCGCCTCGCCGTAGAGCCTGTCCTGCTCGGCCGTGTCGGACGTCGCCTCGACCTTCTTCAGGATGTCGTTGAAGGCGGGGTTCTTGTAGCCGAAATAATAGGGATCGCGGGCATAGATGTCGATGTCCATCGGCTCGGCATGGGCGACGATGGTCATGTCGAAGTCGCGGCCCTTGAACACGTCCTGCACCCATTTGGCCGGGAACTCGGTCGGCTCAATGTTCATCGTCACGCCGATCTCGGCAAACAGCGCCTGCATGACCTGAGCGGAGCGCGGCGCATAGGCCATCTGCGGGGTCTTGATGGTGAAGGCGAAGCCGTCCGGATAGCCGGCCTCGGCGAGAAGCGCCTTGGCCTTTTCCGGATCGTAGGGGTAGGTGCCGGTCAGGTCGACATAGCCGCGGTCGTTCGGCGTATAATGGCTGCCGATCGGCGTGCCGTAGCCGGACCAGGCGCCGTCGACGATCACCGCGCGGTCGAGCGCCATCATCAGCGCTTGGCGGACGCGCTTGTCGTCAAACGGCTTGCGCTCGTTGTTCATGCCGGCGACGACCTTGAGTTCGGTATTGCCGATCACCGTCGTCAGTCTTGCGTCGTCCCTGAAGCTGTCCACCAGTTCCGGCGCGCCGAATTCGGGAAAGGCGTCGACATCGCCGGATTTGAGCGCCGCGGCCTGCGCCTGCGGGTCGGCGATGAAACGGAAGGTGACCTTGTCCAGTTTCACCTTGACGTCTTCGTTCCAGTAGTCCGGATTGGCGGCAAGCTCCACCTTGTCGCCCTTGGCCCAGTTGGCGAACCTGAACGGCCCGGTGCCGATCGGCGTGGTCTTGTCCTCGGCAGCACTCTTGGTGCCGACGATGACCGAGGACGGCCAGCCGAGCCAGTAGAGCAGGCTGCCGGCCGGTTCCTTCAGCTTCAGCACCAGCGTTGTCGCATCCGGCGTTTCGATCGTGTCGATGGCGGCGAAGAAACGCTTCTGCGGATTGACGCTATCGGCCCCGCGGGCGCGCTCCAGCGATGCCTTGGCAACGGCCGAATCGAAGGCCTCGCCGTCATGGAATTTGACGCCTTCCTCAAGCTTGAACGTATAGGTCAGCCCGTCGTCGGAAATTTCCCAGCTCTGTGCCAACTGCGGCTGGATCTTGCCGTCGCGGTCGATGGTCACCAGGCCTTCGAAAACGTTCTGCCAGGTCACCTGGCCGATGGCCACCGGCGCGGCGATGGTCGGGTCGAGCCCGGTCGGCTCGATGGTCATGCCGAGCGTCAGGTCTTTCTGGGCGGCGAGGGTGGGGCCGGAGAAGAGGACGGCCACGGTGGCGGCCAGGCCGAAAGCGAGGCTGCGAAAGGCCCTGGGGCTCGAGGCAAGCAAAACATCGGTCATGAAATTCCCCTGTTCCTGGCGCTCTTTCCGTTCCGGCATGTCAGCCATGGCGCACTGCAAAAATACTTACATCTCGCCGCCGCGGGCACAATGCGGTTTTTTGCGTTCTCGGTTTGCGACGGATTGCGGGGAAATGTTCGGCGCGCGCATTTGCAGCTGGACCGCTGCCGCCTTCGTCTTGACGGGCGGCAGGGGGAGGTCGCGAATACCGCGGAGGGGAACGGGTTAGATCCGCTCCGGTTCTACTCAATTGCGAGTTCGATGCAAAGGTCGTCGAGCTCCCGTCAAAGTCTCAGGCGACCGAGCGGGAGGGTGCAGGGTCCGCACTTCCGGGCGGCTCGCTGGCCAGCATGCCGGCCTGTCGGGCGGCGGCGATGAAAGCCTTGCGGGCGACTTCCGCCGCCTGGTCGGTCTCAATCGCCAGCCGGCACCAGCGCCGGGCGCGGTCATAGGCGGCGCCGTGGCGGGTCGGCCATTCCTCTTCGAGAAAATAGAGGGCGTCGAAGGCTTCGCGAAAGGTTCTGTTGAGGCCGGACTGCAGTCTGATTTCGACGGGATCCGGCCAGGTGGGATGGCTGTCGTTCATGGCATTCTCCATTGCGCCGACCCGAACACCTGGGCAGGGCAAAAGTTCCGCGTCGGTCCGCTGGCCATTTCAATTGATTGTGATGGCCCGCCGGCAGGTTAGCATGGTGGTCCCGGCTGCTAGTCGGCGAGATCCTCGGGTTCGTCGGACCAGTCCGGCCGTGCCGCCACGTCGCGCGCCTTCAACCATGTCGCGGTCGCTTCGCTTGCCCATTCCGCCGCCTGCATCAGGCTCTCGCCGCCGATCAGGGCATGAAGCAGGGCGGCGCTGAAGCTGTCGCCGGCGCCGGTCGTGTCGCTGGTCGATACCGGGTGGGCGACACGCACATCCCGGCGGTCCCTGCCGTCGTAGACGGTGGTCTCGCGCGGCCCGTCGGTCAGGGCGAGATGTCGGAGGCGGTCGCCGCAGAGCTTGAGCGCCGTCTGCCAGATCTCCTCCAGGCCTAGACCCGGAAAGTCGGCCTTCGAGCCGACCATGATATCGGCGGGGCGAGGGGTGGGCGTGCCCAGCGGAAACTGCGAGACCACCAGGGGAGCGGACGCCAGCGAGCCGACGATGTTGTCGCACAGCCGGGCGCCGTTGACGTAGAAGGCCTTGCCCTCGATCGGGCCGGGTATGGCAAAGCTGCGGCTGATGCGTTTCTCGCCCGACAGGATCGTCCGTTCGCCATTGGGTTCGAGCAGGATGTCGGCACAGTCCGTCTCGCTGTTCGATGTGCCGACATGCGAGAGGTCGTAGTGTCGGGCGCTCAGCACATCGAAGGCCCAGCGCCCGTGCCGGTCATTGCACAGCGTCGATACCAGGCATACCGGGCGGCCGAGATCCATCAGGCGCCGCGCGGTGTAATAGCCGCCGCCCCCGAGGCGGATCCGGCGTTCCGACCAGGTGATACGTGCTCCCGAGCGCAGCGGCGCCTTCAGCCGCCAGATGCGGTCGTGGTTGATGTGGCCGATGACGACGACGGAGGATGCTGTGGCTGTGGGCAAATCGGGCATGCCTTGCGGTCGCCTTTTTGATGGGGTCAGGATGCTGAATGTTCGGTCGCCGGTCAGGAACATGCCCTTGCGGCAGAATGGCGGCAAGACCCATTTCATCAGGAGCGTCCGGCAGGTTGTCCCGCATCCGTCGCGCTTCTTGCGGAACCGGGTCAGGTCCGATTTCATTTCGACAGCGAGCACCTTCGCTCACGTTACAGCAGCAGGAGAACAAACATGGCGATCAGAGCGGTTGTCTGGGGCGAGAACATCCACGAGCATACCAATGACGTGGTCCGGGGCATCTATCCGGACGGAATGCATTCCACTATCGCCGCAGCGCTCAATACGCAGGATGGCATCGAGGCGACGACCGCGACCCTGCAGGAGCCCGAGCATGGACTGAGCGTCGAGCGCCTGGCTGGGACCGACGTGTTGTTGTGGTGGGGGCACAAGGATCACGGTGCCGTATACGACGAAGTCGTCGAGCGCGTGGCGCGCCGCGTCTGGGAGGGCATGGGGCTCATCGTCCTGCATTCCGGGCACTTCTCCAAGCCCTTCAAGCGGCTGATGGGTACGCCCTGCGCGCTGAAATGGCGCGAAGCGGGCGAGCGCGAACGGATCTGGACGGTCAATCCCGGCCATCCGATCGCCGAGGGCATCCCGGAAAACTTCGTTCTGGAAAACGAGGAAATGTACGGCGAATTCTTTTCCGTGCCGGAACCGCTGGAGACGGTGTTCATCTCCTGGTTCGCCGGCGGCGAGGTCTTCCGCTCCGGTCTCACCTGGCGACGCGGTGCCGGCAACATCTTCTATTTCCGCCCCGGCCACGAAACCTATCCGACCTATCATGACGAAACCGTGCAGAAGGTCATCTGCAACGCGGTAAGATGGGCCCATAACCCGCGTCCGGCCTACGCCGGCGTGCATGATGCCCCGAACGTGCCGATCGACCAGGCGCTCGAACCGATCACCGAGCGCGGCCCGAAACTGCATCAGGCGGGCGAAGAGGGCTACAAGTGATGACTCCGATCCGTCTCCTGGTGCTGGGCACCGGCGGCATGGCCAATACCCATGCGATGAACTTCGCGACGATTGCCGACGTGCAACTGGTGGCGGCGGTCGATGTCGACCTTGCCAAGGTTCGCGCCTTTGCCGCCCGCCACGACATCGCCAACACCTTCACCTCGCTCGACGAGGCGATCGCCTGGGGCCAGTTCGATGCCGTGACCAATGTTACGCCCGATCGTATCCACCATGCGACGACGCTTGCGCTGCTCGCCGCCGGCAAGCATGTGATGTGCGAGAAGCCGCTCGCCGAAACCTATGCCAAGGCCGACGAGATGGCGACGGCGGCAGAGGCGTCCGGCCTCGTCAACATGGTCAACCTCACCTACCGCAACGTTGCGCAGGTGCAGAAGGCGCGGCAGATGGTGGTCGACGGCGAGATCGGCCGGGTCCGCCACATCGAGGCCTCCTACCTGCAGAGCTGGCTGGTGTCCAAGGCCTGGGGCGACTGGGCGACCGAGAGCCAGTGGCTGTGGCGGCTGTCGACCAAGCACGGCTCGAACGGCGTGCTCGGCGATGTCGGCATCCACATCCTCGACTTTGCCGGCTTCGGCGCGGCCACCGAGATCGACCACGTCTTCGCCCGGCTCAAGACCTTCGACAAGGCGCCGGGCAACCGCATCGGCGAATATGATCTGGATGCCAATGACAGCTTCACCATGACCGCCGAATTCACCAATGGCGCCATGGGCGTGATCCATGCCAGCCGCTGGGCGACCGGGCATCTGAACGAACTCAGGCTCCGGGTGCACGGCGACAAGGGCGCGCTCGAGGTCATCCACCGCGTCGACGGTTCCAAACTGAGGGCCTGCCTCAAGGAGGACGTGGAGACGGCGGTATGGAAGGAGATCGAGGTCGATCCGGTCGAGACCAACTACCAGAAGTTCATCGCGGCGATCCGCGGCGGCCACATGCAGGAGCCGAGCTTCCGTCACGCAGCCAACCTGCAGAAGATCCTCGATCTGGCGCTGGTGACGGAGATCGAGCGGCGGGAACTCGCGGTGTAACTTGCTTACCCCTCTCCCCGTCGGGGGAGAAGGGACGCAGCCCCACATGAGGCGGTGGCGAAGCTTGAGAGGATAACCCGAAGCCTCAGTAGGTGACCTTGACGGCCGCCTTCTGTTCCACGGACTTCAACGCCGCGTCGGCCAGCGCCAGCGCGATCAGGCCGTCCTCGGCCGAAGGCGAAAGCGGCGTGCCCTTTTCCAGGCTGTCGATGAAAGCCGAGATCTCGGCGGCATAGGCGGCCGTATAGCGGGTCATGAAGAAATCATGCAGCGGCGGACGGGTGTAGCCATTGCTGGTGGCGATCTCGATCGATACCGGCCGCTGGTTCTCTGCGGAAACGGCGCCGAGCGATCCGTGCACCTCGATGCGCTGGTCGTAGCCGTAGGATGCGCGGCGAGAATTCGAGATGACCGCCTGGCGGCCGCTCGTCGTTGTCAGGATCAGACTCGCAGAGTCGTAGTCGCCGAGTTCGCCGATCTTGGGATCGACCAGAACCGAAGCCGAGGCCATCACCGTGTCGATTTCCTCGCCGAGCAGGAAACGGGCCATGTCGAAGTCGTGGATCGTCATGTCGCGGAAGATGCCGCCGGACACCTTGATATAGTCCGCCGGCGGGGCGCCGGGATCGCGGCTGGTGATCGTCACCATCTCCACCTTGCCGATCGAACCCTTGTCGATCTCCCTGCGCACAGCCTGAAAATGCGGATCGAAGCGGCGGTTGAAGCCGAGCATGACCTTGCCGCCGACCTTGCGCACCGTTTCCAGGCAGGCGCGGGCGCGGTTGACGTCGAGGTCGATCGGCTTTTCGCAGAAGATCGCCTTGCCGGCCTTGGCGAAACGTTCGATCAGGTCGGCATGGGTGTTGGTCGGCGTGCAGATGATGACGGCGTCGATGTCCTTGTCGGCCTCGATTTCGTCGATCGTCTTCACCGCCGCACCGGAAGCCGCGGCGATCGCGTTCGCCGCCTCGGGGAAGGCGTCGGCGACGGCGACCAGTTTTGCCCGCTTGTCTTCCGCGATCGCGCGTGCGTGTACCTTGCCGATCCGCCCGGCGCCCAGAAGGGCCAGTTTCGTAACCATGGTTTTCTCCTCCCTTGGTCGCCTTGCCGAACCGGCCTCAAGCGCCCTAGACACATGTTGTGGCATCCCACCGCGCCCGGTCGTCGCTCTTCGGCGAGAAACGTAAAGTACGAGCGGGGTCTGCCTCCCGAATGGACGTTCCAAATCTCCATTTGGAATATACATTCCATTTTGCTAGATTGCGATATCGTTTGTGTCAAGCGACATTGCGGAAAGGACGGACATGACGGATAGCGGCGGGCCAACCAGCATCAAGGCATTCGAGGAGCGCTTGCTGGAGGTCTCCGAAAGCCTGCCGAAACGGCTGCGGCAGTGCGCCGACTACGTGGCTGCCAACAAGGATCGCATCGCGGTTTCGACCGTGGCGGAAATGGCCGAAGGAGCGGGCGTCCAGCCATCCGCGTTCATGCGCTTCTGCCAGATCCTCGGCTTTTCCGGTTTCTCCGAAATGCAGAAGCTGTTTCGCGATTCCTTCGTCGGCGGTTGGCCGGACTATACGACACGCCTGCAGCACCTGCGGGAAAAGGCCGAGGGCAGCCCGACGGCGTTGCTGGCGGAATTCGTCGAGGCGGGACGCACATCGCTGGAAGGATTGTTGAAGACGGTCGAGCCGCAAATGCTGGAGCGGGCGGTCGAGACGCTCGCCAAGGCCAAGATGATCCATATCATCGGTCTCAGGCGGTCCTTTCCGGTTGCCAGCTACCTCGCCTATGCGCTGGAGAAGATGAATGTTCCGGCCATGCTGCACAGTGCGGTCGGCAAGCTGGAGAACCATCACGCCATCCGGCCGGGCGATGTTCTGCTGGCCATCACCTTCTCGCCCTATTCCACCGAGACCATCGAACTGGTCGAATCGGTCGCTGCCCGCGGCATTTCCGTGGTCGCCGTCACCGACACGATCGTCAGCCCGTTGCGACGGTTCGATGCGATCACGCTTTCGGTGTCGGAGGTCGACTTCGGCGCTTTCCGCTCGCTGTCGGCGACGCTCTGTCTGGCGATCACGCTGTCCGTCGCGGTGGGCACGGCGCGGCAGGATGATTGAATATTTGTATTGAAAGTTCCAAAAATAGAATTTATAGTCCATTCTTAGAGGAGATGGGAGGCCGCCGCCGCGCGGTTGCCTGAAAGGACGGACGGCGGGGCAAGCGACCGCGTCGCCGACAGGGAGGTTCGCTTGGCACAACTCGATCTGATCACGATCGGCCGATCTTCGGTCGACCTCTATGGCGCACAGGTCGGCGGCCGGCTCGAGGACATGGCCTCCTTCAACAAGTATATCGGCGGCTCCCCCACCAATATCGCGGCCGGAACCGCCCGGCTGGGGCTGAAGTCCGCCGTGCTCACCCGGGTGGGCGACGAGCACATGGGCCGCTTTATCCGCGAGCAGTTGGTGCGCGAGGGGGTCGACGTCCGCGGCGTCAAGACCGATCCGGAGCGGCTGACGGCGCTCGTCCTTCTCGGCATCCGCGACGAGCACCAGTTTCCGCTGATCTTCTACCGGGAAAACTGCGCCGACATGGCGCTCTGCGAAGACGATGTCGATCCCGACTTCATCGGCGCGGCGCGCTGCGTCTTGGCGACCGGTACCCATCTGTCCCATCCGCGCACCGAGGCTGCGGTGTTGAAGGCGCTGAAGATCGCCCGCGACGGTGGCGCGAGGACCGCGCTCGACATCGACTATCGCCCCAATCTCTGGGGGCTTGCCGGCCACGGCGCGGGCGAGAGCCGTTATATCGAATCGAGGGCCGTCACGACCAAGCTGCAGGCGACGCTGCACCTGTTCGACCTCATCGTCGGCACGGAAGAGGAATTCCATATCGCCGGCGGCACGACCGACACGGTCGAGGCGCTGAAGGCCGTGCGCCGCGTCTCCGATGCTGCGCTGGTCTGCAAGCGTGGCGCCATGGGCGCCGTGGTGTTCGAAGGCGCCATCCCCGACAGCCTCGACGAGGGCCAGGCCGGCCAGGGCTTTCCGATCGAGGTGTTCAATGTTCTCGGCGCCGGCGACGGCTTCATGTCCGGCCTTCTGAAAGGGTGGCTGACCGGCGAGGATTGGCCGACCAGCCTCAAATTCGCCAATGCCTGCGGCGCCTTCGCCGTCTCGCGCCACGGCTGCACGCCGGCCTATCCGAGCTGGGAAGAGCTGCAATATTTCTTCAAGACCGGCATCCGCAACAAGGCGCTGCGCAAGGACGAGGCGCTGGAACAGGTGCACTGGTCGACCAATCGCAAGGGCGACTGGTCGGAAATGCGCGTCTTTGCCTTCGACCACCGCATGCAGCTGGAAGCGATGGCCGACGAGGCGGGCGTGCCGCGCGAGCGGATCGGCGCCTTCAAGGCCCTGTGCCTGAAGGCGGCGCTCGATGTCGCCGACGGCGCGTCGGGTTACGGCATCCTATGCGACAGCCGGCTCGGCCGTGACGCGCTCTATGCGGCGAGCGGCTCGGGCCTGTGGATCGGCCGTCCGGTGGAGTGGCCGGGTTCCCGTCCGCTGGTGCTGGAACCGGAAATCGGCCCGGACTTTGGCGGGCTCGTCGAATGGCCGCTCGAAGACGTCGTCAAGGTTCTGTGCTTCTACCACCCGGACGATACGGCCGAGATGCGTGCCGAACAGGAGGCGACGGTACTCAGGCTGTTTGCCGCCGCTCGCCGCAACCGGCTGGAGATGCTGCTGGAGGTGATCCCGTCCAAGGTCGGCCCGACCGATGACGACACGGTCGCCCGGATCATCGACCGCTTCTACGAGATAGGCGTCTATCCCGACTGGTGGAAGCTGGAGCCGATGCGCACCGAAGCCTCGTGGGCCAATGCCTGCGCTGCCGTCGAGCGCCACGATCCCTATACCCGCGGCATCGTCGTGTTGGGGCTCGATGCGCCGCAGGCCGAGCTGGAGGAGAGCTTTGCGCTGGCGGCGCGCTTCGATCTGGTGAAGGGTTTTGCCGTCGGCCGGACCATCTTCGGCGAGGCGGCACGCAAGTGGTTATCCGGCGCGATCAGCGACCGGCAGGCCGTGGAGGAAATGGCGCAGCGCTATCGCAGCCTCTGTTCCGTCTGGGACAAGGCGCGGCAAAGTCTGGGCGCCGAGGGAGAGAAGGCATGAAAACGGTGAGACTGACGGCGGCGCAGGCAATGATGCGCTACCTCGCCAACCAGCTGAACGAGGACGGCGTTCCCTACATTGCCGGTGTCTGGGCCATCTTCGGCCACGGCAATGTCGCGGGTATCGGCGAAGCGCTCCATGGCGTGCGGGATCAGCTGCAGACGCTGCGCGGCCAGAACGAGCAGTCGATGGCCCATGCGGCGATCGCCTATTCCAAGCAGCTGCGCCGGCGCCGCGCCATGGCCGTGACCTCGTCGATCGGTCCGGGCGCGGCCAACATGGTGACGGCGGCGGCGCTAGCCCATGTCAACCGCCTGCCGGTGCTCTTCATTCCGGGCGACGTGTTCGCCAATCGCGGGCCCGATCCGGTGCTGCAGCAGCTGGAGGATTTCGGCGACGGCACGATGACGGTCAATGACTGCTTCAAGCCCGTGTCGCGCTATTTCGATCGCATCATGCGGCCGGAGCAGTTGCTGACGGCCCTGCCGCGCGCCATGCGCACCATGACGGACCCGGCCGATTGCGGGCCGGTGACGCTGTCCTTCTGCCAGGACGTGCAGGCTGAGGCTTACGATTATCCCGAGAGCTTCTTCGAGCCGAAGGTCTGGCGGCAGCGCCGGCCGGAGCCCGACGCGCAGGAATTCGAGGCGGCGGTCGCAGCTCTGAAGGCGGCGAAGAACCCGATCATCGTCGCGGGCGGCGGCGTGCATTTTTCCGGCGCCACGGACACGCTCATGGCCTTCGTCGAGAAACACGGGATCCCGGTCGTCGAGACGCAGGCCGGCAAGTCGGCGCTCGCCTGGGACCACGATCACAATTTCGGCCCAGTTGGCGTAACCGGCGCCGAATGCGCCAACATCATCGCCGAAAAGGCCGATCTGGTGTTCGGCGTCGGCACGCGCTTCCAGGATTTCACCACCGGCTCCTGGGGCCTGTTCAAGAACCCGGAGCGCCGTATCCTGGCGCTCAACGTTCAGGCCTATGACAGCACCAAGCATGACGCCATTCCCCTGACCTCGGACGCGAAGATCGGCCTTGAAAGACTGTCGGCTGCGCTCGGCGATCATCGCTTTACGCCGCCGGATGCCAGCATCAAGGCCGGCTGGTTTGAGAAGGCCGATGCCGTGACCGCGCCGCCGAAGGATGGCAATGCACTCCCGACCGACATGCAGGTGATAGGGGCAGTTCAGCGCCAGTCGCGCGACAACACGGTCGTCCTGTGCGCGGCCGGTACCATGCCGGGCGAGTTGCACCAGCTGTGGAAGGCGAAGCTGCCGCTCTCCTACCACATGGAATACGGCTTCTCCTGCATGGGCTACGAAGTGGCCGGGGGGCTCGGCATCAAGATGGCCGAACCGGACCGCGACGTCATCGTCATGGTCGGCGACGGCTCCTACATGATGATGAATTCGGAGCTCGCGACTTCCGTCGCCATGGGTCTCAAGATCACGGTCGTGATCACCGACAACCGCGGCTACGGCTGCATCAACCGGCTGCAGATGGGCACAGGCGGGGCTGAGTTCAACAATCTCTACGCCCACACCAACGTCCATCCGATGGCGATCGACTTCGCCGCGCATGCAGCCTCCATGGGGGCGAGCGCTCGCAAGGTCTCCTCGATCGCCGAGCTGGAAGAGGCGCTCGCCGCAGCGCGCGACGCGACCGTCACCACGGTTATCGTCATCGATACCGATCCCTATCCGACGCCGGAGGCCGGCGGGCATTTCTGGGACGTCGCCGTTCCGGAAGTCTCGCCCCGCGCCGAAGTCAATCAAGCCCGTGTCCGCTACGAGGCGGCCCTCAAGGAAAGACGCTAAGCATGATCTCCTATGGTACCAATCCGATTGCCTGGTCGAACGACGACGATCGCTCGCTTGGCGCCCATATCAGCCTTGAACAGTGCCTCGACGAAACCGCGAAGATCGGCTTCGACGGCATCGAGAAGGGCCACAAGTTCCCGCAGGATCCGGCCGGCCTCAAGGCCGTGCTCGAGCCGCGGGGCCTGCGCTACGTCTCTGGCTGGCATTCATTGAATTTGCTCACCCAGTCCATCGAGGACGAGAAGGCGGCGATGCAGCCGGCACTCGATCTCCTTAAGGCCATGGGCTCGAAGGTGATCATCGTCTGCGAGACCTCGAACGCCATCCACGGCAATGACGCAGTGGCGGTCAACGACCGGCCGAAGCTCTCCGAGGGAGACTGGGCGAAGTTCGGCGCCGGCGTCGAGGCGCTTGCCGAATATGCGGCGGCACAGGGCATCGCGCTCGTCTACCATCATCACATGGGCACGATCGTCGAAAGCGAAGACGAGATCGACAAGCTGATGGCCCATACCGGACCGCATGCGAAGCTCCTGCTCGACACCGGCCATTGCCTGTTCGGCGGCGGCAATCCGGAGCGGGTGGCGAAGAACCACATGGCCCGCGTCGGCCACATCCACGCGAAGAACATCCGGCCGGTCATTGCCAGGCAGGTCCGGGACGAGAACCTCTCCTTCCTCGAAGGCGTGCGCCGCGGCGTCTTCACGGTGCCGGGCGATAAGGAAGGCGGGGTCGACTTCCTGCCGGTCTTGCGGATCGCAGCCCAGCATGGTTACCAAGGCTGGCTGGTCATCGAAGCCGAGCAGGACCCGGACGTCCGCAATCCCTTCGAGTACCAGAGCCTTGGTTTGAAATCGCTGAAGGCCATGGCCAGGGAGGCCGGGCTGGACAAGGAGACAGCGTGAAATTTCTCGACCCGCAGCATCCGTTCTTCAAGCCGCTCTGGCGCCGCATTCTGACCGTCGTCGCGCCGGTAGCCTGGGGCCTTTTCGAGTTCTCGAACGGTGAGGCGGGCTGGGCCATCGTCTTCATTGGGGCGGCGGCCTATGCGGGTTACGAGCTGTTCCTGGCGCCGCAGCCGGCGCCGGGTGAAAAACCTCAGGCAGACGAGGCGGCGGCCAGGGACGACAAGGGAGACGAGGGATGAGCAATCTGCTGCGCAAGCCGAAGGGTTCCTTTGGCAAGGTGCATGACGTCACGCCGGCGGATGCCGGATGGGGCTATGTCGGCTTCGGCCTCTACCGGCTGAAGGCCGGCGAGAGCGTGGCGGAACCGACCGGCGAAACCGAGGTGATCCTGGTCCTCGTCGAGGGCAAGGCCAGGGTTTCCGGCGGGGGCAAGGATTTCGGCGAGATCGGCGACCGGATGAATGTTTTCGAGCGCAAGGCGCCCCATTGCGTCTATGTGCCGGCCGGTTCCGACTGGTCGGCCACCGCGACGACCGACTGCACGCTCGCCCTTTGCACGGCACCCGCCGAGCCGGGGCGCGAGGCCCAAGTCATCGGCCCCGCCGGGATCTCGCTGGTCGAGCGCGGCAAGGGCGCCAATACCCGCTACATCTATCCGATCGCCATGGAAGATCGCGACGTCGCCGACGCGCTGCTGGTGACGGAAGTGTTCACGCCGTCCGGCAACTGGTCGTCCTATCCGCCGCACCGCCACGACGAGGACAGGTTCCCCGAGATGACCTATCTCGAGGAGAGCTATTACCACCGTCTCAATCCGGCCCAGGGTTTCGGCTTCCAGCGCGTCTTCACCGAGGACGGCTCGCTCGACGAGACCATGGCCGTGAGCGACGGCGATGTCGTGCTGGTGCCCAAGGGGCATCATCCCTGCGGCGCGCCCTATGGCTATGAGCTGTACTACCTCAACGTCATGGCCGGCCCCTTGCGCAAGTGGCGCTTCCAGAACCATCCGGACCACGACTGGATCTATCGGCGCGACAATCCGTAAGCGCTCAGCGACGTTTCAAATTTCGACTTCTGGGAGGAAGACATGGCGGGTCTCGGCATCGGGCTCATCGGCACGGGCTATATGGGCAAGTGCCACGCGCTGGCATGGAACAATGTTTCGAGCATTTTCGGCGATGTCGATCGGCCGCATCTGGCCACGCTGGCCGAGGTCAATGCCGAGCTTGCGGCGAAAAAGGCTGCCGAGTTGGGCTTTGCCCGGTCGACCGGCGACTGGCGCGACCTGCTGTCCGACCCGTCGATCGACGTCATCTCGGTGACGACGCCGAACGCCTTCCATGCCGAGATGGCGATCGCCGCGCTCGAGGCCGGCAAGCATGTCTGGTGCGAGAAGCCGATGGCGCCGGCGCTCACCGACGCGATCCGCATGCGCGACGCCGCCGCCCGCTCGGGCAGGGTGGCAGTGATGGGCTACAACTACATCCAGAACCCGATGATCCGCCATATTCGTCGCCTGATCGAGGAAGGTGCGATCGGTGCCGTCAACCACGTCCGCGTCGAGATGGACGAAGATTTCATGGCCGACCCGGCCCAGCCCTTCTACTGGAAAAGCGAAGCCTCATCCGGTTACGGAGCGCTCGACGATTTCGCCGTGCATCCGCTGTCGCTGCTGTTCACGCTGTTCGGCCATGTCGAGGCGGTGGTGACCGACATGGTGAAGCCCTACGCGACGCGGCCGCTTGCCGACGGCGGCAATCGCCCGGTCGAGAACCACGACATTGCCAGTGTTCTGCTGCGCCTGGAGGGCGGTATCTCTGCCGCGCTGATGGCCAATCGTTCGGCCTGGGGCCGCAAGGGGCGCATCGCCGTGCAGATTTTTGGCTCGGCCGGCTCGATCCTGTTCGACCAGGAACGCATGAACGAGTTCCAGCTCTACCAGGCCAGCGGCCGGCCGGAGGAGCAAGGTTTCCGCACCATTCTCGCCGCCCCGCACCACAAGCCCTATGACCGCTTCATCCCTGCCCCCGGCCACGGCCTCGGCTTCAACGATCTGAAGGTGATCGAATGCCGCGAACTGATCGCCGCGATCGGCGGCGACAAGGCGCATGTGATCGGCTTCGACGATGGTCTCAGGATCGAGCGCAGCGTTCATGCCATGGCCCAGTCCTTTGCCGAACGGCGCTGGGTGACAGTCGAGGCATAGTCTCGCCTCGCTTCCGGCCCGATTGATCCGCCGTCGCCTTCCGCCCGTATCCCGAGGCAGAGACGTGGCTGCAGTTTTCCGCTGCCCCGCCTTGTCGCGGAGGATCTATCATGGAAAGCCAAATTCTGCCGTCGCTCGGGCGCGGCTATCACGCGCTGGTGCTCGGCGCATCGGGCGGCATCGGCTCTGCCTTTCTCAGCGCTTTTGACGGTGATCCGGCCTGCGCGCGGACGACCGGCCTTTCGCGCCGCGCCGACGGTTTTGACGTGACCGACGAGGCCTCCGTCGCGGACGCTGCAAAGCGGCTGGACGGCGAGGGGATGCGGTTCGACGTGATCGTCTGTGCCACCGGCGCGCTCACCATCGACGGCAAAGGTCCGGAGAAATCGATCCGCGCCATCGAGGCGGATGCCATGGCGGCGCAGTTCGCGCTCAATGCCATCGGCTCGGCCTTGGTCCTGAAGCAATTCAGCGGGCTGCTGCATCGCGACCGCCGCAGCCTGATGGCCTTCCTCTCCGCGCGGGTCGGATCGATCGGCGACAACAGGCTCGGCGGCTGGATCTCCTATCGCGCGGCCAAGGCTGCGCTCAACCAGATCGTCCGCACAGCCTCGATCGAGATCGCCCGCACGCGGCCGCAGGCGGTGGTGGCGGCGCTGCATCCGGGAACCGTCGCCACCGCGCTCTCCGATCGCTTTTCGGCAGGCCACGAGCGGTTCACGCCCGACGACAGCGCGCGCCGTTTGCTCGCCGTGCTGGATGCGCTGGAACCCGCCGAGACGGGCGGCTTCTATGCCTATGACGGCCAGACCATCCCCTGGTGAAGTGACCGGCCGGAAGATCCGCCGGCGCTTACGGAGCGTACTGGGTCCAAGAATTCACACAGGAACCATCCCCATGTTCAAGACCGCTTCACTGTTCTTCGCACTGCTCCTGCCCGTCATGCTGTCCGCCTCCGGCGTCGCGGCCGCCGACAAGTTCACGTTGGAGGGCTTCTTTGCGGGCAAGAGCAAGGCGGTGGGATCCTTCAGCGCCATCAATGGCGTGAAACGAAAGTTCACCGTCGATCTCACCGGCAAATGGGACGGGCACACGCTCACGCTGCGCGAGGACTTCGTCTTCAACGACGGCACCCGCGACACCAAGACCTGGCGCTTCGTCAAGACCGGCCCGACCACCTATTCCGGCACCCGCGAGGACGTGATCGGCGAAACCAGGGTGACGCTGCAGGGCAATGTCGCGCGCTTCAGCTACCTCGTCTATCTCGATTCCGCCAAACAGGCGAACAAGGTCCGATTCTACGACAAGATGGTCCTGCGCAGCGATGGCACCGTGCTGAACACCGCGCTCGTCACCAAGTTCGGCCTGCCGGTTGCAAGGACCGTCGTCGAGTTCGAAAGGGCGGGCAGGGCGACGGGCAAAATGAAGCCGCGCTGATCGTTCTTCCCTCAAAACAAAAAGGCGGCGCCGGGGCGCCGCCAGGTGGCTTTCGCAGTGGGAGTTGTTTTCAAACCTTGCGCTTCTTCTGCCGGTAGACGTCGGCGACCACGGCGGTGACGATGATCATGCCCTTGATGATTTCCTGGTAATAGGCGTCGACCCGGAGGAAGGTGAAGCCGGAGGTCATCACGCCGAGGATGATCGTGCCGATCACCGTGCCGGTGATGCGTCCGGCGCCGCCGGCAAGCGAGGTGCCGCCGATGACGGCTGCGGCAATCGCGTCGAGCTCGTACATCACGCCCATGCCTGCCTGCGCGGTCTGGGCACGGGCTGCGGTGACGACGCCCGCCAGCCCCGCCAGCATGCCGGCGATGGCATAGACCTTGATCAGATGGGCTTCGACATTGATGCCCGAGACGCGGGCCGCCTGGACATTGGCGCCGATCGCATAGGTGAACTTGCCATAGCGGGTATAGCGCAGCGCGATGTGGAAGATGATCGCGACGACGAGGAAGACGACGACCGGGGCAATGCCCGTGCCGATGAAGATGAAATCCTCGCTGAGGCCCGAGACCGGCTGGCCCTTGGTGTACCACTTGGAAATGCCGCGCGCGGTGACCATCATGCCGAGCGTGGCGATGAAGGGCGGGATCTTGGTGCGGGCGATCAGCTGGCCGTTGATGAAGCCGGCCAAGAGGCCGATGGCGATGCCGACCGCGATCGGCACGAAGAAGGGCATGTCGGTCAGGCCCGGATAGAGGGCGCGGGGCCAGGTCGAAGCCTGGGCGAAGCTCGCCGAGAACATTGCCGTCATGCCGACCACCGAACCGGAGGAAAGATCGATACCGCCGGTGATGATGACCTGGGTCACGCCGACGGCGATGATGCCGATCACCGAGACCTGCAGGATCATGATGGTCAGGCGCTGGGTGTTCATCAGGAAGCTCTGGCCGACGAAAAGCCAGCCGAGCAGTTCGAATATCAGCGCGATGCCGATCAGCACGAGGAAAATGTTCGCCTCCGGCGGGATGCGTCGGTGCTGCGGCTTGCCGGTCTTCAGGTCGACCTCGGTCTTGGCCACGATATTGCTGTTCATAGGTTCCTCCCTCAAAGGTTCAGGATCAGCGGCGGCTCAGCGCGACGCCAGGTCCATGACCTTGATCTGTGTGGCTTCCGCGCGATCGAGGAAGCCGGTGACGCGGCCCTCGTGCATGACCATGATGCGGTCGCTCATGCCGAGTACTTCCGGCATTTCCGACGATATCATGATCACGGCGACGCCGTTCCTGGTCATCTCCGTCACCAGTTTGTGGATTTCCGCCTTGGCCCCGACATCGATGCCGCGGGTCGGTTCGTCGAGGATCAGGATGCGCGGATTGGTCAGCATCCAGCGGCCGATCAGCACCTTCTGCTGGTTGCCGCCCGACAGGTTCTCGATGCGCTCGGCGAGGTTCGGCGTCTTGACGCGCAGCTTGCGGCACATCTCCTCGCATTCGGCCGACAGTGCCGCCTGTTCGACGAAGCCCTTGCTGACGAACCTGTCCTGAAGCACGGCGATCTGCATGTTTTCCAGTACGCTGAGGATCAGCAGGCAGCCGGTATCCTTGCGGTCTTCGGTGAGGAAGGCCATGCGGTTGCGGATCGCTTCCGTCGGACTGAAGACGTCGACCGGCTTGCCGTCGATCTCGATGGTGCCGGACGAGGCCGGCGTCACGCCGAAGATGGTCTCGGCGACATTGGAGCGGCCGGAGCCGACGAGGCCGGCGACGCCGAGGATCTCGCCGGCGCGCACGTCGAAGGAAACGTCGTTGAACACGCCATCGAGCGTCAGGTTCTTCACCGACAGCACGACCTCGCCGAGCGGCACGTCCTCCTTGGGGAACATCTGGGTGATCTCGCGGCCGACCATCATGCGGATGATGTCGTCGCGCGTCACGTCGGTGGAGGCGTGGGTGCCGATATACTTGCCGTCGCGGAAGACCGAGAACTCGTCGGCGATCTCGAACAGCTCGCTCATCTTGTGGGTGATGTAGACGATGCCGATGCCCTGGTCGCGCAGGCCCCGGATGATCTGGAACAGATGCTCCACCTCTCGCTCGGTCAGCGCCGAGGTCGGCTCGTCCATGATCAGCACGTCGGATTCGTAGGAGACCGCCTTGGCGATCTCGACCATCTGCCGATTGGCGACCGACAGTTCGCCGACCTTGGTCTGCGGATGGATGGAAATGTTCAGCCGGTTGAAGAGTTCCGCCGTCTTGCGGTTCATCTCCTTGTGATCGACGAAGCCCAGGCGGGTGAGAGGCTCGCGGCGGATCCAGATGTTTTCCGCCACCGTCATCGGCGCCATCAGGTTGAGTTCCTGGTGGATCATGGCGATGCCGTTTTCCAGTGCGTCGAGCGGCGACTGCAACTGGATGTCGACACCCTTCAGCTGCACCGTGCCCTTGTCGGGATGGTAGATGCCGGCGAGGATCTTCATCAGCGTCGACTTGCCGGCGCCGTTTTCCCCCATCAGTGCGTGCACGCTGCCACGCTTCAGCCGAAACGTCACGTCGTCGAGCGCGACGACACCCGGGAATTCCTTGCGCACGCCCTCGGCGGCCAGAAGATATTCGGAATTGGGGACTGCGCCGCTCCTGCGGACAGCGGCCATCGTAGTCGGGCTGACCATGGCAAATCTCCTCACGCTTCATGCGGATGGAATGCGGGCAAAAGCCCGCATTCCCGGATCCC
The DNA here is from genome assembly GCA_943370615.1 of Rhizobium sp. Q54. Classification (GTDB taxonomy): domain Bacteria; phylum Pseudomonadota; class Alphaproteobacteria; order Rhizobiales; family Rhizobiaceae; genus Allorhizobium. The sequence goes on from CALRRQ020000006.1 coordinate 56,585, forward strand.
CGAAGGGATCAGTTCTTGGCCTGGTAGTCCTTGAGGTTTTCCGGCGTGACGAGTTCGAAGGGAATGTAGACCTTCTTCTCGACGCTTTCGCCCTTGGCGATCTTCAGGGCCGCGTCAAGCGCGCCCTTGCCCTGGCCGGCGGCGTTCTGGAACACGGTGACGTCGAGGTCGCCGGCTTCCATGGCGGCAAGCGCGTCCTGGGTGGCGTCGACACCGGCGACGACATAGTCCTTCATGTCCTTGCCGGCTGCTTTCAGGGCCTGTACCGCACCGATCGCCATTTCGTCATTGTTGGCGATGACGGCGTTGAACTCGAGCCCGCTCGACAGCCAGTTGGTCACCAGGTCGGCGCCCTGCGTGCGCTGCCAGTTGGCGGTCTGCTCCTCGACGATCTCGATGCCCTTGCAGTCGTCGGTGGCGACGACGTCATGGACGGCCTTGGTGCGCATGCGGGCACCCTGGTTGGACAGTTCGCCCATCATGACGACGGCCTTGCCCTTGCCGCCGAGTAGCCGGCAGACTTCCTTGGCTTCCAGCGTGCCGGCGACGATTTCTTCCGAGGCGACGAAGGACTGCTTGTCCGGCAGTTCGTTGACGTTGACCGGTTCGCGGTTGACATAGACCAGCGGAATGCCGGCATCGGCGGCGATCTTGGACATGGCGACGGTCGCATCGGTGTCGACCGGGTTGACGATGATCGCATCGACGCCGGCGGCGATGAAGTTCTGGATCTGGCTCTGCTGCTTGGCCACGTCGTTCTGCGCGTCTTCGACCTGCAGCGTCACGCCGTCGAGGGTCTTCGCATAGTCCTGCATGCCGTTGCGAAGCACGGTCAGGAAGTTGTCGTCGAACAGCGCCATGGATACGCCGACGGTCTCGGCATGGGCGGCCGTGCTCAACAGAACGGACATGGCGGCGCCCAGAATAAACTTCTTCATGATATTTCCTCCTCAGATGGTGTCCGGCTCCACCTTCTCCTGCCGGAGGTCGCCCGTTCGGGCCGACCCTGCACTTGCTTCGCGCTCCCGACGCGTCGGATAAAACGGAATGAATAGACCGCTGACCCTGAAATGCAGATAATTTATTCCATTTTTTAGGTCGTGCGTCAACGGCGCTTGCGCTCCCCCACAGCAGATTTCCGCTAGGACGCTGGAAAGCCGGGAAAAAACGCGGCAGGCCGCCTGCCGATGGAATGGAATTTCCATTCCATTTGATTCGGGACGTGTCGGTTGCGGGGATGGGGTGGATCTGTGCGTGGCGCCGGACAAGGCAGACGCCTGGGAGCGGACGCGGATGCGTCGGCCTGGCGAGCGGGAGCCGGTGTCGATCTCCCGCCCGCGCTCGGTTCAGATGGCGGCCTCGATGTAATCCATGCTGGCCTTCACCGCTACGCCCGGATCGCTCAGCGCATGGACGCTGTCGGCAAAGGGCTCGAAGGACAAGGGGCCGTCATAGCCGGCAGCCTCCAAGGCAAGGATCTGGCCGATATTGTCGAGCCGGTCGGCGGGATCGACGAGTACCCGGTGGCTGTCGCGCATGTCGGCGATGGTGACGGACGCATCCGTGACGCCGGAGATGTGAACCAGTCCCGTCAACGCGGGAAACAGGGCGGGTTCGCCAGCCAGATGATGGTGGAACGTGTCGTGGACGAGCCGGAACACGTCTTCGCCACCGACCTCCCGGATTGCGTCGGCGGCCTCCTGCTTGGAACTCAGCGAGCAGACGGTAAAGCCGAGCGGCTCGACCAGGCCGATGACGCCGGCCGCTTCGAGGCGCGGCTTCAGCGCCGAGAGCGCCTCGCGCAGGTTCCGCTGGCGCTCGCCGTCCTCAAGCCCCGTGCCGTCGTTCTTCGGCACAAGCACAAGGGCCTTTGCGCCGCAATCGCGCGCATAGGCGATCAGTTCATCGGCTTCCCTGGCGCGCGCATCGGTCCATTCGTTGAAGCGCTGCAGCGCGTTGATCGAGATGATCTCGATGCCGCGATCCTTGGCCAGTCGGCGGATGTCCCCGGGCGCGGTGCCGTCGAGGATGGCGTTGTCGGCCAGGTCGTTGCGGATCTCGACGGCGGTGATGCCGAGCGAGACTGCAAGGTCAAAAAAATCCGCGACCGGCATGGCCGGTGCGGTCATGTGATTGAGGGCAAATTTCATCGGTTTTGGCTTCCTCCCGGCGGCGCCCGATCGCGCCGCCCTCGCACGCGTGAGCGTAGGCCAGCGCTTTGGCAGGGTCAAAGCGTCAGCTCTGGCGAACGTAGGGAGACGTGGCCTGCCGGCCGAGCGGCGGCCCGGGCGCCATCCTGTTCGGGATCGGGCTTGGCTCAGCTAGGCGTTCGCCAGCCAGGCTTCGATGCCGCGGGCGGCGCTTCGTCCGCTGGCGAGGCAGGCGGTCAGCAGATAGCCGCCGGTCGGCGCTTCCCAGTCCAGCATCTCGCCCGCGACGAAGGTGCCAGGCAGGGATTTCAGCATCAGGTTCCCGTCGACGCTGTCGAAGGTGATGCCGCCGGCGGACGAAATCGCCTCGGCGATCGGCCGGGGCGAAACGACGGGCAGCGGCAGCGCCTTGATGACCTCGGCGAGACGCCGGGCATCGAGACGATTGGCGTCGCGAGCGAGTTCTCGGACCAGGGCCGCCTTGACCCCATCGAGGCCGGCCCCCTTGCGCAAGCGATTGGAAAAGCTCGCCTTCGCGTCCTGCCGTTCAAGGTCGCGGGCGAGCTTGTCGACGGTTCGGCCGGGCGCCAGATCGAGCACCAGGCTGGCCGTTCCGTCCCTCTCCAGGGCGTCGCGCAAGGCGCTGGCATGAGCGTAGATCAGGCTGCCCTCGATGCCATTGCTGCTGATGACGAATTCGCCTTGCGTGGTGCCGGCGGCGCTTGTGGCCGTCACCGACTTGACCGGCTCTCCGGCGAAGCGTTCGACAAAGGTCCCGGAGAAGGCACAGTCGAAGCCGCAATTGGCGGGGCGGAACGGGGCAACCTCGACGCCCTGGGCCTGCAGCCAGGGAACCCAGACGGCGTCGGAGCCGAGCCGCGGCCAGCTCGCGCCGCCGAGCGCCAGCAGCACGGCGTCGGCCTGGACGGTTTCCTGGCCATGCGGCGTGTCGATCCGGCAGGCATTGCCGTCGAAGCCGATCCAGCGATGGCGGGTGAGGATCGTCACACCCTGTGCCTCCAGCCGTTTCAGCCAGGCGCGCAGCAGGGGCGAGGCTTTCATCACCGTGGGAAAGACGCGGCCCGACGTGCCGGTGAAGGTCTCGGTGCCGAGGCCGTCTGCCCAGTCGCGCACGTCCTCAGGCGTGAAGCCGTCGAGCATCGGGCGAAGCCATTGCGCCGCCGTGCCGAAACGGGTGACGAAGCGCTCATAGGGTTCGGCATGGGTGATGTTCAGCCCCGACTTGCCGGCCAGCAGGAATTTTCGCGCCACCGTCGGCATGGCCTCGTAGACCGTGACCGCGTGGCCGGCGCGGGAGATCTGCTCGGCTGCCATCAGGCCGGCCGGTCCTCCGCCGATGATCGCGATGCGTTTTGCCGCCATGGATCAATGTTCCTTGTTGCGGCTCAGCCGAGCGTGAAGCCGGCGAGGCGGTCGGCCAGCGAGGCGATGGTCGGGTTGTCGGCATTGGCGAAGGCGAAGCGCAGATAGTTCTCCTGGCCCTCGCCGAAATAGGCACCCGGAATGCAGACCACGCCGGCCTCGCGCGCCAGCTTTTCCGCCACGTCGGCCGAGGGCGTGCCGGCGAAGGGATGGCGGATGAAGGCGAAATAGGCGCCGATCGAATCCATTTTCCAGTTCGGCAGTTTCGCCATGACGGCGCGCAGCGTGTCGGCGCGGCTGGCGATCTCGGCGCGGTTGGCATTGCGCCACTCCTTCAGCGCCGGGATGGCCCGGGCGACGGCGGCCTGCGGCGCGCGCGGCGCGCAGATCTGCAGGTTGTCCATCACCTTGGCGATCTCGGCGACGGCTTTCGGGCCCGCCGTCACCGCGCCGAGCCGGTGGCCTGGAATGCAGAAGGATTTCGAGAAGGAGTAGAGCAGGATCAGGTTGTCCTCCCAGCCGGGAACCGACAGGAGATCGTGCGGGCGCTGGCCTTCGGGCAGGAAGTCGCGATAGGTCTCGTCCAGCATCAGCCAGGCGCCGGCGGCGCGGCAGGCGTCGAAGATCTCGCGCAGAAGCCTGGCCGGATAGATCGCCCCGGTCGGGTTGTTGGGCGACACCAGTCCCAGCGCCTTGACGCCGGTCGCGAGGATCTTCTTGACCGTGTCGATGTCCGGCACGAAACCGCCGGCCGGATCGAGCCACAGCAGGCGACGCTCGATGCCCATCATCGCCAGCGTCGTTTCCTGATTGAAATAATAGGGGTTTGTCAGCGCTACCGCTTCGCCCGGTCCGGCGACCGCCATGGCGGCTGCCATGAAGGCCTGGTTGCAGCCCGAGGTGATGTGGATGTTCTCCATGCCGACGGCGGCGCCGTAGACTTCGGTCATCTCTGTCGCATAGGCGGTGCGCAGATCGTTCTCGCCCTCGATCGGCCCGTAGCCCGCGTAGGCGCGCGACGCGGCCGTTTCGCCCAGCCAGGCCAGCATGTCGGGATGCGGCGGATAGCCGGGCACGGCCTGGCTGAGGTCGATCAGCGGGCCGCGGGCGCCGTCATAGGCACGCGCCCAGGCAAAGACCGACGGGACGGGCGGCGGCGAGAGGCGGGAAATCAGCGGGTTGAAGGCGGGTGCAGGCATTGTCTTGCTCGTTTGTTTCAGGAGATCTGGTCGGCGGTCTCGCCGGTGTCGGAATGGGTCGTCTCGAGGGCCGGTGCCACCTTGGCGGCACGCGGTGCCCGGCCGCGGCCGGCCTGGCGGATTGCCGGGCTCGGCTGGGAACTGCGTTCGTTTTCCAATGTGGCAAACAGCCAGTCGATGAAGACGCGCACGATCGGCGCGGCGCGCATTTCGTTGCGGGTCGCGACGTAGAACGCATCCGAGGCGGGCACGGAGAGATCGAAGGGAATGATCAGCTCGCCCGCGGCAATCAGGCTGGAGGCGGTGATGCTGTCGCCCAGCGCCACCCCCTGGCCGTGGCGTGCGGCCTCGATCGAAAGCCGCGCATCGCTCATGAAGTGTTCCCGCCCACGCGGCATGTCGAGCTGGTCGGCGGCGGCGAGCCAGGTGTTCCATTCCCGCCCGTCGTCGCCGTGCAGCAGCACGTGATCGCGCAGGTCGCGGATCGAGCGAAGCGGGCGCGAGTTGAGCAGGGAAGGCGAAACGACGGGGAAAAGCTGGAGCGTGCTCCACTGGCGGGTCCAGCAGTCGCGCCAGCCGCCGGGGCCGTAGAGAATGGCGACGTCAATGTCGGGCGAATGGATGAGGTCGACATCATTGCTCGACGAGAGCTTGAGGCTGATCTCCGGATATTGCTCAGAGAAGGCGTTCATCCGCGGAATGAGCCAAAACGACAGGAGGGCAGGCACGCAGGAAATGCGCAGTCGTCCGCTGGTCGACGGCCGGTTCATCAGGGCGGTTGCGGCGGCGATGCCGTCGAAGGCCGACGAGACGGCGGGGAGCAGCAGGGCGCCCTGGGGCGTCAGCTTCAACCGCTTGCCGCCGCGCTCGAACAGGGCCGCCTTCAGCGTTTCCTCCAGCGTCTTGATCTGGTGGCTGACGGCCCCGTGGGTGACGTTCAACTCGCGCGCGGCCGCCGAAATCGAGCCGCGCCGGGCCGCCGCCTCGAAGGCGCGGAGCGGGTTGAGCGGCGGCAGGCGGTTCGACATCAGGGGACGACTCTATGAATTTTTCTCACAAGGATTGCTATAACATCGTGAATTGCATTTCCATAGGCTTTGCGAATTAATGCTCACATTAAAGGCAGGCCGACGATCTGCCGCATAAACAGTCGTTGCACGAAAGGCCTGCCATCGTGCGCATGTGAAGAGGGTGATGAGATGACGTTCGACGAAAAGAAGCTTGCGGACCTGCGCGCCAAATATGGCGGCGACAATGCCGGCGAGATCTTCGATCCGAAGTTCGCCAAGGTCGGCGCCAAGATCTTCCAGAACGGCACCCGGGCGGCGCCCTATGCCGGCGTCCCGACCTTCCTGTCAGCCCCGCACCGGCCGATCGATCCGCAGAATCCCGATTTCGGCGACCTGCAGGTGGCGATCGTCGGCGTGCCCATGGATCTCGGCGTCTCCAACCGTCCGGGCTCGCGCTTCGGGCCGCGGGCGCTGCGTTCCATCGACCGTATCGGCCCCTATAACCACGTGCTCGAATGCTCGCCGATCTTCGACATCAAGGTCGGCGACATCGGTGACGTGCCGTTCTCCAGCCGCTACCGCCTGGAACTCAGCCACGAGGACATCGAGCGCCATCTGTCGAAGATCGTCGAGGCCGGTATCCTGCCGCTGTCGGTCGGCGGCGACCATTCGATCACCCAGTCGATCCTGAAGCCGATCGCCAGGAAGCATGGTCCGGTGGGCCTCGTGCACATCGACGCGCATTGCGATACCGGCGGGCCGTTCGACCAGTCGAAGTTCCATCACGGCGGTCCCTTCCGCAACGCCGTTCTCGACGGCACGCTGGATCCGACCCGCACCATCCAGATCGGCATTCGCGGTCCGGCCGAATATCTGTGGGAATTCTCCTACGAGTCCGGCATGACCGTCATCCATGCCGAAGAGATCACCGGTCTCGGCATGCCGGCGATCATCGAGAAGGCGAAGAAGATCATCGGCGACGGCCCGACCTATATCTCCTTCGACATCGACAGCCTCGATCCAAGCATCGCGCCGGGCACCGGCACGCCGGAAGTCGGCGGGCTTTCCTCGCGCGAAGTGCTGGAACTGATCCGCGGGCTCAAGGGCATCAACCTCGTCGGCGGCGACGTCGTGGAAGTGGCGCCGCAATATGACGCGACCCACAATACCGCCCATGCGGGTGCGCAGGTTCTCTTCGAAATTCTCAGCCTGATGGTCTATAGTCCGGCAATCACCGGCCGCTGAGCGGTCGCCATCGTCTCCGGGGCGGCGCTCGGCGCCCCGCAACAGAGTTCAAGACTAGCAATCAAGAAAAGGGAACGGAATATGAAGAACATTCTCAATGCCTCCGTCAGCCGCCGCGGCGTGCTGGCCGGCTCGCTTGCCGGCGCCGGCATGCTCGCCATGCCGTCGATCCTTAAGGCCCAGGACAAGTCGCTGAAGGTTGGCGTCTATGGCGGCTACTTCAAGGATTCGTTCGACAAGAACATCTTCCCGGAATTCACCAAGGCGACCGGCATCGCCATCGAATCGGTCGCCGAGCCGACCGGCGAAGCCTGGCTCGTGCAGCTCGAGCAGGCGGCCAAGGCCGGCCAGGCCCCGGCTGACGTTTCGATGGTGTCTCAGGTATCGATGCTGAAGGGCCAATCGACCGAGCTCTGGGCGCCGCTCGATACCGCCAAGATCAAGAACGCGCCGAACCTGATCGATCGTTTCGTCAACAAGTACCCGGACGGCCGCATCGCCGGCATCGGTGCGGTTGCCTGGTACATCACGCTTGTCACCAATACCGACGTCTACAAGGAAGCGCCGACCTCGTGGGAAGCCCTTTGGGATCCGGCGAACGAAGACAAGCTCGGCTTGCTGGCTCTCGTCTCCAACTCCTTCCTGCTCGAAGTGACCGCCAAGACCTTCCTCGGCGGTACCAATGCCCTCGACACCGAGGAAGGCATCCTCAAGGCCTTCGACAAGCTGGCCGAAGTCAAGCCGAACGTCCGTCTCTGGTATCGTGACGAAGCCCAGTTCGAACAGGCGTTGAAGTCCGGCGAGATCCCGATGGGCCAGTATTACCACGACGTCACCGGCCTTGCCGCTGCCGACGGTCATCCGGTCCGCTCGACCTTCCCGAAGGAAGGCGGCATCCAGGATTCGGGTTGCTGGGCGCTGTCGCGCGCCTCGACCAAGACCGAAGAGGCCCACGTCTTCATCGACTACATGTGCCAGCCGTCGATCCAGGCGACGCTGTCGCGCAAGGTTGGTACCGCACCGACGGTCAAGCGCGAACTGCTGGACCTCACCGCGGAAGAGTTTGCCGCCGTGTCGTCCGATATCGAGCCGATCACCCCTCGCTACGACATGTACCAGACCAAATCGGACTGGCTGAACCAGAAGTGGACCGAACTGATCGTCGGCTGAGGACGAGCTTGCCCCTCACGCTGACCCTCTCCCCGCTTGCGGGGAGAGGGGACTGCAGGTGCTGCGGCGTGTTTCCTTCTCCCCGCCGCAGGAAGAAGGTGCCCGGCAGGGCGGATGAGCACATGCGTGCGCCTTTGCGGAAGTCGACAAGATCCGTATCCCGCTTGAACCCCAAACAAGATCGCGCGACAATCAAACCCCTTGATGGGATGACGCAGCCGGGGCAGACAGGGACGAATTCCCATTACCCCTATATCTCGGAGACATGATGTCCGGACTCATCCTCAATGCCGTCACCAAGCAGTTCGGTCCGTTCACGGCCGTCGACCAGGTGCAACTGGCCGTGCCGCACGGCACCTTCGTCTGCATGCTCGGGCCATCGGGCTGCGGCAAGACCACGCTGCTTCGGATGATCGCCGGCCTCGACACGCCGACCAGCGGTTCGATCGTGCTCGACGGCGAGGACATCACCGCCGTGCCGACCCACAAGCGCAATCTCGGCATGGTGTTCCAGTCGCTGGCATTGTTCCCGCATCTGACGGTGGGCGAGAACATCGCCTATCCGCTGCGCATCCGCGGCATCGGTCGTGAAGAACAGGTGAAGCGCGTCAACGAACTGCTCGCCATGATCCATCTCACCGGCTATGCCGATCGGCCCGTCACCAAACTGTCCGGCGGCCAGCGCCAGCGCGTGGCGATCGCCCGGGCGCTGGCCATCTCGCCAAAGCTCTTCCTGCTCGACGAGCCGCTCTCGGCGCTCGACGCCAAGCTGCGCGAGGCGATGCAGGTCGAATTGCGCAAGTTGCAGCAGCAGCTCGGCATCACCACCATCGTCGTCACCCATGACCAGCGTGAGGCCATGACCATGGCCGACACCGTGGTGGTGATGAACGGCGGCAAGATCCGCCAGGCGGCCAGCCCGATCGAGATCTACCGCAAGCCCGCCGACCGCTTCGTCGCCGACTTCATCGGTTCCACCAACCTCCTGCCGCTCACCGTCGAGGGCGGGCGCATGCTGGTGCTCGGCCAGGCGGTCGAGGGGTTTGCCCCGCCTGCGGGGCTGGCCGCGGCCAGCCTGTCGGTGCGCCCCGAGGACATTCACCTTTCCGCGCCGGGTCAGGGGCGGCTCACCGGCCGCGTCACCTTCATCCGCGATCTCGGCGGCACGATCGAGACCTTCATCGATGTGCGCGGCACCGAAGTGGTGGCCGTCTCGACACCGCGCGAGCGGCCGGTGGTCTCGGTCGGCCAGGATGTCGGCGTGGGCATTGATCCCGCCACCGCCGTGGTGCTTGCCGCATGAGACGCGAACCGCCCCAGAGAGCTCTCGACTATGCGCCGCTCGCCTTTCCGGCGGCCATGCTGATCCTGTTCTTCGTCGTGCCGTTCGCGACGATGATCGCCGTCAGCTTCTTCCAGCGCAATCCCGCCGGCTTCTATTCCCCGGCCTTCGTGCTCGACAATTATGCCCGCTTCATCAGCCCGTTCTTCGCCGGCGTGCTCGGCTTCTCGCTGATGCTGGCGATCGCGGTGGCCGTCGTCTGCGTGGTGCTCGGCTTGCCGTTCACCTATCTGCTGGCACGCATGTCGCGCAGAGCCCAGGTGCTGTGGCTGGTGGCGTTGCTGTCGATCCTGTCCCTGTCGGAAGTCATCATCGGCTTTGCCTGGTCGACGCTGTTTTCGCGCACCGCCGGCATCACCAATCTGCTTGTCATGATCGGGCTGATGGAAAAGCCCGTGGCGTTGATGCCGAATTTCGGCGCGGTGCTGACCGGCATGGCCTATCAGGCGCTGCCCTATACGGTTCTGGTGCTCTATCCCGCGCTCGTTCGGCTCGATCCGACGCTGACCGAGGCGGCCCGGACGCTCGGCGCGTCTCCGATCCGTGCCTTCTTCACCGTGGTCGTCCCGGCCCTTCGCAATACGATTCTCGCGACGCTGATCATGGTCTTCATCTTCGCGCTCGGCTCCTATCTGCTGCCGCAGATCCTCGGGCGGCCGCAGCACTGGACGCTGTCGGTGCTGATCACCGACCAGGCGATCTACCAGTCGAACATGCCGTTCGCCGCGGCCATGGCGGTCTTCCTCGTGCTCGTCACGCTTGGCATGGTGGCGCTGACCCTGTTCGTCGGACGCAAGGGAGAGACGGCATGAACACGCTGCTGACCCGCATCTACTTCGCCCTGATCGGCATCTTCCTCGCCGCCCCGATCGTCGTGGTTGCCGGCGTCTCGGTCAACGAGAAGCAGAGCCTGACCTTCCCGCCGCAGGGCTTTTCGCTGGCCTGGTATGGCGCGATCTTCACCGACACCGGCTGGCGCTCCGCCTTCTTCGCCTCGGTCCTATTGGCGCTCGCCTCGGCGGCGCTGGCGGTGACGATCGCGCTGCCGCTCGCCTGGTTCCTGTGGCGGCGGATCGCGCCCTGGGCGAACATCTTCCAGGTGCTCGGCATCGCGCCCTTTACCCTGCCGCCCGTCATCACGGCGCTGGGTCTCCTGACCTTCTGGGCGACAACCGGCTTCTACGGCCAGCCCTGGACGGCGGTGATCGGGCACGCGATCTTCTTCGTGACGCTGCCGCTCGTCACGCTGTCGCTCGGCTTTTCCGCCATCGACCGCTCCCTGGTCGAGGCGGCGGCCACCATGGGTGCCGACGACCGGACCGTGTTCCGCACCGTCGTTCTGCCGCTGATCCGGCCCTACCTGGTCTCCGGTTACGCTTTTGCCTTCGTGCTGTCGCTCAACGAATACATCGTCGCCTACATGACGGTCGGCTTCACCATGGAGACGCTGCCGATCAAGATCTTCAACGCGCTGCGCTACGGCTACACGCCGACCATGGCCTCGGTGACGATCCTGTTCGTCGCGGTCGCGGCGCTGGTCTTCGGGCTCGTCGCCCGGTTCGGCGACCTGCCGAAGCTGCTCGGCGCCATGGCCGAGGACGAGCGCTGAACGGCGATCCTGCGCCGGCGTCGGGGTCCGCCCCGGCGCATTTCATTTCGAAAGGGTAAATCCTAAAGACTAGCCGCCCGCATTTACCCTTCGTTCAGATTTGCGGCCTAACCCTTGCTTTGTTCCGGATGGAACTCCGCGCATGACGTAGCGGATGATGAGACATGGGGATGAGGCACATGACGTGCGCAACAGGGTCCGCAATCATTGCGGACGAGAATCGACACCTGCCGTCACGGTCCGTGACGGCCTTTCCGGGACCCCAAGCGGCGGTCCCTTCTGTTCCCGGGTCTCCCGGGACTTTGGCCTTTTGGCCGATCCGCTCCGGCATTTCCAGACTTGCGGCCGTCCCTCGGCCGGTCCACGCCCTGCGACCCGCGCGAGCTGTCGTCGCGGCGCGCCCGCGCGCCCCGAGGTCCAGATAGTCACGCCATCGGTCCCGCCAAGGGACCGTCGCGATGCCTATCGGTGCCGTCCCGTCACCCCATGCCGGACGGCCCATGACCTCGATAGGCATCGCGGGAGGAGCACGGCACGCCCCCACCCCCCCAGAGTCGTGCTCCTCCACCCTTTCCGATACAGAACGGCCGACGGAAGCGATTCCGTCGGCCGTTCTGCTGCGCAGGAGGGAGGAGACTCAGCCGCGCAGCATCTCGATGATCGCCGAGAAGTCCCGCCCGCCATGGCCCTGCTTGTCGAACAGGTCGAAGAGCTGGGCGGCTTCGGCGCCGAGCGGGGTTGCAGCGCCCGCGGCGAGGGCCGCTTCCTGCGCCAGTTTCAGGTCTTTCAGCATCAGGGCCGCGGCGAAGCCCGGCTTGTAGTCGTTGTTGGCGGGCGAGGTCGGCACCGGGCCGGGAACCGGGCAATAGGTGTTGATCGACCAGCACTGGCCGGACGAGGTCGATGCGACGTCGAACAGGGCCTGGTGGCTGAGGCCCAGCTTTTCGCCGAGCGCGAAGGCCTCGCAGACGCCGATCATCGAAATGCCGAGGATCATGTTGTTGCAGATCTTGGCGGCCTGGCCGGCGCCGTTGCCGCCGCAATGGACGATCTTCTTGCCCATGGCTTCCAACACGGGCTTCGCCCGGGCGAAGGCCTCGTCGCTGCCGCCGGCCATGAATGTCAGCGTGCCGGCCGAAGCACCGCCGGTGCCGCCGGAAACGGGGGCGTCGAGCGACAGGCAGGTCGCGCCGGCGGCAAGCTCATGCGCCTTGCGGGCGCTTTCGACATCGATGGTCGAGCAGTCGATCAGCAGCGTGCCGGCCTTGGCCGTCGCGACGAGCTCGCTCCAGACGGAGAGCACATGGGCCCCCTTCGGCAGCATGGTGACGACCGTGTCCGCGCCGGCGATCGCGTCCGTAATCGACGTCGCGGGCGAGACGCCGGATGCCGCCGCGCTCTTAAGGATCTCGGCCGAGAGGTCGAAGCCCTTAACGGCATGGCCGGCCTTGACGAGGTTGGCGGCCATTGGCCCGCCCATATTGCCCAGTCCGATGAATGCGATATTGGCCATTTCAGTCTCCTGTCTCTAGGCGTCAGCGGTTGTCCGCGAGGATCATCTCTGCCGCCTTCTCGGCGATCATGATGGTCGGCGAATTGGTGTTGCCGGAGGTGATCGTCGGCATGATCGAGGCGTCGGCGATCCGAAGCCGCTTCAGCGCCCGCGTTCTCAAACGCGGATCGACGACGCTCTGCTCGTCCGAACCCATACGGCAGGTGCCGACCGGGTGGAAGATCGTCGTGCCGATATCGCCGGCCGCGCGCATTAGATCTTCGTCTGACTCGTAGGCCGGTCCCGGCTTGAATTCCTGCGGATTGTAGCGGGCGAAGGACGGTTGCTGGGCAATCTTGCGGGTGAGCCGGATCGACCTGACGGCGACGTCGCGGTCGGCCGGCGCCGTGAGGTACCGCGGCGCGATGACCGGCTGGGCGGCGAAGTCCGGTGCGGTGGCGTGCACCGAGCCGCGGCTCTCGGGTCTCAGATTGCAGACGCTGGCGGTGACCGCCGGGAATGGGTGGACCGGTTCGCCAAACTTTTCCAGCGTCACCGGCTGGACGTGATATTGCAGGTCGGGCGTTTCCTTGTCCGGGCCGGAGCGAGTGAAGATGCCGAGCTGGCTCGGGGCCATGGCCATCGGCCCGGAGCGCTTGAGCAGGTATTCCAGGCCGATCGAGGCCTTGCCGATCAGGCTCGAGGCCTTCTCGTTGAGCGTCGGTACGCCGGTGACCTTGAAGGCGAGGCGCAGCTGAAGATGATCCTGCAGGTTCTCGCCGACATCGCGCACGTCCTTCTTCACCTCGATGCCGGCATTCTTCAGCACCTCGCCACGGCCGATGCCGGAGCGCTCGAGGATATGCGGGGAGCCGATCGCGCCGGCGCACAGCACCGTCTCGCGCCTGGCCGCGAATTGCTTCGTCACGCCGTCATGATGCACCTCGACGCCGGTCACCGCATCGTCCTCGATGATCAGGCGCTTGACATGCGCCTTGATCAGAACGGTGAGGTTGCCGCGTTTGACGGCAGGGCGCAGGAAGGCCTTGGCGGTGTTCCAGCGGATGCCGGAGCGCTGGTTGACGTCGAAATAGCCGGATCCTTCATTGCTGCCGCGGTTGAAGTCGGCAGTCTCGGGGATGCCGGCTTCCTTGGCCGCCTGCTGGAAGGCTTCGAGCACCGCCCAGCGGACGCGGGCCTTTTCCACCCGCCATTCGCCGCCGGCGCCGTGCATCTCGTCGGCGCCCTTGTAGAAGTCTTCCGATTTTCGGAAGAGCGGCAGCACGTCGTCCCAGCCCCAGCCCTCGCAGCCCATCTGCCGCCACTGGTCGTAGTCCCGGGCCTGGCCGCGCATGTAGATCATGCCGTTGATTGACGAGCAGCCGCCGAGCACCTTGCCGCGCGGATAGCTCAAGGAGCGGCCGTTCAGCCCCTCTTCCTTGGCCGTGGTGAAGCACCAGTCGGTGCGCGGGTTGTTGATGCAGTAGAGATAACCGACGGGGATGTGCACCCAGTGGTAATTGTCGCTGCCACCGGCTTCCAGAAGCAGGACGCGCGTTGCCGGATCGGCCGCCAGGCGGTTGGCCATCACGCAGCCGGCCGTGCCGGCGCCGATGACGATGTAGTCGTAGCTTTCCATGCTTCACTCCGCATCGGCCTTGGGACCGATTTATTGTCAAAGGTGGCGACAGGTCCTGAAGGCACCCGTCTGCCCTTGTGAGTATGTCAAAGGGCGAGGATCGTCCGTCGAGGGACCGAACGTGCAGGCGAGCGGCCGGCGGACACCCTCTTCTCCCCGTCGGGGAGAAGTGCCGAGCGCAGCGAGGCGATGAGGGGGCCAAGTGCGCTCAGACCAGCTGGCTTCGCCCCCCCTCATCCGGCGCTACGCGCCACCTTCTCCCCGACGGGGAGAAGAGGGGTACCGCCTCCGCTTTCCTGTTTGTCCTTACCGTCGGTATTCGAAGCCGAACCTGCGGCCGAGGCGCGAGGCGTAGAATTCGCCGACGATGCCGCGCCGGAAAACCAGCACGCAGACCATGAACACCACGCCGGTGATGACCGTCACCGGGAAGCCGGTGGTGGCGAGGTAGTTGCCGAGCGTGACCACGAGGCCGGCGCCGAAGATCGGGCCGATCAGCGTGCCGATGCCGCCGAGCAGGGTCATCAGGATCACCTCGCCGGACATCTGCCAGGTGACGTCGGTGAGCGTGGCGAACTGGAAGACCAGCGCCTTCAGCGAACCGGCAAGGCCGGTCAGCGCCGCCGACATGACGAAGGCGCCGAGTTTGTAGCGGGCTACCGAATAGCCGAGCGATGTGGCGCGCGCCTCGTTTTCGCGGATCGATTTCAGAATCATGCCGAAGGGCGAGTTGATGAAGCGCCAGATGACCAGCAGGCCGATGACGAAGACAGCGAGCACCAGGAAATACATGTTGAGCGGCTGGCTGAGATCGATGAAGCCGAACAGATGTCCGCGCGGCACCGACTGGATGCCGTCCTCGCCATGGGTGAATTCGGCCTGCAGGCAGAAGAAGAAGAACATCTGCGACAGCGCCAGCGTGATCATGGCGAAGTAGATCCCCTGGCGGCGGATGGCGAAGAAGCCCATCACAAGTCCGAGCATGGCAGCGCCTATGACGCCGGTCAGGATGCCGAACTCCGGCGAAAAGCCCCATTCCTTCACCGCATGGGCGGTGAAATAGGAGGCTCCGCCAAAGAAGGCGGCGTGGCCGAAGGAGAGCAGTCCCGTATAGCCGAGCAGCAGGTTGAAGGCGCAGGCGAACAGCGCGAAGCACAGGACCTTCATCAGGAAGACGGGATAGAGGAAGAAGGGCGCGGCGATGAGCAGCAGCAGTCCGACGCCAATGAGGACTGCGCGGGCCGTGGACGCGTTGCCCGGGGCCGGCGGAACGTGGGTCGAGGTTGTCGTCGTGGTATGAGCCATGTCACGCATCCCGGCCGAAGAGGCCTGCAGGCCTGATGAGAAGAACGATCGCCATGATGACGAAGATCACGATGTTGGAGGCTTCCGGGTAGAAGACCTTGGTCAGGCCCTCTGCGATGCCGAGCATGTAGCCGGTGACGATGGCGCCCATGATCGAGCCCATGCCGCCGACGACGACCACCGCGAAGACGACGATGATGATGTTGGAGCCCATCAGTGGCGAGACCTGGTAGATCGGTGCCGCCAGAACGCCGGCGAAGGCGGCGAGCGCCACGCCGAGGCCGTAGGTGAAGGTCAGCAGCACCGGCACGTTGACGCCGAATGCTTGGACGAGGGTCGAGTTCTCGGTCGCTGCGCGCAGATAGGAGCCGAGCTTGGTCTTCTCGATCAGCACCCAGGTAGCGAGGCAGACGATCAGCGAGACGACGACGACCCAGCCGCGATAGATCGGCAGGAACATGAAGCCGAGATTGGTGCCGCCGGCGAGGGCGGCGGGCGTGGCATAGGGCTGTCCCGAGGAGCCGTAGAAATAGCGGAACGTGCCTTCGATCGTCAGCGCCAGGCCGAAGGTGAACAGCAGGCCGTAGAGCGGATCGAGATCGTAGAGCCGGCGCAGGAAGAAGCGTTCGACCACCGCACCGACGCCGCCGACGATTAGCGGGGCAAGCACCAGCGCCGGCCAGTAACCGATGCCGGCGAAGGTCAGCAGCAGGTAGGCGACGAAGGCGCCGAGCATGTACTGCGCCCCGTGGGCGAAGTTGATCATCCTCAGAAGCCCGAAGATGATGGCGAGGCCGAGCGACAGCAGGGCATAGAAGGAGCCGTTGATCAGGCCGATCAGCAACTGGCCGAACAGGGCCTGGAGGGGAATGCCGAAGATCATCGTCATCGTCAGACCCCCAGGACCTTGTGAAGCATGTCCATGCGTTCCGGCAGTTCCTCAACCTTGAACTCGGCCACCATCTGGCCATGCTCCATCAGGTAGAAGCGGTCGGCGACGCGGCTTGCGAAACGGAAGTTCTGTTCGACCAGAAGCACGGTCATGCCTCGCTGCTTGAGGGTTTTCAGGACGTCGCCGATGCGCTGGACGATGACCGGGGCGAGGCCCTCGGTCGGCTCGTCGAGCAACAGAAGGCGGGTGCCGGTGCGCAGGATGCGGGCGATCGCCAGCATCTGCTGCTCGCCGCCGGACAGGCGCGTGCCGGGGCTGTTGCGGCGTTCGTGCAGGTTGGGGAAGAGCTCGAAGATCTCGTCCAGCGTCATGCCGCCCTTGGCGACTTCCGGCGGCAGCATCAGGTTCTCGAGCACGGTGAGCGTCGAGAAGATGCCGCGCTCCTCCGGCACGTAGCCGACGCCGTGATGGGCGCTGCGGTGAAGCGGGACCTGCATCAGGTCCTTGCCGCCAAGGCGGATCTCGCCCTTTCGCGAGCGGACGATGCCGGTGATGGTGCGTAGCGTCGTCGTCTTGCCGACGCCGTTGCGGCCGAGAATGGTGACGGTCTCGCCTTCCCGGACATTCATGTCGACGCCGTGCAGGACATGGCTTTCGCCGTACCAGGCGTTGAGGCCGCGGACTTCCAGAAGTGCCGTCATTGCGCGTCCTCCGTTCCCATGTAGGCGGTGCGCACGCGCGGGTCGCGGCTCACCGTTTCATAATCGCCTTCGGCGAGGATCTCGCCGCGCTGCAGGACCGTGACGTGGTGGCAGATGTCGGCGACGACGGAGAGATTGTGCTCGACCATCAGAACTGCGCGGGTCTTGGCGACTTCGCGGATCAGTTCGGCGATCACGCTGACGTCCTCCTGGCCCATGCCGGCCATAGGCTCGTCGAGCAGCAGGACCTTGGGGTCGAGGGCAAGGGTCGTGGCGATCTCGAGCACGCGCTTGCGGCCATAGGACAGGTCGGCGGCGACGTGGTCGCGCTCCTTGGTCAGGCCGACGCTTGCCAGCAGGTCCTCGGCGTGGCCGTTCAGCGTGTCGAGCGCCGAAAGCGGCCGCCAGAACTGGTGGGCAAGGCTGTTCGGACGCTGCAGCGCGACGCGGACATTGTCGAGGACGGTCAGGTGCGGGAAGACCGCGGAAATCTGGAACGAGCGCACCAGGCCCATGCGCGCGACCTTGTCTGGCGGCGTGCGGGTAATGTCGGTGCCGAGCAGTGTAATCGTGCCGGCCGACGGCTGGAGGAACTTGGTCAGCAGGTTGAAGACCGTCGTCTTGCCGGCGCCGTTCGGACCGATCAGGGCATGAACCTGTGCGTGGTGCACGTCGAGATCGACATCGCGCACCGCGGTGAAGCCGCCGAAGTCGCGGCGGAGACCGCGGGCGGACAAGACCACCCGCGGCTCCTTTTCAGTTGGGACTGAAACGTTCGTCATCAGTCGGCGCTTACTTGACCAGCTCGCAACCGCTCTTGGCGGGGTCGATATAGGCCTCCGCGCCAGGAATGGTGGCGAGGACGTTGAAGTAGTCCCAGGGTTCCTTGCTGTCGCCCGGCTTCTTTACTTCCAGCAGGTACATGTCGTGGATCATGCGGCCATTGGCGCCGACGGTGCCGCCGCGGCCGAAGACGTCGTCGACCGGCATTTCATGCAGGGCCTTGGAGACGGCTTCGGTTTCGTCGGTGCCGGCCTTGTCGATGGCCTTGAGGTACTGCAGCACGGCCGAATAGGTGCCGGTGTGGACCATGTTCGGCATCTTGCCGGTGCGCTCGAAGAAGCGCTTGCCGAACTTCTGGCTCTCCTCGTCGCGGTTCCAGTAGAAGCCTTCCGTCAGTGTCAGGCCCTGGGCCGCTTCAAGGCCGAGGCCATGCACTTCGGCGAGGGTGAAGAGGAGGGCTGCAAGGCGCTGGCCGCCCTGGGTGATGCCGAATTCGGCCGCCTGCTTGATGGCGTTCTGGGTGTCGGCGCCGGCATTGGCCAGACCGACGAC
Source organism: Rhizobium sp. Q54 (assembly GCA_943370615.1). GTDB lineage: Bacteria > Pseudomonadota > Alphaproteobacteria > Rhizobiales > Rhizobiaceae > Allorhizobium. The sequence continues at coordinate 75,057 of CALRRQ020000006.1, forward strand.
CTTGGCGCCGGACGACTGGGCCTGGAGCAGGAAGGACGAGTAGTCGGTGGTGGCGAGCGGGTGGCGGACCGAGCCGGTCACCGTGCCGCCGCTGGCCTTGACGAAGTCGGAGGTCTGCTGTTCGAGCGAGTAACCGAAGGCGTAGTCGGCGGTCAGGAAGAACCAGCTGTCGCCGCCCTGCTTGACGAGCGCGCCGCCGGTGCCGACGGCGAGAGCGTGGGTGTCATAGGCCCAATGGAAGCCGTAGGGGCTGCACTGCTTGCCAGTCAATTCGGTGGTCGCGGCACCGGTGACGATGTCGATCTTCTTCTTTTCCTTGGCGATCGCCTGGACGGCCAGCGCGACCGACGAGGTGGTCAATTCCATGATCGCGTCGACCTGCTCGGTGTCGAACCACTGGCGGGCGATGTTGGAGGCGATGTCGGCCTTGTTCTGGTGGTCGGCGTCGACGATCTCGACCGGAACGCCCAGCACCTTGCCGCCGTAATCCTCGATCGCCATCTTCGCGGCTTCGACCGACGACTTGCCGCCGAAGTCGGCGTAGACGCCGGACTGGTCGTTCAGGATGCCGATCTTCACCTTGCCGTCGGACGGCTCGGCGAGAACCGCCGTGCTCGATGCCAATACCATAGCCATGGACGCGATGAGCTTGTTGCGCATTTGATCTCCTCCCAGAGTGCAGGTCGCGAACCTGTTCAAAATTGACCAGCCGTCCTCCTCAGAACGGCATGTCATGGGGCCATGATCCCGGAAAGCGCCGGTTGACGCAAGCGCAAGGCTTAACTAATTGCAAACAGGGTCTGTTCATTTCTGAACAGAGGGAGAGGTCATGAGCAACGCCAGTTTCACCTGGGACGATCTGCAGTTCTTCCTGGCCGTCGCCAGGACCGGACAGCTTTCGACGGCGGCACGCCAACTAAGGTCGAGCCATGCGACGGTGTCGCGGCGCATCGACCGGCTGGAATTCGACCTCAAGGTCAAGCTTTTCGAGCGAAACCCGCGCGGTTACGTGCTGACGACGATGGGCCAGCGGTTCATCGAGACGGCGGAAAAGATCGAGCAGGAGACCGACCGGCTGCAGGCCGATCTCGCCGGCGGGCCGACGGCGCAGCGCGGGGTAGTGCGGCTGTCGGCGCCGGAGGGTTTCTCCAACTTCTTCTTCACGCACATGTTACCGGACTTCACCACCGGCCATCCGAGCATTTCGCTGGAGCTGGTGACGATCCAGCAGATCATGGCGCTGTCGCGCAAGGAGGCCGATGTCGCCGTGGTCCTCGACCCGCCCAAGGGCGGCCCCTACTACACCGAGAAGCTCACCGATTATCACCTGAAGATCTATGCGACGCGCGACTACATCGCCAGGCGCGGCGAGCCGAAGAACCGGGACGAGTTGCTGGAACATGCTTTCATCGGCTATATCCAGGACATGATCTTCGCGCCGGGGCTGGATTATCTCGGCGATATCCATCCGCGCATCCGGCCGCATTTCCAGAGTTCGAGCATTTTTGCCCAGCTGACCGCGACGCGGAGCGGCCTTGGGCTCTGCGTGCTGCCGATCTTCATCGCCGAGCGCTATCCGGAACTGCAGGTGGTGCTGGAAGACGAGATCGACCTCTGTCGCCACTACTGGCTCGCCTGCCATCACGATCTCAGGCAGGTCGCGAGGGTGCGCACAGTTATCGAGTTCCTGCGCGGCGTGGTGAAGGGCAATGCCATGTCCTTCACCGGACGCCCCCTGGTCGGGCGGCCGGTGATCGAGGCGGTGGGCTGACGCTTCAGGCGTTGCGCAGCCGGCCTTCGATCAGGTCGAGGACGGTGCGGGCCGCTTCCATGACATTGGTGCCGGGGCCGAAGACGGCCGAGACGCCGTGCTGCATCAGATAGTCGTAGTCTTGGCGCGGGATGACCCCGCCGACGACGACGATCACGTCCTTGGCGCCCTTGGCCTTCAGCGCCTCGACCAGCTGCGGGGCGAGCGTCTTGTGGCCGGCGGCGAGCGAGGACATGCCGACGACCTGGACCTTTTCGGCGACGGCAAGGTCGGCCGCTTCTTCCGGCGTCTGGAACAGCGGTCCGGCGACGACGTCGAAGCCGATGTCGCCGAAGGCGGATGCGATCACCTTGGCGCCCCGGTCGTGGCCGTCCTGGCCGAGCTTGGCGACCATGATGCGCGGCTTTCCAGCCTTCTTCGCATAGTCGTTGAGGCGGCCGGACAGCATCTGCATTTCCGGATCGCCTTCATAGGCCTTGCCGTAGATGTCGTGCACGACGATGGGGGTCGCGGCATGGTCGCCGAAGACCACGCGCATGGCGTCGGAGATCTCGCCGACGGTTGCCCGCGCGCGGGCAGCCTCCACGGCGGCTTCCAGGAGGTTACCCTGGCCGGTGCTGGCATAGTCGGTGATGCGGGCGAGCGCGGTTTGGACCGCCTTCGGATCGCGCTGGCGGCGGGTCTGCTCGATTCGCTTGATCTGCGAGGTGCGCACGGCGGTGTTGTCGATGTCGAGGATGTCGATCGGGTCTTCGTTTTCCAGGCGGAACTTGTTGACGCCGACGATGACTTCCTCGCCCTTGTCGACGGCGGCCTGGCGACGGGTCGCGGCTTCCTCGATCAGCCGCTTCGGCAGACCGGCATCGACCGCCTTGGTCATGCCGCCCATGCTTTCCACTTCCTCGATGAGGGCCCAGGCCTTTTCGGCCAGTTCGTTGGTCAGGCTTTCGACATAGTAGGAGCCGGCGAGCGGATCGACGACCTTGGTGACGCCGGTCTCGTTCTGCAGGATGAGCTGGGTGTTGCGGGCGATGCGGGCGGAGAAGTCGGTCGGCAGCGCGATCGCTTCGTCGAGCGCATTGGTGTGGAGCGACTGGGTGCCGCCGAGGGCTGCCGACAGCGCCTCATAGGCAGTGCGGATGACGTTGTTATACGGATCCTGCTCCTGCAGCGAGACGCCCGAGGTCTGACAGTGGGTGCGCAGCATCAGCGAGGAGGCCTTCTTCGGCTGGAATTCCTGCATGATGCGGGTCCAGAGCAGGCGCGCCGCGCGCAGCTTTGCTGCTTCCATGAAGAAGTTCATGCCGATGGCGAAGAAGAACGACAGACGGCCGGCGAACTCGTCGACGTTCAGGCCCTTGGCAAGGGCGGCGCGGACATATTCGCGGCCGTCGGCGAGTGTGAAGGCCAGTTCCTGGACGAGCGTCGCGCCGGCTTCCTGCATGTGGTAGCCGGAGATCGAGATCGAGTTGAACTTCGGCATCTCCTTTGCCGTGTACTCGATGATGTCGGCGATGATGCGCATCGAAGGAGCCGGCGGGTAGATGTAGGTGTTGCGGACCATGAACTCCTTGAGGATGTCGTTCTGGATGGTGCCGCTGAGCTTATCGCGTGAAACGCCCTGTTCCTCGCCGGTGACGATGAAGTTGGCAAGGATCGGGATGACGGCGCCGTTCATGGTCATCGACACCGAGATCGCTTCGAGCGGGATGCCGTCGAACAGGATCTTCATGTCCTCGACGCTGTCGATCGCCACGCCGGCCTTGCCGACATCGCCGACGACGCGGGGATGGTCACTGTCATAGCCGCGATGGGTGGCGAGGTCGAAGGCGACCGAGACGCCCTGCTGGCCGGCGGCGAGCGCCTTGCGGTAGAAGGCGTTGGATTCCTCCGCCGTGGAGAAGCCGGCATATTGGCGGATGGTCCAGGGGCGGCCGGCATACATGGTGGCGCGCGGACCGCGGACAAAGGGGGCAAAGCCGGGCAGGGAACCGAGGTGATCGATGCCGGCCAGATCATCCGCCGTGTAGAGCGGCTTGACGTCGATGCCTTCCGGTGTGTGCCAGGTCAGCGTCTCGGCCGGACGCTTGAGCTCCTTCTCGGCCAGCGCTTCCCAGTCCTTGATCGTCTTATCGGTCATCGATCAGCTTCCTCTTTACGATGGGCAGAAACACCCCCCTCTGGCCTGCCGGCCATCTCCTCCTCAAGGGGGGAGATCGGTTGGGGGCGGCCTTGCGCCCACCTTTTGGCCTTGCGGGGTATCGTCGGCGTTTTGTCTGCGAATGCCACATATGTTCTTGGCAGGACGGTTCCCCCCGTGATCTCCCCCCTTGAGGGGGAGATGCCCGGCAGGGCAGAGGGGGGTGACACCGTCATTGCCAACATCACTCGAATTCCATGATCAGGCCGTCGACGGCGAGGCTTTCGCCGGCTTTCACCGCGATCTTCTTGACCACGGAACGCTTCTCGGCCTTGAGGATGTTTTCCATCTTCATCGCCTCGACGGTGGCGAGCGCCTGGCCGGCTTCGACCTGGTCGCCTTCCTTGACGGCGACCGAGGTGATGACGCCCGGCATCGGGCAGAGCAGCATCTTCGACGTGTCCGGAGGCATCTTTTCCGGCATCAGCCTGGCAAGCTCGGCGACGCGCGGCGACCGCACGCGGGCGGTCACGTCCATGCCGCGCCAGCGCAGCCGGATGGCCGGGCCGACGAGATTTATCTTCACGCCGACGGCCTCGCCGTCGATGTGGAAGACGGTGTGCAACTGCCCTGGCAACCAGGCGCCTGTGACGGCGCATTTGCCGTCGTCGGCGAAGGCGACCGCCATGCCGTCGACGCCGGTGGACAGTGCGACCGGGAACTCGTGGCCGGCGAGCGTGACGACCCAGTCCTTGCCGACCTTGCGCTGGTGATTGCCGATCGTGCCCGAGATGGCGACGGCGCGCTCTTGCAGCGTCTGGTTGATCACGGCGGCGATGGCGGCGAGCTTGCGGGCGGACGCAGCATCCGGCGCGACGCCGGTGAAGCCGTCCTTGAACTCCTCGGCGATATAGGCGGTGGTGATTTTGCCGGAGCGGAAGCGCTCCTGCTGCATGACCGCCGAGAGGAAGGGCAGGTTGTGGCCGATGCCTTCGACCTCGAAATTGTCGAGCGCCTTCGACATGGCGTCGATGGCCGACAGACGATCGGGGGCCCAGGTGCAGAGCTTGGCGATCATCGGGTCGTAATACATCGAGATCTCGCCGCCGTCATAGACGCCGGTGTCGTTGCGCACGATCGTGCCGTCGTCCTGAACCCCTTCGACCGGCGGGTGATAACGGGTCAGGCGCCCGATCGAGGGCAGGAAGTTGCGATAGGGATCTTCTGCATAGAGCCGGCTTTCGACCGCCCAGCCGTTGAGCTTGACGTCGTCCTGGCCGAAGGAGAGCTTTTCGCCCTGGGCGACGCGGATCATCTGCTCGACGAGATCGAGGCCGGTGATCAGTTCGGTGACCGGATGTTCCACCTGCAGGCGGGTGTTCATCTCGAGGAAGTAGAACTTGTTCTGCTTGCCGTCGACGATGAACTCGACCGTGCCGGCGGAGTGATAGCCGACCGCTTTTGCCAGCGCGACGGCCTGTTCGCCCATGGCCTTGCGGGTGGCGGGGTCGAGGAAGGGCGAGGGGGCCTCCTCGATGACCTTCTGGTTGCGGCGCTGGATCGAGCATTCGCGTTCGCCGAGATAGAGCACCGTGCCGTGCTTGTCGCCGAGCACCTGGATTTCGATGTGACGCGGCTCGGTGACGAATTTTTCGATGAAGATGCGGTCGTCGCCGAAGGAATTCTTCGCTTCGTTGCGGGACGACTGGAAGCCTTCGCGGGCCTCCTCGGCGTTCCAGGCGATGCGCATGCCCTTGCCGCCGCCGCCGGCGGATGCCTTGATCATCACCGGATAGCCGATCTGGTCGGAGATCTTCACCGCCTCGTCGGCATCCTCGATCAGGCCCATATGGCCGGGAACCGTGGAGACGCCGGCTTCGGCGGCGAGCTTCTTCGAGGTGATCTTGTCGCCCATGGCCTGAATGGCGTTGACCGGCGGGCCGACGAAGGTGATGCCGGCATTGGCCAGCGCATCGGCGAAGACTGCGTTTTCCGACAGGAAGCCGTAGCCGGGATGGACGGCGTCGGCGCCGGTCTTGGCGATCGCCTCGAGGATCTTCTCGATGACGATATAGGACTGGTTGGACGGCGCCGGGCCGATGTGCACGGCCTCGTCGGCCATCTTGACGTGCAGCGCGTCCCGGTCGGCGTCGGAATAGACGGCGACGGTCTTGATGCCCATCTTCCTGGCGGTCTTGATGACGCGGCAGGCGATTTCGCCACGGTTGGCGATGAGGATTTTCTTGATCATGGCTTTCCGGCTTCCATTGTGTCTTCGAAGGCTTGCGGAAAGTTCTTCCGCGCCAGGGCTACATTGAGTTTCAGCAGGGCGAAATAGGAGGCCGGGTCAAAGGCCCGCTCCGCCGGCAGCACTTCCCGCCCGAACAGGCGGCAAAGGCGTTCGCCATCCAGGTTTCCGCGCTGGAACGGTTCCGTGCCGAAATGACGCCAGAGCGCCTGCACGAATTCGATGTCGGCGAGCGCCACCGACTTGTCCATGGTGCGGTGGCGCGGCCATGCGGTGAGCGGCGTGACCTTGGGGTTCGCCCTTCGGATGGTGAACTGCCATTGCGTGCCGAGCAGTCCGGCCGGAAAGCCCTGGTGCTTGGGCATGAGGGGATCCTTGGCCATCCGTCAGACCTCGAACACGTCTTCGAAGGATTCCGGAAAGCTCTTGCGGGCCACCCGTTCATCGATCCTGAGCAGGGCCGCGTAGGAGGTCGGGTCGAACGGGCTTTCCGCCGGCACCACCTCACGGCCGAACAGCAGATTGAGCCGTCCCGCGTCGAGATTGCCGCGCTCGAACGGTTCGTCGCCGAAATGGTGCCAGAGCGCGTGCAGGAAGGCCGCGTCGACCTTCTGCTCGATCGTATTGGGGCGGGCGAGCCGCTGCAGCGCCTTCAACGGCGTCGCGCCCTTCTCGTTGGCGCGGCGGATGGTGAAGTGATGACCATGACCGGGCAGGCCCGACGGAAAGCCGCGATGCTTGGTCATTTCGGGGGGCTTGGCCATGAGCGTCCTCCCCTTACAACGGGATCGTGTCGTGCTTCTTCCAGTGCGTGCCGACCTGCTTGTTGCGCAGAGAGGCGAAGGCGCGGGCGATGCGGCGGCGCGAGGAATGCGGCATGATCACCTCGTCGATGAAGCCGCGTTCGGCTGCCTTGAACGGGTTGGCGAAGTTGACCTCGTATTCCTTGGTGCGGGCCGCGATCTTCTCGGCGTCGCCGAGTTCGGAGCGGTAAAGGATTTCGGTCGCGCCCTTGGCGCCCATGACGGCGATTTCGGCGGTCGGCCAGGCATAGTTGATGTCGGCACCGATATGCTTGGAGGCCATGACGTCGTAGGCGCCGCCATAGGCCTTGCGGGTGATGAGCGTGACCATGGGCACGGTCGCCTGGCTGTAGGCGAACAAGAGCTTGGCGCCGTGCTTGATGACGCCGCCATATTCCTGCGCCGTGCCGGGCAGGAAGCCGGGCACGTCGACCAGCGTCAGGATCGGGATGTTGAAGGCGTCGCAGAAGCGCACGAAGCGGGCGGCCTTGCGCGAGCTGTCGATATCGAGGCAGCCGGCGAGCACCATGGGCTGGTTCGCGACGACGCCGACCGACTGGCCTTCCATGCGGATGAAGCCGGTGATGATGTTCTTGGCGAAGGCTTCCTGGATCTCGAAGAAGTCACCCTCGTCGGCCAGCGCGTAGATCAGCTCCTTCATGTCGTAGGGCTTGTTGGAGCTGTCCGGGATCAGCGTGTCGAGGCGGGCCTCGACGCGGGCCGGGTCGTCATGGAAGGGACGGACCGGGGGCTTTTCGCGGTTGTTGAGCGGCAGGAAGTCGAACAGCAGGCGCACCTGTTCCAGGGCCTCGATGTCGTTCTCGTAGGCGCCGTCGGCGACCGAGGACTTTTTCGTATGGGTGCCGGCGCCGCCGAGTTCTTCGGCCGTGACGATCTCGTTGGTCACGGTCTTCACGACGTCCGGACCGGTGACGAACATGTAGGAGCTGTCGCGCACCATGAAGATGAAGTCGGTCATGGCCGGCGAATAGACCGCGCCGCCGGCGCAGGGGCCCATGATGACCGAGATCTGCGGCACGACGCCGGAGGCGTCGACATTGCGCTTGAAGACGTCGGCATAGCCGGCGAGCGAGGCCACGCCTTCCTGGATGCGGGCGCCGCCCGAGTCATTGAGGCCGATGACCGGCGCGCCATTCTTCAGCGCCATATCCATGATCTTGCAGATCTTCTGCGCATGGGTCTCGGACAGCGAGCCGCCGAGCACGGTGAAGTCCTGGGAGAAGACATAGACCTGGCGGCCGTTGATCGTGCCCCAGCCGGTGACGACGCCGTCGCCGGCGATCTTCTGCTCCGCCATGCCGAAGTCGGTGCAGCGGTGGGTGACGTACATGTCGTATTCTTCGAAGGAGCCCTCGTCGAGCAGGACTTCGATGCGCTCGCGCGCCGTCAGCTTGCCCTTGGCATGCTGGGCGTCGATGCGGCGCTGGCCGCCGCCGAGATGGGCCTCGGCGCGGCGCGCCTCGAGCTGGTCCAGAATCTGTAGCATACTTCCTCCCGACAAAATGCAAGGCGCTTATGTGATTTGTGCCCTTAAACGCAGGGGCTTGCAAAGAAAATGATTGAACAGGTGCAATTGTGGATTTATGAATTTGCAAACAGCAAAATGCGAAATTGCAAATGGCGATCGGCAAGCTTTTCATCGGGCGCAAGGTGCGCGAAATCCGGCAGGCGGGGCACGCCACGCAGGCCCAGTTTGCCGACAAGATCGGCATTTCCACCAGCTATCTGAACCAGATCGAGAACAACCAGCGGCCGGTCTCGGCCTCGGTGCTTCTGGCACTGGCTGAAAAGTTCGGCATCGACATTACTGAACTTTCGTCGGGTCAGAACGACCGGCTTTTGTCGGCGCTCTCGGAGGCGCTGAGCGACCCTCTGTTCGAGACCTATTCGCCGAGCCTGCAGGAACTGAAGCTCGTGACCCAGAACGCGCCGGGGCTAGCGCATGCGCTGATCACCTGTCACCAGGCCTATCGCCGCAACAGCGAGCAACTGGTGAGCTATGACGACCGGTTCGGTGCCGCCCCCTCCAACGAGACCACCTCCTATGACGAGGTGCGCGACTTTTTCCATTTCGTCGACAACTACATCCACGACATCGACATCCTGGCGGAAAGCCTGGCCGGCCAGCTGAAGCTCGGGGAAGGGGAGAACTACGCGGCGCTCGCCGGCTTCCTCGAGAGCCGCCACGGGGTGCGCGTGGTGCGCGGCGATGCCGGCGAGGAGGCGATCCGACGCTTCGATCCGGCAAGCCGCATCCTGACGCTCTCGCGTTACGCCTCGGCGCCGACCCGTGATTTCCAGATCGCCATCCAGGTGGCCCAGCTCCACGCCCGCGATACCATCGAGCAGGTGCTGAAGCAGGCGGGCTTCCGCACCGAGGAGGCCGTCGAGGTCTGCCGCATCGGCTTGCACAACTATTTCGCCGGCGCGCTGATCCTGCCCTATCGCAGCTTCCACCAGGCGGCGCGCGAGCTGCGGCACGACATCGAGCTTCTCGCCGCCCGGTTCGGCGCGTCGCTGGAGCAGGTCTGCCATCGACTGTCGACGCTGCAGCGGCCCGGCCTCAAGGGCGTGCCGATCTTTTTCGCCCGCATCGACCGGGCCGGAAACATCACCAAGCGACACAGCGCGGCGCGCCTGCAATTCGCCCGCTTCGGCGCGGCCTGCCCCTTGTGGAACGCGCATCAGGCGTTCGAGGCCCCGGGGCGGATCATCCGCCAGCTGGCCGAGACGCCGGACGGGGTGCGCTATCTCTGTCTGGCCATGCAGGTCAACAAGGGCACGCTCGGCTTCCGCGCCGCCCAGCCACGCTATGCCTTGGCGCTGGGTTGCGAGATCTCCTATGCGGACCAGTTCGTCTATGCCGACGACCTCGACCTCTCCAACCGCGCCGCCTTCGACCCGATCGGCATTTCCTGCCGGATCTGCGAAAGGGTCAAATGCACCAGCCGCGCCGTGCCGCCCTTGAAGCGCAAGCTGGTGGTGGACCACAGCGTGCGGAACGCGACACCTTACGAGATCGAGTAAGGGCTGGTTTGAAGTCGCGCTCCGATGTGCTATATATGTAGCACATGGGCATGGAGAGTTCTGCATGGCAGTCACGACGAAGATCAGGCGCCAGGGCGGGGCGGCTGTGATGACCATTCCACCGGCCCTCCTGAAGATGCTGGATATTGAGGTAGGCGACCAGATGTCACTTGCGGTGAGCAATGGCGAATTGGTCGCGCGGCCGGTCGAGGTCGGCAAAGCACGCTACAGCCTGAGTGAACTCCTCGAAGGGCAGGAACTGATGGCGGGGCTCAATGCCCAGGTGGCGGGAGCTCGAGACGGCGATGCCGTCGGGCACGAGATCTCCTGATGGTGCGCAGCAATGTTCCCAAGCGCGGCGACGTCTATTGGATCGACCCCAATCCCGTGGCCGGCCGGGAAATGATGAACCGGCACCGGTTCGTCGTGATAACGCCGAAGGAGATCAATGCACTCGGCGTCAGCATGACGGTTCCAATTACCAGTGGCGGCGGCTTCACCCGAAGCGTCGGGCTGGCGGTCGTCGTTTCCGGTCATGAAACGACTGGCGTTGCCGTCTGCAATCAGGTTCGCAGCTTCGATATCCCGGCCAGGGTCCAGCAGAAGACCGCGCAATATATCGAGACTCTCGACGCTGCGACGATGAACGAAATTGTCGCGCGGGTCGTCAGCGCGATCGACCCCGCACCATAGAGCTGATCGACCAATCGTGCAGTGGCCGGTAAGTTACGGACCCAGTTCCTCAACCATCAGATCAATGAAGCGCCTGACGCGGGGTTCGAGCAGGCGTTTGTCGGGATAGAGCGCGATGATCGGTACGTCGCCGGAGCCGTGCTCGGGCAGGATCCGACGCAGACGTCCGGCCGCCAGGTCCTCTGCGACGAGGAAATCCGGGAGGAAGGCGATGCCGAGGCCGGCGCGTGCGGCGTCCAGCAGCGCCTCGCCGCTGTCGAGCCGCAAGCGGCTGCGCCCCTGCGCCTTGATCCATCCGCCCTGTTCGCCGGGAAAGCGCCAGGCCTGGCGCTGATTTCGGCTGCTGAAGACGAGGCAGTCATGGGCGGCGAGATCGTCGAGATCCACCGGTTCCCCCGCGCGGCGATATAGGCGGGCGAAGCGCAGAGCATGGCCCGGCAACGCGCGACGACCCGAGAGACGAAGCTTGAATCCGCGCTGGTGACGCCAATCCTGATCGCCAGGTCAAAACCTTCCTCGACGATGTCGGCGATGCGGTCTGTGAAGCTCACCTCGACCTGAACGTCGGGCCAGGCCTTCAGGTATTTCCCGATGATCGGAAGAAGCACGTGCCGCCCGTAGGCATCGGGCACGGTCAGTCTCAGCACGCCGCGCGGCATGCCGCACTTTCCCGCCACGCTTGCCTCCGCTTCGTCGACCGAGGCGAGGATCTGCAATCCGCGCTCATAGAGCAGCCGGCCTTCGTCGGTCAGGCTCAGCGTGCGCGTCGTGCGATTGAGCAGGCGCACGCCGAGGCGGTCCTCCAGGCGCATGACGGCCTTGCCGGCCGCCGAGCGCGAGAGGCCCATGGCCTTGCCGCCGGCGATGAAACTGCCGGCCTCGACCACCGCCATGAACACCTGGATGTCGTTCAGATTGGCACGCAGCATCGGCTCACTCCGCTCTTTCGCTTCTGTGTCGACGCCCATTCGCCAATCAAGCGGCTATAGCGGCCGTGCTTTCGGCAGCTTTGGACCGGGAAGCGGAAACGACGACAGGAAGGAAGAGACATGGCACAAACACTTCACCGTTTGAACCCGCCGACTTTGCCCGATGCGGGCGCACTCGGCTATTCGCAGATCAGCGTCATGGAGCCGGGCAGGCTTGCCTTCGTTTCCGGCCAGGTTGCCTGGCGGGCGGGTGGCGAACCCACGCCTGATTCCCTTGGCGAGCAGGCCCGCCTGGTCTGCGCCAATGCCAAGGCGGCACTCGATGCGATCGGTGCCGCCCCGCAGGACATCGTCATCGTGCGCGTCTACATGACGGATCTCACGCCCGAGCGTATCGGCGAGGCCATGCCGCATCTCACCGCCTTCTTCGACGGCGCGCAGCCGAGCCTCACCGGCGTCGGGGTCGCGGCCCTTGCCGCCCCTGACCTGCAGATGGAAATGGAAATGACCGTCCGGCTTCCCGACTAACCGCGGCGGTGCAGCAGCAACGTCGCTGGATGGCATGTCGGGGCGGGCAATACCTGCCCCGCCGAAGGAGGTTCAGCCGAACAGCGGCTGCGGATGCGGTTTCAGAAAGGCCTCGACGATCTCAGGGCCGACTGCGTCCAGCGTCGCCGGGGACCATTTCGGATTGCGGTCCTTGTCGATGATGGCTGCGCGGATGCCCTCGTAGAAGTCCGGCGTCTTCAGCGTCTGCGCGGTCGCGGCAAATTCGCGGGCCAGGCAGGTTTCGAGATCGGGCGATGTCCGCCCGGCGCGCAGCAGCGCCAGCGTCACCTTCAGGCTGGTCGGCGATTTCGTCAGCATGGTCGCCTTGGCCTTCGCGGCAAAGTCACTGTCCTCGGCGTCGAGCGCGGCGATGATCTGCTCGACGGTGTCGAAGGCGAAGCAACGGTCGATCAGCGCGCGGTTTGCGGCGAATTGGCCCTCCGGCGCGGCCGTGGCGAAGGTTCCGATCAGATCGGACACGGCTTCTGCATCGGCTCCGACGGGCAGGGCGGCGAGGCGTTCGGCAAGGGCGCTCAGATTTGCCGACGAGACGAAGCTGTCGGCGAAGTCGGCGGTGATCGCGTCGCCCGGGCCGATGGGCTCGCCGGTCAGGCCCATATAGGTGCCGAGTTCGCCCGGCGCCTGCGACAGAAGCCAGGTGGCGCCGACATCGGGGAAAAAGCCGATGCCGGTCTCCGGCATGGCGAGCTTCGTCGTATCGGTGGCGATGCGGTGGCTGGCATGGCCGGAAAGGCCGACGCCGCCGCCCATGGTGATGCCCTCGACGATGACGACATAGGGCTTGGGATAACGGCCGATGCGGCCGTTCAGCCGATATTCCTCGCGCAGGAAGGTCGTCGCTTCCGGATCGCCGGTGCGGCCGCTCTCATAGAGCATACGGATATCGCCGCCGGCGCAAAAGCCGCGCTCGCCTTCGCCGGTGACGAGGACGGCGGCGATCGACGGATCGGCCTCGAAGGCGTTGAGCGCTGCCTCGATCTGGCGAACCATCACCAGCGACAGGCTGTTGATGATGCGCGGCCGATTGAGGGCGATCAGCCCCAGCGCGCCGGTGCGGCCGGTGAGAACTTCCTCGCCGGTCAGTTCGGTCGTCAGATAGCGCATGGCTCTCTCCTTAAGCGCCGATCACCGAGCGGGCGACGATCACCCGCATGATCTCGTTGGTGCCTTCGAGGATCTGGTGGACGCGCAGGTCCCGGACGATCTTCTCGATGCCGTATTCGGCGAGATAGCCATAGCCGCCATGCAGCTGCAAGGCGCGGTTGGCGACATCGAAGCAGCGGTCGGTGACGAGCCGCTTGGCCATGGCGCAGAGTGTGGTGGCGTTGGGCGCCTTGTCGTCCAGCGCGGTTGCGGCGCGCCACAGGAAGGTGCGGGCCGATTCCAGGTCGGTCGCCATGTCGGCAAGCTCGAACTGCAGCGCCTGGAATTCGGAGATCGGTTTGCCGAAGGCCTTGCGGTCCTTCATGTAGGCAACCGCCTTGTCGAAGGCGGCTTGCGCGCCGCCGAGTGAGGCGGCGGCAATGTTGAGGCGTCCGCCGTCGAGGCCGGACATGGCGATCCGGAAGCCATCGCCCTCGGCGCCCAGCCGGTTTTCGGCCGGCACGCGCACGCCGTCCATCATCACGGTGCGGGTCGGCTGGGCGTTCCAGCCCATCTTCTTCTCGTTGGCGCCGAAGGTCAGCCCCTTGGCGTCGCCCGGCACGAGAAAGGCGGAAATGCCTTTCGGGCCGTCCTCGCCGGTGCGGGCCATGACGAGATAGAGGGCGCTGGCACCCGCACCGGAGATGAACTGCTTCTGGCCGGTCAGCACATAGTCATCGCCGTCGCGCACCGCGCGGGTCTTGAGCGCTGCCGCATCCGAGCCGCAGCCGGGTTCCGTCAGGCAATAGCTGGCGAGCGCGTCCATGGTGGCAAGGGCGGGCAGATGGGTCTCGCGCTGCTCGGGCGTGCCGTAGCGGTCGATCATCGTCGCGCACATGTTGTGGATCGAGATATAGGCGGCAACCGTCGGGCAGCCGGTGGCCAGCGCCTCGATGATCAGCGCGGTGTCGAGCCGGCCGAGGCCGGAGCCGCCGACGTCATCGGCGACGCAGATCGCGCCGAGGCCGAGGCTACCGGCCTTCTTCAGCGTGTCGACGGGAAAGTGCTTGGTCTGGTCCCAGTCGAGGGCAAAGGGAGCAAGCTCCTCGGCGGCAAAGTCGGCCGCCATGTCGACAAAGGCCTGCTGCTGGTCGCTCAGGGTGAAATCCATGGCTCTCCTCCAAGAGATGGGCACCGCCTCCGTCAGGGCGCCCTTTATTGCCCACGGGCTTAACACAGGTTCGCCCCCGCGATCACCCCTGTCGAAAGTCGGGGTTGCGAAAAGGGAGTGTGCTATCTTTTGGACTAACTTAATTCTCCCCGACGGGAGAGGTGGCCCGGAGGGCCGCATGAGCAGGACGCCCCGGAGCCGGAAAGTCGGAGATGAGCCTGTGTCCGCCATTTGCCCCTCACCCTCTATATTCGGTGCATTGCCACTCATCCGCCTGCCGGCACCTTCTCCCCGTGAACGGGGAGAAGGACGCGAGCCGCAAGGCTACCAGTTCCCTCTCCCCGCTTGCGGGGAGAGGGCCAGGGTGAGGGGCAATCCTTCACCGTCGAGACATCATTAGTGAAGTGAAGGCTCAGCATGTCCCCTCGACCGTTCACCGTCATCGAAAACCAATGGATCACCCTGAAGGACGGCACGCGGCTTGCCGCGCGCATCTGGATGCCCGACGGTGCGGAGGCGGATCCCGTGCCCGCGGTCTTCGAGTTCCTGCCCTACCGCAAGCGTGACGGCACCTCGATGCGCGACGAGAGCACCTATCCGGCCTTTGCCGCGGCCGGCATCGCCGGCGTGCGCGTCGACATCCGGGGATCGGGCGAGTCCGACGGCGTCATCGACGGGGAATATACCGAGCGCGAACTGGCCGATGCCTGCCAGCTGATCGCCTGGATCGCGGCGCAGCCCTGGTCGAACGGTTCGGTCGGCATGATGGGGATTTCCTGGGGCGGGTTCAATGCGCTGCAGGTCGCGGCCCTGCGCCCGCCGGCGCTCAAGGCGGTGATCTCGATCGCCTCGACCACCGACCGCTACAATGACGACATCCACTACAAGAACGGCTGCCATCTCTCCGCGCAGCTCTCCTGGGCCGCCACCATGCTCGGCTACCAGTCGCGCCCGGCGGATCCCGCGCTTGTCGGCGAGCGCTGGCGCGAAATGTGGCTGGAGCGGCTGGAGAACGAACCCTTCTTCATGCAGGAATGGCTGGCCCACCAGCGCCGGGATGGCTTCTGGAAACATGGTTCGATCAAGGAGGACTTCTCCGCCGTTGCCGTGCCGGCTCTGGTGATCGCCGGCTGGGCCGACGGCTACCGCAACACGCCGCTTCTGGCGGTGGAGGGCATGCCGGACCGATCCAAGGCGCTGATCGGTCCCTGGGTCCACAAATACCCGCACTTCGCCTGGCCCAAACCGCGCGCGGATTTCCGCGGCGAGGCGATCGCCTGGTGGAACCGCTGGCTGCGCGGCGAGCAGACCGGCGCCGAGGCCCTTCCGCAGGTCCGCGCCTATATGCTCGACGGGCCGAAGCCGGCCCCGCGCCGCGATGCCGATCCCGGCTTCTGGATCGCCAAGACGCATTGGCAACCACCGGTGATGCTGGACTTCCATGTCGACGCGGCACAGATGCTGGCAGAAGGCCCGAAGCCGGGCGGATCCCCGGCACGGCCGGTCTATCTGCGCTCGCCGCTCGATACCGGAACGGCCTCGGGCGAATGGTTCACCCTGAAGCCCGATGCGGAAATGGCCGGCGACCAGCGCGGCGACGACGCCGGTTCGCTGACCTTCGACAGCGCGCCGCTGACGACGGAGCTGGACTTGCTCGGCCGTCCGGAACTCTCCGTGACGGTCTCCTGCGACGCCGATACCGCCAATCTCTGCGCCCGCCTCGTCGACATCCATCCGGACGGCTCAGCGACCCGTGTCTCCTTCGGCGTGCTGAACCTCGCGCATCGCGGGTCGAACAGCGATCCGCAGCCGATGGAGCACGGCCGGCCGACGACAATCCGCTTGCTGCTCGACGCCTGCGGCTATCGCTTCCGCCCCGGCCACCGCATCCGCCTGTCGCTGTCGACGGCCTATTGGCCGACGATCCTGCCGGCGCCGAGCGATCCGGGGTTGACGATTGATGTGGCATCCCTTGACCTTGCCCTGCCGCTGCTCGGCGCGCATGAGCGGATCGACCTCAAGGCGCCGGACGATCCCGATCCGCTGCCGAAATACATCCAGCATGCACCGGCCGCCACCGACCGAAAGGTGGTCCGGGACCTCCAGGCCAATCGCACACGCTATCAAATCCTCGAAGACACGGGGCTGGCCGAGCGCCCCGGGACCGGGCTCGCGACCCGGCAATTGCGCGAGGAAACCTGGACGATCAGCCCCGGCGATCCCGGGTCGGCGGAGGGTGTCTCGACCTGGACCTGCGACATGCGGCGGCCCGGCTGGTTCGTCCGCACGGTTTCCACAGCGTGTATCAGCTGCAGCGAAAAAGACTGGCGGATCAGCGCCCTGGTCGTCGCCTTTGAGAATGAGGTGAAGATTTTCGAGAAGCGCTTCGACGAGATCGCGATTCCGCGCGACCTCATGTGAACGGCCCGAAAATCAGGGGCCGGCGGCGAAGCGGGCGACCGCGGCGCACAGCGCGGCGAACCCCGCCCGCGCGCCCTCGCTCATATGGCGTGCCCTCAGCCAGGCATGCACCATCTGCGGCTCCTCGCGGAACCAGACCTCGCCCCCCGCCTGCGCAAGCCCGGCGGCAAAGGCCCGGCCGTCGTCGCGCAAGGGATCGAAATGGGCGACGCTGACAAAGGCCGGCGGCAGTCCGGCAAGGGAAGAGGCGCGCAGGGGATGGGCGATGGGATCCTCGGCGGGCGCCTGCAGCACGGCCCGGTAATAGGCAACGTCGCTCGTCGTCAGCCCGGGCGCATTGGCCATCTCCGCATAGGAGCCGGAGATCAGGTCGCCACCAAGCGCCGGATAAACCAGTGCCTGACCGGCAATGCCGTCCAGGCCTTGATCGCGCGCCCGGACAGCCAGGCCCGCCGCCAGATTGCCGCCGGCGCTGTCGCCGATCAGCACGACCCGGCGCTCGTCCGCCAAAAGGCCCTGCAGCACGGCGAAGCAATCGTCATGCGGCGCCGGCCAGATATTTTCCGGCGCCAGCCGATAGTCGACCGACACCAGTTCGGCGCCGGCATGTTCGGCCAGTTCGGCGCAGATGGCATGATGGCTGTCCAGCGAGCCGACGACAAAGCCGCCGCCGTGAATGTAATAAAGCACGGTCGCGGTCCTGACCTTTGCCGGCCGGTATCGCCGCACGGGAATGCGGCCCTCCACGAGGTCGTCCCCGGTGGTCATGCCCTCCGGGAGCGGCCGGTCGAAATGGGCGCAGAGCGCATCATACCATTGCCGTTGCTGCGCGATCGACGCGCTGACGGCGTCGTCCGGATAGAACGAGGCGCAGACCTCCAGGAAGCGAAGGATGGCAGGCTCCGTGGGAACGCGCTGAACGGGGTGCTGCATGGCGGACGCGACTCGGTTGGCGGGTACCGGTCCAGCCTAGAGCCAGACGGAACCACGATCCAGCCGGCGGGGAACGAGCACTGGGAAAAGTCGATGCGATGGGCCGGAACGCCACGGTCCCCACCCTCCAGCCTGTCGCGGACTTCGAAGTGCACAAACCGAGATGAGACCCGGCCCGAACCGCTCAGGCCTCGGCCGCGGCGGCGCGTTGTTCCTCGAGCAGTTTGAGCGCAGCGCGCGCCCCGGTCACCGCTCCGACGGCCGGAGAGGCCTGCTCAGATAGGGCGACCCTTCGACGGCGAAGCGCCAGGCGAGGTCGACCGCCTTGCTGATGCCGATGCGCGGGCCGCTGACGATGGCAGGCTTCTCCGCCGCCAGGGCGAGCGAGAAAGGGGAAGAGAGGATCGGCATTCCGTCCATCAGCTTCGTCACGCCGAGCGACTTGCAGAGATTGCCGGGCCCGGCGCAGAGCCGGCGCGGATCGGCAAGGCCGCGGCGCAACGCCATGGTCTCGAGGCCGTCGGTCGGCTGAAGCCCGCGAATGAGCACCGCGCTGCCGGTCTCGCAGACGATGTTGAAGCAGAAGTGCAGCCCATAGGAACGGTAGACATAGGCCCGGGCGGGCGCCCCGAACATCGCGGCATTGGCGCGCGTCGGCCCGCGATGGCTGTGCGAGGCCTCGTCGTCCTGGCGGTAGGCCTCGGTTTCGACGATCACGCCGCCGACACCGTGCACCAAGAGGCGCGCACCGAGCAGATCGGCGGCGACCGCGACGGCATCCCGTATGAAGAATTCCTCGTCCATCGCTCCCACTCCCGTCAAAAACGCGCCGCAGCGGGATGCGGCGCGGCCTACCCGGTCAGAAAAGACCGTCCTCCCGCCTACGGGCGTGATCGAGTCTCGAGCCGGGAGGTCGATCCGGAACCAATACCACGCGATGCGGCGGCAGTGCCGCCTTGCGGGGCGATCAGGTCGTGCTTTTCGGCGAACGCGGCGAACAGGCCGCGGGCGGTCTCCGCTTCGATCTCGCCACGCAGTGCGGCGCTGCACGCCTTGAGCGCCATCGCATGGGCGGCGTCACGCAGCGAGACGGGCCATTCGCACAGATGTCGGTAGGCATCCAGCACGCCGCGCACCTCGGCCGGAAAGCCGAGACCGACCAGAATGCGCACAGGTTCCCTAAACATGTCGGGTTTCATCGCACGCTCCTTTCCAACCCGGAGGGCCGCAAAGGCGCCGTCGTGCCCGCGGCGCCCTCCAGGTTATTGCTCGCGTTCCATGCACGCCGCTCAGGCGGCCTTCGGCGCTTCGATCTGCGCCGGGGCGGCCGTCGACGGCAGAGCCGGGTCGCTCTTGATGGAGATCTTGCGAGGCTTCATCTCCTCCGGAATCTCCCGCACGAGATCGATCGACAGGAGACCGTTCCTGAGGTCGGCGCCGCTGACGCGGACATGGTCGGCGAGCTCGAACCGGTGTTCGAAGGGCCGGTCGGCAATGCCGCGATGCAGGTAGCCTTCCGAAGCGGATTCCTGCTTCCTGCCGGTCACGGTCAGCAGATTGGACTGGAAGGTGATGTCGAGATCGTCCTGCGAGAACCCGGCCACGGCGACGGAGATCCGGTAGCTGTCGTCACCGGTCTTGACGATGTCATAGGGCGGCCAGTCGCTGATCGAGCGGGCACGCTGGGCGTTTTCGAGAAGATTGAAGATCCGGTCAAAGCCGACGCTCGAACGGAAAAGCGGTGCATAGTCGTAAGATGTTGCCATAGCCATATCCTCCTTGAAGCAACATGGGTACGGAAGCGCGCGGCGAACGCGCTTCGAGCAAGGCCAGCCCCGTCATCAGCGGCTGGCGGCAAAAGATCTGGTTTTTGCCGATTTTGGATTCAAGAGGGGTGGCCGGAAAAAATGTGACCTTGGGGCGCGATCCGTAAGACGCTGCCCGCAACGCCCCACCGTGGTGGCCTTCAGGTCGGATCGACCATTTTCGATGCATCTTTTACCGCCGACGCGCGTTTCTCCCTTCAGCAACCACGATGGAGAAAACCCATGAGCAAACGCGAACTGATCGATACCGGCACCGACAAGCGCTATGTCCGCCGCGACGAGGAAGGCAAGTTCAAGGAAAGCGTGGACGTCTCCCGCTCCCTGTCGAGCGATGCACGCCATGATGCCAAGCACGATGCAAAGCCGGGCCAGGGCGACAAGGGCGATCGTAAGGACTGATCACGACGCCGGTGAAGATCGCCACTTACAATGTCAACGGCATCAACGGCCGCCTCGACCTGCTGCTCCGGTGGCTGGACGAGGCAAGGCCGGATGTCGTTTGCCTGCAGGAACTGAAGGCGCCGGACAACAAGTTCCCGCGCCGCGAAATCGAACGTGCTTGCTACGGCGCCGTCTGGCACGGGCAGAAGTCGTGGAACGGCGTCGCCATTCTCGCCCGCGACCGGGAGCCGCTTTTGACGAGGCGCGGTCTGCCGGGCGACCCGGACGACGACCACAGCCGCTACATCGAGGCGGCGATCGACGGCGTGCTGGTCGGCTGCCTTTATCTGCCGAACGGCAACCCGGCGCCGGGCCCGAAGTTCGACTACAAGCTTCGCTGGTTTCAACGGCTGCATGCCTATGCAGAGGATCTGCTGGAACTCGACGTGCCTGTCGCCCTCGTTGGCGACTTCAACGTCATGCCGACGGACATGGATGTCTACGCGCCGGAACGGTGGCGCGACGATGCGCTGTTCCGGCCGGAGGTCAGGCGGGCGTTCGCCGAGCTGGTCGCCATGGGCTGGACCGATGCCGTGCGTAGCCTTCATCCGGACGAGCGCATCTATACCTTCTGGAAATACTGGCGAAACGCCTTCGCCCGCGACGCCGGCCTTCGCATCGACCACGTCCTGCTCAGCCCTTCGCTCAGGGTCCGGCTGAACGCGTGCGGTGTCGACAAGTACGTGCGCGGTTGGGAGCACACCAGCGACCACGCCCCGGTCTGGATCGAGCTCGATGACGGATGACCGGTCGAGCGTTCCCGGCGACATCAGCCATGAGCAGCGCTTTGCCCGCCGCGGTGATGCGACAAGGACAGCCAACAAGGAGTGACGACATGCCTGACCCAGCCGATTTCGATGCCGCAGACTTTGCCGACCGCCTCGTGCAGATGACCGATGACGAACTGTTCGAGACCATGCAGCGGCTGGAGGACGAGAGCGAGGAGATCCGCCCCGACGAGCGCGACGGCAGCGACGTGTTCGCTCAGATCGCCCTGGTCGAGACGGCCATCGAGGATCGCTTCCCCGGACAACTGCTGGCGCCCTACAAGGACTGGCAGCAGCGCCGCATCGCCAGCTGACGAGGCGCGTCAGTCTGGTCCCCTCGGCGACGTCGCGATAACCTTCGACGGGCGCTGCCGCAGCGAGGGACGCGCGAAGTCTCGCGCCCTCGTCCGCGGCATTCCTTATAACTTACCGCGAGGCAAACCGCTCCGGCCGAAAGGTCGCGAGCATGGGATGCTCCTGGCCGGTCGCGACCTCATAAGCGAGCAGTTCGCCGACGATCAGGCCGAGCGTCGCACCGCTGTGGCTGAAGGCGACATAGTAGCCGGGGATGGCCTTGAGCACACCGACCACGGGTTCGCCGTCGCCGGGGATCGGCTTGCCGCCGACGCCGACGGAGGCGACCTCGAGCTTCGGATTGCCCTCCATCACCCTGGCCGCCTCCGCCAGCAGCGCATCCACCACGGCGTCGTCGATATCGTAGCCACCGTCGGGGCGCACTTTCACACCTTCGTCGGCGGCCCAGTCGGCATCCAGCGAAAAACTGCCGCCGGGTGCCGGCCGGACGGCGACGCGCGGGGTGTTGAGAACGGCACGCAGCGGATGGGCGAGCGGCTTGGTCTGCACCAGCAGGGCGATCGGGGTGTCGTCGCCGATCACCTGGCCGCTGTCCGCCGCCATGCGCGGCACCGCCGGCCCCGTCGCAACCACGACGGCGTCACCCAGGAAGCGTCCGCCGGTGGCGGTTTCCGCGCCGATGGCCCGGCCGCCCTCGACCAGGACCTTGGACGCGCCCTGATCCGTCACGACGACGCCCCCGAGCACGGAAAACTCTTCGACGAGCATGCCGATCAGGACCGGCAGGTCGACCCAGCCCTCGCCCGGATTGAAGATCGCGCCCTGACGGGTGATCGCCCTGGCGTCGAGGCCGGGCGTGACCGCGGCGACATCGGCTGCGGAGACACGCCGTGCGTCATAGGCCAGCGAAACCTCGTGGCGGTAAGCCGCGTCGATCTCGTTGCGCTCGTCGTCGGCGTCCCAGGTCAGGCCGCCGTCGAACCGGAGCCAGTCCGTGTCGGGGTGCCTGGCGAAAAGGGTGCGGTAACGATCGATGCCGGCCATGCGCAGGCGGTGATAGGGCTCCGAGCGCATGCGTGCCGAATTCAGCCAGGAGAGCGAGCGGCCGGACGCGCCGTTGGCCGGCGGGCCGTCATTGAGGATGGTGACCCTGATGCCGCGGCGGGCCAGCTGGACGCCGGTGGAAACGCCGAAAATGCCGGCGCCGATGATGACGGCCGAAGAGATGGTGTTGTCTGTCATGGGATGTCTTTCGATCGGTGGGTCATGGAAATGGTCGGGAGATCTCAGGGCTGTTCCCAGCGGCCGGAGACGGCGGAGCGGAAGAGCGCGTCGATCACCTTCATGTTGGCGATCGCATCTTCCAGTCCCGTGTCGAGCGGCTTGCCGGTGAGAATGGCTTCGCAAAAGGCGTCGGCCTGCTCGCGGTACTGGTCGACCGCCTCGATGGCGATCTCCTCGCGCCCGCCGCCGGCCAGATCGCGGCCGTCGTCGAGGATCAGCCGGGTTGGTTGATCGGCCGGCGCGTTGAAGGGAATGGGGATTTCCAGGCGCCCGCGCGTGCCGAGCACCGTGACCTTCTGCGTCAGCGCAAGCTGGGTGGAACAGGTGAAGGCAAGCTGCCTGCCGCGCGGAAAGGCCAGGAGCCCGCTCGCCAGCCTGTCCGTTCCGAAAACCGGATCGCGCTCCACAAGGGCGATCGCCTGCAGCGGTTCCGCGCCGAACAGGAAACGGGCCGTGTTGATCGCGTAGCATCCGACGTCGAACAGGCCGCCGCCGCCGATATCCGCGCGGTTGCGCACGTTCTGAGGGTCGTCGAGATAATAGGAGAAGATGGTCTGGATCGCCCTCGCCTCGCCGATCCGCCCTTCCGCCACCAGCGCCCGCGCGGTCTTCCATTGCGGGTGATGACGCACCATGAAGGCCTCGGCGACCGGCACGCCGGTGGCCTTTTGCGCAGCGGCCAGCATCATGGCCTCTGCGGCGTCGAGCGCGATCGGTTTCTCGCAGAGCACCGGCTTGCCCTGTTCCAGCGCCCTGATCGTCCAGGGCACATGCAGATGATTGGGCAGCGGATTGTAGATCGCGTCGATCTCCGGATCGGCCAGCAGGTCCTCGTATCGGCCATAGGCCTTGGCGATGCCGAACCGGGCCGCCATATCCCCTGCCTTGCCGGCATCTCGCGAGGCAATCGCCGTGACCCGGCCGAGACGGCTGGACTGGATGGCGGGAATGGCCGCCTTGGCGGCGATGCCGGCGCAGCCCAGCACGCCCCATCTGATCGTTGCTGTCATCTGCTTCTCCTCTGCGCTGTCAAAGCACTTCCGCCAGAAAGCGCTGCAGGCGCGGGCTCTGCGGATTGTCGAAGATCGCCTCAGGCGTGCCGGTTTCCACTACGCGCCCCTCGTCCATGAACACGACCTGATCGGCAACCCGGCGGGCGAAGCCCATTTCATGGGTGACGACGACCATGGTCATGCCACGTCCGCCGAGGTCGGCCATCAGGTTGAGCACACCCTTGACCAGTTCCGGATCGAGCGCGCTCGTCACCTCGTCGAACAGGATGACCTCCGGTTCCATGGCGAGCGCCCGGGCGATGGCCACCCGCTGCTGCTGGCCGCCCGAAAGGCCGCCGGGGCGGTGATGCTGCCGGCTCTCCAGCCCGACATCTGCAAGCCGCGCCCTGGCGATGCGCTCGGCTTCGGCCTTCGGCAGCCCCTTGATCCTGGTCAGCGACAGCATGACGTTTTCGAGCGCCGTATGGTCGGGAAAGAGGTTGAAGTGCTGGAACACCATGCCGACCCGCCGGCGCAGCGTTTCGGGCTTCATCGACAGGATGCTTTCGCCGTCGATCAGGATGTCGCCGCTCTTCGGTTCGACGAGACGGTTGAGCCCGCGCAGCAGCGTCGACTTGCCGGAACCGGACGGGCCGATGATGCAGGTGACGCTGCCCGGCTTCACCGAAAGATCGACGCCCTTGAGCACATCGAGGTCGCCATAGGCCATGCCGAGATTGCGCACGTCGAGGCTGCCGCCCTTGAAGGCGGTCCCGGAAGCGCGCGCGGCGGCGTCGAGTTCGCTGACCTCCTCCAGCCCGCTGGTCACGGCCGAAGGACGTTGCTTTCCCAGTCTCAGGCGATTGTCGATGGCGTTGACGACATGGGTGAGCGGCACGGTGACGAAGAGATAGAACACGCCGGCCAGAAGCAGCGGCGAAAGATTGCCCGTCACGACGGCCTGGTCCTGCCCGACACGAAAGATCTCGCGCTCGGAGGCCAGCAGGCCGAGGAAGTAGACGAGGCTGGAATCCTTGACGTTTCCAATGAACTGGTTGACCAGCGCCGGCAGCACGCGGCGCACGCCCTGCGGCACGACGATCAGCCGCATGCCCTGGCCGTAGCTCATCGACAGCGCCCGACAGGCCTCCATCTGGCCGCGGTCGACGCTCTGGATGCCGGAACGGAAGATCTCGCCGATATAGGCGCCGGCGATCAGGCTGAGCGCCAGGATACCGAGCGGATAGGGTGACGGGCCGAACAGTTCGCGGCCGATGCGGGCAAAGCCCTGCCCGATCAGGAGAATGGTGACGATGGCCGGCAGGCCGCGGAAGATGTCGGTATAGAGGCGCGCCGGAATGCGCAGCCAGGCGGACCGGGAAATGCCCATGATGGCGAGCACCATGCCGATGACGACGCCCAGCACCGTCGAGGCGGCCGCAAGGATCAGCGTGTTCTTCAGGCCGACGGTGATCATGGTCGGCAGCACTTCGGCCATCGCGTTCCAGTCAAGGAAGCTGCGGCGCAGGTTTTCGAGCCAGTTCATCAGGAAATCCCTTGGAGGAAAGACCGGTCCGACCGACAGGGTCGGACCGGCAAGGCGGCATCACTGCTTGGGAAGATACGAATCCGGCATCGGCGTGCCGGGGAACCATTTTTCGTGCAGGGTCTTCCAGGTGCCGTCCTGCATGGCTTCATGCAGGGCCTTGTTGAGCGCTTCGCGCAGCGCGTCATTGCCCTTGCGGATGACGAAGCCGGCCGGTGCGTCGAAGCTCGG
Organism: Rhizobium sp. Q54; assembly: GCA_943370615.1. Classification (GTDB taxonomy): domain Bacteria; phylum Pseudomonadota; class Alphaproteobacteria; order Rhizobiales; family Rhizobiaceae; genus Allorhizobium. Next base: position 100,269 of record CALRRQ020000006.1, read on the forward strand.
AATGTTGACCGCAACCTTCAGGTCGGCATAGCGGGCGGAGTAGTCCTTGGCCGCCTCATAGTCGAGGAAGTGGGCATCGATCGTGCCGTTGTTCAAGCCCGAGATGGCGGAGTTGTTGTCCGGGAACTTCACCAGATCGGCGCCGGCGAAATTCTTCTCGGCATAGATTTCCTGCAGCGTGCCCTGCACCACGCCGAGCCGCTTGCCCTTGAGGCCTGCCGCGTCGGTGATACCGGCATCCGGCGTCAGGATGGTGAGGAAGCCCGCGAGATAGCCGTCGGAGAAGTCGACGGTCTCCTTGCGCTTGTCCGTCGTGCCGATGGCGGCTGCCGCAACGTCGAAGCGGCCATTGGCGACCGAGGGCATCAGGGCGGAGAATTCCTGCCCGGTGAAGATCACCTGGTCCTTCTTGAAGCCGAGGCGCTCGGCGATGTTGAGGAAGAGTTCGATGTCAAAACCGGAAAAATTGCCGTCGGCGGTGGTGAAGGCATAGGGCTTGGCGTCGCCCATCGTGCCGACGCTGATGACGGCGGGGTCGATGAGGCCGAGCGGATTGTCCTGGGCGAGCGCCGGGGTCGCGGCACCGGCCAGCACACCGAAGGCAAGCGCGACGGCGGTCGCACGCATCCGGGCAAAGGGGGCATTGAAGGCTTCGATGAATTGCATTGGTTTCGTCTCCTCTGGTGATCTTGTCTGCGAGGTCTTCAGGGCGCACGGATCCCATCCGGAAGGCGGCAATATCCGCCCGCCCGGCCCGTGCAGTTCGCATGTCGGTACTTGTTCTTTTTGTCGTAGAGACCGGTCTCAACTAAAAAGAGACCGGTCTCTTTGACTTTTGCCAATTGTTATAGATGCATTTGCCAATCGTCAATATCTCTTGTAAGGCTACCGCTCATGGAGCAGAGCCCGCCCCGAAACACGTCCGTCACAGTGGCCGATGTCGCACGCATGGCGGGCGTCTCGAAGGCGACGGCCGCACGCGTGCTGGGCGGATATGGAACCGTCAGCGAGCGCGTGCGCGAAGCCGTCACCACGGCTGCCCGCGCCCTCAACTACCGGCCGAACGAACTCGCCCGCAGCATGACCACGGGACGCTCCGGCACGATCGGCGTGGTGGTGGGCGACATCGAGAATCCGTTTTTCAGCCTCGCGGTCCGGGGCATTACCGACATTGCCCGGCAGGCGGGTTTCACCGTGATCCTGATCAATTCCGGCGAGGACGCGGAAACGGAGAAGGCCGCGATCCGCACGCTGCTCGCCAAGCGCGTGGACGGCCTGATCGTCTCGCCGGCCAGGGAAAGCGACATCGACCATCTGAGGGAAGCGACGCGCTCCGGCCGGCCGATGGTGCTGCTCGACCGCGGCAGCGAAATGCTCGGCGTCGACACCGTGGTCGCCGACGATCGGCATGCGGCGGAAGGCATCACGCGCCGGCTGATCGCCCGCGGGCACAAGCACATCGCCTATCTCACCGCCTGCGACACCCCGGACCACCGCTTTCACACGCCGGCCGACATCAACACGGGCTCGGTGCGCCGGCGCATCGAGGGCTTTCTCGGTGTCTGCCGGGAGGCCGGCCTCGAAGGGATCGAAGACTGGGTGCATGTCGGCGCGACGACGCCGGAGCATACCCATCGCATCGTCGAGACCATGCTCACCTCGGCAAAGCGCCCGACGGCGATCATCGCTTCCGACAGCGTGATCGGCCTCGAAGTCTTCAAGCTTTGCCGCGAGCTTGGCATCCGCATTCCGGACGATCTGTCGCTGGTGTCGTTCCACGACGCCGACTGGACCTCGGTGACGACGCCGCCGGTCACCGTCGTGCGCCAGCCGGTCTATAAGCTGGGCGAGACGGCGGCCCGGCTGCTGGTCGAGCGTATGAACGGAGACGAAGCACCGGCGACGCGCATCGTGCTGCAGACGGACCTGGTGGAACGCGCCTCCGTCGCCGACGCACCGGCATAGACATTGCGCCAGGCGCGTCGGCGAATGGGGCCCTTAGGGCTTCGGAACGACGGTTGCCAGCTTGCGGAAGGGCGACAGGATCTCCAGACGGCTCGGCACGCCCCTGGCGATGCTGACGATCGAACCCGGGCCGATCTTCACCGGCTCCTCCTCGGCCTGCGCATACATCGCCTCGCCTTCGACGACGACGAACGTCTCCTCGAGATCGCGGCCGGGATAGTTGTAGATGCCCGGCTCGGCCTTCCACACCGCGACGATCGTGCCGTTCTCGACCGGATCCTGCCAGATCGCGCGGCGATAGGAGCCGCCCTCGCGCCCCTCGGCGGGCATGGCGGGGGTGAGGTCGATGTCGTCGGCAATATTGTAGATCGGCATGCTCATGGCAGTCTCCTTGGTTGTCCGTGGTGTCGGCCCGCGCGACGGCGGGCTTCTCTCGGTGAAGGGTCAGGCGTGCGGAGGCAGATCCGCTCCGGAAAATCGGGTCTGGAGATTGTCGCGCAGGCGGTAGTAGCGAAGCGTCAGCGCGGGGCCGAAATTCATGTAGAAGGGCGCCGCCGTCAGCGGCTCGAGCTTTAGCGCGAGTTCGTTCTGCGGCTTGCCGAGCGCCCATTCCGACAGGATGGAGCCGAGCATCGATCCGGTCGGCACGCCGCGGCCCGACAGCCCCGTGAGCGCCACGACACCGGGCGCCAGATCGTAGAAGCGCGGCACAGTGCGATACTGCATGTCGAGTTCGCCGAACCAGAAATAGTCCCAGCGGATCTCCTCGCGGATCTGCGGATGCAGCCATTTCAGCCGGTCGCTCATCACCTGGCGCGTATAGGCCATGTCGCGGCCGCGCCTGCCCATCGGGAACATCGAGGCGACGATCCGGCCTTCGGCATTGTACTTGTAGACGTAGATGTCGCCGCGCCCGTCGTGGATCGTCGTATTGCGCGGCAGGACGGTCCGACGCGTCTCCTCCGAGATCACCTGGGTCGCCGCGACGAAGACGCGCTGGATCTTGAAGGTTTGGTCGAGCTTCGGCCAGCCGCCGACCGTGTAGGCGCCGGTGGTGAAGATCACCTTGTCGGCGATCACATGGCCCTGCCCCGTCCTCACCTCCCAGCCGCCGCCGGCATGGCGGTCGCAGGAAAGCGCCGCCGAACCGGTGAAGATCCTGCCGCCCTCCTGCAGGACGGCGCCGGCAAGACCACGGGCGTAGCTCAGCGGATTGAGATGACCCGCCTCCTCGTGCAGCCAACCGCCGTGAAAGCGCGGGCTGCCGGTGATCGCCGCAACCTCGTCCCGGCCGATCAGCCGGGTCCGTGCCCCCACCGCATTATAGGTCTCGACCTTGCGCCTGATCTCGTCGAGCGCGCTCCTGTGCGGCGCGCCCATGACATAGCCGTTCTGCACCCATTCGCAGTTGATCTGATAGTCGCGGATCATCGCCGAGACCCGGTCATTGGCCCGCGTCTGCCGCTCGATCAGCCGCTCGGCAAAGGGCTCGCCCAGCATGCCCCTCAGTTCGGGCAGGCTGTAGTGGGTGAAGGTCGGTGTGCAATGGCCGGCATTGCGGCCGGAACCGCCGAAGCCCGCCTCCTCGCGCTCCAGCACGACGACGCTGACGCCGGCCTTGGCGAGTTCGAGCGCCGTCGTCAGCCCAGCGTAACCGGCACCGACGATGCAGACATCGGCCTTGGCCGCGCCGGCCAGGGGTTCGGTCCGCGGCGCGGGCCTTGCCGTCGCATACCAGAGTGTGACGTCGAAGGGCGAGAAGGCCGCCATGGTCCGATCCCTCAGTTCAGATCGCTGCGGGCGTCGAGCGCGTCGCGCAGGCCGTCGCCGATGAAGTTGAAGCTGGTGACCGCAAGCGTGATCGCCACGCCGGGCACGATCGCAAGCCAGGGCGCCTTGTCGAGATATTGCTGGGCGCCGTTGAGCATGTTGCCCCAGCTCGGCAGCGGCGGCTGGATGCCGTAGCCGAGGAAGCTGATATAGGCTTCGAGCAGAATGGCGCGGGCGACCGTCAGCGTGGCCGCGACGATGATCGGCCCGACCGCATTCGGCAGAAGCTCGCGGAACATGATCCAGCCGTTCGGCAGCCCGACCATGCGCGCGGCCAGGACGAAATCGCGTTCCCGCAGCGATCGCACCTCCGCCTCGACCAGACGGGCGATTTCCATCCAGCTGGTGACGGCGATGATCACGGTGATCATGAAGGGGCTGGGCTTGACGAAGGCCGCCAGCGCCAGGAGCAGGAAGATGCTGGGAAAGGACAGGAAGGCGTCGACGAAACGCATCAGCACGGCGCCGAGCCGGCCGCCGTAATAGCCGGCGACCACGCCGATCACCGTGCCGATCAGCGTCGACAGGATCATGGCGAAGAAGCCGACCAGCAGCGAAATACGGCCGGCATTGAACAGCCGCGCGGCGATGTCGCGGCCGAGCGGGTCCGTGCCGAAGATGTGATAGCCCGTCAGCGGCGGAGCGAACCGGGCGCGTAGGTCGATATAGAGTTCGTCATAGGGCAGGATGTGCGGCCCGAACACGCAGGCGAGGATCATGATGCTGATCATGACGAGGCCGACCACGGCGAGTTTGTGACGGGCGAAGCGGCGGACCGTGCGGCCCTGCCACCAGCGGGAGCTGGCTGCGGCAGCGGAGGAAGGGAGCGTTGCGGCGGACATGATCTCTCCTATGTGTGACGGCGGCTGTCGCGGGACAGGCTTCAGCCGAGCCGGATGCGAGGATCGACGAGGGCGACCAGCAGGTCGGCGAGCAGGCTGCCGAACAGCACGAGAATGGCGGAAAACATCAGCAGGCCCATCACCACCGGATAGTCGTGGTAACCGAGGCTATCGAGGAAGAGGCGCCCCATGCCCGGCCAGGTGAAGACCGTTTCCGTCACGAGCGCTCCGCCGAGAATGGTCGGAAGCTGCAGCCCGGCAAGCGTGATCATCGGCAGGAGCGCGTTGCCGACCACGTGTTTCATCAGCACCCGGCGCGGCGTCAGCCCCTTTGCCCGTGCCGTGCGCACGAAGTCCTGGTTGATGACGTCGAGCGTCGCCGTCCGCATGTAGCGGCTCCACACGGCAATGTTGACGAGGGCGAGCACGAGGCTCGGCATGATGAGATGGATGGCGTAGTCGTAGAGCGACTGGTCGCCGATCGTATACATGTTGCCGGCCGGCAGCCACTTGAGCTTGAGCGCGAAGACGTAGATGGCGACGAGGCCGAACCAGAAGGTCGGGATCGAGAGCGCCACCATGGCGCCGACGGTGGCGGTGTAGTCGAAGAGCGAATAGCGCTTCGTCGCTCCCTTGATGCCGATCCATGCGCCGATCAGGATCGAGACCAGCGTCGACGAGACCATCAGCAGCAGCGTCGCGAACAGGTGGCCGGAGATGATGTCCAGAACGGGCCTCTGGTCGCGATAGGACTTGCCCCAGTCCCCCTGCAGGAGGCGCCAGGCCCAGTCGAAATACTGGATCGGCAGCGGGCGATCGAGACCCATCTGCTGGGCGATGCGGTCGAGCGCCTCACGCGTCATGCCGGGCGTCAAGGCAAACTGCGACAGCGGCCCGCCGGGTGCGAGGTTGAGCACGGCAAAGCCGATGATCGACACCAGCACGAGCAGCACGAGGCTCTGCGAGAGCCGGTTCAGTAGATAGGTCAGCATGGGCGTAACTCCGGGTCAGTCGAACGGACACGACAGAGGATCGTCAGCGGCAATGCACGGCGCACCGGCGCATCAGGGCCGGCCGCGGTGGACGGCCGGGCTCCGAAGAGCCCGGCATTGCGACGATCAGCTCAGGCTCCAGCTTCCGACGTTCCAGGTGTCGATGCGGGTGTTGATGTTGAACGTGACGTTCTCGACACCCTCACGGTGGCCACGCACCTTGGCGTACTGGAAGAGCGGCAGGAACGGCAGTTCCTTGCGCATGATCTCCTGGATCTTCAGATAGGCGACCTTGCGCTCTTCCGGCACGAACAGACTGCCGCCCTTGGCCAGCAGTTCGTCCACTTCCGTGTTGGCATACTGCCAGGTGTTCTGGCCCGAGCCGCCCTTGGCCGGGCTGGAGGTGGAGCGGAAGAAGTCGGAGGTGTCCGGATCCGGCCCGGTCAGGAAGTCGAGGCCGACGATGACCGTGTCGAACTGCGACAGCATCCAGTAGTCGCCCCACATGACGGCCGGCGGCAGGTTGGAGATGGTCATCTCCACGCCGAGATCCTTGAACGACTGCTGCATGTACTGCTGCACCTGTTCGCGGATGTGGTTGCCCGCCGTGGTCGAGCAGGTGAAGGCGAGCTTCACGCCGTCCTTGGCGCGGATCCCGTCGGCGCCCGGCGCCCAGCCGGCGTCGTCGAGCAGCTGCTTGGCCTTCTCCATCGAATATTCGTGCTTCGGCAGGTCGGGATTGTAGTAGATCGATTGCTGCGGCATGTAGCTTTCGGTCGGAGTCGGCAGGCCGTAATAGAGCGCATCGATGATCGATTGCTTGTCGATCGCATGGTAGAGCGCCTCGCGCACCGCCGCATCCTTGAACTGCGGCCGCTCCATGTTGAAGGTGAAGGACTCGACGGTCGAGGCCGGATCGACGGTCACGACCTTGCCTTCGAGCGCCTTGGCTTCGTCATAGTGGTCGGGCGTGATCCACTGCAGGCCGACGACGTCGATATCGCCGGTCTTGAACTGCGTGTACATGACGTTGAGATCCGGAATGTACTTGTAGATCACCCGCTCGACATGGGGGCCGTCGGCAAAATAGTCGGCATTGGCCTCGAGCAGGATGTAGTCGCCGGCGACGCGTTCCTTCCACTTGAACGGCCCGGTGCCGATCGGCGCATTGTTGTAGGCGGCGGTGTTCTTGTCGGCTTCGGCGCCGAGAATGTGCTTCGGCGTGATGAAGGTGGAAGCGAGGATCGACGGATAGGGCGCGAAGGGCTTTTCCATCTTCCAGGTGAGCTCGGTCGGCGAAACGACGGTCAGCTCGCGGACCAGCTCATGGCCGGTCTTGCGCCAGGAGCGGAAATTGGGATCGACCAGGAGTTCGAGGGTGAACTTCACGTCTTCGGCGGTGAACGGTGTCCCGTCATGCCATTTCACGTCGTCGCGCAGCTTGACCTTCCATGAGAGGCCATCGGCGGAAATCCCGCCATTCTCGACGGTCGGAACCTCGGCGGCGAGCGCGGCGACGAACTTGCCTGTTTCATCGACGTAGAAGAGCGGGTCGAAGATGCTGAAATGGATGCCTTCGTCCACCTCGATATGCGGCATGTGCGGATTGAAGACGGTGGGCTCCTGCGAGAAGCCGACGGTCAGCTGGCCCTTCGGCGTCTTCGCCTCCTGCGCCAGGGCGCGGCTCAGGCCGGGCAGGCCGGAGAGGATCACCCCGGACGTGCCGAGCGCCAGCAGGCCGAGCGCCTGACGGCGCGTCGTATTCATGAACGGCTGTTTCTGGTCGGACATTTCAGTTCCCCTTTATCCGATGGATTGCTTGATCTCATGTCATTGCGGCGTCCGCCTCTTCGGGCGGTAGGCCTCCCGTCGGCAGTTGCCTGCCGCATGCATCGGAGACAGGCGGCCAGGCCGCCTGCCCTCACCTTTAGAAGCCGCTGATCAGTTCGATCTTCGAACCGTCGGAAAAGCGGCTGAAACGAAAATCGCGGCGATCGACGATCGGCGTGCGGCCGGTGACGATATCGGCCATTAGCCGGCCCGCCGCCGGACCGATGCCGAAACCATGGCCGGAAAAGCCGGTGGCGACGTGGAAGCCGGGGATCGCGTCGATGGCGTCGATGACCGGAACCGCGTCCGGCGTCACGTCGATCATGCCGCCCCAGCGCTGGGCGATCTCGGCCTTCTTGAACACCGGGAAGGCCTCGGAGAGGCGCTTCAGCGCCGCATCGGACATGGCCTTGGAGGGAATGGGATCGAGCACGCGGTTGTATTCGAAGGGCGATGCCTCATCGAGCGCCCAGCGCCGCGGAATGCGGGCCTCGTCGAAGAAGCGGCCGCCGAACCGGAGCCGAAGCGATCGCCATTCGTGGGACAAGGCCGGCAGGAATTTCAGCGCATGGCGGAAAGAATCCGGCACGATGTCGACGATGTTCTGAAAACCGTCGGCGATCGTGTAGCCGCCGTCCTGGCGCTTGCGCAGCGCAAAGCCGCTCGCCCACAGGGCTTCTTCCGGACCGCCCTCGAGCGGCTTGGTGCGCAGCACCGAGTTCAGCACCTTGAGCTGCGGCAGGTCGAGGCCGTTATTGCCGAGGAACAGGCTGGACCAGGCGCCGCCGGCGAGCACGACGGATTTGCAGGCGATCTCGCCCCGTTCGGTCACGACGCCCGACACGCGGCCGCCGGACATCTGGAGGCCGCGGACGGCGCATTCGATGAGGATATGGGCGCCGCGATCGCGGGCGGCTTCGGCAATGGCGGGCGCTGCCTTCTGCGGCTCGGCGCGGCAGTCGCCGGCCGTGTAGAGCGCGCCGGCGATCTTCATCGTATTGCCGGGATATTTTTCGTTGAACTCCGCGGCACTCAGCATGCGGGATTCGATCTGGTAGCCTTCGAGGTTGCGGTTCCAGCGTTCATGCTCGTCGAACTGCTTGTCGTCGGCGCAGGTGAAGACGATTCCCGATCGCTTGAAACCTGTCTCCCGACCGGTGCGCCGGTTGAGGTCGGCCCAGATTCTCAGCGATTCCGCCATCAGCGGCACCTCGCGCGGATCTCGCCGGGAGATGCGCACCCAGCCCCAGTTGCGGCTGGATTGCTCGTGGCCGATGCCGCCCTTTTCGCAGAGCGCCACCCTCAGGCCGCTGTCCGCAAGTTCCAGGGCAGTCGAAGTTCCGATGATCCCGCCGCCGATGACGACGACATCCACCTCTTTGGGCAGGTCGGCATCGCCATGGACGGGAACGACATAAGGACCGGGCATGTCAGAAAAATTCCTCAAGCTGGCAGTTGACGGCGAATTCGGCGACGGACGCTTCGTTCGGAAGGGAAAGCAGCATGGCGATGATGCGGGCGAGATCGTACGGCTGCGTCAGCTGATCGCTGGCGCGATCGGTGAGTGCGGCCGCCATGTCGGTGGCGACGAAGCCGGGGCACACCGCGGTGGCACGCACCCCCTTGTCGAAACCGGTCTGGCGGATGGCGTGCGCGAGCGCGACGGCCGCGAATTTCGACAGCGAATAGCTTCCCGCAGCGGCCGACTTGACGCGCTTGCCGGAGAGCGAGGCGAGGATGATGACGCGCCCCCGGCCGGTTGCGCAGAGCGCCTCCCAGGCCGCCTTCGCCAGCCGCCGCGGCGCCTTGACGTTGACCGACATCATGGCCTCGATGTCGTCGTCATCGGCTTCGATGACCGTCTTCGGGATCATGATGCCGGCATTGGCGACGAGCGCGTCGATCCGGCCGAAGCGGTCGAGCGCCTGGCGCACCCAGCGCTCTTCGCCGTCCACGTCGCCCGCATCATAGGGCGCAAGCTGAACCCGGTCCTCATGGCCCACGGCCCAGTCCGGCATGACCGGCGTGCGCATGCCGAGCGAGACCGACCAGCCCTGGCGCAGCAGTTCGGCGGCGACATGGTTGCCGATGCCGCGGCTGGCGCCCGAAATGAGCGCGACGGAACCTTTGGGATGATTGTTCACGATAGCCCCACAATCCGCCGATAGGCGCGCCTGAGAATGTCCATGACCTGTTGCTGCTCGTCTTCCGGGATGAAGGAGAAGAATTCGCGGGACTGCCTGGGCACGATCTCGCGGATCTTGACAGCAAGGACCGCCCCCGCCTCGGTGATGTAGAGTTCCTGTGCACGGCTGTCTTCGGGCGAGACTTCGCGCCGGATGAGATCGTGGTCGACCATCTGGTCGATCAGCCGGCCCATGGCCGAACGGTCCCTGAGGATCAGATGGGCGATCACGGACGGGCGGATGCCCGGATAGTCGTCGACCAGCAGCAATGTCGTGATCTTTCCGGTTCCCTTCGCCACCTCCAGCCCCTCGAGCCTTTCGTCGAGATCGCGGGAAACGGCGATGTTGATGGTGCGGATGTAGAAGCTCAGCGTGTCTTCCAGGACATCGATGTTGATGTCCTGCGGTATGGTCGGTGGTTTGGCAGGCGGTTTGCTCATGGGAATTCCGTTCGAATGGACAAAAGGTCTCCCGTCCGGCAACGCGCTTTGAAGCGCGCCGCCGTCAGGGTCTTCCGGCCATGTCGTAGTGCAAATTCGTCATGCTATGAAAGGGCAACTAGTGGATAATATCAACTAATTTTTTGGCCTGATTTCAATTATTTTCCAATCAATATCAATGGCTTAATGATGAAACAGGGTCGCCGCCGGCCTTGCGAAAAGCCAACGGAAAGAGGGCCCTGAAAGGCCGGAACGGGGCCGTCGGGAGGGGCATTCACCCCTGCCTCGGGCCACCGTAGGTGATCAGACGGCCACGGCGGCCGGCTCCCAGTCCGCGCCGGGGATCGCGGCGACGAGCTTGCGGGTATAGTCGTGCTGCGGATCGCGGAAGATCCGCGTCGGCGGCCCCTGCTCGACCACCACGCCCTTGTGCATGACCAGCACCTCGTCGCAGATCTGGCTGGCGACCCGCAGATCATGGGTGATGAAGATCATCGCGACCTTCGTCTCCCTCTGCACCCGGGCCAGAAGCTCGAGGATCTGCGCCTGGATCGACACGTCGAGCGCCGAAACCGCCTCGTCCGCCACCAGCACCAGCGGATCGAACATCAGCGCCCGGGCGATCCCGATGCGCTGGCGCTGACCGCCGGAAAACTCGTGGGGGAAACGGTCATAGGACTGCTCGTCGAGCCCCACGACCTCAAGGAGCCTGAGCGCCTTGGCGCGCGCCTCCTGAACCGAGGTGCCGTGCGCCACCGGCCCGACGGTGAGGATCTTGCCGATCGTATGACGCGGATTGAGCGAGGCGAAGGGATCCTGGAAGATCATCTGGATATAGGGACGGAGCGGTCGGAAACTCTCTTCCGTCATTTGGGCAATGTCGCGCCCGTCGAAATGGATCGCGCCACCATCCGGCTCGAGCAGCTTGAGAAGCACCCGGCCGAGCGAGGACTTTCCCGATCCGCTTTCGCCGACGACCCCGAGCGTCTGGCCCTTGCGAAGGCTGAAGCTGACCCGATCCACCGCCTTGACCACCCGACCCTTGCGGAAGAAGGAACCGGAGCTGCGATACTCCTTTTCGAGGTTCTCGACCGTGAGCACCACCGGCGGCTCGTCGCTGACCGCTCCGGCGCTCGCCCGCATGCGCGGCACGGCGGCGACAAGCCGTTGGGTGTAGGGATGCGCGGGTTGGACGAGAACCTGGTCGGCCCTGCCCTGTTCCACCACGAATCCCTTTTCCATCACCACGACCCGGTCGGCGATCTCGGCGACCACGCCGAAGTCGTGGGTGATGAACATCACGCTCATGCCCTTGCGCTTCTGGATCTTGCGGATGAGATCGAGGATCTGCGCCTGGGTGGTGACGTCGAGAGCGGTGGTCGGCTCGTCGGCGATCAGCACGTCCGGATCGAGCGCAAGGGCCATGGCGATCATGACGCGCTGGCGCTGGCCGCCGGACAGCCGGAACGGATATTGATGCCGCATCATTGGTGGATCGGGCAGGCCCACCTCTTCGAGCAGGTCGATAACCTTCTTCTTCCGGCTCTCCGCCGTGCCATCGCGGTGTGCCTCCAGCACCTCGGCGATCTGATCGCCGACGGTCATCAGCGGATTGAGGGCGGACAGCGGATCCTGGAAGATGATCGACACCGCCTGGCCGCGAAGCGGCCTCAGCGTCTCCTCGCGGGCGGCGAGAATGTCCATTCCCTTGAAATGGATTTCGCCGGTGCTGACTTTGATCACGGGCGACAGCAGACCCATGATCGCATTGGCGGTCACGGACTTTCCCGAACCGGACTCGCCGATGATGCAGAGGATTTCCCCGGCATGGAGATCGAATGAAATATCCTTGACCGCGTGGGTGCGCTCCATTCCCGGCGGAAGATCCACCGTGAGATTACGAACGGACAGCACCACGTCGGCCGACGTGGAGGTTTGCGACATAAGTTCCCCTTGTTTTTGTAACTTCTGTTCGCGCAGCCGGCGTCTTGTTGCGCCGCAGCAACAATAGTGGATCATGTCCACTATTTTGTCCAGAGGCGGATTTGGCGGGTTGGCCAGAATCGTTTTTCGCTAATGGAAGCTGTGTCGCCTGCAGCGATTCTTGTGACGAAGGCCACGGTTCGCCTCGAACGCGCGACGACTGGATTGTGCCCTGCGCAACGATTGGCGCAGGACGAAAATCTCACCTTGGAGGCACGCCTGGCAGGCCGGCAAGCCAGCGGATCAGACGCTGTAGCGCGTTAACCGCGACCTCGCTTTTGCCGCAACGCAAAAACATTTCCTTGACTTTCCGGGTCGAAAGGCCCATCTGCAGGTCAGCTTTCACCTTCCGGCCACCGCGTGAGCGGCCCGCGATCTCGAAAAGACGCGAAGAAGGATCCAAAGCGCACGATAAATAGTTGCTCCATGCAACCGAACGCGCTGGAAAGCTTTTTTCCAACTTACAAGTTCCCAATTCACGCGGGGTTCTTGACGCTACGAGACAGGCAGGATCGCAAGCAGCGGTTTCGCCCGATGTCGCGTGGCGCCCCGAAAAGGTATTAGAATTGACCAACTTTCTTGAGCTTGGCCTGTCGCAGAACATTGCCGCCACGGTTGCAGGCCTCGGCTACGACACCCCGACCCCGATCCAGCTGAAGGCGATCCCGATCGTGCTGGAAGGCCGCGACCTGATCGGTCTGGCCCAGACCGGCACCGGCAAGACGGCGGCCTTCGGCCTGCCGCTGATCGAAATGCTGCTGAAAAACCCGACCCGTCCGGACAACCGGACGACCCGTACCCTCATCCTCGCGCCGACCCGCGAACTGGTGAACCAGATCGGCGACAACCTGCGCTCCTTCATCAAGAAGACCCCGCTGAGGATCAACCAGGTCGTCGGCGGCGCCTCGATCGGCAAGCAGCAGCTGCAGCTGGAAAAGGGCACCGACATCCTCGTCGCCACCCCCGGCCGCCTGCTCGACCTGATCTCGCGCAACGCCATCTCGCTGCGCGCCGTCACCTATCTGGTGCTCGACGAAGCCGACCAGATGCTCGACCTCGGCTTCATCCACGACCTGCGCAAGATCTCCAAGATGGTTCCGGCCAAGCGCCAGACCCTGCTGTTCTCGGCCACCATGCCGAAGACCATCGCCGATCTTGCCGCGACCTTCCTCAGCAATCCGGCCAAGGTCGAAGTCTCGCCCCCGGGCAAGGCCGCCGACAAGGTCGAGCAGCACGTGCACTTCGTCGCCGGCCAGAACGCCAAGACGGAAATGCTGAAGAAGATCCTCACCGACAATCCGGACGGCCGCTCCATCGTCTTCCTCCGCACGAAGCATGGCGCGGAAAAGCTGATGAAGCACCTGGAGATCGTCGGCTTCTCGGTCGCCTCGATCCACGGCAACAAGAGCCAGGGTCAGCGCGAACGCGCCCTCAAGGGCTTCCGTGACGGCGAGATCCGCACGCTGATCGCCACCGACGTCGCCGCCCGCGGCATCGACATCCCGGCCGTCAGCCACGTCTTCAACTACGACCTGCCGGAAGTGCCGGACGCCTATATCCACCGCATCGGCCGTACCGCCCGTGCCGGTCGTGACGGCATCGCGATCGCCTTCTGCGGCCCGGACGAAGGCCGCCTGCTGCGCGACGTCGAACGCCTGATGGGCATCGACATCCCGGTCGCCAGCGGCGAAGCACCGACCAACCTCAGCCGTCCGGCCCGCCCGCAGCGTCGTGGCGGCGGTGGCGGCGCCCCCGGCGGCAACAACCGCAACCATCAGGGCCAGGGTCGTCCGAAGCATGACGGCGAAGGCCGCCCGGCCGGCAAGCCCGGTCAGCGCAAGGGCGGCAATGGCGGCGCAGGCCGTCCGGCCGCAGCCCATGGCAAGCCGGCCTCCGGCCGCCCGAGCGGCCCCGGCGGCCAGCAGCGCGCCCGTCGTCGCGAGGCGTGAGCCCTACCGGCCGACGGAATGACGTTTGAACGAGTTCGATATGGCGCGGCCCCGGCCGCGCCATTTTCGTTGCGGGTAATCAGGCGACCGTCGGAACGGGCTTGCGATTGGTGAGATAGACACCGGCCACGACGACGCCCGTACCGATGATCATCGGCAGCGTCAGCTTTTCGCCAAAGGCGATCGCCGCCTCGACCGCCGCCAGCGGCGGCACGAGATAGATCAGCGACGCGGCCTTCGACACGTCGCCGCGCCGGATCAGGTAGAGCAGCAGGGCGATCGCGCCCATCGAGATGCCGACCACCGACCACACCAGAGTGGCGAAGAGGCCGATCCCCCATTCGATATGCAGGTCTTCCAGCAGAAGCGCGGCCGGAACGGTGACGATCAGCGCGCCGACATATTGCAGGGTCGCCACGGCACGCAGGTCCCCCTCGCGCAGAAAACGCTTCTGATAGATCGTGCCGGCGGTCACGCAGGCCATGCCCAATACGTTGACCGCGACCGCATAGGCCGGGATGACGTCGGCATCGATCGAGAACACCTTCGGCAACACGGCGATGGCAATGCCGGCAAAGCCGAGGAACAGGCCTAGACGCTGCGCCAGCGACAGTTTTTCGCCGATCAGGTAGGCGGCGGCCAGACCGGTCATCAGCGGCTGCAGGCCGGCGATGATGCCGGAGAGTGCCGCCGGTACGCCCTGCCCGATCGCCCACCACAACATGCCGAGATAGAGGCCGTGCAGGAACATGCCCGAGACGATGGCATGGGTGATCGCCATGCGGCTTTTCGGCCAGGTGACGCCGGAAAACCGGCAAACCAGGTAGAACAGCACGACGGCCACGCCGTAGCGGAGCGAGAGGAAGGTCAGCGGATCAGCGAACAGGTTGGCATATTTGGCCGCCACCCAGCCGGTCGACCACAACAGGACGAAGAGCGCGGGGGCAATGCGACTGAGGGTCATGAAAAATCTCCAAGAAGGTCCAGGGCCGCCGGAATGCCTGGAGCTCTCCCGGTCGCCTGTCGTTAGCTGCGACATAGGGACACGTCAAAGGAGTTTTCCTGCCGAACGCGATGAATTCCGTTGAACCATATCGCGTCTGAAACATTTTTTGCCTGAGGCGATGACAATATTTTAGGCAAAATGCGGAAAAGCCGGCGCCGATCAACCGAAGATCGGTCTCCTCTCCTGCCCGTTCCCCAGCTCCACCGGGGTCCGGAGGCCGACAAACTGCTGAAACTATAGGCTTTTGCCGCTTTTCTACGCCTGCGAGTTTATTCGTCTTCGACGCCGCACGCTTCTTGCATTGGCCAATGGGTTGTATTCAAATGGTAAAAAAAGGGGATGGCGCCGTTGGCATTTGATGAAATGATGAATGCGGACAACAGTCCGCGACTGCCCTACCAGAACTACCACGACTGGTACTCCCATCAGGATCCGGCCCGACTCATCGCCAAGTCGCGAGATGCGGAAAACATCTTCCGAAAGACGGGCATCACCTTTGCGGTCTACGGCCATGCGGACTCCTCGGAAAAACTTATTCCCTTCGACATCATCCCGCGCATCATCTCCGGCAGAGAATGGCGGCGTCTCGCCCAGGGCATCGAGCAGCGCGTGCTGGCGCTCAACGCCTTCCTCGACGACATCTACCACAAGCAGGAGATCATCAAGGCCGGGCGCATTCCGCGCGAGCTGATCGAGAAGAACGTCACCTTCCTGCCGGAGATGATCGGTTTCCGTCCGCCGGGCGGTGTCTACACCCACATCGTCGGCACCGACATCGTGCGCACCGGCGAGGACCAGTTCTACGTTCTCGAGGACAATGCGCGCACGCCCTCGGGCGTCAGCTACATGCTGGAAAACCGCGAAACCATGATGCAGATGTTCCCGGAACTGTTCCAGGAGAACAAGGTGCAGCGGGTCGAGGACTATCCCTACCTGCTGCGCCAGTCGCTGGCCTCGCTCGCCCCTCCCGGCTGCAAGGGCAAACCGCGCGTGGCCGTGCTCACCCCCGGCATCTACAATTCCGCCTATTACGAGCATTCCTTCCTCGCCGACATGATGGGCGTCGAGCTCGTCGAAGGCTCGGACCTGCGCGTCATCGACGGCAAGGTGAAGATGCGCACGACGCGGGGCTATGAGGCGATCGACGTGCTCTACCGTCGCGTCGACGATGAATATCTCGATCCGCTCACCTTCCGCCCCGACAGCTGTCTCGGCGTGCCCGGCATCATGGACGTCTACCGCGCCGGCAACATCACCATCGCCAATGCGCCCGGCACTGGTATTTCCGACGACAAGGCGATCTATTCCTACATGCCTGAGATCGTCGAGTTCTACACCGGCCGCAAGGCGCTGCTGGAAAACGTGCCGACCTGGCGCTGCTCCGAGGCCGACAGCCTGAAATACGTGCTCGAACATCTCGAGGACCTGGTGGTCAAGGAAGTCCACGGCTCGGGCGGCTACGGCATGCTGGTCGGCCCGACCGCATCTAAGAAGGAGCGCGCGACCTTCGCCGAGAAGCTGAAAGCCCGGCCGGGCAACTACATCGCCCAGCCGACGCTGTCGCTGTCGACCGTGCCGGTGCTGGTCAACAAGGGGATCGCGCCCCGCCACGTGGATCTTCGTCCCTACGTGCTCGTTTCCGACAAGGTGCAGATCATCCCCGGCGGCCTGACCCGCGTGGCCCTGAAGCAGGGCTCGCTCGTGGTCAACTCCAGCCAGGGCGGCGGCACCAAGGACACTTGGGTACTGGAGGACTGACATGGTCATGCTCGGAAGAACGGCCAATGGCCTCTACTGGATGTTCCGCTACATCGAGCGGGCGGAAAACATCGCCCGCCTGGTCGACGCCGGCCTGCGCATGTCGCTGACCCGCAGCGGCGCCAATGACGACGACTGGGGCGCGGTGCTGTTGAGCGCCGACGTACGCGACGGCTTCGATGCAAGCCATGCCAAGCTCACGGCCGCCGACGCGATCGACTTCCTGCTGCGCGACACGGCAAACCCGTCGAGCGTTCTGTCCTGCATCGACTCGGCGCGCAACAATGCCCGCATGGTGCGCACCGCGCTGACCCGCGAGACCTGGGAAGCGACCAACGAGTGCTGGATCGAGCTCAAGCAGATGCTGGCCCGCAAGCTGAAGTCCGCCGACCTGCCGGAAGTGATCGACACGGTCAAGCGCCGCGCCGGCCTGATCCGCGGCGCCTTCCACGGGTCGATGCTGAGAAACGAGATCTACAATTTCGCCCGCATCGGCACCTTCATCGAACGCGCCGACAACACCAGCCGCATCCTCGACGTCAAATATTACGTGCTGCTGCCGGCGATCACCCATGTCGGCTCGTCGCTCGACAACATGCAGTGGGAATCGATCCTGCGCTCGGTCTCGGCCCACCGCTCCTATCGCTGGGTCTATGACGGCGAATACAAGGCGGCCAATATTGCCGATTTCCTGATCCTCAACGGCCAGATGCCGCGATCGCTCGCCTATTCCTACGACAAGATCGTCAGCAATCTCGGCTATATCGCCAAGGACTACGGCGAGCGGCTGGCCGCCCACGACACCGCCGAGCGGGTACGCGCCACACTGCAGTCCACGACGATCGGCGAGATCATGGACCAGGGCCTGCATGAGTTTCTCGACAACTTCATCGCGGGCAACAACCAGTTGGGCCAGGAAATCACCGAAGGCTACCGCTTCTACAGCTGAAGCGGGCCGGAATGGACAAGAGATCATGCGTTTGAAGATCACGCACACCACCCACTACCGCTATGATGCGCCCGTCCTCTATTCGCTGCAGCGGCTGCGGCTGACGCCGCCGAGTTGCCCGGGGCAGCACGTGGAGAGCTGGCACATCACCGTTGACGGCGCCAAGGTCGAGGCGGGCTACAACGAC
This sequence comes from Rhizobium sp. Q54, assembly GCA_943370615.1. GTDB lineage: Bacteria > Pseudomonadota > Alphaproteobacteria > Rhizobiales > Rhizobiaceae > Allorhizobium. Next base: position 118,186 of record CALRRQ020000006.1, read on the forward strand.
CAGTTCGGCAATCATGTGCATCTCGTCTCGACCGAGGGCGAGGCGCATGAGGTCCGCATCCAGGCCTGCGGCGAAGTGGTGACCGAGGACCATGCCGGCGTGTTCGGCCCGCATGTCGGCTATTGCCCGCTCTGGCTTTTCCTGCGCGACTCGCCCCGCACCAAGGCGGGAAAGCTGACCCGCGAACTGGTGAAGAGCCTTTCGGCGGACGAACCGCTGGCGATGATGCACAGTCTGATGGAGGCGATCCACGCGGCGGTCGACTATCTTCCCGGGCGCACCGACAGCGACACCACGGCCGAACAGGCGCTCGAAGCCGGCCAGGGCGTCTGCCAGGACCATGCCCATGTGATGATCGCCGCGGCCCGCAGCATGGGCCTTCCTGCGCGCTACATTTCCGGCTACCTCAAGATGGACGACACGATCGAGCAGGCCGCGACCCATGCCTGGGCGGAAGTCCACCTGGCCGGCCTCGGCTGGGTCGGCTTCGACGCGGCCAACAATCACTGCCCCGACGCCCGCTATGTGCGGCTGGCGACCGGTCTGTGCTATGCCGACGCCGCCCCCGTGTCGGGCATGCGCATCGGCCTCTCCGGCGAGGATCTCAAGGTCACCGTCGTGGTCGAATCGAAGGGTCAGAGCCAGAGCCAGACGCAGAACTGAGCCTCGCCGCAGCAGCGGACGGTCCGGGCGCTTCGCCGGCAAGGCGGCGGCAAGCCCGGCGCCACCTTGCCATGCTCTCTTCCCTGCCAGCCATGAGGAGAGACGGCGCATGCTGTTCGGAAAATCACTCTTTCAGTCGGTCGTCGAACGGCTCGCCGAAGAGGCCGAGGAGGCGGATCCCGACCCCGTCATTTCCGCCTACAGGGTCTCCGGCCTGTCAAGCGGCTTCGTCGTCGAAAGCGTCGACCATGCTCCGGCGGACGCCTTCCGCCTCGACGCCTATCTCGCCCTGATGCCGGAGCCCATGGCCGAACCGATGCCTGCCCCGCCCGCGGCGCCGGTCAAGCCCGTCCTGCCCGACCATCTGGCCCGGCTGTCGATCGAGGAGATTGCCGAGGATCTGGATCTCAAGGCCGAGGACGACCGGGAGAGGCTGAGCGAGAAGCGCCGGGCCTTCGCCCGCGAAAATCACCCCGACGGGCACCATCCGGAATTTCGCGACAAGGCCACGACGCGCATGAAGATCGCCAACCTGCTGGTCGACGAGGCGATCCGCAGGCTGGGCCTGGCCTGACGGCGGCGGCGGCGTTCTTTGCTCAGTCGTAGAGGCGCTTCAACAGCCCGATCAACTGGTCGCGGGCCTGCTTGCCGCCCAGCTTCGCCAGCAGGCGCTCCTCGTGCTCCTGCCAGATCGGCAGAAGTTCGTCGAGATAGGCGAGCCCGGCATCGGTGATGTGCAGCGACTGGACGCGGCGGTCGATTTCGGATTTCCGCCGGGCGACGAAGCCCTTGTTTTCCAGCCCGTCGACGATGGCGACGAAATTGGCCCGCTGGATGCCCAGCGCCTCGGCCACTTCGCTCTGCTTGGCACCCTGGTTGCGGGTCAGCAGCATCAGCACGGCGAAATCGGTCGGTCTGAGCCCCTTGGCCGAGAAGGCTTCGTTGAAATCCTGGAACACCGAAAGCTGCGCGCGCCGCAGGCGGTAGCCGACCGCATCCTCCATCATCGAATAATCTATTGTGGAAGCGCCCCGTGCTACCTCCTCAGCCTGATCGTCCATCATGCCGCCGCCATTCTTGTTTTTGTTTCCCCCCTTCCAGACGAAGACATTGCGAAAATGCCTTAATATCTGGAAATCTATGGATGATTTTATAGCATTGCATTGCGCGCACAAGGGTTTGCCGGCACCCGCCGGCAAAAGTTGACAGATTTCCCGCCCGAGCCCGCCGACCGGCGGACAAGACGACCGCAGGCGGGCGCGAACGGCCCGTATTTCGTAGGCGCCAGCGCCCCTGCCCGACCGTCGCAGGCGCACCTTGCGGATTGCGCATTTTCCGCATTGATGCCGAGAGAAGTCTAGGGTATGACCGCCAAACCAGATGAACGGCGAGTCACGCGACCCGCCTTCGGATGCACCCGTAGCTCAGCTGGATAGAGTGTTGGATTCCGATTCCAAAGGTCACAGGTTCGAATCCTGTCGGGTGCGCCATAAGCTTTCTTCTCCGACACCAGATCAGGCGGCACCTCGCAGAAGATGCGATTCTGTTTCCCGCTTGGTTGGCGTCCGCGCGGATGGCATACATGGTGGGCCCATTGGCGGTGCATCGGATGAAAGGAAAGACGTGGCGTGCTGAACGTGTTTGAACAGGCGGCCCTGGCCGCCGGGCGCGCCATTCTCGACGTGTGCCAGGCGAGTGCTGCGGTCACGCTGAAGCCCGATGCCTCGCCGGTGACCGTGGCGGACGAGCGGGCCGAGGCGATCATTCTCAAAGCCCTTGCCGAAGCCCTGCCGGACGTGCCTGTCGTCGCCGAGGAAGCGGTCGCGGCGGGCAGGATCCCGGAAACCGAGGGCTCGACTTTCATTCTCGTCGACCCGCTCGACGGCACCCGCGAATTCATCGCCGACCGGCCGGAATTCACCGTCAACATCGCGCTGATCGAAAACGGCGTGCCGGTGACGGGCATCGTCTATGCGCCGGCGCTGGGCGTCGCCTATGTCGGATCGAAGGCCGGTGCCGAGAAGCTGACGATCTCGCCACAATTCGAGATCACCGAGCGCCGGCCGATCGCCGTTCGCCCGGGACACAGGCCGCCGGTCGCCGTGGCGAGCCGCTCCCATGGCAGCCCGCAGACGGAGCAGTACCTCACCGACCACGCCATCGACGAATGCCGCTCGATCGGTTCGTCGCTGAAATTCTGCCTGCTCGCCGAAGGCGTGGCGGACATCTATCCGCGGTTCAGCCGGACGATGGAATGGGATACCGCGGCCGGCGATGCGGTGCTGCGGGCAGCCGGCGGCACGACGCTTTGCCTCGACGGCAAGCCGCTCATCTACGGCAAGCGCAACCAGCTCCTCGACATCGATTTCGCCAACCCGTCCTTCGTCTCGCGCGGCGGCTGACGAGAAACGGATGCACGGCGGAGGACGAGGCAGGCGCGCTCAGTTCACCGCCAGCAGACCGCCCTCGATCCGGCCCTTGATGTGGCGATCGACGCCGGCGCGATCGGCGCAGGTGTGGAGCCATCCCTTGCAGGCATCGCTCAGCGCCAGCAGGTCCGACCACATCCTGGACACAGGCATGTTGGCCGCGGCAAGCACCCGCGCCGACAGGAAGGCCGCATCCTCGGCCTGGTGCAGCACGCGGTAGTCGATCGGCGTACCAAAACCTTCGACGCGATAGAAGGTCTCGTAGAGCGGCGAGCGGAAATCGGTGAGCATGGCCTCGGCCGGGCGTCCGCCGGTCAGGTGATCGCGGGTCACCGTCGCGTGATGGTCGCCGAATTCGGCGACGACCGTGCCGCGCGGCCCGGGCTCCGCCTTGCGGCGATCGAGGAAGGCCTGCAGGTCGGCCCGCGCCAACCAGACCCGCCGCATATATTCGTCGACTTCGCCGGTGCCGTCATATTCGTGCGGCGGCCCCTGCTCGTCCGGCAGCAGGACATAGTCGTAGGGCTGGTGGGCGAACATGGTCTGCACATGGATAAAAAGCGGGCGCGGGTCGTTGCGGCGGTGATCGGCCACCAGCTTGTCGATGAAGGCGAAATAGCTCTTGTCGCGTACGGTCATGGGTTTGAACCCCATGGCGTCGGCGTCGTAGATCTCCTGGAATCCGATCGACGTCAGGAAGGCGCCCTCGTTCAGCGCGCTGAACGGCAGCGGCATGACGGCGACGGTGCGGTAGCCGCAGCGGGCCAGCACGTCTGGCAGGGCGCCTTTGACGCGGTTTTCCAGCAATTGCGTGACATAGGCCGCCTGCCAGCCGAAATCGGCGGTCGACAGGCCGGTCAGCACCGAGAAATTGGTCATCCATGTGCCGGCGCCGATCGTCTCGACATGCAGCGGCTTGATCGTGCCGTCGCCCGAGCGGAAGGTGTCCACCAGCTCGGCCGCCATCGGGATGCGCGGCACGACGCCCGGCGCGGTCTGGCTCTCCGACAGGACCATGAACAGGTCGGGCTTCACTCGGGACGGGCCGCAATCGACCTCGTCGGCCAGCGGCGCGGCCGTGCTCGCATGGGCGACGCGGGCGGCGATCGGCAGTTCACCCAAAAGGTCGGGCAGGTTGCGCAGCGACAGCGGCAGGGCAGAGGCATTGTAGCCGGCGATGTAAGGCAGGTAGTCCGCCTCGCGCGGATTGTGGATCGGGTGGGTCACTTCCGCCGCCAGGGCGAAGACGAAGACCAGCGGCAACCGCACGAACAGCGGCACGCGCAGCGGCCGCTCGCTACGGAAGAGCCCGGTCAGCAGGGCTGCGGCCAGAAGCATCGCCAGCACCCCGACCACGGCATGGAGCCGGTAGTGCGCCCACAGGAAATCGACGATCGACAGATCCGTGCCGGTGAAGAAGAAATCATAGGCGTGCAGCGCCAGGCCCTTCAGCTTGAACTTGACGACCGAAAGTAGCGTCAGCAGCATGATCAGCGTGCCGGCCGCGTAAAGCGAGAAGACGGCCCGGCGGCTGAAGACGAAGAAGATCCCGGCCAACGCCAGCGTCACGGCGAAGGTGTAGGGCATGAAGCGCCAGCGCGTGTCGAAGTAGTAGACCAGCAGGAAATACAGCGCCGCCGCGGCCAGCACGGCCGCCGGATGGAGGATTACGGTCGCAAAGCGGGGCCGCCAATTGCCTGTCATGCACACCTCCTCTGATGGGCAGGCGCAAAGCTTTACACGGCTAGGAGGCAAAGAAAACACGGTTTTCGTGTTATGCTTAACCCGGGAGCAACCAAAGGATGCCGGCGACCTTGCCGCTCTGCCGCCGCCCGCTACGGGGCAACCAGCGCCAGTGCCGGCTCGGCCGACAATGCCTCGGGCTGCATCGCCAGCCCCTGCCCGGTCTCAGCAAGGATGGCCTGCGCCACCGTCTCGCCGAGTTCGGCCGAACTGGTGATCCCCTGGATGAACGGGAACTGGTGCAGCAGGAAAGGCAGGGCCAGGCAGTAGAGCCGGTTGCAGAGCGGCTGGTCGAACTCCAGCCGGTAACAGGCATCGAGCCCGACGCCGCCGGCCTCCTCCTGCCCGGCGACCGCCTCGCCCATGATGATCTGTCCGCCGGTGCGCACCTTGGCCTTGCCGACGACGCCCTGTTTCAACAGGCTCGGAAAGGGAATGTCGGAGGCCGAAAGCCGGCCCTGCCCGGTCGCGTCGATGAAGGCGTCGAAATGCACGCGGCCGTCCGGCCATGTGACGATCGCCCCGCGCTCGCAGGTTTCGGAGTCGAGCTTGTAGTCCGAGCCGAGCGTGATGATGTCGAGCACGCCGGCACGGCGAAGCGCCAGGATGCGCTCGATCGAGGCGTGCGGCACCGTCGCATAATTGTCGACGAACAGGCTCTTGAAGTGGCGATGAAAGCGCTTGAGATCGGCGGCATTGAGATGCGGCACGACCTGGGCGATCACCTCGTGCATGCGCAGGATGGCATAGCGCCAGGCAATCGTGGTGCGGCTCTCGTAGTTCTGCTTGGCCTCGGCAAGATTGCGCGCCGCCCAGACGAAGGGCTCCTGCTTTTCGCGCTCGGCGAAATAGGCCGGACCGATCGTCTCGACCGTCAGATGGGCGAGGCCGAGCTTGGCCGCATAGTCCGGATCGCAGGCGGTGAGCTCCCGGGCAAACAGTTCGAACACCGCATCGAGCAGGTCCTCGCGCCCGCTGGCGACAAGAGCGTCGATCGCCTCCTCGGTGCAGATCGACAGCGGCTCGTAGGGGATGGCGAAATAGAAGTCCGCCTCCGGCAGCATGCCCTTGCGCGACATCAGGCTGATGCGCAGATCCTGCGAACCGCCGGCCGGCTGGTATTCGAGCAGCCCCGCCTCGTCGTGATAGAAACTGCCGTGGCGGGTGGCGACCGTCACCATCGCATCAATGGCGCTGAGCGACGTGCCGAGAATGCCGACCTGCACGGCCGGAATGGACTTCAGCAGGTTTGACGGCCAGGGCGAGGCGAAATAGCCGGGCTTCACTTCGGTGACGTCGGCAAAGCTGTGGCCCGTCGCCATGACCACATGGCCGAATGCATAATGCTGTGGCGGCTCCTCCGGCCGGGCGACGGTCAGGCGGATGTCGTCGCTGCCAAGCGCGATGTCGGTGACCTCGTGTCCGGCTCTGACGTCTATTGTGTGGCCGAGGGCGATGCCCTCGGCGACGAGCCGGTCGAACTGCGACTTGAAATATTCGCCAAGGACGATCCGCGGATAGAAGGCGCGCTCGCCGATGGCAGCCCGCTGCACCCGCAGGCGATCAAGCTCTACATCGGCCTGGCGGTGCAACCACTCGACCAGCGTCTCGCCGATCGGCGGGATCTCGATGCTGGCGATATTGGCTAGCATGGCCCGGTCGTTGACGGCGGGATGGTAGGGCATGCCCTTGCCGGCGACCGCTTCCTTTTCGAAAATGGTGATCGTCAGCGGCCGGGCGGAGGCCAGAAGACCGCGCAGCGTATAGATCGCCGTGGGGCCCGAGCCGATGAGCGCGATGGTCTGGTTCATGTTCCGCCTTCCTGAAGGCCGGCATCGATCGGCCGGCTTGAACGTGACGGGTCGGGCTTGAGAACCGCCGGCGGCAGGCCTTCGTGACAGCGACGCCGGGCGCCGCTCGAAAAGTGCCGCTTGGCCGGATATCCATGGAGCCCGCTTCCGCCTGCCGATAGCGCGCGAATGAAACCTTTGTTCCCTGCCGGCAGAAATATTGCTTCGGCAGGCGCGCGCCGGCTCATCAGCCTTTGATGCGTGCGGCTCCGACCGGTGGGCGCATGGAAGGCCTGGCTGCGGTCTGCCCGCCGGCGGTGCGGCGCATGCTGCGATAGAGCGTGGAGCGGCTGACGCCGAACTGCCGGGCCGCGGCTGCCAGCGGCACCCCCTGCCCGATCGCCTCGAGCGCCGCGTCGACCTCGTCCGGCATCAGCTTGATGGGCCGGCCGATCGCGCTGCCGCGGGCCTTGGCGGCCGACATGCCCGCCTTGGTACGTTCCGAGATCAGCGCCCGCTCGAATTCGGCAAGCGCGCCCATGATGTGGAAGATCAGGATGCCGCCGGCCGAGGCGGTATCGATCGACTCGCTGATCGAGTAGAGGCCGATCTCCTTGCGGCCGAGTTCGGCCACCACCTCGATCAGGTGCGACAGGGACCGCCCGAGCCGGTCGAGACGCCAGATCACCAGCGTATCGCCGGCCGAAAGCTCGTTCAGCGAGCGGACAAGGCCGGGGCGCGAGCGGGATGCGCCCGACAGTCCCTGATCCGAATAGATCTCGGCGCATCCGGCGGCACGAAGCGCCCGCATCTGCATCTCGATGTTCTGATCATGGGTGGAAACACGGGCATAGCCAATTCGCATCGTCACACGCGCCAGACATTCGTTTCGCGCCCCGCCGGGGGCTGCCGCAGTCATGAATGTGTATCATAACCGTTCCTTTTTGAGCACGCCCTCCAATTTAAGTCAATACAAAAATACACGCATAGGTGTATATTTCGACTGCGCGTACCGTTCGTCGTCGTTTGCCTTAAGCCATTCGCTGCACTCAGCTTTTCGTCACCCCTACAAACTGCGGGTAAATCCGTGAGCGATAAACCAAATGCGTTCACAGGTTGAAAATGCAGGACAGGGGGTTGTGCAAATAGGAACGCTTTAGCGACGCATGAAGCGTCCCGCGGCACCAAGACCAACCCTTGCGAAGGAAGGAAATTGTCATGCCCAGTTATTCGCTCACCCTCAACATCGACCCGTCCGACCTCAACGTCATCAAGGCGGCCGGCCAGCGGCTGACGCTGGCCAAGCCGGTCGGCAGCGGCGATCCGAACGTCGTCTGGCTGTCGATCGATCCCTTCCAGTCGACCACCGTCGAGTGGACGGAAGACTACTGGATCTATGCCTCGACCACCGAGGTGACCCAGGGCAACAACATCTCCAAGCTTTCGGAAGTCACGCCCGGCCCGGCTCTCGACGCCGGCTACTACCCCTTCACGCCGGCGGCCACCTTCGGCGTGTTCCAGAACAATCCGGGGATCGCCAGCGGCACCTATGCGGCCGAGAACATGATGCCCTATACCCAGTATCCGGCGCTGACCTTCGGCCTGTCGCAGTCGGCCATGGTCAGCAAGAAGCTGGCCGAGCGCAAGCCGATCTCGGCCCAGTCGGTGCTGTCGCAGCAGCAGATCCAGATGACGCCCTTCACCAATGTCTATGTCTGGCTGCAGAGCCAGTTCGCCAGCGAGACGATCATCACCAAGATCATCGGCAACAACGCGGTTGCCCGCTTCGGCGGCGGCGTGACCGACATCACGCTGAAATACGATCCGAACCGCGGCATCTTCGTCCCGGACGTCTCGTCGGAAGGCCTGATCGAGCGCGGCATGATCGAACTGCGCATGCCGCTGATGATCTGACAGAGCGAGCGAACAAGGGTGGCCGGGTGATCCGGCCACCTCCCCGTCACCGAACCGCGGGCCGCGAGGCGAGTACGCTCCGCGCCGGATGCGCTCCCTTGCCGTCGCGCCCGACCAGCAAAGAGGATCAGGACAATGACGAATCTGCATGGCGCCGCGCGCCGCACGACTTCCGCCCTGCTTTCCCTGGCGCTCGCCGCCTCGGTCGCATCGGCGGCCGATCTGAAGATCGAAAACCTGAAGAAGACCAAGGACGCCGCAGCTCCGCTCACTCTGGAGGAACGGGAATCGGCAAGGCCCATGCCGAGCAAGGAAGTATCGCCCGAACAGCTGAAGCAGATGCAGGAACGCTTCAGGGCGCTCAACCCGAACATGCTCGACCTGAAGGCCGGCCCTGACAAGCAGGGCACACTGCTCAAAGGGGTTCCCGAGAAGGTCGACGATCCGTCCGCCGCAGCGCCCTACTGGAGTGCCGGACGGCTGACTTTCCGCGACAACAACGGCATTCCGTCCGCCTGCACTGCCCAGTTCGTGGAGGACGCCTCGGTGATCCTGACGGCCGCGCACTGCGTGATGGACGAGGAAACCGGCAAGTGGTTCTCCGATTTCGCCTTCGAGCGTGCCTATAATGACGGCGCGAAGGCCCAGACGGTCGGGTGGCGCTGCGTCTCGCTGTTCGACGCCTTCCATGACCCGGCGCCGAACTATGCCTACGACTATGCCTTCATCCTGGCAGACGGCGAGGACGAAGAGAAGCCGTTGGAAATGACCACCGGAAGTCCGGCGGACAAGGCACTCACCGCGATCGGCTATCCGGCCAATTTCGGCAATGGCCGTTTCCTCTACAAGGTGGACGGCGAATGGTCCGAGGTCGTGGACGGCATCGTCACGATGAAGGGCAATCCGATGCGCTCGGGCAATAGCGGCGGCGCCTGGTTCACCGACTTCAAGGTCGGCGGCGGCGCGGGGGAAAACCGCGTGATCAGCCTCAATTCGCACCATCTGGAGGGCAATGACGAGGACGAGAACGGCCCGCTCTTCACCGCCGACACCAGCCGCCTGCTGGCCCATGTCGCCGGTGCCAAGTGCCTCGACTGACACGGCCAGGCGACCATCATGGGAAACCCGCCGCGCGCGGGTTTCCTGCCCGTTCCGATCCGGATTCGAGGCGAGTTCCACCCACAAGGCCGGCAGCGTCAGGCAATCGTAACCAATTCGCGTCATAACGGTGGGACAGCAGGAGTCTCGCCCATGAATGTTTCATGCGCCGGTTGCCGCGACGGCAAGGCCTTCCACAATCCGTTCTCGATGGCGTTCCAGCCGATCGTCGATGTCGAGCGGCGGCAGGTTTTTGCCCACGAGGCGCTCGTGCGCGGCCCCAAGGGAGAAGGCGCCGGCTCCGTTCTGTCGGCCGTCGACGAGGGTAATCGCTACGCCTTCGACCAGCAATGCCGGGTGAAAGCCATCGAGCTTGCCTCCCGTCTGGACCTGACCTCGAGCGATGCCCGGCTGTCGATCAACTTCATGCCGAATGCCGTCTACGAGCCGCGCGCCTGCATCCGCGCCACGCTGGCCGCCTGCAAGAGCTTCGACCTGCCGGCGCAGCGCATCATCTTCGAATTCACCGAAGGCGAGGCGCTCGACGTGGCGCATCTCGAGAACATCCTCAAGACCTACCGCGAAATCGGTTTCATGACGGCGATCGACGATTTCGGCGCCGGCCATTCCGGGCTCAATCTGCTCGCCAAGATGCAGCCCGACATCGTCAAGATCGACATGGACCTGATCCGCGGCATCGACACCGACAGGGCGAAGCAGGTGATCCTGAAGCATCTGGTCGCCATGCTGGGCGAGCTTGAGGTGACGGTGGTCTGCGAAGGGATCGAGACCGGAGAGGAACTGAAAGCGGTCCGCGACACCGGGGTCACCCTGATCCAGGGCTACCGGCTCGCCAAGCCCAGCTTCGAGCGCCTCACGCCGCTCGCCGAAATCGCGCTGCCGGACTGATCGGCCTCGCGGCCGGCAAGGCCCGTTGCAGGCACAGGCCGCGCGGCGCACCATTTGTCGCAGCGTGCAGCGCCAAGCCACCCTTGCCCAAGAGGCGCCGAACCGGCAAAAGAGGGCAAGAAACCGAGGCTTGGACGTGACAGAAGAAACGATCACCCTTTACGAAGCGATCGGCGGCGACGAAACCGTGCGGGCGCTCTGCCACCGCTTCTACGAGCTGATGGACACGCTTCCGGAGGCCGCGCATTGCCGCGCGATCCATCCGCCGAGCCTCAAGGACAGCGAAGAAAAGCTCTACGAATACCTGACCGGCTATCTCGGCGGTCCGCCGATCTACATGGAAAAACGCGGCCATCCGATGCTGCGCCGCCGTCACATGGTCGCGGAGATCGGCCCCGAGGAGCGCGACGAATGGTTCCTGTGCTTCCGCCGGGCGCTTGACGAAACGGTAGAACACGAAAAACTGCGCGAGATCATCTGGGCGCCGATCGAGAAGCTCGGCTTTCACATGCAGAACAAGGAATGACGGCGATGACGGGATTTTGCGACCGGATCCGCCCGCTCGTGCTGCTGCTGGCCGGGTTGATGGGCGCCTGCGGCGTGGCGCTTGCGGCCGCCGCCACGCATATGGGCGGCGCACTGCTAGGGCCGGCCTCCGCCATGTGTCTCGCCCATGCGCCTGCCATGCTGGCGCTGTTCGCCGGACACAGGCTGATCCGGACGGCCACCGGTGCGGGCGCGCTGATGGGCCTCGGCACCCTGCTCTTTGCCGGCGATCTCGTCTTCAAGCAGTTCTACGGCACGGGCCTGTTTCCGATGGCGGCCCCCAGCGGCGGCATCCTGATGATGCTCGGCTGGCTCCTGGCCGGGGCCGGAGCATTCTTTCCCGTATCCCGCAGCTGACATCGCAGCCCGCAGGGCGACAGCCGCGAGACCAGACCGCGCGGTGTCGACCGTTTCCGCAAGGATCGGTGGAGCGATCCTGCGGTGGACCGGCCATGACCGGATCGGTCAGAGGCCGGCGGTTTCCCTGCGCCCGAACAGAAGCAGGTTGCCGTGGGGATCGCGGATGTAAAAACGGGCGATCTTTTCGTCGTCGTCCTCGTCTTCGATCTTAACCAGGCCGTCCACGCCGCGCGCCAAAAACTCTTCGTAGAGCGGCGTGAGCGAATCGCTGCGGATGAAGACCGAGCTGTTGACGGCCATGTGCGGGTCGGCGCAGCTCCAGAAATGCAGGACCATGCGGCCCCGCCTCAGCACGAGATATTCTTCACAGGCGGCCGGCTGCTGTTCGAAGCCGAGCGCATCGACATAAAAATCACGGGTCTGGGAGAAGTTGAGCGACGGCAGGATCGGCGTGACGTCGACGCCACCAAGATCCACAGGGTTGATCGCGTTCATGCAGTCCGTCCTTGAAAGGACCTGCGCCGCTGCTAACCTCGGTGCTACCCATTCTTGCGTAAGGCATTCCGCTGCCATTTCGGTGCAGGAAAGTTGATGATTTTGGCATCGCCATACGGCAACCTGCAAGACATGGGAGTGGCGGGCCGCTGATGCAAGCCCGGCAGGGGTACGATTTCCGCGGTGTGTTGCCGAACGGCCCTAATGTCCGCCAGCCGCTCGTGCAGGGCCGGCACCAGGCCCTCGCAATTATGCTCCGCCAGCTTGTGCAGGCCGATCAACAGGGTGGGGTCGAAATCATCGTCGGTCATGAATTGTCACTCCTCTCATTCAGGGTCTGCAAAGCCCGCTCCAGGCTGGACTTCGAGCCATTGCGCAGGGGAATGAAGGTCTTGCCGAATTTCTTGCAGCCGCTCTTCACCCTCAGACACGCGTCATGGCTGATACAGTCGATGGGGCAGAAGACGCAGTCGACCGAAGGCAGCACGGTATCGATGCGCGACACCGCTTCCCGCAAACCGCCGTCGTGGTGAATGAGTTCCGCGCCGTGATTGCTGGCGATCTGGCGCAGATGCGCCACCTGGCAGTCGCGCCCACCGACATAAAGGAAGCTGCGGACGCTGAGCGCGGCCTTTGCAGCGGGCGCGTCGGCGCCCCGCTCCGCCTTGGCCGCCAGCTTCTGCGCCGCCTGCTTCTTGCCCTTTTTCGCCATGTCCGTTCCTCAACTCTCGCCGCTACTTGGGCACGGCTTTCCCGTCTCGTGAGTCCGGACCTTAGTAAACTTGATTTTTGCAGTAAAGATTAAAACATGAGAATTCGCATCATATTTTGATGCAGGACAAATACGGTCGTCGCGCGGCGGCGCGGCTCATTCGCAGGAGCGGGACGTTCGACTGCCGGTCCCCTAGTAGGGCAGACCGACATAGTTCTCCGCCATGGCGGTCTGGGCGGCGGTCGAGTGGGAGAGATAGTCGAGTTCGGCCTCCTGCACCTTCTGGCCGAAATCGCCCTCGTCCGGAAAGCGATGCAGCAGCATGGTCATCGACCAGGAAAAGCGCTCGGCCTTCCAGATCCGCGACAGGGCGCGGCCCGAATAGGCGTCGATGCCGGCCAAAGAGCGATCGCCGTAGAATTCCTGCAGGCCCTCGAATAGGTAATGCACGTCGGACGCCGCCAGATTGAGGCCCTTGGCGCCGGTCGGCGGCACGATATGGCCGGCATCGCCGACGAGGAACAGCCGGCCGAAGCGGAGCGGCTCGGCGACGAAGGAACGCAGCGGCGCGATCGACTTTTCGATCGACGGGCCTGTGACCATGGCTTCCGCCACCTCGTCCGGCAGGCGGCGGCGGATCTCGTCCCAGAAGGCGTCGTCCGACCACTGCTCGACGGTATCGGAGAGCGGCACCTGCACGTAATAGCGCGAACGGGTGCGCGAGCGCTGCGAACAGAGCGCAAAGCCGCGCGTATGGTTGGCATAGATCAGTTCGTGATCGACCGGCGGCACGTCGGCCAGGAGGCCGAGCCAGCCGAACGGATAGACCTTCTCGTAGGTCTTCAGCCCCCTGCCCTCGACCGCCGCGCGGCTCGGCCCATGATAGCCGTCGCAGCCGGCGATGAAATCGCAGTCGATCCGGTGCGTTACGCCGGCCTTCTCATAGGTCAGATACGGGCTCTGCCCGTCGAAATCATGCGGCGTGACATGGGCGGCGTCGTAGATCGTCGTGGTGCCGTCGGCCTCGCGGTAGTCCATCAGGTCGCGCGTCAGTTCCGTCTGGCCGTAGACCATGACCGCAGTGCCGGTGAGCCCCTTGAGGTCGATGCGATGACGACGCCCGGAGAAGGACAGGGCGAAGCCGTCATGCACCAGCCCCTCCTTGTGCATGCGCGCGCCCGCCCCTGCCCGGTCCATCATGCCGATGGCGCCCGCCTCGAGCACGCCGGCCCGGATGCGGCCGAGAATATAGTCGCGATCGACGTGATCGACGATGACATTGTCGATGCCAGCCCTGGTGAGCAACTGGCCGAGCAAAAGGCCCGAGGGCCCGGAGCCGATGATGGCGACCTGGGTGCGCATGAACTTCTCCTCCCGTTCTTGAGGAATGATAAGCCGCGACGCCTTGCCGGCAATGGAAGATTCCGGCACATTCTTGGACAAATCGGACATGAAGCGGAGACCGAGACGTGGCAAGGCCTGTACCGATCTACAGCCTGTATGGCGAGAAGCCGACGGAACACACGGAGTTCTGGGCCCATGCGGAAACGATCTTCAGCCGGAGCTCGCAGCACAGCTGGGAGATCCGGCCGCATCGCCATGAGCGTCTGTTTCAGATTCTGCACATCCGCGCCGGCCAGGGCGAGGCCCTGATCGACGGTCGCTGGCAGGCCTTCGGGCCGCTGACCGTGATTGTCATGCCGGAGCGCCACGACCACGGCTTCCGCTTTTCCAGGGACGTGGACGGCGCGGTGATAACGCTGGTGTCGCGACGCTTCCCGGCGGATCTTCCCGGCCATGCGGGGCTTGCCGAATGGCTCGCGCGTCCGAGCCTCACCCGCCTGCCCGTCGATCACCCAGACACGGCCTATCTCGGCGAAACCCTCGACCGGGCGGAGCGCGAGATCGTCGAAGGCGCGGCACGGCCGGCGACGCTGGTCGAGACCCTGCTGACGACCGCCCTTCTCCTGACCATGCGCATGAGCGGCGCGGAACGGCAGCGACGCGAGGCCGATCGCGACCGGGAGCGCTTCGCCCGGCTGACGGACCTGATCGGCGAGAGCTTCCGCATCCGGCGGCCGGTCGACCATTATGCGGCGCAACTGGGCATATCCGCGACCCATCTCAACCGCATCACCCGCGCCATCGCCGGAAAGCCGGTGAGCCGCATGATCGCCGAACGCATCGTGCTCGAGGCCAAGCGCGACCTGGTCTTCAGCGCGCTGTCTATCCAGCAGATCGCCAGCCGGCTCGGCTTCGACGACCAGGCCTATTTCAGCCGCTTCTTCACCCACAATGCCGGTGTGCCGCCCAAGCTCTACCGGGAGCGCGAGCAGGCCCGGCTGGAGGGCTAGAGCCCCTGCCCTGCCTAGGTTTTGGGCACAGGCCGGCAAGAAATTTTACCGTTTGATAAATTTTTTCTCCTGAGTTAGCCTGTCGCCAATCGCACCATAAAAAAGAGGGAACTTCGATGCGACGACTGGAACCAGGCCTGAAGGCCGGGCGGCTTGACGCTGCCGAATACGTGAAGAATTTCTCCGATCTGCATCCGCGCCTCGACGAGCACGAGGCGCTGGTGGCCTCGGACCGCTGCTACTTCTGCCATGACGCGCCGTGCATGACGGCCTGTCCCACCTCGATCGACATTCCGCTGTTCATCCGCCAGATCTCGACCGGCAATCCGATCGGCTCGGCCAAGACCATCTTCGACCAGAACATTCTCGGCGGCATGTGCGCCCGCGTCTGTCCGACCGAGACGCTGTGCGAGGAAGCCTGCGTCCGCAACACTGCGGAGGAGCGGCCGGTCGAGATCGGCCGGCTGCAGCGTTATGCAACCGACATCGCCATCGAGCAGGGCCGCCAGTTCTATACGCCGGCCGCGGCGACCGACAAATCGGTCGCGGTCGTCGGCGCCGGCCCGGCCGGCCTCGCCTGCGCCCACCGGCTCGCCATGCACGGCCACCGCGTGACGATCTACGATCACCGCGAAAAGGCCGGCGGCCTCAACGAATACGGCATCGCCGCCTACAAGACGACGAACGACTTCGCCCAGCGGGAAGTCGACTACATCCTGTCGCTCGGCAACATCGATGTGCTCGACGGCCAGATGCTCGGCCGCGACTTCACCCTCGCCGACCTCCAGGCGAAGCACGACGCCGTCTTCCTCGGTACCGGCCTTGGCAATGTCAACGCGCTCAACATTCCCGGCGCCCATATCAACGGCGTGATGGATGCGGTCGAGTTCATCGCCAATCTGCGCGAGGCGAGCAGCAAGGGCGACGTGCCGGTCGGCCGCGACGTGGTCGTGATCGGCGGCGGCATGACGGCCATCGACGCGGCGGTGCAGGCAAAGCTGCTGGGCGCGGAAAACGTCACCATCTGCTACCGCCGCGGCAAGGAGCACATGAACGCCTCCGAATTCGAGCAGGATCTCGCAGCCTCCAAGGGCGTGCACATCCGCCACTGGCTGCAACCGAAGGAAGTGGCGCATCACCACGGCCATGTCTCGGCCATTACCCTCGAATACACTCACGTCGAAGACGGCATCATGAAGGGCACCGGCCACACCGCCGAAATCAAGGCGGACCAGATCCTCGTCGCCATCGGCCAGAAGATCGACCTCACGGGCGTCGAGCAGTTCCAGTTGCAGGCCGGGAAGATCGCCGTCGACGGCGAGGGCCGGACCTCGGTGCCGGGCGTGTGGGCCGGCGGCGACTGCGCCTTCGGCGGCCAGGACCTCACCGTTTCCGCCGTCGCCATGGGCCGCGATGCGGCCGAATCCATCAATCGTTCTCTCGCCGTGCAAGCGGCGGGAGCAAGTGCTGTCGCTTGACCCGGGATCGAGAGGAACGAAACCATGGCTGATATCAGGAATAATTTCGTCGGCATCAAATCGCCGAACCCCTTCTGGCTCGCGTCTGCGCCGCCGACCGACAAGGCCTACAATGTCGAACGCGCCTTCAAGGCCGGCTGGGGCGGCGTGGTGTGGAAGACACTGGGCTCGGAAGGCCCGCCGGTCGTCAACGTCAACGGCCCGCGCTATGGCGCGATCTGGGGCGCAGACCGCCGTCTTCTTGGGCTGAACAACATCGAGCTGATCACCGACCGCCCGCTTCAGGTCAATCTCCAGGAGATGAAGCAGGTCAAGATGAACTGGCCGGACCGGGCACTCGTTGCCTCGATCATGGTGCCTTGCGTCGAGGAAGAGTGGAAGGCGATCCTGCCGCTCGTCGAGGAGACCGGCGCCGACGGCATCGAACTCAATTTCGGCTGTCCGCACGGCATGTCGGAGCGCGGCATGGGCGCCGCGGTCGGACAGGTGCCGGAATATATCGAGATGGTCGTGCGCTGGTGCAAGCAGTACACCCGCATGCCGGTCATCACCAAGCTGACGCCGAATATCGCCGACATCCGCAAGCCGGCGCGCGCCGCCAAGGCCGGCGGCACGGACGCCGTGTCGCTGATCAACACGATCAACTCGATCGTCTCGGTCGACCTCGACAACTTCGCCCCCAACCCGACGGTCGGCGGCAAGGGCACGCATGGCGGCTATTGCGGCCCGGCCGTCAAGCCGATCGCCCTCAACATGGTCGCCGAGATCGCCCGCGATCCGGAGACCTACGGCCTGCCGATCTCCGGCATCGGCGGCGTGACGACCTGGCGGGACGCCGCCGAATTCCTGGTGCTCGGCGCCGGCAATGTGCAGGTCTGCACCGCCGCCATGACCTACGGCTTCAAGATCGTCGAGGAGATGATCACCGGTCTCTCCGACTGGATGGATGCCAAGGGCCATCGCAGCCTCGACGACATCACCGGCCGGGCCGTTCCGAACGTCACCGACTGGCAGTATCTCAACCTCAACTACATCGCCAAGGCGCGCATCGACCAGGATGCCTGCATCAAGTGCGGCCGCTGTCACATCGCCTGCGAGGACACCTCGCACCAGGCGATCACGGCCGAGGTCAACGGCCTGCGCCACTTCGAGGTGATGGAGGACGAGTGCGTCGGCTGCAACCTTTGCGTCAATGTCTGTCCGGTCGAGAACTGCATCACCATGGTCGGCCTCGATGCCGGAACGCTCGACCAGCGCACCGGCAAGCCGGTCGATCCCAACTATGCCAACTGGACGACGCACCCGAACAATCCAATGGCCATGCAGGCCGCAGAATAACGAGTTCCTTCCCCGAATGGATCAGACCCCCGAAAGGGGGTCTTTTTCTTCGGCTTTACTCGGATAGACCGGCCGCCGGCCCGGCCGGGCAAAATTTTAGCCGGGCGATTCAACAAATTTCAAGGGTTTCATGAAAATCTCCTCATTTAGAGCAGGCCGAAACACAACCAAAGATTGCTAAGGCTCGCTGAATGGGGACCGAAGGCATGGACAGGGGCAGCGGGAGAAGAGGTTGGGGTTCGCTGAGCGCGGCTCTCCAGTATTATATTCCCGCCGTCATCGTCGTTGCCGCCGTGGCGATCGCGCTTCTCTATGCCGACCATCAGAAGAACCGCCTGCACCAGGAAAACCTGCGCAACGGGGTCGCCGAGCAATTGGGGCTCATCCGCGCCCGCCTGGAGGGCGGCATCAACGCCAATATCCAGCTGGTGCAGGGCATGGTCGCCGTCGTCGAGACGGAACCGAAGATAGACCAGGCACGCTTTTCCGCCCTGGCGCGCCGGATTTTCGACACGCCCCACCAGCTCCGCAATCTCGCCGCCGCGCCCGATCTCGTCATCCGCATGGCCTATCCGCTCACCGGCAATGAACGGCTGATCGGCTTCGACTATCGCACGAGCGAAGCGCAGCGGAAGGCCGCGCTGCTGGTGCAGGAAACCGGCCAACTCGTCGTGACCGGGCCGGTCGACCTCGTGCAGGGCGGCCGCGGCCTGATCGCCCGCTACCCGGTCGTCGTCGGCAAGAGCAAGGGCGGGCGCGACTTCTGGGGTCTGGTGGCCGCGGTCATCGATCTCGACAAGCTCTACGCCTATGGCGGCCTCGATGCGGAAGGCCTCGGCATCGACGTGGCGATCGCCAGCAGGATCAAGGACGGCAAGCTCGGCAAGCCCTTCTACGGCGACCCGGCGATCTTCGAGAACAGCCCGGTCGGCATGCCGATCAATTTCGGCAACGAGAGCTGGGAAATCGTCGCGACGCCCAAGGGCGGCTGGAACCAGCCCGCGCCGGATCTGTGGATCTCGCGCTTCCTGATGCTTGTGGTGGGCGCAATGATCGTCGCACCCGTGGCCTGGATCGCCCGGCTGCTCAGCGAGCGCCAGTCCCACATCGCCGCCCTGCGCCAGCGCGAGGAGGAACTGCGGGCCATCTCCCACCGGCTGGAGATCGCGCTCGAAGCCTCGCGCATCGGCGTCTGGGAACTCGACGTCGGCAGCGGCCAGCTGCATTGGGACGCCCGCATGCAGCAGCTCTACGGCGTGCAGAGAGACGGCGTCTACACCTACGAGACCTGGCGCAACGCGCTGCATCCCGACGATCTCGAGGAAGCCGAGCGCGTCTTTGCCAGGGCCCTCGAAACCGGCAAGGACTATGTCACCGAATTCCGCGTCATGACCGCCAATGGCGAGGTTCGCCATATCCGCGCCTACGGCACGACCTATCGCGACAGCCGCTTCCGCAAGAAGCTGGTCGGCGTCAACTGGAACGTCACCGCCGACGTGCGGCTGCAGCAGGAACTGCGCGAAGCCAAGCTGCAGGCCGAGCTGCAAAACCTGGAGCTCGAGGAAGCCCGCCAGCACATGGAGCACAATTCGCTGCATGATGCGCTGACCAACCTGCCCAACCGCCGCTATCTCGACCAGCACCTGATGCGTCTCGACGCGGAAGCCGCGACGGATGCCAGCGCGACCGTGCTGCATATCGATCTCGACCGGTTCAAGGACATCAACGACACGCTCGGCCATGGCGCCGGGGACGCGATTCTCCGCCACGTCGCCGGCAAGCTGCGCGAAAACACCCGCATCGAGGACTTCGTCGCCCGCATCGGCGGCGACGAATTCGTCGTCGTCTGCGCCGACACCATGACCGACAGCGAATATGGCGACCTCGCCCGCCGGCTGATCGACGCCGTCAACACCCCGATCACCTATGCCGGCCATGAATGCCGCGTCGGCGCCTCGATCGGCATCGCCATGCGCGAAAAAGGCGACGTCCGGGCCGAGCAGCTGCTGGTCAATGCCGACATCGCCCTTTACGAGGCCAAGCGCCACGGCAGGAACCGCGTCGAGCGCTACACCGACCATCTGAAATCGCTGACGATCAACACCAAGAAGACCGCCGACGCCATTCTCCGCTCGCTGGAGCAGAACGACTTCATCGCCTATTTCCAGCCGCAGTTCGACGCCAACACGCTGGAGATCAACGGCGTCGAGGCGCTCGCCCGGTGGGACCATCCCGACGAGGGAATTCTCGGCCCGGACCGCTTCCTGAAGATCGCCGAAAGCCTCAACGTCGTGTCGCAGATCGACGCGGCCATCCTCGACCAGGCCCTGCTCCAGCGCACCCGCTGGCTGGCCAATGATCTTGCCATCGGCAGGGTCTCGGTCAACATCTCCGCCCAGCGGCTGTTCGACGAAAGCCTGCTGCAGCGGCTCGATCAGCTCGATCTCGTGCCCGGCAGCCTTTCGTTCGAGCTTCTGGAATCCATCTCCTTCGACGACAAGGGTGCTGCCGTCACCAGCAGCATCGAACGCATCAAGGCCTACGGCATCGACATCGAGATCGACGACTTCGGCACCGGCTATGCCTCAATCCTCAGCCTGCTGAAGCTTTCGCCGCGCCGGCTGAAGATCGACCGCCAGCTGACGGCGCCGATCATCGCCTCCTCCGCCCAGCGCCGGCTGATCAGCTCGATCGTCGATATCGGCCGCTCGCTCGGCATCGAGATCGTCGCCGAAGGCGTCGAGACCATGAACCACGCCTCGATCCTGCGCGACCTCGGCTGCCAGACCCTGCAGGGCTATGCGCTGGCCCGGCCGATGGACGGCAACGCCTTCATCGAATTCGCCCGCAGCCGGTCCTGGCTGAAGCGGAAGATGGTCGAGACGGCCTGATCGCGGGGGCGTCCGCGAGGTACACCTCCGTCCCGCCCGCCGTCTTCGCCGGGACGACCTTTCCTTCGCAAGGCTCGCCGTGATAGGCAGGCCCCGTCGCCCTTTCCGCCCCACCCAGACAGCTGCACTTCCCGTGACCCAACCCAATGCCGCCCGCGGCCATCACAACACCCACGCCATGGGACGGGAGAAGCTGAAGGCTCACCTCGCGGTGCTGCTGTTTTCCCTGCTCGTTTCCGGCTCTTTCTCCTTCGGCGGCATAGCCACCCGGCTGATCGACCCGATCGCGCTGCAGGCGTTGCGTTATGCGCTGACGGTCATGCTGATCGGCCTGCTCTGCCTGAAGCTCGGGGTCACGCTTTCGCTGCCGAAGCAGCTCTGGCGCTTCGGCGTGCTCGGCCTCTTGATGGCGGTCTACATGACGACCATGTTCATTGCCCTTCAATTCACCAAGCCGGTGGCGACCGGCGCAATCTTCACGCTGATGCCGCTGCTGAGCGCCGTCTTCGCCTGGTTCCTGATGCGCCAGCATACCCGTCCGGGCGTGCTGGCCAGCCTGCTGATTGCCGCGACCGGCGCGGTCTGGGTGATCTTCCGCGGCGACGTGAACGCACTCCTCGCCTTCGACATCGGCCGCGGCGAGATGATCTATTTCGTCGGCGTGCTCTGCCATGCCGCCTATGTGCCGCTGCTGAGGCTCTTCAACCGCAAGGAGGCAGCGCTCGCCTTCGTCTTCTGGGCCGCGGTCGCGACCTTCGGCTTCATCCTCGTGCCGGCAGCTCCCCGCCTCGCACCCGTGGACTACCTCGCACTGCCGCCGATCGTCTGGATCGCGGTCCTCTACCTCTCGGTCATCGCCACGGCCGTGACCTTCTTCCTCCTGCAATATGCGTCGATACGCCTGCCGGCCCCCAAGGTCCTCGCCTATGGCTACCTGACCCCGACCTTCATCATCGTCATCGAAGGGCTGATCGGCCACGGCTGGGCCTCGGCCCCGGTGTTTCTCGGCGCCCTCGTCACGGCCTGTGGCTTGCTGGTGATGGCATTGCTGCCGGACTGATCAGGCGCCGGCCTTCCGCGGAATGAGGCCGCGCACGAAGAGCTCTTCCAGAAACCGCGCCGCATCCTCGAAGCGGGATGCGCTTCGTTCGCCCTCGCCGAGCACCGCCTGCACCTGTACGTCGAAATCGGCATAATGCTGGGTGGTCGACCAGATCGAGAAGATCAGGTGGTAGGGATCGCAGTCATAGACCTTGCCGGCCTGGACCCAGGCGCGGATCACCTCGACCTTCTCGTCGACCAGTTCCTTCAGCTGGCCCTTCAGCATGTCCTCGATATGCGGCGCGCCCTGCAGGATCTCGTTGGCGAAGAGCCGGCTCTCGCGCGGAAAATCGCGCGCCATTTCCAGCTTGCGGCGGATATAGGAGCGGATCTCCTCCTCCGGATCGCCCTCGGCGTCGAAGGCCCTCAGCGGCTCGAGCCAGGTCTCCAGCACCCGGTCGATCAGCGCCCGGTGCATGCCCTCCTTGGTGCGGAAATAATAGAGCAGGTTCGGCTTCGACATGCCGGCGACCTCGGCGATCTGGTCGATGGTCGAGCCGCGGAAGCCCCTCAGCGAAAAGACGTCGAGCGCCGCTTCGAGGATGAGCTCCTCCTTCTCTTCCTGGATCCGGGTCCGCCTCTGTGTCTTTGCCGCTCTCGGTATCGCCATGCGCTGCCCGCTCCGCCCCGCGACCAAGCCTAAAAGCTTGATCTTTCTCAATTTTACCCGTGCACTTTTTTCGGGCAAATGCCCGCTATTTTGTCGTGATTTTTCGCGTTTTCCGTCTTGAGTGCCGCGTCGGAAGTTGTAATGTTTACCAGTCGGTCAAATTATTGGTCAGTTGCCAGATAAAGGCAACCGGCCATTTCGCCAGCCAGAGAAACAAAAAACATCGGCTGTCGGCGACAAGGGGAATTACGGGGCATGCGGTTTGCATGTCCCCTCGAAAACAGGTGAGGATACTGGCATGACGGCTCAACCCGGCGTGAACTTGCGCGTGAACGGCGATCGCCTTTGGGATTCGCTGATGGACATGGCGAAGATCGGCCCAGGCATTGCCGGCGGCAACAATCGGCAGACCCTGACCGACGCCGACGCTGAGGGCCGCAAGCTCTTCCAGACATGGTGCGAAGCGGCCGGCATGACCATGGGCGTCGACAAGATGGGCACCATGTTCATGACCCGTCCCGGCACGGATCCCGACGCGCTTCCGGTCTATGTCGGCTCCCACCTCGACACCCAGCCGACCGGCGGCAAGTATGACGGCGTGCTCGGCGTTCTGGCGGCGCTCGAAATCGTTCGCTCGATGAACGATCTCGGCATCAAAACGAAGCACCCGATCGTCGTCACCAACTGGGCCAACGAGGAAGGCGCGCGTTTTGCCCCGGCCATGCTCGCCTCGGGCGTCTTTGCCGGCATCCATTCGCTCGACTATGCCTATGGCCGCCAGGATCCCGACGGCAAGACCTATGGCGAGGAGCTGAAGCGCATCGGCTGGCTCGGCGACGAAGAGGTCGGTGCGCGCAAGATGCACGCCTATTACGAATATCACATCGAGCAGGGCCCGATCCTCGAAGCCGAGGACAAGCAGATCGGCGTCGTCACCCACTGTCAGGGCCTGTGGTGGCTGGAATTCACGCTCACCGGACGCGAGGCCCATACCGGCTCGACGCCGATGAACCTGCGTGTCAATGCCGGCCTTGCCATGGCCCGCATCATGGAAATGGTGCAAGCCGTCGCCATGGACAACCAGCCGGGCGCCGTCGGCGGTGTCGGCCAGGTGAAGTTCTCGCCCAATTCCCGCAACGTGCTGCCGGGCACCGTGATCTTCACCGTCGACATCCGCACTCCGGATCTCGCCAAGCTCAACGCCATGCGCGCCCGCATCGAGAAGGAAGCGGCCGCGATCTGCGAAGCGCTCGGCGTCGGCTGTTCGGTCGAGGCCGTCGGCCATTTCGACCCGGTCACCTTCG
>CALRRQ020000007.1:0-137254 GCA_943370615.1 Rhizobium sp. Q54
ACTCGCTGGGCTCGCTCGAAACCTCGCTCGACGAGCGCATCGCGCTCGACTACGCCGTCTCCGGCGCCGCCGACGTTTTAGTCAACATCGTCGACGCCTCCAATCTCGAGCGCCATCTCTACCTGACGACCCAGCTTCTCGAAATGCGCGTGCCGATGCTGGTCGTCCTCAACATGATGGACGTCGCTAGACAGAACGGCGTCGAGATCGACATCGAGGCGCTCGCCGCTCAGCTCGGCTGCCCGGTGGTTCCGGTCATCGCCGCCAAAGGCACGGGGCTCGACGCCATGAAGCGCGCGATTGCCGAGGTCGCCGCCACGAAGGCCGTGCCCAAGGGCTTCTGCCGCTACGATGCGGCCATCGAAAGCGCCGTCGAGCGCTTTGCCCCGCAACTGCCCGAGGCTTCGGCCGACCAGCGCTGGCAGATGGTGCAGATCTTCGATGGCGACCGCAGTCGTCTGGCCGCCCTGCCGGCAACGCTTGCCGCCGAGATCGGCTCGGCCATGGCCGCGCTGGAGGACGAATGCGGCGAGGATCTCGACATCCTGATCGCCGACCGCCGCTATGCCTTCGCCGGCAAGGCGGTCGCAGCCTCCGTCGAGCGCCCGCGCGAGGCCTCGCAATCGTTGACGGACCGCATCGACCGGATCGTGCTGCACCGGGTGCTCGGCATCCCGATCTTCCTCGCCGTCATGTATCTGATGTTCATGTGGACCATCAATGTCGGCTCCGCCTTCATCGATTTCTTCGACCTCAGCGTCGGCGCCGTCCTGGTCGACGGGCTCGGCCATGCCATGCGCACGGCCGGTTCGCCGGAATGGCTGGCGGTGCTGGTCGCCGACGGCATCGGCGGCGGCATCCAGACGGTCGCCACTTTCATTCCGGTCATTGCCTTCCTCTATATCTTCCTGTCGATCCTGGAGGACAGCGGCTATCTCGCCCGCGCCGCCTTCGTCATGGACCGTTTCATGCGCATGGCCGGTCTGCCGGGCAAGGCCTTCGTGCCGCTGATCGTCGGCTTCGGCTGCAACGTGCCGGCAATCATGGGCACGCGCACGCTCGACAATGACAGCGACCGCAAGACGGCGATCATGATGGCGCCCTTCATGTCCTGCGGCGCGCGACTACCGGTCTATGCGCTGTTTGCCGCCGCCTTCTTCCCGACCAACGGCCAGAACCTCGTCTTCGGCCTCTATCTCACCGGCATCGCGGTGGCGATCATGACCGGCTACATCATGAAGATGACGATCACCCGCGGCCATGTCTCGCCGCTGGTGATGGAACTGCCGCCCTATCACATGCCGACCGTCCGCAACGTCGCGCTCCACACCTGGGAGCGGCTAAAGGGCTTCGTGCTGCGCGCCGGACGCGTCATCGTGCTGATGGTCGCCTTCCTCTCCATCGTCAACGCCATGGATACGAGCGGCAATTTCGGCAACGGCAACAGCGACCGCTCCATCCTTGCCGTCGCCAGCCGGACGGCCGCCCCGGTCTTCGCGCCCATGGGGCTCGACGAGCGCAACTGGCCGGCGATCGTCGGCATCGTCACAGGCGTCTTTGCCAAGGAGGCAGTGGTGGGAACGCTCGATTCCCTCTACGGCGCGCTGGCGAGGGATGCCGCGAGCGCAGCGCCGGAAGAACCGCAGACGACGCTCGAGATCATCGAAAGCGGGCTGAAGGACGCGCTCGCCTCGGTTCCCGCCAATCTCGCCGAGGTCGCCGGCAAGGCCGGCGATCCGCTCGGCCTCGACATCGGTGATGTGGATTCGCCGGATGCCGCGGCCGCCGAACAGGCGGTCGAGACAGGCACCTTCGCCGAGATGCAGGCGCGCTTCTCGGGCGGCGCCGGCGCCTTCGCCTATATGCTGTTCATCCTGCTCTACACGCCCTGCGTCGCGGCAACCGGCGCGATCTACCGCGAGGCCGGCGCGCGCTGGATGACGGCCGCCCTCGTCTGGACGACCGGCATCGCCTATGGCGCCTCGGTGATGGCGTACCAGATCGCCACCTTCTCCGAGCAACCGCTCCATGCGAGCGGCTGGATCGCGGGCATTCTCGCGGTCTTCGCGCTCACCGTCATAGCCCTCAGGCGCACATCGGCGCGGGGCCACCAGCAGCCGGCACTCGTCGCAGCGGGAGACCTGTGATGGCCAGCCTATCCCATTTACGCGACATCCTGCGCCGACAGAACCGGACGTCCCTGCTCAGCCTCTCCCTTCAGAGCAGCAGCGAGGTCAGCGCCGTGGAAGCCATGCTGAGGGTGTGGGAACAGAAGGGGCGCGTGCGCCGCATCGCCCCGGCGGAGGCCGCCTGCGGCGGATGCGGCGGCTGCGTGCGCGGCTGCTCGCCGGCGCAGGTCTTCTTCGAATGGGTGGGCGACTGAACGGAAGGTGTGAGCTTCGCCAGCCGCCCCGCCATCTCAGGCCTTCTGGCCGGGAAAGACCATGCTCGCCGTCAGGCCGCGCGCGGCGCCGCCCTCCGGGTTCGTGTCCGAGAGTTCCAGCCGCCCGCCATGCAGCGCCATGATCGCCTCGACCAGGGACAGGCCAAGCCCGGTGCCGGGCTTGCTGCGGCTGGCGTCCAGACGCACGAAACGCTTCACCACCGCCTCGCGCTTGTCGGCGTCGACGCCGGGGCCGTTGTCGGAGACCGACAGCTGCAATGCCCCGCCGACCTTGGCGACCGTCACGACGATCTTCTGCTCGCCCTCGGCCGTGGCGCCATACTTGATGGCATTATCGATCAGGTTGGACAGCGCCTGGCCGACCAGTTCGCGGTTGCCCCGGACCGACAGGCCCGGCGCGATCCGCGTTTCCAGTTCCAGCCCCGCTTCCTCGGCCACCGGCTCATAGAGTTCGGCACTGTCGGCGGCGATCGCCGAGAGGTCGATGTCGGAGAGTTCGGCGGCGATCGAGCCCGCCTCGACGCGGCTGATCATCAAAAGCGCATTGAAGGTGCGGATCAACTGGTCGGACTCGGTGATGATGCCTTCGAGCGCCGCGCGCCGGGCCTGCTCGTCGTTTTCCGCCAGCGCATCGGAGGCCTTGTTGCGCAGGCGCGTCAGCGGCGTCTTCAGGTCATGGGCAATATTGTCGGAAACCTGCCGCAGGCCCTCGTTCAGCTTCTCGATCCGGCCGAGCATTTCGTTGAGCGAAGAGGACAGCCGGTCGAATTCGTCGCCCGATCCGGACACCGGCAGTCGCTGCGAAAGATCGCCCGCCATGATCTTCTTGCTCGCCGCCGAGACCCGGTCGATGCGTTTCAGCGCATTGCGGCCGATGGCGAACCAGATGATGACTGCGCCGAGCCCCATGATGGCGAGCGCCACCATCAGCGCCTGGCGCACCAGGAGACGCAGCTTGCTCGGTTCGCCGAGGTCACGCCCGACCAGCACGCGCAGCTTGTTGTCGAGGAAGAAGACGTGGCCGGCCGCGATATGCCGCTGCACGTCGCCGCTCTCGTTGTAGCGCTCGTAGCGGAACGGATGGTCGGTCCAGCCCTCGCGGTCAAACAGGCCGGGCTCCACCGAGGCGACGTTGCCGGCGAGGATCTCGCCGTTCGGGCCGGCGATGACGTAAAGATTGGCGCCCGGCTGGCGGGCACGGCGCTCCATCAGCCCGAGCAGGCGGTTGATGCCGCCACGCTCGAAGGCGGTCTCGATCTCCTTGACCTCCTCCTTCAGCGTCTCGCGTGTCTGGACGTAGAGAATGCGCTCCGACAGGGCGGTCACATAAATGACGAGAAGCGCCGCGCAGAGCGCGAACAGCACGATATAGAGCGCCGAGAGCCGAACGGCGGTCGACTTGAACAGAAGCTTGGCACGGGCGTTCATGGCGGGCTCAGGCCTCGTCCTTGATCATGTAGCCGGCGCCGCGCACCGTCTTCAGCAGCGGCTTGTCGAAATCCTTCTCGATCTTCGAGCGCAGCCGCGAGACATGCACGTCGATGACGTTGGTCTGCGGATCGAAGTGATAGTCCCAGACGTTTTCGAGCAGCATGGTGCGGGTCACCACCTGGCCGGCATTCTTCATCAGATATTCCAGCAGGCGATATTCGCGCGGCTGCAGCAGGATCTCCTTGCCGGCGCGCTTCACCTCGTGAGAGAGCCGGTCGAGTTCGAGATCGCCGACCCGGTAGGCCATGTCCTGCTCGGGCTTGCCCTTGCGGCGGCCGAGCACCTCGACACGCGCAAGGAGTTCGGAAAAGGCATAGGGCTTGGGCAGATAGTCGTCGCCGCCGGCGCGAAGGCCGGTGACGCGGTCGTCGACCTGACCGAGCGCCGACAGGATCAGCACCGGGGTGTCGACGCCGCGCTTGCGCAGTTCGCTGATGACCGACAGGCCGTCGCGGCGCGGCAGCATACGGTCGACGACCATGACGTCATAACCGTTTTCTGAGCCCATGAAGAGGCCGCTCTCGCCATCGCTGGCGTGGTCGGCGACAATTCCGGCTTCGCGGAAGGCCTTGGTGATGTAGGCGGCGGCTTCGAGATCGTCTTCAATAACGAGTATTTTCATGTGCGGGACATTACCGCCGGCCATGCCCTGCGCACAACCGGAATCGCCCGGCTGCGGCGCATCGCCCTGTCCGGTGTTCATGTTGGAAGCCCTTTCCTTCAAAAAAGAAAAGGGCGCCGCGTCGCCAAGGACCGCGGCGCCCCGATGGGGTCGAGCTTTCGCCGTCAGCCCTGGACGATCGGCAGGGCGACGAAGCGGCTGCCGTTCTCGGATTCGATCTGGAAGAGCGCCTTGGTGCGGCCGTCCTTCTTCGCCTGTTCGAGCACCTTCAGCACGTCGGCTGCGCTCGCGACCGCCTGGTTGTTGACCGAGGTGATCTTTTCGCCGGCCTTCAGGCCCTTGTCACCGGCGTCGGAGTCCGGATCGACGTCGACGATGGTGAGGCCCTTACCGTCTTCGGCCGGAGCGACCGAGAGGCCCATGCCGGCCAGCGCCTGTTCGGTCGCCGGAGCCTGCTGCGTGTCGCCGTTCTGGCTTTCCGGACCAGCCATCGCCTGCTCGCTCGGCAGTTCGCCGAGTTCGACCTTGACGCTGGTCGCCTTGCCTTCGCGCCACAGCGACACGTCGACCGTGGTACCGGGCTTGAACGCGGCGATGCGCTTGGCGAGATCACGCGGATCCTTGACCGGCTCGCCGTTGACGGCGGTGACGACGTCACCCTGCTTGATGCCAGCCTTGCCGCCCGGCGAACCTTCCTGCGGGGCGACGACCAGAGCGCCGCTCGCTTCCGACAGGCCGAGCGAATCGGCTATGTCCTGGGTCACGGGCTGGATCTGCACGCCGAGCCAGCCGCGTTCGACGGTGCCGCCGTCCTTCAGCTTGGCGATGACGTCCTTGGCGACCGAAGCCGGGATGGCAAAGGCAATGCCGACATTGCCGCCCGAGGGCGAGAAGATCGCGGTGTTGATGCCGACCACTTCGCCGGCCAGGTTGAAGTCCGGGCCACCGGAATTGCCGCGGTTCACGGCGGCGTCGATCTGGATGTAGTCGTCATAGGGGCCGGAGCCGATGTCACGGCCGCGGGCCGAGATGATGCCGGCGGTCACCGTGCCGCCGAGGCCGAACGGGTTGCCGACCGCCACGACCCAGTCGCCGACGCGCATGTTCTCGTCATCGGCAAAGTCCACATAGGTGAATTTCTGCTTCGGGTTGTCGACCTTCAGCAGGGCGAGGTCGGTGCGGCTGTCCTTGCCGACCAGCTTGGCGTCGAGTTCCTTGCCGTCGTTCATCACGATGGTGAAGGCGGCGCCGTCATCGACGACGTGGTTGTTGGTGACGATGTAGCCGTCTTCGGAGATGAAGAAGCCGGACCCCTGCGAGGTCGGGCGCAGGCGGCCCTTGCCGTCGCCGCGGTTGTGGGGATTGCGCTGGCCGAACTGTTCGCCGTCCGGGCCGCCGAATTCCTTGAAGAAGCGCTTCAGCGGGTGATCGTCAGGCAGGTCCTCGAAACCCCGGCCGCCGAAGCCGAAGGAGAAATTGCTCTGGTCGGAGGTCTGCTCGACATTGGACTGGACGCGGACCGAAACGACGGCCGGCGACACGGCCTCGACCACGTCGGCGAAGCTCGGCACCTGGGCCGCCTCGACCTTGACGGGTTCGGCATAGGCGGGAACGGCGGCGAGCGGCAGCGCGCCGGCCAGCATGACGGCCGCAAGACCCGCGGCGGTCGAGTTCTTCAGGATGTTCTTCAAGTTGGAACGGCCGATTTGTGCGGACATGAATTCTACCTTCATCTGTTCTACTGACTGGAGCCGGAACGTCCGGCGGAAGCGGTGGATGATGAAGATATAGGGCACGTCACCTTACAGCGAACTGTACGGCAGATGAATTCTTCGTAATCTTTGGGGGTATTTCGAAAGGCCGACGGCTCACTCGTCGAGCAGCTTGCCGAGCCGCGCCTCTTCCTCGTCGGACAGCCGCTTCGGCTCCGGCCGGCTGCGTCCGCGGGCATAGACGACGGCGACGCCAAGTCCGACCAGCAGCAGGAACACCGGCGCGCCCCACAGGATCAGCGTCTTGGCCGACAGCCGCGGCTTCAGGAGCACGAACTCGCCATAGCGCGAGACCACGTAGTTGATCACCTGCTCGTCGCTGTCGCCGGACACGATGCGCTCGCGCACCAGAAGTCTCAGGTCACGCGCCAGGTCGGCATTCGAATCGTCGATCGACTGGTTCTGGCAGACCATGCAGCGCAGATTGGCCGAAAGATCCCGCGCCCGCTGCTCCAGCTTCGGATCCGCCAGCCGCTCGCTCGGATCGACGGCGAGCGCCGGAAGGGGGGCGAGGAGGAAAAGAAGCAGAAGGAACGAACCCAAACCCCCTCTGGCCTGCCGGCCATCTCCCCCACAAGGGGGGAGAAGACGCGCGGCAAGGCTTCGCGCCGACTTCGCCAGCCGGCTGAGACGGAAGAGCCCCTCCCCCTTGTGGGGAGGGGTTGGGGAGGGGTTTGTGCCCTTGGCAACAGTAGCCATCATTCCGCAGCCTCCAGCGCCGGTGCGGCCGGCCTGGCATGCCGCTTCGGCACGCCGACGCGCAGTCTGCGGTCGGAGAGCGAGACGAACCCGCCCACCATCATGATCAGCGCGCCATACCAGATGCACAGGATATAGGGCTTCCACCAGATGCGCACGACGATGCCGCCGTCGTCCATCATGTCGCCGAGCGAAACATACAGCTGGCTGACGCCGAAGGTGCGGATGCCGGCTTCGGTCGTCGGCATGCGCCGCGCCGTGTAGAGCCGCTTCGACGACCAGACGTCGCCCAGGTCGGCGCCTGCCTCGCGAATGGTGAAGTGACCGCGATCCTCGGTGAAGTTCGGGCCGACGGCCGATTTCATGCCGTCGAAGGTGATGGAATAGGCACCCGCCTCCACCGTCATGCCGGGCTTCATCTCGACAACGGTCTCGGTCTCGAAGGTGGTGACCGCGACGATGCCGAGCACTGTGACGCCAAGGCCGAAATGGGCGAGCGCCGTGCCGATCGCCGAGCGCGGCAGGCCGTTCAGCCGGCGCAAGGCCAGTCCCGTCCCCAGCTTGCCAAAGCCGGCCCGGTACCAGAGGTCCGACAGCGCGCCGAAGATCAGGAAGAAGCCGGCGGCCAGACCGAACACGGCCAGCACGGGTCCGCCATTCTCGACATAGTAGAGAGCCACGGCGAGCACGAAGGCGATGCCGGCGGCGACGTAGAGCCGCTGCATCGCCGCGTAAAGATCGCCGCGCTTCCAGGCGAGCATCGGCCCGAAGGGCACGGCGACCAGAAGCGGCGCCATCAACAGGCCGAAGGTCAGGTTGAAGAACGGCGCACCGACCGAGATCTTCTCGCCGGTCAGGGTTTCCAGCAGCAGCGGATAGAGCGTGCCGATCAAGACGGTCGCCGTCGACACGGTCAGGATGAGGTTGTTGAGGACCAGCGCCCCCTCGCGCGAGATTGGATGGAAGAGACCACCCGACTTGAGCAACGGTGCGCGGAAGGCGAAGAGCGCGAAAGCGCCGCCGATGAAGAGGGTCAGGATGCCGAGGATGAAGATGCCGCGGCTCGGATCGGTGGCGAAGGCATGGACCGAGGTCAGTACGCCGGAGCGCACCAGGAAGGTGCCGAGCAGCGACAGCGAGAAAGTGAGGATGGCGAGCAGCACCGTCCAGATCTTCAGCGCGTCGCGCTTTTCCATGACCAGCGCCGAATGCAAGAGCGCCGTGCCGGCGAGCCAGGGCATGAAGGAGGCGTTCTCGACCGGGTCCCAGAACCACCAGCCGCCCCAGCCGAGCTCGTAATAGGCCCAGTAGGAGCCCATGGCGATGCCGGCGGTGAGGAAGGTCCAGGCGGCGAGTGTCCAGGGCCGCACCCAGCGCGCCCAGGCGGCGTCGATGCGCCCGTCGATCAGGGCTGCGATCGCGAAGGAGAAGCAGACGGAGAAGCCGACATAGCCGAGGTAGAGCAGCGGCGGATGGATGGCGAGACCGACGTCCTGCAGGATCGGGTTCAGGTCCTTGCCCTCGGCCGGGATCGGCGACAGGCGGACGAACGGATTGGAGGTCAACAGGATGAACAGCAGGAAAGCGGAGGAGATCCACGCCTGCACGGCAAGCACATTGGCCTTCAGCCGGTCCGGCAGATTGGCGCCGAAGAAGGCGACCAGCGCGGAAAACAGGGTCAGGATGAGCAGCCAGAGCATCATCGAGCCCTCGTGATTGCCCCATACCGCGGAGTAGCGATAGATCGTCGGCATCATCGAATGGGAGTTCTCCCAGACGTTCTGCACCGAGAAATCGGAGACGACATAGGCCCAGGTCAGCGCCGCGAACGAGAAGGCGACCAGCAGGAACTGCGCCATGGTCCCGGTCACGGCGACCGCCATAAGCGCCGCGTCGCCGCGCTTGGCGCCGATGACAGGCAGGATGGCGATGATGATCGATGCGGCCAGCGCCAGCACCAGGGCATAGTGGCCGAGTTCGATGATCATTGGGTCTTTTCCTCCTGCCAGACGCCGTCCTTCTTCAGACGGTCGGCGACTTCCTTCGGCATGTAGTTCTCGTCATGCTTGGCCAGCACGCTGTCGGCGGAAAAGACCGTGCTGCCGGCCTCGAACTTGCCCTCGGTCACCACGCCCTGCCCCTCGCGGAACAGGTCCGGCAGGATGCCGACATAGGTGACGGGAACGGTGGCGGTGCCGTCGGTCACCGAGAACTTGACCGTCGAGCCCTCGCCGCGCACCACCGAGCCTTCCTCGACGAGACCGCCGAGGCGGATGCGGGTGCCCGGGCCGACCGCCGTCTTTTCCAGATCGGCGGGCATGTAGAAATAGGCGACCGACTGGCCGAAGGCGAACATCACCAGCAGTACCGCGGCGATGATGAAGCTCATGCCGCCGGCGATCACGGCCAGACGTTTCTGCTTGCGGGTCATTTCAAAGCCTCCTCCACCGGCAGGCCGAGTTCGCGGCCGACGCCGATCAATTGCTTGCCCTCAACCTCTTCGGGCGGGAAGGCGGCCAGGGCCGACTTCAGCGCGGCGATCGCCTTGTCCGGCTCGTTCAGCATCGCATAGGAGCGAACGAGACGCATCCAGCCTTCGAAATTGTTGGGATCCTGTTTCAGCTTGGCATCCAGCCCCTCGACCATGCCGCGGATCATCGCGTTGCGATCGGTCGCGGACATGCCGGCCGCCGCCTCGATGTCGCCGGCGGTCGGGCCGCCCGGAGCCTTGGACGCCTCGGCCGGCAGGCCGGCCACCGGTGCTCCGCCGGAATTGGCGGCGATATGCTGCTGCACCAGCGGCAGCCACGGCGCATCGGCCGGGGAATCCTTGGCGAGCGCCTGGAAGTCGGCCAGCGCCTCCTGCCTCTTGCCGCCCTGTTCGAGCGACAGCGCGAGGTAGAAGCGGGCCCGCGGGTCCTTGGCGTCGAGGCGGAGCGCCTCTTCGAAGGCGGCGCGCGCGTCGTCGGTGACGATGCCGTCGTTTCCGGCCATCAGCACTTCGCCGAGCCCGTTCATCCGCGCTGGGTTGGTGCCCTGCAGGCGGATCGCGTTGCGGAAGGCGAGTTCGGCGTCGCCGAGACGCTGCATCTTGACATAGATCGGTGCCAGCACGTCCCAGCCCGAGCCGTCATTGGGGTTTTCCGCCAGATGGCGCTCGACCTTGGCGACCAGCAGCTCGATATTATTGCCGGGGTTCTCCAGCCGGGCGGCGAGCGGTGCCGCCGGCATGTCGGGGCTGCCCGTCTTCAGGTAGAGCCCAAGCGCAATGGCGGGCAGACAAAGGATGATGAAGGCTTGCGACAGCGCGTTCAGGCCCTTGGCCCTCGCCGCATCGACGGTCTTCGTGCCCTCGCCCGACATCGCCAGCAGGCGGCGGCCGATTTCGGCGCGGGCATAGCCGGCGTCTTCGGTGGAGATCAGCCCGGCGGCCTTGTCGCGCTCGAGTTCCTTGAGCTGGTCGCGGTAGACGGCGGCTTCGCCGACATCGTCCACAGGCGCGGGCGACGCCCCTTTGAGGAGCGGCAACAGGAGGGCGACGGCAACCGCCACCGTCAGCAAGGCAGATACGATCCAGAACAACATGATGCCCAATTACTTCAAGCCGAGGCTCTGCGCCACAAACAAACGGCGGATGACGCAAAGTTGAGGCGTTTGGCCGCAAGCCGATCCGTAGGTGAGCAGGTGTCCTTCAGCCTTGACTTAAGTCAAGGGCGTCCAGGTGCCGTTCGGATTGCGGCAGGCCGCACCCCGCGCCTCGATCTGCCGGCCCTTGTCGTTCAGCTTGTGGACATACTGGCGGCAATTCTGCTGGCCGACCTGGTAGGGAGCGGCCGCGACCACCTGGCCGCTGATATTCTGCCCAGTCCAGGCCACCGGCTGGAAGCCCGGTGCCGCCTCGAGCGCCCGGTATTCCGCTTCGAGCGCGCGCTGCAGTTCGCTGTTCGACAGCTTCACGCCGGTGCGCGCAACAATGCCGCCCTGCAAGGCCGAGATGTAGAGGGCCGAGGCATTGGCCTTGCCCGAAGACAGGAGCCCACCCTTCGATCCGCCGGTCGTCGTGCAGGCGGACAGTGCGAATGCGGCCAGCACGATTGCCGCTACGCCGCGAAAGCGGGAAACACCCATAGGAACAGCCCCAGTCCCGTCATCGGAACGATAGATCATCACGTCTGTCCTTGCTCTGCTGCGGCAACCACATGGCATCTTTAAGGCCACCATTGTTTTTTCACAACAAAATTGATTATGCAGTGTCCCGCGTCACAGCCGGCAACACAAGTGCCGCCTTGAGCCCGCCGATCGGCGCGCGCGACAGGCCGAAGGCCCCCTGATATTCGCTGGAAATCTCCTTGACGATCGACAGGCCGAGCCCGGTGCCCGGCTTGCTCTCGTCGAGCCGCTTGCCGCGCTTCAGCGCCTCGCCGATCTGCTCGGGCGCCAGGCCCGGACCGTCGTCCTCGACCGTCACCTCGATCCAGCCGCGGCGCGCCCCCTCGCCCGCCGTCTCCGGTTCGTGGGCCGCCGGCGTCGCCATGACGACGACGCGGGTCTGCGCAAACCGCGCGGCGTTCTCCAGAAGATTGCCGACCGTTTCCTCGACGTCCTGCTGTTCCATGGCGAAGGCGAGCCCCGGCGCCACGTCGAGCGTGAAGTCGATCTGCGGATTGAGCCGCCGCATCACCCGCACCAGCCTCTCCAGCACCGGTTCCGCCTCGCAGCGCGCCAGAACCGAATCGCGCTGGGCGGCGATGCGCGCCCGGTTCAGATAGCTCGTGACCTGCGCCTGCATGGCCTCAGCCTGACTGCGCACCACCTCGGCCTGCGCCTTGTCGAGCCCGCGCGCCTCGTTGAGCAGCACGGCGATCGGTGTCTTGAGCGAATGGGCGAGATTGCCAACCTGCATCCGGGCCCTCTCGACGATGCGCCGGTTGCTCTCGATCAGCGCATTGATCTCGTTGGCCAGCGGCTGGATCTCGCGCGGATAGTCGCCCTCGATCCGCTCGGCCTCGCCGCCGCGGATCTTCTCCAGCGCCCGGCGCGCCCGGTCGAGCGGCTTCAGGCCATAGAGAATCGCAAGGCCGTTGACCACCAGGCCGCCGAAGCCGAAAAGCGCGAGACCGGCGTAGAGGCGGGTGGAGAAGAAGCCGATCTCCTCCTCCACGACGTCGAGATTGCCGGAAACGCGAAACCGCGCCGCCCGGTCGCCCCCGTCGAGCACGACTTCCGTTTCGGCGACGAGGATCTTGTTCCCGACCGCGTCGAGCATGGGATAGAAGCGCTCGTAATGCTCGTCGAACGGCACCTGTTCGAGGCTCGGCACCGCAAGTTCGGCCATGCCGAGCGAGGTCGAGGCCAGCGGAGCCGCGGCGAAATCGCCGAGCGGTTCGACCAGCCAGTACCAGCCGGTCTCCGGTTGCGAAAAGCGCAGGTCACCGAGTTCCGGACTGCCGGACAGGCTGTTTCCGTCGCCGATCGAGACGGAATTGATGACGTTGTAGAGCTGGGCGCGCAGGAGATTGTTGAAGCCGCGCTCGACTCCCTGTCGGTAGAAGGCCGAGATCACCAGCGCGATGGTGACGAGCGAGGCCGCCGACCACAGCGTGGCCAGAAGCAGCACGCGGACGGTCAGCGACCGGGAGACGGGAATCATTTCGCCTCTTGCGGGGCTTGGATGCGATAGCCGAGGCCGCGCACGGTCTCGATCATGTCGATGCCGATCTTCTTGCGCAGCCGGCCGACGAACACTTCGATCGTGTTCGAGTCACGGTCGAAGTCCTGGTCGTAGAGATGCTCGACCAGTTCGGTACGCGACACGACTTCACCCATGTGATGCATGAGGTAGGACAGGAGCCGGTATTCGTGCGAGGTGAGCTTCAGCGCCTTGCCGTCGACGCTGGCCTTCGAGCTCTTGGTGTCGAGGCGGACCGGGCCGCAGGTGATCTCGGACGATGCATGGCCTGCAGCGCGGCGGATCAGCGCCCGGATGCGGGCCAGCACTTCCTCGAGATGGAAGGGCTTGGCGACATAGTCGTCGGCGCCCGCGTCGATGCCGGCGACCTTGTCGCTCCAGCGGTCGCGGGCGGTCAGCAGCAGCACCGGCATGACGCGTCCGGCGGCGCGCCACTTTTCCAAAACCGTGATGCCGTCCATTTCCGGCAGACCGATATCGAGGATGACGGCGTCATAGGGTTCGGTATCGCCAAGAAAATGGCCTTCCTCGCCGTCGAACGCCTTGTCGACGACGTAACCCGCCTCCTGCAGCGCTTCGACGAGCTGCCGGTTGAGGTTGACATCGTCCTCGACGACCAGAATGCGCATCTATCCCGCCCCTCTTCGAAAGACCGTGCGCCGCAGCTTGGGGGCCGCGGCGAAAATCAGTTGGAAACCCGCATCGTCACCTTGCGCGGGCGTTCGTTTCCACTGCCCGGAATCAGGACGGTGATGACGCATTCATTGCCGGATTGGCGCACGGAGAGCAACTGGCCGCCGACTTCCTCGACCGCCCGGTAGGCGGCGCTGCGGCAGTCGACATTGCCGTCCGAACCGCTGTCGCCACTCTGCGCCTGTGCCAGCACGACCGGTCCGGTCATGGCACCGATGCCGAGGCTGTCCGGTACAGGCGAAGCCGCCAATCCGGCCGCCAGGCCCGCGATGATCATGATCGATGCCATTGCTTCTTCTTCCGCACAACTTGAACTCTTGGATGACTATCTATCGCATGCCTTCTGAATGGCAAATGAATGCTCGTCTCAATTGCGCCCGGCGCCGGGACCGATGGACCGCGTCGCATTGACCCGCCCATAGATCGCCAGCACCCCGCCCAAAGCACCGGCGAGCGTCGCCAGAGCATCGGCGAGGTCGGCCTGTTCGGCAAGCCCCATTTCGACACCCACCTGCTTCAAAAGCGGCGCCGCCATCGCAATCACCGCGCCCCACACCGTCTTCGACTGATACCACTGCTTCACCTCGAGCATCTCGCTCTCCTTTTTGTGGATCGTTGCTGAAAGTGGATGGGCAAGGTGTCTGGGCAGGGTGACAGAGGCATGTTCGGTCCCGACCGAAGAACGTACAGCCACCGGTCGGTGGTTGAGATTTTCCGTGAAGCGCTCATCGAACCGCACCGTTTGCCCCTCACCCTGACCCTCTCCCCGCAGGCGGGGAGAGGGGACGGCCAGCGTTGCGAACACCTCACAGGCGACGTCGATGGTTGGCCGAAGCCATGCCGCGTCTCCCTTCTCCCCGTCAGAACGGGGAGAAGGTGCCGGCAGGCGGATGAGGGGCAGTCACCGGGGCCAATCTGGACGGAAGGTGGGCTGCGAAGAAATGGAAAAGCCCGCCCTTCACCCCACCACCAGTTCCGCCTCGTTCGCAATCCCCTCGGCCACCCGCCCCAGTTGGCGTACCCGCACGCGAATACTCGCTTGCAGCCCGCCGAAGTCCAAAAGCTCCTGCGCCTGCGGATAGACGAACCGCGCCTCGCCGACCTCGACCGCCCGCCGCACGGCCGTCCCGTCGAGGATCTCCAGCCGATAGCCCTCGGCCGATTCGTCGAGCGGTACCTCGGACGGCAACCAGCTGTCGCCGTCCAGTCGCGACCTGCGGACCCAGGAGAATTCAACCTCGCCGCCGCCCGTCCGCCGCGCGACGAGATGCACCGGCGAGAACGGCGTCTGCGCCCGCACCCCGCCGGCAAAGGGACCAAGGGCGGCCGGCGTCGCGGCCATGCCGATCGGCTCGGCGATATAGTCGAGCGAAAGCCCCGCCTCTTCCGCCGTCAGCCTGAGCGGCCGCACCGCCGCGTCGAGCAGCACGACGGCGGCGCCGGTATCCGCCCCGGCCGCCATCGCATCCTCGGTGCCGGCGAGGCCACGCAGCAGCGTCGACAGCCGCCAGCGTCCGGCCGAAATCTCCTCCGCCCCGGCAAAGCCGATCACTTCCCAGGCGCCGGACCGCGAGCGCAGCGCCAGCCGGTTCTCCCCGTTCAGCACGACAAGCTCGGTTGCGGCGGCAAAACTGCCGAAGAACAGATCCACCTCCAGCGTCCGCGACCGGTCGAACCGGCCCGAAACGCCGCCGGAGAGCGGCGCGGCCAGCCGGCCGATGGTCGCCGGACGGTCGAGCGTGACGCGCGGGCGAAAGGCGCCGTCGTCCCCCGATGACGAGATCGACAAACG
Organism: Rhizobium sp. Q54; assembly: GCA_943370615.1. Classification (GTDB taxonomy): domain Bacteria; phylum Pseudomonadota; class Alphaproteobacteria; order Rhizobiales; family Rhizobiaceae; genus Allorhizobium. The sequence goes on from CALRRQ020000007.1 coordinate 15,163, forward strand.
TCGCCACGGCCGCGTCAGCCCCGCCACACAGGCGAAGTCGGTCGCCTCGCCGGCCGCATGACGCGGCAAGTCCATCAGAAGAACGACCGGATCGAAGCCGACCGAGCCCGGCCGGTCCGGTGTGCGCCCCGTCCCCTCCGACACCGGCGTGGTCGAAACCGCCGCCGCCACTTCGCGCAAAGAGAGCCGCCGCGCCAGCCCGTCATCGATCTCACCGACCAGAAACCGCCCCTCAGGCCCATCGGACAGGGAAAGCACATCGCCTGGCTGGACGGAAAGCTCCGCCGGTCCGAGCGATAACTCCAGCCGCCGCCGGCCGATGCGATGGTCGCGCAGCATGCCTTCGGCGATCGACAGCGCCGTTTCCTCCGCCAAGACCGCCGGCAGGTCGCGGACCATCTGGCGCTCGGTCGCCGCCTCGATCCGCCGCGAACGGGCCGATGCCTCGCCGTAGTCGCTGGCCGGGTCGAAATAGGTGATCGAAGCCTCGGCGGCAAAATCGCTGTCATGGCCGCGCGTCTCGCGCCACAGCGGCTCGCCCTCGAGGTCGGCGAGCACCTCCACCGTCCGCGCCGCCAGGCTCGCCGTCTGTCGTGAACGGAATTTGAGCCTTGCCCCATCCTCGACGATGTCGATCAGGAAACTCTCCGCCAGCGGCTCGATCAGGCCTCGCGCCGAGGCGAGGTCGCCCTGCACATAGCCCATGAGGTCGCCGCTCACCTCCGACACGTCGTAGTCGGCAAATCCGTGATCCTCGAGCACGGCTGCGAGCACATCGGCGAGCGTTCCCGCCCCCAGTCGCCCGTTCAGCCAGTGGCCGCTGCGCCAGTTCATGCCGTCGGCCCAGAGATCGAGATCCTGCGGAAAGGCCGGCTGCGGCCTTGCATCCCAGGTCCACAGGAAGATTTGCCCCGGATCGACCATGCCCGCCGGCGCAGCAACGCCCTGCCAATGCGAAAGATGCGCTTCGAGAAACCGCCGCTGCTGGCTGTCGGAGCGCGCCCCATTGGAAAAGTAGGGCAATGCGCTTTCCGCCGATTTAGGATCACCGAAGACGTTCGGCTGGTTCGCCCCCTTGTCGATAGCCGCGCAGCCGAGCTCGGTGAACCAGACCGGCTTCATGCCGGGCGTCCAGGCCGTCGGGCCTACCCGCTCCGCCCCGCCGACGCGGTCGTAGTGCAGATTGCTCCACCAGCCTTCGATGTCCTTGAAACGAAACACCCAGGGCTTGCCCGCCAGCCCGTCGCTGATCGGCGAACGCAGGCGCGCCGCCCGGTCCGCTTCGCTTGCATAATACCAGTCGAAGCCTTCGCCCGCCGCGATCTGCCCGGCCATGGCCTCGCCGTCGTCGGAGAGGCGAAACCCGTCCGGATTGACGTTTTCGAGGTCTGCGTCCCGCCAGTCGGAGAGCGGCATGTAATTGTCGATCCCCACCGCGTCGATCGCCGGATGGACCCACAGCGGATCGAGATGAAAGAACACATCCCCGGAGCCGTCCGCCGGATGATGGCCGAAATATTCGCTCCAGTCGGCGCCATAGGTGATCTTCGTCGAGTCTCCGAGGATTGCCCGCACATCGGCCGCGAGATCCGCCAGCGCCGCCACGAAGGGAAACCCATCGGCCGCATCGCGGAGCGTGGTCAGCCCGCGCAGTTCCGAGCCGATCAGGAAGGTCTCCACCCCGCCCGCCGCCTCAGCCAGCAACGCATAATGCAGCACCATGCGGCGATAGCCGTCGTCGCTGCCCTGATAGGCGACTGCGGTGCCGGACACGTCGAAATCGTCTGCCCCGGCCGTCCCGCAGAAATCCGCAATCATCGCCGGGATCGCCGCCGATCGGTCGGGAGAGCCGGGCCGCCCCGGCGCCGGATGACAGGTGATCCGCCCGCGCCAGGGATAGGCCGCCTGCTCCGCCCCGCCATGGGGATCGGGCAGGCCATTGCCGTCCGGAATGTCCATCATCACGAAGGGATAGAGCACCACCTTCAGCCCGCGCGCCTTGAGGTCGATAATTGCCTCTACCACGCTTCTGTCGTCCGGCGTGCCGCCATAGGCCGGGCCGCCGTCGTGGCGGCTGACCAGATAGGCTGCCTCCCGCATCACCCCCGACACCCGCCAGTCCCGGCTCTCGTTGCGGCTCGCGACCTCCACGCCCGGCACCACTCGGCACTGCCCGGCGCGCAGATCCGTGCCGAACCAGGATACAACCAGCGCGACAGTTTCGAGATTCGGGCAGAGCGCCTGCAGCTCGTCGATCGACGCCTGCCAGTCGGTATGGGCAACCAGCGTGTTGCGGTTGAGAATGCGCGAGGCGCCCTCGCCCGTCCGTTCCTTGACCTGCACCGTCGCATAACCGTGCTCGGTCGAGCCGGGAATGACGGTCACCGCCTTGACCATGCCCTCAAGCCTGCCGACCGGCCGGATCACTTCGAACTGCAGCAGCGGAATACGGTTGCCGTAATCATCGAGCGGAAGACGCTCGAACACCACATGGGAGAGCCCGCGATAGGCCGGCGCATGGCCCGCGCCCTGCTTCGCCTCGATCAGCGGATCGGGCAACTGGTCCTCGGTCCCGGGATAGAAGCGCATCTCGATCTCGGTCAGGTCGATCTCCTGCCCGTCGGCCCAGACCCGCCGCACCAGGGCCACTGGCCCCTCGCAAAGCCCGACCGCGAAATTGGCGAAGTAGCGGTAGGTTTTCACCCGCGTGCCGGTCGCCTTGGCGCCGGTCCGCTCGGTCGTCGCCTCCTCCTCGAAACGCGTCGCCCAGATCAGCGTGCCGCCCAGCCGCGCCGTGCCGTAGAGCCTCGGGATCGCCGTGCCCTCGGCCGCTCCCGGCAGGCGCGCCGCCGAAAGCCGTGCGCCCGACAAGGTCGTCCCCCCGCCGATCAGCGCCCGGTCGACCATGTTGCCGGCCAATGCGCCTGCCGCCCGGCCGATCACCGCGCCGAGCGGCCCGAACACCGAACCCAGCGCCGCACCGGCTGCCTGGAAGAGGATTGTCGCCATGGGTGCCCCTTGCGGCACCCATGTGGATGCTCGCCTAGATTGTGATAGAGTGTGAAGGTTCGGGAGCAGAAGCAGCAGGCGCCGCGCCAGCCGGCGCGTCGGCGAAGACGGGCTCCGCCGACCTTGGCAAAGGCCTTGCTCTCGAATGTGGAGGTAGTGCTATGAGGTCTTGGCCAATTGGCATTACGCTGATCTTGAGGATAACCCGGACGGGCTGGTCTATGACCGTCCGGGTCAACATCAAACATTAGCAAAGGCTGGGCGAGGTACGCGCCTCGTCCAGCACTCCAGCAAGATATGGCAAAACACGCCGATTTTCAAGAAATCTCCGGGAACCGATAGATCCCGGCAATCCTTGTGCGCCAGGCCGGCACCAGCGCCGAGCGGATCACCGCCGCCTGTTCATAGGCGTGGATAAAGGCATCGGTCCCGGCGAGAATGCCGGCATGCTTGGCGGCGAACTGCGGGCGAAAGCGGAAGACCAGCAGATCGCCCGGCCGCGCCTCGGCAAAGCCCGGCACCGCCGCACAATGCCGCCCCGCCGCCTCCAGCAGCCGCTCCTGCCCGCCGCGCTCCGCCCAGTCCGCCGCATAGGGCTCCACCATCTCCGGCTCCGCCCCATAGATCTCCCGCCAGATCCCCCGCACCAACCCCAGGCAATCGCAGCCGACACCTTTCGTCGACCCCTGATGCCGATAGGGCGTGCCGATCCATTGCCCGGCGATCGTCACCACGCGATTTCCGATGGCGGCCATGGGTTCTGCTCCTGGGTATAGCGTGAGATCACTTGAGACTGCGGTAGTAGCATCAACCTGGTGGCAGCGAGCGCCGTCGGCACGTCTTCTCCCCTTGTGGGAGAAGAAGCGAAATCGAGGGCTTAGCCGAAGGCTCAGATTTCACAGATGAGGCGATATGCAGCAAAGTCACCGAGACATTGCACGGTGCATTATCGCCATGCGCGGCGAGGATGCGATGGACCGAAACTGTCTCGCGGACGTCACCAAGCGCGTAAGCAAAGCCCTCCGGCAGACGAAAGCCGAAGGGCTGGCAAGGGGCGCGGTGGACGCTAAAGGGAATTGGGAGAGGCGAAATTAACCGCATGCCGCGGCTAGCTGAGAATGGAATTTTACCTTGCCAGATGAATGGGAGGCATCCTCAGATAAATGAACATCCATGTTAACGCCGAGAGCCAAAAGGAAGCGCAGCAGGCGCTCCGCAGAAATATTAACTAAGCGGCCGCGAACGATGTTCGAAACCTTAGCTTGGTCGGTCCCAAAAATTTGAGCAACTTGCTTCTGTGTATAGTTGCGAGCGACAATTATCCTGGATATCTCTCTAGCAACCTCGATCTTGAATTCATCTTCTGCCGACAGTTCAAGGCCTAGATGTTCAAAGATATTCCCAGAACTGCGGACGATTTGGACCTTATCGTCCTCAACTTTTGACATTTCTCTTCCTCTCTATCTGCCTTTTCAGGAAGTTTTCTGCGTAATGAGCCTCAGCCATTTTGAGCCGACTCTTTATTAAACTCATATCTCGCTGCGGCGTTTCACTGCCGCGCGGAGATTTTTTCTTGAAAGCATGGAGGACATAAACAGCCTCTTCGAACCTCACCGTATAAACGGACCTGTAAGTATCACCCATGTGATCAACAATAATTTCCGGCACCTTAGAGTTCCCAAACCCGGTCAATGGGACGGCATTCAGGGCCTTGTCACCCATCTGCGCAAGGTAAAGAGAGAACCCTATTTCTTCCCTGACCTCCTTTGGAAATTTCTTGATCTCATCGTCACTTGAACCCAAAAAGAAGACCTGTTTCACGAATATGCCTTTCTATCGCCGGCGATTGGATATCTCTCATGTCGTTTCCTCCCAAGACATCGATAAAGGGCCGAACGCGAAACAAGCCCCCCTCTTAAATAATCTTATGCCAGTTTTGGCATATAATTGTCAAGCGGCGAAACGCTGTCCATATCCCATCCAAGAGCGGCAACCGGATGCGCGAGCGAGGCACCAAGTAGCGAGAAGGCGTTAGCGCCATTCGAGCGGCCGCGATGGTCTTCCATCCAAACGGCGTGGTTTGCGTACTGGCAAAGTTACTTGTTTGAAATCTGGTAGTGCTGGGCCTGAACCATGCGGCGAGGGCGCGAGAAGTAGCTTTCGACGCCGACTACTCGCGGTAAAGCTCGCCGCGATTGATGGGTCGGGTTCGTAGTGGATTCCAGTGGGTCCCAATGGGTGGCTTAGGCTGCGAGAATCGTAGCCCTGCCCCCTCACCTGCAATTTCTAGCACTTGGCTTGCGCCAAGATGCTGAAATTGCTTCCTCTCCCACAAGGGGAGAGGATCAGCCCCCTTCACTCGAACAGAGCCGTCCCGTCATGCGTGCTCTCGCCCTTCACATAGGAATAGGCGAAATCGCTGCCCGGCATATGCGGAAATCCGCGAAAGTTGAGGCCGTTGGCGAACCGGTCGCGGCAGGTCGGAAACGCCTTGTCGCAGCCGACCGTCACCGTCACCGCGTCGCCGACCGCGGCCGCGCTCTCCAGCGGCAGCCACAGCGTCAGCCGCGTGCCGCCGGAAACCGCGGTATTGCCGTCGATCTCGACCGTCAGCCCCTCGTTCAAGCCACTGTCGAACCGCAGCGTGCCAAGCCGGAAATGCCCGTCGTCGAACCCGCCGAGCCCCGCGACAACAACCCGGTCGCGCCCCTCGACCGCCGTCACCAGGGCACTCGCCCGACGCCCCGCGGCCGACAGATCCACCCGGCAGCGTCCGTCGCCAAGGCTCGCATCGCAGCGTCGGCCATAGATCCGCCCCTGTTCCTGCGACAGACGGTGGGCAAAGCTCCTGAGCTCCGCCGAAAACGCCCCGCCCGCCCGCGACACTTCGCCGATCTCCTGCACCTTCAACAGCAGGTGCTGCTCCTGCGGCGCCTGCCAGTTGACGGTAAACATCTCGACCCGCGCGCCGTCATAGCGCCCGGCCGAAAGGTCTTGTTCGCTGATGACCGCGCTGGAAAAGCCGCCGGTCACTTCCGCGCCGGGCGCCGCCAGGCCGTTGACCGCCCGCGCCTCGGTCCCGGCAAAGCCGCTCGCGGCGAGAAAGACCGTGCCGGCAAAGGTCAGGTCGCGGTCATGCTCGGTGAAGCCGAGCACCAGACCGTCGCGCCGTGTCACCCGCCAGCAGCGGCAAAGCGTCGTGGCATCGCTGACAAGATGGGCGGCCAATGCGTCGGGTATGTCTTTCACGGCAGGATCTCCACCAGCGGAATGGCCGGAATGCGCCCGGCCCGGAATGCCTCGAGATTGACGTCGATGCGGTCCGTGTCGAAGCGCACCGGCACGTCGAATTCGAAACCCGCCTGCACCAGCGCACCGGATGAAGGAATATATTCCTCGGAAATCGTCACAATGCCGGTGCCGGCATCGCAGGCGAAACCCGCCGCCGGCAGTTCCACCCCGTCGACCGCCACCCGCACAGTGCCCGCGACCGGTTTCAAAATCTCGCGCCGCCATTCGCCGCCGGCATCGCCATAGGTTCTGGCCAGTTGGAACGTCGCGGTCGCCCCGTCGCCCGCTCCGAGCGCCTGGTCGAAGGGCGACACCGTCTCGCCCGGCCCGCAGGATTTTGCGTCGAGCGGATCGCGAAAACGAAAGCCACAGAGCTGCCCGCCGCGCGCCTCGAAGAAGGCGACGACCGCGTAGAGATCGTCCACCGCCCGAAGACCCGAGCCGGCGTCATAGACCCGCCGCGAATGGCGCCATCGCGCATTGCGCTGTTCACGCCCGTTGGTGAGATTGACGATGTCGGTCAACCGCTTCGGCCCGCCGCTGGTCGACAGCGACAGGCGCAGCGGAAAGCACACCTCGTGGAAACCGTTGCTCATGATTGTGTGTCCTTTCGACAGGCAGGAGAAAGGGCAGGCGTCGGGCGAAGCGACCGCAATTGTCGCGCCGCCAGAAGGGCGCGGTCAGAGATGCCGCCGCCCGCGGCCGACGCTGCGCGCCAGCATGGCGGTGATCTGGCCCTCGCTGCGGGCAAAGCTCGCCGCGTCGCTCGCCGTCACATGGAAATTGATCTGCGTCGTTGTCCCGCTGCCGCCGGCGGCGACCCCGAGCGCTCCGTCCGAGCCGCGCTTCAGCGGCAGGATCGCTTCGGTACCCGCCTCGCCCATCAGCCCGAGATCGCCACCGAGGGGAAAATAGGTCGGCGCCGAAACCACGCCGCCCGCGGCAAACGGCGTCACCCGCCCCGGCACGCTGCCGGAAGCAAAGGGCATGATCGCCCCGAACCCGGCCGTCAGCCCGGAGATCAGGCCGGTCAGCGCATTGCCCATCAGCCCCTCGATCGGCTTCAGCCCGGCCGACAGCGCGATGTCGGCGAGCCGCGTGCCCACCGATTTCAGCGTATCCTCCAGCCCCTTGCCGCCCACCGTCGCGCCCTTCAGCGCCGAGGTCAGCGCCGCGCCAAAACTCCGCGACCGCCCCTCCAGCTCGTCCAGAACTTTGAGCGCCTCGCTCGCATCGAGATCGAGGGAAAGCGCAATCATGTCGTCGTCGGTCATGGAAGACTCCCAGGTGTCACCGTTGTGTTTCCTTCTTCTCCGCCTCGGGCGGTGAGCAAGGTGGTGCGCAGTGCCGTTGTGGCGCGAAGCTCCACGGCCACCCCTCATCCTGAGGCGCCCCGCAGGGGCCTCGAAGGATCGAGGCCACCCACACGCCGCCGCACGTCCCTTCTCCCCGTTCACGGGGGTGAGGAATGATCGGCGAAGCCGACGAAACGATCCAATGAATTGTTTCGAATGACGAACGCCCTGAGCTTGAGCGAAGGGCAGGCAAGGTGCCGGCAGGCCGATGAGGGGCGAGGCCCGGCCCCTTCGAGGGTCGCTGCGCTCCCGCCTCAGGGCGAGGGGCATGCGCGGCACGCGCCCGATCTCCACCCTTGAGGGGGAGATGTCACGCAGTGACAGAGGGGGGTGAACCGCCATCCGCCACGTCCGGATAATCCCGCATCAAGCCCTCCAGCCCCGCCCGCGAAAGCCGCACCGACCGCGGCGCGAAGGCCCCGGCCATGGCGGCGAATTCGACGAGGCTCAGACCCCAGAAGACATGCGGATGGAGCCGCAGGCGGCAGAGCCCGACATCGAGCACTGCCTCCCAGGGGAAGGCCCGCACCGTGGCCGCCTCGCCGCCTGCGGCCCTCAAGGGTCCGGCGGCACCGCCCCCGCGCCGGTCGTTCGGTCCGGCGCGAAGGTCACGACCAGCAGATCGCGCACCACCGCCGCCGCCCCGGCGATCCCGCCCTCGACCGTCATCTCCGCCAGGTCCTCGTCGCGCAGCCGGTTGCCGCCGCCGCGCAAGCCCGCCCCGAGGATACGCATCAGATCGGCCGCCTTCAGCCGGCCCGCGGCAAAGCGCTGGCCGAGCTCGGCCAGGCTCTCCGCCCCGAAGGCCGTCTCCAGTTCGGCGAGCGCCCCGAGCGTCAGGCAGAGGATCCGGCGTTCCCCGCCGATCACCGCCTCCACCTCGCCGCGCCGCCGGTTGGCCCGCCCCGGCGCGCCGAAGTCCTCGCCCCCGCCGCGCATCAGAGCGCCGCGAAGGAAAGCGCGCCGGCCGATTCCAGCGCGATCTCGAAGGTCAGCTCGCCGTCATGCGAACCGGCATATTCGAGCGCGGTCACCTGGAACGGCCCGCTCACCGTGCCGAAATCCGGGATCACCACCTGCCAGGCCAGAATATCGCCGGCAAAGAAGGCGCTGCGCACCCGGGCATCCGAGGCCTGGTCCTTGAACAGGCCGGCGCCCGACAGCGCCGCCCGCTGCACGCCCGCCCCGCCCAACAGCTCGCGCCAGCGCCCGACGCTCTCCGCATCGGTCACGTCGACGGTCTGCGCGTTGAAGGAAAGCCGCTTGGACCGCAGCCCCGCCACCGTCCCGAAGCCCGCTCCGTCCTGGACCTTCAAAAGCAGGTCCTTTCCCTTCTGTGCCACCATGTCGAAATCCTCTTCTTCTCAATGAGATTGTTTCGTCTCTTGCCGACCCCGCCGAATGAGGGACACGGGCAACGCCTCACTCCACCACCGCGCGAAAGACCAGCTCGGCGACGAAGAACCCCGTCTTCGCCTCGCGCCGGCTCACCGTCCGGCGGTGGCGAAGGCTCACCAGCGCGTGGCCAGCCAGTGCCAGCGCCGCGTCGTCCAGCAGGCCGCGCACGGCCTCGCCGATCACTTCCGCCTCGCGCCGCCCTTCACCCGACCAGGCCTCCAGCGTCAGCAGGATTTCGACACCCGCCTCGCTCGCCGTCGAAAAATCGCGGCACTCGACCGCCCCAAGAACCAGCGCCGGCAGGTCGAGCCGGTCGGCCCTGCGGTCGCGCATGCCGGTCGCGCCGATCAGGGCGGCAAGCCCCGCATCGCCCGTCAGCCGCGCCTGAATGGCGGCCAGAAACTCGTTCACCGCACTGCTCATGACCTGCCCCTTCCGCTATGGTCCGCGCCGCGCGGGCGGGCGCCGTGGCCCGGCCGAAACGCCCGTTCCTGTGTCGTGCCGCCCTGCCCGGCGTCGCTGCTATTCCGCGTCCTGCCCACGCCCGGTCCCTCGTTCCCGACCATGCCGCGGCCCCGCACCCTGGCTCTTGCCCCGTGCGATGCCGCCGCCGGCGCGAACCGGCCGGCCGCCGGCGCCTGCCTCGGCAGCGTCATCGCCGGGCACAGTTCCGGCAGGACCGCGCCCGGCCCTTCGCGCCACCTCACCCGCCAGCGCGCGGCTGAGCACCCGCCCGATATCCTCGCCGGTGCGGACCAGCGATGCCCGGATCGCCGCCCTCATCGCCCGTCCTCGCGGCACCGGCAGATCAGATAGCGCCCGGTCTCGTCGGGATCGCGCACGCTCTCGATGACGAAGCGCCGCGTGCCCTTGACGAGACGCATGCCCGCCGCCAGATCGGCGCGGAACCGCAGCCAGACATGGTGCGAGACGATCACCCGCCCCGCGCCCGCCACCTCCTCGACATCGGCGGTGAGCGGCTCGATCCGCGCCCAGAGATCGGCGACGGCCTCGAAGCCGACGGTTGCGCCGCCCTGCCCGTCCGGGCTTTCCACCGGCCGCTCCAGCCTGAGCCGGGCGGAAAGCGCGCCCGGGTCGAGATCGACGAGCCCCATGGTCAGACCCCCCTTCGGCAGAAGGGGCCGATCAGCCGCTCGTAGCCGGGCGGCACCGCCGCGCCTTGCGCCGCGACCGGGATCGCCCCGCGGAGCGAGAACATTGCCCCCACATGCAACAGCATCGCCCGCTTCAACGTGTCGGGCACATCCGCGCCGTTCGGCCCGAAGCCGGCGACGAAATCGATCTCGATGCCGTTCAGCGCCCTTGCCGGTTTCGGCGGATCGCGCAGCCACAGCCGCGCCGGCCGCGCCTCCCCGTCGAGCAGATGGTCGGCCAGCGAAACTGCGGTCGGATGGCCCTCGCCGTCATAGACGATGACGCCCGTCAACTCACGCACCGGTCCGCGGCCGATGCGGATCACGCCATCCGCCGGCCAGTCGTCGAGGCAAAGCCGAAAGGGGCGCGAGATCAGCACCAGCCCCGTCTCGCGCTCGACATGCTCGCGCGCCACCGTGATCAGCTGCGCGATCAGCGCATCCTCGTCATTGCCGTCCACGCGCAGATGCGCCCTGGCCTCAGCCAGCGTCACCGCCTCGGCCGCCGGCGGCGCCGTCGGAAATAGGGTCATGAAAGTCTCCTGGAATTGGATTTTGAAAGTGGAGGGGCCGGAGTGGCCGCCGCCGTCGAGGACCAGGCTGGCCCTTCGAGGGTCTCGCTGCCGCTCGACCACCTCAGGGTGAGGGAGAACTCGAGTTGCCGACGGCGCCCAATGATCTCTCCCCCCGGCTGGGGCGCGTCGCGGCTATCACCGCCCTCATCCTGAGGTGCCCCGAAGGGGCCTCGAAGGATCAGGGCGGCCCCGGAGCTACCCCCTCTGCCTGCCCGGCAGGCCGCAGCGCGTCAGAAAAACTCTTCTCCCCAGCGGGGAGAAGTGCCGAGCGCCCTTCGACAAGCTCAGGACGAGGCGATGAGGGGGCCAAGTGCGCCGTCTTCAAATGGCTTCGCCCCCCCCCTCATCCGGCGCTACGCGCCACCTTCTCCCCGGCGGGGGAGAAGATAAGAGGCCCCCTCGGCTAAGCCGAAAACTTCACCAGCTTGATCGCCTCGAAGTTCTGCACGCCGCCGCCGACGCGCTTGGTGGTGTAGAACAGCACATAGGGTTTTGCCGAATAGGGATCACGCAGCACCCGGACCCCCACCCGGTCGACCACCAGATAGCCCGAGCGGAAGTCGCCAAACGCGATCGCCGTCGCATTGGCCGCGATCGCCGGCATGTCCTCGGCCTCCGCCACCGGAAATCCGATCAGCGAGGCGGCCTCGCCCGGCCGGGCCGGCGGCTGCCAGAGATAGTTGCCGTCGGCATCCTTGAACTTGCGGATCTCCCCTTGCGTCTTGCGGCTCATGACGAAGCTGGCATTCTGCCGGTGCCCGGCCTTGAGTGCATAGACGAGATCGACCAGCACGTCGGACGGCCCCGAGGCGGCAAAGCCGCCCGCGACGCCGGTCGAAAGCGTGCCGATCTTGCCCCATTCCCACGCGCCGTCAGCCACCTGGTCATAGGAGAGGAACCCCTTCGGCTTGTTCACCCCATCGCCGGAAACGAAGGCCGTGCCTTCCTGCTCGGCAAAGGCGATGTCCACTTCCGCGGCGATCCAGGCTTCGATGTCGACGGCGGCGTCGTCGAGCAACGCCTGGCTTGCCGCCGGCATGGCGTAGAGTTCCATGGTCGGAAACGAGAGCTCGGAGAGCTGTGCCGTCGCCGTCTGCGGCCGCGCCGCGGTCTCGGCCACCCAGCCGGCCGTCATGCCGGCGGGCGAGAACGGCTTCTTCAGCACCGAGCCGGAGACCTGGCGGACCGTCGACAGCGCCCGGATCGGCGAGACGACGGAAAGCCTGCGGCCGATCTCCGTGTCGGTTTCCGGCGGCACCAGGTAGCCGCCGTCGGCCGGCGCACCGGCGCTCATCGCCTTTGCCTCCAGCTCGCGTAAGGCCGCCTCGTCGCCGCGACGGATATAGGCCTCGAAGGCCGCCTTGTGCTCGGCCGCCTCCGGCCCGTCCGCCTCCCCGCCGCGGCCGAGCGGCGGGCGCATCTTCTTCAGCACCAGTTCGTCGAGCATGCGGCCCTGCTCGTCCATCGCCTTGTTGATCCGCTCCATCTTGTCGCGGGTCACCACGTCGGAGGTCAGCTTCTGCTCGATCTCGGTGAGACGCCGATCGTTGACGTCCTTGAACGCCTCGAAGGCGCCCATGAAGTCCTCGAACGCCGCCGTCACGCTGTCGGGCACGGCCTTCACCTCCGGTGCCGTCCGCTTGCGCGGGGCATCGGCCGTCTGCTTTTCCATCGCTGCATCGCTCATCTGTCATCCTTTCCTGAAGACATCCATGGCCATCGTTCGGGCCGCCCGGCGCATGGCACGGACGAGCTCGGTTTCCTTGTCGCGGAAGAACCGCGCATGCTTGACGTTGGAGACCCGTGCCGCCGGCAGCATGGGGAAGGTCACCACCGAGATCTCCCAGAGGTCGGCCTCGAGAATGCGGCGCACGCCGCTCTTGCGGTCGCTCCTGGAGCGCACCGTGCGAAAGCCGATCGACAGCCCGTCGAGCGCACCGGACTTCATCAGCGCATGCACCTCGCGGGCCCGCGCCACGCCGAACGACAGCTGCCCCTCGACATAGAGCCCGCGGGCGTCCTCGCGGATCAGCCGCCAGGCGCCGATCGGCTCGGCCGGGTCGTGCTGGAACAGCATGCGCACCCCCTTGGCGCCGCGCTTTGCCAGCGATTTCTCGAAGGCCCCCGGCTCGATCGCGTCGCGCCCGAGATCGACCTCGCCGAACAGGCTGGCATAGCCTGAGAACGACCCGTCGCCTTCGACACCTTTCAACGTCAGGTTGACGAATTTTTCCGTCAGCGAAACAGGCCCGCGATACGCGTGCATGGCATTCTCCTTGAGATGAATGATGGTTGTCCGGGGGCGGCCTCGGCGGGCCACTCGTCCCTGGCGATCAAATTGCCCCTCACCCTGCCCCTCTCCCCGCAAGCGGGGAGAGGGGATAGCCGCGCCACGCCTCTACGCCTCCGTCCTCATCCTGAGGTGCCCCGAAGGGGCCTCGAAGGATCAGGACGGCCCTGTCCCTTCTCCCCGCCTGCGGGGGTGAGGAATGGTCGGCGCGACCGACGAAACGATCCAGTGAATCGTTTCGAATGACGAACGCCCTGAGCCTAAGCGAAGGGCAGGCAGAGGTGCCGGCAGGCGGATGAGGGGCAAGTCCCGCATTGCCGTCGGCCTGCTCTCACTTCTTAAGCGACGAGATTGCCCCTCACCCTAACCCTCTCCCCGCAATCGGGGAGAGGGGACGGCAACCGCCGTCAAGCTGGGACCCTTCGAGGGTCGCTGCGCTCCCGCCTCAGGGTGAGGTTTCACAGCCCCTCACCCGCCCGGCCGCTGGCCGTAGCGGGCAAAGAGCCGGACCAGCAGGCCGAGCCCCCACCAGGCGGTGAGGCTCGCCGCCGTCGCGCCGGCGAGCATGGTCTCCGGCGGCGACAGTCCGGCCGCGACATCGAGCTTGCGCACGATCCACAACCCCGCCGGCCCGCCGAAGATCATGCCGCAGCAGACCCCGGTCAGAAACCGGATCGCCGCCTCGCGCCGGCCCTTGGGCAGGAGGTAGACGAGCGAGATCGCCGACCCCGCCATCGCCCCGATCACACGCGCGCTCCACAGACCGCCGTCATGGCTGAAGTCAGTCATTTGTTAATCTCTCATCGCTAAAATAAGGGAATGCGACGGCCCACGCCGATCGCCGGCCCTGCCGCCTCGATCCGTTCGAGACCGTCTCGCCCTTCGCCGCCGGACCACGATCCAGCCCGCGGACAGGGCCGGGTCCCCTTGGGGAACCCGCTTCACGCATCACTTCAAGTGCCTGCGTTTTCCCGAGTCGATTGAATCGCTTGCGGCCCGGTTCTCACAGCCTGATTCAAGCCCCGCATGTGCCGCGTGAACAGCCTCATCTTCCGATTCAACTTGAAGTCACCGGGCGCGTTCCGCCCACGGATCTCCCCCCTTGAGGGGGAGATGTCACGAAGTGACAGAGGGGGGTGATCCGCCGGCGCGCGAGGAGCGATACCCCCCTCTGCCCTGCCGGGTGTCTCCCTCTCGAGGGGGAGATCGCAAGCCAATACCGCGCGCCGCCCCACGCCTCCCCTCATCCTGAGGTGCCCCGCAGGGCCTCGAAGGATCAAGGCCGCCCGCGCACCCACGCCGGCGAGCAAACTCCAGCCGCCCCCGCCCTTCGAGGGTCGCTCGCGCTCCCACCTCAGGGTGAGGGCTCCCGTCGGCGCGCATCGCACGGTGAGGACCGCCTTTGGCTCGGCGCCCTTCTCTCACCTCGTGGGAGAGAATTGAATTCGGCATGTTGGCTTCAGACAAGTACTAGAAGTTCCAAGTGAGGGGACACACAGCCATGCTTAAAAGCCAATCCATCCTCAACGCCTCCCCTCATCCTGAGGCGCCCCGCAGGGGCCTCGAAGGATCGAGGCCTCGCCGCCGGCAGGACCCTTCGAGGGTCGCTGCGCTCCCACCTCAGGGTGAGGCGCAAATCCGCCCCCTCAATACCCCACCGCCTGCCGCTTCTCCTCCTCGGTGAGAAAATCCGCCGCGCCGAGCCTCGCCCAAAGTGCGTCGCGCTCGGCCGCCAGTCCCGCCACCTGGTCGAGGTCCGGCACCAGCCGCAAAGTCTCGCCATAGAGCCCCGACAGGAAGCCGGAAAAGCTCGCCGCGGTGCGCGACACGAGCGGCAAAACGGTCAGCCGGTAGAAGGCCCGGTTCGCCTCCTGGTAGTTGGCATAGGTGTTGTCGCCGGGGATGCCGAGCAGCATGGGCGGCACGCCGAAAGCGAGTGCCACGTCGCGCGCCGCGCCGTTGCGCGCCTCGACGAAATCCATGTCGCGGGGCGAGAGCCCCATCGATTTCCAGTCGAGACCACCCTCGAGCAGCAGCGGCCGGCCGGCCCGCATCGGTCCGGAATAGCCCTCGTCGAGTTCCACCTTCAGCCGCTCATACTGGTCGGCCGAGAGGTTGCCGCCCTCCTTCGGCTGGTAGACCAGCGCGCCCGAGGGCCGCGCCGAATTGTCGAGCAGCGCCTTGTTCCAGCGCGCCGCGGCATTGTGCAGGTCGAGCGCCACTTGCGCTGCCGCCAGCGGCGGAAAGCCGAGATGGTCGTCGAGCGGATGGAAGAGTTTCAGATGCAGCAGCCCGCCGCCCCGCCCGGCCACGCCTCCAGCCCCGCCGCCAGCGCCTATGCCCGCCCCGGAGCCGACGCCGGCCACAATCCGCCGCCTCTGCGATCCGGTGCGATAGTCATAGGCCTCCGGCCAGCCGTCGGCGCCCGCCACGACGGCCACCCGGTCGGGCCTGAGAAGATGCAGCTCGGCCGGCCGCGGGCCGATCGCCAGCGGCTCGACATAAGCATTGCCGGACAGAAGCAAATGGCCGTACAGCGCCTCGAAGAAATCCGCCCCGCCCATGCGGGCGTTCGGCCGGCCGATGAGCGCAAGCGCCGGATGACCATCGAGCTCCTGCGCCTCGCGATAGGCAAGCCAGGGAATGGCGGCGGCGGCTTCCGCCACCAGCCGCACCGTGCGGTGGGCCACCGGGTTCCTCATGAAACCCTCGCGCGACAGCGCGGCATAGGACCGCCCCGTCCACCGCGCCTCGCCGTCCGCCGCCACCAGCGACACGCCCCCGCCCGCCGCCTTGGCATCGGACACGGCTCTCTGCTCCGCCGTGAAAGCCCACGGCAGACGAAACGGCAATCTCATCGGATTTTTCCTGTTATTGGGGTGGTTGGGGCGGGCAAAGCCCGTCGTTTCGGGGTTAAAATGACCCTCATCCGCCTGCCGGCACCTTCTCCCCGTAAACGGGGAGAAGGACAATGCGGCACCGCCGTGGTCGTCCCCTCTCCCCGTTTACGGGGAGAGGGTCAGGGTGAGGGGCAGGTCTCTATGGGCAATCGTCGGCATGCCTTGCCGATGCGGAACGGTTCACACAG
Source organism: Rhizobium sp. Q54 (assembly GCA_943370615.1). Classification (GTDB taxonomy): domain Bacteria; phylum Pseudomonadota; class Alphaproteobacteria; order Rhizobiales; family Rhizobiaceae; genus Allorhizobium. The sequence continues at coordinate 31,323 of CALRRQ020000007.1, forward strand.
CGATGCAGTCGGTCCGAGGAACCGATTGAAGAACCCAACATACCCGCAGGCAAAGGAGTTATTTTCGCTGCCGTGCGTCGCCTTAGCCCCCCACCGCATCCTCGACCACGTAATCCGCCGCATAGCGCTCGCCGCGCAGCGGTTTCACCCGGTCGATCGACTGCTGGTAGAGCGGATGGGCGTGGTAGGCGGAAAGCGCCTGCTCGTCGTCGAATTCGCCATGCACCACCACGTCGATCCGGCCGTCGAAGCGGTCGGCGCGGATATTGGTGCCGATCTCCAGCCGCCGCGCATGCGGAATGCCGGTGAGCAGCGACAGGCCCTCGAGCACGGCCGCGAGATTGGCCCGTTCGGGCACGGTGAAGAAGACGATATGGCGGATCACGGGCCTTGCGTTCCGGTTGGACGTTCGGGAGCGGCGCAGACGCGCCGGCGAGCGGCGATAGCATGCCCGGCCGCAGCGCTCAATGCGTCGGCGGATCTCTCCCCGCTCATCCGCCCTGCCCCTCCCCGGTGATCGCCGCGAGAAAGGCCTGACCACGGCCCGCCACCAGGGCTGCCCGGTCGCGGCCGTTGACGATGCGCCGCGCGCCGATCCAGTCGGCCTTGCCGCGGCCGAAGGCATCGGCGAGCGTAACCCCGCTGAACAGCCCGTCGCGCATGCCGATCACCAGGATCTTCACCGCCGCGTCGAGCTCCATCGCCCGGCCGGGATCGCCGACCAGGTCGATGCCGGTCGCCGCCGACAGCCTCTCGTAATTGCGCCTGTGGGTGATCTGCACCAGCCCGCGGCCGAACCAGCTCCGGCCCTCCGCATCCGCGCGCCAATAGGGCGTGCGCACCTGCGGCAGCCGCCCCGCCGCATAAGCCCGTTCGAGCCTCAGCATCGCCGCCCTGTCGCTCGGGGCAAAGGTCTCGCGCACCGGCTGCATGCGCCCGCCCGTCTCGTGGAAGGCGGTCGCCAGGCAATAGGCGAGGCGCCGCGGATCCTCGGTGTCGGTGAGTCCCCGCCAGCCGGCGATCAGGGCCGTCATGCCCGACACCTGGGCGGTGTTCAGCCGCCCGGAAAACAGCGCGCGCCGCACGCTCCTGAAGAATCGCTGCTCGTCGAAACTCATGCCGGTCTCCTGTCGCAACCCGCGTTTCCACCTGCCCGCGGCGGCATCCGCCGGCTAAGGCGTCCGCTGCCCGGCCCGGCGGTTAACCACGGCGGAATTTTCTTGGGCGATTAAATCGTTTGAAGGAATTTCAATCGTTTAGAGGGGCAGAAGGTCGTATTTACAAAGATTTAACACTGTGGAACTTTCCGCCGCATTCCGAGTTTGAGCACCGAGATGAACCCCGTGAGGAGTAGCGCGATGCAGATCAACAGCACGACCCAGACCAAGGCTCCCGCCGCCACCATCCCGGCCCATGTGCTGGAGCGCCTGGAAAACGAATGGCGGCAGATGCGCCAGGCATCCCCCCAGCCGGCGTCCGTCTCCAAGTAAGCCTCGCATCCAAACGCCCGAACCGGCGCCCCCGCGGCGCCGGTTTTGTTTTGCGCTGGTCCTCCTCATCCTGAGGCGCCCCACAGGGGCCTCGAAGGATAGAGGCCACCCGCGCACCAATAACGCCGCACACCATCCGCCCCCGCCCTTCGAGGGTCGCTTGCGCTCCCACCTCAGGGTGAGGGCTACCGTTGGTACCAAGCGCCCAAAACGTCACCCCTCATCCTGAGGCGCCCCGCAGGGGCCTCGAAGGATCGAGGCCACCCGCGCACGGACACCCGCCAGCAAACACCATCCGCCCTCGCCCTTCGAGGGTCGCTTGCGCTCCCACCTCAGGGTGAGGGATACCGTCGATACCAAGTGCCCAAAAGCTCACCCTCATCCTGAGGTGCCCGGCGCAGCCGGGCCTCGAAGGATCGAGGCCCCTCACATCCCCCTGATCCGCGGCTCGCCCGTCCCTTCCAGCATCAGCGCCGTCAGCGCCCAGACCAGCGCATCCAGCCGGTCCGGCGAGCGGCCGCCCGACAATCCGTCCGGGCCGAAATCACACATCTGGTCCTCCAGCGCGACGAAGCGGGCGGCATGCACCACCCGGCCCTGCTCATAAAGTGCGGCCACCGGTTCGGCGCGCAGATATTTGCCGCGCGTCGCCCGCACCAGGGTCACCGGCAGGTTGGCCTCCACGCTCTTCAGCATGGCCGCCACCATGTCGCCGCCCTGGTTGACCTCGGCCACCACCCGGTCCGCCTCGAAGCGGCGATAGGCGGAAACCACGGCGCGTGCCCAGTCGGCGGGGCTCTTCCCCTCGACCGAACAGTCGGCCAGCACGGCGGCGCGGCCGTTTTCCATCAGTCCGGCCACGACGATGCCACAGACCGAGGCCGGGCCGCTGCCGGCCGGCGGGTCGACCGCCACGACGACGCGCCGCAGCGGCTCGATCAGCCGCGCCGTTAGCGCCTCCAGCCGGTCGCGTCTCCACAGCGCGTCCTCGCGGTCCTCGATCAGCTCGCCGCCCAGTTCCTGGCGCCCCAGCCGCGTGCCGCCATAGCGCCGCTCCAGCGCCGTGATGAAACCGGGCGCCAGATGGGCGGCGTTGTCGGCGGTCGACAGCCGCGTCACCACCGTGTCGGCATCGCCGATCAGCCGCTTCAGCAGCGGCACGGCGCGCGGCGTGGTGGTCACCAGCTGGCGCGGCCGCTCGCCCAGCCGAAGGCCGAACTGCAGCATGTCGAAGGTCTCCTCGGCATGTTTCCATTTGGCCAGCTCGTCGCACCAGGCATAGTGAAACTGCGGCCCGCGCAGGCTTTCCGGGTCTTCCGAGGAAAAGATCTGGGCCATCGCCCCGTTCGGCCAGACGATCCGGCGCCGGGAGATCTCCACCTCCGGCCGCAGGCGCCGGGCAATTCTCGCGATCCCCGAGGCGCCGTCGATCATCACCTCGCGGGCATCGCCCAGCGTTTCGGCGATCAGCGCTATCCTGAGGTCGGTGCGGGCCCCGGCGGCCAGCGCCAGCCCGTGCACCCATTCGGCCCCGGCCCGCGTCTTGCCCGATCCGCGCCCGCCCATGACCAGCCAGGTCGACCAATCGCCCGCGGGAGGCCTCTGTTCCTCGCGGCCGGTGACCGCCCAGCTGCGCCCGATCCGCCGGCTGGCGAGAAGGCCGCGGTAAGCGACCAGGGCGGCGAGGTCCTGCTCCAGTTTGGCGGAAGACAGGTCGACCGTTTCCGGTGCCTCGGTGATAGACAATTCGAACTGGATCACCGGTGCGGGCAGCCGGTCGATATCTGCCGCCCAAATCAGCGGCTCGGCATTTCCCCCGACCCTGTGCTCGGCATCAGCCTGTGCGGTAAGCGGCCCAGCATCTGCTGCACCGGACTCGGTCAAAATTCCGGCGGCCCCATCGTCGCCCGCGGCGGCTTCGCAGCGCCTGTCATCCGCTTCGGCACCGATGCCCCAGACCGTCTCGTCCGCCGATCCGATCGGCGCATCGCTCAGCGGCGCGGCTTGCATCTCCCGGTGCGGGGCCGCTTCTTCGGATCGACGCCGGCCTGGCGCCGTGCTCTGCATCCCGTCTCCGCCGCCATGGGCGGCGGGTGTGGGCAGCTGATACGGTGCGGCTCCATCGGTCGTGAGCGGGGCTATGGCTGCGGCCATCGGCGGGGCGACGCATTCTCCGGCCACCGGTTCCCCCGGACCGCCGGCTCTGGTGCCATCCGCCCCCTCGCTGACCGGATCGGCAACCGCCGTCCCGGTCTCAGGGAGGCGGGCACTGATCGTGCCGATCAACGCGCTCCCGCAGCCAAGCGCATGACCCGCGGCATCAGCGAGCAGGGTCTGCATGCCGTCCCCGTGTTCACCGAAAGCCCGGCGGGCCTGTCTGCCCCGGCGCACGACGATCTTTGCCTCAGCCGCTTCCCGCATCAGGCGTCGCTGCCGGCTCGATTGCCCCACCGATCCCCGCGGCGGCGGCCCCTTCGGTGGCACCTTGCCATGCGGCGAAGCGGGCCTTCGCCCGAGCTTCGGCCTGGGTTTCGATGATGCGGAGCAGTTCCGCCGTGATCGCTTCTTCATCCTCGCCCTCGCCGCTTGCCAAGGCCGCATCCTCGCGGTCGCGCGCCAACTGGCGCTGCAGGCTGTCGATCTTTTCCAGCGTGCGCACGATCAGCGCGATCGCGTCGGTCGCCGCCTTGGCATCGGCGCGCGCCGCCTTGGCGGCCGCCTCGTCGGCGCCGTCGATCAGCGTTTCGGCCGTGGCCCGCAGCTTGCGAAACAGCTCGAACTGCTGGCGCATCTCGCCCGTCAGATCGTCGAGCAGCGCCGCCAGCCGGTCGAGCGGCGACAGTCCGTCGGCCGACTTCACCTCCAGCCCCGCCGCATCCGCCGCGCTCCCGCGCTCCGACCCATTTTCCGGCCCACGCCACCCGTCCGCGCCGGGCGAAAAGCCCAGCAGCGCAAGGTCCAAATCCTGTTCGTGATCCATGACAATCTCCTCGCCTCGAGGCTGCCGCTTCGTCTCTCCCCTGGAGGGAGAGACAGCAAAATCGAGGGCTTGGCCGACAGGCCAAACCTCAGATTTTGCCAGTGAGGGGGTCTGACGGGCACGGAGGCCCGCCCTGCCCGATCTCCCCCCCCTTGAGGGGGAGATGTCCCGAATGGACAGAGGGGGGTAGGCCGGCCAGGCGCCGAACCTTTTCCCAAGGCCCGCCCTCGAAAGAACCGCCCGCCGCGCAACAAAAAAGGCCCGGTTCCCCGAGCCTTCACCAAATCCCTGTGCCGGTCCCACCCGCCGAAGCCCGCCTCATCCTGAGGTGCCCGGCAAAGCCGGGCCTCGAAGGATCCGGCCGCAGTTTTCCGACTATGCCTGAACCCTACCAAACGACCGTCACGCCGTCAAGGATTATTTTCCCAATATTATCTTTCACACACCCACGCGAGTTTGTGGTATGTTGAGTCTGTAGGTTGAGACGCTTCCGCCGAAGACCAAATAAGTCTGTCTTTTGAACGGTCTTCTCCTGGAAGAATGTCTTGAATGTAAACCTCCACCACGTCGCCAACATCAGGTTTCGGCAAAAATTCTGGTGGATAGGTGACGCCAACATAGATCATCAGGGGGAACTCCAATGGCTAGAGCGCAGTATTTCGTCGTCCTTCATCAGGGCGAGTGGAAGATCAAATTCAATGGCGAGTACTACGGCCCGTATCTCACGCAAGGTGCGGCGATCAAGGTGGCCGTCGATACCGCTCACAAATCCGGGCAGAAGGGTCACGACGCCCAAGTCTTAGTCCAAGGAGAGAACAACCAGTTCAGAACCGAATGGACTTACGGCAACGATCCATACCCTCCGAAGGGTTGAGCAGAAGGTGAACTATGGAAAAGGCAAAAGCATACGTCGAAATGATCCGCACCGATCACAAGACAAACAAGGCAGAAGCTATTCACCTGGTCGTTCAATACGACGGTAAAGAAGCTCGTCTAGAAATTCCGGCAGGAGATCCTCTATTCGAGCGCGAGCCGGGATTGGATGTCTACCGGCGGGAGCTTGTAGACCTGATATCAGCGCTTCATGAAGTGGCAGAGACGCCCGGAGGCATATATTGGCCGCACCATCGTGATCGAACGTAACTTCGTAATCCATTGTACACCCCATTAAAAAACCCGCCGGGTGGGCGGGTGTTGACACGTCTGGTCGTTGGCGGTTTACTACCACTGTTGGCTTCGGCCGGCATCTGGTGTTAGCTCAGCTGGATAGAGCGCCCGCCTTCCAAGCGGGGGGTCGAGGGTTCGAGTCCCTCACGCCCCCGTCTTGCCCTTAGCAGAATCTTCACCCTTCTTAACCTTGGCAATCTTTCCTAGCCGCTGGTCGAAGCGCTTCTCGTCGTCGTCTGTTTCCAACTCGCGTGCGGCTTCGCGGAACTTGTCCAGTTGACTTTCTCGCGCCTTAGGTGATTCGTGTCCACTCATGACAAAACGCTATCTATTCTCCGATGAAGCTGGCTGCATGACGTTCAACCGAAATGCAAACGTCAGCAAATACTTCATCATTTGCACTGTGAGTACGAACAGCCTTGATGCCGGCCACGCCCTGCATGATTTGCGGCATGACCTGATTGGCGAAGGCGTCGAACTCGGCGAATATTTCCATGCTACCACGGATAAGCAAGCTGTGCGAGATCGGGTATTCCAAACGATTCTCAAACATGATTGGCATGTTCAAGCGACCGTCTGCGAAAAGGCCAAGGCACAGCCGCAAGTAACGGTCTCGAAATCCAGATTCTATAAAGTTCCGTGGTTCTTTCACCTAAAGTACGGGCTTGCGCCGTACATACCGGCTGGTTCCCACCTCATCGTGACAGCAGCGTCTATTGGTACAAGGAAAGAACGGTCCACCTACATCAACGGCCTCACTGATGTCGCTAGTCAGAACATAGCGGGGTCCACTTGGTGCGTCGATTTCCGTCCAGCAATGACTGACTGCTGGCTTCAAATTGCTGACTACTGCGCGTGGGCGATCCAGAGGAAATGGGAAACTGGAGACAGTAGATCCCACGACCTCATAAAAGGTCGCATCACTTACGAATACGACATATGGAAACGCGGAACCGAGTTTCACTATTGAAAGGTGTAGCGCGCCAAATCGGCTAATCTTGGCTATCTTATCAGAGGCCCAGGGGCCGCTTCACCAAGCAAACGCTACACCTTCAACATAAACTAAATCTAGAAAATGTCAATAGATTCATTGGCTTAATCTCTATAGATCAGGCCAAATCCTTGGTTTAACACGTATCTTTCTAGTGAGACCCCCCATATGTCAGTCGCTTGCCAGCCATGCCGATCAACGCGTCGTTTGCGCGTGCGTTGTCATCAACGCCAATACCAATGCGCCGATTGTAGCGAAAATCGAACTCAGCCAGATAGCGGTGAAGGTGCTTCTCGCTGCAATGCTGGTAGACGCCCTTCATGCCGCGCTTGAACACGCTGAAATAGTTTTCGATCGTGTTCGAGTGGACAACCACGTCGCCCTCACGGCGGGCATATTCCTTTGCCGAGTGCTTGGTGGTCTTGTGGTCTGCGAACGTACCGCCGATGGTTTCGTACAGGCGGCTTTCGTCCGTCATAAGGATGCTTTCCTTATTGACGTTCTGGTTTACCAAGTGGGCGAGGTTTTCCTTGTTGGCCTTCTCGACATGGAAGGTGCGGACAGCACCGCCACGCTCTACCAAGCCAAGAACAGCCCGCTTGTGCGACGGGCCGGTCTTGCCACCCTTCGTGAATGCTCGACCGCTGGTGGTCATCGTCGGCGCCGGGCCAGACTTCTTGCCGAAGTAGGTTTCGTCAGCCTCTACGATCTTTCCATTGCCGCCCATGGGGCCAAGCTCGCCGCTACGCATTGCTTCACGAATGCGATGGGACAGGAACCAAGCAGACTTGAGCGTGATTTCCAGAACGCGGTGAAGCTGGTTAGAGCTAATGCCCTTCTTGCTGGAGCAGATCAGGTGGATAGCCTGGAGCCACTTGTGAAGCGGGATATGGCTTTCCTCGAAGATCGTGCCGATGCGAACCGTAAACTGCTTGCGGCACTCTCCGCACTTCTTGAGGCCGTGGCGTTCTACGCCTTCCGGGTTCTTCTTGGAAGCCTTGGTGTAAACGCCTTCAAGCTTGTAGACGCGGCCCATGCAGCCACAGTGAGGGCATACCGGTCCTTCCGGCCACAGGACGCTTTCCACATGCTCGAAAGCTGCGGCCTCGTTGTGAAAATATTCCTTCGACAGAACAGACATGATGCAACCCAATCGCTTCGATGCTGATATCTCTATCAAATCAATCTGGGTTTGTCAAAGATAATATTGTGATTATTTTCCTATGCTTCTGATTTTTCCTATGCCCGCTGCAAAGTCCGCAGTCGCCCCCTCACTGCGCGATCAGCGTCTGCTCCTTGCGCACCTTCAGGCCCATGGAGAGCTTGGCGCAGATCGGCAGGGTCTCGCCCTCCAGCACCGCGACGATCGAGCGGTTGGCGGCCGGGTCGCAGAACAGTTCGACCACCCCGTCGGGCAGGCAATGGATCACCCGTTCGCGGCCGTCGGTGGTCCGGCGGATGAAGAAGTCGCGGCGGCGCTTGAAGTCCGGCGTGGTGTCGGAAAAGGCCTTCTCGCATTCGCTGAGCGAGCCTGCCGCCTTCTGGAAGAAGGTCGGCTCGCCGGCGAGCGCCAGCGCCGGCAGGGCAAGAACAGCAAGCGGAACCAGGATCATGCGGCGCATCGGAGCAACTCCAGGGGATTCGTCGGACCCCAGTCTAGCGCCCGCGGCCGCCTGGCGAAACCGCCAAATCCGGGCCGATCCCGGACGGCACCGCGGCTACCCCGCCCCGCCCGCCGGCGGGGAAAAGGGCTTGCCGCGGATGACGGACAAGAGACGGCCTTACTCGGCCGCCCCGCCATACTGTTCCCAGGCGGTCATGGCGTCGCCGGCATACATCAGCGACGGGCCGCCGCCCATGTAGACGGCCATGCCGAGCGTTTCCTCGAACTCGGCGCGGGTGCAGCCGAGCTTGACCAGCGCCTCGGTGTGGAAACCGATGCAGCCGTCGCAGCGGGTGGAAATGGCGATGCCGAGCGCCACCAGTTCCTTGGTCTTCTTGTCCAGCGCCCCGTCCTTGCCGGCCGCCTGCGCCATGGCCGAAAACCCGGCCATCACGTCGGGAATGTCCTTGCGCAAGGTCCTGATCCCGCTGGAGATCTGCTTGGTGATGTCGTGATAGTTCTTGGACATGGGAAAACCTTTCGCGGTTCAAGCATACATATACCCTCCTATATGTACGAAACTCCGTAGATACGCAAGAACCAAGGCGGCGAAAGTCGGATGCACGGCGTTCGACGCTTCGGCCACCGACCATCCGGCGCCGGCGAGGAACACCCTCTTCTCCCCAGCGGGGAGAAGTGCCGAGTGAAACGAGGCGATGAGGGTGCCGAAGCCACTCCACTCGTCGCGAAAGCCCCCTCATCCGGCGCTCCGCGCCACCTTCTCCCCGATGGGGAGAAGAGGACCGGACAGCGCCTGCCCTCCGAAACAAAGATAGGCCGGGAGTCGCCCCCCGGCCACTGTCTGACTGCTTTCAAACCACTGCAATCGCTGGACAATGCGGTCACCGACCATGCGACGCCGGCGGGACACCCTCTTCTCCCCAGCGGGGAGAAGTGCCGAGTGAAACGAGGCGATGAGGGGGGCGAAGCCATTGTATTCTCCGCGATAGCCCCCTCATCCGGCGCTACGCGCCACCTTCTCCCCGCCGGGGAGAAGAGGACCGGACAGCGCCTGCCCTCCAAAGCAAGGGCTCGGAGCTTGCGTTTACCTGTGGCACCCCGCAGAATCCGACAAACCACTGCAATCGCTCGACCCCTCGGCCACCGACCATGCGGCGCCGGCGGGGAACACCCGCTTCTCCCCAGCGGGGAGAAGTGCCGAGTGAAACGAGGCGATGAGGGGGCGAAGCCATTGTATTCTCTGCGAAAGCCCCCTCATCCGGCGCTACGCGCCACCTTCTCCCCGATGGGGAGAAGAGGACCGGATACGGCCTGCCCGCCAAAGCAAAAGGGTCGGGAGTTTCCTCCCGGCCCCAATCTTCACCCACAAAAAACGGCGGCCGGGAGTTTCCTCCCGGCCGCCGGCCCCTTACCCCCCGGGGCCCCACGCCGTCAGGCGCTTTTCCGGACCGGCGTATAGCCGGCCTCGCGTATCGCTTCCTCGGCTTTCGCCGCATCGCCCTCGACCGCCACTTCATGGGCCTTGAGGTCGATCCTCACGGCGGCCCCCGGCAGCGCCTCGTCGAGCGCCCTGGTGATCGCCTTTTCGCAGTGGCCGCAGGTCATGTCCTCGACCTGAAACAGATGGGTCACGCTCATTCCAATTCCTTTCCTGGCAGACGTCTTGCGTCCTCCCCTTCATGCACCTTTCCACCGTGGGAAGGTCAAGGGGCAAAACGCAAAGCCCTGCTCAAGCCCGGCCCGCCACCCGCCGCAGCGCCCGGGGCGGCGAAGCCTCGGGCTCGCGCGCCGTCTTGCCGCCGGACAGATCGGCGAGAATCGGGCAGTTCGGCCGTTCGTCGCCATGGCAGCAGTCCGCCAGGTCGCGCAGCGTGCCCACCATGGCCTGCAGCCCGGCGATCTTCTCCTCCAGCTCGGCGATATGGTCGAGCGCCAGCTTCTTCACCTCGGCGCTGGTGCGCGCCTTGTCGGCCCACAGCGTCAGCAACTGTTCGGTCTCCTCGAGCGAGAAGCCGAGCGAGCGGGCGCGGCGGACGAAACGCAGCCGATGCACCTCGTCCGCGCCATAGACGCGGTAGTTACTCGCGGTGCGGTGCGCCGGGCGCACCAGACCGATCTCCTCGTAATAGCGGATCATCTTCGACGAAACGCCCGAGGCCTCCGAGGCCTCGCCGATGTTCATGCCGTCAGTCTTCATCCTCTGGCCTCTTCACCTGGCCTCGTTGCGGCCCCGGCGCTTCTGCCCTGCCCGCCAAGCTCGGTCACCCGAGCCCGTTTCAGGCGGAGCGCATTGGTCAGCACGAAGACGCTCGAAAGGCCCATGGCACCCGCGCCGACCATGGGCGACAGCAGAATGCCGAAACTCGGGTAAAGGATGCCCGCCGCGACCGGGATCAGCAAGACGTTGTAGCCGAATGCCCAAAAAAGGTTCTGGCCGATATTGCGGATCACCGCGTGGCTGAGCTCGATCGCATGCAGTGCCGAGCCGAGATCGCCGCCGACCAGCACCACGTCGGCGCTCTCGATCGCCACGTCCGTGCCGGTGCCGATGGCAATGCCGGTGTCGGCGGTGGCAAGTGCGGGCGCGTCGTTGATGCCGTCGCCGATGAAGGCGACCTTGCGGCCCTTCTCCTTCAGCGCGTTGATCACGGCCACCTTGCCGTCCGGCAGAACCTCGGCCACCACCTCGTCGATCCCGGTCGCCCGGCCGATCGCCTCAGCCGTCGCGCGATTGTCGCCGGTCACCATGACCACGGATAGCCCCATATCCTTCAAGGCCTTGATCGCCGCGATGCTGGTCTGCTTCAGCGGATCGGAAACGGCGAGCGCCGCGGCAAGCTTGCCGTCGATCGCCACGTAGAGCGGCGTCTTGCCCTCGCCCGCCAGCCTTGCTGCGACCGTGGCGAAGGGCGAAACGTCGAGCCCGAGCCTGGCCATATATCGATCGGCGCCGGCCGCAACCGTGCGGCCCGAAACCGTGCCGGTGATGCCGTAGCCGGCCACCGCCTCGACGCCTTCGGCCGTGGCTATGGTCAATCCGCGCGCCTCGGCTTGCCTGACGATCGCCTCGCCGACCGGGTGTTCCGAGCGGGCTTCGAGGCCTGCCGCCAGCGCCAGCACCTCGGCCTCGGCAAAGCCGTCAGCCACGGCGACATCGGTCAGCTCCGGCCGGCCCTTGGTGATCGTGCCGGTCTTGTCCATCACCACGGTATCGACGTCGCGCAGCGTCTGTAGCGCCTCGCCCTTGCGGAACAGCACGCCGAGTTCGGCGGCCCTGCCCGTGCCGACCATGATCGAGGTCGGCGTGGCAAGCCCCATGGCGCAGGGGCAGGCGATGATCAGCACGGCCACCGCATTGACCAGGCCATAGGTATAGGCCGGGTCCGGCCCCAAGAAGAGCCAGACCAGGAAGGTGATTGCGGCCACCGCCATCACGGCCGGCACGAACCAGGCCGTGACCCTGTCGACCATCATCTGGATCGGCAGCTTGGCCCCTTGCGCCTCGCCGACCATGCGGATGATCTGCGAGAGCATCATGTCGGCGCCGACCTTGTCGGCCCGGAAGCGGAACGAGCCCTTGCCGTTGATCGTGCCGCCGATGACGATGGCGCCCTCACTCTTTTCGACCGGCAGCGGCTCGCCTGAGATCATCGCCTCGTCGACATGCGAGGCCCCGTCGATCACGGCGCCGTCGACCGGAATGCGCTCGCCCGGACGGATCACCACCACATCACCGACCACGACGTCGGATGCTGCAATGTCCAGGGTCTGCCCATCACGCTCGACGCGGGCGGTCTTGGCCTGCAGCCCGGCAAGCTTCTTGATCGCCGCGCCGGTGCGGCCCTTGGCGCGGGCCTCCAGCAACCGGCCGAGCAGGATCAGCGTGACGATGACGGTCGCGGCTTCGTAATAGACATAGCGCGCCTCGGCCGGCAGCACGGCCGGCGCAAAGGTCGTCACCAGCGAATAGAGATAGGCCGCCCCGGTGCCGATCGCCACCAGCGAATTCATGTCCGGCCCGCCGCGCAGGAGCGCCGGCAGCCCCTTCATGAAGAAGCGCCGGCCGGGACCGGCGAGCACGCCGGTCGCCAGCGCGAACTGGATATAATTCAACAGGTTGCCGGGGAAGAGATCCATCAGCGTGTGATGCAGCGGCGGATAGAGATGGCTGCCCATTTCCATGACGAAGAGCGGCAGCGTCAGGACCAGCGCGATCCAGAAATCGCGGGTCAGCCGGCCGATCTCGCGTTCCTTCGCCTCTTCATGCGCGTCCGTCTCGCCGGCCTGCGCCTCGAGCTTGGCCTTGTAGCCGGCCTTCTCGACCGCCTTGACCATGGCCGGCACCGCCGCCTTGCCGCCGAGCGCGGTCACCACTGCCTTGGAGGTGGCGAGATTGACCGAAGCGGTCTCCACGGCCGGCACGCTCTTCAGCGCCTTCTCCACCCGCGCCACGCAGGAGGCGCAGGTCATCTCCTCGATGTCGAGGATCACGGTCTCGGCCTTGGCCTCGTAGCCCGCGTCCTTGACGGCCTTGACCAGCGCTTGCGCCGAAAAGCCCGGCCCCGGCGTCACCGACAGCGTCTCGGTCGCGAAATTGACCGCGCTCGTCGTAACGCCCGGCACCTTGGCCGCGGCCTTCTCGACCCGCTTGACGCAGGAGGCGCAGGTCATGCCCTCGACCGGCAGGATGATCGGCCTGAGAGCGGCCGTCTTGGTGGCGTCCCTGGCCGGCACTTTCGCCGATGCTTCGGACGGATTGATCGTCTGATGTTCGTTCATCTCTTCACCTCTCGGGCGTGCGGCAGCCTTCCCGACGACTCAGGGACACACATATAGGGCCTCGGAACAAAGATCGCCCGCGTCCACTGCACGGAAGACGGTTTCAAAAGCGCCCGAACCCGACCGGCCCCGACGCGTCTTCCCCCTAGATGCACCTTCCCACCATGGGAGGGTCAAGGGATTTCGGACGATTTTTCGCTTGGGCGCCGATTCCATCTCCAACATACACCGCGAGCCCTCACCCTGAGGCGGGAGCGCAGCGACCCTCGAAGGGCGAGGGCGGGAGGCGGGTAGAGGCAGGAGGTAGGAGGTAGGAGGCAGGAAAAAAACCGCGTGGTCGCGCGCCAAACACATGAAGCAGGCGCGACGCGTGGCGCTGACCGTCGGAAATGCCAGCCTCAAACCGCCCTGAACCGCCACCGCCTCGCCAGCCCGGCGCCAGCTTTGACCGGTAGGAAGAGAATTCACATTCTCCCCTGTCGCGAGGACACTGGCGTGAACATCAATGCGCTGACCAATGCTTCCCTGGAAATCATTGCGTTCCGGCTGAACGACCAGTCCTTCTGCGTCAGGACACGGTCGATCCGCGAGATCCGCGGCTGGGTGCCGGTAACGCCGATGCCGCATGCTCCTTATGAGGTGCTGGGCGTCATCAACCTGCGCGGCATGGTGATCCCGATCATCGACCTCGCCGCCAAGCTCGGCATGCAGGGCACCGAAGCCTCCGAGCGCAGCGCCATCATCGTCACCGACGTCAACGACATGACCATGGGCCTGCTGGTCGAGGGCGTCTCCGACATCCTGACCGTGCCCGCCGACAGCCTCCAGCCCGTGCCGCAGAATGCCGGCCAGGCAACCCAGTTCATCGACGGCATCCTCGCCCACCAGGACCAGATGATCTGCTTCCTCAACCTCGAGGAACTGTTCTCCGCCAACGGCCCGAGCGGCAGCGGCGGTGGCGGCGGTGGCGGTTCGGATGCCGGCTGGGAAGAGTTCTGAGTTCACGCGCGTCCGGCCAGCCGGTCGAAATCCGCCCCTCCGTCTCCCGCTCATCTCCCGCATGAAAGGGAAGAATGGCATCTTGCATGCGCCGTGAGCATCAGACGTCATGGCGTGCCTGACTTGATTTTATATCTTTGAATATATATCTTGAGTCCCGGATGACCTATACAGTTCGATTTCATCCCGATTTCGTGCCGGAATGGAAAGCGCTGCCTGTCGGGCTGAAGGAAGTGGCCGGCGAAGTGCTTGACCATCTCGAGGATGACGGTCCCTTTCTCGGCCGACCCGAGGTCGACACGCTTTCCGGATCCCGTCATGCGAACATGAAGGAGATCCGGGTCAGGTTCGACAGGCAGGTCTGGCGCTTTGCCTTTGCCTTCGACCCGACGCAGAGCGCCATCATCCTGTGCTGCGGGGAAAAGCAGGGCAAGAGCCAGACCCTATTCTACAAACACCTGGTCGCCAAGGCCGATGCCAGGTTTTCGGCCTGGCTGAAGGAGACGAAATGAGTACCGAGTGGAAAGACCTTCGCGCCGAACTTCCGGAAGATGTGCGGGGCCGGCTCGATGCAAAGCGCCGCGAACGGCGGCTCGGCAGGGCGCTGGCCGAGGTGCGCAAGACGATGCAGGCCACCCAGCAGGACGTCGCCAGCCGCGCCGGGATGACGCAGAACACGGTGTCGAAGATCGAGAATGCCGATGACGTGCTGCTCTCTTCGGTGGTGCGCTACATGCACTCCATCGGCGGCGGGGTCGAGCTCGTTCTGAAGACGCCGGACGGCAAAGCGACGCGTGTCGACTTCGATCCGGATATCCATGTGACACAGGGCGACTGACGGGCGGAGCAAGTTCGCCCCCCTCTGCCCTGCCGGGCATCTCCCCCTAAAGGGGGGAGATCGAATCGGGGCCGGCCTGCCACTCCGCATCTACTGTTGGCTGCCGTGGGGAATGATGCGCCAACCGGGACTGGCAGTCATGGCGGCCCGTTATCCAGAAAAAGTGAAATGCCGGACGCAGGCGGCTCGCCGATCTCCCCCCTTGTGGGGGAGATGTCCGGCAGGACAGAGGGGGGCCCGAGAACACCGCGGTAAACGGAGACGCGCCTCTCATCCGCCTGCCGGCGCCTTCTCCCCGTTTTGACGGGGAGAAGGGACAAGCAGCACCGCCGCGGCTACTCCCTCTCCCCGTCTACGGGGAGAAGGTCAATCCTCGATAGGTCAGGATGGCAGGCAATCCTCATCCGAGCGGGGTCGGGGGCGCAAGCTATCGCGACGGCTGCGGAACAGGGTGAAGGGCGACATATATGGTCCGCCCCCTACTCCGCCTTGTCCCCGACCGTCAGCGGCCAATCCACCACATAATCCTCGAAATCCTCGACCGGCACGTCGTCCTCGCTCACCGTACGGCCCCTCGCCGAAATGCCAGCCTCATGCACCGTCTCGCGGTCGCCGGAGACGAGGTAGTGCCACCAGTAGAGGTCGCGGCCCTCCGCCGCCAGGCGGTAGGCGCAGGTCGGCGGCAGCCAGGCGATCTCGTCGACGCCCTCGACGGTCAGCTGGATGCAGTCCGGCACGGTGGCCTGGCGGTTCTCATAGTCCTTGCAGCGACAGCTCTCCCCGTCGAGCAGGCGACAGGCAACCGAGGTGAACACCACCTCGCCGGTGTCCCAGTCCTCGAGCTTGTTGAGACAGCACAGGCCGCAGCCGTCGCACAGGCCCTCCCATTCGGAAAGGTCCATCTCGGCGAGTGTCTTGGTCTTCCAGTAGGGTAAATCGGTCATCCGTCGTCACCGGCCAGGCGCCGGGCCATGGCGAAGGCGGGCCATATCCGGCGGCACCTCGCATTTTTTCTTGTTCTTTGCCGGCAAATCGACAATCTATCAGCACATTGTGGAGTATGCCGATTTGCCGGCACCAAGGCTTGCTCTTGAGCCCTGTCGGCAGCCACGTCAAGGGCCGGCAAGTCGGTCTCGTTCAGGGAAAGTCGCATGGCCGAGGATCGCCCGCCAGCCGAGAAGAAGCCGCGCCTCAAGCGGCACATCCTGCTGAGGATCGACAGCTGGATCGATTCGTCCCTGTGGAATGCCGGTTTCCGGCTGTCGGAAATGTGGGAGGAGATCACCATCTTCTTCCGCCGTTTCCGCGTGCACGGCTGGAAGAAGCTGTTCTTCGAAGTGCTCGGCGAGGGCATGACGCTCGGCACCGCCGGCGCCGTGCTGATGCTGGCGCTCGCCCAGCCGGCCTTCGAGGAGACCAAGAAGGACTGGCGCAATCACGGCGATTTCGCCGTCACCTTTCTCGACCGCTACGGCAACCTGATCGGCCATCGCGGCATCATCCACGAGAATTCCGTGCCGATCGACGACTTGCCCGACCACCTGGTCAAGGCGGTGCTGGCGACCGAGGACCGGCGCTTCTTCGAGCATTTCGGCATCGACTTCCTCGGCCTGATGCGCGCCATGACGGAAAATGCCAAGGCCGGCACCGTCGTCCAGGGCGGCTCGACGCTGACGCAGCAGCTGGCCAAAAACCTCTTCCTCACCAATGAGCGGTCGATCGAGCGCAAGATCAAGGAGGCCTATCTGGCGCTGTGGCTGGAAGCCAACCTGACGAAGAAGGAGATCCTCTCCCTCTATCTCGACCGCGCTTATATGGGCGGCGGCACGTTCGGCGCGGCGGCGGCCTCGCAATTCTATTTCGGCAAGCCGCTGACCGAGGTCAATCTCGCCGAGTCCGCCATGCTGGCCGGCCTGTTCAAGGCGCCTGCGAAATATGCGCCGCATGTCAACCTGCCCGCGGCGCGCGCCCGCGCCAACGTGGTTCTGTCCAACATGGTGCAGGGCGGCATGATGACCGAGGGCCAGGTGATCGCCGCAAGGCGCAATCCGGCCACCGTCATCGACCGCGACGAGGCCGAGGCGCCCGACTTCTTCCTCGACTGGGCCTTCGAGGAGGTGCAGAAGATCGCCGCGAAGTTCAAGGACCACACGCTGGTGGTGCGCACCACGATCGACACCGGCCTGCAGAAGGCGGCGGAAGAGGCGGTGGCGGCGAGCCTGCGCGAATATGGCGAGAGCTACCACGTCAAGCAGGCCGCCCTGGTGATGATCGAGAACGGCGGGGCGGTGCGCGCCATGGTCGGCGGCCGCGACTACGGCGAAAGCCAGTTCAACCGCGCCTCGCGGGCACTGCGCCAGCCGGGCTCGTCGTTCAAGGTCTATACCTATTCGCTGGCCATGGAGAAGGGCCTGACGCCGGATTCGCCGATCACCGACGCGCCGATCTCCTGGGGCAACTGGAGCCCGCACAATTACGGCAATTCCTATGCCGGCCGCATCGACATCAAGACGGCGCTGGCGAAATCAATCAACACCATTCCGGTCCGCCTCGCCAAGGAAAAGCTCGGCCCAAACGCCATCGACCAGATCATGGCGGAGGCGAAGAAGTTCGGCGTCGAGACGCCGATCCGCAAGGACGTGACGATCCCGATCGGCACGTCGGAAGTCACCGTGCTCGACCAGGCGACGGCATATGCGGTCTTCCCCGCCGGAGGCTACCAGTCGCGCCGCCACGGGATCGCGCAGATCATGAACTATGGTGGCGACGTGCTCTACGACTTCGAGCGCGACGCGCCGCCGGCGACCCGGGTTCTCTCGGAAACGGCTGCCGCCTACATGAACCAGATGCTGACCCGCGTGCCCTATGTCGGCACGGCCCGACGCGCCGCCGTCGACGGGGTCCTGACCGGCGGCAAGACCGGCACGACCCAGGCCTACCGCGACGCCTGGTTCTGCGGCTATACCGGCAACTACACGACCGCCGTCTGGTTCGGCAATGACGACTATACCTCGACCAACAACATGACCGGCGGCTCGCTGCCGGCGATGACCTTCAAGTCGCTGATGGACTATGCCCACCAGGGCATCGACCTTCGCCCGATCCCCGGCGTCGAGACCCCGACACCGGAGGCGGAGAAGGCGATCGCCGCGGCCAGGACGGCAAAGCCCGCGGCCGGCACCGACACTGTCGCGCCGATGGTGCGGGCCCGCTCGCTGTCGTCGGAAACGACCCGGATGATCCGCGACATCGCCCGGCGCCTCAAGGAAGCCAAGCCGCTTGCGCTCGACCCGCAGAAGGTGGCGAGCATCGACTGATGCCTTGCGGATCTCGCATCGGCGTGTTTACGCGCGGTTAACCGCGTCCGCCGGTCTGCATGGGCACGGCCGGGAAACCCGTCTATTGCTAGGGGCGCCAGCCGCCCGATTCGGGCGTGCCGCATCACCCGGCGGTCAGGTTTGACCCGACATTGATCACAGGACCAAGCATGAACCACTGGCTCGGCCTTGCCGCGCTTCCGCGTCTGACGGACGAGCAGATGGCGGCCTACGAGATATCGCGCGCGACAGCCCGCGGCCATGCCCTGTCGCGCATGACCGTGACGATCGCCGCCTTCTACCTGTTCTACGCGCTGGTCGACGTGCTGATCCTCGGCGACATCGTCTGGCTGTCGCTGTCGCTGCGCTTCGGCGTCATCCTGCCGCTGGCGCTGGCGCTCGGATGGTACCAGTCCGGCCCGGCGCGCTCGATCCGTTCGCGCGAAATCGCCACGCTCGGCGTCAGCATGGTGGCGAACCTCGTCTGGTGCATTGTGCTCGTCTCGAGCCACAACCCGGCGGCGCTGCACTATTTCTATGCCGCGGCGATCTTCCAGATGGTGGTCACCATCGCCATCCGCCCGACCTTCGACCTCGCGGTCTGGGCGAGCCTCGGCACGACGGTCATCAACTATGCGATGATCGGCTTTCTCGAGGGCGTGACGCCCGACTACCTGTTCTATCACCTGGCGATCTATGTGCCGACGCTGGTGCTGACGGTGGTCGCCAGCCACCAGCTGGAGGTCGAGCGGCAACGCGCCTTCCTGCAGCTGCACGAGAACGAGGCGCTGAAGCGCGAGTTGTCGCGGCAGAACGACGAGCTGGAGCGGCTGTCCTCCACCGATCCGCTGACGCAGCTGCCCAACCGGCGCGGCACCGAGGCCGAGATCGCGCGGCTTCGCCGGCTGCTGACACCGGCCGAGCTATCGGCCAGCGCCGTCCTCATCGTCGACATCGACCACTTCAAGGCATTCAACGACACCTATGGCCACGGCGCCGGCGACGCCTGCCTGAAACGGGTGGCGGAGGCGATGCGGCGCGAACTGCCGGACGCGGTGCACATTGCCCGGCTGGGCGGCGAGGAGTTTCTCGTCGTGCTGCCGCAGACCGTGCCGGCACGGGCCGAAATGCTGGCCGAACGGCTGCGCCGGACGGTGAGTGCGCTCTCCATACGCCACGACCATACCGGCGACCGCAACCGCCGCGTCACCATCAGCCTCGGCGTCGCCTGCGGCTCGATCGCCACCGACGCGGCGCTGGCGCAGCTGCTTCAGGCCGCCGACGAGGCGCTCTACGCCGTCAAGGCGGCCGGCCGCAACGGCTGGCGGTTCGCCGCACCGGCGGCGGCGTCGGCGGGCACCCAGACGACGCGGACCGACGCCGCCTGAGATCGCCTCCGGCGCTTGCGCTTCAGCCTCCGCGTTTTATTCGCTGACGGGTTTTTCTTCCGCCGGCAGGCGCGACTGCTTGAGCAGCAAGACATCCGTCGCCGCCGGCTCGTCGGGCACGATGCTGGCCGTCGTCATCTGCCGGTCGACATCGACCGCGGCGCTGGTGTTGTGATAGGCGCAATCGGCAAGGGCCCAGCCCGCCGAAAGCGACAGCACGGCGGCACCCAAGGCAAGAGTCTTCATGGCTCATTCCTCCGTTGGTTCACGCGACCGAGGATACCGCATCCTTCAGGACATGCTAAATCACGTTTTCGAGGGCGAGCCACCCCTGCCCGGCGGAGAGGCGATCGGGCGACGTCCGGCACTCCGGTCCGAACGCTCGCGCCACGGCGTCTGGATGCAGACAGGCGGCACCTGGCGACCAACCCCGCCCGTCGAGCGGTTCCACCCGTCGGGTTCGACCAAACGACCAAGCCCTGACTGAGCGGCACGGGCCGGAGCCGCCCGCCAAGCCGTACCACCCGATCGATCCAGGCCCCGGATCTCCGTGACGGATCGCGGCCATGGATCACGGCGGGCGCTTGGTCTATGCTCGTTCGATGCGCCCAGGCGGCCGCGGGTTTCGCCCCGCGCCCCGCCGGGCCTTCAGCATGGCAAGAGGAGCTGCAGAGTGAGCGTTGCCTTCGTCAAGGAAGAGAGTGCCGAAGCGGCAGCGGAAACCCTCCTGCCCGACCGCCCGGTCTCGCCCCACCCCAATCTCGTCACCGGGGCGGGCCTGAAGGCGCTCGAGCAGCAGCTCGAGGCGGCACGCGCGGCCTATGAAGCGACGACCGGGATCGAGGATGTCAACGAACGCCGCCGCCAGGCGGCCGGCCCCTTGCGCGACCTGCGCTATTATGCCGAACGCGTCCACTCCGCCCAGCTCGTTCCCCCGCCGGAGACGCGCGACCGCGTCGCCTTCGGCGGCACCGTCACCTTCTCGCGCAGCGACGGCCGGGTACAGACCTACCGCATCGTCGGCGAGGACGAGGCCGACCCGAAGACCGGCTCGATCTCCTACGTCTCGCCCGTCGCCCGCCTTCTGCTCGGCAAGGAAGTCGGCGACGTCGTCTCGATGGGCGAGCAGGAACTGGAGATCGTCGCGGTGGGGTGATGGGGCGGAGCCTGGAGCGCCCGCGATCGATATTGCAAAACTATTGGGTTTTTCCATATATTGCGGGCAACGAAGGAGCCCAGCCCATGGCACGCGCAAAGACCTTTTCCCTCGGTGACGCCTATGACGGCATCCTGGCCGATCTGGTGCGGAGCGGCCGGTTCGGCACGGAAACCGAAGTGGTTCGGGCCGGAATCCGGATGCTCGCGGATTATGAGGTCAAGATGCGCTCGCTGCGGCAGGACATCGGCGCCGCCGATGCGGAGATTGCGGCAGGTCGCGGCAAGGCCTATTCTTCTGGCGCCGAAATCCTGGACGAGGTGATGGAGGAGAGCCAGAGCCATCGAACCGAAACGCCTGATCATCGCGCCGCTGGCGATTGAAGATCTGCGGGGCATTCGGCGCTACATCGCCCGGACCAGCCCGCACTATGCGCGCGCGTTTCTGGCGGACCTGACCGCCAAGATCGCATGGATCGCCGAGGTCGACTTCACCGGCTCGCCCCGCGACCACATTGCCGAAGGCCTGCGGGGCCTGCCCTACCGCGAGGGTTTTCTCTCAACTGTCTCCGGCGGCCCGGTTGCAGGCAGAAAGACTGTCGGCGACGTGGTCGGCATGGACGAGCCGAGCGGGAGATTGGGATGTTGGCGGCTGCTATTGCACCCACACGAATGGTGAGGGTTGAATTGTTCTTTAATTTGTGCAGCCTTGTTCTTCGCCGTGAGGTTGCAGTTGGGGCCTGCAGGCATTATTTTAGGGATAAACGATGTACCGCCGGCCTTCGGATGAACTGGACAAACTTTTTGGGCCAAGTTTGCCGCTACAAAGAAGCGCGTCTGAAGCCGAGTTGTCGGTAGTATCGCGGAGTATGGACGTCTTAGACGAGAGAAGCGGACCAGCTCTTAGAGCGTATATGGAGACAGCCGCCGTCCTCAAATTTCCACGATTTTTCCACCGAACAACCCCTATTCTTTGGCTTATCGATATGTATGGAAACTTGCGGTTTGGCCTAGAGGAAGTTGTTGAGCGAGATACCGGTTCACTCAATTACATTCTACCTCGCAATGCGCCGCGAATGCGTGACACCGATGTGAGGTTGGGCCATCCGGCGCTGTTGCCCCCTGTTGGGCCCGGCCAACAAAAATCTGCGAGGATCGGAGGAGAGATTCTCTATGATCCAGCTGAAAATTATGAACAGGACTGGGTCTTGACCAATAACTCAGGACGGTTCGGGAAACGGGACCACATACAAAGGGCACATTTAGATAACGCGAGTAAATTGTTTGCGAAATATGGTATCACGATGCGAGTGTTTTACATCTCCGGTGCAGGAGCACAGTGATGATCGACGTTGCAGCACTCAGACCGTCAGAGATTGAAGCGATTTCGCGGGAGCTTTCCCTCGAGCAGATCGAGGGCATCATGCAAGGTGTGCATCGTCTCCTAAACGAGTTCGAGCACGATGACGGCGCGGAGTCCGACATCATTTTCATGGCGGCTCAGCAGCTCAGCATGGCTAACGTTTGGCATAGAATCGATCCTGACGCGATGGCGCGTGTTTTCATAGAGACGCCTGAAACCACACGAGCGGAATTTTTGAAGGGCCTGCCGATCGAATACGCGCAGAGGGTTGCCCGTTCACTGATGACTTCTCACGTCAAGCAGCCGACCGATATTGGGAACGACATAGCTCATGAGGGTGCGAGCGGCGCGACCGCGCAGATCGACGGCCGCAGCTTCGACAACTTCGCCTCCTACGACTATCTCGGCCTCAACCATCATCCCAAGGTTCTGGCCCGCGCCAGCGAGGCGCTCCAGACTTTCGGCGTTTCGGCCTCGGCAAGCCGCGTGGTTGCCGGCGAACGCACCATCCACACCGTTCTCGAAGGGAAGATCGCCGACATCTACGACGCACAGGCTGCGGTCTGTTTCGTCAGCGGCTACCTGACCAATGTCGCGGCGATCAGTTCGCTGGTGAGGCCGAAGGATCTGGTGATCCATGACGAATTCATCCACAACAGCGCGCGGGCCGGCATCCGGCTCTCCGGCGCCACCCGTCGCTTCTTCAAGCACAACGACACGGCCGATCTCGACCGCGTTCTGAAGACGCTGGCCGGCGACTATGAGCGGATCCTGGTGATCGTCGAGGGCGTCTATTCGATGGACGGCGATATCGCCGATCTGCCGGCCCTGATCCGTCTCAAGGAGCAATACGGCTTCTGGCTGATGGTCGACGAAGCCCATTCGCTCGGCGTGCTCGGAGAAACGGGCCGCGGCGTGTTCGAGCATTTCGGCATCGCTGCCGGCGAAGTCGATATCTGGATGGGCACCCTGTCCAAGACCATCTGCAGCTGCGGCGGCTATATCGCCGGCAGCGAGGCCTTGATCACCCTGCTGAAGGCCCAGGCCGGCGGTTTCGTATACAGCGTCGGCCTTGCCCCGGCGCTCGCGGCGGCGGCGATCGCCAGCCTGGAAATCCTCAAGGCCGAGCCGGAGCGCACGCATCAGCTGCGCCGCAACAGCCATCTGTTCCTGGAACTGGCGCGCGAGCGCGGCCTCGATACCGGGCTGAGCCAGGGCTATTCGGTCGTGCCCGTGCTGGTCGCGGATTCGCTGCGCGCCGTGCAGCTGTCGAACGAGTTGCATGCCGAAGGGATCAACGTCCTGCCGATCATCCATCCGGCCGTGCCGGAAGGCCTTGCCCGGCTGCGCTTCTTCATCACCAGCGCCCATACGGACGAGCAGATCGCCCGCGCCGTCGACCGCACAGCCGTCATTCTCGGGCGCCTGAAGCAGGAGAATTTCGGCCTGGCCTCTTTCGACGCCGGCCAGCTGATGGCCCTGTTCGCCAAGTCCTGAAACGGGCCTTCCCACGCTGGCCCTTTCCCACAAACGCGGATCGACCAGCATAAGCAACCGTCTAATTGACTCCGTAGTAGTCGATGTGAGCGACGATAACAGTTATTTTTCTACGATGGCCCCATACGGCGACTTATGGCGCATACTAACCATTGTTCAAAATGCCGGAAGTATCCTTCCTGAAGGCGGCGACAAACGGACGCTTGGAGAAGTCTCAGTACATGGTCTGCTCTTCATGACGGCATTGTTGCGAAAATGCGAGCCAGTGATTGGTCATAGCCACAGACCTACGTGAATGCCGACGGAATCTTGGAAACGTTGAGCAAGAAAATTTCCGAACTCACCTTAAAAGCGCGATGACTGGGACAAGCACCCCTCACGCGTATTGTTCTCTATGGATTGAGGAAGCCGACCGACGACACCAAACAGTTCGACGCTCAATGCTGCCAAGAATTGTATATGATCAACTCCACACAACAGTCTCGCTGTTCGGCGGAGCGATCGTTTCGTCGGCTGCGCCGAGCATTCCTCACCCTTCACCTTCCCCGGAATCAGTGCTACCCGTTTGACCGTGCAATCTGGTTCAAGGCATCACGTGTTTCGGGTTCCCCTTCTCATCGCCGTTTCGCTTGTCATCGCCTTTGGCGGGGGGATATTGACGACGCTTTCGGCGCTCAATGCGTCGGCCGGGTTCGGTGCCATCAGGCTGGGCGTGTGGAGCGCCTTTCCCGACGTGCAGACGGCCGGGGCCGATCCTTATGCCAAGTCGCACCGCGCCAAGGCCGGGCGGCTGCTCTATGGTTCGGCCGAGGGGCTGACATTCACCGCCTCGACCGACGAGAGCGGACAGCAGCTCACCGGCAATTGCAGCTATAAAATCATCGGGCGCACGCCGACGGCACGGCTTTGGACGCTCTATGCGGCCAATCCCGACGGCCAGCCGCTCGAAACGCGGGCGGAACTGCCCTTCGCGCAGAACTCGCAAGGCATTTTGCGCAATCGCGACGGCTCGTTCGAGATCACCGTTTCGCCGACGGCCAAGCCGATGAACTGGCTGGCGCTGCCCGATGCCGGGGCGTTTTCGCTGGTGCTCACCCTGCTCGACACGCCGGCCGCCGGCAGTTCGGGGCTGATCGGGCTGGAAATGCCGAAGGTGGAGAGCCTGGGGTGCGGCCAATGAACCGGTTGACCTATGCGGTGCTGACCGGCCTGATCGGCGCGGCCCTGCTGCACATCATCATCATCCTGTCGCTGCCGCATTTCACCGGCCGGGACGCCTTCACCCGGGTGAAGATGACGGGGCCGTCGCATCGCTTCATCAGCCTTCCCGACCTCTCCAACGCTCCGGCCGCCAAGCAGGCCGATGCGGGCGGGCTCTCCAATGTCGATCCGTTCCTGAAGGTGGCGGTCTGCCATTTCGACCTGACGCTGGCGCCGATCCGGCTTCTCGCGCCGGCAGGCCCGAGCTTCTGGTCGATGGCGGTCTACGACCAGGATTCCAACGAGGTGTTCTCGATGAACGACCGCACCTCGGTCGGCGGCGATCTCGATGCGCTGGTGGCAAGCCCGGCGCAGGTGGCGCAGATCCGCAAGGCGCCGGGGGCAGCGCTCACCCAGTCGATCATCGTCGAGCACAGGGGCACGACGGGCTATATCGTCTTGCGCACCATGGTGCCGGCGCCGAGCTTTGCCGCGCAGGCAGAGACTTTCCTCGACGAGGCGGTGTGTGCGCCGCTCTCCGGCGACTGAGCCGTTCTGGGCCTGCCTGCCGGCGACGATGCCGAGGGTCTCAGCGGCCGAGGCTGTCCTGTCCCTTGCCGCCCTGCGGGCGCGGCAGCGCCGGAAGTCGCGGCTCGGCCTTCGCCTGCGGCTCGCGCCGCTCGTAGCGGATGCCGGTGAACAGCAGCACCTTTGCCGCCGCACCATCGCTGCGCACGGCGCGCGCGCCCAGCGAAAGCCTGTCCGTAATCCTGATAATGTCCGCCATTCTCGTCTCCATGATTGAAAATCGAGACGGATGAAGTTTCCAGCGATCTCACCCTGCCCTTCGCCTGGAAGAGCCAGCGCAATCTCCGACCGCCGAACCGCAATACCGTGCGGCCGGCGCCGGCCGAAGCCATCCTGCGCCTTTCTCTTGCGTGCTCAAAGAGGGGGTCGGGTCCTGCCCTCCAAGGGCACGCAAACTGCGGTCCTTGCGGGGTTCACGCGAATCACCGCCGCGACACCTCGCTACCTGACGATTGAGCCATAGCTTAGTTAACAGGTTGCTAACAAATTGCCTCTACAGTGTGCCAATCAGGTATTGCGTAGGTGTGGGTCTTGTCGTGATCGATCAGTTTCGAGAGCTGGAAAAGCCGGTGAGCGTGAGGAAAAGGGACGTTGTGTTGATGGCGACCGTCACGAGTTTCGAAGCCCTTGCCTTCCCGTCCAAATCCGAACTCCGGCAATTCGCCGAACTGTTCACGCCGCTGTTCCACGCCTCGACCGAGGAAGCCCGCCGCCAGGCCGTGGCGGCGCTGTCGCAATGCCCGAACGTTCCGGGCGCCGTCGCGCTCTTCATTGCCTCGCAGCCGATCTCGATCGCCGCGCCCTTCCTCGTCTCCTCGCCCTGCCTGTCCGACGACCTCCTGATCATGATCGCCCGCACGCAAGGGGCCGACCACGCCCGAGCCATCGTGCGGCGCGATCAGCTGTCGCCCACCGTGATCGACGCGCTGGTCGGCCTGCGCCACAGCGAACCCACCCGGACGGCAGCACCCGAGGCCGAAGCCATCGCCCGGACGACGGCCCGAACCGCCGCATCCGACCGAGCCGCAACGGCGGCGGCAGGGGCAACCGCCGGAGCAGCCAAAGACCTTTCCGCCGCCGTTGCCGCAGCGGAGACGACCGCCGCCCCCGCCGCGGCATCCAAATCCTCCAAGGCGGCCCGGTCTGCCAGGACGGAAACGTCCGCAGCGCCGGCCGCGTCTTCCGAGGCCGGGACCGCCGCCGGCACCACCGCCTCGAGCGCCGCCGAGCGCGAGGAACAACTGCGCGACCAGATCCGCCGGCTCGCCGCCCATGTCAACCGCCCGACGTCGGACCGCCTTGGCCTTCGCACCGTGACCGCCATGCAGGCCGCACTTCTGGTGCGCTTCGCCCGCAACCGCGAGGGCGCGCATTTCGCCACGACGCTCGCCGACGTCCTGTCCTCCAGCCGGTGGCTGGCCGAACGCATCCTCATCGATCTCTCCGGCCGGCAGCTGGCGACCACGCTTCTCGGCGTCGGCATGGACGCGGCCGAGGCGGTGTTCGTGCTGGAGAAGCTCTATCCGCATCTCGCCAGGCCGGCGACCGGCGCAACCCGCGCCGAGCAGCTGTGGAACGGGCTCGTGGCCGTCGACTGCGAGGAACGCATCGAGACCTGGCGGCGCGCCGACAGCTATACCTTCCAGCCCGAGCAGGAGCAGGCCGCCCTCGCGCCGGCCAATGCGCCCACCCCGCGCCCCGCCCCGACGCTCGTTCCCGCCAGCGACACCCGCAGCCGCCCGGTCCTGCGGCACAGGATGCGGTGATGGGGTCGCCCTTCGAGGGGCTGGCCCGTGTCACGCACCTGGCCATCCGGGCAGGTATCCCGACCACTAGCCCCGTAGGTTAAAGCGTGGTTTTGCATTCAAAGATTGAGCACTTCTACAATGAGAAGGCAGCCAGCAGGCTGCGATACGGTGCTGGGGGGCTCGGTTCGAAGGTGCCGAAGCGCCTGAGCAACTGGATAACGCAAACCGAATTCTACCAAGGCTATTTCCTCGGCCCGAGGACGCCGCGAACGTCCATCGCCAGGCAACTCGCCGAAACGGCGGAGCGACTGGACGATTTCTCCGTCGAGATGACGCTCAACAAGATTCGCCTGAACGACGAGTTAGGCGCAGATTTTCCGCCCGCCGATTTCATTCTGATCTATTTCGCCGTTTGCGACTATTTCGCGCGTTTTCTCGTTGAACATCGCATCACGAAGCCGATGTTGCTCTGGTATTCCACCGATGCCTTCGAGCCCGACGCAGCGTTTCCCAGCCACACCATGAGCTTCGGCTTTCCGCGCTTGGAGACAGACTACTCCTGTCTGGACGTCGAGTCGTTTCGAGCTGACGCCGTTGTGGGGACGCGGATCACGATCACTCGATAGCATCGGGACATTCATCGGCGAATGGGTGTGCGGGGCGGGTCGATAAACAGCCCCCTCACCAACAAAATCTACGACTTAGCTGACGTTAAGCTCGTGACCCGCCTTCGCGCGGCGTCGCGCTCAGGCCTTCGTTCGCTGAAACCGACGTCGCCGATTTCCGGCCTGCGGCCGCCGCTCCGAAGCCTTTCCCACCAGGGGAGAGGAGACTGTTATTCTTCTCCACGATCGATGATGATCAGTGTCGGGTCATCCGCAGCCCGGTAAATGAAGCACTCGGGAGCGCGCGAGCCTGGAACCCGGCCGATTCGAATATCGCCCTCGGCAAAGACGATTGCGTACCATTCTGCCGAGCACTCGACCGCCGTGACAACAGGCGGGCTATGTCCAAGGCAGAGGTTGAGCCGGACCTCGGTCCAGACGATGATCTGGCCGTCCTCGAAGACAATGACGATGTCGTCTTTTGCCCGGTGGCAAATCTGCCGGAGCTCTTTTCCGACAAGTCGTTCGGCGATCAGGTCCATCCGTTTCCCTACTCGGTTGCCGATCTTTAGCCTGGCTCCGGCTGCCATGGAAGACGTCGCGCCCCGGCACGTAGGTACGAATGCGACGGCGGTACGCTCTCGTCAGACTTGCCTCATGGTCGCAGAATCACTACACATATATATACAGTTTACCTGTATATTTTGCCGTTTGCGCGAGAGGTCGATCATGTCTAACGAAAACAAGGAAGTGGTCCGCCGCTTCAATATCGAGGTCATCCAGAATGGGAGCGAAGCGGATTTCCGGGCCTTGATGGCGCCCGACTTCGTCAACCACGCCGCGCCGCAGGGCATGCCGAACGGGCCGGACAGCATGTGGAACACCTTCCAGAACATTCTCCGCCCTGCCCTGTCGAACCTGACGGTGACGATCCACGACCAGATCGCCGAGGCAGACAGGGTGACGACCCGCAAGACGATCAGCGGTGTGCATACCGGCACCCTCATGGGCGTTCCGGCGACAGGACGGGACGTTGCCATCAGTGTCATCGACATCGTGCGCGTAGAGGATGGTCGATATGCCGAGCACTGGGGCTTGAACACCCTGTCGAACGTGCTCGCCGCCTTGGCGAAGGCCTGATCCGGCACGCTCTTGCCAGAGATAGGCTAGCACAGCCGCTCGATGATACGGATCGCGGCCTGGAGCGTTTGCCGCTCCTCGTCCGACAGACGCTCCTCGATCAGACCCGCAATCTGCGCGGTGCGGGCCTCGCGGGCGCGGAACAGCTCCGCCTGCCCGCTTTCGGTGATGGTGAGAAGCTGGCTTCGCCCGTCCGCCGGATTGGGCATCTTGCTGATCAGCCCGTCGGATTCCAGCTGGCCGGCCACCAGCCGCATGCTCTGGTGCCTGACCTTGCGGCGGTCGGCCAGTTCGGCGACGCTGAGCGGGCCTGCCCGATCCAGCAGCGACAGCGTTTCCGACTGCGAGGTCGTCGGCGTATTGGCCTGCGTCTTCACGCCGCGCACGAACCTGCCGAGCGTGGCCCGAAGGTCTTCGGCAAGCGCCAGCGCAGGATTCCGTCTTTCCAAGCCGGGCTCTTCGACTGCCATCTCTTGTTCCGCCCTCGATCGAATGCTGTCGCTCCTTGCATAGACCGAGACGGACGGGAAGAGAAACAGCTTCGCAGATGAGGGGGCGGACGGGGATGGCGAGAGAGCCCCCCTCACCAACAAAATCTACGATTTAGCTGACGCTAAGATCGTGACCCGCCTTCGCGCGGCGTCGCGCTCAGGCCTTCGTTCGCTGAAATCGCCTTCGCCGATTTCCGGCCTGCGGCCGCCGCTCCGAAGCCTCTCCCACCAGGGGAGAGGAGAACCGCTCACCCACCCGCCATCGGCAAGAGTTCGCCGATCTCGTCGAGTTCGATTTCCACCACCCAGAAATCGGAATCGAAGCGGCGTTCGCGCTCGAGCAGGGTGTCGATGGCCTGCGGTTCGCCGCGGGCGAGGCGGATCTCGAAGAGGCGGCTATCGCGGTCCTCGTCGATCACCAGGGCCTGGGGGGCCGGGCCGTAGAGGGTTTCGCTGCCGTCGCGAAAACGCTGGCGCACATAGATGGCGCCCGCCTCCTCGATGCCCTTCTTCGTCACCGCGGCAAAGCCGCCGGCGGAAAAGACGCGGCGGACGAGGGCGGAGACGAAAAGATCGGAACGGACACGCATGGGGCGTGTCTTAGCCCAACCGTGCCGGCGTGGGAATGGGCGGGCCCCTGACACCACCCCGTTGGACCGCACGGCCAGACCCGGGCCTCGTCCGCTGGGCCGGCCATGCCATCGCCGGCGGTGCCCATGCCCTGCCCCCCTTGGCGGGCGGACGCATCACAGCCCGGCCGGCCGCGCCGGTCCGGACGGGCGTTGTCGTGCTTTGCAAGCCTGCCCGCTCAGGCGCTTTCGCGCTTGTCGGCGAGCCGGGCGGCGGGGGCCGAGGGAGCGGCGATGCCGGCGGGCTCGACGGGCTCGGCGGTCGCGGCAAGCTCGAGCGTCTCGGGCGCTTGTCCTTCGGGGCCGGCCTCCTCGACGCTCACCTCGCGCATCCATTCGCGCCAGATGGCGACGAGCAGGGCCATCAGCACCGGGCCGACGAACAGGCCGAGGAAACCCATGGTCTTCACCCCGCCGATGAGCCCGAAGAAGGTCGGCAGGAAGGGCAGCTTGATCGGCCCGCCGACGAGGCGGGGCCGCAGCGTCT
Organism: Rhizobium sp. Q54; assembly: GCA_943370615.1. GTDB lineage: Bacteria > Pseudomonadota > Alphaproteobacteria > Rhizobiales > Rhizobiaceae > Allorhizobium. The sequence continues at coordinate 61,799 of CALRRQ020000007.1, forward strand.
TGTCGACGATGAACAGCTCGATCGTGCCCCAGGCGAAGAGGGCGATGCCGGCGACCAGCGAGCCGCTGGCCATGAGGTAGAAGGAGACCAGCGAAAAGGCGAGCGGCGCGCCGCCGGGGATGAGCGCCATGACGCCGGAAATCAGGCCAAGCGTCACGGCCGAGGGCACGCCGGCCAGCCAGTAGGCGGTGCCGAGCACGATGCCCTCGCCGATGGCGATGATGGTCATGCCGGTGACGGTGGACGAAATGGTGAGCGGCACGATGCGCGAGACGCGCTCCCAGCGTTTCGGCAGGATGCGCTCGCCCAACCGGTCGAGCTGGGCGACCAGCTGCTCGCCGTCGCGATAGACGAAGAACAGCGAGATCAGCATGAACAGAAGGGTCAGGAACCACTGGAAGGCCGAGGCGCCGACGACCAGCAGGCCGCGATAGATGCTGCCGATATTCGAGCCGCTGGTGAGCTGGACCACTTCGCCGAGCCCGCCGGGATGGCTCAAGTAGCGCGTCCACTGTTCGGCGAGCGACTGGCCGATGATCGGGATGCCGGCGAGCCACGAGGGCACGGGCGCGCCCGAGGCATTGGCGGCGATCGCCCAGACCGCCCAGATCTTCACCTCCTGCACGGCGTAGGCCGCGGCGAGCGAGATCGGCACGACGATGAAGGAGATGACGAGCAGGATGGCGAAGGTGGCGGCGAGCGTGCGGTTGCCGTTGACGGCGGAAAGGAGCCGCCGGTAGATCGGCCAGGACGCAAAGCCGATGACCAGCGCCGCCAGCCCCGGCACGAGAAAGCCGTGGAAGAAATAGACGCCGGCGATCAGCACGAAGACCAGCAGCCAGCGCGCCGCGGCCATCGGCCCGACGAGAAAGGTGCGCTCGTCCTCCGGCGGACCGGACGGCTCCGCCGCACTCACGCCGTCACTTGCCTTGCCCTTCAAAGACTGCACCCCGACACTCCCTTGCTCCACCCGCCCGGCAGCGCCTGTTCAGCGCAACCGGATCCGCAATCACCAATGTTTCCACGAGGCCCCGCCGTCAAGGGCGGGGCCGGCGAAAACGAACGATGGGGTTCTATATGGGGATGGGGCATGACGGGGGGAAGACGGGGAACCGTGCGGGATCTGCGCCAGGCCTATCTGCGCGGCAGACCGAGGACCCCCGCGAGCCAGTGATCGATCGACAGCCGCCCCGGCCCGCGGGCGATGAGGAGCAACAGACAGGCGGCCCAGGTACCGTGCGTCGGCCAGGCGCCGGGATAGACGAAGACCTGGATGACCAGCGTCATGCCGAGCAGGGCGAGCGCCGCGAGGCGGCTGAAAAGTCCAAGTACCAGGAGAACCGGGAACAGGTGTTCGGCAAAGGCGGCCATATGGGCCGCAAGCCACGGATCAACCAGCGGCAGGCGGTATTCGTTCTCGAAGAGGTAGAGGGCGCTGTCGGACACATGCCAGCCCTCGATCTTGGTCTGGCCCGACTGCCAGAACACGCCGGCGATGCCGAGCCGTGCGACGAGCGCGATGAGGTCATGCGGTATGCGCTCGGCGAGATCGCGGGCGGTGGTGACGAGGCCGATTGCCGACGGCCGGCCATCGGCGGCGAGTTTGGCTTGTTGCGACATCATGCTTCCTCCGGTGAGTGGAGTTTCGAGAAGGCCCCGCTGGCGATCAGGCCGACGAGGTTGGTGACGAGGTCGAATTGGGGAGCGTCGCCGAGCGCGCGCTCGGCGGCCTCGGCAAGCGGGAGGCCTGCCGCAAGGCCGGACAGGAAGACGGCTGCCCCGGGCGGGAGCCGGTGCACCTCGACGATCATGGCCGGGCGCACCACGAGGGCGTCCTCGCCGCTCCAGTCGGTCACGGGTTGCAGCGGCATCTCATCGGCATTCATCGCCCAGATCGTCACCACCGGATGGTCGGAACGCAGGATCGACAGGGATGGATGGGCAACGAAGCGCAGGCCGCCGATCTTTTCCGGATCGAGCCCGTTCAGGTCGCTGGCCGCAAGCGGCGCCATGTCCGCAGCGTGATAGGCCCTGCCACGGGCGGCCTCGAGCCGGATGACGTCGGGGAGATAGGGCAGATCCCGCGCCGGTTCGAAGGTCGCGACGAAATCGGCGAGATCATCGCCATAGGTCAGGAGAAGCGGCGAGCGCGGCGGATGCAGCGTCGCGAACTCTGCCGCCATGGCGGAGAAGAAGTCCGCGCCGACGATCCGTTCCGTCACCGGAAAGCGCGACGCAAGGGCCGCCACGAGGCCGGAGCGGACATTGTTGCGATAGACGGCGAAACGGCGCGGCGGGCGCTCCATCGTCCAGGACGTCAGCCCCGCCGGCACCGGCAGCGATGGATCGGTGAGCGCGGCGGCGAATTCCGGCTGGAAGGCGGCGAGCGGTGAAACGGACATGGGCGGCCTCACGCGGCACGGCGTCGGGCGACGCCTTCGAGGATGTCTTCGGCGGCGCGCGCTTCGGCAAGCAGCGCCGGCCAGTCGGGCACGTCGTTGTCCCACTCGATCAGCGTTGCGACCGGCCCGGTGCGTTCGATCACCTCCCCGTAGAGCGCCCAGACGGGATCCCTGACCGGCGTGTCGTGGCTGTCGATCAGCAGCGCCGCGCCGGCGTCGTCGGTCGCCTCCGAGTGGCCGCCGAGGTGGATCTCGCCGACATGGGCAAGGGGAAAGCGGGCGAGATAGGCGCGCGGATCCATGCCGTGATTGGTCGAGGCGACGAAGACGTTGTTGACGTCGAGCAGCAGGCCGCAGCCGGTGCGGCGCACCACCTCGGCGAGGAAGTCGGTTTCCTCGAAGGTGCTCTCCCGGAAGGTCAGATAGGTGGCCGGGTTTTCCAGCAGCATCCGGCGGTTCAGGACCGCCTGCACCTCGTCGATATGGGCGACCACGCCATCGAGCGTCGCCTGGGTATAGGGAAGCGGCAGCAGGTCGTTGAGGAAGACTTCGCCGTGGCTCGACCAGGCGAGATGTTCGGAAAAACTCTCCGGCTGATAGCGGTCGCAGAGGACTTTCAGGCGCTGCAGGTGATCGCGGTCGAGCGGCTGCATGGCGCCGATCGAGAGGCCGACGCCATGGACCGAGAGTGCATAATCCTCGCGCAGCCGGGACAGCCGCGCATGGGGCGGGCCGCCCGCGCCCATGTAGTTTTCGGCATGGATCTCGAAGAAGCCGAGCGGCTGGGGGCCGGCATCGATCTCGGCGAAGTGCTCGGGCTTGAAGCCGACGCCGGTCCGGCGCGGAAGCATTGAGGCCTGCATGGTATCTCTCCGATGGAATGGAAATCGAGGGGGCGCGGATCGTGCCGCGCCGCCCCCTTGTGTTCGATCGACCTCAGACGGGCGCCGGTCCCTGCATCAGCGAGCCGTGGCCCTGCGGCGTCATCATCGTCTCGCAGGTGCCGGCCGGGACGAGCTTCCAGGCATTCTTCTGGTAGTCGATCTTGGAGGTTCCGGCACAGGTCGTGCCGGGGCCGGCGGCGCAATCGTTCTGGCCCTTGAGGGCGACCCCGTAGCACTTCTCCTTCGAAGCATCCTGGGCGGCGGCCGGATGGCTTGCAGCGAGGCTCAGGGCGGCGGCAAGCGAGGCGGCCAGCACATTACAGGTCTTGTTCATGGTTGTTTTCCTTCTGGACGAATGGGAGGACGGGATCGATCTCAAGATCAGGTCTTGGATCAGGCCGGGGTCAGCGAGCCGTGGCCGCCATCGGGCGTCATCATGGTCGTGCAGGTTCCGGCGGGCACCAGCTTGAAGGACTGCTTGTCGTAGTCCATGGTCGAATGACCGGCGCAGTCATGCTTGCCGGCGGCGCAGTCGTTCTGGCCCTTCATCGCGATGCCGTAGCATTTTTCCTTGGCATCCTCGGCAAAGGCCGGGGCGGCGATGGCGGCAAGGGCCGAGGCAAGCGAGCCGGCAAGCGCGAGGGTGGCGAGACTGTTCTTCATGATGGGTTCTCCTCAGATCCCAGACCGGAATTGGTCTGGTACCGGGAGCTACGCGGCAGACCGTTCGGACGTTACAGGCCGATTTGCCGGAGATGTGACGGGCGACGGCGGAGACCCCGTCATGCGCTTCGAAATTCTTCTTTCAATTCATATGGTTGACAGCCATTTCGGCGAAGACGAAATTATCTGGTAACAAAAACGTGTGGGCGTCCGTAGAGGTCAATGTGAAGCAATCGGTGCGGGAGCAGCAATGGGCGGACTGGATGCGCAGCGCCATCGACGGCGATGCGCAGGCCTATAACCGTTTCCTGGTGGCGGTGACGCCGCGCCTCAGGATGATGGCACGGCGCCGGTGCGAGCAGTTCGGTGCGCCGGCCGGAGAGGCCGAGGACATCGTGCAGGAGGTCCTGCTGGCCGTTCATCTCAAGCGCGGCAGCTGGGATCCGGCCCGGCCGATCGGTCCATGGCTGTCGACGATCGTCCGCAACAAGCTGATCGACAGCCTGAGGCGGCGCGGACGCCGCATCGACGTGCCGATCGAGGACGTGGTCGAGACGCTCGAGGCGCCGTCGGACACCGACAATTTCGACCGGCAGGATGCCTTGACTCTCCTTCAGCGCCTCAAGGATCCCCAGCGCGACATCGTGCGGTCGATCTCGATTGAAGGTGCCGGCGTGCGCGAAACCGCGGTCAGGCTAAAGATGAGCGAAGGTGCGGTCCGGGTGGCGCTGCACCGGGCGCTGAAATCGCTCGCCACCCTCTATCGGAGTGAAACGTGAAGACCGACGAGCTGATCAGACTGCTTTCCGAGGATGCGCCCGTCAGGCTGCGTCTTGGCCGCATGCTGGTGCTGGCGCTGTGCGTCGGCATCCTCTTCTCCGGCACGCTCTTCCTTGGCTCCGTCGGGTTGCGGCACAACCTCGTCAGCGCGGTCGAAACCCTGCGCGTGGCCTTCAAGATCGGCGTGACGCTGGCGCTCGCCATCGTCGGCTTCGGGCTGCTCATGCGGATCGGCAGGCCGGGTGCCGTCATCGGCTCCTGGATCGCGGCCCTGGCCGGAGTGCTCGCGACCGTCGCGATTGCCGTCACCGCCGAACTCCTGACGGTGCCGCAGGCCGCCTGGGGGCCGAACCTTCGCGGCCAGCACGCCGCCTTCTGCCTGTTCTTCATTCCGGTCCTGTCGCTCGCCCCGCTCGCCGCCTTCCTCGCTGCGCTGAGGGAAGGTGCGCCCGAAGATCCGGGACGCGCCGGTGCGGCGGCCGGCCTTGCGGCAAGCGCCATCGGCGCAGCGCTCTATGCCTGGCACTGCCCGGACGACAGCCCCCTCTTCCTCGCCACCTGGTACACGCTGGCGATCACGATCGTCACCGCCGTCGGCTATGTCGCCGGGCGGCGGATGCTGCGGTGGTGACCGTCGCCGGTCACTTCAGGACGAGGAAAGGCCTATGACGAGGGCCGCGAGCCCCGGCACGAGAAAGCCGTGGAAGAAATAGACGCCGGCCAAGAGCACGAAGACCAGCAGCCAGCGCGCCGCGACCATCGGCCCGACCAGCGAGGCGCGCTCGTCCTCAGGCGCACCGGACAGGCCCGCCATGGTCATGCCGTCACGCCCCTTGCCCTTCAAGGACGGCACCCCGCCACTCCCCTTGCTGCACCCGCCCGGCAGCGCCCACCGTCAAGGGCGCGGCCCGCGAAAAGGGACGATGGGAGGTATGGCGGTTGGGCATGAGGGCGGTTGTTCAAACGCCTTCGGACAGTTTTCCTCAGATGACTTGGCAGGATCTTTTTTCGTTTGCGGCTCTGCCTTGTACAGGATGAGAGAGCATGCAATAGGCTACACAATAACGTCCACGCTGGAGTTGCGAGATCGACGTGCCACCTCCCGCCGGCAGAAACGATCGAGAACGTCTCGCCATCCAGAGACCACTCACTTGATAATCTGTGGTCTCTCCGGATATTCAGATGGTGGAGCTGTACCGCTCCGGGGATTCGCAATGGGCACTACTACCAATTCACGATTTGCAAATCGTCTGTCACCGTTTCGGTACCCTGGCGGCAAAGCCTTTTTGTTCAATCGCATACTCGCTGCTGTGCAGTCGATGTCTGCAACCTCTCCAGCCTACGTTGAGCCCTTTGCCGGCGGTGCCGGAGCTGCCCTGATCCTTCTTGCTCAAGGCAAAGTTGGAAAAGTCCATCTCAACGATGCCGATCGGTGTATATACGCTGCTTGGAATGCCATTCTTCATTCTACTGATCGGTTTGTCGAAGCCATAGAAACCCGTCCTGTGGATATGACGACATGGGAAGCATGCAAAGCTATCCTATCAAACTCGGACGCCGATAGGGACGAGTTCGAACTGGGCTTCGCAACCTATTTCCTCAACAGGACAAATCGGTCAGGGATCTTAAGGGGAGCCGGACCGATCGGAGGCTACAATCAGGCCGGACGCTGGAAGATAGATGCGCGATACTATAAAAGTACTATGATAGCTCGCGCCAAGAAACTAGGCGAGCTTTCTGATCGGATCGAGCTTTCCAATCTTGATGGATTGGACTTTCTTTCAATATGCTCGCAACGGCTTAAGCCAGCGGAGACATTCTATTTTATCGATCCTCCATATGTCCAAGCAGGGAGCCGCCTCTACCTAAACACAATGACAGCAGATAGCCATCTTCAACTGGCTGAGTTCCTGAAGCAACACCATATTCGAAACTGGTTGCTAACCTACGATGATTGCGAGTTCATCAGAACAGCATATTCGGACCTTAGACCTGAAACGATCGAGATCCCATACAGTCTGCAAAAGAAACGGCGCGAGCAAGAAATTATTGTTCAGCAGTTAAGCGATCGCCAGCTCACCATCGATGCTTGATAGCCGCACGTTCCCAGCGTACTGTCGATTGTGCTTTCCCATCATCAAATCAAGATAAGGTGTTCCGGATCTCGGTCCAGGAACCGGATGGCGGCCTATAAACTTGTAAATTTCATCGCGCGTTATGTAGATGCAATCCTGCTCGGCGCAGTTAGCCCTATCGATTTCCGTTCCTTCATACGGAATGGCTAGCGCACCTATTGCTGCAGCCCGCGGGTAGTTTGCAAAGAAGGCCTTGATCCGCTTTATCTCGTCAGCTCCGAAGAGTTTTATACGTCGGTTAGTCTTCTGAATTGTCGCTTGAGCAAATATCAAAGTGCTGTCGTTCCCAATCTTGCCGCAGTGTAGCCCCAAACCGATCCCGTCAACGCCGGCATCATTTACACTCTTTTGATGCACGTCGAGATCATCATAGGATTTGACTTTGCCTGAACGTGCTTTCCTGGTGATTCGCGTCAGGAACCTCAGGAAGTCTGCAGCGCTCCGATGGCTCCCTACGTACCACGTATGTTGTTCCTGACGACCGGCGATTGCATAACAAGTGATGACTTCAAATACGTCGTCGAAAATATTGCGAAAAACTCGATACTGATCAGGATCGACCTGCAAATAATTTCGATCGCTTTCTGAAAGGTCAAACAAGCAGAACCAAAGGTAAGCCGCGCCCACACCATCGATGTCCGTCAGTGGTTTCCGCTCCAATAATCGCGCACCGCGCATATCCCAATTAAAAGGGGAATGATCACCCAATGCGCTCAACCGGTGACGCAACAACGACCGCACGTCGGAGAGTAAACGTTCCTTCGCATGCTGGACGCCACGGACCGCTTCCGTCTCGAAGTATTTTGCAGCCTCATCGTCGTCTTCATCTCGAAGAGTCTCTATAAGGCTTTCCAATAACGCATCATCATCCCACTCAAAATCGCTTTCATCGAACTCAGAAGTAAACGTACAAGTAAGCTGTGCGATCGCTGCAGCTTCTTCAACGTCGTTAACGCTTGAAATCGGCTCCAAACGCATTATGAGCATTTAGATCACTTTCAGTGTACGGTCGACGTTCTGGGCAGTGTTTTGAAGACGGTTCAATGCATTCAAACGCTCGTCTTCCACAAGAGGCGCTGTCATTTCCGTAATACTGCTAAAAACTGTTTTCGACAAAGACTGCAGCTTAACAACATTACTCATCCAGTTCTCTTTGGCGAAGCCTGCCTGTTGAACGGCTTGTTCAAAGTCTCCCGTTTCCTCCAAAGTCTGCGTGGCAACATCTGAAAAGAGCACCTTTTGGAGCTTAGGGCGATCAGTTCCTTGACGCTGAATTACTGGCTCACGCTCATCGTTGCCAAATAGCCACCCCATCAGATGACGCAACTTGTCGATGTGAGTTACCGGTATGGGGTTGTCGGCGATCTGCTCCGGACGCAAAGGCCGTTCTCCCAATCCCAGATACTTTCGAGTGCTGGGATTTGGTAACATTGTATAAAGATGAGAGAAATCGACCTGAACCTCAGCGGATGCGGGGTCGGGTACCATTTCTAGTTGGATCGCTTGTTCGAAGATCTTGTATGCTACGAGCGTTCTCAAGGCTTGGCTGGGAGTATCCCCTAATCTCTTCGACAGGTCAGCAAGGACCTCCTCACCTGATCCATTGCCGCGTTGCTCATCGAAGAGCAGAACCCCGAATTTTGCCTTGGCCAAAGATCCCCAACTCGACGGGCCGTTAATATGCTTGAAGCCAATATAGTCATAGGCATCCTCACGCCGGTCCACGACGTAAACAGGTAGATTCAACAGGCTATTCCGGTGTTCCGCTGGCAGAGCCGGCACGGCTTTCTTAGTCTTCGAGCTTATAATGGACGGATCAAGCATCGTCTTCACTGCGGCCAGCCGACGATTGCCTTCTATGATGATGTATTCCCGCTTGTTCGGCTGTTTCCAGGTAACCTCAGGTGCCAAGACACCGATCAGTGGCTCGAAGGGTTGGAATCCCTTCTGAGCGAATGAATCCCACAACTCTTTCAGGTCAGATCGCATCAGCAGATACTGAAGGGCCTCGTCTTGGTCCTTTGCTTCGCTTAGACCGAAACGCGGATTGGTAAGGTCGAGTTGAAGCTGATCTACCGCTATAGATTCAAATTTTACAGCCACAAGTTACTCCACACCCGATAATCCGCCAGAGGTACAAGACTCTTATCAAACAAACTCGAAATCAATGCAAACAGTTATAGGGGTCCAGACGCCGGGCCGGATAGGTGGCGATCCATCAACACCCCTCACCCCCAACTCAGCTCGCCCGCGCCTGCACCCAGTTGTGCCACTCGCCTTCCGAGCCGTGGAAGACGTTCAGGTCGATCTTCTCGTTGACCCCGTGCGAGAGGCCGGAGCCGGAATATTGCCAGAAGAGCCATTTGCGGCCGGGATAGACCTTGGAGGGGTGGGCGGCGACGGAGCGGAGCCAGAAGGGGTAGTCGGCGAACTCGCCCTTGAGGTTGTCGCGGTAGAAGTCGGGGGCGGTGTAGATGATCGGGCGCTGGCCGTAGTGGCGCTCCAGCTTGTCCATGAAGACCTGCATCTTTTCCAGCACCTTGGCGCGCGACAGGCGGCGCTTGCAGCTGGATTCGCCGTTGTATTCGACGTCGATGACCGGCGGCAGAGCGCCCGCCTCGCGCGGCACGTTGCGGATGAACCAGTCGGCCTGTTCGCCGGCGGTGCGGCACCAGTAGAAGAAATGGTAGGCGCCGCGCTTGATGCCGGCTTCCTTGGCGCGCCGCCAGTTCTTCTTGAACATCGGGTCGAGATGGTCGCCGCCGTCGGTCGCCTTGATATAGGCGAAGTTGGCCCCCTGGGTCCTCAGCTTCGCCCAGTCGATGTCGCCCTGCCAGCGCGACACGTCGACGCCGTGCACGGCGAGCTTCTTCGGCGACTGCTTGCCGAAATTGATCGGCTTGGCGTCGCGGAACTGGCGGCTGTAGATGCGCGAGGTCTTCCTTGACGGATCGGCGGCAATCGGCGGCTCGGGCGTCATCAGGGCGGCAACCGGGCGCTCGTTCGGCACGGCCATGCCGAGCGTTTCCTCAGCCGGCGCGAAGACTGCGGGCTCAGGCACCTGGCCGGCCCAGGCGAGCTCGTGCGGGGCGGCGGCGGCCAGCGGAGCGGAGGGCGCGGCCAGCGGGGCTGCCGGGGTGGCGGCCGCCTGCAGCAGGCCGTCGGGGGCGGATTGCGGGGCGGCCATCGGGGCGAGCCGGGCGCTCTTGCCGATCGGCGCGGACGGCACCGGGCCGGACGGGGTGGGCGAAACCGAACTAGTCTGCTGCGGCGATATGCCGTCCAGAACGCTTTCCGGCTCCGAACCGGAGACGCAGCCGGCCATGGTCAGGCAGGCGAGGAGGAGTGCTGGTGCAGCCGAAAAACGCATTGTGAACCCGAAACGCAAGACAACAGGGACGGCAGTCTGCGCGCCGCCTTGGGCCGGCGCGCGAATTGCTAACGGAAACTTACCGGAAAAAGCTGAATGCAATCTTTACAGATCGTGGCCGGACCAAGGCGGTTGCGCTGCGTTGGTCCCCTGCCCCACTGCCCGGCCATGGGCAGACGGCCGGCGCCGGGCCAATTGGCGCGGCGTTCGGGCCCAAGGGCATGGCGCGGATCGGCGGACAGTGAAGCCGTCAGGCGCCAATGGCGGGCCGCGTCAGACGCGGATCGCCAGGCGCAGGCCGCCCCAATGGCGACCGCCGACGGTGATCGGGGCGGAAATGTCCTTCATCACGACGAAACTGCCGCCGCCCATGTCGCGCCGGTAGGTCTGGACGAGGAAGGGCGCGGTCGAGCGCCCGGCGGCCAGGCCGACGCGGTCGGCGAAGATGCGCCGGTTGCGGCAGTTGGCGGTGTTCCACACCGCGTCTCCGGGGCGCTGGGGGGCGGAGAACTTCTTGTTGTGGGTCGGCAGGTAGCCGTTGGTGTCGACCGCGGCGCAGAAGCCGATACGGTCGGAGAGCGTCAGCACCGGCTCGAGAATGCCCGGCAAAACCTGGTCGGTGAATTCGGTGAACGCCGCCATCATCTGCACCGGGTCGGTGCCGGGGATCGGCCGGTAATTGCGGTCGAACAGCGCGCTCAAACCGATGCGTCCGCCGTCGACGGCGCGCTGGAAAGTGGCGGAGATCTGCTCGGCCACGTCGCGCGCGGCATTGATCCACGGGCTGTCGGCGGTCTCGATGCCGGCCGAGGCGGTGAGCTGGATCAGCGTTTCGGAGAGCGCGACGACCCGGTCGACACGGGTTGCGGCATTCTGCAGGGCGGTGTCGGATTCCAGCACCTCGCCGGCCATGACGTTGAGCGTGCCGACGAATTCGGCGCATTGCTGGTCGACGGTGTCGGTGGTGCGGGCCATGACGGAGGAGCCGTCGAGGATGCGGGTGATGACCTGTTCCATCGAGCCGAAGGAGCTGTTCATCGCCTGCGAGGTCTCGCGCACGTCGCGCGCGCTTTCGCTGGCGCCGCGGCCGGCCTCGGACAGGCGGCCGATCTTGCCGCGGATCTCGTTCAGCGTCTGCTGGATCGAGCCGGTGGCCTGGGAGGTCTGCAGCGACAGCGCGCGGATTTCGGCGGCGACCACGGCAAAGCCCTTGCCGGCCTCGCCGGCGCGGGCGGCCTCGATCGCGGCGTTGAGGGCGAGAAGATTGGTCTGCCGGGCGATCGAACCGATCTCCTCGGCCACCTTGTCGACATTGCCGAGCGAGATCGAGAAGGAGCTGATCTCGGTCGAGATTTCCTGGGAGGCGGCGACCATCAGGTCGATCTTGCCGACCGCGCCGGAGAGCCGCGCGGAGGATTCGCCGAGCATGCGGCGGGCCTCGACGGCGGTCTCGTCGGTGGCGCGCAGCGACGATGCGACCGTCTTGTTGGTTTCGGCGATCGAGAGCGCGGTGCGGGTCACCTGGTCGAAGGTCGAGGCATGGCGCTTCGACATGGCTGCGACGTCCTGGATCGCACCGGCGATGTCGACGAGGTCGATGCCGAGCGTCGAGGCCTCGTCGGCAAGCTTGCTGACGATCCGCCGCAGCGTCTCGGCGTCGGCGCCCCGCGACGGCGCCTCGGCCGTCCCTTCGGCCGGCGGCGCTTCGATGAATTCCTCTGGCGATGCCAGGCTGGTCTGTGCACTCATTGCAGTTCCTCTCCCGGGGAATGCGCGATTGTGGCGTATCGCGGTTAAGGATTTGCAAATGTACGCATATGGAGGATTAACGATATCGGACGGCACTTCTGCCGGCCGATCGTCAATCAGTCATAATAGCCGGGCGCAAAGACTATTATCGATTCCGCCGGATCGTCCGGTCGCTCCTGCGCAGAGGGAGCCCAGCCGCCGATACCAAGCCACAACGAAATGAACCCGTCGCTTTCCACGGAAACATTCGGATCCGCTTGCCTGATAAATACAATCAAGTCTGCAAACCCCAGGCCAAGCAGATCCAGGCCGTCAAGCCTGGGTGCGGCGGGCGCTGCGAACTCAATCGCCTCAACCAGACACTTGGCATCATCATAGTACACAAAGTACTCAAGTTCGCCGAAATGGTCACACGGGTGGACACTGTCTGGGCTGCGCCTGAAGCTGGTGAACTCTGTGCCCAGGATCGCCCGCACGCCGTGCGGGCTCATGCCGAAGCGTATTGGCCCGACCCCTTCGTGACAGCTGATCTGCATGAGCCCACCCACATGTCTTACTGCGTATGTACGCCAAACTAATGGATGCGTGGCGAAATTCACAAACTGTTCTGTCCTGGTGCGAAAGGTGCCGCCGGAGCATCCCGTTGATTAATCAACGGCTATCAAGGTCTCGGCGCGATCCGTGCCCGCGCGGCGGCATGCGAGACGTCCTGTCCGTCATCGTCCCCGAGCCACCGGGCATATTTCACAGACGCTGCGTTCCTGAAGCGTGCTGAAGCGGCGGCGCGGGGACCGATGGGCCGAATTGGTCAAGACAGCATTTTCAGCGGCGTGACGCTCCATGCGACAGGATGAATGCGTCCGAAGAATTCTGCCAACGGGGCCTCACAGCGCGCCGATGTCGCGGAGTTTCTTCAGCACGGTCTCGCTCGGCTCGCCGGTTTCCGGCAGGCGGTAGTGGCGCTGGAAGCGGCGGATGGCGGCGCGGGTCTGTTCGCCGGCCACCCCGTCGACGCTGACATCGGTATAGGCGATGTTGGCAAGGCCGCGCTGGATTTCCATGATCAGCGCCGCATCCTCAGCCGTGCCGCGCAGCGAGACCGGGAGGGCGGCGGGCGGCGCGACGGCGGGCCGGAGGGCATTCTGCGTGCCTTGCGGCTTGGTCGGCGCGGTGACGACGTTTTTCTGAGCATTGCGGATGGCGGCGGCGACCGGGTCGGCGACCGCGGCCGGCGCGCTCAGGTCCTCGACCGGGCGGCTCTTCGGCACTGCGGCGGTAACGCTGCCGTCGGCTTTCAGCGCCGCCAGCACTTCGGGGCTGACCAGCCCGTTCGCCTCGACGCCGATCGACTTCTGGAACACAGCGATCGCGGCTTCCGTGCGCGGGCCGATCACGCCGTCGGCGACGCCTTCGTAAAGGCCGCGACGGGCAAGCTCGCTCTGGATGGAGATGACGAGCGCGGCATTGTCGGCAAAGGCGGCGTCCGTTGCCGGCTGCAACGCGGGACTTGCCGGATCGGCTGCACCCGTTGCGGCCTGCGCATTCTCGACGGTCGGAGCCGCGCCGGCATCGGCTGCCGTCTCGCGCTCGATCTTGAAGGTGGTCACACTTTCCGGATCGGGCTTCAGGCGCGCATTGCGGGTGACGCCGGCGAGCGCGTTGAAATCGCTGGTGTCGCGGGTCGAGAAGATCGGCGAGGGATGCTGGCCCGGCTGGTACCAGAGCGCATTGGCGGCGACGAAACCGAAGGCGACGGAAAAGGCGGCGAGCCCGCCCACCGGCCGCGGATGGCGGCCGACGAGGCGTGCCAGCGCACCGGCGCCGGCGAGCAGAAGGCCGGCCACCCGCGGGGGGGCCTTCTTCTTCTCAGGCGATTTTCGCTTTGGCTTCGTCATACCCAGTCTTTCTTTCGCTCTCCATCGCGTCCGGCCTGTCCATGGCCTTCAACCGCGGCGGAAACTCGACCGTATTGTGCCCGTCCACAGCCTCGGCCTCGGCGCCCGAGCCATCGGCCGGCAGGCGCACGGTGACCACGGTGCCCTCGCCCGGCCGGCTTTCCATCAGGAAAGTCCCGCCATGCAGCGCCGTCAAGCCCTTGACCAGCGACAGGCCGAGACCGGAGCCTTCGTAGGTGCGGTTCAGGTCACTGTGGACCTGGGTGAAGGGCCGGCCGATCAGGGCCATCTTTTCCGGTGCGATGCCGATGCCCGTGTCGGAGACGACGATCTTCAGGTCGCGCCCGTCGCGGCTGGCGTCGACGATGACTGAGCCGCCGCTTTCCGTGAACTTGATGGCATTGCCGACGAGATTGATCAAGACCTGGCGCACGGCGCGTTCGTCGGCGACGACTTCGCCGAGCCCGCGGGCGATGCGGCTGGTGAGCGTGACGCCCTTGCTGGCGGCCTGCAGCGACAGCATCTGCTCGCATTCGGTCACGGCGTCGCCGATGACGAAAGGCTCGAGCATCAGTTCGTAGCGGCCGGCCTCGATCTTCGACATGTCGAGCATGGCGTTGACGACCGAGAGCAGATGGGCGCCCGACTGGCGGATGAGCTGGACATATTCGCGCTGGCGGTCGTTCTGAAGCTTGCCGAAATATTCGCCGGCGAGGATGTCGGAGAAGCCGAGGATGGCATTGAGCGGCGTGCGCAGCTCGTGGCTGACGGCGGCGAGGAAGCGCGACTTCGCCTCATGGGCGGCAACCGCCTCGTCTTCCTTGGCGAGTGCGGCATTGCGGATCTGCATCTCGCCGGCGATGTCGAGCAGCTGGGCATAGACGACGGCGAGCTGGCCGTCGGCCTTTCGCGTCGCGGTCATGTCCATGCGCACATTCATGAACTGTGCCTGGTCGATGCCGATCACCGGGCGGTCGAGGCGCAGGTCGATGACGACGGCGTCGGCGCCCTGGCGCAGCTCGTCGAGCGCCTGGACGAAGGCGATGCGGTCGGAGACGTGGACCTGGTCGGCGAAGGGACGGCCGAAGGGATCGCGCAGGAAGGAGAGGAACATCTCGCGGTCGCGGCCGGCGGCCTCGCGCACATTGCCGGCGGTGTCGAGACCGAGCAGCAGGCCGGGGCAGACGTCGAAGGGCGAGCGGAGCTCGATGTCGGCGCCATCGTTGACGGCGGCCGGATAGGTTGCGCGGCGAAGGGCGATCAGGGCGACGGCGCAGAGGAGGAAAAGCGAGACGACGGCGGCAAAGCCGAGCGGCAGCGCCACGGCCGGGCCATAATAAAAGGAGAGCGTCAGGGGCACGGCAAACAGCATCACGGCAAAGCCGGCGGCGAGGTGGCGCACCACGGCGATCTCGCGCGGATCGGCCGGTTCTCCGCCGCCGTTCGACGCCAGGCAGCGGTCGGCCGCGCGATCGAGAATCGCTTTCGCCCTGTCAGCCATGTTACGCAATAATTGCACGCCAAAACCCGCGAAACGGTTCGATTTCGAGAGCCCGACCTTAGGGCCGATGCGCTTAAGGAAAAGATAAGGCAAGGCCTTCCGGAGCCCCGGAAAGGCCGCCGAAGGCCCAGTTTGGGACACTTCCGCCGGGCTTTCTCAAACGTGGTTAATGGGGCGTAAGCAGCGGATATGTCTGTGTTTTCCCGATTGCGTTAAGATTTGTGTCGAAGCCTTGTCCCAAGAAGCGGTGGATTGCCGGGCCGCCGCCACAATTATGCTTAACGCCAGTCCCTAAAGTTTGACTGAAATGCCAGATGAGCGGCTGCGGACGCGCCGTTCCTTCAAATTTGAGACAAATCCGAGCGGGTTTTGCAAAGCGATCTTTGCACCCCGCCGATAGCTTGCCCTCACAAGTCCGGGAGACAACCCGGCACGACCCGACAATGACCGGAGAAACGGGATTGGGACGGGCAAAACGGGATTGGTGAAGACGATGTGGTTTCTGATCAAGGGAGCTTTCTGGTGCTCGATGACGCTGGTGGTGCTGTCGTTCTTCAGCAGCCAGCCTCAGGACGACACCGCCGGCGGACCGCGCCTTGAAATGGGCGACGCGATCGCGGCGGCTACCGATGCCTATCAGTATCTCACCGCCATCTGCACGGAAAAGCCGGACGTCTGTGAAAAGGGCGCCGAGACCTTCCAGGCGCTGGGAGAACGGGCCCGCGAAGGCGCGCTCGTCGCCTACCAGCTGCTCGACGCCCAGTTTGCCGACGGTGGCGACGAGGCGGTGGCCGAGAACAAGCCCGCCCGCCCGTCGCTGACGGCGGAGGCCGCGCCGGTCAAGGCCGAGCCGGTGGCCGACGTGGTCACCACCGGCACGGTCGTGCCGCAGCCCAAGCCGAGGACCGGCAACGGCCCGAAACCCTATACGCCGCCGAAGTCCTGAACGAGGCCGGCACGCCCGCCTTAGCCGAGAAGGCCCGGCGCGGCATCAATGGAATTCCCCGGGGCAGTTCCCGCCCCGGACCACCGCTTGCATCGGAGCGCTTCCCTGTCCGCCTCTGCGGCCCGGCGCTCGGTTGCCTGTCTGCCTGTCCCACAGGAAATTTCGGCCATACTGCCGAGCCGCGAGGAACCCCTTGTCCTCGCGGCTTTTCTTTTTTTCCCGGCACTTTCGCCGCGGTCAAAGGTTCAAATGGCCGTCGGGATCGCCTATACCGGGGGCCGTTGCAGAAACCGGATAAGACGCCCCATGACGACGCTTGCGCAGATGACCGAGGATTTCGCCTTCCTGGACGACTGGGAAGACCGGATGCGCTACGTGATGGAACTCGGCAAGGCGCTGCCGGACCTGCCGGAGGCCGAACGGACGCCGGAGAACAAGGTCAAGGGCTGCGCCAGCCAGGTCTGGCTTTCCACCCATCCGCATGAAGGTCCAGACCCTATCATCGACCTCACCGGCGATTCGGACGCGCATATCGTGCGCGGGCTCGTCGCGATCGTGCTCGCCGCCTATTCCGGCAAGCGGGCCTCGGACATCGTCGCCTTCGACGCCATCGAGCTCTTCTCCCGGCTCGGCCTGATCGAGCATCTTTCCGCCCAGCGCGCCAACGGCCTGCGCTCGATGATCCAGCGCATCCGCGAGGAAGCCGCGCGGCATCTGGTGTAGGCGGGGTCGGACTTCCGCCCGCTTCGCGCGGAAAAACACGCCACCCCCCTCTGCCCTCCTGAGTTCATCGAAGGGCGGGTATCTCCCCCTCAAGGGGGGGGAGATCGGACTCCGCGGACGTGAGCCTCCCTTGAGGACCTATCCGAAGCGGCCGTCACTGTGAATCCCACCGATCGAGCGCCCCGGTTCTTCCCAGGCCACCTTCGCTGAATGCTCGACATGGACGGGCGGGCACCAGGCTGGCCACGGCCGATCTCCCCCCTTGAGGGGGAGATGCCCGCCCTTCGATGAACTCAGGAGGGCAGAGGGGGGTGGATGCCGCCAATTTGCTGGGGTAAGGCGGCAGAAACGGCCCATGCACCGTCAGGCAGACATCCCCCTCACCCGATCTCCGGGCGAAAGTCTTCCGTGCCCCAGTGATGGCGGCGGCGCTGGTTGGGGGGCGGCGGGGCGTAGTGGCGGGCGAGCGCCAGAAGCGCGGTGCGCAGCATCAGCTTGGCGGAGCGGGCCGGCCACTGGCGTTCGCGCTCGACCGTTTCCAGTCCCTTCATGAAGCAGCAAACGTCCAGCGCCACACCGGACAGTTCCGGCCCCATGGCCTCGATCGCCGCATTGACCCGGCCGCGGGCACCGAGCGCCGAATCGGCGATCTCGACCGAGGCGGGGGGCGCCCCCTTCACCCGGCTTGCCAGCCGCGGTTCCCAGGCGGCGGTGATGCGCGGCTGCAGGCCGGCGCGCTCGAAGTCGGCCGCCAGGCGCTCGCCGGCGGCGATCGCCTCGGCATCATAATAGGCGGCGCCCGAGCGGTCCTTCAGCCGGGCGAGGCCGGAGAGCGGCGACTCAGTGAGGTTGCGCCGCACCGGGCGGCGCGCGCCCTCCTCCACCAGCATCTCCACCGCCATGTCGCGGTGCTGCTCGAGAAAGGCCTCGTCGCCCGGCTCGGCCATGGCGCGGCGCAGATAGGTTCGCGTGCCCTCGCCCGCCCGGATCCGCGGACCGTCGCGCAGGATCAGGCCGCGTGCCACCGCCTCGCGCAGCAGGCTTGCCGGCACGCCGGCGATCTCGCCGTCGGCCCCCTTGAGGCAAAGCCCGCCGCCCGCGCCGGCCGAAACCGCGAGCGGGCCGCGCAGGGCAAGTCGCAAAAGCCGCAGGAGCAGCCGTCGCTCGGCGGGCGCCGCCCGCCCTGCCGTCATGCCGGCCTCCCGGCGACCATGCAGACCGACTCGGCCAGCCGCTCGACCGTGCTGACGAAGGTGTCGAAGGCGGCATCGTCGCGGCGGTCCTCGACGACGTGGCAGGCGTGGCTGACCGTGGTGCGGTCGACGCCGAAGGCCTCGGCGATCTCGCCATAGGGCATGGAGAGCGCTACGTGGCAGACATACATGGAGATCTGCCGGACATGGCAGCTGGCGCGGCGCCGCGCCCGGCGCGCCTCGGCCCGGTCGCCGACGACGCCCAGCAGCTCGGCGGTCAGCTGGCGCACCACCATGCAGACGATGCGGCGTTCGGCAAGCGCCGCGGATGCGGCCGACGACCGGACGACGGCGGGCCCCGGCGCGGGGCTGCCGGTGACCGTGGCGGGGGAATTGGCAATCTCTGATGGCATATGAAAACTCCCGACAGATAGGAATTAATTCATACACCCTAACGAGAAGGCGGGGACGTTGGAAAGCGCAAGTTTTCTGTACACAGATTGTTTTTGTTTTGTTATCTGTTCCGAGCACTAGATATTTATGGGATTTATTTCCTCTACCCAGCTCGATCTGCAGGCTTGACGACTGTTCAGCGAGCCAAGGGTTCCGCGATATCCGTACTATTACGGGTCACTTTCACGATGAAACCGGAACCCAGAAGTTGGCAAGTGCTCCCGTTTGGCTAACCGAAACCGTCTGCCAACATAGCGGTGGCATTGCGTGGGTGAGCCCGATGAATCTAAGGCCGCCCCGGAGCGCCAAGTGGCCCCAGGGCCTTCGACAGGATTAAGCTATGTGCAGAGGATTCGTGATACGCCTGAGCCATCTATACCGAAGAAACAGCCTACCTAAGTAGCGCTGGCCGAACGCGCGCTTGAATGTACTGCATACGCCTAACCAGTTCTTCGGTGCTCTCCGCGGCCAACTTCCGGTTCACACCAAACTCCTTCAACAAATCAACATAGTTCAGGAGCCGTTCTTTATCAAAGTGCGTAGCTACAGTAGGCACGCTCAGAAGGCTTTCAAAATCCTTGCGTCGGTTCCGACCTGCAGTTCTATGTTTGATATCGGTAGCCCACTGCCATGCTAAAATATCCGCCGTCTGAATTGCAGGGAAATCTTCCTTTAAAATGAATGAATGAGCGACATACCCGAAATGCACGTTGACAAATCTGCTCAATGGATTTGTTAATACGAACTCGACTGCATCATTTGCTTCAGACTGGCTCGCGTGCCCGGCCTCGAAAAAGTACGCAGACTTCCCCCGAAACCCGGTCTTGAAGAACCATCTCCCCATTTCATCAATCACACACCTCGCGCAGAATGCATAGGCGCTCTTGACCGGCCCCCATGACGGCATGACTTCACTATAGGCTACGGGATCAACGGATACAGCGAATCCACGAGCAGCACGACGCTTGATTATCTCGAAAACTGACGTTTGAACCCTAACTCGCTGTAATTTCGTCAGCGAAGCGAAACGCTTATTTCCATGCGCGCAATCAACCATGTGAAAGAACGGTAGATCATAGCGCTTCAGGACCCCCACCCACTCTTTTGCAAGTAGCCTCACCTCACGCTTTTCGAAGGCATATCCGGCTACGCAAAGTACAGGAGAGCTTCCATGGGTTCCGCTTTCATCAAAGAAAGCGTGCACGATTCGCACAACGTATCCGCCGCTCTTAACCGGAATGCCCAAGACGAAACCGAGCGCCTGAGAGCAAGCCGCGCACTGTTGGAATTCTATCTCTTTTAATCATACCCATACGGCAAAGAATCCACAACATTTGGATCCATTTACTCTACTCTCTAGGTGCGATTGTTTTTCCGCCTTAGTCATCCGGCGGGCTTCGCTCAGCCCCACAGATTCCGCGCAACAAAAAACCGGGCGCGAGGCCCGGTTTCGTCGGAGTGCCGTGACCGTGGTTCGGTCGAGGCGTCAGATGCGGTTCACTTGCCGCCGCGCTTGCGGCGCTGGCCGAGGCCCATTTCCTTGGCGAGGCGCGAGCGCGCTTCGGCATAGGCGGGCGCGACCATCGGATAGTCCATCGGCAGGTCCCACTTGTCGCGGTATTCTTCCGGGCCGAGGTTGTGGTGCGTCATCAGGTGGCGCTTGAGCGACTTGAAGGCACCGCCGCATTCCAGACAGACGATGTGATCGTCCTGCACGGACTTGCGCACGGCGACGGCCGGCTTCTGCTTTTCCACGACCGAGACGACCGGGGCCGGCGAAGAGGTGTTGCTCAGGGCCGAGTGTACGTCGGAGATGAGCGTAGCGAGGTCGCCGACCGGCACTACATGATGGCTGACATAGGCGGCGACGATGTCCGCGGTCAATTCGACCAGCAGGTCATTGCCGGCGCCGTTGACGGTTTCTGTCATTTCGAGACTCCTGTTCCAATGTGCTTGCCAGGCACCGGCTGAACGGCCGGCACCAATCGAAAAAGCCAGGGAACAAAGACCTTTGCGCAAGCCTTGTCGTCGCCGACATGGGATCCACCCCTAGATCCCGGCAGTACGCTCTGGTTCTTGTTCCGGCAGATACTGCAGTCCTCTCCCCCCGGCCAAACCCCGAGACAGTGAAACAGTTGCAGACACAACTTCCGTTCGGGATTCGAGCGCGGGCGAAGCGAAGACTTCAGCATCAGTGCTCTCAGTCAATTCGTTATCATCAATCCGTCAAAAATCCACGAAATATTTTTCCCCAAATATGGGGTGCCGCGTTGGTCTTTAGTTCGGCGAAGACAAGAACGTGACTTGTTGCAACTGCGAAAAGCCGGGAAACCGCCGGTAAACAAGGGCCTGTAGCTCGGATGTACTTGCCGGGGGACCTATGGCGCCGGGCCGTCCTTGCCCTTCAGTTCGTCGAGAACCGAAACCGGAGAGAGCCTGTAGCCGACCTGATGCGCCGCCTTGGCGAGCAGGTGGGCCGAGACCGGCGCGGTCAGGATGAAGAAGAAGAAGCCGGCGATCGCCCGGCTGAAGGTGGCAAGGTCGCCGGCATGCAGGCCGACGGCGAGGAGCATCAGGCCGGAGCCGACCGTGCCGGCCTTCGAGGCGGCGTGCATGCGGGTGTAGAGGTCCGGCAGGCGGTTGATGCCGATGGCGGCGATCAGCGCGAAGAGGGCGCCGGCGACGATCAGGAGCGCGGTGAAGAGGGCAATGCCGTAAGCGATCATTTCTTTCGCCCTCCCCCGGCCGAACCGCCGGATTTGCCCTTGCCGGCCGCAGCAGTCGCGGCCTTCGCCTTCTTGCCGCCCTTTGCCTTGCCCTTTTCGGCACTCAGTACGGGACCGTCTTCCAGCGGCCGCTCGCCGACGACGCCGCGCGCCAGGATGAAGCGGGCGAAGGCGACGGTGGCGAGGAAGCCGACGAGGCCGAGCGAGATGGCGATGTCGATATAGAGCGTGTAGCCGGTGCGGATGGCGATCACGGCGATGAAGCCGATGGCGATGCCGACCAGCATGTCGAGCGACAGCACCCGGTCGGGCAGCGTCGGCCCCTTCACCACGCGGTAGACGGTGAGGATGAAGGCGATGCCGAGCACGACGAGGGCGAAGTTGCAGGCGGCCTGGATGATGGTTTCGGGCGCGATCATGCGAAGGCCTCGCGGATCTTGCGCTCGAAGCCCTCGGCGATGTCGCGGCGCGCGGCGTCCGGGTCGGCGCAGTCGATGGCGTGCACGTAGAGCACCTTCTTGTCGTCGGAGACGTCGACCGACAGCGTGCCGGGGGTGAGCGTGATGAGATTGGCGAGAAGCGTGATCTCGAAATCGCGCGTCACCGTCAGCGGGAAGGCGAAGATACCCGGCTTGATGTCGAGCCTCGGGCTCACCACCATGACGGCGACCTTCAAGGCCGATTTCGCCAGCTCGACGAAGAACAGCCAGGCGAGCGAGGCGATGCGGATCACCCGGCGGATATAGCCGGTGCCGTTGATCTGTTCGCGGATCAGGCCGAGCGCCAGGGTCGACAGCACGAAGCCGAAGATCAGGTTGTGCAGCGAGGCGCTGCCGGTGATCGCCGCCCAGACGATCGCCATGAGCAGGTTGATGGCATAGAGGATCATGGCTGGCCTCCCACCGGAAAGACGGACTTGAGATAGGCGGCGGGATCGGCAAGCCCGATCGCCGCCCGCTGGCTGAGGTCGATCAGCGGCTCGGGGAAGAGGCCGAACCAGACGACCAGCGCGGTGAGCGCCAGGATCGGCAGCATGGCGACAAGGCCGGCGCGGGGCGCGGCAGGGGTCGGGGCGACAGGGGCCGGCGCAGCGCCGACGGCTTCAACCGGGGCCGCTGCCACCGGCGCAGGGCGCCAGTAGGCGAGCAGGAACAGCCGGCCAAACGCGATGGTGGTGAGGAAACCGGACAGAAGGATGGCACCGGCCAGCCACCAGGCGCCGATGTCGAGCGAGGCCTTGACCAGCATGGCCTTGGGCCAGAAGCCGGAGAACGGCGGCAGGCCGGAGCCGGCGAAGAACAGGGCGAGCGACAGGCCGGCAAAGGCGGGCGCGGCCGCCCAGAGGCCGGACAGGCCTTCGAGGCGATAGGAGCCGCCGCGGCGCGCCGCCTCGCCCGCCAGAAGATAAAGCGCGGTCATCAGCACGATCGAATGCAGGGCATAGAAGATCGCCGCCGACAGGCCGGCGGTTCCGGCGATCGCCGCACCGGCCAGCATGTAGCCGATGCCGGAGACGACGACGAAACCGAGGAAGCGGCGGATGTCGGACTGGGCAAGCGCGCCCATGGCGCCGAGAACCATGGTGAGCGCCGCGGCAATGGCGATGACGAGGCTCAAAGCCTCGCGCTCGACCGGCAGCAGCATGACCATGACGCGCAGGAGGGCATAGACGCCGACCTTGGTGAGCAGGCCGGCAAACAGGGCGGAGACGACGATGCGCGGCGTGTGGTAGGAGGCCGGCAGCCAGAAATTGACCGGGAAGGCGGCGGCCTTCATGCCGAAGGCGAAGACGAACAGGGTGGCGAGCGTCAACAGCGGCGCGGTCTCGCGCAGTTCGCCGGCCTTGGTGGCGATGTCGGCCATGTTGAGCGTGCCGAAGATGGCATAGAGATAGCCGACGGCGACGAGGAAGAGCGTCGTGCCGATCAGGTTCAGCACGGCATATTTCAGCGCCCCGTCGATCTGCTCGCGCTCGGAGCCGAGGATCAGGAGGCCGAAGGACGAGATCAGGAGAACCTCGAACCAGACATAGAGGTTGAAGATGTCGCCGGTCAGGAAGGCGCCGGAGACGCCCGCCATCAGCACCATGAGGAAGGGATAGAAGCCGTAGCGGCGGCCGCTCTGGCTGATGTCGCCGAGCGCATAGATGCTGCCGGCCAGCGCGACGATGGCCGCGGCGAGCGCCAGCAGCGCGCCGGTGAGGTCGACGGTGAACGCGATGCCGAAGGGCGGCAACCAGCGGCCCATCATCATCGTCACCGGACCGTAGAGCACGATGCGGCCAAGCAGCAACAGATCGACCAGCACCATCAGGGCGAGGCCTGGAATGGCGATGAACGGATGGGCGCGCGTCGAATTGCGCAGCATCATCAGCACGGCGCCGCAGCCAAGCCCGATCGCTACCGGCAGGATGGTCAGCCACTGGCCGGCCGAGGACGGTCCCATCACAAGGGCGAGCGAGAGGTCGAGGGTGGAGGAGGACGTGGCGGCCACTAGCGCTTACCCCCCTCTGCCCTGCCGGGCATCTCCCCCTCAAGGGGGGAGAGACCGTGGGGCACGGTCCCGGACACACCTCCAAGGCCCAGAGAAGGCCGAGTGTTCACGGCATGAATTCCGAACGCAGCGCTGGCGGCAGGGCGGTCTCCCCCCTTGTGGGAGAGATGGCCGGCAGGCCAGAGGGGGTTCAAGTCAGGCACAGACATCATCATGCACTCAATATCCCATCGGCGGCAGGGGCTCGCCCTTTGGCTCGGCGACGCGCATCTCGCCGGTGTCGTCGGTTCCGAGGTCCTGGTAGGCGCGGTAGGTGAGCACCAGCAGGAAGCAGAAGAAGGAGAAGGAGATGACGATGGCGGTCAGGATGAGGGCCTGCGGCAGCGGGTTGGCGGCGCCGGCCGACAGCGTGTCGGAGCCCGCGGCGATGATCGGCGGGACCTCGCGCGTCAGGCGGCCGGAGGTGAACAGCAAAAGGTTGACGGCATTGCCGAGGATCACGACGCCGAGCAGGACGCGGACGATGTGTTTCGACATCATCAGATAGAGCGCGGCGGCGAAGAAGATGCCGACGAGGCCGGAAAACAGCGCTTCCATTAGTCGCTCTCCCTTTCTTCGAGCGCCAGCGCGATCGAGGTGATGGCGCCGACGACGACGAGATAGACGCCGACGTCGAAGGACATGACGGTGGCGAGCGGCACCTCGACGCCGAAGAACTCCGGATAGACCCAAAGCCCGGTCATGAAAGGCAGGCCGAAGATCGCCGACAGCAGCCCGGACAGGGTGGCAAGCAGCAGGCCGGCGCCGGCGATCGACATCGGATGGAACCACAGCGCGCGGCGCACGGCCTGGACGCCGAAGGCGATGCCGTAGATGGCGAAGGCGGAGGCTGCGATCAGCCCGCCGATGAAGCCGCCGCCCGGCTCGTTATGGCCGCGCAGCAGAACGAAGATCGAAAACAGCAGCATCAGCGCGGTGAGGAAGGGCGCGACCGTGCGGAAGATCAGCGTGTTCATTTGCGCAGCTCCTTCTCGGCATTGCGGCCTTCAAGCTTGGCGACCGGGGTCTGGGCGGCGGCGACCGAAACAACGCGGATGCGGATCAGCGCGAGGATGGCCAGCCCGGTGATCATCACCACCGAGATTTCACCCAGCGTATCCGTGCCGCGGAAGTCGACGATGATGACGTTCACCACATTGGCGCCGTGGGCGATGACCTTGGAATAGGCGTTGAAGAAATCGGTGAGCGTGGTGCTGAACGGCGCCTGGGTGGACTTGAGCAGCAAAAGCGCGAAGCCGAGGCCGCCGGCCAT
Source organism: Rhizobium sp. Q54 (assembly GCA_943370615.1). GTDB lineage: Bacteria > Pseudomonadota > Alphaproteobacteria > Rhizobiales > Rhizobiaceae > Allorhizobium. Next base: position 87,024 of record CALRRQ020000007.1, read on the forward strand.
GGCGATCGCCGCATCCAGCACGAGCTCGCCGAAGGTGCGATGGTCGGAGGGCGAGAGGCGGAGCCGCGTCATCACCAGCGCCAGGATGACGACCGACAGCGTCTCGACCATGAACTGGGTGAAGGAGAGGTCCGGCGCGCCGAACAGCAGGAAGATGACGGCGACGGCAAAGCCCTGGATGCCGAGCGAGACGATGGCCGTCAGGCGGTCCCGCGCGGCGAGCACGGCGATCAGCCCGATCACGGCGATGACGAAGAAGGCCAGTTCGTGGAAACGAACGTCGGAGGGCCAGGCCGGCATGTCGGGCAGTTCGCCGTTGAGCACCGGCGGCACCAGCAGCACGAGGGCGAGCAGCAGGAAGGTCACCGTCACATAGATCTCGAGCCGGCCGTTCTGGATCACCTTCGTCACCCGCCAGGAGAGACGGACCAGACCGGCGATGAAATGGTCGAAGCCGCGATCGGGGCCGGGGCCGAGCACGTCGAGCAGGCGGCTCACCGCGGCGCGGGCGCGGTCGAGGCCGAGGAAGATGAGGATGCCGAGCACCACGGTGAGAACCGAGAGTGCCAGCGGCAGGCCGATATGCGGCAGGAGGCTGACCGTCACGGTCTCGACCTCGCCGGCGACGGCGCTCGCCATCGGCGAGGTGACATAGGCATGGGCGACCGCAGAGAACAGGGCTGCGGCAAGGCCGAGAAGCGACAGCACCAGCGGTCCGAGCCAGAGCAGGACCGGCCCTTCATGGGCGTGTTTCGGCGTCTCGACTTTCGCCCCGAGGAAGGGTTTGAGGGCCACGGCAAAGGCGATGACGAACATCAGCGCGTTGCCGATGATGGCGACCACGGTGAAGACGACCGAGCGCGGATCGGCGCCGGCGAGCGCCGCGTAGATTTCCTCCTTGGCGAGGAAGCCGAAGAAGGGCGGCAGGCCGGCCATGGAGATCGCGGCAAAGAGGGCGGCGACGAAGGTGATCGGCATGACGGATCTGAGGCCGCCGAGCTTCGTCACGTCGCGCGTGCCGGCCTCATGGTCGATGATGCCGGCGACCATGAACAGCGCGCCTTTAAACAGCGAATGGGCGACGAGATAGAGCACCGCCGCCTCGATGGCATAGGGCGAGCCGAAGCCGGTCAGCATGACCAGAAGCCCGAGCGAGGCGACCGTCGTATAGGCGAGCATCAGCTTCAGGTCGCTCTGGCGGATGGCGAGAACGGCGCCGACCAGAAGCGTGATGCCGCCGAAGAAGGGCAGCAGGATTTCCCAGGCGGGCGTGTCACCCATGACAGGATTGAGCCGCATCAGCAGATAGACGCCGGCCTTCACCATGGTCGCGGAGTGGAGATAGGCCGAGACCGGGGTCGGCGCCTCCATGGCGTTGGGCAGCCAGAAATGGAACGGGAACTGCGCCGACTTGGTGAAGGCGCCGCCGAGCACGAGGAAGAGCGCGGCCGCATAGAAGGGGCTCTCGCGCAGCAGTTCGCCGGAATGCAAGAGCAGCGAGAGCTGGGTCAGGCCCGTCATGTTCCAGATGAAGATCAGGCCAGCCAGCAGCAGCAGCCCTCCCCCGCCGGTGACGACCAGGGCCTGGAGTGCTGCACGGCGCGAGGCTTCGCGGGAATGGTCGAAGCCGATCAGCAGGAAGGAGGTGATCGAGGTCAGCTCCCAGAAGACGAAGAGCATCAGGAAGCTGTCGGACACCACGACGCCGAGCATCGAGCCCATGAACATCAGGATGAAGGAGAAGAAGCGGCCCTGCTGGGCATGGCCCTTCATGTAGCCGCCCGAATAGAGCACGATCAGCGTGCCGATGCCGGTGATCAGCAGCGCGAAGGTGAGCGACAGGCCGTCGAGGAACCAGGAGAAGGACAGGTTCAGGCTCGGCACCCAGGCATATCCGCCGGTGACGACTTCGCCGGCGGCAATCTCCGGCAGGAAGCCGGCGAAATGGACAAAGGCGAAGGCCGGGACGAGCGCCAGGACCCAGGCGGCATTAGCACCGAGACGGGCGGTCAGGACAGGGGCAAGAAGCGCGCCGGCAAAGGGCAGGAGCATGGCCAGCAATGTCACAGCGGCGGCGTCTTCCAACATTCCGTATCCTTGTGAGCGCAGTGTTCCACCCCGTGTCGAAACGAGGCCGAAAGTGGGCATGGTGTTAGGACAAAGCGCGCCGCCTCTCAAGGAAAAACGGAAAAAAGCCTGTTCACATCGGCGTTTGTCACCATTTTCCGATGCGCGCGCACCGGTCGGGCGCCCTTCCCGTACCTTGCCTCGTCCGCATGTGCGCGGCGCCCGTTTCGAGCCCTGGCGGCATCGGCCGCAGCCAAGCGGCCGAGGGATCAGCGGGAGGCGGCCCGCATGCCGGCAATTGCCGTGCGGCCCCGGCCACCCTATCTATGGCGCTGAGACAATCGGAGTGACCATGATGACCGATACGACCATGTCCGGCACCGCCGGAGCGAAGATCGAGAAGACCGATGCCGAGTGGCGCGAGCAGCTGACGGCGGAACAGTACCGCATCCTGCGCGAGCACGGCACCGAGCGGCCGTTCACCGGCCCCAATTGGGACAATTTCGAAAAGGGCCTCTATCGCTGCGCCGCTTGCGAGACGCCGCTGTTTTACTCCGACACCAAGTTCGACGCCGGCTGCGGCTGGCCGAGCTATTTCGAGCCGGTGACGCCCGGTGCCGTGACCGAACACCGCGACGCCTCGCTCGGCATGGTGAGGACGGAAATCCGCTGCGCCACCTGTGGCGGCCATCTCGGCCATGTCTTCCCCGACGGCCCGAAGCCGACCGGCCTGCGCTACTGCATCAACGGCCATTCTATGGTGTTCGAACGGGTGGAGTGAGGGCTTCGAGCGGGCATAGCCCCTCTCTTCGACGGCAAGCGCCGCAATAGCCGCCGGCCTGTGTGAAATCGGCCCCTCATCCGCCTGCCGGCACCTTCTCCCCGCAGGCGGGGAGAAGGAACACGCGGCACCGCCGTGGCCGTCCCCTCTCCCCGCCTGCGGGGAGAGGGTCAGGGTGAGGGGCAAGTCTTGGTCCGGTGCAACGAAGGAACGCGGTTTCGCTGCGGCCCGTCCCCCAACCGCATATCCCACCCGCTCCATCAGGACTTTCTCAACCTCCTCGACTATAAGGTCGGGCAAAACCGATCAGGAGCGGCCCCATGAGCAATGTCGTCGAATTCAAGAAGCCGCCGAAGGCGCCCGAGCCGAAGAAGCCGAATCCGGGGCAACGCACCGCGCTGATCGTGCTCGGCGTCATCGCCGCCTTCGGTCTTGCCTGGGTCTATTTCCAGTTCATCGGCGGCTGAAGCCTCCGGCCACTTCTCAAAACAATCTTCGGGCCAGCGCCCGCCCCGTCTGTTTCCGGGCGGCGTCCCCCTTTGCCCTCCTGAGTTCATCGCAGGGCCGTGGCCAAGGCCTCCGGCAACCCGTCACCCGTGGCTGTGGCCGTGATGCAGGTCGGGGTAGTGCGGGTGCTTGTGGCGCAAGGGCGCGTGGCGGTGCCAGTGGGAATGCGGTTCGGTGACCGGGCCGTCGTGGCCGTGCCGGTGGTGCTCGTCATGCACATGGACATGGTCGTGCTCGAGCACCTCGTGGCTGTGCTCGTGTTCGTGGCGTTCGCTCAGATGCAGCCAGAGGCCGAGCGCCATCAAGAGGCCGGAGATAACCAGCTGCAGCGTCACCGTCTCACGGAAGATCACCACCGCCAGCGCCGCGCCGATGAAGGGGGCGAGCGAGAAGTAAGCCCCGGTCCGGGCCGTGCCGAGATGGCGAAGGCCCAGCATGAACATGACCAGGCTGACGCCGATGCCGAGAAAGCCGACGACGGCGCCGGAGGCGACGAGGGCGGCACCCGGCCAGGCGGCGCCGAAGGCGAGCGCCAGCGCCAGATTGGTGCAGCCGGCGACCAGGCCCTTGATCATGGCGATCTGCACCGGATCGGCAGACGAGAGCTTGCGGGTCAGGTTGTTGTCGATGCCCCAGCAGAGGCAGGCCGCGGCAACGAAGAGGCCGCCCGCGTCGAGGCTGAGGCCCGAACCGTTCCATGAGAGCAGGACGGCGCCGGCCAGGATCGCGGCGGCGCCGAGCAGCAGGCGCCGGTCGACATTTTCGCGAAAGACCAGCCAGGCGATCGCCATGGTGGCGAGCCCCTCGAGATTGAGCAGCAGGGATGCCGACGAGGCGGAGGTGAGCGACAGGCCGAGCATGAGGAAGAGAGGGCCGAGCACGCCGCCGAAGGCGACGACGGCGGCAAGCCAGGGGAGATCGGCGCGCGTCAGCGGCGCTTCCGCATTGGGCAGGCCGAACAGGGCGCGACCCGCATGCAGCAGTCCGAGCCCCGCCCCTGCCCCGAGATAGAGGATGCCGGCCAAGAGCCAGGGGTCGATGGCGCCGATCAGCAGTTTCGACAGCGGCGCGGAAAGCCCGAAGAGGACGGCCGATCCGAGCGCCAGCGGCACGCCGGGCCAGAGATGGGTGTGCGATTGCGCCATGGTGGCATCCTCCGGAACAAGGGGCGAGACTAGGGAGAATCGGACCCGCCCGCAAGGCGCACCGGCCGGCTCGATCGTGCCGCCCGATCGGACGAACGGCCTCACAAGTCGGTGTTTCGCCCCTTCGTTGCACGCTCATTCGGTTCGACAACTGTACAAAGACGACCCACCCCTGTAGTTAATGGGTTCGGAGGCCGATCTGGGCCTCCCTGCCGTGCCTCATCGATCCACTCTGGCCTGCAGCGCGAATGCGCAGGTCCTCGCGAATAGCAATGGAGATCAACTGCATGTCGCTCGGAACAATTCTCGTCATCATCCTCATCATTGCGCTGCTCGGTGGTTTCAGCGGTCGCTTCGGCGGTTATGGCTACGGCTTCGGCCATGGCGGCGTCGGCGTGCTCGGCGTTGTGCTGATCGTCCTTCTGATCCTGGTTCTCACCGGCCGGCTCTGATCCCAAGACAATCCTGCACCCGGACGGCCCGCTTGCCGCGGCGCCCGTGCGGGTGCAGGCGTATTCCCGCGAGCCGAGAGTGGAAACATCGTGACCATATTTTCGGTTCGCCACATCACGGACTATCAGTACAAGCGCCCGGTGAAGCTCGGCGAGCACCGGATGATGTTCCGTCCGCGCGACAGTTTCGACCAGACGCTGCTCAATGTCAGCCTGGTGGTGGAGCCGCCGCACGACCGGATCCGCTGGATCCACGACCCGTTCGGCAATTGCGTGGCGCTCCTGAGCTTCACCAAGCCCACCCGCTCGTTGCGCTTCGAAAGCAATATCCGCCTCGACCACACGCCGCATGCGGCGCTCGACTTTCCGATCGACAAGGCGGCGGAGGCCTATCCATTCGCCTATGATCCCGAAGAACTGCCCGATCTGGCGCCGACCATCGCCCGGCACTATCCCGATCCGAGCGATCTCGTCGGGGCCTTTGCCCGCCAATTCCTGCACAATGGCCAGCCGACCCGCACCAGCAGCATGCTGATGAGCCTGTGCTACATGATCCACGACAGCTTCGCCTATGTGCGCCGCTCCGAACACGGGGTGCAGACGCCGCTTCAGACGCTGGAGCTGAAGAGCGGCACCTGCCGCGATTTCGCCCTGCTGATGATGGAGGCGGCCCGCTCGCTCGGCCTCGCCGCCCGCTTCGTCACCGGCTATATCTACGTGCCCGACCGGGACGGCCCGACGACGCTCGGCGGCGGCTCGACCCATGCCTGGTGCCAGATCTATGTGCCGGGCGCCGGCTGGGTGGAATTCGACCCGACCAACGGCATCGTCGGCAATCGCGACCTGATCCGGGTGGGCGTGGCGCGCGATCCGCGCCAGGCCGTGCCGCTGTCGGGCAGCTATGACGGCCGCGCCTCCGACTTCAAATCGCTGACCGTTCAGGTCAACGTCACCTCCGACGATGTGCGGGAAAAACCCTCCTGACGGGCGGTCCGGAACCCCGATGGCTCCCGCGCGTTCACAAGATGCCGCCGCTCCGGCGATGAGGCTTCCCCCTTGAAGGATTTGAGATGAAGATACGTGCCGGCTTCCAGATTGGCTATCAATGCGAGCGCGATACCGCGATGCTGCTCGTTCTCAACATCCACCCGTCGCGCCGGCCCGATCTGCTGACCGAGCAGGTGCTGAGCTTCGACCGGCCGATCGAGGCGCGCGACTATATCGACGGCTTCGGCAATGCCTGCAGCCGGATCATCGCCCCCGCCGGCCTCACCACCATTTCCACGCAGTTCGAGATCTACGACAACGGCCAGCCCGACGTGCTGCCGGAAGGTGCCTTCCAGCACGACATCAAGGACCTGCCGAACGATGTTCTGGTCTTCCTGCTCGGCAGCCGCTACTGCGACACCGACCGCCTGGCCGATTTCGCCTGGGCGACCTTCTCCGACACGCCGCTCGGCTGGCCGCGGGTGCAGGCGATCCTGACCTTCGTGCACAACCACATCAAGTTCGACTACATGAAGGCGGATTCGACGCGTTCGGCCCATGACGGTTATGTCGCCCGCACCGGGGTGTGCCGGGACTTCGCCCATCTGGCCATCACGCTCTGCCGCTGCATGAACATCCCGGCGCGCTACTGCACCGGCTATCTTGGCGACATCGGTGTTCCCGCCGACGTCAATCCGATGGATTTCAGCGCCTGGATGGAGGTCTATCTCGGCGGCCACTGGCACACCGTCGACGCCCGCCACAACAAGCCGCGGATCGGCCGCATCCTGATGGCGACCGGCCGCGACGCCACCGACGTGGCGCTGTCGACCGCGTTCGGCCCGGCACTCCTGGCGCAGTTCGAAGTGGTGACGGAAGAGATCCCGACGCCCTGAGGCAAAGGCGGCGCGCCCGCCGGGCTTCGGGGCACTTTCGGGTCTTCAGCCTGCGGGCGCGGGCGCTTACTCGGCCGCGCGGTGCGCCGCGCGGAAGGCGGTCGGGCTCGTGCCCGTCACCCGCAGGAATTCCCGGTTGAAATTCGACTTGGTCATGAAGCCCGCCTCGAAGACGATGCGGGTCACCGGCATGTCGGTCGTCGACAGCAGCCGGCAGGCTTCGGCGACGCGGTAATTGTTGACATATTGCGAGACGCTCGTGCCGTGCACGCGGTTGACGGCCTGCGAGACGGTGCGCGCCGGCAGGCCGAGGCGCCGCGCCAGCTTGCCAAGGTTGAGGCCGGGATCGCCATAGAGCCGGCGCTCGGCCATCAGCCGGTCGAGGCTTGCCGCCACCGCCTCGTGCTCGCCGGACAAGAGTTGCGGCACAGGCTGGCGCGCGGGCGACGGTGCGCCAGAATTCGGACGCTCGTCGTCGGCATCGCCGTCCGGCTCGCCGTCCCCCTCCTCGGCTCCGGCCACCACGGCGGCAATGCCGAGCAACAGCAGGATGAGGGTGGTGGCGGCCGAGACCATCAGGGCCGAATGGCGCCCCTCGCCCCACAGAAGATCAAGGCTGATGGCAATGTCTGTGCCAGCCGACGCGACCAGCGTGAGGGCCGACAGCAGCAGCGAGCGGTGGGACCGCAACGTGCCGTCGAGGCGCGCGGCGACGAGACCGTCCGGCCCCAGCCGGGCCAGCCACAGCAGCCACAATCCATAGGCCAGGAACTCGGCGATGATCAGAAGGTCGATCGGATCGCGCCAGACGAAATGCATGAGAACGAGGGCGGCGGTCGGCAGAAGATGCGGCCAGTCATAGAGCGACAGCCCGGCGCCCTCCTCGCGGGCGAGGTCGCGAAAGGCGAGATAGGTGAGCGGCGGGATGGCGGTCGCCAGCAGCGACAGAAGCGGCAGGACCGCCGTCATGCCATAACCCCAGCGCAGGCCGACCAGCGTGGTCTGCGCCGCATAAAGCGCGATCAGCAGGACGAAGAGGTGGTTGCGCACGAGGCTCTCGCGGCCCTGGAGCAGGAGCCGCAGCAGGAAGGCGACGAGAAACAGCGAGACGGCGAAGGACAGCGGAATGAAGATCATGGGCGGATATTTTTGACCGGGGACTGGTGAGCGTATTGCGCCACCATGACCGCAAGCGCGTTCGAGGTCGACCTGAAACGCGTTCAAGGTCGCGGGTAACCCTGTGCAGGTGCTGGATTGGGCCATCGTCATCCAACACCTGGAGCATTCCCCATGAAGACCCGCAGTATCCTTCTTTCCATCGCCGGCACCATTCTGGCGCTCGGCCTGCTCGACGCCGCCGTCGCCTTCGTCGCCACCCGCGACAGCGTGGCCGGGCCGCTCGACTTGAGCCATGTCGCCCGGATCAGGGTCGAAGGGGCGGCGAGCGACATCGTCATCACCGCCCGCGCCGACGCGCCGCTGGTCGCCGAGATGAAGGGCGAGCGGCGCGGCTGGGGTGCGGTGTGGCATTCCGGATGGTTCTCCGGCGGCTGCCCGGCAAAGGGCGACATGCGCATCGACGGCGATACGCTGATCGTCGACGTCGGCCGGCCCGCACGCTTCTTCGACTGGTCTGACTGCACCATGGAGCTTTCCGCCAATCTCAAGCCCGAGGCCGCCGTAATCATCAACCAGAAGGCGGCGCGCGCCCGGCTTGCCGGCGACTTCTCGGCGGTCGAGATCCGCAGCGATGCCGGCGACCTCTCCTTCGAGGGCCATGCGACGGACATCTCGCTCTCGGGCGCGGCGCTCCGCGCCCGGCTGGTCTATGACCGGGTGATGCACGACGAGACCATCGCCATCGCCGGGCGGATGCTCGACGCCTCGGTCAAGTTCCTGGTGCCAACGCCGGTCAGCTATCTGGTCGAGGCGGTCGCCTCCTATGTCGACAGCGCGCTGCCCAACACGCCGGGGGCAAAACCGGCGATCACCATTCGCGGCGAGATGGTGCGCACGCGGATCGAGTGAGAGCCGCAAGCCGCGTGGGACAGGCCAGCCGGCCGGCGGCCCGATCCGATCGTTTCGATCGCGCGACCGGGGCGCCGACCGCCCTTCCTTGAAGTCGTTGCTCACCGGTGATATATACTATTGAGACATATCACCAATGGAGCCCCACATGGAAACGGCGAAAGTCTTCTGGTCCGGGCGGTCGCAGGCGGTAAGGCTGCCGAAGGAGTTTCGCTTCGAAGCGAGCGAGGTGCGCATCCGCCGGCACGGGAATGCAGTGATCCTCGAGCCGGTGGCCACCGACTGGGACTGGCTGAAGCAGGTTTGCGGCCCGCTCGACGACGATTTCGTCGCGGCGGCACTGGAAGAGAGCGGGGAACAGGCGCGGCCCGAGCTAGACTTCTTCAAATGAGGTTTCTGCTGGACACTAATGCGGTCATCGCCGTTCTCAAGGCGCATTCCGGCTTCATCGCCCGGATGACCCAATACCAGCCCGGCCATTTCGCCCTGCCGTCGATCGTCGCTCATGAACTCTACTACGGCGCGTTCAAGGGCCAGCGCGTGGCGGAAAACCTGGCGCGCGTCGAGGCGCTGCAGTTTCCCGTGCTGGAATTCGATCATGAGGATGCCCGAAGAGCCGGGATGGTGCGGGCCCAACTTGCCGACGCTGGCACGCCGATCGGCCCCTATGACGTGCTGATCGCCGGCCAGGCGCTGTCGCGCGACATGACACTGGTGACCCGCAATCTGCGCGAATTCCGGCGCGTGGCGGATTTGCGGCTGGAAGACTGGGAGGTCTGAATCCGGCGCCAATGGCCGGGCGGATCGCCGCGTCGGGGCCGCCGGCGCAGGGAACGCTTCGCCCGAGAAATCCGGCCCCCGGACCTGTTAAATCTCGGGGTTATGACGACCGGCCCGGTGTGAGTTACAGTTAAAACGATTTGATTCGTCTTGCCCCTCGGTTCGCCCATGGTCCTTCTGCTGCTCGCCCTCTGGCTGCTGCCGGCTTCGCTCTTCATGGGGGCGAGCCTCGTGGAGGGCATGGCCGACGGCAACCGCTTCGATGGCGGGCGGGTTCTCGGCCTGATCGCCGGCCTGCTGTGGCCGGCGACACTGCCGGCGATGCTGGTGCTGGCGCAGATCCACTACCGGAAAAACAAGGGAAAGCCGCCGGCGCTGCGGCGCCATGACGAGCCGCCGGAAACCGCCGGCTTCGACGGCCTCAGAGCCTCAATTCCATCATCGCCAGATCGAGCCAGCGTCCGAACTTGATGCCGACCTCCTGGTGGATGCCGACGAGGCGGAAGCCGAGGCGCTCGTGCAGCGCGATCGACGGCTGGTTCTCCGCCTCGATGGCGGCGATCATCACATGCTTGTCGTTGCCGCGCGCATGATCGACCAGAGCCTGCATCAGAAGCTTGCCGATGCCGGCGCCGCGGCAGTCCTTGTCGACATAGACGGAATGCTCGACCGTGTGGCGATAACCGTCGAAGGCGCGCCAGTCGCCGTAGGAGGCATAGCCCGCCACCTTGCCGGCGCGTTCGGCGACGAGTACCGGAAAGCCCTTGGCGCGGCGCAGTTCCAGCCAGGCGCGGCGATTGTCGACGTCGATCAGCACCTCGTTCCAGATCGCCGTCGTGTGTTCGACGGCGTGGTTGTAGATGTCGCGGATGGCTTCGAGATCGGCCTCGCCGGCGTCGCGGATGGTGATGGTCTCTGTCATGGATCGGGTACCGGCCTCGTTTCGGACCGCCTGCTTAGACCCTGGCCGGGGACGATGTAAAGCGGCGGCGCCGGATCTCCGATCCGGCCGCCCTGCCCTGCCGTCGCGGAGCGTCAGTGGCCGATGGCGGTGACGACGGCCGAATAGTGCACGGCAGCGGCGGTGACGACGAAGCCGTGCCAAATGGCGTTCTGGAAGCGCAGGCGTTCCCAGACATGGAAGACCACGCCGGCCGAATAGATGCAGCCGCCAACGATGATCAGAAGCAGGGTGATGCTCGGCAGGGTCTGCGAGATCGGCCCGAGCGCGAGCGCGCCGCTCCAGCCCATGGCGAGATAGAGCAGAATTGCCAGCCGGTCGTAGCGGCCGGGATAACGGCATTTCAGCGTGATGCCGACCGCGGCGGTCAGCCAGATGCCGATCAGAAGGGCAAAGATCGTCCAGTCATGCGCGCCCTTGACCAGGAAGGGCGTGTAGGTGGCGGCGATCAGCACGAAGATCGCCGAATGGTCGAAGCGGCGCAGGATCCACTTGGTGCGCGAATGCGGCCACATATTGTAGGTGAATGACACAGCGAGCGCGATGACGAGGCCGAGACCGTAGATCCAGGCGGCGGCCATTTCGGCATAGCTGGTCCAGACGGTGGCGTAGAAGATCAGCGCGGTGGCGCCGATCAGCGCGAAGACCACGCCGATGCCGTGGACGATGCCATCGGCCACCAGTTCGTGGAAATCGTAAGGCCGCCCGAAGCGGAACTGGTCGGTCATGTCGGTCGAAAACCCCTGGAAGATGATCGTCTCGGCGATCCTGCACATCATGTGCAAATTTGCCGTTACCTTCAAGGGTGGGAATGGCGATTATGAGGCGGTGGCGGGTGCCCGGCCGGCGTCTTGCGCGGTTGTCTTGCACGCTGGGCAGCCTTCGCCTAGCATCGCGCAATTGCCAGCCATTGCTGTTTGTCCAAGGAATTTTCCGATGCGCTTTACCGTGCTTGCCACCTTTACCGCGCTGATCGCCTATGTCTGGTTTCTGCTGAAGGTCGCCCGCGCCCGCCAGCAATTCGGCGTCCAGGCGCCGAAGACCACCGGCAATGCCGATTTCGAGCGGATCTTCCGGGTGCAGCAGAACACCGTCGAACAACTCGTGCTGTTCCTGCCCTCGCTCTGGCTGTTCGGGTTCTACGTTTCCGACGCGATCGCCGGCCTGCTCGGCCTGTGCTGGACGGCGTCGCGCGTGCTCTACGCGTCGGAATATTATGCCGACGCCAAGAAACGCGGCCCCGGCGCGGCGCTGACCTTTCTGATCGGCATCGTGCTGCTGGTGGGCGGCACGATCGGTGCGCTGTTGCGGATGAGTTGACCCAAGCAGGCTAATTGCCGGGCATTCTCCCAGCGTCCGGCCGTCTGCGCCGTTTCCAGAGCGCCCGAGTTGTTTGCGCTCACCTGTCCTGAACAGCGGTTCTGCGCCATATGGCGGGGCCAAGGCCTCGATTTCCCACCGCGACGATGCCATCCCGACCGACACGCCGGAAGCGCATGAACTTCAACAAGTTCCCGGCCCTGCCATGTGCAACGATTGATCAGAAACATGCGGATCAATCGGGGCCTCCGGGAGTTGTGCCTGTTCTGGTCACGAAACTACGCAGGTGCGTTGCCACCGACTTGTCTCGGCAGGACGAAAGGCAGCCTGACCTCAACAAGAGAATGTATGTTTCATGGACGATTCAAGTGTAGCGGTTCTGGTCGTCGAAGATGAGATCCTCATCCGGATGAGTATCGTCGCGGAACTGGAAGATGCCGGTTTCGAGGTGTTCGAAGCATCGAACGCCGCGGAGGCGATCGAGGTTCTCATCGCCAACAACCGGATCCGGCTGATGTTCACCGATGTCGACATGCCCGGCGACGTCGACGGCCTGAAACTGGCGGCGCTGGTTCGCGACCGCTGGCCGCCGATCAAGATCATCGTGACCTCCGGCCACCACAACGTCGATGTCGACGCCCTGCCGCTCGAATCGCGCTTCATGGCCAAGCCCTATGATCTCGATGCCGTCATCCTTTCCATCCGCGAGATGACGACGAACTGAAGCGGTCGGACCTGGAATCCGTCCCTCCATGAGGCGGTTCTGGCGTCGGCCAGCAGAACCCAAAGCGAAGTCAGGTCTTCCGGCGCATCCGTACACCGGCTATTCTGGCGCCGCGCCGCTGCGCGGGCTCCCGGTCTTCGACTGAAGGGGACGCAGCCTTGAACAAGCCGGCTTGAAGGGAAAGCGATCATGGAGACCAATCTGCTGCATCGGGGTCGGCTGTTCGACCATATCCAGCTCGTCGTGCGCGATCTCGACGCCAGCCGCGCCTTCTACACGGCGGTGCTGGCGGTGCTGGACATTCCCGTCAACGACACGCCGGACGGTTTCTTCTGGGCCGACGAACTCGTCGTGTCGTCGGCCGACAGCCCGGCGGCGACCGGCGTGGTCACGGGGCGCCACCACCTCGCCCTCCAGGCCAAGGACCGCGCCACCGTGGATGAATTCTACCGCGCGGCGCTTGCCCATGGCGGGCGAGACAACGGCGCCCCCGGCGAGCGGGCCTATCACCCCGGATATTACGCGGCCTTCGTGCTCGATCCCGAAGGCAACAATATCGAGGCCGTCTACCACGGTGAGGCACGGCGCAGCGCGCCTTCGGTCATGATCGAGTTCTAGGCCGGGGCGGCGGCGTTCAGACGGACGGCAGGGCGTGATACGGCGGGTCGTTTTCGATGCGGGCCGCCTTCAGCCGCCGAGCGGCTTGTGCTGCGAAACCTCGTAGAATTGCAGCTCGCTCTTCATCCTCTCTGCCCAGGTCTGCAGGAAGGCCCGGGTCTCGGGCCTTTCGAGATGGGCGGTGAGCGATGCCTGGTCCCGCCAGCGCTCGGCGACCAGGAAGCGTCCGGCGGACGCGTCATCCGCTGCCACGCCGTAGAACAGGCATCCCTCCTCCCTTCTCGTGCTGCGGCCGATCGCCTCGATGTCGGCGGCGAACGCCGCGGCGTCCAGGGGATCGAGGTGGATGTAGCCCATGAGTATCAGCATTGGTGCCGTGCCTTCCTGTACAAGCCGGGGGAAAAGGGTGCGGAGCGGCCACGGACCGCCTGCGCCGGAGCCCCGTCCCGTGGATGCCGAGAGGTCAGGTCCCGCAAAGGCGAGGCCTGCCCCGTGGGGTTCGCACTCACGCGCCGGTGGTCAGCACGATCTTGCCCTGGATATGGCCCCTCGCCGCGCGTTCGTGGGCGGCACGCGCCTCGGCGAGCGGATAGGTGCTGTCGATGACGACGCGGATCGTGCCGTCATTCAGCAGCGGCGCGAGTTCGGCCAGTTGTGCGCCGCTGGAGCGGACCTGGGTGGCCGACACCGTGATGCCGAGCTTCGCGGCTTCCTCGGCCCCGGAAAAGCCCAGGGGATAGACCGGGAACAGCGCCCCGCCGCGCTTCAACACGCGGAGGAACCGGCCGGTGGTCGGACCGCCGAGCGCATCGACGACGAGGTCGACGTCCTTCGCCACCTCCTCGGGCGGCGTCTTCGTGTAGTCGATGAACTCGTCGGCGCCGAGCTCGCGCAGCAGCGGCTCGTGCCGGCCCGACGCCACGGCGACGACATGGGCACCCTTCAGCCTGGCGACCTGCACGGCGAAGTGCCCGACGCCGCCGGCCGCCCCGTTGACCAGCACCGTCCGCCCTTCGAGCGGCACCGGCGCGTGGCGGTGCGGCTGCAGCGGGTTCGGTTCGTCGTGGCCAAGCTCGACCATGAACTGCCAGGCGGTCAGCAGCGACATCGGCGCGGCCGCGGCATGCACGTGGTCGATGCCTTTCGGCTTCAGCGCCAGCTCGGCGGCCGGCACGCTGACATAGTCGGCATAGGCCTTGCTCTCGCCGACGCTGAAGAAACGCACCATGGAATAGACCGCGTCGCCAACCGAAAAGCCCGTCACATCCCCGGCGACCGCCTCGACGACGCCGGAAATGTCGGTGCCGAGGATGATCGGGAACGGCACCTGCGGACGCCATTCCGGCGGCAGCGCGCGATAGCCGTCGCGCAGATACCAGTCGGGCGGGTTGACGCCGACGGCATGGACGCGGACGAGCACCTCGCCGGCCTTCGGTTCGGGCTTCGGCGCTTCCTCGTAGAGGAGGACTTCGGGGCCGCCGAACGCGTGGATGCGAACGGCTTTCATGGTTTCGATCGACATCGCTTTCTCCCTTGTCACGGATGTGCTAACCAATTCGGAGCACTGCCCCATATCATGTGGAGCACCGCCCCGTTTAAACGGCGCAGCGCTCCATTTGTCAAGAGACGTCATGAGATCAGACGCGAAAAAGAACTATGACCACATCCTGACCGTTGCGCGCGACCTGCTCACCGGCGGCGGCGCCGACGCCTCGCTGCGCGACATCGCCCGCAAGGCGGGCGTGGGCGACGGCACGCTGCACCGCCATTTCCCGACGCGCGAAGCGCTGCTCGAGGCCCTGCTGCGGACGAATTTCGAAGGGCTGGCCGAACGGGCGAGCACCCTGGAACGGGAGGAGGACGCCGGGCGCGCGCTCGTCCTGTGGCTGAAGGAGGCGGTCGCCATGACCCATTCCTACAGCGGCGTGATCGCCCCCATGGTCGCGGCGATCGCCGACGAGGATTCCGCGCTGCACGGCTCCTGCGTCAGCCTGCGCTCGGCCGGCACGCGGCTGCTGACCCGCGCCCAGGCGGAGGGGGCCGCCCGGCCCGACATGGACGGCAACGACCTGTTCGCCCTGATCAGCGCGCTCGCCTGGCTCGCCGAACAGCCGCCGCTCGTGCCCCGCGCCGATCACCTTTTCGACATCATCGTCAGCGCGATCCTGACGGATCCGCGAGGCGACGGGGCCGGACGGGGTTGAGGGGATATCGGGAAACATGCTGGTTCTGGATGGCGATCTGTCGAATGTTTCGAGCTGCCTGCAAAGAGGCTATGGGACTTTCCTGACCGCCCTGATCAGTTTCATCGCCTTTTCGCTCATCGTGGCAGTCATCTTGCGCTTGAACCGCGATACCGTCGCTGACGGGGCGCGTGGGAGTGCAGGCAGAATCGGTTTCTATGGGTCGTCGGGACTCGTGGTCCTGATGATCATTGCCGGCAGTGTGGTGTTTGGGCTCGCGCGGAACCGAGCCGTGCTCTTCGTGGAGAATGACCAACTGGTCGAGCGTGGCTGCGTGAAATTGCAGCCCTACGAAGACCGGTTTCCCTTGAAGGACGTGGCCGCAACCTATGAATTCCACCGAAAGGGGCAGATCCACAAGCTCCGTCTCCAACCGTCGCCGACGAGCAGAACGCTCAATGTAACGCTTGATCCCTCCGCGCCACTTGGCAATCTCGCCATGATCGCGCCTGCGGCCATGGGCGACTACGTCAAAAAACTACGGGAACTGGGTAGACCGATACCGGCTCCCCTCAAATAGGTCAGCACAGAGCATCTTTGGTGGGGCGCCTGTTCGATACGCCCCTGCCCCTTTTCCGCCTGCCGGCGCCTCTGCCGGCCCTTCGCTTTGGCTCAGCGCGTTCGTCATTCGAGACGATGCACCGGATCGTCTCGTCGGCTGCGCCGACCATTCCTCAGCCCGCAAGCGGTAAGGACGGTGCATCGGGCGGACATCTATCCGCCGGACCGGTAACGCTCCGCCGGCTTTGCGTCGAACATCGCCTGCAACAGCTTCCCTGACCGATCGATATAGTCCGGCAGGAGCGCGGCGTCGTGGAGCGAGGGGGCGGTGATGGTTTCGCCCTGGTCGAGGCCGGAAAGCGCGGCGTCGACGCAATCCTCGGTGGTCATGACGATGCTTTCCGGCAGGGGTTCGAGCGCGCCGCCGCCGGCGACGTCCCAACCCTCGGAGACGACCGCGCCGGGCAGGACGAGCTGGATGCGGACCGCCGTTCCCTCCACCTCGTGCTGCAGGCTCTGGGTGAAGAGAAAGACATAGGCCTTGGTGGCGCCGTAGACGGGAATGCCCGGATAGGGGCTGAAGCCGGCGCCCGAGCCGATATTGACGATGGTTCCGGCATTGCGGCCCTTGAACGCGATCAGCGCCGCCCTGGACAGCGTCGTCAGGGCCGTGACGTTGAGGGCGATCATGCCCGCGACCGTCTCATCCGGCGTCCGGGTCAGCGGCTTGAGCGCGGAAAAGCCGGCATTGTTTGCGAGCAGGGAGACGGAGGCGTCTGTCGACAGGCGCTCCGTGACGGCCGAAAGACCGTCCGGCGTGGAGAGATCGGCGGCCAGCGCCTCCGCCTTGACCGAATGACGCTTCCGCAGTTCGTCGGCGATTTCCTTCAGCCGATCCTTTCGGCGTGCGACGAGGACCAGATCGTAGCCGCGTGCGGCGAGCCGTTCGGCATAGACCTTGCCGATGCCGGAGGATGCGCCGGTCACGACGGCGGTGCCGGGCTTTGTGGTGTAGGACTGTGTCAAGACGATCTCCTGTACAAATGATGACGGACAGCGTGGACACAGGTATATATTGTGTACTAGGTGTCAATTACGCACCGGACATATCCCAGGTATCGCCGAGGAGACCAGATGGCCTATACAGAACAACAAGTGATCGAAACGCTGCCGGGGGTCAGACCGATTCTCGAACAGATTGCGCACAAGTGGTCGATCCTGGTCCTCACCTTTCTCTGCGAGGAGCCGAAGCGCTTCAACGCGCTGAAGCGGCGCATGGACGGGATCACCCAGAAGGCGCTGACTGAGACGCTGCGAAGGCTCGAGAGAAACGGCCTGGTCGAGCGAACCGTCACGGTGACCTCGCCCATCGCCGTGGAATATTCCATCACGCCCCTGGGGCGGACACTGCAGGACCCGTTCCTGGCGCTCTATGACTGGGCGGTGGACCACCAGAGCGATCTGTCGGCAGCGCAGGCGCGTTTCGACGGGAGATCGTGAGGGACAGGGGACTAGATTTGGGCCGAGTTGGGGCCGGCGGCTTCCGCTTAGCCGAACAGGCCTTGCCAATCCTGCCGGCCGTGGAGGACGCGGACGATCAGAATGTCGCCGTCCCGGACGAGGTAGGCGATCAGGTGCGCGTGATAGGGATGGAGCCGCATGGGCGGGTTCAGTTCACGGCGTTCGCGCGCCATCTGCGGGTTTTCGGCCAGCAGTTCAAAGGTGTCGAACAACTCATCGAGATATCGCTCGGACTGGGCCACGCCGAATTGCTGCGCTCCGAGAACATAGATCTCGATGATGTCGCGGTCGGCCTCGACGGTCGTGCGGTACGTCATCGCCGGGTGGCGGCAAGCCGTTCGCGGGCGGCCCGAAGAATATCCTCCTTGGAGCGCTCGCTGACGCCGCTGTCGAGGCCCTCGGTGACGAGACCTTGCAGTTGTTCCAGCGCGTCGGCACGCTCTTGGTCGCGGCGGATCAGGGCGCGCACATAGTCGCTGGCATTGCTGTAGCGCCCCGTCTTCGTCTGGGCATCGACCCATTCCTTCATCGGATCGGGCAGGGAAACATTCATCGTCGCCATATCGGTCACCTCGCCGGGATGAACATGGCACAATTTGGCAAAGTTTGCCAAAGCAAATTGACGGCGCAAGCGCCCCTCATCCGCCTGCCGGCACCTCTGCCGGCCCTTCGCCCTGGGCTCAGGGCGTTCGTCATTCGAAACGATTCACTGGATCGTTTCGTCGGCTGCGCCGACCATTCCTCACCCCCGTAGACGGGGAGAAGGGCGATGGGGCGAATGCCTTGCCCTCAATCTGGCGCGGGGCGTTGGTGATTCGAAGCGGCCACTGGATCGTTTCGTCGACTACGCCGACCATTCCTCCCCCCGCTGGCGGGACGAAGGGAAGTGCGGTCAGGTCTTCCGATACCGCCGCGCCTGGTAGACGACGCTGCCGCCGGTCAGTGCCTTGTAGAGCACCGAGCCCTTGGAGCCGGAGAATTCGGTCATGAAGCGGCGCAGCAGGAAGGCCTTGCCGATGCGGGCCTGCTTGCGGGCTTCGGCCGCGTTCAAGGCGGCGACGACATTGGGCGAGATGTTGCGCTTGTCGATCAGATCCAGGCCAGGCGCGCCGAGCTGGTCGTCAAGGGCGGCCAGCTGGCTCTTCGGCCGCATGTCGGCGAAGGTGAATATGCCGCCGGGTTTCAGAACGCGGGCGACCTCGCGGGCAAAGGCCGGCACGTCGCCGTAGCAATGCGAGGATTCGATGTTGACGACGATGTCGAAGGAGCCATCGGGAAAAGGCAGGTTCTCGGCGTCGCCCTGGACGAAAGAAAGCGCCGGCGTATCGGCATTGAGCTTCTGCGCCCGGCGCACGGTTTCCGGCGAATAGTCGAGGCCGGTGACGGCAGCGGGGGCGTAATAGCGGGCGATGTAGCGCGAGCCGCCGCCACGGCCGGAGCCGATTTCCAGCACGCGGGCGCCCTCGACGGCAAGGCCCTCGACCGCCTGCTGGTAGAGGCCGATGAAAGCGCGCTCGGCCTCGTCCTCGGCCTTCAGCGCGAACGGCGCGCCGCTCGGCACGTAGCCGTAGTTCATGAAGCGCCAGTCCTTGTCGCCCCAGAAGCGCGACAGCATGTTGTAGATGCGCCGCCAGACCCATTTCTGGGTGCGCGGAAACTTGCCGAGCGTGGCGACGTCGAGGACGTTGGAAAACAGGCGGCTGCTCATCGGGGCACTTTCATTCGGCGGCCGGGGCGGACGCGGGGGCGGATTGGGCGGCCTCGAGCGCCATGAATTCATCATAGAGCCAGGCGCGGCCCTTGTGGATCAGGTCGTGATCGTCCTTGTTCACCGGGTTGAAGCCAGGAAGGTAATATTTTAGCACAAGCGGCGCGCATTTGCGCCAGTAGCCGGGATTGCCGAACAGGACCCAGACGAGGCGCGCCCAGAAGCGCGGGCCGGTCTTGACGCCGTCGGTGCGGGCAAAGCGCACCAGATTGGCGAGCACGATCTTGAGGAAGGTCCAGGCGACCGCATTGAAGGCCATGGTGCGCAGCATGTAGCGCTTGAAGGGGGAATATTTGGTCGTCGCCGCGTCGAAGACGTCGAGCGCCACCGCCTTGTGCTCCAGTTCTTCCAGCGCATGCCACATCCACAGGCGGCGATAGGCCGGCGAGGCATCGTCGAGGAATTGCGGATTGCGCAGCGTCACCGACGACAGCGTCGCGGTCAGGTGCTCGATGGCGCAGGTGACGGCGAGGCGGAAGATCGGGATCTTGTCGGAGCGCAGCGTCTTGATCACCGGCGCTTCCATCGCCTCGACGTCATAGCCGAGCCTGGCCAGCGCGCGGTTATAATCCTCGTGCTCGCGGGTGTGAAAAGCCTCCTGCACCGAATAGCCGTTGATCTCGTCGGCGAGATGCTTGTCCTTCAGTTTCGGCGCGTAATATTTCAGCGAGCGGATGAAGTAGCGCTCGCCTTCCGGCAGGAAGATGGAAAGGCCGTCGATCAGGGCCGTCTTGTGGAAATCGCCGCCGAGCCAGTGGCGGGTCGGGTTTTCGAGGATGCCGAAACGGATGTCGCGGGGGATGATTTCCTCGTCGTCGGAACCGGGGGCTGCATCCTTCCACCGCGCCGTCTGGCCGGCCGCATCTGCAATCGCCATGTGTCGCACTCCGCCTTCAACCGCCGCAATGCTGCAGCGCGATCCCTAAGGACAAATGTTTATCCAATTCCCCGCGGCGGGGCAATCGGGCGGAACAATTCATCCGACGGGCAAAGGCCCGTCAGCGCAGCAAAAGCAGGACGGCGGCCACGGCGATGACGGCCCAGGTGGCGAGCATGGCGGGCGCCCGCAGCGCATATTGCCGGACCGATCCCTCCGGCGCGGTCATGCCGAAGGGATGGGCGAGACGGGCGGCGACCAGCACGGCCAGCAGGGCCTGAACCGTGGTGCCGCCCGCCCCCGCCATTTCGTCAAGGCCGATCAGCAGCAGCGCGAAGGGCACATATTCGGCGAAATTGGCATGGGCGCGGATGCGGCGATTGAGCGCGGCGTGGCCGCCATCGCCGTGGTGCACCCGCAGCTTCGCCCGCCCCATAGACACCCAGAGGGACAGGGCGACGAAGATGAGGGCGAGGATCGCCGCATATTGCATCGTGTGGACAGGTAGAACCATGCGTCTTGCTCCTCTGGCGAAGGTTCAGCGGCCGGGTGCGGCGATGTAGAAGGGTTCGCCGGTCTCGGCGAGCGTCTTCAGACGCGACAGCGCCTCCGGCCAGCCGCCGCCGACCGCACGGCTGGTCGCCGTGTCGCCGCCGAAATCGTCGTGGGTGAGGATCAGCTTGCAGGCGCCCTCGCCGACCGGCTCCAGGCTCCAGGTGACGCGCGAGGCCGGATCGACGGCGACATCGGGCGACCATTGCGCGCTGAAGGAATGGACGAAACGATGCGGAGGCTCGATCTCCAGCACCTTGCCGACGATCATCGGCGTGTCGCCGACGAAGAAGGTGATCGCCCCGTCCTTTCGCCATTCGGTGCGCGACGTCATGTTGAAATGCTGCCAGAGCGGCGTCTTCTCGTCGTCGGTGAGGATCGCCCAGACCGCCGCCGGCGTGGCGCGGATATAGGTTTCCCAGACATGTTTCGGCGCGGCATTGCTCATCTTGTCGTTCCTTCCTTCGGCGACGATTGCAAGATCGCTCAGCGTGCGGGCGAAGGGGGCGGCAAAGCGCGAGATCCACCGGTCCGCCACGTCCTGAAGGGGCAGCGGATTGAGATAGTGCAGCTTTTCCCGTCCGACCTTGCGGGTCACGATGAGATGGGCGCCTTCCAGCACGCCGAGATGCTTCATCACGCCGAAGCGGGTCACCGGCTGATCGCGCTCAAGCTCGTTCAGCGTCTGGCCGTCGCGTTGCCGCAGGCGGTCGAGGATTCCGCGTCGAATGGGATGCGCCAGGGCATCGAAGATGTCGTCCATGATCGGGACAATAGGTGACTCTTTTGTCACGTGTCAATAGGGTCACCTATTCATGCGCCGCGCCGAAGTGCGGACAGCAAAAGGCCCCCTCTCCGCATCCGGAAAGGGGGCCGAAGATCTTGTTGGCGTGCGGTCAGAGACCGGTGGCGCATTCCTGGCAGAGCGGGGCGTAGGGCACGGCCGCCAGCCGCGCCTCGGAGATCGGCTGGCCGCATTTGGCGCAGGTCCCGAAGGTGCCCTTGGAGATGCGGTCGAGAGCGGCGTCGATCGCCTTCAGCTCCTTTTCGCCGACTTCGCCCAGTTCGTCGAGAACCTCGTCGTTCTCCGCCTCGGTCGCCTGCTCCTCGCTGTCGGCGTTGCGGCCGGTGGCGATGTCGGCATTGATCTTGTGCAGACGGGCGAAAAGCTCGCGCTGGCGATCCCTGAGGATCTGCTCGTATTTTTCCGTGTTCATCCGGGGTGTGTCCTCGTTGTTTCTTCTGTCTGGCCGTTCAGTGTGGTTCGCACCGCCTCAGCGGTCGACGAGAACCGAGCACCTGGCATGGCGCACGACGCGATCGGCGGTGGCGCCGATCAGGTAGTTGCCGAGGTCGGGGATATGCGAGGCGACGAGGATGAGGTCGGCGCCGTGCTCGTTGGCGGCGGCGAGGATCTCGCGGGCCGGCGCACCGGTGCGCAGCTCGACGCGGGCGGCGATGCCGGTCTTTTCCTTGAGTTCGACGAGCTTCGCCTTGCCGTCCTTGATCGCGTCCTCGACGAGGTTCACCGGCAGCTCGATGGTGATGTAGCCCGGCATGTCCTCGATGACAGTCATGAGGATGATCTCGCCGCCGGCGTCGAGCAGCTGGGCCGCCTTGCGCAGAATCTTCTCGCCCTTGTCGAGCGCGCCGCAATCGACCGGAACCACGATTTTCTTGTACATCTTGCTCTCCTTGTGACGCGGCCCTAGCGGACCCGCCTCCCTGTCCATGACGCCACAATCGATCCTCGGCGGGCGCGCCGCATTGATCAGGATCAATTTTGGCGGCACGGACCGTCAACGTTCAGCGAACGATTCATCTTCAAGAGCCGGTCTTTCGTGAACGATGCGAACGGCCCATATTCTGGGCCTGAAGACAGAAAACCACAAGGACCGACGATGACCCGGATCAGCCGCCGCACCATGCTCGCGCTTGGCGCCAGCCTCGCTGCCGGCGCGCCGCCGGCCCGCTCGGCCACAGGAGCCCATGCGATGAATTCCAACGGCAAGACAGACACGGCGCCAAGCTTTGCGCTGACCCGGCCGATCCATGTCGGCACCGCCCATCTGGTGGTCTCCGACATCGACAAGGTGCGGCAGTTCTACGAAACCATGCTCGGCCTCAGGGTGATCGAGCAGGGCATGAGCGGCGTGGTGCTCGGGGCCGGCGACCGCCCGCTTCTCACGCTGACGACCCGCGCCGACGTGCGGCCGGCGCCGCGCAATGCCGCCGGCCTGTTCCACACCGCCTTCCTCATGCCCGACCGCACCGAGCTCGGCCACTGGCTGGCCCATGCCGTGGCACGCGGCGTGCGGCTCGACGGCGCCTCCGACCATCTGGTCTCCGAGGCGATCTATCTCAGCGACCCCGAGGGCAACGGCATCGAGGTCTATCGCGACCGCGCGCCGGAGGAATGGGATTTCCGCGCCGACGGCACGGTGGAGATGGCGACGCTCGGCCTCGACCTTCAGGGCCTCTACGACGGCGCGCCGAAGACGCCGTGGGGCGGCATGAGCGACAAGGCGGCGATCGGCCACATGCATCTGCAGGTGGGCAACATTCCCGAAGCCGACCGCTTCTACGAAGGCGTGCTCGGCCTCAAGAAGATGGCGACCTATCCCGGCGCCAGCTTCTTCGGCGCCGGCACCTACCACCACCACATCGCCGCCAATATCTGGAACAGCCGCGGCGCCACGGCCCGCGAAGGGGCGATGTCGGGCCTCTCCGACTATTCGCTGACCTTCAACGACCAGACGGCGCTCGACACGGCGCTTAAGACGCTGGAGAGCCTGGAAATCCCGGTCAGCCGCACGGCGGAAGGCCATGCGCTGAAGGACCCCTGGGGCATCGGGCTGACGCTCAAGGCGGCGTGAGGGCGGCCGAGGCCGAGACATATTCGCTGGGCGGGCAGCCGACGCGTCGGCTGAAGGCGGTGCTGAACGCGCTGGCCGACCTGTAGCCGACCGCTTCGGCGATCCCGTCCAGCGAACCGCCGCGGCGCAGCAGCGCGTCCTTGGCGAGCACCATGCGCCAGTTCAGCAGATATTCGACTGGTGCTACACCGACCGCCTCGCAGAAACGCCGCGCGAAGACCGAACGCGACATGCCGACGCGGCGCGCCAGCTCGCCGACCGTCCAGCCGCGGGCGACATCCGCATGGATATGGCCGAGCGCCTGGGCGAGCTGAGGATGGGCCAGGCCGCCCAGCAATCCGACCGGCGGCGAAAAGGCGGCCGCCTCGCGCCGCAGGATCTCGATCAGCATCACCTCGATGAGACGGCAGAGGATGGCATCACGGCCCGGCCGGCCGTCGGCTGCCTCCTCGCGCACGATGGCGACGAGCGTGTGCAGCCGCGAGGCCGCCTGCTCGGTGGCTCTCACGCAGACCAGGCGCGGAAGCAGGCCGATGAGCAGGTCGGCATTGGCCGGGTCGCAGCGGATCAGGCCGCCGAGGATGCGGGTTTCCGGCGCACGGCCCGGATCGCCGACCCGCACCTCGCCATCCACCCAATGGGCCGCCTTGAAGGCGTCGTCGGAGAGTTCCGTCGGGACGCCCGGCGCGCTGACGAACGTGTCCTCGCGCGGCCGGGACGAGAGCACGTAGTCGCCGGCGCCAAGCTCCAGCGGGCCGCCCTCCTCCGCCTGGAACCAGCAGCGGCCTTCGGTGACGAGGTAGAAGGTCGGGCCCGGCTGCTCGGGCACGCGCACGCCCCAGCGGCCGGCGCCGACCATGCCGCCGAGCAGCACGGTCTCCGGTCGCAGCAGGCCAATCACATCGGTCAACGCATCCATCGGGACGATCCATAATGATGTCAGGATTTGGCATTATAGAAAGCGGCAATAACGCGGTGTAGTCAAGCCTGGCAACCCACAAAGGAACCAAGCTCATGACCAAGACCATTCTCATCACCGGCTGCTCGTCGGGCCTCGGCCAGATGACCGCCCGGCACTTCGCCGCCAACGGCTGGAACGTGATCGCCACCATGCGCAGGCCGGACGGCGCGCTGGCGCGCGATTATCCCGAACGGATCCTGGAAGCCGCCCTCGACGTCGCCGACGCTTCCAGCATCGAGGCGGCGATCAAGGCCGGCGTGGACCGCTTCGGCGGGCTCGACGCCGTCGTCAACAATGCCGGCATCACCATGGTGTCGGTGTTCGAGGCGACGCCGGACGATGCGATCCGCCGCATCTTCGAGACCAATGTCTTCGGCACGATGAACGTGATCCGCTCGGCCCTGCCGCATCTGCGCCGGCGCGGCGGCGGCACGATCGTCAATGTCAGTTCGGGCGTGGGCATCGCCGCAGTGCCACTGCTATCGATCTATGTCGCCTCGAAACAGGCCGTGGAGGGGCTCACGGAATCGCTCTCCTACGAGCTGGAATCGCAGAATGTGCGCGTCAGGCTGATCGAGCCGGGAGCAATGCTCGCCACCAACTTCGTCGGCACCGGCATGGCGGCATCGCAGGTGGCACCCGTGCCGGCCGGCTACCAAGCCTATTTCGACCATGCCCTGCAGTCGATGGTCGACTATCCCTTCCCCTCGACGGCCGAGCACTCGGTGGTGGAAGCGATCTTCGAGGCCGCCGGGGATCAGTCGGACCGCCTGCGCCACGTTGTCGGACCGGACGTGGAGGAATATGCCCGGCTGCGCTGGTCGACCTCGGAAGAGCAGTATCTGGCGGGCATGCGGGCGCTGACGGGCCAGGCGGCTTGGCGCCAGAAGGCATGACGCCGGGGTTCGAAACGGCTCCGCATCGCCGCCGGCCGGCCCTCGCTCAGCCGGCGGCGATCAGGTGGTCGATGAGGGCGCGCAGTCTGGGCAGCCGGCGCATGTCGCGGTGGTAGCCCAGCCAGGTGTCGCGGCCGGGCGGCGACGACGGCAGGGCGACGCGGCGGATGCCGGGCGTGCTGTCGCCGAGCGGCACCGGCAGGACGGCCATGCCGGCTCCACCGGCGCAAAGCCGGGCCTGCACGTCGCGGCTGTTGCTGCGCAGGGCGACGAAGGCATTGGGGAAGGTTTCGCCGAGCCATGCGACATCAGGCATGCCGCCGAAGGCCTCGTCCATCGTCACCAGGCTCAGGCCCGCGCCATCGCCGATCGCCGGATCGGGCAAGTGCTCCGGGACGTAGAGCGCATAGTCGACATGCATGAACTTGCGGGAGACGACGTCCGCCTCGGTGAAGGGGCGGATGCGGAAGACGAGATCGGCCTCGCGCCGCGAGAGATTGAGCAGGCGGGAATCCGTCAGCAGTTCGACCACAACCTTCGGATGCCGGAGCGAGAAGCCGGCGAGCAGCGGCGAGAGGACATGGACCCCGAACCAGTCCGAACTGGAGATCCGGACCAACCCGTCGAGCTCCTTGGCGCTGCCGGCGAGGCCCCGCTCGACGGCGATCGCCTCCTCCTCCATGCGTTCGGCACGGGCCAGAAGCAGCCGGCCCTCGTCGGTCAGCACGAAGCCGTCAGCGGTTCTCTGGAACAGCACCGTGCCGAGCGCGGCTTCCAGCGCCTTCAGCCGCCGGCCCATGGTCGGCTGCGTCAGCCCGAGCCTACGAGCGCCGGCGCCGAGCGTGCCCTCCCGGGCGATGGCGAGGAAAATGCGAAAATCGCTCCATTCCGGCGTCATGGGATCCTCATACAAAACTGCATGAGGATCATGCCATCTCTATGATTTCCATTCAACGCATTCGGCCGCACTCTTTGCCCATCGCAAATCCAAAGGAGTGATGGCAATGACCCAAATGACAGCGCTTGTTCTCGAAACCCATGGCGGGCCCTTCCGCCTGACTGAAGTCGCCCGGCCGGTGGCGGGCCCCGGCCAGGTGCTCGTGCGCATCCGGGCGAGCGGCGTGAACCCGCTCGACACGAAGATCCGCGCGGGCCAGGCGGCGCATGCCCGCCAGCCGCTGCCGGCGATCCTCGGCATCGACCTGGCCGGCACGGTGGAGGAAATCGGGCCTGACGTCACCGGCTTTCGCCCCGGCGACGAGGTCTATGGCATGACGGGGGGCGTCGGCGGCAACCAAGGGTCGCTGGCGCAATATGCCGCCGTCGACGCCCGGCTTCTGGCCGTGAAGCCCGCAACGCTCAGCCTGCGCGAGACAGCCGCCCTGCCGCTGATCTTCATCACCGCCTGGGAGGGCCTCGTCGACCGCGTCGGCGTCAGGGCCGGCCAGAGCGTGCTCGTGCTCGGCGCGGGCGGCGGGGTCGGACACATCGCCGTGCAGATCGCCCTGGCCTTCGGCGCCAAAGTCTACGGCGTCGATGCCGCCGGCAAGGCCGACTACCTCAGAAGCCTCGGTGCCGTGCCGATCGACTATGCCTCCGAGGACGTCGAGGCCTATGTGGCGAAACATACCGGCGGAGAGGGTTTCGACGTCGTCTACGACACGGTCGGCGGCGCCTCGCTCGATGCGGCGTTCAAGGCGGTGAAGCGCTTCGGCCATGTGGTCAGCAGCCTCGGCTGGGGCACGCATGCGATGGCGCCGCTGTCCTTCAAGGCGGCGACCTATTCCGGCGTCTTCACGCTCCTGCCACTCCTGAGCGGCGAAGACCGCGAGCATCACGGCGCGATCCTTAGCGAGGCGACGAGGCTTGCCGAGGCCGGCCAGCTGATGCCGAAGCTCGATCCAAGGACGTTCGACCTGCCGACCGCCGCCGAGGCACACGCGCTGATCGAGACCCGTGGCGCGGACGGAAAGCTGGTGATCGACGTGGATTGAGGGTCATCGGGGATGCCGGCTTTCAGCCGCATCCCCGTTCCCAAGCGAAGACCCTGCACAGCGTCCGGCCGAGGCAGGGCGGACGCTGTTTGCGCCGCCTCCCCTTCCCCGATGGAACACAGCGTCCCTTGCCGCGTTGTGGCGCAGATGCATCGGGGATTTACGAAATGAACGACAGGGCGCACGGACCGGGAAACGGCCGCGAGGCGATGGAGAACGCCGCCTGGGCCGCCGAGCGGGCGCGCCGCAAGACGCCCCACCGGGTCAAGGTGCGCAAGACCGCACTCGATCTGGCCTTGATCTGGTCGGTCATCGGTATATTCACCATCATGGCCACCGCCGTCGTCTATCTCGCCTCCAGCGTGCTGATGCCGATCACGCTTGCCATCGTCGTCGGGTTGATCCTCGGGGTCGCCGCCGACCGGCTCGGCGCGCTCGGCATTCCGCCCATGGCAACCGCGGTGATCCTGACCTCTGTCTTCGCCTTTCTGCTGTTCTTCATTGTCAGCACGCTGGCGACGCCGCTCGCCGAGCTGGCGGCCGAAGCGCCGGCGACGCTGGAGCGGGCGGTCGAGCGCATGCTGCCCTATCTGGAGCGTTTCGAGTGGCTGCACGTCACCGCCGCGACCTTCCGCTCCGGTCCGCTCACCCCGGAAGCGCTGATCGAGAACATGGGCACTGTTCTTTCGACGCTCGCCACCCGCGTCACGCCGGCGCTGATGCAGGCGCTGATCTTCTTCGGTGCGCTGGTCTTCTTCCTCGGCAGCCGGCTGGCGCTGCGCCGCGCGCTGATCATCGCCTTCAACGACCGCGCCCGGCGCCTGTCGGCCATCCGCATCCTCAATTCGATCGAACAGGCGCTCGGTTTCTACTTCGCCACCGCCACCCTGCTCTATGCCGCAGCCGGCGTGGTCATGACGGTGATCGCCTGGGCCGGCGGCCTGCCGATGCCCGGGCTCTGGGGGCTTTTCGCCTTCCTGTCTTCCTTCGTGCCCTATCTCGGCATCACGCTGATGACGCTGTCGCTGGCGATCTCGGGCCTGCTCACCCATGACGGGCTGCTGGTGGCGCTCGCACCCGCGCTTGCCTTCTTCACCGTGCACGCCATCATGGAGAACCTGGTGACGCCGGCGGTCATGGGGCGCCGGCTGGAGATCAATCCCTTCATGGTGTTCGTCGCCATCATCTTCTGGACCTGGATGTGGGGCGCAGTAGGCGCGGTGCTTGCCGTGCCGCTGTCGCTGATCGCCATGACCATTGCCAACGAGATGCTGCCGCAGAGCCGCATCCAGCCGAAGCTCCCTGGCTAGGGCACCTTTCCCCTTTGACAGCGAGTTTCGAACCCATTCGCCCCGCCTCACCGCGGGGCATAATTTTTTTGTCAGAATTGACCAAGATCAAATTATATCTACGAAGCTTCGTATATACTGTTTAATATATATTTTTCTGCAGCAAACGGGAGGTTGCTTCATGGCGCATGTCGTCGTTCTCGGTGCCGGTCTTGGCGGCACCATCATGGCTTACGAATTGAGAGACAACCTGTCGCAAGGCGACCGGATCAGCATCATCAACAAGGGCTCGAAATATTCCTTCGTGCCGTCCAATCCCTGGGTCGCCGTCGGCTGGCGCGACCGCGCCAGCATCGAGGTCGATCTCGAACCGGCCTGCAAGAAGCGCGACATCGGCCTCTATCCGCAGGGCGCCAAGCGCCTGCATGCCGCCGAGAACCGCATCGAGCTTACCGACGGCACCTTCGTCGACTACGACTACCTGGTGATCGCCACCGGCCCGGAACTCGCCTTCGACGAGATCCCCGGCTTCGGGCCTGAGGCCAATACCCAGTCGGTCTGCCATATCGACCATGCGCTTTCCGCCAAGTCGGCCTTCGAAAAGCTGGTCGCCAAGCCCGGCCCGGTGGTGATCGGCGCGGTGCAGGGCGCATCCTGCTACGGCCCGGCCTATGAATTCGCCTTCATCCTGGAAAAGGCGCTGCGCGACGCCAAGGTGCGCGACAAGGTGCCGATGACCTTCGTCACCTCCGAACCCTATATCGGCCATCTCGGCCTCGACGGGGTCGGCGACACCAAGGGCCTCCTGGAAAGCGCCATGCGCTCCAAGCACATCAAGTGGATCTGCAATTCCAAGGTGCAGAAATTCGAGGCCGACAAGGTGACGGTCGAGGAGGTCAACGAGGACGGCTCGACCAAGACCATCCACGAGGTCCCGAGCGCCTATACGATGATGCTGCCGGCGTTCCGCGGCGTCGAGGCGGTGCGCGACATCGAGGGACTGACCAATCCGCGCGGCTTCATCCTGGTCGACAAGCACCAGCAGAACGGCAAGTACCCGAACGTCTTCGCCGTCGGCGTCTGCGTGGCGATCGCGCCTACCGGCAAGACGCCGGTTCCGGTCGGCGTGCCGAAGACCGGCTTCATGATCGAGAGCATGGTGACGGCGACCGCCAAGAACATCGCCAAGCTGGTGCGCGGTGAAAAGCCCAATGCCGAGGGCAGCTGGAACGCGGTCTGCCTCGCCGACTTCGGTGACGGAGGCATCGCCTTCGTCGCCCAGCCGCAGATCCCGCCGCGCAACGTCAACTGGTCGTCGCAGGGCAAGTGGGTGCATGCCGCCAAGATCGGCTTCGAGAAATACTTCCTGCACAAGATCAAGAGCGGCACGGCCGAACCCTTCTACGAGAAGCTGGCGCTTCAGGTGCTCGGCATCGACAAGCTGAAGGCCGTGAAGTTCGACGACTGACCCTCACGAAAGACATCCGGCGCGCCCTCGCGGTGCGCCGGGATCGGTCCAGTATGCCGATGTCCGCGACGCCGCATGTACGGCGTCTCCGCCTGGCAAAGATCTGAGGCGGCATCCCCGCAATAACCGAGATCGACAGAGCCTCGGCGCACGCCGGTGCTCAGCCGGCGGCCGACAGGACCGCCTGGTCGTGCTGGGCCGCGGCGTGGGCGGCGGCGGCTGCGGCATTCATCGGCCGGCCGTAAAGATAGCCCTGGACGAAGCGGACGCCGGCCTGCCGGACCGCCCGCATCTCCTCCTCCGTCTCCACCCCTTCGGCCAGGCATTCCAGCCCGAGATTGGCGCAGAGTTCGGCAATGGCGAGCAGGATGCCGAAGCCGGAGGCGCTTTCGTCGGCCAGTTGGGTGACGAAGCAGCGGTCGGTCTTCAGCCGGTGCAGCGGGAAGCGGTGGATATAGGCAAAGCTCGAATAGCCGGAACCGAAGTCGTCGAGCGCGATGCGGCAGCCCATCTCGGCCAGCGCCACCAGCGATTCGCGGGCGCATTCGAAGTCGCTCATCACCATGGTTTCGGTGATCTCGAAGGTCAGCCGCTCGGGCGCGATGCCGCTTTCGCGCACGATGCGGGTGACATTGGCGATCGAGCGCGGCGAAACCAGGTCCATCGGCGAGAGGTTGAACGAGAGCGAGACCTTGGGCGGCCAGGTCAGCGCCGCGGTGATCGCCTTCTGCAGCAGGATGCCGGTGATGCGCTCGATCATGCCGGTGCGTTCGGCCGCGGCGATGAACAGGCCGGGACTGACGGTGCCGAGCGTCGGGCTCGCCCAGCGGGCCAGCGCCTCGAAGCCGGAGGTGCGCTCGGTCAGGATGTCGAACTGCGGCTGGAAGTCGAGATAGAGTTCCTTCATCAGGTCGGCATTGCGCAGCGTCTGCTCGATCAGGCCGTAATCATTCATCTCCGCCTCGTGGCGATCGGTGAAGATCATCACGTCGCCGCGCGTCGCGCGCTTGGCGCAATAGAGGGCATGGTCGGCCCGCTCGTAGATTTCCCGCGCCGTGGTGCCGTTCGTCGGGAAATGGGCAAAGCCGATCGATCCAGAAATGGCGATCGAGATGCCGGAAATGGTGAAGGGCCGGCGCAGCGCCTCGCAGATGGCGGCGCCGAGATGGGTCAGGGTCTCGGGGGAAAGCGTGCGGTCGATCGCCAGCGCGAATTCGTCGCCGCCGAGACGCGCCACCAGATAGGCGGGCGGACAGGCATTGCGGATGCGGGCGGCCACCTCGACGAGCAGGTCGTCGCCGACGGCATGGCCGTAGAGATCGTTGACGGGCTTGAAGCCGTCGAGGTCGATGATGCCGACATGGACGCTGGCGCCCGGGGCCGCCATCATCTGCTCGAGATTGGCGAAATAGCTGCGGCGGTTGGGCAGGCCGCTCAGGGCGTCGAAATCGGCCTGCCGCTCGGCGCGTTCCCGCAGGCTTTCGGCGAGCAGGCGCGAGCGCACGGCCTTGAGGATCGCGCCGCGCATCAGGATGGCAAGGCCGATCGCGCTGAAGGCGCCGGCGAGGCTGACGAAGGAATAATAGAAGAACGGCTCGCGCCCCATGGCGAAGGCAAGCCCCAGCATGGTGACCAGCGTGACGGCGCTCACACCCGCCACGACGCGGATGCTGATGCCGACGGTCGAGGCCAGCATCATCAGCAGCAGAAAATAGATGAGGTTGGCCGGGTGGAAGTCGACATAGAGCAAGGCGCAGGTGTTCGCGTAGATCAGCATGAGCACCACTGATCCGATCACCTCGAGCCGCTGGAAGCTCACCTCCTTGATCCGCAGGGACTTGCGAAGGAAGAAGGCAACCGCTGCCGTCAAGGCCGACAGGGAGAACAGCAGCACGGCGTCGCCGGGCGCGCGAAGCGCGAGATGCGGGATGCCAATGACCACGTAGAAGATGAAGACCGGCACCAGGAAACCGCGGATGATCGGCGCGAAGGTGCGCGCCGTCGCGTCGCGGATCGCCTCCGGCGCAAGTTCGACGGTCTCGGCATCCGATGCGGGGATCGCTGCCGCCAGAGGGCGGCCGTCATGGGGCAAGAGGGTCATCGGCGGTCCACAGGGTAACGGATAATCGAAAGCACCGTGTCCTGAACCAGCCCTCATGCCACGCGGGATCGCAACCGGATCCATTCAGACCGGCCAGATATAGCAGTGATGCGTTTAGCAATCATAAACGCATAAGGAAAACCTGTATTAACGATTCCAACGAATCACGCCTGCCCCTCGCGTCATGCGATCGCCGCGCCTTTGCGCCGCACCGTCTCCCCCGACACGATACCCGTAAATTCGCACAGGGAGCCGTCACGTTTATATCTTGACAGACATTATCATGTTTGCGATCTGGAGACATCGAATTAGGACATTTTTACTCCACTTTGCGAAAGGCCCGATGATGCTTCATCGTCTTCCCCTCAGCCTGGCGGCCGTTCTCGGCCTCGCCGGCGCGGCATTTGCCGATCCGATCACCCTCACCGACCAGGCCGGCCGCACCGTCACGCTGCCGAAGGCGGCCGAGCGCATCGCCTCGATCCCGATCCCGATGGCCTCGACCATCATCGCCATGGATGGCAGCACATCGAAGCTGGTCGGCATGAACCCGACCGCCAAGTCGGCGATCGTCGAAGGGGTGCTCGGCAAGATCTTCCCGGAAGCCAGGGACATTCCCTCCGACATCACCGCGCCGAACTTCATTCCGAATGTCGAGGAACTGGCCGCGACAAATCCGGAGCTGGTCATCCAGTGGGCCGATTACGGCGCCGACCTCGTCGACCCGATCAGCAATGCCGGGCTCAACGTCGCGCTGATTTCCTACGGCACCGAGGAGAAGGCCCGCTACTACCAGAACATGGTGGCGACCGCGATGGGCAAGGCCGACCGGGCCGCCGAGATCAACGGCTGGCGCGACGTGGTCTCAAAGGAGCTTGCCGAGAAGGCCAAGGCCATTCCCGCCGACAAGCGCCCCAAGGTGCTCTATCTCGGCCGCGCACTGGAGAACCTGACCGCCTCCGGCAACAAGGGCAATTATAACGCCTGGTATATCGACCTCGTCGGCGGCGTGAACGCCTCCGACAGCGTCGAGGGCAACGGCACGACAATCAGCCCCGAGCAGATCGCCGAATGGAACCCGGACGTCATTCTCCTGAACAGCTTCGAAGCCAAGCTCGGCGTAGAGCGGATCTACAATGACCCGATCCTGTCGCTGACCAAGGCAGCGCAGGAAAAGAAGGTCTACAAGATGCCGCTCGGCGGCTATCGCTGGGATCCGCCGAGCCAGGAAAGCCCGCTCACCTGGATGTGGCTCGCCAATCTGCTGCACCCGGACGTCTTCAATTATGACCTGCGCGCCGAGATGAAGACGGCCTACAAGACGCTCTACAATTATGACCTCGGCGATGCCGACATCGACGGCATCCTGTGGACGCAGATGCAGGGCGACGCCACGAACTACGCCCAGTTCAAGGCCAAGTGATGAGCGCGGTCACGGCGGAGCCGGTCAGGCGCGGCGGCCCGGTGATACGGATCGGCGTGTTCGGCGCCCTCCTCATCGCCCTTGTGGCCGCGATGCTGTTTGCCATCGGCGCCGGCCGGTTTTCCGTCAGCGTGCCGCGGATCATCGACATCCTGATGGCCGGGCTCATGAACCCCGGCCTCGCACCGGCCCAGATGGACGAGCGCATCGTGCTTCTGGTGCGCCTGCCGCGGGTGCTGCTCGCGGCGCTTTCCGGGGCCGCACTCGCCGTCGGCGGGGCGGCGCTGCAGGGCGTGTTCCGCAATCCGCTGGTCTCGCCGCAGGTGCTTGGCATCAGCCAGGGGGCGGCCTTCGGCGGCGCGATGGCGCTGCTGTTCGGCTATGCCGGAATCGTCCTCCTGGGGCTCGCCTTCGTCTTCGGCCTGTCGGCGCTGATCCTGGTGGGGGCGCTCGCCCGCATCAACGGCCGCACCGAAGTCATCACCGTCATCCTGTCGGGCATGGTGATCGGCGCGCTGTTCGGGGCGCTGGTATCGATCATCCAGTTCATCGCCGACCCCAATACCTCGCTTCCCGCCATCGTCTACTGGCTGATGGGCTCGTTCGCCACCGCCACCTGGGCCCGGCTCGGGCTTGCCGTTCCGGGCATGGCGATCGGGCTCGTCATCGTCTTTGCGCTGCGCTACCGGCTGAACCTGCTCGCGCTCGAAGACTCGGAAGCGCGCTCGCTCGGCGTCAATCCCGACCGCGAACGCTGGTACATCTTCATCGCCATCTCGCTGATGACCGGAACCTCGGTCGCGGTCGCCGGCATCGTCGGCTGGATCGGCCTCGTCGTGCCGCATGCCGCGCGCATCCTCGTCGGCGAGGACCACCGCGCGCTGATCCCGGCCTCGGCGATCATCGGCGCCGCCTATCTCACCTTCATCGACACGCTGGCGCGTACCCTGACGGCAGCCGAGATCCCGCTCGGCGTGCTGACCGCGCTGATCGGCGCGCCGGTCTTCGCCGTGCTCCTGCGCAAGCATTTCAAGGAGGCGAACCGCCCATGATCGGCCTCGACCAGGCATCCGTCGCCTTCGGTGCGCGCACGCTGTTCAAGGACATCAGCTTTTCCGTGCCGGTCGGCCGCTCGATGGCGATCCTCGGGCCGAACGGCCGCGGCAAGACCACGCTGTTGCGTGCCCTGCTCGGCTTCCAGCCGCTCGCCTCGGGCAAGCGCCATGCGCCCAAGGTCGCCGGCTATGTGCCGCAGCACGGCGCCTCGCAGGCCAAGCTTTCGGGCCTCGACGTCGTCGTGATGGGGCGCGCCGTGCAGCTCGGCCTGTTCGGCCAACCGTCGGCCGCAGACCGCGAGGCAGCGGAAGCTGCCCTCGTGCAGGTCGGCGCCTGCGCGCTCGCCACCCTCCGCTACGACCGCATGTCCGGCGGCCAGCGCCAGATGGTGCTGATCGCCCGGGCACTTGCCACCGGCTCGCCGGTCCTGGTGTTCGACGAGCCAACCTCGGCGCTCGACCTCGGCAACCAGGCGAAGACCCTGGAACTGCTCGACACGCTGAGGCTCCGGCGCGACTTCGCCATCATCTTCACCACCCACGACCCCAACCATGCGCTGGCGGCGGCCGACGACGTCCTCCTGATGATGCCGGGCGGCGGCGAGATCCATGGCCCGGTCTCGGACATGATCGAGCCGGACAAGCTTTCCGAGCTCTACGGCGTGCCGATGCGCTGGGTGAACGTCCAGGGACCCACGGGCGAGACCAGACGGGCGATCCTGCCCGCCTTCGCCGGAATTGAGGCAGCATGAGCACGATCTATCTGAAATCCGCCTATGGCAAACCGTCGCCGGGCATGCTCGAGGCGGCGAAGCGCGGCGAGGCCGTGATCGTCGAGCAGAGCGCGCTGACCGCGGAGATCCTCGGGGCGCATCACGGCCTGATCACGGGCCAGCAGCTCGACCAGGACGCCATGCTCAAGCTCAAGCCGGCGCTCGAGGCCTTCCTCGATCGGGGCGGCCGCTGGTTCTTCAATGGCCACATGGTGCGCCCGCTGGTCGACGGCATGGCGCAGTACCGGCCGATCGCCGAGCCGAAGCGTCCGGATTTCGACCTGTCCGCGGTCAATCCGCATCCGATCTATGACGGCATCGAGCTGACGAAGCTGGAGGCCAACAAGGGCGTCGCCGGCTTCTACGGCCGCGGCTGCAATCCGCTGCCCGAGGGTGCCGTCGCCGTCAACGGACTGGGCGCCGCCAGGGTCCCGGTCGACTGGGTCTGGGCGCGGTCGAAGGGCGGGCGGATCTTCTCCCATTCCGGCAACGACCTCGCCGGCATGGGGCTCGAATGGGGACTGGCGCCGGAGCTTTCCGCCCGCATCCTCGCCTGGACGAACGGCGGCCCGTGCTTCGACCCGTGGCCGACAAACCCGGCCAAGCCCGCCGAGGTACTGCCGCTCGCCGAGCCGGAAGACTATCGTGGGCTTCGCACCTCCAGCCGCAGCGGCCGGCGGATCGTCGCGCCCTCCAGCGGCACTTACTACAATATCCGCAGCCTCGAAGGGCCGCGCTATACCGCAGCCTTCGACGTGATCTGCAGACCGGAACAACTCGGCGAGGTGCTTCGCCCGGACGATATTCTCTGGGTGCCCTGCCGCACGCCGGCGCAGCGCATGATCGCCCAAAAGGACGTGGTCGCCCGCCATCTTCAGGCCGGCGGCACCGTCGTCGCGCTCGGCGAGAGCCGCTCAGACCTCTGGCTGCCGGCGGTCGACTTCACCGAGACGGAGACGAACTGGTGGTGGTGGCTCGACCCGTCGGCCGATCTCGGCGTCAGGGTGAGCGAGGCCGCCGCCGATCACCCGCTGATGCAGGGCATCGGCGACAAGGAAGTCACCTGGCATCTGCACGGCTGGTTTGTCCCGCCGGAAGGCGCGACCGTTCTCGCCCGCGACGGCGAAGGCCGGCCGATCCTCTACGAGGACAAGGTGTCGACGCCCGGCACGATGATCGTCTCTTCGCTCGATCCGATGTTCCACCACGGCTCGCATTTCATGCCGGCGACGACGCGCTTCCTCGACCGGTTCGTTCCTAACCTGAAAGCCCTCGCCCATGTCTAATTCGATCACCGTCCTCGACAACGGACACCCGATCAGCTTCACCTTCGACAGCATCAACGCCTATCACGGCGGCGGCTTCCCCGGCGGCGTGGCCCATGCGCTGAAAGCCATGCAGGCGGCCTTTCCGCTTTTGTCGGACACGCCGCTGGAGCGGCGCGAGGTGACCATCCTCACCGCCTTTTCCGGCCCCGGCGGCCGCGACGCACTGGAAATGGTTACCCGCGCGCTGACCGAGGGGCGGCTCACCGTCGACAAGTCGATCGGCGGCACTCATGTGATCAACGATCCGCCAGGCCCTTACGTCTTCCGCTTCAGCTATCGCGGCAGGACGGCCGAGGCCGTGATCAAGCCCGGCCACGTCAAGGAAGAATTCATCACGCTCGGCGCCAAGGCAGACAAGACGCCTGAGGAAATCGCCCGCCACGAGGAGCTGAAAGCCGAAATGGCCAACCGCCTGCTGCCGCTCGCGGGTGGCGAGGTCTATTCGGTGAAGGTGATCTGAGGAGAACTGCTCCGCGCCCGCTCGCGGCGGACAAGCCCTTCGCTCCGGGGCCGCCTTGATATTGATGCCCAATTGAGCTACATCCTTCTCAAGAAAAGAAGGATGTCCATAATGGCAGCAAATGCTTATGTCCGGGCACGGATTGATGCCGCATTAAAGGATGATGCGACCGAAGTGCTCGACAGCCTCGGGCTGACTGTCTCCGATGTGATGCGCATGATGCTGACGAGGATCGCCCGCGAGAAGGCTCTCCCGATCGAACTGACTCGGCCGAATGCGGAAACTGTTGCCGCAATCGAGGAAGCGCGCGCCATCAAAGCCGCGCGCCGGAACCGTTTCGGCACCGCCGAAGAACTGATCGATTCAATCGAGGCTGGAAACGGTGCGCCATAAGCAAGGCAAGAGCAAGCCGGCTTCATCGAAGCGGGCTTCGCTTCCTCGCTGCTCGGACCACACGAAGCAGTTCGCGAGAGACTGGAAAAGTCTCAACGATTCCGGACGCTATGACATGGTCAAATTGAAGGAGGTCATGGGCCTTCTCGTCGCGAACGACGCGCCTCTGCCGGCGGAATGGAAAGATCACGAGTTGACCGGCGAATGGGCAGATCACCGGGAGTGTCACATTGGCGGCGATTTTCTCTTGATCTACACTCTGGACGAAAAACAGAATCTTGTCGTCTTCACGCGGGCGGGCACCCATTCAGAGCTTTTCCGATAGGACCTGACACGGGGCACGGACAAATCCAGCCCGGTTGCGTCAGCGTTGCAAGAGCAGCACCGGAACCTTCATCGTGTGCCGACGCTGGACGCGCCGTGGATCCTCGGGTCAAGCCCGAGGATGACGGAGGAGCCAGATGATCCGGGTGCGCCTCCCTTCCCCCTCATCTGCGAAATCTGAGGTTTAGCCTGCGGCTAAGCCCTCGATTTCGCTTCTTCTCCCTCAAGGGGAGAAGACCCACCTCCGCTGTCACACGTCTGTCATGCGTTCGACCTATCTGCGGCCATTCCTTTCATGACGTGTAGAATATGCCCTCCCAGAATTCCTCCCCCCTGCTCCGCTTCGGCCTGATCGCCGATCCGCAATATGCGCCGATCGAGCCGAACGAGCGCCTGAACCGCCACTATGGGCAAAGCCTTGGCAAGCTCGAGGCGGCGATCGGGCGGTTCAACGGCGAGGATCTCGACTTCGTCGTGACGCTCGGCGACGTGATCGACCGCGACTGGGAGAATTTCGACCGCGTGCTGCCGCTCTACGAGACGCTGCGCCATCCGCATCATTTCCTGCCCGGCAATCACGATTTTGCCGTCGCCGCAGACCGGCTGGCGGACGTGCATGCCCGGCTCGGCATGCCGGCGCCCTGGCACGACTTTTCCGTCAACGGAGTGCGGCTGATTATCACCGACGGAAACGAGGTCTCGCTGTTTGCCCCGCCGCTCGACGATCCGCGCCGCAACGAGGCGGCCGAGCGGCTGGCCTTGCTGACCGCTGCGGGTGCGGCCAATGCACAGACGTGGAATGCCGGCATGAGTGTTGCGCAGATCGAATGGCTGGCGAGCCGGCTGAGACGAGCGGAAGAGGCCGGCGAGCGGGCGATCGTGTTCGGCCACTATCCGCTTCATCCGGAAAGCGACCACAATCTGTGGGGCGCCGAAGAGGTATCCGCGCTGATCGCCGCCTCGCCGGCCGCCATCGGTCATTTCTGCGGCCACAACCACGCCGGCAATTACGGCCTGCTGAACGGCACGCATTTCGTCAACATCAAGGGCATGGTCGACACGTTCGACGAGAACGCCTTCGCCATCGTCGAGGTTCATGCCGACCGGATCGAGATCACCGGCTTCGGCCGCGAGCAGAGCCGAGTTCTCGCGCTCTAGGCCGATGCGGCGACACCGCCACTGCCCGTCCAGCCGGCGGTCCAGAGTTCGCGCAAGGCATTGCCTTCGCCTGAGAAGAAATCCTCGAGCGGCTGGCAGTCCTCGACCCGGTCGGCGCGGAAATTGCGGATCGCCTGTCTGAGTTCGCACCAGGCGACGATGACGGCGGTGGCGGAATAATAGACCAGCGCCAGCGGCCGCACCGTCCGCTCCGTCGCATTGGCCAGTTCGTCGCGATAGTCGATCAAGAGCTTGCGCTCGTCGCGGATGGCGGCGCGCACCATGGCGAGGTCGATGCCCTCAGGCGCGGGCGCGATCGAGCCCCAGGCCTGCAGCGCATTGCCCTGCAGCACCTGGCGCAGCGGCACCGGCACGGCGGCGGCGATCTTGGCATTGACCCGCCGGGCCGCCTGTTTCAGGCCGGTATCGGCGGTGCGCTCCAGAAGCGCCAGGCCGAGCACGATCGCCTCGGTCTCCTCCACCGAAAACATCAGCGGCGGCAGGTCGAAGCCGGGCCGCAGGATATAACCCAGCCCGCGCTCGCCCTCGATCGGCACGCGCATGGCCTGCAACGCCGCGATGTCGCGATAGATCGAGCGCGGCGTCACCTCAAGCTGCTCGGCGATCTCGGCCGCGGTGACGACGCGGCGCGACAGCCTGAGGATCTGGATGATCTCGAAGAGCCGCGACGCCTTGCGCATATTTGCCTCCCGTCGGAAACGCTACTGACACAAGCATGTCAGTTGCCCTCGCTTAGGGAAAGATCAAACCGGCTGATTTTTCGCCGGAAAATGCGCAACCGCCTTTCTCGACGACGAGGGATACTGACATGAGCTACGCCGACAATCTCTGGCTTTTCCTGGTGCTGATCGCCGGCATCATCATCGTTCCCGGCATGGACATGCTCTATGTGCTGGTGAGCTCGCTGTCGGGCGGGCGGCGCGCCGGGCTGGTCGCCACTTCCGGCATGATGACCGGCGGCGTGGTGCACACGCTCTACGGCACGCTCGGCACCGGGCTCCTGCTGGCGCTGGCGCCAAGACTCTTCACGCCGATCCTGATCGTCGGCGCGCTCTACATGATCTGGATCGGCTACACGCTGGTGAGAAGCGCGATCACCGTCGACACCGTCGAGCGCATGGACAAGGGGGCGCTGTGGCAGACCTTCCGCCGCGCCGTCGCCACCTGCCTGTTAAACCCCAAGGCCTATCTATTCGTCATTGCCGTCTATCCGCAGTTTCTCAAACCCGTCTACGGGCCGATCTGGCTGCAGGGGCTGGTGCTCGGATTGATGACGCTGATCACGCAGGCGCTGGTCTACGGGAGCGTGGCGCTCGCCGCCAACCGGGCGCGGGCGACGCTCACCGGCAATCCGACGGCGACGATCTGGGTCGGACGGGCGGCCGGCGCGCTTTTGATCGCGGCGGCCGCAGTCACGCTGTGGCAGGGGCTGTCCTCCGGTTGAGACGACCGGGCCGTCCGGCAATTCGTGATATTTATCAAAACTTTGGACGAAGGCCGCAACTTCACCTGAATGTGACTTCATTCCTGTCGCACATTTTTGCAAACATCGTCGGGCGCATTCTTGCCATCCAACCGCCGGTCCGCCCGGCCCGCCATAATGGAGATACCCGATGAAGCTCAAACTTGTCCTGGCTGCCGCCATCGTCACCGGACTGGGCCTGACCGCCGCGATCGCCGCCGACGAGCCGCAGGTCGTTCGCCAGGAGATGATGAAGAAGGTCGGCGGCGCGATGGGCGCCATCGGCGCGATCCTCAAGGGCGAAAAGCCCTTCGACGCGGAGGTCGTCAAGGCTTCGCTCACCACCATGGCCGAAGTCGGCAAGGACTTCCCCAACCATTTCCCGGCCGGCTCGGAAGTCGGCATGGACTCCGAAGCAAGCCCGAAGATCTGGGAAGCCATGGATGATTTCAAGGCCAAGGCCGCGGAACTGACCAAGGTGGCCGAAGCCCAGCTCGCCGCCATGCCGACCGACCAGGCCAGCACCGGCGCCGTGATGAAGGCCGTCGGCGCGACCTGCTCGAGCTGTCATGAGACCTACCGCCTGAAGAAGTAAGGCGACCAGCGATCCCGGCGCCGGCTCCTCCCGACCACGGGGGTGGGCCGGCGTCGCATTTTTTGACCAGGCGGAAACGGTAAGGACGGAGGTTGCCA
Source organism: Rhizobium sp. Q54 (assembly GCA_943370615.1). Taxonomy (GTDB): domain Bacteria; phylum Pseudomonadota; class Alphaproteobacteria; order Rhizobiales; family Rhizobiaceae; genus Allorhizobium. The sequence continues at coordinate 128,427 of CALRRQ020000007.1, forward strand.
TGGCATCGAAATGGCTGAAACGGCTCGGCGCACTGGCGGTCATCGGCGCGGTCGGTGGCGCAGGCTTTCTCTTCGTCACTGCGCCCGAGCGACAGGATGCGTCCGTCTGGGCCAATCTCGGCGAACCCGATCTCGACAACGGCCGGCAGATCTTCTTCGCCGGCGGCTGCACCAGCTGTCATGCAGCGGCGAAATCGGAGGGCGAGGCGAGGCTGGTGCTGTCCGGCGGCGCGCCGCTGACCAGCCCGTTCGGCACCTTCCACGCGCCAAACATCTCGTCTTCGCCCACCACCGGCATCGGCGCCTGGACGCTGGCCGAATTCGGCGATGCGATGACGCGCGGGGTCGGCCGCGACGGCGAGCATCTCTACCCGTCTTTCCCCTACGGTTCCTATGCCCGCATGGCGCCGAAGGACATCAACGACCTGTTCGGCTTCCTGAAGACGCTGCCGGCGAGCGACGTGGTGGCGCCCGCCCACGAACTGCCCTTCCCGTTCAACATCCGCTACGCGCTCGGCGGCTGGAAATTCCTCTATTTCACCGATGCGCCGCGCGTCGAACTCGCCAATACCGACGACCAGGTGAAACTCGGCCAGTATCTGGTGGAGGGCCCCGGCCATTGCGGCGAATGCCACACGCCGCGCGACATGCTCGGCGGCTTCAAGTCCGGCCGGTGGCTGGCCGGCGGACCGAATCCGGAAGGTCAGGGCACCATCCCCAACATCACCCCCGGCTCGAAGAGCATCAGCGGCTGGTCGGCCGGCGACATTGCCAGCTATCTCGAAACCGGCTTCACCCCCGACTTCGACAGCGTCGGCGGCTCCATGGTCGAAGTGCAGAAGAACATGGCGGAACTGACCGCCGCCGACCGCGAGGCCATCGCCGCCTATCTCAAGGCCGTGCCGGCGGTGGAGTGAACTTTGGCGTATCGATTGCGCCATGCCCCTCACCCTGACCCGACCGGGGTCGAGCCGCGTGTCTCGACCCGTCCTTCGCCCCCCGCAATCGGGGAGAGGGAGTGGCCATCGCGGTGCCGCTTGTCCCTTCTCCCCGCCTGCGGGGGTGAGGGATGGTCGGCGCAGCCGACGAAACGATCCAGTGAATCGTTTCGAATGACGAACGCCCTGAGCCTAAGCGAAGGGCCGGCAAGCGGATGAGGGACGGGTGCAGCTGATTTCAAGGCCGATCTGCTCGCGATATGATTGCAAAAAGCGCTAGCGTGGCTTAAGATTTCTTCATGAACAGTCGGCAGAGGAAGACGCTGCATTCGATCTTCAGCGACCCGGTGTCAGGCTCGATCGCCTGGGCGGATGTCGAGAGCCTATTGATCGCCGTGGGATGCGTGGTGATCGAAGGCAACGGGTCCCGCGTCCGGTTCGAAAAAGACGGACGCTTGGCCTTCTTCCATAGACCGCACCCGGAAAAGGAAGCGAGGCGCTACCAGATACGCGACGCACGACGCTTCCTTGAAGACCTTGGAGTGAGACCATGAATGTTATGACCTACAAGGGTTTCTCGGCTCGCATCGCCTTCGATGCGGAGGACGAGATCTTCTTCGGAAACATAGCCGGCATCGCCGATGTCGTCGGATTTCACGGCGAGAGCGTCGACGAACTCAAGCGGGCCTTCCACGAGGCCGTGGACGACTATGTCGAGATGTGCCGCAAACTCGGGCGCGAGCCCCACAAGTCCTATTCCGGCAAGATGATGTTTCGCGTTGATCCCGACGTACACGCGCGCGCGGCAAAGGCAGCCGAGCTGTCCGGCAAGAGTCTCAACCAATGGGCCGAGGAAGCACTCTCCAAGGCGGCAGAGGAAACCGCTTAGGCATTTCCTGGCCAGATTGGAGCCCGCGGACTACGCGTCCCCCCGCCCCTCCAGCATCGCGCAAGGCTGCCGGGCCAGAGTGCGTTTCGTCACAACGGCCAAGGACTGAAGCATGAGCATCGAACGCCGGCGAATGGAAAGCGCGCTCCGCTCGCTGCTCGACAATTATCCGGATCCTGCCCTGCATCGCTGGGTGGACCAGACGGTGCAGGCCTTCGAGAAGCGGCTTTCCAACATCGTCGATCCGCGCGAACGCGATCATGCGCAGCAGGCCGCCCTGGTGCTGATCAAGACGACGCTGCAGCAATGGTCGCAGCATCCGCCCGTCCGGCACTGAGCCCGCGCCGACCAAGACCACGACTTTCTCCCGCCACGATCCGTCCGTCGACATTGACATGGCCGCCCGCCGCCGCGATAGTGGCCGCGATGGTTCCCCAGAAGCGGCGCTTCGGGGATTAATAGGGAACACGATAGGGACGACCCTGACGGGGCTCGATTCGTGGCTGCCCCCGCAACTGTGAGCGGCGAACGCCTGGACGACATGGCCACTGGAGACGATCCGGGAAGGCTGTCCAAGGTGTCATGACCCGCAAGCCAGGAGACCTGCCATCATCTGTCGTCGCCTGCCGGGCGGGGTTGTCCGGAAGACAGGGAGATTGCGCGGCCTGGATCGTCGATCCGCAGCCGTCCTTTTGTCCCCGTTTTCTTCTCCTCCGGCCGTCGATATCCATCGTCACTTGTTCGGAGGGAACCATGTCCGTCAACACCATCACCGCATCCACCTCGTCCGTCGCGGGCCGCATCGCGCCGGCGCTGCTCAGCGTCTTCTTCGGCCTCTTCGTGGTCGGTTTCGTCGGCTTCTCGCCGATGGAAGTGGTGCACAACGCCGCCCACGACGCGCGCCACGCCAACGCCTTCCCCTGCCATTGAGGGGAGCATCGATGTCTCTCTTTCGTTCGCTCGTCTTCACTTCGTTGCTGGTCGGGCTGATCGTCGGGACGGTGGTGACGCTCGCGCAATTTCTCGGAACGACGCCGCTCATCCTGGCGGCCGAAGTCTATGAAACCGGGGAAACGGCCGAAAGCCACGACGCCGGCGCGGCTGCGGGCGCTACCCATGATCATGACGCGGGCGTCGCCCACGACCATGACGCGGCAACCGCCACCGAAGCGCACGACCATCACAGCGCCGATGCCTGGGCACCCGCCGACGGGATCGAACGCACCGCCTATACGCTCGCCGCCAATATCCTGACGGCCATCGGCTTCGCGCTGGTGCTGAACGGGCTGATGCAGATCTCCGGTCGCCACAGCGACTGGCGGAGCGGCCTCATCTGGGGTCTGTGCGGCTTCGTCGTGGTGATGCTCGCACCGGGCTTCGGCCTGCATCCGGAACTTCCGGGAACGCCCGCCGCACCGCTCTTCGAGCGTCAGGTCTGGTGGGTGGGAACAGCGCTGTCGACGGCGGCCGGTCTGGCGCTGCTGTTCTTCCAGCGCAAGCCCTGGGCTGCGGCCCTGGCGATCGTGCTGATCGCGCTGCCGCACGTCATCGGCGCACCGGTTCCGCCGGAGGGCGAACAGGCCCTAGCGCCCGACGCGATGTCGCATCGCTTCGTCATCATCGCGACGCTGACAAGCCTGCTGTTCTGGGCGCTGCTCGGCTCGCTCAGCGGCCACCTGCGCCGCCGTTTCGAAGCCTGAGGTCCATGGCAGGCACCCCCTGCCCCGAATTCGACTGGCGCATCGATCTCGATGCGCTGGTCTTTTTTCATCGGCCGTCCGGCTGCCGATGCTTCGTCCACCGGCTCGCCTTTCGCAGCCTCACCGAAAATCCCACGCCGAGCGTCGAAGACTGCCTCGCGTGGTTTTACAGCCATCACGCCGCCTTTGACGCGGCCGCTGCCGCGAAAGCGGCGCGCGGTCCGGCTTCCGGCCAGGCCTTCAACCTCAACAGCCGCGACATCCGCCGGGCGCTGAAACCCTGAAACCCTGGGGTCAGCGGTGCTCGGCGGCGAAGGCCGAGAGTTCGGCTTCGGCCTCCGGCGTCCACAGATCAAGCGCCTTCAGGACCTCGGTCGCAAAGGTATCGGGCGCCGATCCGGGCGCGGTGACGATGCCCCTGTCGGAGACGGCCTGCGGCTGGTCGCGATAATGGTCAGCCCCGTGATAGCCCGGATATTTGCCATGCGAGGCGAGCGAATTGCCGGTATGGGTGACGTCGTCGAGCAGGCCGGTGGCAGCAAGGGCGCTCGCCGCAGCGCAGATACCGGCGACGACCTTTCCCTTCGCATGAAAATCCCGGGCCAGTTCGGTGAAATCGAAGGCCTGGCCCTTTTCCCAGGCATAGCCGCCCGGGATCACCAGCGCGTCGAAGCGCTTAGGGTCGATCTCGGCAAAGCCGATGTCCGGCGTGACCTTGAGGCCGCCCATCGAGACGACGGGTTGACCATCAGGCGAGGCGGTCAGCACCTCACAGCCGAGATAATAGCGCGCGGCGGCCATCAGGAGCGCGGGCTCCCAGTCGGCGAAATCGGATTGCAGGGCGACGGCGATGCGGGGCATGGGCAATTCTCCTCGGAAACGAAAAAGCCAAGCGCGACGACGCTTAAGACAGCGCCTGCATGTAGCGCATGCCGGTGACCGGACGCGGCACGAAATCCATGTGTTCGTAGAAGCGATGGGCGGCGAAATTGCCGGTCGCGGCACTGACCGAAAGGTAGTCGCAACCCGACTGGCGGGCAAGTTCCCGGGCGCGGGCGACGAGGTGCTGGCCGATGCCGTTGCCGCGCTGGCCGTCGCGCACGTAGAGATGATGCAGGTCCATGCCGCGCTTGCCTTCCTCTGCCCTGTAGAGCGGCACGAGGATGGCGTAACCGATCAGGCCTTCGCCGCCGTCGGCGACCAGCGCGGTGATCCATGGCAGCGGGCCGAACAGGTCGCGCTCGAGCTTTTCCGGCGTCATCGCCGAGGCGTCGCCATGGTGCAGGGCGAGCGCCGCGATCATGGCGTTCAGTTCCGGCAGGTCATGGGGCCTGGCGGCGCGGATGACCACGACGGGCGGTCGCGGCAGGGTGATATCGGTATCTTCGGTCATTTTCGCTTCCCTTTTTCGTTTGCGCCGTCAGGGAGAGCTTTTGTCCTGGAAAACAACAAGGCCGCCTGACGGCGGCCTGTTGACATGATGATCTGTCGAGCCGCCGATTACCGGTAGGCCCAAAAATACGTGCAGGAGATGGGTGCGCGTGCGATGATCATGGTGGGTTCAATGCGCCGATTTCAATCGATTGTCAAGGCGGAGTGATCCGGCGGCAGACGCTCCACGTTTCCCGGTCATGACCCTGCTTCACCTCGTTCTCGGCGACCAGCTTTCCCATTCCCTCTCCGCGCTGCGGGACGCCAGCCCGCAGGGCTCCGTCGTGCTGATGGCCGAGGTCATGGCGGAGGCGAGCTATGTGCGCCACCACCAGAAGAAGATCGCCTTCCTGTTTTCCGCCATGCGGCATTTTTCCGAGGAATTGCGGGGACGCGGATTTGCCGTGCGCTATGTCAGGCTGGACGACCCGGACAACAGACAGTCGCTGCTTTGCGAAGTGGAAAGGGCGCTGGCTGCGACCGGCGCGGAGGGCCTGGTGGTCACCGAGCCCGGCGAATACCGGCTGCTGGAGGAGATGCAGGGCTGGCAGGCAAAGCTCGGCGTGCCGGTCGAGATCCGTGAGGACGACCGCTTTCTCATCACGCGCGCCGGCTTCGGGCGCTGGGCCGATCGCCGCCGGGAATTGCGCATGGAATATTTCTACCGCGACATGCGCCGGCATTTCGGCGTGCTGATGCGGGGCGCTGAGCCGGAGGGCGGGCAGTGGAACTTCGACAAGGAGAACCGCAAGTCGCCGCCCAAGGGGTTGAAAGGCCCGCGCCGGCTGTCATGGCGGCATGATGCGATCACCCGCGATGTGCTGGACCTGGTCGAGGCGCGGTTTTCCCATCATATCGGCCAGCTGCGGCCCTTTCATTTCGCTGTCACTGCCGCACAGGCCGAGGCGGAGTTCGAGCAGTTCGTCACCGAGATCCTGCCGTCCTTCGGCGACTGGCAGGACGCCATGGTGGCGGGCGAGCCCTATCTCTTCCATTCGATGATCGCCGCCTATCTCAATGCCGGCCTGCTTTTGCCGATCGACGTGATCCGCCGGGCCGAACGCGCCTATCACGAGGGCGCCGCACCGCTCAATGCGGTCGAGGGCTTCATTCGCCAGATCCTCGGCTGGCGGGAATATGTGCGCGGCATCTACTGGCGCTTCATGCCGGACTATGCGCAGAAGAACGCATTCGAGGCTCACCGCCCCCTGCCCGCGCTTTACTGGAGCGGCGAGACGAAGATGCGCTGCATGGCGGCGGCCGTGGGCGACACGATCGAGCATGCCTATTCCCATCATATCCAACGGCTGATGGTGACAGGCAATTTCGCGCTTCTCGCCGGGCTTTCGGTGACCGAGGTGTGCGAATGGTATCTGGCCGTCTATGCCGATGCCTATGAGTGGGTGGAGTTGCCCAATACACTCGGCATGGCGCTCTTCGCCGATGGCGGGCTGATGGCGAGCAAGCCCTATGCAGCAAGCGGCAAATATATCGACCGGATGAGCAATTTCTGCGGCGGTTGTTCCTATGACGTGAAGGACAGCACCGGCGAGAACGCCTGCCCGTTCAATTCGCTTTACTGGCGCTTCATCGCCGTCAACGAGGACAGGCTGCGCGGCAACCACCGCATGGCCAATATCCTCGCCGGCTGGCGGCGGATGGACGAGGGCAAGAAGATGGCATTGCTCCAGCGAGCCGAGGACTGCCTTGCGCAGCTCGAGAAGGACGCGCTGTAGGACCGTTTTCCGCCCCTCTAGCGGCTGACCGGATTGCCGGCCCTGTCGGTCAGCGTCTTTTCGAAGTTGGCCTTGGTGAGCAGCAGGTCCCGGTCGGTGTAGTGCACCACATCGTCCGGCGAGCGGGTGCCGACCACCAGATAGGTGGCGGGTTGATCCGAATGGTTTTCCAGCCGGTGGCCGACCGGAACGCCGGCCTTGAAGGTCGCAGCATCGCCCGGATGCATCTCGACGTGCCTGTCGCCCTCGTTCAGCGTCACCGTGCCGGACAGAATATAGACGAATTCGTCCTCCCGTTCGTGCCAGTGCTTGTGCGAGGAGAAGGAGCCGGGCGGCAGGGTCTCGACGAAGGCGCCGAACTGGGTGAGCCCGCCGGCATCGGACAGGAGCCGCGCCGTATAGGCGCCGAGCTCGGCATTGATCCCTTCGGCCTTGCCCTCCTCCAGCGGCGCGTCCTGCTGCCTGATGACCGGCATCGCCTGTTCTCCCCTCAGTGCTCGTGGTCGCACAGGCCGTGGTCGGACAGCGCGCGGATGACATAGCAGTCGCCGACCGTGTGGCTGCCGCAATGGGAGACGATGCGGTCCAGCTCGTGTTCCAGCTTCTGCAGCCGGGCGATCTTCTCGCGCACCTCCACCAGCTGCTCGCGGGCGATGTGGTCGGCGCGTTCGCAGGGCTCGTCCGGATGACGGCTCAGTGCCAGGAGTTCGCGGATCGCCTCGATCGGGAAGCCGAGATCGCGGGCATGGCGGATGAAGGTCAGGCGCTCCAGCTCGGCGCGCTCGTAGCGCCGCTGATTGCCCTCCGACCTGTCCGGCGCGGCGATCAGCCCCATCTGTTCATAATAACGGATGGTCGGCACCTTGACGCCGGCGCGGCGGGAAAGTTCGCCGATCGAGTACATTTTGTAAAATACCCCCTTGAACCTCTAGTCGCTATAGAGATTAGGAAAGTCGTCGAACGAGAGCAAGACGAAAAGGAAAAGAGATAATGAGCGCCAGCCACGGCCACGAGCACGCCCCCTTCGACGGCATGTCGGAAACCTACAAGCGCCGTCTCTGGATGGTCATCTTCATCAACGCGGCGATGTTCTTCGTCGAGATGACGGCGGGCCAGCTGGCCCGATCGCAGGCGCTGCAGGCCGACGCGCTCGACTTCTTCGCCGACGCCGTGACCTATGGCATTTCCTTCGCCGTGATCGGCGCCTCGCTCAAGGTGCGCAGCCTTGCGGCTGCCGCCAAGGGCATCAGCCTGTTCCTGATGGGCTTCTGGGTGTTCGGCTCGACCGTCTGGCGGGTGTTCTACGACGGCATGCCGGAGGCGCCGGTGATGGGCGCGATCGGCTTCATGGCGCTCGCCGCCAATGTGGCGAGCGTGCTGCTGCTGATGAACTACAAGGACGGCGACGCCAATGTGCGCTCCGTCTGGCTGTGCTCGCGCAATGACGCGATCGGCAATGTCATCGTCATGATCGCCGCGCTCGGCGTCTGGGGCACGGCGACCGCCTGGCCCGACCTTGCCGTCGCCTTCATCATGGCCGGCCTGTTCCTCAACTCCTCGGCGCAGATCCTCTGGCAGTCCTGGCACGAATGGAAGGCCGGCGGGGCGGAGGCCTTCGTCAAGGCGGCGAGCCAGAGCGTCTGCGGCTGCAGCCATGACGACGGGCACGAGGCGGGCCATGCGCACGACCACGCCCACGACCACGGCAAGGCCGATCGGCACGACCACGCCCATTGATTGACGATCACATTCCGGCGCCGGTCGGTGGAGCAAGGCTGCGAGCTTCGCTCCCCCTCATCCGGCCCTGCGGGCCACCTTCTCCCCGCTGGGGAGAAGAAGGAGAGCGACGGCCGGGGATACGGGATCAGCGGATTGGTTTCGGTCTTCGGCAACAAAAATGGGCGCCCGAGGCGCCCTTCTTCATATCCGGCAGCAGGTGTGTCTGCTGATCAGCCGTCGTCGCCCGGCAATTCGTATTCGCGGTAGAGGGCTTCGACCTTCTCGGCAACCGAGGGTGCGGCCGCTTCTTCGGCAACCGTGGTCAGATCGGGTTGCAGGCTTGCCGATGCCTTGCGGCCACCTTCAACAATCCACAGGGCGGTTGCGAGGTTGGACGACAGGAGCGTGCTGCTGA
>CALRRQ020000008.1:0-122959 GCA_943370615.1 Rhizobium sp. Q54
TTTTGCCTCGGCCGCTGTCATTACCCCTCGCCGTACACCTCGTGAATGAGAAGCCCCTCCCCCTGACCCTCTCCCCGCAGGCGGGGAGAGGGGACGGCCACGGCAGTGCCACTCGTCCCTTCTCCCCGTCAGAACGGGGAGAAGGTGCCGGCAGGCGGATGAGGGGCACTGCAACTCTCAGTGTCGCAGAGCGGGGTGTAAACCCGGGAATCGGAGGCCGCCCATGACCGCCCCTTCCCTGTTCCGCGATCGCATCCTGCCGATCCTGACCGTGGTCTTCGCCATTCTCGTCGTCTGGCACATCTTCGTCGTCTACCTCAACGCGCCCTTCGTACGCGACCAGGCGGCGCGGGCGGGCGAGGAGATCACCTTTGGCCAGGTGGTGGAGCGCACCTTCGCGCAGGAGCGTCCGGTCCTGCCCGCTCCGCACCAGATCTTCATCGAACTGTGGGACACCACGGTCAACAAGGCGGTGACCTCGAAGCGCAGTCTCGTCTACCATGCCGGCGTCACCCTTTCGGCGACCCTGCTCGGCTTCGTGATCGGCACCGTGCTCGGCATCCTGCTCGCCGTCGGCATCGTCCACAACCGGGCCATGGATCGGTCGCTGATGCCCTGGGTGATCGCCAGCCAGACCATTCCGATCCTCGCCATCGCGCCCATGGTCATCGTCGTTTTGAACTCGGTCGGCATATCCGGCATCCTGCCCAAGGCGCTGATCTCGACCTACCTGTCCTTCTTCCCGATCGTCGTGGGCATGGTGAAGGGTTTGAGAAGCCCCGACACCATCCTGCTCGACCTGATGCACACCTATCATGCGAGCCCCAGCCAGACCTTCTGGAAGCTGCGCTGGCCGGCCTCGATGCCTTATCTCTTCACCTCGCTCAAGGTCGCGATCGCCATCTCGCTGCTCGGCGCCATCGTCGCCGAACTGCCGACCGGGGCGATTGCCGGTCTCGGCGCGCGGCTGCTCTCCGGCTCCTATTACGGCCAGACCATCCAGATCTGGGCGGCGCTGTTCATGGCCGCCGGCCTTGCCGCCATCCTGGTCTCGATCGTCGGCATCGCCCATGCCCGGGTGCTCGCGCGCATGGGGGTCAAGCCATGAACGGATATCTCGTCTTCGCCCTCGTCTTCTGGCTGTCCGCCTGGGGCCTCAACGAATGGCTGGTGCGCCGGACCTTCAAGGACCGCACGGTGCGCCGCATCGTCAACATCGCCGTGCCGCTGATCTTCGGGGCGACGCTGTTGGTCATCTGGGAATGCCTGGTGCATGGCTTCAATATCCCTTCCATCCTGCTGCCGGCGCCCTCGATGATCTGGGCCAGGCTCATCACCTCTGTGCCGACGCTGTGGGCCGATTTCCAGCAGACCTTCCTGAAATCGGTGATCACCGGCTATGCGCTCGGCTGCGGCCTCGGCTTTGCCGTCGCCATCCTCGTCGACCGCTCGCCCTTCCTGCAGAAGGGCCTGCTGCCGATCGGTAATTTCGTCTCGGCCCTGCCCATGGTCGGCGTCGCGCCGATCATGGTCATGTGGTTCGGCTTCGACTGGCAGTCCAAGGTCGCCGTCGTCGTCATCATGACCTTCTTCCCCATGCTGGTGAACACCGTGCAGGGCCTGTCGGCCGCGAGCCACATGGAACGCGACCTGATGCGCACCTACGCCGCCAACTGGTGGCAGACGCTGGTGAAGCTGCGCCTGCCGGCGGCCTGGCCGTTCATCTTCAACGCGCTGAAGATCAACTCCACGCTGGCCCTGATCGGCGCCATCGTCGCGGAGTTCTTCGGCACCCCGATCGTCGGCATGGGGTTCCGCATTTCCACCGAGGTGGGACGCAGCAATGTCGACATGGTCTGGGCGGAGATTGCGGTTGCCGCGCTCGCCGGATCGATCTTTTATGGGGTGGTGGCGCTCGCCGAGCGCGCCGTCACCTTCTGGCATCCGTCTGTCCGTGGTGGACAGGCGTAAATAAGAAAGAGGGAACCAAAATGACATTGAAACTCGCATCCCTGCTCCTCGCCGGCGCCGTGTCGCTGACGGCCATGCAGGCGGCCGCGGCCGAAAAGGTGACGCTGCAGCTGAAATGGGTCACCCAGGCCCAGTTCGCCGGCTACTACGTCGCCAAGGACAAGGGCTTCTACGAGGAAGAAGGCCTCGACGTCGAAATCAAGCCGGGCGGCCCGGACATCGCTCCCCCGCAGGTTCTCGCCGGCGGCGGCGCCGACGTCATCGTCGACTGGATGCCGTCCGCTCTCGCCACCCGCGAAAAGGGCGTTCCGCTGGTCAACATCGCCCAGCCGTTCAAGGCTTCGGGCATGATGCTGACCTGCCTCAAGGAAACCGGCATCACCAAGCCGGAAGACTTCAAGGGCAAGACGCTCGGCGTCTGGTTCTTCGGCAACGAATATCCGTTCCTGTCCTGGATGGCCCATCTCGGCATCAAGACCGATGGCGGCGCCGACGGCGTGACCGTGCTGAAGCAGGGCTTCAACGTCGACCCGCTGCTGCAGAAGCAGGCGGCCTGCATCTCGACCATGACCTACAACGAATACTGGCAGGTCATCGACGCCGGCATCAAGGCCGAGGACCTGGTGACCTTCCAATACGAGAAGGAAGGCGTGGCCACCCTCGAAGACGGCCTCTATGTCCTCGAGGATTCGCTGAAAGACGCTGCCTTCAAGGAAAAGATGGTCAAGTTCGTCCGCGCCTCTATGAAGGGCTGGAAGTGGGCCGAAGAAAACCCGGATGACGCAGCCGAGATCGTGCTCGAGAACGACGCGTCCGGCGCCCAGACCGAAGTCCACCAGAAGCGCATGATGGGCGAAGTCGCCAAGCTGACCGCCGGCTCGAACGGCGCGCTCGACGAAGCCGACTACAAGCGCACCGTCGCCACCCTGCTGGGCGGCGGCTCCGACCCGGTCATCACCAAGGAGCCGGTCGGCGCCTACACGCTCGACATCACCAACGAAGCCCTCAAGTAAAACCGGGGCAGACGTTCGAAACGAAGGCGTCCGGATCGAGATCCGGACGCCTTTTTGCTTGAGCGCGGCCGAATTCCGCTTGTGAAGGCGACCGGCGATTTCCTGCCGGACGCCGGATTGATTTGTGCGCCGCAGCAGACTAAAAAATTAGAGGCTTCAAGATCCCTTACCGGGACTTGTATCAGGCCGCGTCGATACCAACTAAAGTTCCAGACGACGCAGTCCGCAGAATTGTCGTTCGGCTGCAAAGACGCTATACCGGCCTGCCTGAGGCGGGAACCGTGCGTTCCGGCCGGTAATGCCCGCATTTCATGATTTTTTGATAGCCTGTCCAGAAACCTCGGAAGGGACACATGGTCCGCTCTACGAACGTCACTGCCGGATTGCTTGCTTTGTCCGTCGCCTTTTTCCCGTTTGCCGCCGCTGCCGAAGAGGCGCCGGCGAGCCAGCCGAAGCAGTCCTTGCCGTCCATTGTCGTGACCGAGGCGAGCACGCGTGCGCTGATCGACCGGATCGTCGCGACCGGAACGATCAAGGCCACCGAGGAAATCTACGTGCAGCCGCAGGTCGAGGGCCTGTCGATCCGCTCGCTCGAAGCCGATGTGGGCGACCGCGTTGCCGCGGACGCCGTCGTGGCGCGGCTGAACGACGACAGCCTGCTCCTGCAGAAGAGCCAGTTGGTCGCGACCAAGGCCAAGGCCGAAGCCTCGCTTGCCCAGTACAAGGTACAGCTCGGGGACGCCAAGTCCGGAGCCGCCGAGGCGGAACGCCAGTACAAGCGGGCCCAGACGCTCGGCAAGTCGGGAACGCTGTCGCAATCCTCGATCGACCAGGCCGAAACGGCGGCCATCAGCGCCAATGCCAAGGTCGACAGCACGGTGCAGGCGATCGCCATCGCCGAAGCCGACATCAAGGTCGTCGAAAGCCAGATCGCCGATATCGACCTGAAGCTCGCCCGCACCGACGTGAAGACCCCGGTCGCCGGCGTGATCGCCGATCGCAACGCCAAGGTCGGCGCGATCGCCAGCGGTGCCGGTGAGCCGATGTTCACCGTCATCCGTGACGGCGAGATCGAACTCGTCGCCGACGTGTCGGAAACCGACATCCTGAAGATGCGGGTCGGACAGAAGGCCAGGATCAAGGTCGCCGGCGGCAGCACCGTGCTGGACGGCTCCGTGCGGCTGATCTCGCCGGTCATCGACCCGCAGACGCGCTTGGGCGCGGTCCATATCGCCATCGACGACGATCAGGGCGCCCGCTCCGGCATGTATGCGAGCGCCGAGATCATCGTCGCCGAAGCCGACGGCGTGGCCCTGCCCCTGTCGGCGATCACCACCGACAAGCACGGCACAACGACGCGCCTGGTGACCGACAACGTGGTCAAGCAGGTCAAGATCTCGACCGGCATCCAGGATGGCGCCTTCATCGAGATCAAGGACGGGCTGAAGCAGGGCGACGTCGTCGTCGCCAAGGCCGGCGCCTTCGTTCGCGATGGCGACCGCATCAATCCCGTCCGCGACGAGACGTCGGCAGAATCGAACTGAGCAGGAGCACGCCGTGAATTTTTCCGCCTGGTCCATTCGCAATCCGATCGCACCGATCCTCGGCTTCTTCCTGCTGATGGTCGTGGGCGTGCAATCCTTCCTTGCGCTGCCGATCACCCGCTTCCCCAACATCGACGTGCCTCTGGTCGCCATCACCGTTCAGCAGAGCGGCGCATCTCCGGCCGAGCTGGAAATGCAGGTGACGAAGGAGATCGAGGACGCCGTCGCCAGCATCACCGGCGTCGACGAACTGTCCTCGACCGTCACCGACGGCCAGTCGCAGACGGTCGTGATGTTCCGCATGGAGATCCCGACGGAACAGGCGGTCCAGGACGTCAAGGACGCCATCGACGGTATCCGCGGCGACCTGCCGGCCTCCGTCGAGGAGCCGATCGTCGCCAAGGTCGACGTCGAAGGCCAGGCGATCCAGACCTTTGCCGTCTCTTCGCCCAACATGTCGCTCGAGGAGCTGTCCTGGTTCGTCGACGACACGATCAAGCGCGCCCTGCAGGGCCAGCCCGGCATCGGCCGTATCGATCGCTACGGCGGCGCCGACCGGGAAATCCGGGTCGAGCTCAATCCCGACCGGCTGAACGCCTATGGGATCACCGCCGCCGACGTGAACGGCCAGCTGCGCGGCACCAATGTCGATCTCGGCTCCGGCCGCGGCCAGGTTGCCGGCGCCGAGCAGGCGATCCGTACGCTGGGCGATGCACGCAACGTCTCCGACCTCGCCAACACGACGATCGCGCTCTCGGGCGGCCGCTTCGTCAAGCTGTCCGACCTCGGTACCGTCCAGGACACCTACGAGGAGCAGAAGTCCTTCTCGCGCTATAACGGCGACCCCGTCGTCACCTTTGCCGTCTTCCGCGCCAAGGGCGCCAGCGAAGTGTCGGTGGCCGAAACCGTCGGTGCGAGCCTCGCCCAGGTCCGCAGCGAATACCCTGATGTCGACATCGAGCTGATCAACGACTCGGTCTACTTCACCTACGGCAACTACGAAGCCGCCATGCACACGCTGCTGGAAGGCGCGATCCTGGCCGTCATCGTGGTCTTCCTGTTCCTGCGCAACTGGCGCGCCACGCTGATCTCCGCCGTCGCCCTGCCCCTCTCCGCGATCCCGACCTTCTGGATCATGGACATGATGGGCTTTTCGCTCAATCTCGTCAGCTTCCTGGCGCTGACGCTCGCGACCGGCATCCTGGTCGACGACGCGATCGTCGAGATCGAGAACATCGCCCGCCACATCAAGATGGGCAAGACGCCCTATCGCGCGGCGATCGAGGCGGCGGACGAGATCGGCCTTGCCGTCATCGCCACCACCTTCACCATCATCGCCGTCTTCGTGCCGGTGTCGTTCATGCCGGGCATTCCCGGCCAGTACTTCATCCAGTTCGGCCTGACCGTCGCCTTCTCGGTGTTCTTCTCGCTGATGGTCGCGCGCCTGATCACGCCGCTGATGGCCGCCTATCTGATGCGCGCCGAAGACGCGATGGACGACCATCACGACAACGACAGCGCCTTCATGAAGGGCTATACGCGACTGGTGCGCACCACGACGACGCACTGGTATGCCCGCTATGCCACGCTGATCGGCGCCTTCGCCTTCCTCGTCGGATCGATGATGCTGCTCGCGCAGGTCCCGGGCAGCTTCCTGCCGCCGGAAGATGCCGGCCGCGTCACCCTCTCCGTCGAACTGCCGCCCAACGCAACGTTGGCCGAGACCGAGGCGAAGACCGACGAGATCTACGCCGCGGTCAAGGACCTCGACGGCGTCGAAAGCACCTTCATCCTCGGCGGCGCCTCGCCGAAGGGCGACATGGAACTGCGCCGCGCCAGCGTGACGCTGAACCTGATCAAGATCGAGCATTCCCTGCTGAAGACCCTCGTCAACAAGGGCATTGGCGGCATTCCGCTGGTTGGCGATTATCTGCCGAAGCTGCCGGTCGAGGGCCGCACCCGGCCGCAATGGGATATCGAGCGCGAAGTCTTCGAGAAGCTGAAGCCGATCGCCGACATTCGCGTGCTGAAGCTCAACGACCGCGGCGAACGCGACCTCGCCTTCAACTTCCTGTCCAAGAACGAGGAAGAACTGAACGACGCGGTCGGCCTGCTCGAAGCCAAGCTTCGCACCGTGCCGGTCCTGGCGAATGTCAGCGCGGAAGGCGCCCTGCCCCGGCCGGAACTGCAGATCCGCCCGCGCAAGGACGAGGCGGCCCGCCTCGGCATCACGCCGAACCAGATCGCCGAAACGGTTCGTGTCGCGACGATCGGTGACATCGACGCAGCGCTGTCGAAGATCTCGCTCGACAACCGCCTGATCCCGATCCGGGTCCAGGCCGCGCTCGACCTCCGAACCGACCTGGCCGCGATCCGGGCGCTGAAGATCCAGACGGCGACCGGCGCCACCGTGCCGCTCGCCAGTGTCGCCGACATCGACTATTCCGAAGGTGTCAGCTCGATCAAGCGCAACAACCGTAACCGGGTGGTCACCATCGGTGCCGACCTGCCGCAGGGAGTGGCGCTCGACACCGCGTCGGCGGCCTTCCGCCAGGCGGTGGAACAGGCCGATATCCCGGCAAGCGTGCGCCTGGCCGAAAGCGGCGACACCAAAGTGCAGAACGAAATGCAGCAGAGCTTCCTTAACGCCATGCTGCTCGGCTTGCTGCTGGTGCTGACCGTGCTGATCCTGCTGTTCAAGGACGTGATCCAGCCCTTCACCATTCTCCTGTCGCTGCCGCTGGCCATCGGCGGCGTCGCGGTGGCGCTGATCGTCACCGGCAACGCGCTCTCCATGCCCGTGCTGATCGGCATCCTCATGCTGATGGGCATCGTCACCAAGAACGCCATCCTGCTCGTCGATTTCGCCATCGAGATGCGCCACCAGGGCGTGGCGCGCATCGAGGCCATGGTCGAGGCGGGCCGCAAGCGCGCCCGGCCGATCATCATGACGTCGATTGCCATGTCGGCCGGCATGTTGCCCTCGGCACTCGGGGTCGGCGAAGGCGGCTCGTTCCGCGCACCGATGGCGATCGCCGTCATCGGCGGCATCATCGTCTCGACGGTCATGAGCCTGCTCGTCGTACCGGCCTTCTTCCTCATCATGGACGACCTGTCGCGCCTGCTCGGCTGGCTGTTCAGCCGCATGGTCGGCAAGAAGGAGGAGGAGCGCCTGCCCCTCTCCACCGAAACGCTGACGGAAATCTCCGAGAAGAACAGCGCTGCGCTCTCGACCATCGAGGACCGTCTTGCTGCCGTGGAGAAACGTCTGCCCGAAACGCCGCGCAAGAGCGGCGAGAGCGCCAAGCTCATCTCGCTGCCGCCGCTCGCGGCGGAGTGAACGCCCCCGAGACAAGAAGAGGCCGGGAAAATGCCCGGCTTTTTTCTGTGTTTCAGGCAAAATCCTGCCAAAATTGCAGTATCCGGCAAGGTGATTGATCGAAATCAATTCACCAGTTCCCGGCCTTGCCTATCGTTATTTTGCTGAGAAACAAGCGAAGTGAGGGTGGTTTCTTGGCCAGGGAGCGAGACGGGACGCAATAGCCAGTCCCACCCTTTCCGGCCACGGAACACCGGCGTTGCGTGACGGATCGCGTGCCCAGTGCCGGTACGGCGATGCCGTCGGCCGGACGAGACGACCGCGTTCGCCCCACCCCTGCCTTGCCGTTTTTCACCGACTGGCCAACGCGCTCCACCAGGGACGCAATCTGGAGCCGAAAACCGTGAACAAGATTTTGAAATTGAACACTCGCGACAAAAACACCCTGCTCAGGACGCCCTTCATGGCATCACTCGGTGCGAGCGCGCAGGCGCGCATGCTCGAGATCGCCACCGTGATGAACTACGAGGCGCGGGACATTCTCTTCCGCGAAGGCGAGCCGGCGGAGAGTTTCTACTGCGTGCTCAACGGCTATGTCCGGCTGTTCCGCCTGAACAAGGACGGCCGCGAGGCGGATATCCGCATCTGCGGCCCCGGCGACACCTTCGCCGAATGCCTGCTGGCGATGGGCGACCACTATCTCTACAATTCGCAGGCCGCTGAGACCATCACGGTCGCGCGCTTCGAGCTGCAGAAGGTCCGGGCCCTCGCCGAACAGGAGAAGGACGTGGCCAAGGCCATCATCCAGTGCCTGTCCAGCCACTTGCGCAACACGATGGACTGCATCGCCAACGACCGGCTGCAGACGGCGCCGCAGCGCGTCGCCCACTACCTGCTCGACAACTGCCCGCAGGAGGGCAGCTCCGCCTCGATCCGCCTGCCCTTCCAGAAGAGCCTGCTGGCCGGCAAGCTGGGCCTTGCCCCGGAAGCCCTGTCGCGCGCCTTCTCGTCGCTGCGTCGGGCCGGCGTGACCGTGCGCGGCCGGATCATCCAGATCGCCGACATCAGCGCGCTGAAGCAGATCTGATCCGGCGAACTTTCGCCAGGCATTCGAACGGGCGGGCCCTCAAAGCCCGCCTGTTTCCTTGAGAAAATGGACAATCTCGGCAATGCCCTCGCCCCGCTTCATATCGGTGAAGACGAAGGGCCGCGCGGCGCGCATGCGCCCGGCATCGCCCTCCATCACGTCGAGATCGACGTCGACGTAAGGGGCGAGATCCTTCTTGTTGATCACCAGCAGGTCCGAGCGGGTGATGCCCGGCCCGCCCTTACGCGGGATCTCCTCGCCCTGGCAGACCGAGATCACGTAGATCGTCACATCGGCGAGATCCGGCGAGAAGGTCGCGGCGAGATTGTCGCCGCCGGATTCGATGAACACCACGTCGAGATCGGGAATGCGGGAATTGAGATCGGCGATCGCCTTCAGATTGATCGAGGCATCCTCGCGGATCGCCGTGTGCGGGCAGCCACCGGTCTCGACCCCGACGACGCGGTCGGAGGTGAGCGCCTGCATGCGGATCAGCGCGTCGGCATCCTCGCGCGTGTAGATGTCATTGGTGACGACGGCGACGGAATAGTCGTCGCGCATCGCCTTGCAGAGCTTTTCGGTGAGCGCCGTCTTGCCGGAGCCGACCGGGCCGCCGATGCCGACCCGCAAGGGACCATTCTGGGACTTCATGGTGCAAATCCTGTTCTCGCTGTGATCGTCGAACGGCTGGTCATGACTGGAACAGCCGCGAATATTGGGTTTCGTGCCGCATCGACAGCATGTCCGCGACCACCGTCGCCGAACCGAGGTCCTCAAGACCCAGACTCTCCGTGGCCTGCGCCTGGGCTATCAGCTGCCTCTCCAGCCCGGCCAGGATCTCCACGGCCTGGCGCTGGCCGATGACGCTGAGCCGGATGGCGGCGGAGACGAGTTGCCCGCACTGGGCCTGCAGGAAGGCAATGAGTGTATCGGTAAGCGTCACGCCATTGGCCGCGGCGACCGCGCCGACCGCGACGCTATAGGCCGTGCCTGGGCCAAGCAGCGAAAGAACAGGCTGCGGCCAGGCGGAGGCCGCAGCGAGGAAGGCATCGCCCTGGTTGACCGCCTCATGGTAGCGCTCGACCGAGCCGGCCAGCGCCGCGGCCAGGGCGACGACCTCCGCCAGCCGGCCAGCGTCGTCGAAGGCGCGGTGCGCTTCGGCTAGCAGGATGGCGTCATTGCGCAGCGATCCGGCGTCGAGCAGGGCGGCGATCCATGCGGCGAGACCAGCGGCGCCCGACACGTGCCCCTCGCAGACCGCCGCCTCCAACCCGCCGGAATAGGCAAAGCCACCGACCGGGAAGGCCGGTGACAGCCAGGTCATCAGCCGGACCAGGCTGTGCGGATTGCCGCTGCCGCCCGGCCGTTCAGGCATGATCGTGATTGTGGTTCGAATGGCCGCCGCCATGGGAGTGGTAGGCGCCGTGCATGGGCTGGAAGCGTTCCGTGACCTCGGTCACGGAGGCGCCGAGACCGGTCAGCATATCGCGGATCACATGATCCCTGAGGATGAGGATACGCTCCTCCTCGATCTGCGCCGGCAGATGCCGGTTGCCGAGATGCCAGGCCAGTTCGACCAGATGCCGCCGGTCGCGCGGGCGCACCTCGAAGAGCTTTTCCTCGGTCGCCCGCACCTCGATGGCATTGCCGTCGTCCATCAGCAGCAGGTCACCATGGGCAAGAAGCACCGGCTGCTTGAGATCGAGCATGACCATGTCGCCGTCTTCGAGGTGCAGAAGCTTGCGCCTCAGATGCCGCTCGTCGTGGCCAAGCGTGACGGAGCCGACGACGGTCTCTTGAGACGTCCCGGCGGGCAGATAGGTGGTGACGCGGCGCATGGTTTTCCCGAACTGGTTATTTTTCAACCATGCAAAAACAAGAGGCAAACAGCAAGGGTGAAGTTTCAGCTCGTCGCCGGCATTTGCTCGTCGGAGAACTGCATCATGCCCATGGACATGGCCTCGTGGCCCTGTTGAGTTTCGGGCGGACCGAGCTCCGCCTGCTCGGCCTCGTGGATCACGCGGTTGCGCCCTCCGGCCTTCGCCCGGTAGAGCGCGCTGTCGGCCGCCGAATAGACGCTCTCCGGACGCCGCTCGGGGCCGAACTCGGCAATACCTGCCGAGACCGTCGTACTGATGGCAACGCCGTCGCAATAGATCGCCCGCGCCTCGACCATGTTGCGGGCCCGCTCGACCAGCGCGATTCGCTGGGCCACGCCCCCGCCCCGGACGATCACGCCGAATTCCTCGCCGCCGAGCCGGGCGATCAGATGCTCATCGCCGAACACTTCGCGCAGCACCTCTGCCACCGCCTTGATCACCTGGTCGCCGGCGCAGTGGCCGTGACCGTCGTTGACCGCCTTGAAGCGGTCGAGATCGAGAATGGCCAGCGAGGCGCCGGCCCCGGTCTCGGCCAGGGCGGCATTGAAGGCGCGCCGGTTGAGCAGGCCGGACAGCATGTCGGTCAGGCTCAGCCGTTCGAACTCGGCGCGCGACACCGTGAGTTCGCGGATCACATGCCCGGTGATGAGCGCCAGCGCACCGGACACCGCGCCGCCGAACAGCCAGGAACAGGCAACCGACAGCTTCACCGCGTCGGCTACCGACAGCGGCACAAGTCCCAGCGCATAGCCGAGCGGAAGCAAGGCAATGTTGAAGATGAAGGCGAGCAGGACGGCGCGGAACGTCATCTTCAAGGCGAAATTATAGACTGCCGCACGGCTGTCGAAACTACCGAGATCAACCTGAAGCGACACCCATCGTTTAAGAATATCCACCGCGCCGCCCCCTGTTCATGCAGCACTGATCGAATAGGCCCGTTCCCTTGGCTTATTGCTAATCAAATCACTAAAATGCCGACTAAAGCCAAAATAGAATTGAAATGCCCCGAGGCGAATATTGATAACCTTTGATTGCAGGCTTTACAACATTCCTCACGGCACAAACTTACTTGCCGGGGGCCGAGAAGCGCCAAAATGCGCCCTATTTTGGCCGACGCATACGCTAGCACCATGATTTGCATACTGCATTCAAGTTGTCCGATGGACGAAAAATGCATCACGCCGAGTGTTAACGCGAAAGGCCCGCAATCGTCCGGACAACCCTGCCGCGTTAACGAAAACAGGCCCGGGTGATCCCGAGCCTGTTTCATGCGGATTGTGTGGGGCGTAATGCCTCAGGCGGCGATCTTCGCCTTCAGCTTTTCCATGATGTTCTGCGGCGAGGAGACGCCATAGGGGTCGCTGTCGCAATTGTCCGAATAGCCTTCTTCCTCGAACCACTGCTCGATCTGGCCGTCATTGATGATGGCGGCGTAGCGCCAGGAGCGCATGCCGAAGCCGAGATTGTCCTTGTGCACGAGCATGCCCATCTTGCGGGTGAACTCACCCGAGCCGTCGGGGATCAGCTTGACGTTGTTGAGGTTCTGCGACTTGCCCCAGGCGTTCATGACGAAGGCGTCGTTGACCGAGATGCAATAGATCTCGTCGATGCCCTCGGCCTGGAACTCCGGATACATTTTTTCGAAATCCGGCAGCTGGTAGGTCGAGCAGGTCGGCGTGAATGCGCCCGGCAGCGAGAACAGGATGACCCGCTTGCCCTTGAAATAGTCGGCCGACGTCATGTCCTGCCAGCGAAACGGATTGGGGCCGCCGACCGATTCGTCGCGAACGCGGGTACGGAAGGTGACATCGGGAACTTTCTTACCGATCAACATGGCAATCTCCTTAGCAATAGAAAACAGGCGGCCGTCCCGCCGAAGCGGGACCTTGAGGCTCTGATTATAAAACTAGACCAAAATGGGTTGCAGTGCAGCATGAAACCGCCGCGGCAAGACAGCGCATGGCTGCAATGCGTCAGACGCATAGCGGTCAGCGTTCAGCGGGTTGTTTCACGAGCCGATTCATCGGCCTGCCTCGGCAGATCGACGGAGGTTACAAGCTCAGAACAGGAAATAACGCTGCGCCATCGGCAGCACGGTCGCCGGTTCGCAGGTCAGCAGTTCGCCGTCGGCGCGCACCTCGTAGGTCTCCGGGTCGACTTCCACATGCGGCGTCAGGTCGTTGAGGATCATCGACTTCTTGGAAATGCCGCCGCGGGTGTTCTTCACCGCCACCAGTTGCTTGGCCACTCTGAGCTTGCCGGCAAGGCCTGCATCGAGCGAGGCCTGGGAGACGAAGGTGACGGAAGAGTTCGTCCGCGCCTTGCCATAGGCGCCGAACATCGGTCGGTAGTGCACAGGCTGCGGCGTCGGGATCGAGGCGTTCGGATCGCCCATCGGGGCTGCCGCAATCGAGCCGCCCAGGATCACCATGCTCGGCTTCACGCCGAAGAAGGCGGGATCCCAGATGACCAGGTCGGCGCGCTTGCCGATCTCGACCGAGCCGATCTCGTGGGAAAGCCCCTGGGCGATCGCCGGATTGATCGTGTACTTGGCGATGTAGCGACGGACGCGGAAATTGTCGTTGTCGCCGGTCTCCTCGGCCAGCCGCCCGCGCTGCCGCTTCATCTTGTCGGCCGTCTGCCAGGTGCGGATCGCCACCTCGCCGACGCGGCCCATGGCCTGACTGTCCGACGAGATGATCGAAAACGCGCCGATGTCGTGCAGGATGTCCTCCGCCGCGATCGTTTCCTTGCGGATGCGGCTTTCGGCAAAGGCGATGTCTTCCGGGATCGACGAGGACAGGTGATGGCAGACCATCAGCATGTCGAGGTGCTCGGCGATGGTATTGACCGTATAGGGCCGCGTCGGATTGGTCGACGACGGGATGACGTTCGTCTGGCCGCAGATCTTGATGATATCAGGTGCATGGCCGCCGCCCGCACCTTCGGTGTGGAAGGCGTGGATGGTGCGGCCGCGGATCGCGCCGATCGAATCCTCGACGAAACCGCTCTCGTTCAGCGTATCGGTGTGGATCATCACCTGCACGTCATACTGGTCGGCGACCGTCAGGCAGCAGTCGATGGCCGCCGGCGTCGTGCCCCAGTCCTCATGCAGCTTGAGCGAAGAGGCCCCGCCGAGGATCATTTCCTCGAGCGCGCCGGGCAGCGAGGCATTGCCCTTGCCGGCAAAGGCGAGGTTCATCGGAAAGGCATCGGCCGCCTCGATCATGCGGGCGAGATGCCAGGGACCGGGCGTGCAGGTCGTGGCGAGCGTGCCATGGGCGGGGCCCGTGCCGCCGCCGAGCATGGTGGTCAGCCCGCTCATCAGCGCTTCCTCGATCTGCTGCGGGCAGATGAAGTGGATATGGCTGTCCATGCCGCCGGCGGTGACGATCTTGCCTTCGCCGGCGATCACTTCGGTGCCCGGCCCGACGATGATGGTCACGCCCGGCTGGGTGTCCGGGTTGCCGGCCTTGCCGATCGCAACGATGCGGCCGTCCTTCAGCCCGATATCGGCCTTGACGATGCCCCAGTGGTCGACGAT
Source organism: Rhizobium sp. Q54 (assembly GCA_943370615.1). Classification (GTDB taxonomy): domain Bacteria; phylum Pseudomonadota; class Alphaproteobacteria; order Rhizobiales; family Rhizobiaceae; genus Allorhizobium. Next base: position 14,359 of record CALRRQ020000008.1, read on the forward strand.
CAGCGCATTGGTGATGACGGTATCGACCGCCCCATGCGCGCGCGTCACCTGGCTCTGGCCCATGCCGTCGCGAATGACCTTGCCGCCGCCGAACTTCACCTCGTCGCCATAGGTGGTGAAGTCCTTCTCCACCTCGATGAACAATTCGGTATCGGCGAGCCGCACCTTGTCACCGGTGGTCGGTCCGAACATCGAGGCATAGGCCTTGCGGGACATCTTGTAGGGCATGACGATCAGACTCCTTGGGAGGGGGAGGACGCAGTGTCTGGATTGAGCCGAACCAGCTTGCCGGAGGCAACATGGGCCTCGATCAGCTGGCGCTCGGCGGTAAACGGATGGCCGTCCCAGCCCTGATGGCTGAAGCCGGCCAGAAAGATCTGATCCCGGTCATGACCGGGATCGGCCAGCACGTCGACGAGAACCTGCGCCACGACGATCATGCCGCTGCTCGGAACCACGTAAGGCCCCGGCTCGTAGGCGAGAAGCGCCTGGTCGACCGCCTCATGCACGTCGCGCGACAAGACGCGGTGCCGCTTGTCGCAGGCTTCGGCGGCCGCGGCGAAGCCTGCCGTATAGTCGTCGCAAAAATCGTCGAGTTCCGGATGGCTGACCAGCAGGGCCTGCCGCATCTGGCCAAACTTTTCCGGATCGCGCACCGACCAGATTTCCGCGCAGGCGCTGACCGGCGGGCTATCCAGCCAGCTGCCGGACAGCATGGCGCGTGCCGGCCGACCGGTATTGCACACCGCCACGACGTCAGTGCGGCTGCCGGCGGCCCCGAAGTTGCGGCACTCGTTGAAACGTATGACCCGGTCGGCGGCGTCGATCCTCGCCGCTGCCCCTTCCGGTACATCTCCGTTTCCGACGATCATGATGCGCTGTCCCATCTCTCTCCGATCGTCAGTTGCCGAAGCCTTCGACGAGCTCTTTGAGCTCGAGGGTGCGTTTGCGCGTAAGCTCGGCCATGCAGGACGAATAGATTGTCGGCGCCATGGTGCCGCCCTGCACAGCCGCTTCCTCGGCGTCACACTGGCCATCGCGATAGTCGATCCAGGCTCGCTGCGCCTTCAGGAGCGAGGTTTCCGCCGAGGGAATCATGCCGAGCGATTCCAGGCTCTCGTCCCATTCCTTGATGATCGGCTTCACCGCGGCCCATTGCGCGTTGAGCGCCTTGTCCGCTTCGCGGTAGTCCCGGTCCGAGCAGACATTCATGTCGTATTGCGTCATCGGGTTCTTGCAGTCGACGTCCGGCTCGTCCTCGGCGACCGCGGGCGGCACGGCGACCAGCATCGAAAGGGCGATCGCGGCGAAACTGGCAAGGGACATTGCGGGCAGGCGCATGGCGAATGGTTCCTGTCTGAAATTCATCAAAGGGCTGCGCCGTCGAACGCCTCGGAGGGCAGCGAACGCGCATCGACCCCATCGAGGCAATTGACGTTGACCGCGACCATCTCCCTGCCATCCGGCGACGCCGCAAAGGAAAAGCTCTGGATGCCGCAGGTCTTGCAGAAGAGGTGATGGATGGCGTGCTTGTTGAACAGATATTCGCCGAGGTTGCCCTCTCCCGCATTGAGCTTGAACGCATCCCGAGACGTAAAGGCGAGCACGGCGCCGAGACGCCGGCAGCGGGAGCAATTGCAGACTGCGGTATGGCCCAGATCGACATCCACGTCGAAATCGACCGCGCCGCACTGGCAGCTGCCGTGATAATGCGCGATAGCCATCAAAGCCCTCCCATGACTTTCTGTCTAAAACCATAGACTTCCCGCTTGCCGGCGAGCGGGATCAGGGTGACCTGCCGCGTCTGGCCGGGCTCGAAGCGCACGGCGGTTCCGGCCGGAATGTCGAGCCGCATGCCGCGCGCCGTATCGCGATCGAAGGAAAGGCCGGCATTGGTCTCGAAGAAATGATAGTGGCTGCCGACCTGCACAGGACGGTCGCCGGTGTTCGACACTTCGATCGTCACGGTCGGCTGGCCGGCATTGAGTTCGATCTCGCCGTCTGCGGCAATGATTTCACCGGGGATCATGGACAGTCCCTCCCTTGATCAGGCGGCCTTGACGGGCTTGCAGCCCTCGGCCTTGAAGACGCGTATGGTCGACGCTGGATTGTTTACGAGTTTCGCGGCCGGCCGGATCGGTCGGCGCACCAGTTCGCCGCCGCAGTTCGGGCAGAAGCCGCCGAGCACGCTCGCCGCACAGTCGCTGCAGAAGGTGCATTCGAAGCTGCAGATCAGCGCATCGTCGCTCTCCGGCGGCAGGTCGCGGTTGCAGCATTCGCAGTTCGGCCGGAGTTCGAGCGCCATCGCCGCGTCTCCTCAACGGATCGGTTCGTGGACGGTCACCAGCTTGGTGCCGTCGGGAAAGGTCGCTTCCACCTGCACGTCGTGGATCATCTCGGCGATGCCCTCCATGACCTGGTCGCGGGTGATCACATGGGCGCCGGCTTCCATCAGCTCGGCAACCGGGCGTCCGTCGCGCGCGCCCTCGACGACGAAATCGCTGATCAGGGCGATGGCTTCCGGGTAGTTGAGCTTGACGCCCCGCTCCAGCCGGCGCCGCGCCACGATGGCCGCCATGGCGATCAGCAGTTTGTCTTTTTCCCTCGGGCTCAGGTTCATGACCGCTCCACGTTCTTGATCACTGTCATAGATTCCAGACTTTCGGCACTGACGCACCGCCGCGCAAGACGGAAATCACCGGGATCAGGCTTTTTCTCAAAGTGTACCCATCTTCGGCCGCAAGCCGGGCCACCAGCTTCCCGTTCCACTGGCTGGCGCCGCCCGGGCTATCGCCGAGCGCGGCGCGCACCTTGGGCAGCAAAGCCTCGCAGAGCGGACCGGTGTAGAGCACGGTGGCAAAGGCGACCTTGCCGGCAAGCACGGCCGCCGAAGCCGTAAGATCGGCGACGTTTCCCTCCAAACGCAGGTCCTCGGCATGGATCAGCCGGCCGCAGCGGCGGATGCGCCAGCGGTCGCGCACCATGCCCTGCGCCATGGCCTCGCCCATCGCCTTGCGCCCGAGCAGGATCGCCTCGACGGCGACGAATTCGGCGCTCTCGTCGAGGTCGACCTCAAGCCGGCGCGATAGCGCTGCATTGTCGAAAAGAATGGATTCCTGCGGCAGCCAGTGCACCCTGGCGCCTGCGGCGGCCTCGATGCGGGTTACGACCTCGGCCGCGCCGGCGGACGCCTTGTAGACCTTCTCGCAGGCCTGGGTGGTGGCGGTCAGGAACGTGTCGGGACCGGCAGAAAACGACCAGTCCAATCGGTCGCCGCCGGTCAGCCCCCCGGCGGTGTTGATGATCACCGCCTCCATTTCGGCGGTGAAGGTCTCCGGCAGTCGGATCTTGGCGGCGCCCTCCTGATAGAGCTCGGCGATGCGCGTGCGCCCGCCGAAAGGCTTGGTCACAAGCCTTCCGACGCCCCGGGCGCGCTGAGGTCTGGTTGCACTGGCTGTCTGCACGCTGTTCCCTGCCCGCCTTTTTTGTTGGTGGCGGTTGTTGTCGTGTCGGTGCAGGTCGCCTTGGCGCTCGACGCGGCCATCAGCTCCCCTCCCGCACTGCGAAAGAAATCCCACATTCTGCCGGTCGCATCAACCTCCCGGATCGCTTCGTCCCCGGTCGAAGCGAGACGGAACCGGATGTTCTTGCCCGGCCAGTCATGGCTGGCATCGGCGATCACATAGGACACAACGCTCGCCCCGGCCCGGCAGCCGGGATAGGTGGTGACGGTCAGCGTGTCGCCCTTGTCGGTGAGCGCCCGGTCGTCGCAGCCGTTCAGTTCGGCCCAGCGCTTGACCGCGACCTCGCCGCCATATTGCCAATAGGGCTTGCCGCCGCCGGCAAACGGATTGACGTGATCCTTGAGGCCGGAAAAGGCGATGATCGAGATCGGCTTGGCCGGCTGGCAGCTCGCCTTGCGCGGCCGCCACACGCCGTCTTCCTGCTCCGGATAGCCGGCGCGCAGGCCCATGACGAAGCCGGCGGCAGCGAAGTCGCCATGGCCGTCGCAGACATATTGCGACAGCATGCGCCCGCCGCCGGAATAGCCCGAGGCGTAGATGCGCGCCGGATCGACGCAGAAGGTTTCCTTCGCCATCTCGACCGCGTCGCGGATGAAATCGCCCTCGTCGAGGCCATTGCCGCGGCTGACGCCGGGCAACGGATTGACCCCCGGCACGTTCCACGCATGGGTGCCCGGCACGCTGCCGTCGAGGCTGCCCTGAAGCGCCATGACTATGAAACCTTCGCGCTCCGCGACCTCATCCCAGTGGCTGCGGTTCATCTGCCCGTCCGGATGGCTGTTGGAGCCGTGAAAATCGAAAACCATCGGCAGCTTGCGCTTGCCGTCATAGGCCGAGGGGATGAAATAGACCGCCGAACGTTCCACGCCGCCCGAGCGAATGACCATGTCGTGCCGGCCGGCCGGCAGGGCTTCGCCACAGCCCGAGGCCGAAGCGCCCGTCGCAAGGCCGAAGAGGGAGAAAATCACTGTCGCAAGCAGGCCAACGGTTTTGCCGCCCCGCAAGCGGTTCAGAACCGCGCTGGTTGTCATGGCTATGCCTTCTGTTTGCAGATGCGTGTCCATACCACGCTGGCGTTGAGCATCAACCATATTTCACTAATAATTCATCAACCCTGCTGTGCAGGATCATACAGTCAGGTGGCGGCGCGCCTCCGCCGTGTCCAGCGTTTCGGCCGCGCCCTCATGCACGATCTCGCCGCGATCCATGATATAGACATGGTCGGCGAGCTCGCGGCAGAAGTCGAGATACTGCTCGACCAGCAGGATCGCCATGCCGGTGGAATCCCTCAGATATTGGATCGCCCGGCCGATATCCTTGATGATCGACGGCTGGATGCCCTCGGTCGGCTCGTCGAGCACCAGGATTTTAGGCCGCGTCACCATGGCCCGGCCGATGGCGAGCTGCTGCTGCTGCCCGCCCGACAGATCGCCGCCGCGCCGCGACAGCATCGTGTTCAGTACGGGAAAGATGCTGAAGATTTCGTCGGGAATGAACCGCTCCTTGCGCGGCAGCGGCGCATAGCCGGTCTCGAGGTTTTCCCGCACGGTGAGCAGCGGGAAGATTTCCCGCCCCTGCGGCACATAGCCGATGCCGGTCCGCGCCCGGTTGAACGGCGCCATGCCGTTGAGCGTCACGCCGTCAAACGCAATCGTGCCGGCCGAGACGCCATGCTGGCCGGTGACGGCACGCAGCAGCGACGACTTGCCGACCCCGTTGCGGCCGAGCACGCAGGTGATCTTGCCCATCTCAGCCTTGATCGAGACTCCGCGAAGGGCCTGGGCGGCGCCGTAGTGGAGGTTGATGTTGTCGACTGTCAGCATGATGTTTGTTCCCCGGAATGTTTACGGGGTGCGGCCCCCCCCTCTGCCCTGCCGGGCATCTCCCCCGCAAGGGGGGAGATCGGATGGCGGCGAATGCCCCGACCCAACCAAACCGCTGAACGTGCTGCAAGTGATTGGACACCTCTGGCCCCGATCGGAGGAACGCGAGCGGTCGACCCCGCTCTGGCCCCAGCCGGCGGAACGCGAGAGGCCAGCCCCGCGCCGATCTCCCCCCTTGTGGGGGAGATGCCCGGCAGGGCAGAGGGGGGTATGCGCGCCGCAGCGTCCGACATCATCTGATCACCGCCCCAGATAGTTCTCGATCACCTTGGGATCGGCCGAGACGAAATCGATCGAGCCCTCGGCCAGCACCGAACCTTCCGCCAAACACGTCACCTTGACGCCGAGATCGCGGATGAAGCCCATGTCGTGTTCGACGACGACGACGGAACGGGTCTTGGCGATTTCCTTCAAGAGGATCGCCGTCTCGGCAGTCTCGGCATCGGTCATGCCGGCGACCGGCTCGTCGACCAGCAAAAGCTTGGGTTCCTGCGCGAGCAGCATGCCGATTTCCAGCCACTGCTTCTGCCCGTGGGAGAGATTGGCGGCGAGATCGTCCTTGCGGCCGGTGAGACGGATCGTTTCGAGGATCTCCTCGATGCGCAGCCTGTCCTCCGCCGTCAGCCGGTAGAACAGCGTGCCAAACACGCCCCGGTCGCGGTTGAGCGCCAGTTCGAGATTGTCCCACACGGTGTGGCTCTCGAACACGGTCGGCTTCTGGAACTTGCGGCCGATGCCGAGCTGGGCGATCTCCGCCTCGTCCTTCTTGGTGAGGTCCACCTCGCCGTTGAAGAATACCTCGCCGCTGTCGGGCCGCGTCTTACCGGTGATGATGTCCATCATGGTCGTCTTGCCGGCGCCGTTCGGGCCGATGATGGCGCGAAGCTCGCCGGGTTCGACGACGAAGGACAACGAATTCAGCGCCTTGAAGCCATCGAAGGAGACGGACACGCCGTCGAGATAGAGGATGCTCGTCGGTTTCTTGTCGTTCATGGCCTTCACTCCGCAGCCTGGCCGACCGGCAGCGCCGCGTCGGTTGCCGTGTCATTGTTGGCGGCATCGTCCACTGCCTTGCGGTCCCGGCGCACTGCCAGACGCTGCTGGATCGTCCCGACCACGCCCTTGGGCAGGAAGAGCGTCACGCCGATGAACAGCCCACCGAGCGCGAACAGCCAGAGTTCCGGGAAGGCGCCGGTGAAATAGCTCTTGCCCGCATTGACCATGAGCGCGCCGATGATCGGCCCGATCAGCGTGCCGCGCCCGCCGACCGCGGTCCACACCACCACTTCGATCGAGTTGGCCGGGGCGAACTCGCCCGGATTGATGATGCCGACCTGCGGCACGAACAGCGCCCCGGCAATCCCCGCCATCATCGCCGAGACGACGAAGGTGAAGAGCTTGATGTTCTCCACCCGGTAGCCGAGGAAGCGCACCCGGCTTTCGGCATCGCGCACGCCGACCAGCACCTTGCCGAACTTGGAGCGCACGATCGCCGAGGCGATCACCAGGCAGAGCGACAGCATGATCGCCGAGAGCGCGAAGAGCACCGCACGCGTGCCGTCGGCCTGCACGTTGAAGCCGAGGATTTCCTTGAAGTCGGTAAGCCCGTTATTGCCGCCGAAGCCCATGTCGTTGCGGAAGAAGGCCAAGAGCAGGGCATAGGTCATCGCCTGGGTGATGATCGACAGATAAACGCCGTTGACTCTGCTGCGGAAGGCGAACCAGCCGAAGACGAAGGCGAGCAGGCCGGGCACCACCAGCACCATGATCATGGCGAACCAGAACATGTCCATGCCGTGCCAGAACCACGGCAATTCCTTCCAGTTGAGGAAGACCATGAAGTCCGGCAGGATCGGGTTGCCGTAGACGCCGCGGCTGCCGATCTGGCGCATCAGATACATGCCCATGGCATAACCGCCAAGCGCGAAGAAGGCGCCGTGGCCGAGCGAAAGAATGCCGCAATAGCCCCAGACCAGATCGAGCGCCAGCGCCAGCAGCGCGTAGCAGAGATACTTGCCCATCAGCGACACGGCATAGGTCGGGATATGGAAGAAGCTGTCCGGCGCGGTGAGCAGGTTGAGCGCCGGGACGAGCAGCGCCACGCCGAGAAGAATGGCGACGGCGACGACGATCCTGCCTTCGAGTGCCCTGAAGATGAAGCCCGTGATCATGCTTCCACCGCCCTTCCCTTGAGCGCGAAGAGCCCGCGCGGCCGTTTCTGGATGAAGAGAATGATCAGCACGAGCACGAGGATCTTGCCCAGCACCGCGCCGACCGAGGGTTCGAGGAACTTGTTGAGAATGCCGAGCGACAGCGCACCGACGAACGTGCCCCAGAGATTGCCGACCCCGCCGAACACCACGACCATGAATGAGTCGATGATGTAGGCCTGACCGAGATTGGGCGAGACGTTGTCGATCTGGCTAAGCGCCACCCCGGCGATCCCGGCAATGCCGGAGCCGAGCGCGAAGGTGAAGGCGTCGACCCAGGGGGTGCGGATGCCCATCGACGAGGCCATGCGGCGGTTCTGCGTGACGGCGCGCATTTGCAGTCCGAAGGCCGAGCGCTTCATCAGCGTCAGCAGGGCAAAGAAGATGGTCAGCGAGAAGAGCACGATCCACATGCGGTTCCAGGTGATCGTCAGCCCGCCCAGCGCGAACGAACCGGACATCCACGAGGGGTTGCCGACCTCCTGATTGGTCGGGCCGAAGATGGTGCGGATCGCCTGCTGCAGGATGAGCGAAATGCCCCAGGTGGCAAGCAGGGTCTCGAGCGGCCGGCCATAGAGGAAGCGGATGACGCCGCGCTCGATGACGAGGCCGATGACGGCCGTGACGAGGAAGGCGACCGGCAGGGCGATGGCAAGCGACCAGTCGAACAGCTCCGGATAGGAGGTGCGGATCACCTGCTGGACCATGAAGGTGGCATAGGCGCCGATCATCACCATCTCGCCATGCGCCATGTTGATAATGCCCATGACGCCGAAGGTGATGGCAAGGCCGATGGCGGCCAGCAGCAGCACCGAACCGAGCGAGATGCCGTACCAGATGTTCTGGGCGGCATCCCACAGCGCCAGATCGCCCTCGATACCGGCGATCGCCTTGTCGAGATCGGGCTTCAGGCTCTCGTCGATCGACGAGGAAACGGTCATCAGGATGCCGATCGCCTCGCGGCCGCCTAGCGATGCGACCCTGTCGATCGCGGCGCGCTTCTCCTCGACGGAACGGTCGGAGGCCAGCAGCGACACGGCGCGTGCCTCCTCCATGCGGGCCCTGACTTCGGGATCGGTTTCCTTGGCGAGCGCCGTCTCGACGAGGTCGAGGTTTTCGGCGCTCGGCGATTGCAGAACCTGCTGGGCTGCCTGCAGCCGGACTTCACGATCGGGGCTCAGCAGCGTCAGCCCGCCAAGCGCGGAACGGATGGCGCGGCGCAGATTGTTGTTGACCTTGATCTTGGTGAAGGCGCCCTTCGGCTCTTCGCCCATCACTTCGCCGGTCAGCGGATCGATGGCGGAAAGCTTGGCACCGGCGGCCCTGGTGATAACCACGGCACCGTCGGCTTTTCGAACATAGAGATCGCCCTCGGCAAAGGCCTCGAGCGCGGGAACGACACGGGCATCACCCGTCGCCGCGATCTGCGTCAACAACTCCTCGGCCTGCTTGAAACTGGCCTTGCCGAGCGCGTCGATCAGGTCCTTCGGATCGCTCTGCGCCAGGGTGGGCGCGGCGACAGCCGACATCAACACCATCAACATGAGTTTTAGAAAAAATCGCATCGTCGTCACGCAGCCCCTCGTTCGTGCGCGTTGCAGTTGGACCCCCTCACCTGCGATTTCCAACACTTAGCTACGCTAAGGTGTTGAAATCGCTTCCTCTCCCACAAGGGGAGAGGTGAAAGCGGCAGACGCGGCGCCCCGCCTCTCCCCTTGTGGGAGAGGATACAAAATCGCGATCTTAGCCTTCGCTAAGTCGCAGATTTTGTTGGTGAGGGGGAATTACTCCCCTCACCGTTCGCGTAGCGATCAGATCAGCTGCCCTTGCCGCCGCACTTGCCGGTGGCGACGTTGAAGTTGCCGCATTCCATCGGCTTGCGCCAATCGGAGATCAGGTCCTTGGAGTCCGGCAGGTAATCCGACCATTCGTCGCCGACGACGGCGGGTGTTTCCTGGACGATCTCGAACTGGCCGTCGGCCTGGATTTCGCCGATCAGCACCGGCTTCGTGATGTGGTGGTTCGGCATGACGGTCGAGGTGCCGCCCGACAGGTTCGGAACGGCGACACCGATGATGCTATCGAGAACGGCGTCGGTGTCGGTGGTGCCGGCGGCTTCGACGGCCTTCACCCAGGCGTTGAAGCCGATATAGGCGGCTTCCATCGGGTCGTTGGTCACGCGCTTGTCGTTCTTGGTGAAGGCGTGCCACTGCTCGATGAACTCGGCATTGACGTCGGCGTCGACGGACTGGAAGTAGTTCCAGGCGGCGAGATGACCGACCAGCGGTGCGGTGTCGAGACCGGCGAGTTCTTCTTCACCGACCGAGAAGGCGACGACCGGAATGTCTTCCGCCTTGATGCCCTGGTTGCCGAGTTCCTTGTAGAAGGGAACGTTGGCGTCGCCGTTGATGGTCGAGACCACGGCGGTCTTCTTGCCGGCCGAGCCGAACTTCTTGATGTCGGAGACGATGGTCTGCCAGTCGGAATGACCGAACGGCGTGTAGTTGATCATGATGTCCTCTTCCTTGACGCCCTTGGACATCAGGTAGGCCTTCAGAATCTTGTTGGTCGTCTGCGGATAGACGTAGTCGGTGCCGGCGAGAACCCAGCGCTCGACGCCTTCCTCGTTGGCGAGGTAGTCGACGGCCGGGATCGCCTGCTGGTTCGGGGCAGCACCCGTGTAGAAGATGTTGCGCGAGGATTCCTCACCCTCGTACTGGACCGGGTAGAACAGGATCGAATTCAGTTCTTCGAAGACCGGCAGGACCGATTTGCGCGACGAGGAGGTCCAGCAGCCGAACACGGCGGCGACCTTGTCCTGCGAAATCAGCTGGCGGGCCTTTTCGGCGAACAGCGGCCAGTCGGACGCCGGGTCGACGACGACGGCCTCGAGCTTCTTGCCGAGAACGCCGCCCTTCTTGTTCTGCTCTTCGACGAGCATCAGCATGGCGTCCTTGAGCGTCGTTTCCGAGATCGCCATGGTGCCCGACAGCGAATGCAGAACGCCGATCTTGATCGTGTCGTCGGCGGCGAAGGCGCCGCTGAATGCCGTCGAGGACAGCATGGCGCCGAGCACTGCGCCAGTGAGTTTTGCCTTCAGTTTCATCTGGTTGAACCCCTCTTCTTGTTCCCGCAACCGGTGGGTAAAGAAAACTTTAACCGTTGCTGGGAGGGACTATCCGATGCTGCGGCGCAAAACCGTATACGTCGTTTGACGTATGCCAGGGGGGAAAGACGGCGCGGGGGCTCCGTCGCGCCAAAACAGGAACGCCGGGCTCCCTGCGGGAACCCGGCGCCGCAGCCGCCCGTCAGGCGGCAAAGATAGAGGCTGTCGGTTCAGGCGAGGAAGTCGGTGACGTAAGGCCAGACCTCGACCAGACCATGATAGACCATGGTGACGGTGACATAGGCGATGACACCCAACCCGACATAGGCGATCCAGCGGTGCTTGTGCAGCAGGCGTGCGACCAGGTTTGCGGCAAGCCCCATCAGCGCGATCGACAGGACGAGGCCGACCGCCAGGATGCTGGTGTGTTCCTTGGCGGCACCGGCGACGGCCAGGACGTTGTCGAGCGACATGGAGACGTCGGCGACGACGATCTGGATCGCGGCCTGCACGAACGTCTTTTCCTTGACGGTGAACTCGGTATCGTCCGTTTCGCCCTGCTTGTGCGGCTCGTGGGCGACGGCGCGCAGTTCGCTCCACATCTTCCAGCACACCCAGGCAAGCAGCAGACCGCCGAGCAATTGCAGCCCGACCATGTTGAGAAGATAGGCGGTGATGGTGGCAAAGCCGATTCGCAGCACGGTGGCGGCGAGGATACCGACCAGGATGGCCTTGCGGCGCTGGCTGTCGGGGAGACCCGCTGCCGCCATGCCGATGACGATCGCATTGTCGCCCGCGAGAACCAGATCGATCGCAATCACCTGAAAGAGCGCCGCGAGCCCGGCGGCGGTAAAGATTTCCATCATGACAGTTGGTCCGTCCCCACGTTTCAACAGAATCTGGACACTCGTTACAGTCTGGGTGCCCGGAAAGAAACGGGTAAACGCGGATCCGGCGCAGAGTTTCCGCAGTTTTCCGGCCCTGGACGGATTTTTTACTGCCGCCCGGCCGTCGATTGCGGGCCATGAAACATGGCAGGAGCCGCAACGGGTCGTCACGCCACACCTTGATGACAGGAGCGCCGCTCCCCCTTGCATTTCCCACCATTCGCGTGAAAATGCCTATTCTGCAATCACACTCCCAAGGGCGCTAGAAATTAGGCATGGCCGCACGCCAACGCATCATTCCGGTTCGGCGCGAATACAATCGCTGGGTCGCCAACCAGACGCTGGAAGACTACGCGCTGCGCTTCACCGCCAAGAGCGCCCGGCAGTTCTCCTCGAGCCGGATCTCGCAGACCGCCATCGGCGCGATCTCGTTTCTGGCACTCGAGGCCATCGGCGGCACGATCACCCTCTCCTACGGCACCACCAACGCTTTTTTCGCTATCATCGCCGCAGCCGTATTGATGCTGCTCGTCGGCCTGCCGATCAGCCGTTACGCGATCCGCCACGGCGTGGACATCGACCTGCTGACCCGCGGTGCCGGCTTCGGCTATATCGGCTCCACCATCACCTCGCTGATCTATGCCAGCTTCACCTTCATGCTGTTCGCGATCGAGGCGTCGATCATGACGGGGGCACTGGAACTCGCCTTCGGCATTCCGCTGTGGATCGGCTACATCATCTCCGCCATGGTGGTGATCCCGCTGGTCACCTATGGCGTGCGGCTGATCTCGAAATTCCAGCTGTGGACCCAGCCCTTCTGGATCGTGCTCAACATCCTGCCCTTCATCTTCATCGCCTTCCTCGACTGGGAGAAGATCGACCTGTGGCGCGCCTTTGCCGGGATCGGCCATTCCAATGCCGAGGCCGGGGGAGCCGCCCCCTTCGACCTGATCGAGTTCGGCGCCGCCTCCGCCGTCATCCTGGCATTGATGCCGCAGATCGGCGAACAGGTCGACTTCCTGCGCTTCCTGCCGCCGGAGGGCGGGCGAAAGCTTCGCCACCGCTTCGCCGTCTTCCTCGCCGGTTCCGGCTGGGTCGTGCTCGGCGTGCCGAAGCTGCTCGCCGGCTCCTTCCTCGCCGTGCTGACGCTCTCGACCGGCGTTCCTGCCCGCGAGGCGGCCGACCCCGCCCATATGTATCTCGCCGCCTTCGGCTACATGATCCCGAACGAGACGGCGGCCATGCTGCTGATGGCGTGCTTCGTGGTGATCTCGCAGCTCAAGATCAACGTGATGAACGCCTATGCCGGCTCGCTCGCCTGGTCGAACTTCTTCTCGCGGCTGACCCACAGCCATCCCGGCCGCGTCGTCTGGCTGGTGTTCAACGTGGCGATCGCCCTTCTGCTGATGGAACTCGGCATCTACCGGCTGCTCGAGGAAACGCTCGGCATCTTCTCGATCATCGCCATGAGCTGGCTCTGCACGCTCTCGGCCGATCTTTTCATCAACAAGTCGCTTGGCCTTGCCCCGCCCGGCATCGAGTTCAAGCGCGCCCATCTCTACGACATCAACCCGGTCGGCTGCGGCACGCTGGTGCTGTCGGCCGGCATAGCGCTTGCCGCCCATTTCGGCCTGTTCGGGCCGCTGATGGCCTCGCTCGCCACCTATGTGACGCTGATCGCCTTCGTGATCTCGCCGCTGATCGCCTGGGGCACGAAGGGCAAGTATTATCTCGCCCGCAAGCCGCGCCACAGCTGGAAGAACCTCACCTCGATCACCTGCTCGATCTGCGAACACCCGTTCGAGCCCGAGGACATGGCCTGGTGCCCGGCCTATACGGCGCCGATCTGCTCGCTGTGCTGCTCGCTCGACAGCCGCTGCCACGACATGTGTAAGCCGCACGCCAAGCTCAACGCGCAGGCGACCTTCGTCGCCGCCCGCTTCCTGCCCGAACCGGCACTGGCCTGGCTCTCCACCCGCCTCGGCCGCTATGCGGTGACCGCGGTCGTCGCCGTGTCGCTGATCGGGGCGATCCTCGCGCTCATCGCCCACCAGGTCTCCACCGCCTCGCCGGAGACGGCCGATGTCGTCAACCGCACGGTGCTGATTGTCTTCATCGTCTCCGCCGTGATCTCCGGCGTGGCCAGCTGGTTCTACGTGCTCGCCCATGACAGCCGGGTGGTGGCGGAAGAGGAATCCTCGCGCCAGAACACGCTGCTGCTCAAGGAAATCGCCGCCCACCGCAAGACCGATGCAGCCCTTCAGACGGCCAAGGAGACGGCCGAGGCCGCCAACCGGGCGAAGAGCCGTTATGTCGTCGGCCTGTCCCACGAACTGCGCACCCCGCTCAACGCCGTTCTCGGCTATGCGCAGATCCTCGAGCGCGACGAGACGATCCCGCCTGCCCGCCAGTCGGCGATCAAGGTCATCCGCCGTTCGGCCGACCATCTCTCCGGACTGATCGACGGTTTGCTGGACATTTCCAAGATCGAGGCCGGGCGCCTGCAGGTCTTCTCCAACGAGCTGAACATCCAGGATTTCCTCGACCAGCTGGTGGATATGTTCGCCCCCCAGGCGGCGGCCAAGGGGTTGGTCTTCGAGCATGAGCGCTCGCGCGCCCTGCCGCTCTATGTCCGTACCGACGAGAAGCGGCTGCGGCAGATCCTCGTCAATCTGCTGTCCAACGCCATCAAGTTCACCGAGCAGGGCACAGTGCGCTTCGAGGTCGGCTATCGCAGCCAGGTCGCGACCTTCACCGTGTCCGACACCGGCGCCGGCATCGCGGAAAAGGACCTGAAGCGCATCTACGAGCCGTTCCAGCGCGGCGAAGCGGACAATATCCGACCGCGGCCGGGCCTCGGCCTCGGGCTGACCATCACCAAGCTTTTGACCAACACGCTCGGCGGCGAGATCTCGGTGGAAAGCGAGCGCGACAAGGGTTCGACCTTCAAGGTCCGGCTGATGCTGTCGACCATCGACCGCCCGAGCACGGCCCCTGCCCCCGAGCGCAAGATCGTTTCCTATACCGGCCCGCGCCGCACCATCGTCGTCGTCGACGACAACGAGGACCATCGCGACCTGATGCGCGAGGTGCTGGGGCCGCTCGACTTCGTCGTGCTGACGGCGGCCGGCGGGCCGGAATGCCTGACGCTGATCGAGGGTGTCCGGCCCGATCTCTTCCTCGTCGACATCCAGATGCCCGGCATGAACGGCTGGCAGCTGGTCGAGAAGCTGCGCGACGCCGGCCAGACGGCGCCGATCATCATGCTGTCGGCCAATATCGGCGATGCACCGGGACCCGGCGGCGAAGGCCATGACGATGCGATCGCCAAGCCGGTCGACGTGCAGCGGCTGCGCGACAAGCTCGCCATGTATCTCGGCCTTGACTGGATCTATGCCGACGAACTCGCCGCCCTGCCCGCGCCCGTATCGGAGGCCGATCGCCCGCTTGCCTCGCCGGGCACCGCCCATCTCGCCGAACTGTCGCGCCTGAGCGAAATCGGCTATGTGCGCGGTATCGAGGCGAAGCTTGCAGACCTGTCGAAAATCGAGGAGAACGGCGCCTTCGTCGACGCCTCGCGCGGTTTCGTCCAGGCCTTCGACCTGGCCGGCTTCGCCGCCTTCCTGAAGGATGTCGACAGTGGGGAGGAAAAGAGCCATGGCTGACGCGAACCGTCCGCGCGACATCGTGCTGCTCGTCGACGACAGCCCCGAAGCGCTCGGCTTCCTCACCGACGCGCTGGAGCAATCCGGTTTCTCGGTGCTGATCGCCACCTCCGGCCAGGCGGCGCTGTCGATTGTCGACAAGATCAGCCCCGACCTGATCCTGCTCGACGCCGTCATGCCCGGAATGGACGGTTTCGAGACCTGCCGCAGGCTCAAGGCCGATCCGGTCGTCGCCCAGGTGCCGGTGATCTTCATGACCGGGCTGACCGAGACCGAGCATGTCGTGCACGCGCTCGATTCCGGCGGCGTCGACTACCTGACCAAGCCGATCAACATCGACGAGCTGCGCGCCCGCATTCGGGTCCATCTGTCGAATGCCCGCTCGGCCCAGAGCGCCCGCGTCGCGCTCGATGCCGCCGGACGGCATCTGCTGGCGGTCAGGGCCGACGGCACGATCCACTGGTCGACGCCTCAGGCGACCCGGCTCGCCGACAGTGCCACGGGCAGCGCCAGCGGCCTGGACCTGGTCGCTGGCGCCATTGCCGGCTGGATGGCACGGCGCGACGCACCCGCCCACGGTGGGGAGACCGCCTTCTGCTTCACCCATGCGGGCGGCACCGAGCTTCAGCTCGGTTTCCTCGGCGGACTTGGCCCGGACGAATACCTGTTTCGCCTCACCGTCGCCAATCGCAAGCACGAGGACGAGATCTTGCGCGGCCAGTTCGGCCTGACGCAGCGCGAGGCCGAAGTGCTGCTGTGGATCGCCAAGGGCAAGGCCAATCGCGACATCGCCGACATTCTCGGCCTGTCGGCGCGGACCGTGAACAAGCATCTCGAACAGATCTACGTGAAGCTCGGCGTGGAAAACCGCGCCTCTGCGGCGGTCAAGGCGGCGCATGTGCTTCATGTGGATTAGGGGCTGGTAAGGCTTTGCCCCTCACCCCAACCCTCTCCCCGCGCGCGGGGCGAGGGAGTGCCGACGCGGTGCCAGGGGTCCCTTCTCCCCGTTTACGGGGAGAAGGTGCCGGCAGGCGGATGAGGGGCGTCTCTGCCATTCCTTCTCGGAACTAGAGCAGTGATACCTAACTCCTAAAGCGCCTTGGCCTTCTCCCGCAGCACGTATTTCTGGATCTTGCCGGTCGAGGTCTTCGGCAGCGGTCCGAACACCACCGTCTTCGGTGCCTTGAAGTGCGCCATGTTGGCCCGGCAGAACGCGATCAGCTCCTTCTCGGTCACGGTCGCACCCGGCTTCAGGCCGACGAAGGCGCAAGGGGTTTCGCCCCATTTCTCGTCGGGCCGCGCCACGATCGCCGCTTCCATCACGGCCGGGTGCCGGTAGAGCACGCCTTCGACCTCGATCGACGAAATGTTCTCGCCGCCGGAAATGATGATGTCCTTGGAGCGGTCCTTGATCTCGATATAGCCGTCCGGATGGCAGACCGCGAGGTCGCCGGAATGGAACCAGCCGCCGGCGAAGGCCTTGGCCGAGGAGGACGGGTTCTTCAGATAGCCGCGCATGACATTGTTGCCGCTGAAGAAGATCTCGCCCATGGTCTCGCCGTCGCGCGGCACGGGCTCCAGCGTTTCCGGATCGGCGACCATCAGGCCGTCGAGCACCGAATAGCGCACGCCCTGGCGGGCCTTGAGGCGGGCCTTCTCGGAAATATCGAGCTCGTTCCACTCGTCGTGCCAGGCGCAGACCACGGCCGGGCCGTAGGTCTCGGTGAGGCCATAGGCGTGGGTGACGTCGAAGCCCAACTCCTCCATCGCCTGGATAACGGCCGCCGGCGGTGCCGCACCCGCCGTCATGACGCTGACCCTGTGGTCGATGCCGGCCTTCATTTCGTCCGGCGCGTGAGCGATCAGGTTCAGCACGATCGGCGCGCCGCAGAAATGCGTCACCCGCTCGCTCTTGATCAGTTCGTAGATCGGCTCGACGCGCACGGCACGCAGGCAGACCGACGTGCCGGCCGCCGCCGCGATCGTCCACGGGAAGCACCAGCCGTTGCAGTGGAACATCGGCAGGGTCCAGAGATAAACCGGGTGGTTCGCCATGCTCCAGGTGAGGATATTGCCGATGGCGTTCAGATAGGCGCCGCGGTGATGGTAGACGACGCCCTTCGGGTCGCCGGTCGTGCCGGAGGTGTAGTTGAGGCTGATCGCATCCCATTCGTCAGCCGGCCGTTCCCAGTGGAAATTGGCATTGCCGTCGGCCAGCAGCTCGTCATAGGTCGTGGTTCCCACCCGGTGGCCACCCTCGAAGCTCGGGTCGAGAATGTCGATCACGTCGATCGGCCGTCCGGCGATATGCACGGCGCGCTCGGCAACGTCGGCGAATTCCGGATCGACGATCAGCATGCGCGCTTCGCCGTGATTGAGGATGAAGGCGATCGCCTCGGCGTCGAGACGGGTATTGATCGCATTGAGCACGGCCCCGACCATGGGCACGGCGAAATGGCATTCGAAGATTTCGGGAATGTTGGCGCAGATCACGGCGACCGTGTCGCCCTTGCCGATGCCGCGCCCGGAGAGCGCGCTGGCCAGCCGCCGCACCCGGTCATAGGTCTGCGCCCAGTTGCGGCGCACGTCGCCGTAGACGACGGCTGTGCGGCCCGGATAGACGGACGCCGCGCGCTCGATGAAGCTGAGTGGCGTCATCTGCGAAAAATTCGCGGCGTTCTTGTCGAGTTCGCGATCGTAGATCCCGTCGCCGGGCGCCACTGCTGAAACCTGCATGCTGGTCGAGCCTCCCACTCCATTCGAGTGGGCAGTATTACGCAAACCGCCACCACCGCAATCCCAATATTCACTGAATGCGACGAAGGACGAAGGTACCACGGCAGGGTGCAAAAAACAGATGGCCCGGCGCAAGGCCGGGCCATCCGATGCAGGTCATACGGTCAGGCCGAATTCTCGGCCGACGCGATTACTTGTTCTGCAGGTAGGTGTACTTGCCGTCGGCACCCTTCTGCCAAGTGTACATGACGTAGTCCGGACGGGTGATGTCGCCCTTGGCGTCGAAGCCGAGTTCGCCGATGACGGTCGTGTACGGACCCTTTTCCTTCAGCGCTGCAGCAACAGCTTCGGCATCGTTCGAGCCAGCCTTCTTGGCGGCTTCTGCGATGACCTGGAGAGCTGCGTAGGAGTACAGCGTGTAGGCTTCCGGTTCGAAGCCGGCGTCGCGGAACTTCTTGACGGCTTCAGCAGCGTTCGGGTTCAGGCGCGGATCCGGCGGGAAGGTCATCAGGGTGCCGTTGACTGCGTCGCCAGCGATCGAAGCAAGTTCGTTCGAGGTGATGCCGTCGCCCGACATCAGGACAGCCTTGAGGCCGCCGTCAGCCATCTGACGCATGATGAGACCGGCTTCGGTGTGCAGACCGCCGAAGTAAACGAGCGTTACGCCGGCTTCCTTCATCTTGGAGATCAGGGCCGAGTAGTCCTTGTCGCCGGCGGTGATGCCTTCGTACATGACTTCGGTGATGCCGAGGCCGTTCATGGCCTTCTTGGTTTCGTCGGCAAGGCCCTGACCGTACGGGGTCTTGTCGTGAACGACGGCAACCTTGCCGTCCTTGAAGTTGTCGGCGATGTACTTGCCGGCAACCGCGCCCTGCTGGTCGTCACGGCCGCAGACGCGGAAGGTGTTCCACATGCCGCGCTCGGTGAAGACCGGGTTGGTTGCAGCCGGGGTGACTTCGAGGATGCCGTTTTCGGCGTAGACTTCCGAAGCCGGGATCGAAACGCCCGAGTTGAAGTGACCGACAACGAACTTGACGCCGTCAGCTGCGAACTTGTTGGCAACCGATACGCCCTGCTTGGCGTCGGAAACGTCGTCGCCGAGAACGATCTTGACCTGTTCGCCGTTGATGCCGCCAGCTGCGTTGATGTCTGCAGCAGCCTGTTCAGCACCCTTCTGGAGCTGTGCGCCGAAAGCGGCGTTCGGACCGGTCATCGGGCCGCCGACGCCGACCAGCAGGTCAGCCCAGGCGGTACCGCTGAAGGCAACCATTGCCGTCAGCGCCACGGCCGAAAGAAGAGACTTCTTCATTTTGTTACTCCCAATTTTTTAGGCGGGTTAGGTTTCGAGACCCTGCGCAATACCCACCATGACTGCGCCGGAAAAGCTGTTCCACTCTTATGAAAGCTCACGCTCTTGCCACCCATGTGAGACAAGAAAAACGCGGCTGTCAATCTTTCTTCTTCCAAGAGAAGGCCGAGGTCTTCTCATAAAGCCAATAGTAGTTATCGGCCATCTGCGTGGTCCGCCGCGTCCGGAAGCCGGCCGTGGAAAACACAAGCAAAATCAACACGTCAATGCCGTAAAGCATCGGGCTGAGCATGGGCCCCTGGAACAGCGCGTAATGCAGGAAGCGCATCACGACGCCGAGCAGCAGGGTATAGACCACCACCGTCGAATAGCCTTGCCAGCCCTCGGCCGTCGCCTTGCCGGCCCGCCATGCGGTCCAGAAGCCAAGGAGAAGAACCAGGACGCGCAAAACGTAGCGGACGCCGGTATCGCTTTCGAAAAACAAGCCTTGCATATTCTATACTCCCTGCCCGCTCAGTGGTGGCCGCCTTCGAGATAGGCTGCCCGGACCTGCGGATCGGCGAGCAGTTCCTTGCCGGTTCCGCTCATGGTGACCTTGCCGTTGACCATGACATAGGCACGGTCGGAGAGCTTCAATGCCGCGAAGGCGTTCTGCTCGACGAGGAAGACGGTCAGTCCCTCTTCTTTGTTGAGCTTCTTGATCGCCTCGAAGATGCCCTTGACGATCAGCGGCGCCAGACCGAGCGACGGCTCGTCGAGCAGAAGCAGCTTCGGACGGGCCATCAGCGCGCGGCCGATCGACAGCATCTGCTGTTCGCCGCCCGAAAGCGTACCGCCGCGCTGGCTCTGGCGCTCCTTCAGACGGGGAAACAGCGCGAAGATCTTCTCCACGTCCTCGTTGAAGTGCTTCAGATTGTCGAGGCCCGCGCCCATCTGCAGGTTTTCCAGCACGGTCATGCGCGGAAAGATGCGACGGCCTTCCGGCGACTGGGCGATGCGGCGGCGGGCGATCAGATGGGTCGGCATCTTGGTGATGTCCGTCCCGTCGAAGGTGATCGTGCCGGTGCGTGCCTGCGGGCTGCCGCAGATGGTCATCATCAGCGTCGACTTGCCGGCGCCGTTAGCGCCGATCAGGCTGACGATTTCGCCCTGGCGGACTTCGACGTCCACTCCGCTGAGTGCGCGGATATTGCCGTAATAGGTCTCGACGCCCTGTACTTTGAGAAGCGGTTCAACAGACATCAGACCTGCCCTCCCGCAACGGCTTCGACCTCTGAGATCGCTTCATCCAATTCTTCATCCTCGACACCCAGATAGGCCGCGATGACCTTCGGGTCGTTCTTCACATGATCCGGCGTGCCGTCGGAGATCTTCTGCCCGTATTCGAGCACCACGACGTGGTCGGAGATTTCCATGACCACCGACATGTCGTGCTCGATCAGCAGCACCGAGGTGCCTTCGTCGCGGATGCTGCGCAGGAGCGCGTTGAGCGTCAGCGATTCCTTCGGATTGAGACCGGCGGCCGGTTCGTCGAGGCAGAGCAGTTCGGGTTCCGTGCACATGGCGCGGGCGATTTCCAGACGGCGCTGGGCACCGTAGGGTAGATCGCCGGCCGGGTCGTCGGCACGTTCCATCAGGTCGGCCTTCTCGAGCCAGTACTTGGCCTTCTCGACCGCAGCCTCGGCCGCCCGCTTGTAGGCAGGAAGGCCGAGCAGGCCGAGAACGGTATAGCCCGACGCCCGCATCAGGGCGTTGTGCTGGGCGACCAGAAGGTTTTCGAGAACGGTCAGGCCGGAAAACAGTCGGATGTTCTGGAAGGTACGGGCGACCTTCGCCTTCTTGGTGATCTCGAAGTCTGGCAGACGCTCGAGCAGAAACTCGGGCCCCGCCTTCTGGCGCAGCGTGATCATCCCCATCGTCGGCTTGTAGAAGCCGGTGATGCAGTTGAACACCGTCGTCTTGCCGGCGCCGTTCGGTCCAATCAGCGCGGTGATCTCACCGCGCTTGGCTTCGAAGGAGAAGTCGTTGATGGCCATCAGGCCGCCGAACTTCATCGAGAGGTGTTCGACCTTGAGTAGGGTGTCGTTGGTCATCGTGTTCGTTCCGGAAGTCATCAGCCGTGACCTTCCTTGGTAAAGCTTCCCGAGACGGCCTTGCTCTCCTTGAGGAAGGCTGTCGGTTGACGCGAGCCGACGAAGCCGCGCGGCTTGAACAGCATGACCACGATCATGGCCAGGCCGAAGAGCAGCATGCGGTAGAGTTCCGGCGTGAAGTCAGGCCCGAAGACATGCTTCAGGAACTCCATTTCGCGCAGCATCTCCGTGCCGCCGACCATGACGATGGCGGCGATCGCGATACCTGTGAGCGAACCCATGCCGCCAAGGACGACAATGGCGAGGATGACGGCCGATTCCAGGAAGACGAAGCTTTCCGGAGAGACGAAACCCTGGCGGGCGGCGAAGAAGGAGCCGGCGAAACCGCCGAACATCGCGCCGATGGCAAAGGCCGTCAGCTTGGTCGTGACCGTGTTGATGCCGAGCGAGCGGCAGGCGATCTCGTCTTCGCGCAGGGCTTCCCAGGCGCGGCCGATCGGCATGCGGCGAAGCCGGATCGTGACGTAGGCCGTCAGCATGCAGAGGGCGAGGATGAGATAGAAGAGGAAGATCTTGTAGTAGGCGGACGACATCGGCAGGTCGAAGAGCTTGGCGAAGCCGGTCGGCGAGGCATCGAACTTGATGCCGAACAGCGTGGCTTTCGGAATGCCCGAAATGCCGAAGGTGCCCTTGGTGACGTCCGTCCAGTTGATCAGCACGAGGCGGATGATTTCACCGAAGGCAAGCGTCACGATGGCGAGATAGTCGCCGCGAAGCCTGAGCACCGGGAAGCCGAGGATGATACCCCAGAAGGCGGCGAGAATGCCCGACAGCGGCAGCAGTATCCAGAAGGACAGGCCGAAATGCTGGGACATCAGCGCGTAGGAATAGGCGCCGACCGCGTAGAAGGCGACATAGCCGAGGTCGAGCAGACCGGCGAGGCCGACGACGATGTTGAGGCCCCAGGCCAGCATCACGTAGATCAGGATCTGGATGCCGAAATTGTCGACGAACTTCAGCGCGCCCTGGATGCCCGTCAGCCAGATGACGACCGGTGGGTAGAGCAGCAGCGCCACAAGCGCGATCTTCAGGAAGTGCTGGTGGAAGAACGAGGGTTTGGACTCGATCTCGTGCACCGGCATTTCCGAGAGGCGCTCCTTGCGGGCGCGGTTCCACGGATGGACGAAGCCGACGATCAGGAAGCGGCCGACGGCGGCGATGGCGACGAAGATCGCCAGCAGACCCCAGCGCGGATACCAGATAGGCGCGTTGTTGATGTCCTGGTCGGTCTTGATGCCGACATAGAGGACGAACAGGCCGAGCGCGAGCACACCCGCGAAGAGGCCTTCCTTGAGCGCACGCGCAAGGGTACCGGATTGAGACGTGCCGGTCACGTTTGCAGGATTTGCCATTGGATCAGACCTTCTCGACTTCCGGCCGCCCGAGGATACCGGTGGGCTTGAAGATCAGCACGAATGCCAGCAGACCGAAGGTCGCGACATCCTTGTAGGCGATGCTGAAATAGGCCGACCAGAGCGACTCGATGAGACCGATCAACAGACCGCCGAGCACGGCGCCGGGAAGCGATCCGATGCCGCCGAGAACCGCAGCGGTGAACGCCTTGACGCCCGGAATGAAGCCGTCGTTGAACGAAGCCACACCGTAATACATCAGGTACATGGTGCCGGCGACCGCAGCGAGCGCCGCCCCCATCACGAAGGTGATGGAAATGGTCTTGTCGACGTCGACGCCGAGAAGGGCCGCCATCTTGCGGTCCTGCTCGGTGGCGCGCTGGGCGCGGCCGAGCGGCGTCTTGTTGACGATGTACCAGAAGGCGGCGAGCAGCACCGAGGTGATGGCGACGATGAGCAGCTGCTTCAGCGAAATCGTGATTGCGCCGATGTGGAACACGTCATTGACCAGCGCCGGGATCGGCTTGTTGCGCGGACCCTGGGTGACCTGGATGAAGTTGGACAGCGCGATCGACATGCCGATCGCCGTAATCAGCGGGGCCAGGCGGAAGGATCCGCGCAGCGGCCGATAGGCGACCCGTTCGATCGTCCAGTTCCACAGACCGGTCATCAACATCGCGATGACCAGCATGATCAGCAGCGCAAGCGCCACCGGAATGCCGGCGAAGAACGATGTCAGGATGAGGTAGACGATAAGTGCGGCGAAGCCGCCGAGCATGAAGATATCGCCATGGGCGAAGTTGATCATGCCGATGATGCCGTAAACCATCGTATAGCCGATTGCCACCAGGCCATAGATGGATCCAAGAGTCAGCCCGTTGATGAGCTGCTGGATGAAATACTCCATTACCAATCCCCCGGACGCAAATTTTTGGAGCGCCCCTTTTTATGTTGTCCCCTAGCGGGGTTCTTAACATGCTCGGATTTGATAGCGTTTTCGGCAAAAATGTGAAGTCCAAAAACTAGGCAGCGCGCATTTTACCGTCAATTGACCACAGTTTGGTGCTAAAAATGGCTAGACCGCCAAAAAAGCGGCACAAAATGCCGAAAATTTAGGTAGCGCCGTGTTTTTCACTGTCGGGATTTAGCCGCATTCGGCCGCGATCACGGCCGATTTCCGCCGAAAGTATCAGGCCGCCATTGCTCGCAAGGGGGCCGCACCGGGGGAATTGCCGCATCTTTGCTAACATAGCCACGAAATCGCCGACAGGCCAATCACAAAGCGACAGGATACTTTGCTGAATCCGCCGCCGACCTGCCGGCGGGAGGGCTGAGAACATCCTGCACTCGGCCTGAACCGGCGATTTACAAATCCCCGACCACTTTCCGGCAGCGCGGAAAACGGGGAAGTCCGCACGGGAAACGCCAGCCGTTTCAATGGGCACAGCCGCCATTCGTCCCCGCGACCGCAAACCGTTGCAGGATTGGCGTATCGAACCGATCGCAGCGGAGAATGCAGTCATGTCGGATACAACGGTCAATCTTGCCCTGCCATATATCAAGCCGGCCCAGGCGCAGAAGCATGTCACCCACAACGAAGCCCTGCAGGTGCTGGACGCCACGGTGCAGCTGGTGATCGCCGCGAGTCTGGCCACCCCGCCCGCCGAACCGATCGAGGGCGAATGTTTCTGGGTCCTGCCGGGCGCGACGGATGCCTGGGCGGGCCGATCGGGCCGCCTCGCCTTTCGTCAGGACGAAGCCTGGATCTTCATCGCACCGGTTCTCGGCTGGCGCGCCTTCGATCGCGCCGAGGAACGGCTGAAGCTCTTCACCGGAACGGACTGGGGCGACATCCCCCTGCCCGCTTCGCCCCAGGTCTCCGCCCTCGGGATCGGCGCCACGCCCGATGCGACCAACAGGCTTGCCGTATCGGCGCCGGCCACCCTTCTCACCCATGCCGGCGGCGATCACCGCCTCAAGATCAACAAGGCCTCGGGTGCCGACACGGCGTCGCTGCTGTTCCAGTCCGGCTGGCAGGGCAAGGCGGAACTGGGGCTTGCCGGCGACGACCGGTTTGCCATCAAGGTCAGCGGCGACGGCGCGGCCTGGACCACGGCGCTGACGATTTCGCCGCAGGGCGTAGTGCGCACCGGTCAGCGACCGCTCGTCCGCGCCTCGCGCACGGCGGGCAGCCTCTCTCCCACCGCCGGGATGGCAACGGGCTTCGACGATCTTCATCTGGTGGCGGGAGGATTTGCCCTGAGCGCGGTCGTGGCGTCCGGCCAGGGGTGCGAGCTGGTGGTTCCGGCGGACGGGACCTACCTGCTGACGCTCAACGTCGAGGCGCAGACGTCATCGGGCCATGGAGCGACGCTTCGTAGAAACGGAACAAACGATCTCGTCGCGGTGGCCGGTACGGTCGGCACGCAGTCGTCGAGCGCGATCGCCGCGCTTTCTGAGGGCGACATACTGACGCTTCGCCATACCGGAAGCGCTCAGCTTCTGTTCGGCTACGGTCACACGGAGATTTCGGCATTCATGCTTTAGCGACGCGGCGGAAGGCCGCACCACAGAGAGCGCGGCGACCCGGCCGGATCAGAGCAGCCGGAAGCGGCAGGCCCGGGCGACCGCCTGCATGCGGTTGACCGAGTCCAGCTTGCGCATGGCGCTCTTCAGATAGCTGACGACGGTGTGGCTCGAGATCGACAGGATGATGGCGATCTCGTCGCTGCTCTTGCCGGCGGCCGACCAGCGCAGGCACTCGATTTCCCGGGCCGACAGCTTCTCGCGCGGACCGTCTTTCTGGGCGATCCGGCTGGAACAGCCGTCCAGCAGTTCGAGGCTTTCGAAATAAAAACTCGCGATCTCCTGGCGATCGAGCTCGGCCCGCTCGCCGGAAAAGACGAAGAGATAATGGGCAAGCTCGGAATCATGGATGGCGAAGGCAAGGCTGGCGCCAATGCCGAAGTCGCGGAAGGCACCTGCGATGCCACCCTCGGCGTCCTTGTCCTTGCCGTCGGTGAAGACGCATTCGTCGGACTGGAACGGCAGGATGCTCTGCTTAAGCCGCGCCACCAGCCGGCTCGCGGCAAACTGGTCTTCCGTGCGATAGCGCGCCTTGAGCTCGTGCGGCCAGTTGCAGAACAGGATGTTCGCCGAGAATTCGGGCTTGTCGGCCTTGGGAAAGGTGCTGACGAGGAAATAGTCGAAACCGTAGCGCCGACCGAGGGCTGCAAACTGCCGGCCCAGAGGGCAAAGTCCCGCGTCGTCGACGGGGATCGCCGAAACGCCTTTGCCTTCTTCTTCGCGGCAGATTGACTCAGACACCCTGAACATTGCGCTCCTTTCGACCGAAGCTATCTGGCCGCACCTGTGAGAGTAACTATCGAACGAATATATCTGGAACGGTAGAGAACGGAGCTGGCGCCGGTCTTTCGGTTCTGGCTCGGGGAGGGAATATTCGCATGCCCGAGTTCACGGCGGTGCATGGAAACCATGCGCCCCGTCATTGTTCGAAGCTTCTACTACATTTTTAAATCTGGAAAATTTCTAAATCAGCATAACTCCTATGCAGATGCCGCAAGTTTACGCAACGGCAGGCAAGGCACCGCCACGGCTGTTCGATCCCCGCCGCAAGTCGTGAAAATTATTATCAAATGCTTACAAGGCGCTTAGGCAAATTTTAAAGGTGGGCAGCTACGATGCGCTCGTGTGGTCTTGAGTATGTATAGAGAGTCCAATGACCGAAATGATCCGCCCCCGAGTGAAATATGTCATCGGCCCCGATGGCAGCCCGCTTACCATCGCCGATCTGCCGCCGGCCAATACGCGCCGCTGGGTGATCCGCCGGAAGGCCGAGGTTGTCGCCGCGGTGCGCGGCGGCCTGTTGAGCCTGGAAGAAGCCTGCGAGCGCTACACCCTGACGGTCGAGGAATTCCTCTCCTGGCAGTCCTCCATCAACGACCACGGCCTGCCGGGCCTGCGCACCACGCGCATCCAGCAATATCGCCATTGACGAGACAACCGGGCAGGCCCTCGCCGCCCGCATCTCCGATCGTTTCATCGTGCGCGCAGGATAACCTCCTTGTGCGCACTTTGTCTATTCCGCCCGCCCCTGCCTCTGCAAAAGATGGTGCAGCACACCGGCCAGCACCGACGACGCCGCGTAGAACCACAATCCCGGCTGCGTGAAGGCCTCGGCAAGGCCGCTGGACTTGGCCGCGAAGATGACGATCGCAACCAGAAGCACGTCCATCATCGACCATTTCGACAGGAACGGAACGAGCGCATGTAGCAGTCCGCTGCGCGCGCCGGAGCTTGAGGCCGTGAAGGCCTCCGCCCCGAGGCCGACCAGCTTGATTGCCGGAAAGGCGATCGACAGCAGCCCGACCAGCACGGCAAGCCCGGCATTGCCGTCCCGCCACAGCGCGGCGACGATCTCCACCAGCGACGGGTTCTCGGCAAAGAAGTAGAGCTTTTCGAAGCGGACCAGGGGCAGCACGAGGCCAAGCGCCAGGAACATCGGGGCCAGCACCAGCATCGCCGCCTTCACCCAGATCATCCACACGCCCCCGCTCGAATCGCGGACGGCCGGTCGGCCGCACGCCTAGCCATCATTGCCGTGAAAAGCAGGCGATGTTAAGCCGTCGGAATCTCGATTGCGAAAGGGCACCCATGGATATTGCAAGTGAGGAAGCCGGCTCGGGCGGCCGTTATGTCGGACGGTTCGTCGAGGGAGAGACGCCGGCGGTGATGACCTATTCCCGAGCCTCGCCGAGCCTGATCATCGTCGATCATACCGAAGTGCCGGAAAGCATGCGTGGCAAGGGCGCCGGACAGGCGCTCGCGCTGTTTGCGATCGAGCAGGCCCGCAGCGGCGGCTGGAAGATCATCCCGCTCTGCCCGTTTTTCCGCGCCCAGGCGCAGCGTCACCCCGACTGGGCCGACGTCATCAAGTTCTGATTCTGTCCGGCCGGCGGTTCGCCGCCCGGACAAGTTTCGACGAACGGCTCGACGGCGGTCGCGGATCTCTCCGCACCGCCACCGGCCGCGCCTTGTCGAGAACGCTCCGGAGCCTAGGCCCGGATGCGCATCTGGCCGTCGCGCTCTTCGAGCGCCGCGGCCTTGGCATGTTCGGCCTCGGCTTCCTCAAGCAAAAGCTCGGCCGCTTCCTGCTGAACCTTCAGTTCGCGAATCGAAACCTGGAGATTGTCGGCCCGCTGCCGGGCCGCCTTGGCAAAGGTTGGATAGGCGAAATGGTTCGGATCAGTGATCCCGGACTTCTTCTCCTCGATGGCGATCTGGTTTTCCAGCTCCTTCGCCATCCGCTCGAATTCCGACATCATTGACTGCAACTGCTGCAATTGCCGACGTTTTTCTGTGACCTGAAATCCTTTCAGGCGCACTAGGCTCTCACGCGACTTCATACGCAATACTCCCGTGATGCGAGACCCCCCGCCACACTTACTGACAAAATGCCAAGCCGCTCTTCCCGACGAATCATTCTCGAAAAAAAGCGGCGGCGTTAACAAAAAGCTACCCTTGGTAACCTTTCGTTTACGGGCATCGTTAATGATAGGTGAGATCATTTAAGGGTCAGTAAATGCCAGGGCCTTAAAAAGCCCATGACAATGATGAGTCAAATGAATCGGTTAGTGGGAAAATCTCATCTTCTGATTCAATTGTGGCGATGCCGGAAACAGATGAAAAATCAGGAGACTGGTATCTTTGTTTAATAAATTCGATACACCTTGCCAGAAGGAATCAGAATTTGTTAACCATTTGGTGGCAGCCTTCAAATCAGGCAACGACTGGATCCGTATCGCGTAGGGGGCCAAGTACGACCTTTCGGCGGCGGTAAAGGGGATAATTATGCGGGTTCTACTCATTGAAGACGATAGCGCCACGGCGCAGAGCATCGAACTGATGCTCAAATCGGAGAGTTTCAACGTCTACACGACCGACCTGGGCGAGGAAGGCGTGGATCTCGGAAAGCTCTACGACTACGATATCATTCTGCTCGACCTCAATCTCCCGGACATGTCCGGCTACGAAGTGCTGCGCACGCTGCGGCTTTCGAAGGTCAAGACGCCGATCCTCATCCTCTCCGGCATGGCCGGTATCGAGGACAAGGTCCGCGGTCTCGGCTTCGGCGCCGACGATTACATGACCAAGCCGTTCCACAAGGACGAACTGGTCGCGCGCATTCATGCCATCGTCCGCCGTTCCAAGGGCCATGCCCAGTCGATCATCACCACCGGCGAACTGATCGTGAACCTCGACGCCAAGACGGTCGAAGTCGGCGGCCAGCGCGTTCACCTGACCGGCAAGGAATACCAGATGCTGGAGCTGCTTTCGCTCCGCAAGGGTACCACGCTGACGAAGGAAATGTTCCTCAACCACCTCTATGGCGGCATGGACGAACCGGAACTCAAGATCATCGACGTCTTCATCTGCAAGCTGCGCAAGAAGCTCGCCAATGCCGCAGGCGGCGCCAACTACATCGAAACCGTCTGGGGCCGCGGCTATGTGCTGCGCGAGCCGGATGGCGCCGAATACATGGAAACCGCCTGAGACCCGCTTTAGCGCATCCCCCGCGCTGCATTCGACCTGCCCCTCACCCGGGCAGGTTTTTTGTTTTCCGGCCTCAGCCCTCCCCCGCCCCGCACCTGGTCGACATACGGCCACGCAAGACGAAAAACGCCCCGAACGTGCGGGGCGTGGAGTTCAGTGCCGAATGGGAGAAGATGTCAGGCGGCGATCGCCTTGTCGGTGAACATCTGGGTGAGGATCTTGCGGTCGAACGGCTTCAGCAGGAAGTCGTTGGCGCCGGCGCGCTTGCCCGCCATCATCGTTTTCAGGTCGGCTTCGACCACGCAGTAATAGATCAGCACGCTCTTGCCGTCCGGCAGTGCGCGGATATTGGCGATGAGGTCCAGCGCGCCGTCCAGGCCCGCATCGACGATGATGATGTTCGGCAGCTCCGTTTCGCTGCGCGTCAGCGCCTCGCGTGCGGTACCGGCCTCGAGCACGAGAAAGCCGATCTCCGACAGGATCTTCTTGCCGACCTTGCGGACCACGTCAGAACTGTCCGCAATCATCAAACGCTGCATCGTGAACTCCCATGTCGCGACCCCTCCCGTCATGGGAAAGGCGGAACCTGACTGCGACAATAAGCGCTTTCGACTAATGAAACGTTACCGCTCTCCAGCCCGCCGTGCACGCAAAACGGGAAGCACGCCGAGGTGGCGTGCTTCTTCAAGGGCTTGCAATGGCGGTGGAGGGTCGAACCGGTCAGGCCGCGGCCACGGTTTCCGCAGTGAAGACGATTTCGTCCTCGGTGGCGAAATACTTCAGTTCCATGCCGCATTCGTCGGCGAGCAGCACCGTGTAGTAGGGCTGGATCGAGTGGGCGTCGATCGCCTCCTCGATGGTGCCGCTGCAGATCTCGGCGAATTTCGGCGGCACGCGCATCATCCGGCCCTTGGCGGTCAGCTTGAACTTCGCCTCGTATTCCGGGTTTTCCAGCGTGATGTCGATCTGGCCGCCACGCGGGATTGCGCCATAGGCGACGAGGAAGAGGTTGAGCAGCAGCTTGACGCGGTTCTTGGCGATGATCGCGCGCGGGCCGGTCCAGCTGACCTCGGTCTTCTTTTCCGCCGCGGCGAAATCCTTGGCGGCCTTCTCGGCCTCGCCGGTGTCGATCGAGGCGCCGACCGAGCCCGAGGCGCCGAATGCGAGCCGGGCGAACTTGAGGCGGACCGACGCGTTGAGCGCGCTGGTGCGGATCAGGTCCATCGCATCGGCATCGGCACCGCCCTCGTCGAGCAGTTCGAGGCCGTTGTTGATCGCGCCCACGGGCGAGATCACGTCATGGCAGACGCGGCTGCACAGCAGAGCAGCGAGGTCGGGACCGGCTAGGGTCAGGTTCGGATTTTTCGACATCGGTCGCTCCTGAAGATCGATCCCCACGGAAGGGCCGGATGCGCATAATAGGGCGCCCGGTGTGGTCGGATTCCTTTCGGCCATAATGACACCATATTTGGTAAACCGATTATTAATAGGATGCTCGCTAAATAGCTTTACCCGCATTGGACACACCAAATGCGCCGATTACGGATGGAGGAGACCCCATGCGCCTTGTGACGACCCGCGATTTCGCCGCCCTCCGGATGTTTCTGGTGGCCATGATTCTCTCTGTTGCCGGCTTCGTTCTGGCGCCGGAGGAAGCGAGAGCCGAAGGCGAGTACAGTATCCAGGAAATCGTCGATGCCGGCCACGGCTTCTTCGGCTCCACCAGCGGTGCGCTGGCCAAGGTCATCGAACAGGCCTTCCAGCAGCACGGGCTGCCGAACGGCTATATTCTCGGCCAGGAAGGCTCCGGCGCCTTCGTTGCCGGCCTCACCTATGGCGAAGGCCAGCTCAACACCAAGAATGCCGGGCAGCACGACGTCTTCTGGCAGGGCCCTTCGCTCGGCATCGACTACGGCGGCAACGGCACGCGCGTGATGATGCTGGTCTACGACCTGCCCTCGGTCGACGGCCTCTTCGCCCGCTATGGCGGCGTCAGCGGCTCTGCCTATGTGGTTGCCGGCGTCGGCATGACCGTGCTGAAGAGCCGCGACGTCGTGCTCGTGCCGATCCGCACCGGCCTCGGCGCCCGTCTCGGCGTCAATGTCGGCTACCTGAAGCTGACCCGCGCACCGACCTGGAATCCCTTCTGAGACACACCGCGCAGGGTCCGCGCAAGCTCGCGCCGCTCTTCTCCTCCCTGCAAAGATTCATGATCCGCCTCGGCCTGCGCCGCTTGTCCTGACAGGCGGCGCGTGTTTATTGATTGCGGACGTTCGAATAAACTCAAAGTGGCTCGCCCGTGATCGAATACGCCCTGCTTTTTGGATTGGGTTTTCTCGCCGCCGCGCTGATCGTGATGCTGGTCGCACCGGCCATCCACAAGCGCATCGTGCTCTACACGGAGAACCGGCTGAAGGCCACGATGCCGCTCAGCCCGCAGGAAATCCGCGCGCAGAAGGACATGGTGCGGGCCGTCTATGCCGCCGAGAACGCCAGGACCGCCCAGGAACTGCTGCGCGAGCGGGAAGCGTCCATCGCGCTCAAGCTGGCCAACGACACGCTTTCCAGGGAAGCGAGCCACCTGGTCGCCGACAACCAAGACCTTCGCGCGCAGATCCACGACATGAGCGTCGAGGCCGCCGACTTCCGCTCGAAGCTGCGGCGCGCCGAGGTCGAGGCCGACAACCTCAAGGAAGCGCTGCGCCGCACCGAAGAATCTGCCGCGGCCAAGGATCTCGAGATCACCACCCTCGGCCGGCGCATCGAGCGCATCATGGCCGATGTCGACAACCTGAAGATCGAGCGCACGACGCGCGAGACCGAGATCGAGAACCTCAAGATGAGGGTCCAGGCCCTGCGCGACGAGCGCGAGGAACTGCGCCGCGAGACCAAGCTCCTGACCAAGCGGGCCAAGGACGCCGAAATCCGGCTGGCCCAGGAGGAACACAAGCTGCTCAGGCTCGATGACCGCCTCGCCCGCGAAATGGCCGACAATGTCGACAAGGATGCCCTGCTCGAGCGGCGCGCCAAGGAAATCGCACGCCTCAAGCAGGGGGTGAAATCCGCCAACAGCCAGGTGCGCGCCGCCATGAAATCGCTGCGCGCGGCCAATCTTCCGGTGCCTGATTTCAAGGGGATCGCCATCGTTGGCGACGAACCCGCCGCCGCGGCAGCGGCCATCGGAGCCGTTGCCGGCACCGCGGACCTGGAGGACGAGCTGCGCCACCGCCACACAGCCCTGACCGAGCGGCTGCTCAAGGCGAAGACCGCAACCAACGACAAGGCGCTGCGCGAGGAAATCGCCGACATCGCCGCCAAGATGATCGTGCTGACCGCCGCCCGCGAGGGTGAGAAGTCGCCGATCCCGGACCTGCTGCGCGCCAAGTCGGCAAAGGGACCGGGCAAGGGGCTGACCTTGGCCGAACGCGTGCTGGCGATCGATCCTTCTCTGGCCGGTTCTGCCGCGCCGCAGGGGCCGCTCGCCGAATAGAGCGACAGGCCCGGCCGAAGCCTGCCCGGCGCCGCAAGTCCCGCCGCCTAACTCCGCAGGCGCCCCATCGACTTCGCCAGGCTGTAGAGGGCGATGCCGCTGGCCGTCCCGACATTCAGGCTGTCGAGCCCGGGCATCTGGGCGATCCGCGCCGTATGGAACCGCTCGAGGATGGCCCTGGGCAACCCCTCGCCTTCCGTGCCCATGACCAGCGCCATGCGCTTCGCCGGCGCGATCTCGCCGATCTCGACCTCCCCCGAGGGCGACAGCGCCCAGATGGCAAATCCCGCCTCCGCAAGAGCGCCGAGCAGCGCCTCGCTGGAGCCGCTTCGAGCATAGGGCATGGTCAGCACCGAGCCGACCGAGACGCGCAGTGCCTTGCGGTAGAGCGGATCGCAGCAGGTCTCGTCGAGCAGAACGGCGTCCGCGCCAAAGCCCGCGGCATTGCGAAACAGCGCGCCGATATTGTCGTGATTGGAAATGCCGCAACCGACCAGCACCAGCGCATCCTGAGGCAGGTTCGCGATCAGATCTGCCGTTTCCGCCGTGCCGTCGCGCCGGCCGACCGCCAGCACGCCGCGATGGAGATGAAAGCCGGCAATGGCATCGAGCACCGGCGCTTCGGCCACATGGACCGGCACATCCTCGGGAAAGGCCGCGAGCAGATCGGCGACGCCCTCGACCCGGTTGCGCAGCAGCAGCAGCTTTTCCGCCCGGATACCCCGTCCGGCCGCATGCGCGGCCGCGAGCATCCTGAGGACCACCGTCCCTTCGGCGATGAACCGGCCGCCGCGACCGGTGAGGTCCCGTTCGCGGATCTGCGAGAATTCGGCGATCCGCGGATCGGCCGGGTCCTCGATGACGATCAGACGGCGCTCACCCATCGTGGCAATACGCTCAGTTGCCGGAGACAGCGACGTCGGCGATGATGCGCCCGACCGAAAGATCATAAACCAGCGCCTTGCGGGCCCCGTCGGCCGTCGTGCCGTAGAAGAGGATCTGGTTGTTCGACAGGTCGGTCGAGACCACCGTGAAGCCGGCCGGCAGGTTGGCCTTAAGGTTGAGCGGCTGGTCCGCGGGGATGGCGAGGCCGGAGGAAGCCACCGGCTTCTCGCTGCCGTCCGGCCGGGTCACCTTGTAGACGATCGCGGCCAGCACGGCCATGAACATCAGAAGCATGATGCCGCCGGACACCAGTTGCAGCTTCACCATCTTGCGACGGACATTCTCCATCGCCGGATCGAGCGGCTTTTCTTCCTGTTCGTCGGGGTCGACATGGGCCATGGCGGTCGTCTCTGTTCCTGAAGTCCGCAAGTTCTGGTCTTCTTCCCCGATGCGAACCATTGTTCAGGGAAAAACAGCCATGAAACATGGCGGACGATTGTCGAGGGCCTAAGTCTGTGCCAAGTGGCAACGAAACCTATGGGCCGCAATACCGGTGGTTCTACACGCGGGATGACAGAATGACTGACCCCTTTAACGAAGCCGAGAGGCCAAGAAAAGACCTGATTGCCGCAGATGACGCGGAAGGACGGCTCGACGCCTGGCTGGCGGCAGCGCTCGAGGGCGAATTCTCGCGCAACCGCGTCAAGGCGCTGATCGAGCAGGGTGCCGTCACCATCAACGACGTGGCCATCACCGAGCCGAAGCGCAAGGTGCGCCCCGGCGACCGCCTATCGATCGTCCTGCCCGAGCCGGAGGATCCCGAGCCGAAGGGCGAAGACATCCCGCTGGAGGTGCTCTACGAGGATTCGGACCTGATCGTCATCGCCAAGCCGCCCGGCCTCGTCGTCCATCCGGGCGCCGGCAACTGGACCGGCACGCTGGTCAATGCGCTGATCCACCATTGCGGCGACAGCCTGTCGGGCATTGGCGGCGTCAAGCGCCCGGGCATCGTGCACCGGCTCGACAAAGACACCTCCGGCGTCATGGTGGTCGCCAAGAACGACCTCGCCCATCGCCATCTCGCCGACCAGTTCGCCGACCACGGCCGCACCGGACCGCTGGAGCGCGCGTACCAGGCAATCGTCTGGGGCAGGCCCCGTGGCCTCACCGGCACGATCGACGCACCGCTCGGCCGTGCCGGCGACCGCACCAAGCGCACGGTGAAGAAGGAAGACACCGACGACGCCCGCGAGGCGATCACGCACTACCAGGTGCTCGAACGCTATGGCGAGAAGCCGGATGCGACCTGCATCGCCTCGCTGGTCGAGTGCCGCCTGGAAACCGGCCGCACCCACCAGATCCGCGTGCACATGGCCCATATCGGCCACCCGCTGATCGGCGACCAGGACTATGGCGCGGCCTTCAAGACCAAGGCCAACCTTCTGCCCGAACCCGCCCAGACGACGGTGAAGAACTTCCCGCGCCAGGCCCTGCACGCCTACCTGCTCGCCTTCGAGCATCCGGCCACCGGAGAGACCATGCATTTCACCGCGCCGATCCCCCCCGACATGCAGGCAATCATCGACGCGCTGCGATCGATCTGAAGCCCGGCGATCGAGCGGCGGCTGGCGAGGCCGAAACCGGCCTGCCCACTGCTAAGAGCCTGAGCTGGCGAACCGGCTTGGTCGCAGCCTCCGGCTCGGCTCTACAGCCGCGGAAGCGGGCCGGCCCAAGGAGATCACCTTCCGGAACTCCTCCGCCCTTCCTCACGGCCTCGTGATGCGAAGGCGCCCTTGTATCCGGGTTTTGCCACACTTATCTGTTAGCCGGGTTTCTGTGGGATTTTGGGAAATCCACGGAAATCAGGCTTGCCCACTCGCCACTGGGGGGCCGAAACTTTTAAGGGGGTGCTCTATGGCCCGCAATAGTTTGCCTTCCATTACTGCCGGCGAGGCCGGTCTCAATCGTTATCTCGATGAAATCCGCAAGTTTCCGATGCTGGAACCGCAGCAGGAATACATGCTCGCCAAGCGCTACGCCGAACATGGCGACCGCGACGCGGCCCACAAGCTCGTCACCAGCCACCTGCGACTCGTCGCCAAGATCGCCATGGGTTATCGCGGCTACGGCCTGCCGATCGGCGAAGTCGTGTCCGAGGGCAATGTCGGCCTGATGCAGGCGGTCAAGAAATTCGACCCGGAACGCGGCTTCCGCCTGGCGACCTACGCCATGTGGTGGATCAAGGCCTCGATCCAGGAATATATCCTGCGTTCGTGGTCGCTGGTGAAGATGGGCACGACCGCGAACCAGAAGCGGCTGTTCTTCAACCTGCGTCGCCTCAAGGGCAAGATCCAGGCGATCGAGGAAGGCGACCTCAAGCCCGACCAGGTCACCGAGATCGCCACCAAGCTGAAGGTCTCGGAAGAGGAAGTCGTGTCGATGAACCGGCGCCTTTCCGGCGACGCTTCGCTGAACGCCCCGATCCGCGCCGCCGAAGGCGAATCCGGTCAGTGGCAGGACTGGCTGGTCGACGACCACGAAAGCCAGGAAGCCGTGCTGATCGAGCAGGACGAGCTCGAGACCCGCCGCCGCATGCTGGCCAAGGCGATGAGCGTGTTGAACGACCGCGAACGCCGCATCTTCCAGGCACGCCGCCTGGCCGAAGATCCGGTGACGCTCGAAGAGCTGTCGGCCGAGTTCGACATCAGCCGCGAACGCGTCCGCCAGATCGAGGTTCGCGCCTTCGAGAAGGTGCAGGAAGCCGTGCAGAAGGAAGCACTCGAGCGCGCCTCGGCACTTCGCGTCGTCGAGGCCTGAGCGCGACGACCAAACGCTGTCCGCCGATCATCCGGCATCCAGTTGCCGACAAAGAAAAACCCGGGTCTCGCGATCCGGGTTTTTTATGGGTGGGCCGTTGGCGGCGAAGGGTCAGTTGCCCGGCTTGCCGAGCGCTGCCCATTCCTTGATGACCTGGTCGAATACGGCCTTGCCCGCCGCGCCCTTGTCGAGCGTCAGCAGGGCGCGCCGACCGTTGCGATAGCTGATCGGCATGTCGATCCAGCCGCGCGTCGACAGCAAGTCGAGGTTGGCCTTCATCACGTCTTCGAAATCGTTCAGCGCCACGAGATAGGTATCGTCGGTGACCTTGGCCGAGACGGCGACCAGCGGATCGCCGCGGTCCTGTTCGGTCCGCTTCATGGCGATGCGTTCCAGCTTGTCGATCGCCCCGCCTTCGAAATCGGCCGGGAGGGAGAACACCACCTCGATCAGGTGGCTGGCCGGGAGCGAGCTGTCGGAATTGCGCTTGATGGTGATCAGCGCCGTCAGGCCGCGGTCCGGAATGGTGATCTTGCCCTGGATTTCCGGATTGGGCTTGCCGTCCTCGCCGGTTTCGCGCAGCGCCGTCCAGGCGACCGTGCCCGGCACCGCCGTCGGCGACGTCTGGCCAAGGCGTTCCTCGTAGAGGAAGACCCGTTCGCCATTGGCAGCCGCAGCGACCGTATCGCCCGCGGCAGGCGTGGCCGCCGCCGGGGTCGTACCGGCAGGAGTCGCCGCCTGCGGCAGACCGGTATTGGTGCCGACCGCCGGCTGATCGGTCGGATCGACGGTCGAGGCGACGTTCTGTTCGGCGACAGACTTGCCCTCGCTCGTGGGACCGCCCGGTGCCGTGGTGCCGGCCCCTTCGTCGACCTCGGTGCCATCAGGCATGAGGCGCTGGGTGAACTTCTGCCCGGTGACCGAACCATCGTCCGGCGTGCCGTTGACGGGCGCATTGGTATCGGCAGCCGGTGTCGCATCGCTGGTCGCGGTTTCGGCCGTCGGCGACGTCTCGGGCGTGGTCTGCTCGGTGACGGCGGACGGAGACGAACCGGTCAGGCCGCTGACGAAGGTCGTGACCTGGTCGCGATAGGTCCAGGCGGCATAGCCGCCGCCGGCGAGCAGCACGATGCCCAGCAGACCGAGCACGATCGGAGCATAATTGCGGCCCTGCTTCGGTTCGATGCGATAGGCGCGCTGCTGCGATTCGGCGAGGAAGGAGTCGACGTCCTCGATACCGCGCGCCGGCTGGGCGGCGGGGCCGGCCACGGCCTCGGGCGGCACGCTCCTCGGCTCGGCGACCGCCGGTGCGGCGGCTGCGGCTTCGTCGGTCTTCGGCTTGTCGTATTCGGCGAACCAGTCGGAAAAATCGTCGGCAGCCGGCATGTCGCGCGAATGGCTGTCGACGGGCGCCGCGGTGGGAGCCGCGGTGGGCGCGGCATAGGCTGAGCTTTCCCAGTCGAGCAGGTCCAGCGAAGCGGGAACGGCGGGCTTGGACGTCGCGGGGACTTCGGGTGAAGCCGGCTCGGCCCAGGCCAAGGTGTCCGCCTCAGGTGCGGCCGCGGCGGCTGTCCAACCCGGAGTTTCGGCCGGAATTTCCCAGGATTCGTAGGACTGCGTCTGGGCCGGTTGCGCCGGGGCTTCCGGCTGCTGCGGTGCAGCCGGGGACGGGCGGGCGCCGAAATCGGTCCCGCGCGTCGGCATCCAGCCGTCGTCGCTGGTGAGCGGCATTTCGACCAGCCGGTTATAGGCCGGGACGCTCGGCGCCGGTTCGGCCACGGTCGTTTCGGCTTCGGCGATCTCCGCCTCGGCTTCGGCCGCCCTCACGCTCTCGCGGTGCTCTTCCGGCTCCTCGTCCGCGACGGGTGCGGCATAGGTTTCTTCCGGCTCTACCTGGGGCGCGGCGTAGTGGTCGACGTCGACATAGGCGGGCGCTGCGGGCTCTGCCGGTTCAGCCACGGTCTCGACCGGTTCCTCGGCCCAATGGACCGTTTCCTCGCGGAAGGGTTGCTCGACGAACGGCTCGGGCGCTGTGGCCGGCTCCGCCTCAGGCTCCTGCGCATAGACGTCTTCCGGCGCAGCCTGGGGCTCCGGTTCGGGCTCGGGTTCGGGCTGCGGCCGGTATTCCGGCTCCGCCGGCTCGGCCCAGGGATCTTCCACCTCGTCGGCCGGCGTCTGGCTCACGGCCTCCGGCACGGCTGCGGCAACCGGCTGCGGCTCCTCGGCGACCGCTTCCGAAACCGGCGACTGTTCCTCGCGCCATTCTTCCTCGGCAGCCGCGGGCGCCATCGCCTCCTCGAAGGTGGCGGCGGCTTCCTCGTCCGGCAAGGCTTCGGCGTGTTCCGCCTCGACCTCAAGGATGGCCGCGTCCAGCTTGGCCAGCTGCCGCTGCAGCATCTGCTCCGGCGGGCGCGGATTCATGTTTTCCAGCTGCCGCAGGACGGCGCTGCGTGCCTTGTCATAGACCTTGGCACGCATCTCAGGTGTATTGTTCGACAGGCCGTCCACGGCACGCCGGATAACCGCTATGAAGTCAGCCATCAGCACTTTCTCGTTGTCGCCGGCGCGCGCCAGCTGGCAAAAGCTTAACGAAATCCAAGCTTAGTCTTCAAATGGATCAGTCACAAGTATGGTGTCGTCGCGCTCCGGGCTGGTCGAAAGCAGCGCCACCGGCGCGCCGATCAGTTCCTCGACCTGGCGAACATACTTGATCGCCTGCGCCGGGAGATCGGCC
The DNA here is from genome assembly GCA_943370615.1 of Rhizobium sp. Q54. Lineage (GTDB taxonomy): Bacteria > Pseudomonadota > Alphaproteobacteria > Rhizobiales > Rhizobiaceae > Allorhizobium. Next base: position 53,683 of record CALRRQ020000008.1, read on the forward strand.
CATTTGCGGGCGCCGACCGTCGATTCCTTCCAGCCTTCGAGCGTGATGTAGATCGGCTCGACGCGCGCCTGGGCCGCCTGGGCCGCGGGCAGATAGTCGATTTCCTGGCCGTCGAGTTTATAGCCGACGCAGATCTTCAGCTCGTCGAGGCCATCGAGGACGTCGAGCTTGGTGAGCGCGATGCCGGTGATGCCGTTGGTCGCGACCGACTGGCGAACCAGGGCGGCATCGAACCAGCCGCAGCGGCGCTTGCGGCCGGTGACGGTGCCGAACTCATGGCCCTTCTCGCCGAGGAACTGGCCGATTTCGTCGGTCAGTTCGGTCGGGAACGGGCCTTCGCCGACGCGGGTCGTATAGGCCTTGGTGATTCCGAGGATATAGCCGAGCGCGCCCGGGCCCATGCCCGAACCGGCGGCGGCCTGGCCGGCGACGGTGTTCGACGAGGTGACGAAGGGATAGGTGCCGTGGTCGATGTCGAGCAGCGAGCCCTGCGCTCCTTCGAACAGGATGCGCGAGCCCTTGCGCCGCTCCTTGTCGAGCAGAACCCAGACCGAATCCATGAACGGCAGAACGCGATCTGCGATCGAGGTCAGTTCCTCCATGATCGTCTTGTGCTCGACTTCAGGCGCGCCGAAACCGCGGCGAAGCGCATTGTGGTGGGTCAGGATGCGTTCGACCTTGCCTTCCAGCGCATCGAGGTCGGCGAGGTCCATGACGCGAATCGCGCGACGGCCGACCTTGTCTTCATAGGCCGGGCCGATGCCACGGCGGGTGGTGCCGATCTTCGTGCCGCTATTGGTCGCCGCATCCTCGCGCATACCGTCGAGCTCGCGGTGCAGCGACAGGATCAGCGTGGCGTTCTCGGCGATTCGCAGATTGTCCGGGGTCACTTCGACGCCCTGGGCCTTGAGCCGGCCGATTTCGGCGATCAGCGCATGAGGATCGACGACGACGCCGTTGCCGATCACGGCCTTCTTGCCCGGGCGCACGACGCCCGAGGGCAGCAGCGACAGCTTGTAGCTGACGCCGTCGATCACCAGCGTATGGCCCGCGTTGTGGCCGCCCTGGAACCGGACGACGATATCCGCCCGCTCGGAGAGCCAGTCGACAATCTTGCCCTTGCCCTCGTCCCCCCACTGCGAACCCACAACCACGACATTCGTCATTTCGAAATCCTGTCTATCGCGCAAACGTTCTGCGCCTTATCCAAACCCGCGCATCTATACTGTGTTGTTTTTATGAAATCGACCCGTTTATGCGAGGAGAATCGGCTTTTTGCGTGACAAAGCGCGGCCCCTCACCTATCCCATGCGGCAAAACAACGCCTGCCCGCGTCCCCTCTCCCAACCCGCCGGTGAATTCCCTTGCTTCGCAGAGCCTATTTCTTTCTGACCGTCGCGACGCTTTTCTGGGGAGGAAATACGGTCGTCGGCAAGCTGGCGGTCGGTCACATCAGCCCCATGGTGCTGAATTTCTCCCGCTGGACGATCGCGCTTCTCATCATCTCCGCTATTTCGGTTCCGCAACTGAAGAAGGACTGGCCCGAACTCAGGCGCAACTGGCTGCTGATGCTCGCCTTCGGCGCGATCGGCTACACGGCGTTCAACGGCGCTCTTTATACGGCGCTCAAATATACCAGCGCGGTCAACGGGGCGATCGCCCAGGGCGGCATTCCGGTGCTGATCTTCATCCTCAACTTCCTGCTTTTTCGCATTCCCGTCTCGTTCGTCCAGATCCTCGGCTTTACCATCAGCTTCATCGGCGTGGCGATGACGGTGAGCCGCGGCGATATCAACGTGCTCCTGTCGCTGTCGCTGAATTTCGGCGATACCCTGCTCCTGGTCGCGGTCGTCGCCTATGCGGTCTACACCATCGCGCTGCGCTGGCGCCCGACGATCCACTGGAAGAGCATGATGGCGGGCTCGGCCCTCGGCGCCTCGCTCACCGCCATCCCCTTGGTCGTCTGGGAGGAAGCCAGCGGCCACATGATCCTGCCCGACCTGATCGGCTGGGGCATCATCGCCTATGCCGCCCTCCTGCCCTCGCTGATCTCGCAGGTCTTCTACATCATGGGCGTGGAAGGCATCGGCGCGAACCGCGCCGGCCTCTTCATCAACCTCGTTCCGGTGTTCGGCACGCTGCTGTCGCTCTCTCTGCTCGGCGAGGCACTCCAGCCGCTGCATCTGATCGCGCTGGCGCTGGTGCTCGGCGGCATTGCCATTGCCGAACGGGGAAAGCCGAAGTTGGCGACCTGAGGGGAGGCCAGTGGGACCCCGCGCTCGGCTCGTTCAGCCGCATCGCGCGCTTTAAGGCAGCGCCCTGCACGCAATATGATGCTTTTCCAAGCCCGCATTATTGCCTAATCCAGTGGGTGAGGCACATATGAGGGAACAGCCATGGCCAAGCCATTCTTCTGGAACGAACTGAACACCGCCGACTTTGCCGGGCTTTCCCCCGAAACGACCATCGCCATCCTGCCGATCGCCTCGACCGAACAGCACGGCCCGCATCTGCCGATCGCCACCGACGTGGCGATTGCCAACGGCATGCTGGCGGAACTGAAGAACCAGCGCCCCGACGATCTCGATTTCCTCGTCCTGCCGACCCAGGAGATCGGCAAGGCCAACGAGCACATCTACGGTCCCGGCACCCTCTCCTTTGGCCCCGAGATCCTGATCCCCGCCTGGACGGCAATCGGCACCAAGGTGGCGGAAGCCGGCATCCGCAAGATGGTCATCGTCAACTCGCATGGCGGCAATGTCGACGTGATGAGCATCGTCGCCCGCGAACTGCGCGTGCGCCACCAGATGGCCGTGGTTTCCACCCAGTGGGGCCGCTTCGGCAATCCCGACGGCATGATCTCCGACCATGAGAGCCGCTACGGCATCCATGGCGGCGAGGTCGAGACCTCGCTGATGCTCCATTTCCGCCCCGACCTGGTGCGCATGGACAAGGCCGAGAACTTCGTCTCGCGCGCCGAGGAGATGAAGGCCAATTCGAAATACCTGACGCCGCTGCCACCGCATTCGCTCGCCTGGATCGCCCACGACCTCAATCCCAACGGCGTGGTCGGCGATGCCTCCAAGGGCACGGCGGAAAAGGGCGAGCTGATCTGCAAGCACCAGGTGAAGGGTTTCGTCGAACTGCTGCGCGACCTCGCCCGCTACCCGCTGTCGAACCTCTACACGCGCTAGTCCTCGTCGCGGGCAGCCAGGCTCCGCTCGCCCGGCTTTTCGCTCGGCGGGATATGGCCCTTGCCCTGCAGCTCCAGGACCAGCGCCAGCAATTCCTGCATCAGGTATTCGACGAACAGGCTGGTCGCCGCATCGAGCGGCGCCCGCGCCCGGGCAAAGAGCTTCATAGGCTGGTGACGCAACTGCCCTTCGAGCAGCGGGCGGAACATCAGCTCGCCGGCGCGGCATTCGGTGATCACGTCGAGCGGGTTGAGCATGGTGAGGCCGGCGCCGCACTTGACCAGCTGCTTCATCAGCTCGGACGAATTGGTCTCCATGACCGGCTCGACCGGCAGCGGCACGGGCGCCAGCGCCAGGTCGATGATGTTGCGCAGGCTGGTGCCGGACTGGGCGAGCACCAGTTTTTCCTGAACCACGTCGACCAGGTCGATCGGCCCCGCCTCATGCGACAGCGGGTGGCCGGGCGGTAGCACGACGCCCACCGGAACGTCGAAATTGGCAAGGGTCCGTATGCCGGGAGTGGCGGGAATGTTGAAGCCGAGGCCGATATCGACCTCGCCGGTCAGCACCGGATTGATGGTCGTGGAACCGCCGTCGTTGCGCAGCTGGATGCGGACCCGCGGATGCGCTTCGAGAAACCGCGCCAGGATCAGCGGCAGCGGACCGGAGGCGAGACCCACCGTCGTCACCAGCGTGACCCTGCCGGCCTGTGGCATTTTCAGGCCGCGAATGCGGGATTCGAGCTTTTCGTAGTTCTTCAGCACGTCGCGAATGTGCTCGACGCAAAGCTCGCCGGCCGCCGTCAGCCGAAGACCGCGCGGCAGCCTCTCGAACAGCGGCGCGCCGAGCTCTTCCTCGAGCGCAAGGATCTGCCGGTTGACCGCTGAGGAGGCGACGTTGAGCCGGGCGGCGGCCTTGCGGATCGAGCCGCAGCGGACGATCTCATTGATGTACTGGAGTTTTCTGGAATGCAGCATGGGGCACCATTGCATAAAATTTGTTCAACAAGCATTATTTGTGCACCAAACCCAGTGCGATGCAAAAAAGGCATCAATGCGGACGAATTTTGATGCTTTTCAAAGCGCAAGGCAACCGTTCAAATGAAGGAAATGGAGCCCCATGGCGGAGCTCCGGACAATGGACAGGGGAACCCGATCGACATGCGCGACACTCTCAGCAAGACCACCTTCCTCGCCCTTCTCGGGCTCGGAACGGCGCTTTCGGCTTCGCAGGCCTATGCTCTGGACGAAGTCAGCTACGGCACCAACTGGCTGGCCCAGGCGGAGCACGGCGGCTTCTACCAGGCGGTCGCCGACGGCACCTATGAGAAGCACGGCCTCAAGGTCACCATCGTCCAGGGCGGCCCGAACGCCGCCAACCGCGCGCTTCTGATCGCCGGCAAGGTCGATTTCTACATGGGCAGCCCGCTCGGCGAAATGGACGCCGTGAAGGAAGGCATTCCGCTGGTCGACGTCGCCGCGATCTTCCAGAAGGACCCGCAGGTCCTGCTCGCCCATCCCGACCAGGGCATCGAGAAGTTTGCCGACCTCGCCAAGCTCGACGCGATCTTCATGGGCAAGGACGGCTACGTCACCTATTTCGAGTGGATGAAGAAGAACTACGAGGGCTTCAAGGACGAGCAGTACAAGCCCTACACCTTCAATCCCGCCCCGTTCATCGCCGATCCGAAGTCCGCGCAGCAGGGCTACCTGACCTCAGAGCCCTTCGAGATCGAGAAGCAGGCCGGCTGGGCACCGAAAGTCTTCCTTCTCGCCGACAACGGCTACAATCCCTATTCGACGATGATCACCACCACCGCCACCATGGTGGAGAGCAAGTCCGACGTCGTTCAGCGGTTCGTCGATGCCTCGCTCGAAGGCTGGTACAACTACCTCTACGGCGACAACAAGGCCGCCAACGACCTCATCAAGAAGGACAATCCGGAAATGACGGATGGCCAGATCGAATACTCGATCGCCAAGATGAAGGAATACGGCATCCTCGAATCCGGCGAAGCACTCGAAAAGGGCATCGGCTGCATGACCGAGGCGCGCTACAAGGAGTTCTTCGACGACATGGTTTCGATCGGCGTCCAGCCGGCCGATCTCGACTACACCAAGGCCTTCACCACCAAATACGTCTGCAAGGGCGTTGGCATGGCGCTGAAGAAGTAAGGCAAGCCGGCTCGGGGCACCTTCTTCTCCCCGGCGGGGAGAAGTGCCGAGCGGATGCGAGGCGATGAGGGAGAGGCCGGAGGCCTTGCTGACGCCCCCCTCATCCGGTCCTTCGGACCACCTTCTCCCCGATGGGGAGAAGCGGGAATGCGCCGATCCCGATCAACAAGAAGCAATCAAGGCCCGCAATGACATCTTCAGACGCCGAGACGGCAAGCTCCTCCGCCCAGAACGGCGCATCGCCGACCGACGCGCGGCGGCGCCCGCTCGTCGTCATGGATCAGGTGACGAAGATGTTTTCGAGCGGCACAGTGGCGCTCTCCGACATGTCGCTCACCGTCAACGGCGGCGAGTTCGTCAGCCTGCTCGGCCCGTCGGGCTGCGGCAAGTCGACGGCGCTCAGGATCATCGCCGGGCTCGGCGACGTCTCGACCGGCACGATCGACTGGCCAAGCTCGCGCATCAATTCGAAGGGCCTGCCGGAAGGCGACATTTCCTTCGTCTTCCAGGAGCCGACATTGATGCCGTGGCAGACGGTGTTCGGCAATGTCCACCTGCCGCTCAAGCTCAAGGGCATTTCCAAGGCCGCCGCCCGCGACGAGATCATGGCGACGCTGGCGACCGTCGGCCTCCAGGATTTCGCCGACGCCTATCCGCGCGAACTCTCCGGCGGCATGAAGATGCGCGTCTCGATCGCCCGCGCACTGGTGACCAAGCCGAAGCTGCTGCTGATGGACGAACCCTTCGCCGCACTCGACGAGATCACCCGGCAGAAGCTCAATGACGACGTGCTGCGGCTCTGGAAGGAAACCGGCATCACCGTCGTCTTCGTCACCCACTCCGTTTTCGAGAGCGCCTATCTGTCGAGCCGCATCGTCGTGATGAAGGCGAGGCCCGGCCGCGTGCATGCCGATTTCCCGCTGCACACCAGCCTCGAACGCGACGCGCATTACCGAACCTCGGAGGAATACCGCCAGGCCTGCGAGACGGTCTCGGAAACACTGCTGGAAGCCATGGGTGGAGAGGACGCACACTGATGACCACGAGCCCCCTCTCCCCCGTCGCCCTCAGGCCTGCCATCCCGTCGCGCACCCGCGAAACGCTGTTGAAGATCTTCGTGCCCGTGCTCGTGGTTTTCGTGCTGCTGACGATGTGGCATGTCGGCGTCTCCGTCTCCGGCGTGCCGCAATATATCCTGCCGAGCCCGCTTGCCGTGGCGAAAGCGCTGGTCAAGGACTGGGGCACGCTCTCGCCGGCGTTGTGGGTCACCACCAAGATCACGCTCGCCTCGCTGGCGCTGGCGCTGATCGGCGGCGTCGGCATCGCCGTCTTCCTCGTCCAGTCGCGCTGGATCGAACTCGCCTTCTATCCGATCACCGTCATCTTGCAGGTGACCCCGATCGTCGCCATCGCGCCGCTGATCCTGATCTACGCCCCTTCGACCCAGGTGGCACTGCTGATCTGCGCCTTCCTCGTCGCCTTCTTCCCGATCCTGTCGAACATGGTGCAGGGCCTGAAGAGCGTCGATCACAACCTGCTCAACCTCTTCGACCTCTACGGCGCCTCACGGCTGCAGACGCTGCTGTACCTGAAGCTGCCGGCATCGCTGCCCTATTTCATGACCGGCCTTCGGATCGGCGGCGGCCTCGCCCTGATCGCGGCGGTCGTCGCCGAATTTGCCGCGGGCTCGGCCGGCGCCGGTTCCGGCCTCGCTTTCCGCCTGCTGGAAGCCCAGTACCGCCTGAACATTCCCCGGCTCTTCGCCGCCCTCTTCCTGCTCTCCTGCCTCGGCGTGCTGATCTTCGCCGTCACCTCGTTCATTTCCTGGCTGGCCCTGCATCGCTGGCACGAAAGCAGCCTGAAGAGAGAGAATTGATGCCGTTTCCCGCCTTCTCCCTGCCCGCCGCCGACCGCTATGTGCTCCGGAACGCCACCCTGCCGGCGGTCGCCGTCGACGGTTTTGCCGGCCCCCTTGGGCGCGAGGGCCTGATCGATGCGGATATCGTCATCGCCAGCGGCAAGATTGAAGCCGTCCTGCCGGCCGGTACCGCCCTGCAGGACCTGCCGGCGGCCGATCTCGACGGCGGCATGGCCTGGCCCTGCTTCGCCGACATGCACACCCATCTCGACAAGGGCCATATCTGGGACCGCCGGCCCAACCCGACCGGCGATTTCTTCGGCGCACTCGATGCGGTCCGCACCGACCGGGAGGCCTGCTGGTCGGCCGCCGACGTGCGCACCCGCATGGAATTCTCGCTGAAGACGGCCTATGCCCACGGCACCGGCCTCATCCGCACCCATCTCGACAGCCTGCCGCCGCAGCACCGCATTTCCTTCGAAGTGTTTGCCGAGCTGCGCGACGCCTGGAAGGACAGGATCGCGCTTCAGGCCGTCGCCCTCTTCCCGCTCGACATGATCACGGACGAGGCCTTCTTCGGCGACCTGACCGACGTGGTCGCAAGCCATGGCGGCCTGTTCGGCGGCGTGACATACCTGATGCCCGACCTCGAAGCCCATCTCGACAAGCTGTTCCGCACCGCCTCCGAGCGCGGCCTCGACATCGACCTGCATGTCGACGAGACCCAGGACCATGAAGTCCTGACCTTGAAAACCATTGCCGAGGCGAAGATTCGCAACGGCTTCGAAGGGGCCGTGACCGTCGGCCATTGCTGCTCGCTCGCCCGCCAGAACGACGACCTTGCCAAGGCGACGATCGATGTCGTGGCAAGGGCCGGGCTCTCCGTCGTGTCGCTGCCGATGTGCAACATGTACCTGCAGGACCGCACAGCCGGCCGCACCCCGCGCTATCGCGGCGTCACGCTGTTCCACGAACTGGCGGCCGCCGGCATCGCGACCGCGATCTCCTCCGACAACACCCGCGACCCGTTCTACGCCTATGGCGATCTCGACCCGGTCGAAGTGTTCCGCGAGGGAGTGCGCATCCTGCATCTCGACCATCCGCTCGACGAGGCCGCGCGCGTCGTCACCCGCACGCCGGCCGACATTCTCGGCCGCGCCGACCACGGGCGTATCGCCGCCGGCCTTCCCGCCGACCTCGTGCTGTTTTCGGCACGGCGCTGGAGCGAATTCCTTTCCCGTCCGCAGGCTGACCGCATCGTTGTGCGGAATGGCAAGGGCATCGACCGTAGCCTGCCGGATTATCGTGACCTGGACCCGCTGATGAAAGACTGACCATGCCGGACTACCAGCAGATCAAGAAGGAACTCGAGGGCATTGCGGTTGAGGACAATCCGGCGCTCGTGAAACAGAAGAGCCGCGACTTCTATTGGTACTCGCCGATCCTGAAAGCCCAGCTCGACAACGTCGTCGGCGACCTCGTCGTTTCGCCGAAGAACGAAGAGGAAGTGATCCGCACGCTGAAGGTCGCCTATGCCCATGGCGTGCCGGTCACGGCGCGCGGCGGCGGCACGGGCAATTACGGCCAGGCAATGCCGCTCTCCGGCGGCATCATCCTCAACCTGCTCAACATGAACAAGATCAAGGCGATCCATCCGGGCCGCGTGATCGCCGAACCCGGCATCATCACCGCCGAACTCGACCGCCTGACCAAGGCGCATTCCGGCCAGGAACTGCGCTTCCATCCCTCGACCACCGGCACGGCAACGCTGGCCGGCTTCATCGCCGGCGGCTCTGGCGGCGTCGGCTCGATCACCTGGGGCGGCCTGCGCGACCTCGGCAACATTCTGCGCCTGCGGGTCGTCACCATGGAGGCCGAACCGCGCGTCCTGGAACTCTCGGCATGGGACCTGCAGAAGGTCAGCCATGCCTACGGCACCAACGGCATCATCACCGAAGTCGAAATGCCGCTCGCCCCGGCCTATGACTGGGTCGATGTCATCGTCGGCTATGACGAATACATGGACGCGGTTCGCTTCGCCGATGCGCTGACCCATCGCAACGGAATCCTGCTCAAGGAAGTCGCCCCAATCGCCGCCCCGGCACCGTTCGAGTACTTCACCCGCCACAAGCCGTGGCTGAAGGAAGGTCAGTCGGTCGTCGTTCTCATGGTCGCACCGCATTCGATGGAGCCGTTCGCCGCCTATGTCGAGAAGATGAAGGGCGAGATCCGCTTCCGCTCCGACAAGGTCGAGAGTATGAAGGGCATTCCCCATGCCTATGAACTGGCCTGGAACCACACCACGCTGCGGGCCCTGAAGATCGACCCGGGCTTCACCTATCTGCAGGTCCAGTATCCTGGTCCCGACCATGTCGAAAAGGTCGGCAAGCTCGCCGAGATTTTCGGCGACGAGGTCATCGGCCACCTCGAATTCATCAAGTTCGACGGCGCCATCCAGTGTGCCGGCCTGCCGATGGTGCGCTACACCACGCCGGAAAGGCTGGAGGAAATCATCAAGATCCACGAGGATCACGGCTGCCCGATCTTCAATCCGCATCGCTACACGCTGGAAGAAGGCGGCATGAAGCAGACCGATACCGTCCAGCTCGAATTCAAGAAGGAAACCGATCCGAAGGGCCTTTTGAACCCCGGCAAGATGATCGCCTGGGACAATCCCGACTTCGACTTTGCCGCCGGCAAGAACTACCTCTTCCCCGGCCTCCAGGCATTCCAGGAGGCCTGATACCGCCAAGACCCGACTGACTTCCGAAGGTACTCCCGACCGGGGCGCCCCCCCTGCCCCGGTGCATGGAAACGACCATGGTGATCGACGGCCCGGCTATGGCGGCGGGCTCTCGTTCATCGGGACAAACGGCGCGGAAAATTTTCACTCAACGCCCGGCAGCCACGGCCGCCGGGTCACGACATGGAGCTTTTCTCATAATGCGCGTACTCGTTCTGCACTCCCATCCGCTCGACGAAAGCTATGGCCGGGCGCTCTATCGCCAGACCTGCGAGAGCCTGACCAAGGCCGGCCACGAGGTCGACGGCTGCAATCTCTACGAAGAAGGGTTCGACCCGGTCCTCTCCGCCCATGACCGCACCGTCTATCACGACTATCCGGAAAACACCGTCCTGGTGAAATCCTATGTCGAGCGGCTGAAGGCGGCGGAAGGCCTGGTCATCGTCACCCCGGTCTGGAACTTCGGCTTCCCGGCCATGCTCAAGGGCTATTTCGACCGCGTCTGGGTCAAGGGCGTATCCTTCGATCTCGAAGACGGCAAGCTCACGCCGACGCTGCGCCACATCAGGAAGCTCGCCGCCGTGATGACCTATGGCGCAACGCCCTGGCGGGCCTTCCTCGTCGGCAATCCACCGAAGAAGATCGTCACCCGCGTGCTCAGGGCGCAGATCAAGATCGGCGCGCCGGTCAGGTACATGGCCCATTACGACATGAACAACTGCACCGACGAGACCCGCGCCGCCTTCCTCGCCAAGGTTCGCCGCGAGATGGAAGCATTCTGATCCGTCGCGGCCCTTGTCCGGCATCTCGTTTTCCGGCAGAAAACTTGTGTTTTGTCAAAGCGAGATGCCCATGGCCGCCCTCATTCCTGCCCTCCGCAACCTCATGTCCCCGCTCAGGCCGCGCGATCCGGAGGAGCATCACCGGGCGGCGACCCCGCTTGAGCTGCTGTTCGATCTGGTGTCGGTGATTGCGATCGCGTCGGCGGCCGTGGGCCTGCATCACGGGCTGTCGGAAGGTCATGCGCTCGAGGCGACGATCACCTTCGGCATGGCCTTCTTCGCCGTCTGGTGGGCGTGGATGAATTTCACCTGGTTCGCCTCGGCCTATGACAACGACGACACCACCTACCGGCTGCTGACAATGGTCATCATGGCGGGATCGCTGGTCATGGCCGCCGGGCTCCCGAGCCTCTTTTCCACCACGCCCGACTTCACCACGGTGATCATCGGCTATGTGGTGATGCGCATCGCCATGGTGGTGCTGTGGCTTCGCGCCGGCTGCGCCGACACGGCCCACCGCAAGTCCGCCGTCGCCTATGCGATCGGCATCGCCGTGGTGCAGCTCTACTGGTTGGCCTTCATGCTGGTTCAGCCGCTGTCGAGCGCCAGCTCCTATGGCCTTTGGGCGGTCGGGGTCATGCTGGAGATCTCCGTGCCCGCCATCGCCGAATCGCTGACCGCCACGACGCCCTGGCATCGCCATCACATCATGGAGCGCTACGGGCTGCTCAACATCATCGTGCTGGGCGAAACCCTGCTGGCCGGGACATTGGCATTGCGCCAGACGGTCGAGCATTTCGACATCATGCTGATCCACACAGCGCTTTCCGCTCTGGTCATCGTCTTTGCGCTGTGGTGGGTCTATTTCCTGCCCGAAGAACATCTGCCGACGCGATCGCTGCGCCGGGCCCTGGTCTGGGGCTATGGGCATTTCTTCATCTTCGCCTCGGGCGCCGCCGTCGGAGCGGGCTTCGCCGCTCTGGTCGACATCATCACCCATCATTCCGAAGTCTCGCTCATCGCCGGCGACTACGGCGTGGCGATCCCCGTCGCGGCCTATTTTGTCAGCCTGTGGGCGGTCCGCGATCGTTACATCTGCAAGGGTGCCTGTGTCGCCGTGCTGCCCGCTTTCGCCCTGCTGGTTCTCGTCGCCCCGGCCATCGGTCTTGGCCTGGAAGGTGTGGCCGGCGCGGCGGCGCTTTGTGCCGTCGTTCGCAGTCGCCTGGCACAGCCGGCGCCCGTCTCTCATGAGAGCAGGGTGGTCAAACCGGCCAGCGTCAAAAAGACGTCGAAGACCAAGGTCCGCGGGCCCGGCAAGCGCCGCTGAGCGTGGCGACAAAATGAGAAAGCCGGCCCTCCCGAGGGAGGACCGGCTTTCAAACGCGACTGGCAGCGAGAGGGGTTACTGGCCAGCCGGCGCGGGGGCCGTGGAAGGAGCCGGTGCGGCCGGTGCAGGCGCTGCCGGAGCAGCGTCGGTCGACGGAGCCGGGGTTGCCGGAGCAGCCGGGGCCGGTGCGGCGTCGGTGGCCGGGGCCGGAGTGGCCGGAGCCGAGGTGGTCGGTGCCGCCGAATCCGCATCACCGGAATTGCCGGTCAGCGAAAAGTCGGTGAACATGAAGACGGCGCCAATGCCGAGCGCGACGGCGACGAGCAGGGCGATGGCCCAGCCGGCGCTGCTGCTGCGGTCATTGTTGACGACCGTTGTTCCGCGGTCGGCCATGGGCCGGGTATCCTGCGGATGGACGGGGCGGGTCGTGGTCGTCGTGGTGTTGCCCGGGTATTGATCGGTCATGTCAGGTCTCCTCGGTTTCAGCGCCCGAGATCGAGCGCGTTGGCCGGATCGGGAAAGAAGCGCGGCCCGACCCGACGAATGTTCAGTCTGTGCTCAGGAATCGGACGCGGTGCGAATACGTCGACCGGCCGATCGTTTCCGACATTCAGCGGCTCCTGATGAAGTACCGCCTCGACCGCCAAGTCGGCGACTTGCGCCTCCGGCTGTACGACGACCGCCCCTGCGGAACGATCGTTCGATTGCGGCGCGGCCTTCACCGAAAGGGCGATGGAAAGACCGATGACTAACGCACTCAGTGCGAGAACCGACGTTTTCATCGCCCGCTCCTTGGTCAGGTTGCTCTGGTTGTCGAAAGGGTTGCGGATGATGCCGGGCAGCCAGGCCCCCCGGCATCATGCAGAATGTTACTCGACGACCTGAACGACCACGTGGGTCTGCGGATCGACGATGACGCGCTGGTTGTTGACCACGGCGTAGGCATAGGTCGGGTCTTCGGCGACCGGCGTCAGCACGACCGTTTCCGGGATCGGCTTGCCGACGACGATCGGCTGCTCGATGACGACCGTTTCGGTCGGGACCGGCTGCTGGCGCACATAGGTGACCACCTGGGTCGGCGGCGGAGCAACGGCCGTACCGGCAATGGCGCCGACGACACCACCGACTGCGGCTCCGACCGGACCACCGACGATCGCGCCGGTCACTGCACCACCGGCGGCGCCGGTGACGGTGCCTTCCTGGGCGACGGCCGGGGCGGCAATAGAGCCGAGGACGACGGCGGCGACTGCAAACATCTTGGTGTTCATGACGGTATCCTTTCCTGTAAGCGTGTCAGTGACCGTAGAACTTGCGGAGCGCCCTTTTGTTCCTGCAGCGCTTTTTTCCATACGGACAAGGATCGGCTTCACCGCCGGGCATCACGCCCGGCAGTCGCTCATTGGATTCGGATGTTCAGTTGTTCAGGCGCTCAGGCGAGCCTGGCTGCCGTCACCTCGACCTCGACCAGAAACTCCGGACGGGTGAAACCGCCGACGACGATCAGCGTCGAGACCGGCTTGGGTTCCAGCGTGTAGCGATCGCGTACCGCCATGTAGGCGGTGAAATCCTCGCGGCGGGTGACGAAGCCGGAGATGCGGATCACGTCGGCGAAGCTCATGCCCGCTTCCTCCAGGATCGCCTTGATCGCCTCGAAGCACAATTCCGCCTGACCGGTCACGTCGGGCGGAATGCTGTCGTCCGGCCGGATGCCCAATTGCCCGGACGTCACCAGCAGGCTGGCGCCGGGCGGAACCAAGAGCCCGTGATTGTACTGGCCGAAGGGCGGGCGAACGGAAGGCGGATTGAAGACGCGTTTCATTGGAGCAGCACTTCCCGGAGGTTCTGGAGGGGCAAGGTCCGCAGTTAATCGGCTTGCCGCTGGGCTGGCAAGGCTTTGGCGCGGTAGACAGGAGATCCGCGTCGCTCGCCTTCAGTCTTCGAAACCGTCAAGCATGCGGTACCAGGCGATCATCGCACCAACGCCGATCTGCCTCAGCCCATGCAGCGGAATCGGCCGGATCGGCGAAACCGGGAACGGCAGGGCGGCGGGATCGCCATGTTCGATATAGTCGGCGAGGCGCGGCCCGAGCGCCGTCATCAGCCCGACGCCCCTCCCCTGGCAGCCGGCAACCGCGAGCAGCCCCTTCTCTGGTTCATGGACATGCGGCAGATGGTCGGGTGTCATCGCCACCCGGCCGAACCAGCGATGCTCGATGGCGACGCCTTCCAGCTGGGGAAAGAGCCGGATCATCGCCAACTGCAGATGGGCCCAGTCCTTTTCGCTGCGCGGTTCGCTCATGCGGCCCCGCCCGCCGAGCACCAGGCGGCCGTCCGGGCTCTTGCGGTAGTAGACCAGGATGCGGCGGCTGTCCGAGACGGCCTGCCCGTGCGGCAGGATGGTCGCCCGCATCTGGTCCGGCAAAGGCGCCGTGGCGATCTGGAAGGAATGCAGCGGCACGAGGCTGCGCGCCAGCCCGGGCACCAGCCTGTCCGAATAAGCATTGGTGGCGACGACCACGGCGCGTGCGGTCACCGGATGGCCGGACGATGTTTCGACCTGCCAGTCGGCGCCTTCGCGCCGCAGGCCCGTCGCCCTGACGCCGGTGGCGATCCTCACCCCGACCTCTGCGGCAAGGCGGGCCAGTTCGAGGGTGAAGGCAAGCGGGTTGATCGTGCCGCCGCGGCGGTCGAGCCAGCCGCCGAGATAGCCGTTCACCCCGGTGAGCAGCGCCGTTTCCGCGCCGTTGAGCAACACGACGTCGGCACCGCGCGCGCGCCATTGCCGGTTTCGCTCCTCGGCGGCGGCGACCGCCGTGTGGGTATGGGCCGCATTGATCCAGCCGGACCGGACGTGTTCCACGTCGAGCCCTTCCGTCTCGATCAGGTCGAAGACCGCATCCGCGGTCCCGGCGGCAAAATCGGCGAGCGCCGTGCCGCGGGCTTCGCCGAAATGTTCGACCAGCCACTCGGGATCGTATTTGAGACCGGGGATCACCTGCCCGCCATTGAGCCCCGAGGCCCCCTCGCCCAGGGCAAGCGCCTCGATGACGCGAACCGACATACCCTTGCAGGCCGCCGCATAGGCCGTCGAAAGTCCCTGCAGGCCGCCGCCGACGACGGCCAGATCGACGCGCTCCGGCGCAGCTATCGGCTGGTCCGGTGGCGGCGCGCGATCGAGCCGACGCCAGACTGGCCTCGAGAAATGCGAGCGGTTCATGCCGTTACGTCCTGAAAAATGCCTAGAAATATCAGCGGGCATGCTGGACTTGGCAAATGTGAAAATCAATAGAATTTTAGGGAGTATACGGCCCGCAATACACGTCAGGGAGCCGAGCCGAGAGGGGTGTCCGGCAGCCGCCAATCGATCGGATCAAGACCGTGCGAAACGAGGAAATCATTCGCCTTCGAAAAGTGGCGGCAACCGAAGAAACCGTTATGCGCCGACAGCGGCGAGGGATGCGGCGCCTTCAACACGAGATGACGCTTGGTGTCGACGAAGGCCGCCTTCTTCTGCGCATAGGAACCCCAGAGCATGAAGACGACGTTCTCGCATTCGTCGTTGACCGCACGGATGACGGCATCGGTGAAGCGCTCCCAGCCGCGCCCCTGATGCGCGCCGGCACGCGCCTCCTCGACGGTCAGCACGCTGTTCAGCAGCAGCACGCCTTGCCGCGCCCAGCTTTCGAGAAAACCGTGCGAGGCCGGAGGGATTCCGAGATCGCTTTGCAGCTCCTTGTAGATATTGACGAGCGACGGCGGAATGCGCACGCCGGGCTGCACGCTGAAGCAGAGGCCATGGGCCTGCCCCGCGCCATGATAGGGATCCTGGCCGAGGATGACGACCCTGACCCGGCCGAGCGGCGTCAGGTCGAGCGCGCGGAAATACTCCGTGCCCTTGGGAAAGATGCGCTTGCCGTCGCCCTTCTCGGCGATCAGGAACTCGCGGAGCTGCTGCATGTAGGGACTTTCGAATTCCCGGCCCAGAGCCTTTTTCCAGCTCTCCTCCAGACGAACATCAGACGCGCTCATTGCCGCAACATGCCTTTTCCGATTAGATGACCGGGCGATTGAAAGGCACCGGCCGGAGCTGTCAAGCCCGGCTGCGGTCGATACGGGGAATTCAGTGGGGAACGTCGGTTGAAGGCTCTTTCGATCCTGTGGCAACGCCATCGCCTGCTGCTCGGCGCCTTCCTCGGCACAACGCTGATCGCGCTCTACTTCGCTTCCCGTTTCCTGCTGTCGGTCCTCTACTGGAGCGACCCGGCCCATCGAAACCAGCCGCTCGAAGGCTGGATGACGATCGGCTATGTGGCGCATTCCTACGACGTGCCGCGCGACAGGCTGATCGAGATCCTCGGCCTCCAGCCGCCGGACAAACCAGACCGGAAGACACGACCGACATTGGAGCGGATCGCCAGCGACCGCGGCCAGCCGCTCGAGGCCCTCGAGACCGAGATCGAGGCCGCGATCACCCGGCTGCGTGCCGAAGAGCCGCATCAATGACGGAGCAACTGCTGGCGCTGCTCCCGCTCTACGGCCTGCCCCTGCTCGCAGCGGTCACGGGCCTGAGCTGCCTCGGCCTGCCGCTGCCCGCCTCGATCGTCATGATGCTGATGGGCGCCTTCGCAGCCGCCGGCGATTTCAACCTGCTCGCCGTCTTCACAACGGCCCTCGCCGCCTCCGTGCTCGGCGACCAGACCGGCTTTGCCATCGGCCGGCTGGGCGGAGCCGCCATCATCGCGCGGCTGGCGACCACCCCGTCGCGACAGGAGACGCTGGCGCGCGCCGAGGCGCGCATCAACAGCCACGGCCCCGTCGCGGTCTTCCTCACCCGCTGGCTGCTGGCTCCGCTCGGTCCCTATGTCAACCTGATCGCCGGCGCCACGGCCTTTTCCTGGATGCGCTTCACCGTCTACGGCGTGGCCGGCGAACTCTTCTGGGTCGGCGGCTATACGGGCCTTGGCGTCGTCTTCAGCGACAATGTCATGAGCATTGCCGAGATCGTCGGCGATCTGAGCGGTTTCCTCGCCGCCGGCGTCATCGCACTCTATCTCGGCTGGCGCATCGTCAAGGTCCTGCGGCACCATGAGGTTGAGACCAAGCCATAGCGAAACGCCGCGGGTCTCCCGCCTTGGCGCCCCGTCCGCGTGGGTCTATGGTTGCCGAACTGTCATATGCCGATGCTATGCGGGAATCGCCCCGCAACGAGGATGCGCCATGACCGTTTTGATCTGGACCTTAGCGATCGCTCTTTCCGTTCATCTCCTCAGCATCCTGGTCGTGCTGGTGCGCAAGTCGCGGCCGGAGCCGGCGACGGCCGCGGCGGTCCGACCTCCCGTCACCATCCTCAGGCCGCTCTGCGGGGCCGAAAACAATCTGGCGGAGACCCTGAATTCGGCCTTTGCCCTCGACTGGCCGAACTACGAGGTGGTCTTCTGCGTCGCCTCGCCCGGTGACCCGGCGATCGAGATCGCGCGAAGCTGCATGGCCGCCCATACTCAAAGCGCCGCCCGCCTGCTCATCGGCGAGGATGTCTTCAGCGTCAATCCGAAGATGAACAACCTGGTCAAGGGATGGCGCTCGGCCCAGCATGACTGGATCGTCATCGCCGACAGCAATGTGCTGATGCCGGCCGACTATCTGCAGCGCCTGTTCGCCCGGTGGACCCCGGGCACCGGGCTCGTCTGCTCGCCGCCGATCGGCGCGGCGCCTCAGGGCTTCGCCGCCGAACTGGAATGCACCTGGCTCAACAGTTTTCAGGCGCGCTGGCAATTGCTGGCCGACACCGCCGGCTTCGGTTTCGCCCAGGGCAAGTCCATGCTGCTCAATCGCCAGGTCATGGCACGGGCCGGCGGATTCGAGCGCCTCGGCGGCGAGATCGCCGAGGATGCGGCGGCAACGCATGTCATCCGCCAGATCGGCCTGAAGGTGAGGCTGGCGCGCGAGCCCTTCGAACAACCGCTCGGCCGCCGCTCGCTGGCGAGCGTGTGGAAGCGCCAATTGCGCTGGGCGCGGCTGCGCCGCTCCTCCTTCCCGCTGGTCTTCGTGCCGGAACTGTTCGCCGGCGGCGCCCTGCCGATCCTCGCGCTCGCGGTCCTGACCGCTTTCGGCATCTGCTCGCAGCTGACCTTTGCGCTCTATGTGCTCGCCTGGTACGGCGGCGAGATCCTGCTGAGCAAGGCCTTCCACTGGCATATCGGCCGCATGACCCCGCTCGCCATGATCCTGCGCGACCTGGCCTTGCCGGTGCTGTGGGTGGCCGCCTGGTTCGGCGACAGCTTCGTCTGGCGCGGCAACCCGATGAGCGTCGCCTCGGGTACCCAGGCCAGGGCACCCGCCACCATGCGCATCCGCCGCATCGTCGACAAGACGAAGGAACGCGCCAAGGCGCTGGCGACCTTGCGCCACTGAGCCGGATAGATTTCAAGCGCCTGCACCGGCGCGAGCATGAGGCACGGGAGCCACCTGCGCAACGGCGGCCCGAACGCAAGACGGGGGCGGCACCGGAAACCGGACACCGCCCCCGCCCGCAGGGAGGTTCCTGTCAGATCGAACCGGCGCCCATCTGTTCGGCGATATAGTCCGCCTGGCGGATCGCCAGCGTCACGATGGTGAGCGTCGGGTTTTCCGCCGCACCCGTGGTGAACTGGCTGCCGTCTGAGACGAACAGGTTCTTGATGTCGTGCGTCTGGCCGTGCTTGTTGACCACGCCGTCCTGGGCTTTCTCGCTCATGCGGTTGGTGCCGAGATTGTGGGTCGACGGATAGGGCGGCGTCGGGAAGGCGCGGGTCGCCCCGACCGCCTCGTAGAGCTTGATGCCCTGGCTGTAGGCATGGTCGCGCATCGCCACGTCGTTCGGATGGTCGGTGAAGGACACGTCCGGGATCGGCATGCCGTACTTGTCCTTGAGCTCCTTGTGCAAGGCCACCCGGTTCTGCTCCTGCGGCATGTCCTCGCCGACGATCCACAGGCCCGCCATATTGGCATATTGGTCCATGGCCGAGGCAAAAGACCGGCCCCAGCCGCCCGGGTCGAGGAAGGCCGCCATGAACGGAATGCCGAGCGCCAGCGTCTCCAGCTCGTAGCCGCCGACGAAACCGCGCGACGGATCATGCCGCGCCTCGTCGCGAATGATGCCGGCCATGGTCGTGCCGCGGTAGAAATGCACCGGCTTCTCGAACACGGCATAGACCGAGCCGGTGGTGTGGCGCATGTAGTTCTTGCCGACCTGGCCGGACGAGTTGGCAAGCCCGTCGGGGAACATGGACGAGGCCGAGTTGAGCAGCAGGCGCGGGCTTTCGATCGAGTTGCCGGCGACGCAGACGATGCGGGCCTTCTGGCTCTTCAGATTGCCGTCCTTGTCGGCATAGACGACCGCTGTCACCTTGCCCGACTTGTCGTGCTCGATCTTGACGACATGCGAATTCGGCCGCACTTCCAGCTTGCCGGTCGCCTCACCCTTGGGGATTTCGGTGTAGAGCGTCGACCACTTGGCGCCCCATTTGCAGCCCTGGAAGCAGAAACCGGTCTGCTGACAGCTGTTGCGGTCGTCGCGCGGCGCCGAATTGATCGCCATGTTGCCGGTGTGGCATTCCTTGTAGCCGAGCTTGTCGGCACCGGCTTTGAGGATCTTGAAATTGTTGTTGCCGGGCAAGCCCTCGATGCCGTTGGTGCGGGTCACGCCCATCTTGTCCTCGGCCTTGGCATAGTAAGGCTCGAGGTCGGCAAGCGTGATCGGCCAGTCGAGCAGGTTGGCACCCTCGACCTTGCCGTAGGTCGTCAGGTCCTTGAACTCGTGCTCCTGGAAGCGCAATGAGGCGCCTGCCCAGTGGGTGGTGGTGCCGCCGACTGCCTTGACGATCCAGGCCGGCAGGTTGGGGAAGTCCTTCGCCACGCGCCAGCCACCGCCGGTGGTGCGGTTGTCGAGCCAGGCGAGCTGCGAGAAGCTCTCCCACTCGTCATTGATGAATTCTTCGTGCTCGATCCGGCTGCCGGCTTCGAGGATGACGACGTCGATGCCCTTCTGGGCGAGTTCGTTGCCGAGCGTACCGCCGCCCGCACCGGAACCGATGATGACGACCACGCTGTCGTCGTTGAGATCGTAAGGCGCTGCCATGATTTCCTCCCAGGAATGTCAAATCGGCATATTTTCGAGAATGCGCCGCCGTTCCCATCCACGATGGGTCTCCTCGGGCGGCGATGCTGTTGTCTTGCGCGAGCGGCGGCGTCTAGAGCCACTCGAGATCGTCGAAGCCGCGCTCGATATAGCCGCCCTTGGAATAGGACTCGCCCTCGTAGCCGAAGATCGGCCACAGCTCCTTCTGGTTATAGAGGCTGACGACGAGGTCGCCGCGCACCGCCTGGAAGAAGGGCGTCGTCTCGATGTCGCGCAGGATGGCGACGCGGTCGTCCTCCCAGCCGAGGCCGCGATAGCCGCCCGGCCCCGCGCGCTTGTCGAGATCGGCGATGCCGTCCTCGATCAGCGTCTTGTGCGCCTCGTCCTTTCCGGCACGATCGTCCTGCCCCTTGACGGCGATCGCATAGAAGCGGTCGGCCAGCTGGTCGTGCGGATAGATGTCGCGGGCGAGCTTGATCAGCGTCGCCATGGTTTCCGGCTTCAGCGCCTTGGCCTCCAGCGCCCAGGCGGCCTGCGGACAGATCACCGCCGAGCCGCTGATTACCAGCAGCGCGCCGACGCTGCCACTGCGCTTCAGCAACTCGCGGCGGGAAATCCCATTCGATTTTTCGTAAAGCGTGACCACGTCATTCTCCTCCCAGGATCGTGTGGCATTGGCGGCGGCCCGTCCCTTGCGGGCCGTCGGTGGGCGGCGCGGAGCCCGCGCCCTCCCCTGTCTCGGCAGCACCCGGCAGGTCCTCCAACCCGCCGGTAAGCAGCCCTTACTTGAAGCGCCCGTGGCGCTGCAGAACCTCGATCTTGTAGCCGTCGGGGTCCGTCATGAAGAAGAAGCGCGCGAGCAGTGCACCGTCGCGATTGAACTCGACGATCTTGCCGGGGGCGAGCCCCAGATCGGTCACCCGTTTGTGCTCGCCGTCGAGATCGGCGACGCTGACGGCGAGATGGCCGTAGCCGGTGCCGAGGTCATAGGCCTCTTCCCGCCCCTTGTTGACGGTCAGCTCCAGCTCGAACTCGCTCTCGGCATTGCTCAGATAGATCAGCGTGAAGGTGTCGAAATCGAGCCGTTCGGCAATGTCGAGGCCGAAGGCCTTGCGGTAGAAATCGACCGATCGGGCTTCTTCCAACACCCGGATCATCGAATGGATCATTTTCGCCAAGGGATGCTCCTCGTTTCAGGCAAATCATCGAATGGTCGAAGTTTCCGACACCGGCGGCAAATCGGGTAGCAGCCCGCTACCGCACCGACGATTTTTGCCGGATCGGCGCCGGAATTATTTGCGCCCTGCGCAGAAACCGCCACGTTTTGGGAAATTGACCGGCAATCCATCGGGCCGCATAATGCGTATCAAAAGAAAAGCCGGAGGAGCATGCCATGTGTGAAGTCTTTGCGGGGCAGGACCCCGCCCGTTACCGCGCGGTCAACCGATCGGTCCGGATTGCCGGCCATTCCACCAGCATCCAGATCGAGGCCGCCTTCTGGGTGCTGATCGACGAGATCGCCGCCAGCCAGTCGATGTCGACCTCGCGCTTCCTGTCGACGCTGTATGACGAGGCGCTGGAGATCAACGGCGCCGTTTCCAACTTCGCGTCGCTGCTGCGCACCAGCTGTCTGATCTACCTGATGGGCAAGGCACAGCATCCGGAAGCCCATCACGAGTTCCACATCCTCGCGGCGGAATGAGCCACACCGCCCGGCCCTTCGCTTCCTGGGCGCAGCGAAAGCCTGTTCGGCTGCGCCGGCCAATTGCGCGGGACGCGCGACCGGCTCTATCGAACATGAGAGCGGAGCGGCAGGTTCCGCCACCACCTCAATCTCTCTTCACCGCTATCGCCGCGCGCGCGGCCTCAGGCCTTCTTGACCTCGGCGAGAAGCGACTGCGCACCCTTTGCGAGAATGCCGACATCGCTGCCGACGGCGATGAAGCAGGCGCCGGCGTCGCGGGCGAGCTGGATCATGTCCGGATCGGTGGTCATGATGCCAGCCGGTTTGCCGAGCGCGACGATCTTGCGGATCAGCGCATCGACCGCCTTCATGACGTCGGGATGGCGCGCATTGCCGGTATGGCCGAGGTCGGCGGCGAGATCGGCGGGACCGATCAAAACACCGTCGACACCCTTGGTGGTGACGATCGCCTCGGCATTGTCAATGCCGAGCTGGCTCTCGATCTGGACGATCAGGCAGACCTGGTCGTTGGCCGTTTCCACATAGTCGGCGATACGGCCGAAATCGGACGCCCGGCCGAGCCCGGCGCCCATGCCGCGAATGCCTTCCGGCGGATAGCGGCAGGCGCGGGCGAGCCTCAACGCCTCCTCGCCGGTCTCGACCATCGGGATCAGCAGCGACTGCGCGCCGATGTCCAGCGCCTGCTTGATCAGCCAGGTCTCGCCCATTGGCAGCCGGACCATCGGGTGGGCGGGATGCCGCGCGACCGCCGCGAGCTGGGCCGCCAGCAGCGGAATGTCGTTGGGGCCGTGTTCCGCATCGATGAGGATCCAGTCGAATCCGGAGCCGGCCGAGATTTCGGCCGCATGGGGGCTCGCCAGCGCGACCCAGAGACCATAGAGGGTCTGGCCATCGAGCATGGCCTGCTTGAACACGTTGACGGGTGCGGGCATGAATATTCTCCTCAGGCAAATGGCAGTCTGACGGTGCCGTGCGGCTCGACATAGTCGGTTATGGTGTCACAGCGGCGGGGCTGGCGGAATGGATGACCGAACCGGCCGGCATGACCTGCGGCCGCGATCTTCGCACCATACTGGTGCAGACGATTGGCCGGCCCGGCAAGGCCGCCGACGGGCGAATCGAGCACATCGGCGCCAGGACCGGATTTTTTCCACTTCTGCGTTGCCCGGAACGCTTCTCCCCAATCCGATCCAGTCCTTGTCGGTGAGCGGAGCCGGCTCCACCCGCACCGGAAGGCGCCGATTGATATACGGCGCCCCGTCGTGATACGTGAGCCAACGTTTCTCGACATTGAAAGAATGCCATGCTCCCCTGGATCCAGCTCGATTCCGCCGCCATTCCCGGTGGGGGTGGTGAATTGCGCCTCAAGCAGCGCGGCACCGAGTTCTCGATCATGCTCGGCACCAACGAGCTGATGAACAGCCGCCTCAGCGGTTCGGAAGAGGCGCTGGCGACGCTCTCATGGCAGCAGATCGGCCCGCGCAAGCGCCCGCACATCCTGATCGGCGGCCTCGGCATGGGCTTCACGCTGCGCGCCGCCCTCGCCGTCCTGCCGGCCGACGCGCGGGTGACGGTCGCCGAACTCGTGCCGGCCGTCGTCGCCTGGGCGCGCGGCCCGATGGCGGAGATCTACAAGGGCAGCCTCGACGATCCTCGGGTCAAGGTGCATGTCGGCGACGTGGCCTCGCTCATCCACACCTACCGCCACAGCTATGACGCGATCCTGCTCGACGTCGACAATGGACCGCAGGGACTGACCCGGTCGGCCAATGACGGTCTCTACGACTATGCCGGACTGCGTGCGGCCAAGGGTGCGCTGCGTGCCAGGGGCGTGCTGGCCGTCTGGTCCTCGGGCCCCAATCCGGGCTTCACGCGCCGCCTGGGCACCCTCGGCTTCAAGGTCAAGGAAGAGCATGTCCGCGCCGGCAAGAAACGCGGCGCCCGTCACGTCATCTGGCTGGCGAGCACGGATGGCGGCGGCGACGGTGCCGCGCAGCCATAACACCTTCCGGCCACGAGCTATATCTCGACCGGACAGTTCGGTGCGGATTCAGCCCCAGAGCGCCGGATCCGGCACCTGCATGGTCGAGCCCTCGTAGCGGATCGGCGCGTCCCGGTCGGCGGCGAGCAGCAGCGGACCGTCGAGATCGGCAAATGCCGCCCCTTGCGCGACGAAGAAGGCCGGCGCCATGGCGAGCGAGGTGCCGAGCATGCAGCCGACCATGATGTCGAAGCCATCGGCAACCGCCGCATCGCGCATCAGTAGCGCCTCGGTCAGCCCGCCGGTCTTGTCGAGCTTGATGTTGATCGCATCATATTTGCCCTTCAGATGGGAAAGCGATGCCCGGTCGTGGCAGCTCTCATCGGCGCAGACCGGCAGCACCCGCTCGATCTGCCTGAGCGCATCGTCCTTGCCGGCCGGCAGCGGCTGTTCGACCAGCGCCACGCCGAGCCTGACCAGCGCCGGCGCCAGCGCCAGATACTGCTCCACCGTCCAGCCCTCGTTGGCATCGACGATGATGCGGGAATTGGGCGCGCCGGCGCGCACCGCCTCGATGCGGCCGAGATCGTCGTCGGTCCCGAGCTTGACCTTGAGCAGCGGACGTTCGGCATTCTTCGCCGCCGCGTCGCGCATGCTCTCCGGCGTGCCAAGCGAGAGAGTGAAAGCCGTTTCGATCGGCTTGGGGGCGGTGAGGCCGGCCAGTTGCCAGACCGGTTTGCCGGCGCGTTTGGCTTCGAGGTCCCAGAAGGCGCAGTCGAGCGCATTGCGGGCCGCGCCCGGCGCCAGCCGGTCCTGCAGGCCCTGCCGGTCGAGACCGTCGCTGAGATCGTTCGCCGCGCCGAGGATCGCTTCCATCACGCCGTCGACCGTCTCGCCATAACGCGCATAGGGCACGCATTCGCCGCGGCCGGTATGGATGCCGTCCGAAAGCGTGGCGGCCACGACCCGGATTTCCGTGCGCGAGCCGCGCGAGATCGTGAACGTCCCGGCGACCGGAAAGACATCCTCAACGACCGTCAGCCTCAAACCATTCGCCATGTAATCGCCTCTCCTTCGCCGGCACCGAACCACGTCGCGAATCGGCGCCCCTTGCGCGTTGCGACATTCCTTTCTATATCCGTCAACAATTAGGTCGAGGCCTGAACAGTCGACGGACTGCAATATGCCCCAATCCCATACCAGCAAGCTGGCGATGGCAACAGGGCGTCCCGTACCTCGCCTTCGAACGCATCAGATTGGCGGAAAAGCCCGTGAACACGCTGGATTTTGACAAGAAGCCGGAAGATACGCGCGTCGTCGTCGCCATGTCGGGCGGGGTCGACTCCTCGGTTGTGGCCGGGCTGCTGAAGCGCGAAGGCTATGACGTTCTCGGCATAACCCTGCAGCTCTACGATCACGGCGCCGCCGTCCACCGCGCCGGCTCCTGCTGCGCCGGCCAGGACATCGACGATGCCCGCCGCGTCTGCGAAACGCTCGGCATTCCCCACTACGTGCTCGACTACGAACAGCGCTTCCGCGACACGGTGATCAACCCGTTCATGGAAAGCTATGTCGCCGGCGAGACGCCGATCCCCTGCGTCGCCTGCAACCAGACCGTCAAGTTCGCCGATCTGCTGGCGACGGCCCGCGAACTCGGCGCCGATGCGCTGGCGACCGGCCACTACATCCGCTCAAAAGCCGTTCCGCTGCCGAACGATCCGGGCCACCGCGCGCTGTTCCGCCCGATCGACAGCGAACGCGACCAGAGCTACTTCCTGTTTGCCACCACGCAGGAGCAAATCGACTATCTGCGCTTCCCGCTCGGCGCCATGTCCAAGGCCGAAACGCGAATGCTCGCCGAAGACATGGGCCTCGTCGTCGCCCAGAAGGCCGACAGCCAGGACATCTGCTTCGTGCCGCAGGGCAAATATGCCGATGTGATCAACAAGCTGCGGCCCGATTCGGCGCTGGCCGGCGAGATCGTCCATCTCGACGGTCGCGTCCTGGGTCACCATGACGGCATCCTGCATTACACAATCGGCCAGCGTAAGGGCCTCGGCGTCGCGACCGGTGAACCGCTCTACGTCGTCTATCTCGACGCCCGTTCGCGGCGCGTCATCGTTGGCCCGCGCGAGGCACTGGAAACGCATCGCGTCTATCTGCGCGACATCAACTGGCTGGGCGACCATGGGCTCGAAGACACGGCCCGCGATGGCTTTGCCTGCTTCGCCAAGGTCCGCTCTACCCGTCCGCCCGCCCCGGCCGTGCTGCATGCCGACGAGCGCGGGATCTATGTCGACCTCGAAATCGGCGAAGCCGGTGTCGCGCCGGGCCAGGCCTGCGTGCTCTATTCGGCGCCGGGTGCGGATGCGCGCGTCTATGGCGGCGGTTTCATCGAGCGGTCGGAACGCGCGGCAAGCGCCGAAAGCCAGCTCAAGGCCCTTCTGGCGAGCCCTGTCGCGGCCTGAAACCGGGGCCGCGCCCAAGTCCACAGAAGTGCTTCGGTTTTTGCTTCTCTCGCGCTTGACACTGGCAGGATCATCGCCTTATAAGCCGCCCATCGCTTCGGACGGCTCCGCTTTTCAGCAGGCCTTCGCGATGTGTGGCGGGGTAGCTCAGGTGGTTAGAGCGTGGGATTCATAACCCCAAGGTCGGCGGTTCAAGTCCGCCTCCCGCTACCAAATCTCTCTCAAGACAATATCTGATTGCCCTGAGCGCACGCCACGGCCTGCGCGCGGCAGAGCGCGCTTTCACTCGCCGTGATCTCCCGTGCGGAAACAGTCGAAACCCTTGGCAAACCGGTCGTCGTCGAACGGGTAGAGCCAACGGCCTAGCCGCCGGAGCGCGGGGTCCGACTGCTCGCGAAAGAATCCGATCGGGTCGCGGCAATAGGAGGCCGCGTCAGCGGCATCGCCGATGCGCGCGACAAGCGGCCCGACAACGAGCGGAAGCAGATGCCGCCAGCAGAACAGGCCAAAGGCGCCGAAGGGTCGCCACGGCGACGGGCGCTTGCGCGCCGACAGCAGTCGCCGGCTGTCCTCGGGCACGCCGTCCCTCTGCCATTCGACCATCTCGGCAAGCGTCGTCTCGAAGCATCGCGGCTTGCCGGTGCGTGGATCAAAATAGCGCGGATAGAGCAGGTAGACCCCGGCGAACAGCGCCTCCAGGCTGAGCGCGCGCCCCCGACGCGGGTTCGGCTGGCGATCGTCGGTCAGTCCCCAGCCGGCATAGAAGGGCGAGCCGGACACCGTCACCCGCTTGCCGCGCATCAGCGCCTCGAAGCCGGCGAGCGAGGTGATCGTGTAGACGTGGTCGACCGCATCGAGAACATCGGGCAAGGCCAAGGGCGCGGTGAGAACATGGCAGAGATCCGCCACCTCGGCCGGATCCGAGCTCGGCTTCCGCACGCCCTTCAGCACGTCCGGATGCGGCTTGTAGAGAATCGTCGCGCCGGGATTTTCCCGCGCCGCCAACCGCACCAGGTCGTTATTGAGGATCGGCCGCTCGGCCCCGTAGCGGATCGAGGCATCGCTCTCGACCTGACCGACGACCAGCACCCGCCGTCCCGACCCCTGCGGCACGTCGACCATGCCGCGCGCCGGCTGTCCTCCGTATTTGCCGATGCGATGCTCGAGCATGGCGGCAATTCCTGCGCGCGCCCGCTCGATCAGCACCGGGTCGGTATCGAAGTCGTAAGTCCTCAACAAGTCTTCCAGATCGGACGGCCCCCGGCTGTCGAAGAAGGGCCGCTGCCGATCCATGGTCAGTGAGAACGGTGCGCTCTGGCCGGCACTGCCGCCGACCGAACGCAGGAAACCGTCCTCGATAAAATGGACAGGGATGTTGCGGCTGGCGCAGAAGTCCGCCGCCGCCTGTGGCAGGTTCGGTCCCCAGACGATCACGCTCGGATCTGCGAGCGCGGCGATCCGTGGCTGCCAGACGTCGACGAATTCCTTGTCGCCGACGAAGAACGGCATGTAGTGGAAGTCCCATTCCGGGAAATACGCCTCCAGCACCGACCGCTTCCACTCATGGATATGGAAGGCGACGACGGGCTGGCGATCGGTCGGGGTTCTCGGCATGGGCCGGGCTCAATCCTCGTTGGCGGACAATCGTTCATAGCCCGCCATGGCCGGGCCGACAATCGCCGCACGGCCATCCTTCCCGCACCCCGTCCGCCCCAATGCGAGGCCGGGTCCACCCACCCGAACGGGCGGGCGACGACCGTTAAGGATCCGAAAACCTTTCGTTAAATTTTAAGTAATATACTCGTGGGCCTGAGTGAGGATGAACGATGCGTAGCGTAATTGTCGTTGGCCTTCTGCTGGCATTGACTGCTTGTGCGAAACCGCCGAGCCAGACCAAGAATGCCTGCGCAATTTTCGAACAGCGAGACGGCCTGTTCAACAACTGGCGGCGTGCGGCCGAGAAGACCGAGCGCGAATATGGCGTTCCGGTGCCGATCCTCATGGCGACGATCTATACCGAGTCCGGCTTCCGCCATAATGCCAAGCCGCCGCGCAAGAAGCTGCTGGGCTTCATTCCGTGGAAGCGCAAGTCGAGCGCCTACGGCTATTCCCAAGCGCTCGACGGCACCTGGGATCGCTACCAGCGCGAGACCGGCCGGTGGGGCGCGCGGCGCACCGACTTCTCGGACGCCATGCAGTTCATCGGCTGGTACCACCGCGAGACGGCCGCGAAGACCGGCATCCCGCTCAACGATCCCTACAAGCTCTATCTCGCCTATCATTCCGGCCATGCCGGCTATGTGCGCGGCAGCTGGCGCAACAATTCCGAGGCGCTGAACGGCGCCAAGCGTTTCACCGACATCACCTATACCTATGCGCGGCAACTGAAGACCTGCCCGAACTGAGCATCCACCGCCGGCAGAAACGAAAAGGCCCGCGCGAAGCGGGCCTTTTTGTCTGTGGCAAAGGGGATCGTTATTCCGGGTCGCCGACGGCCTGGATGGCGGAAATCTGCCAGTCCGTGCCGGGACGCCGAACGAAGGTCCAGATCTCGGTCGATTCCGAGATATTGTCCGGATCGCCGCTGACCACCTTGCCGCTCGTGCGGTCGCGCAGCACGTCGATGCTCTCGTAGCGCATGGCGACGGTCGCATAGTCGACATTGCCCTCGCGCCAGCTCTCGGACACGTCACCCTGCACCAGATGCACGTCGCGCACCTCGTTTTTAAGCCCCTTGGTAGCATTCTCGCTCAGTTCCTCGGCGAGATAGGACATGGCTTCCGGCGTGGTGATGCGGCGCAAGCCCGCATAGTCTTCAGCGGCATAGGCTGCCTGCATTTCCTTCAGCAGCCCTTCAAAGCGCTCGAGATCCTGCTGTCCGACACCAATTTCGTCGGCAGAGGCGGACGGCCGGCGCGTTGCGAACGCCGAGGCCCCGCCACCAAGGTTCAGGCCGCCGATCTTCGGGATCTGGAAGCCGGGGCCGCCCGAGGCGTCGCTGCGCGCCGAGGACGGAGCACCGGCGCCCGAATAGGACGGCTGGCGATTACCGAACATGCGCATGGCGAAGCGCACGACGAAGAAGATCAGCACGCCCTGCAGCAGCAGGCCGAGGAAGCCGAAGCCGCCGCCGAAGCCCGAGCCCATCAGCATGCCGAACAGGCCGCCCATCAACAGGCCGCCCATCAGACCGCCGGCCAGGCCGCCGAACAGCCCGCCGGGGCGTCCTGTCTGGGTCTGGGCGTTCGGCGCGGTGGCCGGGCGCGTGGTCTGGCCCTGGGGCGTCATGGTGCGCTCGATCGGCGCGGCCGGAGCAGGAGCCGTTCGGGTGGCGGCGGGCGCCTGGAAGGTGCGCGTACCGCGACTGCCGAAACCACCGCTCGCGCGGCGTGCTTCGGCAAAGTCGGCCAGCGTCAGCATGGTTGCCAGGCCGATCGCCAGAATTCCAAAAAACTTGCCGTAGCGCCGCATTTCATCTCCTCGTTTTGATGCCGGGGCGGATTTCAACATCCGTTGCGCCCTCATATGGCGTCGCCTCGCGGAGAATTGAAGCCTTGGCTGCCTGTTTTTCGATCACGATCGCGCCATCGGCCCGGTCAGGCCCCGAGCGCCAGCTTGATGGCGTAGGCGACGACTCCGACCGCGAGCACGCCGGCAAACCACAGACCGACGAACCAGCCGAGGCGCTTGATGAGGGAGGCCTGCGCCATCAGTGATAGCCCTCTTCCGGATCAACCTTGCCGCGGAACACCCAATAGGCATAGGCGGTGTAGGCCAGGATGACCGGCACCAGCACCGCGGCTCCGACCAGCAGGAAGGCCAGGCTCGACTGCGGCGCCGCCGCGTCCCAGATGGTGAGCGAGGTCGGCACGATATAGGGGTAGAAGCTGATGCCGATGCCGGCATAGCCGAGCACGAACAGCCCCAGCGCGGCCACAAAGGGCTGGGCATCCTTGCCGGCGCGCAGGCCGCTGAGGATCAGGTAGAGGCATCCGAGCACCAGCAACGGCACAACGAAGGAGAAGACCGCCGTCGGATAGCCGAACCAGCGCTCAAGATAGAGCGGTTCGAGCCAGGGCGTCCACAGGCTGAACACGCCCATGGCGGCGACGGTTGCCAGCGCCGCGCCGTGAGCCAGGCGCCGGGCTTTTTCCGCCAGCGGGCCGCGCGTCTTCATCACCAGCCAGGCGGCGCCGAGCAGCGCATAGCCCAGCACCAGCGCCACGCCGGTCGCCATGGAGAACGGCGTGAACCAGTCCCACCAGCCGCCGGCATAGGCGCGGTCGACGACCGGGATACCCTGGACCAGGGCACCCAGCGCCACCCCTTGGGCAAAGGCGGCGATTGTCGAACCGCCGGCAAAGGCATAGTTCCACAGATGTTCCGCCCTTTTGGTGCGCCAGCGGTATTCGAAGGCGACGCCGCGGAAGATCAGGCCGAGCAGCATGGCGATCAGCGGTGCATAGAGCGCCGGCAGGATGGTCGCATAGGCGAGCGGAAAGACCGCCATCAGACCTCCTCCGCCGAGCACCAGCCAGGTCTCGTTGCCGTCCCAGACCGGCGCGACCGAATTCATCATCTGGTCGCGGTCGGCCTTTTCGGGAAAGAGCGGAAAAAGAATGCCGACCCCGAGGTCGAAACCGTCGAGGATGACATAGGCGAGAACGGCAAAGGCGATGAGGGCCGCCCAGATGAATGCGAGATCAATGGCCATGCTTGCCTCCCTCGGTTTGGGCCGCCGGCGTGATGCCGGACGAACGGATCGGTCCGTCGTCGAGATCCGGCATCGGATCGCGCGGCAGGCGAGCCATCAGCCTGAGAATGTAGAAGGTCCCTGCCCCGAAGACGAGGAAGTAGACGATGATGAAGGCGATCAGCGAGGCCGCGACGGCCGGGGCCGCGATCGGCGAAAGGGAATCGGCCGTCAGCAGATGGCCGTAGATCGTATAGGGCTGCCGTCCGACCTCCGTGGTGATCCACCCGGCCAGCACGGCCACGAAGCCGGCCGGCGCCATGGTCAGTGCCACGCGATGCAGCAGCCGGTTCTCGAACAGCGTGCCACGCCAGCGACACCAGAGGCTGAACAGGCCCACGCCCAGCATGGCAAAGCCCAGCGCCACCATGACCCTGAACGACCAGAACACGACGACCACCGGCGGCTCCTTGTCGTCGTCGATCGTGTCGAGGCCGGCCAGCGGCGCATTGAGATCATGCTTCAGGATCAGGCTGGAGAGCTTGGGGATCTGGATCGCATAGTCGATGCGCTTTTCCGCCTGGTTCGGCAGGCCGAAGAGGATGAGTGGCGCGCCCTCCGGATGGCTGTCGAAATGCCCTTCCATCGCCATGACCTTGGCCGGCTGGTGCTCGAGCGTGTTGAGGCCGTGGGCATCGCCGACGAGGATCTGCAGCGGCGCGACGATCGCCGCCATCCACATCGCCATGGAAAACATCGTGCCGGCCCGGTCCGGCGAGGTGCGGCGCAGCAGGTGGTAGGCGCCGACACCGCCGACGACGAAGGCGGTCGTCAGGTATGCGGCGATCACCATATGCGTCAGCCGATAGGGGAAGGAGGGATTGAAGACGATCGCCCACCAGTCGACCGGCACGAACTGGCCGACATCGTTGATGGCAAAGCCGGCCGGCGTCTGCATCCAGGAATTGACCGAGAGAATCCAGGTGGCGGAGATCAGCGTGCCGAGCGCCACCATCAGCGTGGCCAGATAGTGCAGGCCGGGGCCGACGCGATTGCGGCCGAACAGCATCACGCCGAGGAAGCCTGCCTCGAGGAAGAAAGCCGTCAGCACCTCATAGCCCATCAGCGGCCCGATGACCGGCCCCGCCTTGTCGGAGAAGACGCTCCAGTTGGTGCCGAACTGGTAGGACATGACGATGCCGGAGACCACGCCCATGCCGAAGGCGACGGCGAAGATCGTCTTCCAAAAATCGAACAGTTCCAGGTAGACCTTGTCCTTCTTCCACAGCCAGAGGCCCTCCAGCACCGCCAGATAGCTGGCGAGACCGATGGAAAAGGCCGGGAAGATGATATGAAAGGACACGGTAAAGGCAAACTGCAGCCGTGCCAGCAATTGCGCGTCGAAGATCTCGAACATCGTCCTACCGCTCTCGTTGCCGTCTTGATTGAAGGTCTCGGACAGCAAATAGGCTTTGTTCCCTGACGATCAATGCGACAAGCCGCCCTGCGTCAACTTGACTTCCATCAAGTCAGAGCGGCCCGAAGAACGAAAAAGGCGCGGACGTTGCCGCCCGCGCCTCTCGTCTGTCCTGGGAGGACTTGAACTTCAGTCGACGTTGAAGCTCAGCGGCTTCGCCTGGCGGATCGCCGAATGGGCGATCAGCTTGTCGAGCACGTCCTGCTTGATCGGTTCATCGACATAGAGCAGCGCGATCGCATCGCCGCCCTGCTTGTCACGGCCGAGCTGGAAGTTGGCGATGTTGACGCCGCCTTCGCCGAGCGTGGTGCCCATAAAGCCGATCATGCCGGGCACGTCGGTATTGGAGATGTAGATCATGTTGGCGCCGACATCGGCGTCCATGTTGATGCCCTTGATCTGGATGAAGCGCGGCTTGCCGTCCGAGAACACCGTGCCGGCGATCGAGCGGGTCTGGTTTTCCGTCGTGACCGTCAGCTTGATGTAGCCGTCATAGACGCCGGTCTTGTCGCGCTTGACCTCGGAGAGCACGATGCCCTTTTCCTTGATCATGATCGGCGCCGAAACCATGTTGACGTCGGACACCTGGCTGCGGATCAGGCCGGCCAAAAGCGCCGAGGTCAGCGCCTTGGTGTTCATCTGCGCGGTCTGCCCGTCGTAGAGGATCTCGATTTCCTTGATCGCGCTTTCCGTGACCTGACCGACGAAGGCGCCAAGCACGTCGGCAAGCTTGATGAAGGGCTTGAGGATCGGCGCTTCTTCCGCGGTGATCGACGGCATGTTGATGGCGTTAGAGACGGCACCCTTGACCAGATAGTCCGACATCTGCTCAGCGACCTGGAGGGCGACGTTCTCCTGTGCTTCCGTGGTGGACGCACCGAGATGCGGCGTGCAGACCACGTTCGGCAGGCCGAACAGCGGGCTTTCGGTCGCGGGTTCGACTTCGAACACGTCGAAGCCGGCGCCGGCGACATGGCCCGACTTGATGGCTTCGGCAAGGGCCGCCTCGTCGACCAGGCCACCGCGGGCGCAGTTGATGATTCGAACGCCCGGCTTGGTCTTGGCCAGCGCTTCCTTGCCCAGGATGCCGCGGGTCTTGTCGGTCATCGGCACGTGCAGGGTGATGAAGTCAGCCTTGGCCAGCAACTCGTCGAGCTCGACCTTGGTGACGCCCATCTCCTCGGCGCGTTCCTTCGACAGGAAGGGATCGTAGGCCAGCACGTGCATCTTGAGGCCAAGCGCACGCGAGCAGACGATCGAGCCGATATTGCCGGCCCCGATGACGCCGAGCGTCTTGCCGGTGATCTCGACGCCCATGAACTTCGACTTCTCCCATTTGCCGGCCTGAGTCGAGGCGTCGGCGGCAGGCAGTTGGCGAGCAACGGCGAACATCAGGGCGATGGCGTGCTCGGCGGTGGTGATCGAGTTGCCGAACGGGGTGTTCATGACGATGATACCGCGGCGCGAGGCAGCCGGGATGTCGACATTGTCGACGCCGATGCCGGCGCGGCCGATGACCTTCAGATTGGTCGCGGCGGCGATCAGCTTTTCCGTCGCCTTGGTGGCGGAGCGGATGGCGAGACCGTCGTAATTGCCGATGATCTCGAGCAGCTTTTCCTTGTCCTTGCCGAGCTTCGGCTGGAAATCGACTTCGACGCCGCGGTCACGGAAGATCTGGACGGCGGTTTCCGACAATTCGTCGGATACGAGAACGCGAGGTGCCATGTGAGGCCTCCTTCAAAGGGGTTCAGGTCTGATACGGGTATGGGAATGGGCGGCCTCGCCTCAAGGGCGAAGCCGGATCAGTCTCAGGCGGCCTTGAGCGCGGCCTTCTGGGTCTCGAAAGCCCAGGTGAGCCAAGGCATCAGCGCCTTCATGTCGGCGGTCTCGATGGTCGCGCCGGCCCAGATGCGCAGACCCGACGGGGCGTCGCGATAGGCGCCGATGTCGAAGGCGACGCCTTCCTTGTCGAGCGCCGTGACCATGCCCTTGGCAAAGGCGGCCTGGGCATCGGCATCGAGAGCCGCCACGTCCTTGTCGACGATGGTCAGGCACACCGAGGTGTTGGAGCGGGTCGCCGGAACCTTGGCGAGGTTTGCGATCCAGTCATTGGCCTCGACGAAGTCGAACAGCACCTTGGCATTGGCATCGGCGCGCGCCATCAGGCCCTTCAGCCCACCGATCGACTGGGCCCAGAGGAGCGCATCGATATAGTCCTCGACGCAGAGCATCGACGGCGTGTTGATGGTCTCGCCAGTAAAGATGCCCTCGATCAGCTTGCCGCCCTTGGTCATGCGGAAGATCTTCGGCAGCGGCCAGGCCGGAACGTAGCTCTCCAGGCGCTCGACGGCGCGCGGCGACAGGATCAGCATGCCGTGACCGCCCTCGCCGCCCAGAACCTTCTGCCAGGAGAAGGTGACGACGTCGAGCTTGGTGAAATCCATGTCCTGGGCAAAGGCTGCCGAGGTGGCGTCGCAGATCGTCAGACCCTTGCGGTCGGCCGGGATGAAATCGGCGTTCGGGACGCGGACGCCGGAGGTCGTGCCGTTCCAGGTGAAGACGACGTCGCGGTCGAAGTCGACGGCGGCAAGATCGGGAAGCTCGCCATACGGCGCTTCGAACTTGCGGACGTCCTTGAGCTTCAGCTGCTTGACGACGTCGGTGACCCAGCCGGCGCCGAAGCTTTCCCAGGCCAGCATGTCGACGCCGCGCTCACCGAGCAGCGACCAGAGCGCCATTTCAACGGCACCGGTGTCGGATGCCGGAACGATGCCGATGCGATAGTCGGCCGGAACGTTCAGAATTTCGCGGGTAAGATCAATGGCCTGCTTGAGCTTGGCTTTGCCGACCTTGGCGCGGTGAGAACGACCGAGCGGGGCATCAGCGAGCGCTTCGAGCGACCAACCGGGGCGCTTCGAGCAAGGGCCAGAAGAAAAATGGGTGTTGTTCGGACGGAGGTCCGGCTTGGCGAGTGTCGTCATCGTACTACCCTTCCAGGTATATGGCCTCTCGTTGGGGAGAGGTGTCCCGCCGTCGGAACTACGCCTGTCGAAAATCGCCGTCAAGAAAAATCGATGTCGCAGCCAGAAGATTTTTTGCCGCACCCGTGAAACCATCCTCCCTCGCAAAATTGCAGCCATAACGCGAAAAGGCCGCCCGGTCAGGGCGGCCTTTCTGCAGTTCAAAGGGTGGTCGTACTACTTGTAGACGATCGGCTGCGGCGGGGGCTCGTAGGCCACCGGCTGCTCGCAGCCGCCGAACAGATAGCGGGCGCCGACATGCGCTTCGTGGCTGTAGAAGCCCTTGTCGCGGCCCGGTCCGCCGTTTTCCTCGAAGCCGAACATGCCGCCAGCAAGCGTATGACGGAAGCGGTAGCCGACATCGGCCTTGACGTTGCAGGTGACGTCGATCGAGGCGCCGGCCATCAGCTGATAGGCAAACCGCCAGTTGTGGTAGCCCTTGTGCGTGATGGTGTCGTCGCAGCCGCCGCCGTCGTCCTGGCAGGCGGTGTTGCGCAGCTTGTCCCACTTGACGTAGGCGCCACCGATACCCGCGCCGACGTAAGGCGTGAACATGCCGTAGTTGCCGAGATCGACATAGGCATTGGCCATCAGATGGTAGGCGCGCATGGCCGACACGTCGCTCGACGTGCAGGGCTCGAGCGGGCTGCCGCAGGTGCCGGAGGTCGAGCCTTCGAAGTCAGACTTGAACATGTAGTCGAGCGTCAGGTCCGTGCGCAGGTAGTTGTTGACCTGGTAACCGACGCCGACGCCGAGGGTGAAGTTGTCCTTCAGGTCGGTGTCGTCGAAATCGACCAGATTGCCGTTGGAGCCCTGGAAGTATTCGGCGCCACGCATCTTGTTGAAGGAATAGCCCACGTCGCCGCGCAGGTACCAGCCGGAAGCCTCCGAGACTTCGACTTCAGGCGCCATGATCGGGGCAGGCTCAGGCTGATAAATGTCTGCAGAATGGGCTGCTGTGCCGGCGAGCAGAACGGCAGCCACGGCGAAAAGGCTCGTCTTCATGGCAAGATACTCCAATATCCATCGTTGTTGCACGGGCCTTGTCGCGGCCGATGTTCTTGATCAGGATGGATAATGAAGCAGAAAGGTTAAGGTGCGCTTAACTACGTCTGTTTACCTTGATCACCGAGGATATTCTTGCGGGCCTACGGGTAGCGACGCATCGACCGGCCCTCACCGCTCCCCTGCCGTGACCGCGAAAATCCCCCGTCGAAGCTGTTGCGGCGACGGCAAAAGGGGCCGGAAGAAGGCTTCCGACCCCTTGATACAGACCTGTTTTGCGAAAGCTGTCAGCTCGCCCGGCGCAACTGCTGGGCGCTCATCCCCTGCTGGCCGGACGAATGACCGCCGCCGAGCGAAAACTGGCCGAGACGCTGGTCCATCTCGCCTGCCTCCTGGGCAAGTCGATGGATCGCCGCCGTCGTTTCCTCGACCATGGCCGCGTTCTGCTGCGTCATGGCATCCAGCTGGTTCACCGAGCCGTTGATCTCCGACAGCGTCTGGGCTTCCTCGCGGGTCGAGCTCATGATCTCGCTGATGCGGCCGTTGATCGCCAGGACATGGGAGCCGATGCCCTGCAGGGCGGCACCGGCCTTCTCGACGAGCGTCACGCCATGGCTGACCTCGGTGGTCGATTTCGCCAGCAGCGCGGCGATCTGCTTGGCTGCTGCCGCAGAGCGCTGAGCGAGTTCGCGCACTTCCTGGGCGACCACGGCAAAACCCTTGCCGCTCTCGCCGGCCCGTGCCGCTTCCACGCCGGCATTGAGGGCGAGAAGGTTGGTCTGGAAGGCAATCTCGTCGATCACGCCGATGATCTGGTTGATCTCCTGCGACGACCCCTGGATCGCCTCCATCGCGGCGATGGTCTCGCGCATGATGTGGCTCGACTGTTCCGTGTCGTTCTTGGCGTTGCGGGCAATCTTCTCCGCATCTTCGGCACGGGCGATCTGGGTACGCACGCCCTCGGTGATCGCCTTGATGGCGCTGGCCGTCTCGGTCAGGGCCGCCGCCTGGCGTTCCGTGCGTTCGGCCAGCTGGTCGGCGCCGGAACGCATCTCGTCGGAACCTTCGCGTACGGCCACCGAATTGCCGCCGATGCCGGCGAGCGTGGTGCTGAGCGTCGACAGTGCCTTGTTGAAGTTGTGGCGGAGCGATTCGAGTTCCTGCGGGAACGCGGTGCGGATTTCAAAAGCGAGATCGCCGCGCGCCAGCCGGTCCAGACCCTCGTCGAGGGCGGCCACGACCGCCTGCAGGCTCTGGGCTTCCGTTTCCCGTTCCGCCATGCGCTGGCGACGTTCGATGTCGGCGCGTTCGCGCTCCGAGCGGGTCTCGCCTTCCAGGCGCTGCTGCTCGATCAGGCCGAGGCGGAAGCGTTCGAGCGCCTTGGCCATCGTGCCGATCTCGTCGTGACGGTCCTGGTTGGCGACCGCATCGTCGAGCTTGCCATTGGCGACGTCACCGGTGACGGTGGCAAGCCGGGCGAGCGGCGCAAACAGCCGGCCGGTCAGGTAGCCTGTCGCGAGCGCCATCACCACCAGCACGACGGCCGCCGTGACGAGCAGGGTCATGGCGATATGCCAGGAGCCGGCGCCGAGTTCGGCATGGGTCAGGCTCTCGGTCACGAGGTACTTGTCGCCGCCATAGGACACGGGACGGCCATAGGCGTTGGCCGCCCCGTCGGCGCGCTCGAACTTGGAAATGACGATCTTGTCGCCGGTGATGGCGTCGGCGGGGAAGCCGAAGGGTGCCGCGGAAATGTCGGCAAGCTTGCCGTCGGCCGAAAGGCTGATGCCGGTTCCGTCCTCGGAAAGGATCGCCACCTGCTCGCCGCTATCGCCATTGATGCCCTTGGAGAGAATGCTGGTGATGGCGGTGTCCTTGAGCTGGAACAGGATCGCACCCTTGAAGGCGCCGTACTTGACGACCGGAACGGCGAAAAAGATGTCCGGCGACTGCGGATTGCTGCCGGCCTTCAGCCCGGAGAACCGGGTCGGAGCGGAGTCTTCGACGGCCTTGCCGGCCTCCTCGACGCTGCGGGCATAGGCACGGCCGAGGCCGGTCGCGGCGAGCGGGCCGCTGGCGACGTTTTCGCCAAAGGTCTCACCCTTCTTGTAGGAATAGATGACATTGCCGGTCTGATCGAGGATCAGCAGATCGCGGAACTGGGTGCCCTTGAGGACGCCGGCGACCTGCGTCTGGACCGTCTCGTGGCTGGAATAGTAGAAGCCGCTCGGGCCTTCCGGCTTCAGCAGCTTTTCCAGTTCGGTCGGATTGGGGTTCTTGGTGATGAAGACGTCGCGCAGCTCCTTGCGGGCGTCGCCGGACGTCTTGACGATCGTGTTCCAGCCGCTCTTCATCGCGGTGATCGACTGCTGCAGGCTTTCGATCTTGGCGATCGAGGTCGCCTGATTTTCCAGCTGCGCCAGCTGTTCCTGGAGAATGTCGCCGCGGAAGGTGAGCGTGGAGCTCATCGACTTGAAGGTCTGGTCCTCGAACACGGCACTGGAGGTGGAATAGGCGAGAACGTTCAGCAGTCCCACCGACACGACGGTCAGCAGGAGAAAGATGCCGATGACCTTGGAGGACAGCGAGTTGAAACGACTTGTCATCTTGAATCCCGTTTTACCGCGCCCACTCTGCGCGAAGATGCCGTTTGAAAGCGACTAGAAGGCCAGGAGCACACTCCTCGCCATCAGATACCCTACGGTCGGGACTTTTCTTTAAACGCCGGTTAAAAAGCGCGGCTATTTCTCATCACAAAGTCGAATTAACGGCCTTCGACACTCAATCGAGCGTTTTTCCGCGGAGATCGGCAAAGATCTCGACGGATCGCAGCCGTTGTTCCACGGAATGGATCGGCATGGAGACGATCAGCTCGTCCGCAGCCGTCATCTTGAGAAATTCCGCAAGCTTGTTGCGGGCGGTCGCCGCAGCGCCGACCACGGCATAGCGCAGGGTATGCTCGACCCCATAGCGCTCGACCTCGCTCCAGTACCCTTCCATGGTTTCGATCGGCCGGGGAAACGGCTTGCGCACATTGCGGCGCAGGTTGACGAACTGCTGCTGCGACGAGGTGAACAGATGCTCGGCCTCGGCATCCGTCTCCGCGGCGACGCCCATGATGCCGACCATGACGTAGGGCTTGTCGAGTTCGTCCGACGGCTGGAAACGGTCCCGATAGATCGAGATCGCCTCCATCAGCTGGTCGGGAGCGAAGTGCGAGGCAAAAGCGTAGGGCAGCCCGAGTGCCGCGGCCAGGTGGGCGCTGTAGAGGCTGGAGCCGAGCAGCCAGAGCGGCACATGGCTGCGCATGCCCGGCACCGCGAGCAGGGCCTGATCCTCGGTCGGCTCGCCGAGCAGGCGCCTGAGTTCGATGATATCGTGCGGGAAACTCTCCGTCCCGGCCTCCATGTTGCGCCTCAGCGCCCGCGCGGTGCGCATGTCGGTCCCCGGCGCACGGCCGAGGCCGAGGTCGACGCGGCCGGGAAACAGCGCTTCCAGCGTGCCGAACTGCTCGGCGATGACCAGCGGCGCATGGTTCGGCAGCATGATGCCGCCCGAACCGATGCGAATGCGCTTCGTCGCCGCGCCGACATGGCCGATCACCACCGATGTGGCCGCACTGGCAATGCCCGGCATGCCGTGGTGTTCGGCCAGCCAGAAGCGGTTGTAGCCGCAATCCTCGGCCTTGACCGCCATCTGCCGGGAAGCGTCGAGGGCTTCGGAAATCGAGTGGCCCTCGGCGATGGGCGAGAGATCGAGGATGGAAAAGGGGATCATGGCGCGGGTCCGGTCCAAGTGTCGGGAGCTGAGCCCCTTATGTAAAGAGCGTTGCGTCGAATGCCAGAGCCGGAATGACGAGTTTCGCTGATCGTCACTTCAGTGTTTTTGTTTTGTTCACATAATTCTGGCAGACCGGCAGGCACCAAGCTAGAGTGACGCCATGCAGAACGCGATTCGAATTATCGGCATTGATCCGGGCCTCAGGCGATGCGGCTGGGGCGTCATCGAGACGCTCGGCAACTCCCTGCGTTTCGTCGCCTCCGGCACGGTGACCTCCGACGGAGACATGGATCTGGCCTCCAGGCTCTGCCAGCTGCATGACGGGCTCTCGGAAGTGGTGCATGCCTACCAGCCGCACGAGGCGGCGGTCGAACAGACCTTCGTCAACAAGGATGCAGTTGCTACCCTGAAGCTCGGCCAGGCCCGCGGCATCGCCATGCTGGTTCCGGCCCGGGCCGGGCTGCGGGTTGCCGAATATGCGCCCAATGCGGTGAAGAAGGCGGTCATCGGCGTCGGCCATGGCGAGAAGCAGCAGATCCACATGATGCTGAAGATCCTCATGCCCAAGGCCGAGTTCAAGGGCAATGACGCGGCCGATGCGCTCGCCATCGCCATCTGCCACGCCCACAATCGCGGCCGCGACCGCATGCGCCAGGTGCTGGCCAGCGCCTAGTTTGTTCTTGACTTGTTCCTGTCGGCGCCTTAAGTAATACCAAAGAGGTATTACCATGCGTGTGACCGAAAAAGGCCAGGTGACGATCCCAAAGGAGATTCGGGACAGGTTGAACATCGTTCCGGGATCCGACGTAGATTTTATTTCCACCGACGAGGGCGCCTTGCTGGTCAAGCTTGGTGAACCGGACGATCGGAATGTCCGCAATTTCGAGGAATGGGCGGCCAGCGTTCAGGGACTGCTCGATCTTCAGGGCATGTCCACCGACGAATATATGGAGTGGATCAGGGGGCCGCGTGAAGATCTCGACCCTCGTTGACACCAATATCCTGGTCGATCTGCTTGGTCCGGCGACACGTCATCGGGAATGGTCGGTGAAAGCGCTTGGATCGTGCCGACAGCAGGGCGACCTCATCCTCAGCCCGATCGTATGGTCTGAGATTGCTGCCTCCCCGATACGCGAGGACGAACTGACCGTCGCATTGTCCTGGCTGGACATGGCGCGGGAAAGCATTCCATTCGAGGCTGCGTTTCGTGCAGGCAAAGCCCATCGCGCTTACCGACTGGCCGGTGGCCAACGGGAGCGGACATTGCCGGATTTCCTGATCGGCGCGCACGCCGAATGGCGCCACCATCGTTTGCTGACGCGTGATGCACCGCGCTATCGGTCCTATTTCCCCACCCTTGACATTGCCTCCCCCGAAACCCATCCCTGACGGACTGTTCCCATGATCGGCAAGCTTAAAGGCACCATCGACGAAATCGGCGACGACTATGCGCTGATCGACGTGCATGGCGTCTGCTACGTCGCCTTCTGCTCCGCCCGCACCTTGTCGCGCCTCGGCTCGCCCGGCGAGGCCGCGGTGCTGTTCATCGAGACCTATGTGCGCGAGGACCAGCTGAAACTTTTCGGCTTCATGACGGCGCTGGAGCGGGAATGGTTCAACCTCCTGCAGAGCGTGCAGGGCGTTGGCGCCAAGGTGGCGCTTGCGCTGCTGTCGACGCTCACCCCTTCGGAACTCGCCAATGCCATCGCCCTGCAGGACAAGACCGCCGTGTCGCGGGCGCCGGGCGTCGGCCCGAAGGTCGCGGTCCGCATCATCACCGAACTGAAGAACAAGGCGCCCGCCTTTGCCGGCGAGGCGGCCGCCAATATCGGCCTCAAGCAGGAACTCGGCGAAGGCGTCGCCCCTGCCCCGGTTGCCGATGCCGTCTCGGCGCTCACCAATCTCGGCTATTCCCGCGAGCAGGCCGCCAACGCCATCTCCGCCGCCCTGAAGAATGGCGGCGAAGGCGCCGACAGCGCCAAGCTGATCCGGCTGGGGCTGAAGGAGCTGTCGCGGTAGGAATTGGTGCGCAGACGAAATACTGATATGCTTCTCGTAAGAATTCCTTGAGGAGGTAAGACATGGGTGCCTTTACCACTATGACCTCCAAGGGTCAGATTACGATCCCGAGTGAAGTGCGCGAAGCGTTGAAACTCGAACCCGGAACACGCTTCTATGTGTCGGCGCGCAACGGTCAGGTCGTGGCAATCCCGAAGAACAGAAAGCTGTCGGAATTCGCCGGAATCCTAGGCAACCCGCCTGTCGGCATCAGCCTCACGGTCGAGGAAATGGACGAAGCTATAGCGCAACACGTGTTCGAGGATGACCAACGCATCAGGCGCGAATGGTCGGAGGCTGAGCGGTGATCGGCATCGACACCAATGTTCTGGTGCGGTTTCTCGTCGATGACGACCCCGCCCAGAACGCCTTGGCGCGCACGTTTCTTTCGGCGAGAACGG
Source organism: Rhizobium sp. Q54 (assembly GCA_943370615.1). Taxonomy (GTDB): domain Bacteria; phylum Pseudomonadota; class Alphaproteobacteria; order Rhizobiales; family Rhizobiaceae; genus Allorhizobium. Next base: position 96,465 of record CALRRQ020000008.1, read on the forward strand.
CCGAGGAACCGGCATATATAAGTGCGATCGTCATCGCAGAAACCGTCTGGATCCTGCACAACAAGCTGCAATACCCGATGTGCACCGTAGCAGAGCTTTTTCAGAATCTCCTGGCAGCGGACGGCCTCGTCATCGAATATACGGAAGAGCTCGACGCCCTGCTGAGCACCGGCCAGCCCTTGGCTGATCTAGCGGACCACCTGATCGCATGGGCTGCGAAACGAGCAGGAGCTCCAACTACCCTGACCTTCGACAAACGCGCCGCCTCCCGCGTGCCCGGCATGGAATTACTCACATGAGCACCCCGAACCCCATCCTCTCCCCCGACAAGCGGGGCGAAGACCTCGATACGGCACTGCGTCCGCAGTCGCTCGACGAGTTCACCGGCCAGGCGGAAGCACGCGCCAACCTGAAGATCTTCATCGAGGCGGCAAAGAACCGGGGCGAGGCACTGGACCATGTGCTGTTCGTCGGTCCGCCGGGCCTCGGCAAGACGACGCTGGCCCAGATCATGGCCAAGGAACTCGGCGTCAACTTCCGCTCGACCTCCGGCCCGGTCATCGCCAAGGCCGGCGACCTGGCGGCCCTCCTGACCAATCTCGAAGAGCGCGACGTGCTCTTCATCGATGAAATCCATCGTCTCAATCCGGCCGTCGAGGAAATTCTCTACCCCGCGATGGAGGACTACCAGCTCGACCTGATCATCGGTGAGGGCCCTGCCGCCCGCTCGGTCAAGATCGACTTGTCAAAGTTCACCCTCGTTGCCGCCACCACGCGCCTCGGCCTCCTGACCACGCCGCTGCGCGACCGTTTCGGCATCCCGGTGCGCCTCTCCTTCTACACGGTCGAGGAACTGGAACTGATCGTGCGCCGCGGCGCCCGGTTGATGGGGCTCGGCATGACCGACGAAGGCGCCCGCGAGATCGCCCGCCGCGCCCGCGGCACGCCGCGCATCGCCGGCCGACTGCTCCGCCGCGTGCGCGACTTCGCCGAAGTCGCCCGCGCCGAGGCCGTCACCCGCGAGATCGCCGACGAGGCGCTGACCCGGCTTCTCGTCGACAATATGGGCCTCGACCAGCTCGACAAGCGCTATCTCAACATGATCGCCGTAAACTTCGGCGGCGGCCCGGTCGGCATCGAGACCATCGCCGCCGGCCTCTCCGAGCCGCGCGATGCGATCGAGGACATCATCGAGCCCTATATGATCCAGCAGGGCTTCATCCAGCGCACCCCGCGCGGCCGGGTGCTCACCACCACGGCGTGGAAACATCTCGGTCTGCAGCCGCCGAAGGATCTGGAGGCCGCCCAGTTCCGCCTGACGCTGGAAGACGATTGAGCGAAGCCTACTCCAAGCGCAAAGACCGCCGGATCGCCGACGAAGGGAACGCAATGGCATGACCGAGGTTTACGATCCCACCCGCGTTTTTCGCAAGCTCGCCCGAGCCAATGCGCTGGCCAATCTGCGCCTGTACAAGGCCGTGGCACTTCTGCAGGCCGGCGAGTTCGAGGCGACCCGGACAAACTTCTTCCCGTCGATCCGGGCGACGCTCAACCATATCCTGATCATCGACTGGTTCTATGTCGATGCCCTGGAGGGCGGCACGCTCGGCCCCAAGGCCTGGGAGAACGAGGAGCCTTTTGCCAACCCGGCGGAACTGAGCGCCGCACAGGCCGATGCCGATCGTCGCCTTGTGAAGTTCTGCGATGGCTTGGCGCCTGACGATTTGGCCCGGACAATCGCGGTCCACCGCGGCGCCCGGATCCAAACCGATCGGCTCGACGACATCCTCAGCCACCTGTTCCAGCACCAGACCCATCATCGCGGCCAGGTCCATGCCATGCTCGCCGGCACAAGCGTGAAACCGCCGCAGCTCGACGAGTTCATCGTCGGCGACGATGCGCCGGCCCGTGCCGTTGAAATGGTCGAGCTCGGTTGGAGCGAAACGGAGCTCATGGGCTGAATTTCAGGCTCGCACGCCGTCAGCCAGACAGTGGACCGTACTTTCCAGCAGCGACAGGCCGGCCGGCTTCCAGCCAAGCGCGCGGATCTTGCCCGTCACCATCTCCGCGACAACAGTCTTGTCTGCCGGTTCAGGCAGCGGGTGCGGCGATCCTGTCGCCGATTTCAACGCGGCCAGGATTTCGTGACTGTCGGTGACGATGTCGGAGACGTTGAACAGCTCCCCGCCCACTTTCGCCGTATCGCTCTCGAGCATCAGCCTGACGGCCTGACCGACATCCCTTCCATGCACCTCGGAGCCGGCCCGCGCCGGCACCGCACGGCCCGCGAGATAGTCGGCGAACAATCCGTCCCACTTGTTGGGCCTGAGATGACCATAGACACCCGTCAGCCTGAGGCTCGATCCGGCAAAGCCCGGGCCGGACATATCCGTGAGCACCTGCTCGGCCAGCAGTTTGACTTCGCCATAGAGGCTCGTCGGACGCAATTCGGCGGTCTCGACCAGCGGTAATCCTGGAGCAATGCCGTCATAGACCCCCCGGCTCGACAGGAAGACCACGCGCCGCACACCGGCCCGCCTCGCCGCGTCGAACAGGCGAACGGTGCCGTCGAGGTTCAGCCGGCGGAAGCGCGCCGGATCGTCGCCCTCCCCGCCCCGATATTTGCCTGCCACGTGGTCGAAGGCGGCGTGCACGAAAACGTATGTGTCATCGAAAGCATCGATCGGATCGAAATCGGGATCGAGCGAGATCGACCGGAACTGCACGGGCCGGGAAAAATACCCGGCGGGAGGCTGAGAACGTCCGCCGACGGTCACGTCATAGCCGCCCGAAAGCAGCGCTTCGACGACGTATCGGCCGACCAGGCCCGTGCCCCCGGAGACCAGGACTTTCATGCCGCCGCCGAAACCGGATTGGCCAGCGCCCGGATATCGGGAACGTCTTCTCCCGAATAATAGGCCTGCCAGAGGTCGATCAGCGGCCTGAGAACTGCGGCCCTCGGATGGTCGGCCTCCCACGGCTTTTCATACTGGAAATGCAGCACGCCGATCTCTTTCCAGTCCCACAGTTCCGGCAGGTTGAACCAGACATATTGCAGCATGTTCATGAAGACCGGCAGACCATGCCAGTCTGGAAAGAAGGTCTCGAGAAATGTCTGGTCGGTGCGCCGCCAGAACATGTCCGGCTTGTCCAGCTGCTTGAGCATGGCGCCGAAGGTGGCGAGCGAAGGCCTGGCGACGAAGACGCCGGAATTCAGCCGATGGAAGTCGGCAAGGCTCTCATAGACGTTGGGTGCGGCGGAGAATTCCGGATAGTCGAACAGCTTGTCGATATTCTTCAGCACGATCGCGTCCGCATCGATAAAGACGCAGGTGGCGTAGTCGATCAATTGCCAGAGCCTGAGCTTGCAGAAATTGTCGAGCGGCGAGTGGAAGGCCGGCTTGCGCCCCTTGGTGAAGGGTGCATTCGCATGCAGATTGCCGCGCGCATGGCGCAGGTTGAACGCATGCGAGAGTGGCAGGTGATCGACCTCCACCAGCCGGCAGCCGAGCATCTCCAGCGGCCGGAGTGCACTCGCCTCCACCCCGCCCGTAAACAGCACGACGATGTCGGCCGGGCTTCCGGTCAGCCGGATCGATCGGGCCAGCGCCACCGCACCCATCGCGTAGTCGGCATTGGTCACCAGGGTGACGAAGGCATTGCGCGAACCGGCCGTGGTCTCGGGCCGGATGCCGTGCAGCAGTTCCGTGCCGATCATCATGACACGGATTTCAGCTTCTTGCCTTCCGGGTCGCGGTTGATCGTCCTGGCGATGTCCTTGGTCCAGGCCGAAACGGCCGGCACGCGCGAACGATCGACGCGATAGGCAAATTTGCGGGCGACGTCGACGATCTCGTCGAGCAGACCGCCCTTCAGCGTCGTCGGCTCGAGCCCGAGGCCCAAGAACTTCTCGTTCTTGACGATCAGGTCGTTTTCCGGGGCTTCCTTGCGCGGATTGGGCAGCCAGGCGATCTCGGCGCCCGTCATCTTCGAGATCATCTCCGCCAGATCACGCACCCGGTGCGTCTCCGTCATCTGGTTGAAGATCTCGACGCGCGAGCCTCGTGCCGGCGGGTTCTTCAGCGCGATCTCGATGCAGCGCACCGAGTCCTGGATGTGGATGAAGGCGCGGGTCTGACCGCCCGTGCCATGGACGGTCAGCGGATAGCCGATCGCCGCCTGGATCAGGAAGCGGTTCAGCACCGTGCCGTAATCGCCGTCATAGTCGAAGCGGTTGACGAGCTGCGGATGGCGGCGCGTCTGTTCGGTATGGGTCCCCCAGACAATGCCCTGGTGCAGGTCGGTGATCCTGAGCCCGTCATTCTTGGCGTAGAACTGGAACAGCAGCTGATCGAGGCACTTCGTCATGTGGTAGATCGAGCCGGGATTGCTCGGATAGAGGATCTCCTGGGAAACCGTGTCTCCACCAATCGTCTCGATGCCGACCGGCAGATAGCCTTCCGGAATGGCCGCGCCGATGGTCGAATAGCCGTAGACGCCCATGGTGCCCAAATGGACGAGGTGCGAATCGAGATTGAGCTCGGTCAGCGCGTTCAACAGATTGTGCGTGGCGCTCACATTATTGTTGACCGTGTAGTTCTTGTGGCGGTCGCTCTTCATCGAATAGGGCGCGGCGCGCTGCTCGGCGAAATGGATGATCGCGTCCGGGCGCTCCTCGGCCAGCCAGTTCTTCAGAAGCTCATAGTCCTTGGCGAGATCGATCAGGTGGAAATGGATCCGTCGTCCGGTCTCGGCATGCCAGATGCGGGTGCGCTCCTGGATCGAGTCCATCGGCGTCAGCGACTGCACGCCCAGCTCGGTGTCGATCCAGCGGCGCGACAGGTTGTCGAGGATGTGGACGTCGTGACCGGCATCGGAGAGGTGCAGGGAAGTCGGCCAGCCGACGAAACCATCTCCGCCCATGACTGCAATTTTCATATGATAGTCTCCTGTGCCGGTGAGCCCCCAAATCTGATAATGCCAATTTGTGACAGAACTACAATGGGCGCGGAAAGGCTATGTGCCATGGCGGCCAAGCTTGCCGGGAAAACAAGGTAAGAATATGAATCAAAAGACGATTTCTCTCTGTGGAGAATTGACGGACGGAGGACACCGCCTCACCCAGCGCGTCTATTATGAAGACACCGACTTTTCCGGCCTGGTCTATCACGCCCGCTATCTGCACTTCCTCGAACGCGGCAGAACCGACTATCTGCGCTGTCTCGGCGTCGAACAGAGCGCCCTGATCGGGATCGACGAGGAAGGCCTCGTCTTCGTTGTCCACCGCATGGAGATCGACTTCAAGGCGCCGGCCCGGATGGACGATGTTCTGGAGGTCCGAACAAGCACGACGAAGGCCGGCGGTGCCAAGATGGTGCTGGAACAGGAGATCCGCCGCAACGGCGACCTGCTGATCGTCGCCAAGGTGGTCATCGCCGTGGTCAATCGTAACGGCCGCCCGCGGCGCCTGCCGGAGGGTCTCGCCGCCCGCTTTCTCGGCTGACCGGTTGATGGCGAGCGCCCCGCGCTAACGGTCCCTTAACGATAATGATGTCTTACTGCCGGCAGAGAAATTTGTGCGCCGCACGCCTTCCTTTGACCAAATTTGAAGGCAAGAAGGCAATCTGGGAGCTTGAAGCGGAATAAGGGCGTTCGGCGATGGCAACCGCACAATTCCGCAACAGAGCTTTTTCACCGCCCGGTCATGTGCCGGGCGTTTGGATTTCGGGGATTTAAAAGCGATGGAAGAAGTAGGTTTGGCAGCGGCGACGCATGACGTAAGCCTTTGGGCCCTGTTCATGCAGGCAGGCTTCGTCGTCAAGTTGGTCATGCTCGGACTGCTCGCCGCCTCGGTCTGGACCTGGGCAATCGTCATCGACAAGCTCATGAGCTATTCGCGCGCGCGGCGCCAGTTCGACCAGTTCGAACAGGTGTTCTGGTCCGGCCAGTCGCTCGAGGAACTCTACAGGACGCTCGCCGAACGCAGCAATACCGGGCTTGCCGCGATGTTCGTCGCCGCCATGCGCGAATGGAAGAAGAGCTTCGAGCGCGGCGCCCGTTCGCCGATCGGCCTGCAGATGCGTATCGACCGCGCCATGGATGTGACGCTCGCCCGCGAATCCGAAGCCCTTGAGGCTCGTCTTTCTTCGCTCGCCACCATCGGCTCGGCTGCCCCCTTTGTCGGTCTGTTCGGGACGGTCGTCGGCATCATGACCTCGTTCCAGGCGATCGCCGGCTCGAAGTCGACCAACCTTGCCGTCGTCGCCCCCGGTATCGCGGAAGCGCTGCTCGCCACCGCGATCGGCCTCGTCGCCGCTATCCCTGCGGTCATCGCCTACAACAAGTTCTCCGGCGAGGCAGGCAAGCTGACCGCCCGCATGGAGGGCTTTGCCGACGAGTTCTCCGCCATTCTTTCGCGCCAGATCGATGAGAAGCTGCAGCCTCGTCAGGCCGCGCAGTAAACGTCCGGCTTAGGAGACGCATAGCATGGGTATGAATGTTGGATCGAGCGGTGGCGGCGGTGGCCGTCGCGGCGGCAGGCGCGGCGGCAAGAAGGCGCCGATCAGCGAGATCAACGTCACGCCGATGGTCGACGTCATGCTCGTGCTCCTGATCATCTTCATGGTCGCAGCACCGATGATGACGGTCGGCGTGCCGATCGACCTGCCGGAAACCCAGGCCAAGGCGATGAATTCCGACACCCAGCCGATCACCATCTCGGTCAATCCGGCCGGCGAGATCTATCTCCAGGAAACCGCCATCCCCCTCGAAGACGTGGTTGCCAAGCTCGAGGCGATCGCCACCACCGGCTATAACGAACGCATCTACGTGCGCGGCGACACCGCCGCTGCCTACGGCACCGTCATGCAGGTCATGGCTCGCATCTCCGCGGCCGGCTTCAAGAATATCGGCCTCGTGACCCTGCAAGAACAGGACAAGTGATCGGACGCGATGAGAGCTAGTCTCATTTCTTCGGCTGTGCTGCACGGGCTGGCGCTCGCTTTCGCGCTGGTCAGCATCAGCGCGCCCGAATCCTTCGACGTCGCGGACGTCGAAGCGCTGCCGGTCGATATCGTGCCGATTTCCGAACTCACCCAGATCCAGCAGGGCGACAAGAGCGCGCCGGTCGCCGAGAAGTCTGCACCCGTGCCGACCAAGAAGCCGACCTCCGTTCCCGATGCCCAGAACGTCGGCGAGAACGATGTCGACCTGAAATCGGTGCCGAAGCCGGTCGAGAAGCCGACCAAGGCCGAATCTTCGGCAGCGCCGGAGAAGGTCGAGAAGGTCCAGCCGACCCAGGATGACGTCACCAACGATATCAAGGACATCATCAAGGAAGAAACGGTCGCCGAACCGACCAAGCCGACCGAAGTTGCCAAGGCCGAACCGCCGAAGCCCGAGGTGACGCCCGAGCCCAAGCCGGCCGAGAGCGAGCCGAAGCCGGAAGAGGCTCAGGCCGAAGAAATTCCGCTGCCCGACAGCGTGCCGGTGCCGACCGCCAAGCCGAAGCCCGAAAAGCCGAAGCCGACCGAGGCGAAGCCTGCCGAGACCAAGCCGACCCAGAGCGAGACGGCCAAGGCTGACAACAAGAAGAAGGACGTCAAGACCCAGGAGACGGCGAAGTCGAAATCCGCCAAGGAGAGCGACTTCAATGCCGACGAGGTCGCGGCCCTCCTGAACAAGAACGACCCGACGGCCGGCGGCGCCAAGGCATCGCCGGACAAGGCGGCCTTCGGCGGCAAGAAGACAACCGGTGGCTCGGAGCTTAGCCAGAGCGAGATGGACGCGCTGCGCGGCCAGATCCAGAACAACTGGTCGGTCATTCCGGGCCTCGCCGATGCGGCGGACGTCCGCATCAAGGTGAAATTCCAGCTCGACGAGTCCGGCGAGCTGATCGGCGAGCCGGAAGTCACCGCGACCGGCGGCACGCCGCAGACACAACAGGTGCTCATGGGTGGTGCGCGCCGCGCCGTCCTGCGCTCCGCCCCCTTCAAGAACCTTCCCCGGGACAAATACGATGCCTGGTCGGAAGTGATCGTCAATTTCGACCCCAGCGAACTGATGTAAGAGCTGAAAGGCTTGGATCTTATGATGAAACTCAACCTTCTTCGAACCCTGATGGTGATCGTCGGCATGGCCGGCGCTTTCGCCACCCCGGCGAGCGCAGTCGTCGAAATCAACATCAACAAGGGCAATGTCGAGCCGCTGCCGATCGCGATCACCGACTTCGTCTCTGGCGACGGCATCGGCGCCAAGATCGCCGCCGTCGTCGAGGCCGACCTCAAGCGCTCCGGTCTCTTCGCTCCGGTCAACCGCGCGGCCTTCATCGAGAAGATCACCAATCCGGACCAGGCTCCGCGCTTCGAGGACTGGAAGGTGGTCAACGCCCAGGCGCTCGTCGTCGGCCGGATCAGCAAGGAAGGCGACGGTCGTCTTCGCGCCGAGTTCCGCCTGTGGGACACCTTTGCCGGCCAGCAGATGACCGGCCAGCAGTTCTACACCCAGCCGGAGAACTGGCGGCGCGTCGCCCACATCATCGCCGATGCGATCTATGAGCGCATCACCGGTGAAAAGGGCTATTTCGACACCCGCATCGTCTTCGTCTCGGAAAGCGGTCCGAAGACCGATCGCAAGCGCCAGCTCGCCATCATGGACCAGGACGGCGAGAATGTCCGCATGCTGACGGGCTCCAAGGACATCGTGCTGACGCCGCGCTTCTCGCCGAGCCGCCAGGAAGTGACCTACATGTCGTTCGAGGGCCAGCAGCCCCGCGTCTACCTTCTCCAGCTGGAGACCGGACAGCGCGAAGTGGTCGGCAACTTCCCCGGCATGACCTTCTCGCCGCGTTTCTCGCCGGACGGCCAGCGCGTCATCATGAGCCTGCAGCAGGACGGCAACGCCAACATCTATACGATGGACCTGCGTTCGCGCACCACGACGCGGCTGACCTCGACGGCCGCGATCGACACCTCGCCGTCCTATTCGCCGGACGGCGCCCGGATCGTCTTCGAATCCGACCGCGGCGGCCGCCAGCAGCTCTACGTGATGAATGCCGACGGCTCCGGCCAGCAGCGCATCTCGTTCGGCGACGGCTCCTACTCCACCCCGGTCTGGTCGCCGCGCGGCGACCTGATCGCCTTCACCAAGCAGTCGGGCGGCAAGTTCTCGATCGGCGTGATGAAGACCGACGGCTCGGGCGAGCGCATCCTCACCTCGGGCTTCCACAATGAAGGCCCGACCTGGGCGCCGAACGGCCGCGTGCTGATGTTCTTCCGCCAGTCCGCCGGCGCCGGCGGCCCGCAGCTCTATTCGATCGACCTCACGGGCTACAACGAACAGCTCGTCAAGACCCCGACCTACGCCTCGGACCCGGCCTGGTCTCCGCTTCTTGAATAGGCCGCATTCATGCCGTTTTCCTGCCGCAAGGTCCGCTCCGACAGCGCCTTGCGGCAGCGATTTGACACTTTCTTAACCATGTTCGTTGGATGCCGGTTAACCTCGATTGGTTAAAGTCCGGCAACCCTAACGGAAGACATCAAGGAGACCGGCTATGAGCCGCATTCACACTCCGGCGAAGAGCCGCATGCAGCAGATCGCCAGCAACCCCGCCGTCCTCGCCATCGCGCTGACCCTGGCGCTTGCCGGTTGCGCCTCGAAGAAGAACCTGCCGAACAGCGCCTCCGACCTCGGCCTCGGCGCCGGTGCGGCGACCCCGGGCTCGACGCAGGACTTCACCGTCAATGTCGGCGACCGCATCTTCTTCGACACCGACTCGACCTCGATCCGCGCCGACGCCCAGCAGACCCTCGACCGCCAGGCCCAGTGGCTTGCCAAGTATCCGAACTATGCGATCACCGTCGAAGGCCATGCCGACGAGCGCGGCACCCGCGAATACAACCTCGCGCTCGGCGCCCGCCGTGCGGCCGTCACCCGCGACTACCTCGCTTCGCGTGGCGTTCCGGCAAGCCGCATGAAGACCATCTCCTACGGCAAGGAACGTCCGGTCGCCGTCTGCGACGACATCTCCTGCTGGTCGCAGAACCGCCGCGCCGTTACCGTTCTCGGCGGCGCCGGAATGTAATATCCGCCTCAGGCGGCAGGCTTGCGAAAGGCGGCTTCCCCCAGGAAGCCGCCTTTCGGCTTTTCTCCATACTTTGGCCGAACTTCGGTTGCTTTTTGCCGGCAATTGGAAAAAATCTTCCGGTTGCGCCAAACCCGGCGCGACGATTCATGAAGACAGGAACAATGACATGAAAAGACTTGTCATGGCCGCATTGCTCGGGGCGGCGACTGTGGCCGGCCTGCACGGAAACGCCAGTTCGATGCAGCTCCTCGCACCGCGCCCCGCGCCGGAAGCATGGACTGCCGCGACTGCGCCCGAGCGTGCGCCGGTGATACTCGCCCAGAGCGCCGATCCGTCGATCCGCATCCTGCAGCTCGAGGAGGAGATCCGCAACCTCAACGGCCGGATCGAGGAAATGAGCTTCCAGATCCTGCAGATGCAGGAGCAGATGCGCAAGACCCAGGAAGATAACGAGTTCCGCTTCCAGGATCTCGAGAAGGGCGGCACCAAGAAGAGCGGTGCCCTCGACAAACCGATCGACGGCGGCGGACAAGCCGATTCCGTCGCCGGGGTCATCACCCAGGATCCGGTACCCGGCAGCAATGCCGGGGCCGACCCGATCGGCCAGCCCGAGCAGGTGCTCGGCTCGATCGAGCTCGACTCCCAGGGCATGCCCAGCGCGGCCACGCTCAACCCGGGTGCGATCGACAACGGCTCGACGGCCCTCCCCGGCGTCGAAACGATCCAGCCGAACCAGACCGCTTCGGTCGGCTCGGAAGGCGACGCCTATCAAATCGCCTACGGCCATGTGCTCTCCGGCGACTATGCCATGGCGGAGAACGAGCTGAACGGCTTCATCGCCAGCTACCCGCAGAGTGCGAAGATCGCCGACGCCAACTTCTGGCTGGGCGAAGCCCAGTATTCGCAGGGCAAGTTCAACGAATCGGCAAAGACCTTCCTCAACGCCCACCAGGCCTATGGTTCCTCGCCCAAGGCTCCCGAAATGCTGCTGAAGCTCGGCATGTCGTTGGCCGCCCTCGACAATACCGAAACAGCCTGCGCCACGCTGCGCGAAGTGACCAAGCGCTACCCCAAGGCATCCCGTGCCGTGGTCTCCAAGGTCGCATCGGAACAGAAGCGGCTTCGCTGCTGACCGGCCGCGGCACAATCGCCGTGGATACGCCTTCCCTCGCCTCCCCTGAAGACGCCCGCCGGCTCCTGATTTCCCTCCGCAATTCGACCCGCCTTCTCGTCGCCATCTCCGGCGGCAGCGATTCGACCGGCCTTCTGGTCTCGCTGAAGCACGCGCTCGCCGATTGCGGCATTGCCCACAGCCTCGTGGCGGCAACCGTCGACCATGCCCTTCGCCCGGGCTCTTCCGACGAAGCCCAGGCCGTCGGCCGCCTCTGCGCCTCGCTCGACATCCCCCACCGCATCCTGACCTGGCATGGCGCCAAGCCCACAACCGGCATTTCGGCAGCCGCCCGCGAGGCGCGCTATCGCTTGCTTGCCGATGCGGCAGCCGAACTCGGCGCCACGGCCATCGTCACGGGCCATACGGCCGACGACCAGGACGAGACGATCGCCATGCGCGCCGCCCGCGCCGAGGACGACAATCTGGGACTGTCCGGCATGGCGGAGGCCATGCTGTACGATCGGCGCATCTGGGTGCTCAGGCCCTTTCTTTCCGTGCGGCGCGAGGCGATCCGCGACTATCTTTCCGCCGCCGGCCTCGGCTGGATCGACGATCCGAGCAATGCCGACCGGCGCTACGAGCGCGTGCGCGTCCGCCAGGACCGCGGGACGACCAGTCGCCAGCCCGGCATGGAGGCCGCAGAGCGACGCCGCCAATTGTCCAGGGACGCGGCCGATCTGCTCGCGCACTGCGTGACACTCCATGCCGACTGCCTCATTGCGCTCGCTCCCGATGCGCTGGACGCCGATCCGGTAATCCTGCGCCATGCGCTCGCGACCCTGGTGGCGGTCGCCGGCGGCAGGCCGCACCGACCCGGCACCAAGGTAATGGACCGGCTCACCGATTTTGTCTCCTCGGGATCGCCGGGCCGGATGACGCTGGCGCGGGCTCTCGTGCAGCGCCGCCGCGACGGCCTCTATCTGATGCGCGAACTCCGCGATGTTTTGCCGCGTCCGATCCCGCCGCACGCGACCATGCTCTGGGACGGCCGCTTCCACGTCACCAACGGCACCGACCAAGTGATGGAGGTGGGGCCTCGCACGGGGCTACTTTCGTCGCTCGAAGCCGGCGTGCTTTCGACTTCGATGAAGCGCCATATGGCCCGGATCTGCCCGCAGATCCGGACAGTCGGCGGGATGGAGACGGGCGCGGACGAGGCTTCCCACCAAGTCATGGTCGAGCCCGCCTTCCCGCTGTTCGACCTCTTCCTTGCCGATACCGATCTTGCGCTCGCCGATGCGGTCGCCCGCCTCTTTGGACGGAAGGCCTATTTGCCGCCTCCGGCTTAAGCGGTTATTGACGGAAAACGCACTCATACCGCCGCTTTGCCTTGGCAAGGCCCCAGTGCGCTCCTATGTTAGTCGACAATCAGGCGGGCTCTTCAGCACGCAACACATGTTCGGGGAGTTCGATGAACCCAAATTTTCGGAATTTCGCGCTATGGGCGATCATAGCCCTGTTGCTGATCGCGTTGTTCAGCATGTTCCAGACGTCGCCGTCGCAGACCAGTTCGCGCGAAATCCCCTATTCGCAGTTTCTCCGCGAAGTGGATGCGGGCCGCGTTCGTGACGTGACCGTCACCGGCAACCGCGTGCTCGGCACCTATGTCGAGAACGGCACGGCCTTTCAGACCTATTCCCCGGTCGTCGATGGCAGCCTTCTGCAGAAGCTGCAGGACAAGAACGTGATGATCGTCGCTCGTCCCGAGACCGACGGCTCGTCCGGCTTCCTGAACTGGATCGGCACGCTTCTCCCGATGCTGCTGATCCTCGGCGTCTGGCTGTTTTTCATGCGCCAGATGCAGGGCGGTGGCCGCGGCGGCGCCATGGGATTTGGCAAGTCGAAGGCCAAGCTACTGACCGAAGCGCATGGCCGCGTGACCTTCGAAGACGTCGCCGGCGTGGACGAAGCCAAGCAGGACCTCGAGGAAATCGTCGAATTCCTGCGCGACCCGCAGAAGTTCCAGCGTCTGGGCGGCAAGATCCCGCGCGGCGTGCTGCTGGTCGGCCCTCCGGGCACCGGCAAGACCCTGCTCGCCCGCTCGGTTGCGGGTGAGGCCAACGTGCCGTTCTTCACCATTTCCGGTTCGGACTTCGTGGAAATGTTCGTTGGCGTCGGCGCAAGCCGCGTTCGCGACATGTTCGAGCAGGCCAAGAAGAACGCCCCCTGCATCATCTTCATCGACGAAATCGACGCCGTCGGCCGCCATCGTGGCGCCGGTCTTGGCGGCGGCAACGACGAGCGCGAACAGACGCTCAACCAGCTGCTGGTCGAGATGGACGGCTTCGAAGCCAATGAAGGCGTCATCCTGATCGCCGCGACCAACCGCCCCGATGTTCTCGACCCGGCGCTGATGCGTCCCGGCCGTTTCGACCGCCAGGTCGTCGTGCCGAACCCCGACATCGTCGGCCGCGAACGCATCCTCAAGGTGCATGCCCGCAACGTGCCGCTCGCTCCGAACGTCGACCTCAAGGTCCTCGCCCGCGGTACGCCGGGCTTCTCCGGCGCCGACCTGATGAACCTCGTCAACGAGGCCGCCCTGATGGCCGCACGCCGCAACAAGCGCGTCGTCACCATGGCCGAGTTCGAAGACGCCAAGGACAAGATCATGATGGGTGCGGAGCGCCGCTCCTCCGCCATGACCGAAGCCGAGAAGAAGTTGACCGCCTATCACGAAGCGGGCCATGCGATCACCGCGCTCAACGTGCCGGTCGCCGACCCCTTGCACAAGGCGACCATCATTCCGCGCGGCCGTGCGCTCGGCATGGTCATGCAGCTGCCCGAGGGCGACCGCTACTCGATGAGCTACAAGTGGATGGTCTCGCGCCTGATCATCATGATGGGCGGCCGCGTGGCGGAAGAACTCACCTTCGGCAAGGAGAACATCACCTCGGGTGCCTCCTCCGACATCGAGCAGGCCACCAAGCTTGCCCGGGCCATGGTCACGCAGTGGGGCTTCTCCGACGTGCTCGGCCAGGTGGCCTATGGCGAGAACCAGCAGGAAGTGTTCCTCGGTCACTCGGTCTCGCAGTCCAAGAACGTGTCGGAATCGACCGCCCAGAAGATCGATACCGAAGTGCGCCGCCTGATCGACGAGGCCTATACGGAGGCCCGCCGCATCCTGACGGAGAAGCACGACGACTTCGTCGCCATGGCAGAAGGCCTGCTGGAATACGAAACGCTCTCGGGCGACGAGATCAAGGCGCTCCTGCGCGGCGAGAAGCCGGCCCGCGACCTGGGCGACGACAGCCCGTCGGGACGCGGTTCGGCGGTTCCCTCGACCGGAACCAAGAAGGACGCGCCGAAGGGCGGCGAGCCTGAAAGCGGCCTCGAGCCCCAGCCGCACTGATTTCGGCGGACAGATGCAAAGGCCACCCTCTGGCTTCGGAGGGTGGCCTTTTACTTTTCACTCACAAGATGTAAGCGCTATTGACGCTAATTGACGTGCCATCCGCCGCATTTTGTGGCAAGAGCACGCGCATTGGCATAGCCGGCCCTTGGCCGGTCGGGAATCCAGCGCCTTTCGCCAGCGCCTCGTGACGCCGGCTTGATCATTGCAGGAGAACAGATGACTCGTCGCTATTTCGGCACGGACGGCATTCGCGGCCAGTCCAACAAGTTTCCGATGACCCCCGACCTCGCCATGCGGGTCGGTATCGCGGTCGGCACGATCTTCCGCCGCGGCCATCATCGCCACCGGGTGGTGATCGGCAAGGACACGCGCCTCTCCGGCTACATGCTGGAAAACGCTTTGGTGGCCGGCTTCACCGCCGCGGGCCTCGACGTCTTCCTGCTTGGACCGATCCCGACGCCCGCCGTCGCCATGCTGACGCGCTCGCTGCGCGCCGATATCGGCGTGATGATCTCCGCCTCGCACAATCCCTTCGCCGACAACGGCATCAAGCTGTTCGGTCCCGACGGCTACAAGCTCTCCGACGAGATCGAGCAGCAGATCGAGGCCCTGCTCGACGACGACATCTACGCGCAGCTGGCGCCCGCCCATGAAATCGGCCGGGCCAAGCGCGTCGAGGGCGACATCTATCGCTACATCGAATTCGTCAAGCGCACCCTGCCGCGCGACGTCACGCTGCATGGCCTGCGCGTCGCCATCGACTGCGCCAACGGTGCCGCCTACAAGGTGGCGCCGGCCGCCCTCTGGGAGCTCGGTGCCGAGGTTGTCACCATCGGCAACACGCCGAACGGCACCAACATCAACCTCGACTGCGGCTCGACCCATCCGGCCGCCCTGCAGAAGAAGCTGCACGAGGTGCGCGCCGACATCGGCATCGCGCTCGACGGCGACGCCGACCGCGTCATCATCGTCGACGAGAACGGCACCATCGTCGATGGCGACCAGCTGATGGCCGCGATCGCCGAGACCTGGGCGCAGGACCAGACGCTGAAGGGCGACGGCATCGTCGCCACCGTCATGTCCAATCTCGGCCTCGAACGCTTCCTGTCGGACAAGGGGCTTTCGCTGGCGCGCACCAAGGTGGGCGACCGCTATGTCGTCGAACACATGCGGAGCCACAATTTCAACGTCGGCGGCGAGCAGTCGGGCCATATCGTGCTGTCCGATTTCGGTACCACCGGCGACGGCCTGGTCGCCGCGCTGCAGATCCTCGCCTGCGTCAAGCGCACCGGCAAGACGGTGAGCGAGATCTGCCACCGCTTCGAACCCGTGCCGCAGCTCCTGCGCAATGTCCGCTTCGCCGGCGGAAAACCGCTCGAGGACGCTGCCGTCAAGCAGGCGATCGCTGACGCCGAGAGCGAGCTCGCCCGCAACGGCCGCCTCGTCATCCGCCCCTCCGGCACCGAGCCCCTGATCCGCGTCATGGCCGAAGGCGACGACCGCGAACAGGTCGAGCGCATCGTCAACGAGCTGGTGAGCGTGATCGGCAGCGTACGCAGCGAAGCGGCGTAGGTCTCGTCTCCGGCGTTCAGCCCCTCATCCGGCTGTCGCAAAGACCCAAAACAGCAAAAGGCCCGGCTGCAATCCGCTGCCGGGCCTTTGACTTTAGGAGTTTCGCCGTCGATCAGGCCGAAAGCTTGGCCATGACTTCGTCAGACACTTCGAAGTTCGAATAGACGTTCTGCACGTCGTCGTCGTCTTCCAGCGTGCCGATCAGCTTCATCAGCGACTGCGCCTTTTCTTCGTCGACCTCGATCGTGTTCTGCGGCTTCCAGATCGCCTTGACGCTTTCCGCCGCGCCGAGCACGTCTTCGAGCGCCTTGGACACTTCGTTCATGTCCTCGAAGGCGCAATAGATCGTGTGGCCGTCTTCATCGGAAACGACGTCTTCGGCACCGGCCTCGATCGCCGCTTCCATGACCTTGTCGGCATCGCCGACGGAAGCCTTGTAGGTGATCTCGCCGACGTGATCGAAGGAGAAGGACACCGAGCCGGTTTCCCCGAGCGCGCCGCCGGCCTTGGTAAAGGTCGAACGGACGGTGGATGCCGTGCGATTGCGGTTGTCGGTCAGCGTCTCGACGATGACGGCGATGCCGC
This sequence comes from Rhizobium sp. Q54, assembly GCA_943370615.1. Taxonomy (GTDB): domain Bacteria; phylum Pseudomonadota; class Alphaproteobacteria; order Rhizobiales; family Rhizobiaceae; genus Allorhizobium. Next base: position 113,232 of record CALRRQ020000008.1, read on the forward strand.
CCGGACCGTAGCCCTCGTAACGGATCGCATCATAGCTCTCGGCGTCGGCGCCGGACGCCTTCTTGATGGCACGGTCGATATTGTCCTTCGGCATCGACTGCGCCTTGGCGTTCTGCACGGCCAGGCGAAGGGCGGCGTTCATGGTCGGGTCGGGCAGGCCCATCTTGGCCGCAACCGTGATTTCGCGCGCGAGCTTGGAAAACATCTTGGAACGGATGCCGTCCTGTTTTCCCTTGCGGTGCATGATGTTCTTAAACTGTGAATGGCCAGCCATGGCACCCCTGATCAGGTCTAATTGTGAGGAATGGCGCCTTATACGAGCGAAATCGGCCCTGTTCAAGGGGAGGCCGGAGATTAGGCATGCCCCGCGATGCAGATCAGAATGCGGTCCGGCTCTGTTCTATCGTTGGCCCAGATGGTCAATCGCGTATCGGTGCCGGGAACCTGCGCCTCCAGGAGAACAGCACCCAACACGGTGCTGACCACGAGCTTCCGGCTGCCTGTGCGCAATACCCCGTCAAATACAAGCTCGCCAACGTCCGGACCATCGCGCTCATCGATGATGATCTCCGTTTCTCCATCCGCTTCGGATCGACAACCGACCGCAATGCAGGTGCCTGTCGCGGCCACGAGCGACTGGTTCATGGTCTCCGGAACCTGACCGCCAAGCGAGTCTTCGACAAGGATTATGGAGTTCGCTGGCGCAGCCCGTACGGAAATCACTGTCGACCTTCCCCGCTTCGTATGTGTGAAAGCCAGAACCAGCCCCGCAGCGAAAGCCGTAAGGAATGGCTTTCGGGATATACCACAATATCCGGGAACAAAAGCGGCCGGCGAACGGACACGCCTTCGGCGCAATCCGGAGACTGGCCACGGCAGCCGATATGACCGAGCGCAGTCTCGCAGCGGCAATCTTCTCGTTCCGCATGGCACCGGCATATGCCGACGGGAACATCTCCCAGCCCCGTCCGTTCCACTGCCGATACCCAACCAACACAGGAGATGGTTCATGGCAAGCTTCAGCGAAGCGCGCGAAACCCCGGTCGAGCAGCTGTGGGAGGAGATCGACGATATCCATGCCGGCATGCTCGGGCTCGAAGGCAGCCACATGCACATGCAGCCCATGGCCCCCTTCGCCGATCCCAAGACCAACACGATCTGGTTCTTCACCAAGACGGATTCGCATCTTGTGCAGGCGCTGAAGCCCGGCAGCCGGGCGCATTTCTGCGTCATCGGCAAGGACCACGACTATCACGCCTGCCTCGGCGGCACGCTGGTGGAACGCAAGGATCCGGCCAAGATCGACGAGTACTGGAGCTCGATTGTCGAAGCCTGGTATGACGGCGGCAAGGCCGACCCGAAGCTCACCATGGTGGCGCTGAAGCTCGACGACGGCGAGATCTGGGCTTCGACCGGCAATCCGCTGAAGTTCGGCTGGGAGATCGCCAAGGCGAACCTCAGCGACGAGAAGCAGCCCGATATCGGCGTCCACCGCCGCGTCTCTTTCGCCTGAATTCTCCCCCTCGCCAATAATGAACGCCCGGCCGGTGAGCCGGGCGTTTCTGTCTGAACGGTCAGGCGGCCGAGATTGCCTGCTGCCGGCCGATCATCGCGCAGATGCCGTGTTCTTCGGCTGTGAATTCGGACCCGGTGATCGCGCCGAACGCCTCTGCCGCCTGCTGGCTGCGCGCGTCTGCATCACCAAGTGCATCCGGGCCCGTCAGCCGGAACGAGACGGCCGAGAGCGGTCCGAACAGAAGCGTCCGCTCCAGTTCCGGCCATTCGGCCGGTTCCGGCTCGACCCCGGCACGGACGGCAAACATCAGCGCCGCCGCATTCATCGGCAAGCTCGGCGGGCCGGCCCGCATCGCCCTGCTGCGCGCCACACCTTCGCGCATTTCCGCCTGCGACGGCATTGGCCGCAGACCGGCGAAACAATAGCTGATCCACCGCGCCTGAAGTTCGAGAACGGGAAGATAGGGACCGACGAGATCGTAGAGCCCGAGAAAGGCGAGCCCCGGCAGATCCGGGTGGAAGCTGTTATCGTGCAGGTCGAGATGGTTTTCATCCAGGTCGACCGCCTTGGCGATGTCGGCTCCAAGCCACGGCAACGACAGGCGATAGCCGGTGCCGAAGACGATGCCGTCGGCATCAAAGGCGGAGCCGTCGTTGAACAGAACCCGGCCGCCTTCGATCCGGTGGATCCAGGGCGCCACCGTGATCCGCCCTTCGGCGACCGCGGGCAGGAAGTGATGCGACTGGGTGATTCCTGCCGCGAAGATGTTCTCGTCCGGGGCCGGCGCGCCAAACTGTACCGGATTGCCGGCGACGCCCAGCACCTTTGCCTTCAACCCGGCCGCCAGCGCCTCCGGCGGCGCCACGGCCCCCAGCAGCGCCGAGGCGCGATTGAACATCACATGCTCGGTCGGCACGCCGGCAATCAGTTTGGGAAGCACGTAGCGCTGGCGGCGATTGGCCACCACGACTTTGGCAGCGCCGCCATAGGCGAGTTCCGAGGCGATCTCCAGCGCGCTGATCGAACAGCCTGCGACGAGGACATTTCGGCCACGATAGCGTTCGACGCCATTGTACTGCGCCGCATGCACCGCGCCCAGGCTGCCGCTGAAAGTGGCGAGGCCGGGAACCTCGGGAACTTGCGGCGTGCGGTGGCGGCCGCTGGCGACGACCGCCCGCTTGAACACCTCCTGACGGATGCGCCCGCCGGCAACCGAACGCACGAGCCAGCCACCCTCCGGTGCGCGCTCCAGCGCCTCGACGCGGGTGGAGAGGCGCAGATGCGGCAGAAGGCCGGTGGTGAAGGCATAGCGTTCGAGATAGTCGAGTATGTCCTCCTGGGTCGGATAGACCGGCGTGCCCGGCGCATGATCGAGATCGGAAAACGCGGTCATCACCCGGCTGGTATTGGTGCGCATGCCCGGCCACGTGGCGCTCGACGCCGAGGCCGAGTTCCATTGGCCGCCGACCCGGGCCGCGGCCTCGAAGATCACCGGCTCGAACCCGTGGGCACGCAGCCATCGGCCCGCGGCCAGGCCGCCGGGGCCGGCGCCGATGATCGCCACCGCATTCTCCGGCATGATTGTTGTCTGTTCCTGTTGCATGGGTTTGCTCCTTGGGTTGTGATGGAGCGTGGCTATAGGCGCATGCGATGCGCGCGTTTCCTAAAAGCTTCCTAAGCCACGGATCGCTTATCCTAAAACCTGCATAACTGCGGTATGGATCGGTCCTTGAGGGAGAACATCATGCTGGATGCGGAGCTTGCGGCTTTCATCGAAAGCCCGGTCATGCAGATCGTCGGAACGGCGGACGCCACCCGGCGGCCCGGGATTGCGCGCGGCGTCGGCGCCTGGCGTGCGAGAGACCCGGACACGATCGAGCTCGTGCTCTCGGCCTGGCAATGGCCGGAAACGATTGCCAACATCGAGGCGAACGGCCGCATCGCGGTGACCTTTTCCCGCCCGTCCGACTACGTCACCTACCAGATCAAGGGAGCTGCGACCCTCAGGCCGGCCGATGACGGGGAGATCGAGCGATCCGCCGGCTACATGGTCGCGATCGTCTCGGCACTGATGCGAAATGGGCTCTTGCCGGAGATCATCGCCCCCTGGCTGACTGCCCGGGATGCCATGGTCGCCACCATCCGGATATCGTCGGTCTATGTGCAGACGCCCGGCGCGCAGGCCGGCACGAAGCGCGCGAGCACCACGCCATGACGCGCACGCTCGCCGAACTCGAATCCTGTTTCGAAGGCGTCATTCCGTCGATCATTTCGACGGCGGACGCCGACGGCCTTCCCAACATCTCCTATCTCTCGCATGTGGCGATCGTCGACGATCACCACGTCGCCCTGTCCAACCAGTTCTTCGCCAAGACCGCCGCCAATATCCGGCTCAATCCGCAGGCCACCCTTCTCGTCGTCGACGGACACAACGGCGCCCAGTTCCGCCTTGACCTGCGATTTGCCTATTCCATGGAGAGCGGCCCCCTGTTCGAGAGCCTGGCCCTGCAGGTCGAAGCCAGCAGCGCCCAGGCCGGCATGGCCGACGTCATGCGGTTACGGCATGTGGACGTCTTCCGGGTTATCGACATCGTCGACACGCCCTCCCCCGTCGCGACGCCGGCCAGACGCAAGCCGGAGAGAAACCGTCTCGAGGTCACGCGCCGCATCGTCGAGCGGATCGCGGCTGCGGCGGACGTGGACGGCATCGTCGATGCGACGCTCAACGGGATCCGCGAGGGCCTGGGTTTTCACCATGGGCTGTTCCTGCATTGCGAGCCCGACAAGGGTCAGGTCGTGGCGATCGGCAGCATCGGCTACGCTCCATCCGGCATCGGCGCCGAGGTTCCTCTCGGCGAGGGACTGATCGGCGCGACCGCCGGAAGCGGCAAGGCGGTCAAGGTCAGCGACATGAGCCGCATCCGCCGTTTCGGTTCGGCGATCCGCTCAACCACGCCCGACGAGAACCGGACCCGCTCCATCTCCCTGCCCGGCATGACCGAAGCCATGAGCCAGATTGCCGTGCCGCTGCTGGTGCACGATACGGTCGAGGGCGTGCTGTTCTTCGAGAGCGCCGAGAGGCTCGCCTTCGGCCGCGACGACGAGGCGGCGCTCGCCATCATCGCCCGCCAGGCGGCGGCATCGCTCGCGCTGTGCGAACGCCTGTCGCTGGACGGCGAGACTACGGACCACCGCCCTTCCGACCCGCCGGCGGACGAGACCCGCATCGATGTCGTCCATCACCGTTTCGACGACAGCGTCTTCGTCAACGGCGACTACGTCATCAAGGGCGTCGCCGGGCGGCTGCTGGTCTTCATGATGGAGCAATGCATCGCGAGCGGACGCCGGGAGTTTTCCAACCGCGAGATCCGGCTGGACACCAGCCTTCGGCTGCCGGACTTCAAGGACAATCTCGAGACCCGCCTGCTGCTCCTCCGGCGAAGGCTCGAGGAGAAGACGCTGCCCGTCCGCCTGATCCGCCTCGGGCGCGGCAAGATCGGGCTGGAAATCGACGGGCAACTGCGGCTGACGCGTCAGTGAGAGCGGCCGCCCCGGCAGGCGCAGGTGTCAGACGCCGCTCAGCACCAGAATCAATGGCTTCCGCGGCAGGCTGCGCACCGAGACGCTGACCGTGGCGGTGTCGGCGATCTTCCAGTCGAAGCTCGGGTCGAACATGGCAAGGAAGGTCTCGATCGGCGGGCCGCGCCGGTGCATCGGCAGGATGAGCGCGGAGCGCAGGCGCTTGATGGTGTCGCTCATGCTCTGCGCGCCCATCGTCAGGCCGCCGTCGACGGGCACCATGACGACGTCCAGCCGCCCGATCTCGGCGAAATGCGCGTCGGTCAGTTCGTGATGCAGGTGGCCGAGATGGCCGATGCAGAGGCCCGCCACCTCGAAGACGAAGATCGAATTGCCGTTGGGCTCGAACGCGCCGCCCCAACTGCGGATATCGGTCGGCACGTTGCGGATATAGGCGTCGCCGACGACGACGCGATGCTCGGCCTTCTCTCCAGGACGTTCATCGTTCCATCCATGCAATACGGTGGCAATGCCCGGATCGGGCATCAGCGTGTAGTGGCTTGAATGGGCCTTGTTCATCGTCACCACGTCGGGAAGCTGCGCGGTACGGAGCCAGCCGTTGAAATCGGTGGCGATCGAGATCCCGCCCGGAGTCTCGATCTGGAACGTCGAGTGGCCGAGAAAGCGGATCGTCACCTGCTCGTCGAGAGCCACGAACTGCGGCCGCAGCGGCTCGGGCTTGAAGGCGGCGAAAGTGGCGGAGGGAAGCCTCTCCGCGACCAGCTGGCACTGGCTGACCGGCGGCCGGTCATTCTCGGCGACGGCGGATGTCGCAAGAACCGTCATGGCGCAAATCGAAAGGAACAGTCTCAGCAGCATCGGCCGCTCCCGTACCTCGTTCGGACGGTGAAAGCATGCGGCAGAGCAAAGGCCGGGTAAAGCCGCGAGAGAAGCCCGCGGCCTCACAATGGCGTTACCGGGATCAGCCGATCGCGCGGCGTTCCAGGCGCTTCAGCCCGTCGAGCACCTCTGCGGAAGCCACTTCCACGCACCGCAATTCGCTGAGCGCCCCGCGGATATCGCCGGCATTGTAGCGGCGCACCGCCTCGATGCCGTGGCTGTGGACGCGCGCATGCGGATCTTCGATGGCGACGAAGTCGCGGCTGCCGGCGAGCGCGGTGTGACGGCAGCCGTCATACCACTTGCCGAGGCGGCAGGTGTGGTGATCGGCAAGCTCGTTCGGCTTCAGGCCTTCGCGGCCGATAATCATGTTGGCGAGACGGCGCTTCCAGATGACGTGGTCGGACTGGGCGAGCTTGACGATCTTGCCGGGAACATTGGCGTTGCTGAGCGTCTGCAGGCGCGAATTGAGACCGCCCTGCGCCTGCTCCATGGCCCCGACGATGCCTTCAAGCTGGACCGTCGCCTTGCCGGAGCTGGCCGCCACGGTGCTGACGCCGCTCGCCACGTTTTGCGAGGCCTCGCGCTGCTGGTTGAGCGCCACCGAAATATGGTCGGCATTGGTGATGACGTTGTCGAGTTCCTTGGCGGCGATGGTCAAGGCGTCCTGCAGCGTGACCAGCGAGCGGCTGCCCATCTCGGCGGATTCGCGGCTCGAGGTCATCGAGTTGACCATTGCGGTCAGGCCGCTGTCGAGCTTGCCGATGATGTTGCCGATCTCAAGGGTGGCATTGGCCGTGCGGTCGGAAAGCGCCTTGACCTCGGCTGCAACGACGGCAAAGCCGCGGCCGGCCTCCCCGGCGCGGGCGGCTTCGACCGCGGCGTTGATGGCCAGCATATTGGTCTGGGAGGCGATCTTCTTGATGTTGCCGGCAATCGTCGAAATGCTGGTGCCGAGCTCGTGGATGGCGCCGATCCGCTCATTGGTCTCGACGAGCGCGCTGTTGATGGCGGTCATGCGCTGACTGGTCTCGATCAGGGCTTGCCCGCTGGTCTTGCAGGTCTCGCCGGCGCGGCGCGCATTGTGCAGGATCTCCTCGCCGTGCTGCGCCACTTCGTTGACGGTCGCCGCCATCTCTTCCGCCGCGGCGGCGATGCCCTGGGCTTCGTCATCGACCTGGCGAAGATCGTAGAGCAGATGGGCCGACATGCCCGCCGTCTCGTTGACGCTCACCGAGACGGATACAACGTCGTCGAGCTGCGCGGATGTCTGGCTGCGGGCGCGCTCGATCAGCGCGGCGACGGCGCGCGACAAGGCGTCCGATCCGGTCGGCACGCGGCTGAAATCGTCATTGAGCGCCGCCTCCACGCAGGAGAGAAGATCATCGGCATCGGAGGGGGATTCGGTAAAAAGCGCGTGCGCCGCGGAACTCAAGGTCTTCTCCCAAAAACTGAATGTCTTGTGGGGCTTAAGGCCAAGAATCTCCCACCCCATCTAGGGTGCTATTTATTACGTAACTCAGTTAATTAAACTATTACGGACGGGACGCGGCCTGCAATTTGTTGCCCGTCAGCGCCAGAATTCCGGAAGGGCCTCGGCGAGCCGCGGACCGAGGCGCAGCGGCGCGATCTTTTCCGCAAGGCCGGTTCGGTCGGAGATCTCCACGCCGACGCCGCAAATGGTCGCCGGACCATGCGCCGCTTCGAAACGGCCCTTCGGCATCTTGGAAATGAACCGGTTGAGCGGCTCCTCCTTCTCCATGCCGAGCGAGGAATCATAGTCGCCGCACATGCCGGCATCCGACATGTAGGCGGTGCCGCCGTTGAGGATCTGGTGGTCGGCGGTCGGCACATGGGTATGGGTACCGACGACGAAGCTGGCGCGGCCGTCGACGAAATGGCCGAAGCACTGCTTTTCGCTGGTCGCCTCGGCATGGAAGTCGAAGATGATCGCGTCGGCCTGTTCCTTCAGCGGGCAGGCCGCGAGGATCGTCTCGGCCGACTTGAAGGGATCGTCGAGTTCGGGATGCATGAATACCCGGCCCATGATGTTGGCGACGAGCACCCGGGCGCCGTTGCGGGCATAGAAGATGCCGGAACCCTTGCCCGGCGTGCCGGACGGATAGTTGGCCGGGCGCAGGAACTGGTCGTGCCGCTCGCAGAAGGAGACGGCCTCCTTCTGGTCCCAGACATGGTTGCCGGTGGTCACGACATCGGCGCCGGCATTGATCGTTTCGAGATAGATGTCCTCGGTGATGCCGAAGCCGCCGGCGGCGTTCTCGCCGTTGACGATGACGAAATCCAGCTTCAGGTCGGAGATCAGGCCGGGCAGGCGCTCCCACACCGCGGTGCGCCCCGTCTTGCCAACCATGTCTCCGAGAAAAAGAAGCCGCATTCCACCTGTCCAATCGCCGTCAGAATGTTCTGAACCCGCTTTCGGTCAGTATGGCCTGCAGCCGGACGTCGTGCGGTTCTGCCGGCACTTCTGCCACCTCCTGGCAGTCGAATGCAATGCCGATAAGCCTGGGATCCATGCCTTTTTGCAGTAATCGCGCGATCGCACGGTCATAATGGCCCGCGCCATAACCGATGCGGTCGCCCCTTGCGTCGAAGGCGGAGAGTGGCACGAGCAGGATCTCGGGGTCGAGGACCGCCGCATCCGGACCCGGCCCGCGGGTTCCAAAGCCCGTATCGACGAGTTCGGCACCGGTCACCAGTTCGCGAAAGACGATGGTCATTTTATCCTGCACGATCGGCAGGCAGAGCCGCGCACCGCGCGCCTTCAGCCGCGCCATCAGCGGCCGGATATCGGCCTCCGAGCGGATCGGCAGGAACCCCGAAATGATCGTTCCAGGCTCGAAGTCGAAGGCGTCGCCGCCGTGATCGGCCATTCGCAGACTGAATTCGGTGCGGGTCTCCGCCGGGAGCTGATCCCGAGCGGCCAGTCTTTCATTGCGAAATCGCGCCTTGAGGTCTTTGATGGTCATGCGTGCTCGTCCTTGAATGGGCGGGACGATAGCCGGGATGGCCGGCCTTGCAAAGCCGGCAGGGCCCCCCGAATTCCCGATTGATGGTCGGGAGCCCGCGACAACATTCCGGATTTTGGAGGTGCAGTGCCGCGCATTTGCGCTAACATGGCCTTCTGATCGGTGAAAAAGCCATGAGGTGCGCATGTTCCTGCTGTCGCATATGCTCAAGTCCTTCATACGCAAGGGCCAGTTGACCGTCATCGATGCCGAGGGAAAACGGCATGTCTTCGGCGGAGCCGAGCCGGGCCCGCAGGTGACCATGCGGCTGACAGATCCGAAGCTCTACCGCTCGCTGGTGTTCAAGGCCGAGCTGGTCGCCGGCGAGGCCTATATGGACGGTACCATGCGCTTCGAGGAAGGCTCGCACCTGCGCGACTTCCTGATGCTGTTTTCGGTCAACCGCCTGTCGCTCGGCTCCTATCCGGTCCAGAAGGTCCTGCGCGCCATCAAGATGCGCTTCCGCAAGAGCCTGCAATCGAACCGCAAGGGCGAGGCCCAGCGCAACGTCGCGCACCACTACGACCTCGGCAACGACTTCTACAAGCTCTTCCTCGACGACAACATGCTCTATTCCTGCGCCTATTTCCGCGAGGAGAGCGAGACGCTGGAACAGGCGCAGCGTAACAAGCTGAGGCTGCTGGCCGCCAAGCTGAACCTCAAGCCCGGCATGAAGGTACTCGACATCGGCTGCGGCTGGGGCGACCTGGCGCTTTACCTCGCCAAACTGGAGGACGTCTCGGTGGTCGGCGTGACGCTGTCGAAGG
>CALRRQ020000009.1:0-122107 GCA_943370615.1 Rhizobium sp. Q54
ACCATCATCGCGCCCGCCACCTCCTCGGCCAAGAACGTCATGCCGCGCGTCGCCGCCCTGCTCGACGTCATGCAGGTGTCGGAAATCGTCGAGGTCGTCTCGGCCGATACGTTCAAGCGTCCGATCTATGCCGGCAACGCCATCCAGACGGTGCAGTCGAGCGACGCGAAGAAGGTCATCACCGTGCGCACGGCATCCTTCGCCGCTGCCGGCGAAGGTGGCTCGGCCTCCGTCGAGGCGGTCGCTGCTGCGTCCAATCCGGGCGTCTCGTCCTTCGTCAACGACGCGCTGTCGAGCTCCGACCGTCCGGAACTGACCTCGGCCAAGATCATCATCTCGGGCGGCCGTGCGCTCGGCTCGTCGGAAAAGTTCAAGGAAGTCATCCTGCCGGTCGCCGACAAGCTCGGTGCCGCCGTCGGCGCATCGCGCGCCGCCGTCGATGCAGGCTACGCCCCGAACGACTGGCAGGTCGGCCAGACCGGCAAGGTCGTCGCCCCGCAGCTCTACATCGCGGCCGGCATTTCCGGCGCCATCCAGCATCTCGCCGGCATGAAGGATTCCAAGGTCATCGTCGCGATCAACAAGGACGAGGAGGCGCCGATCTTCCAGGTCGCCGACTACGGCCTCGTCGCCGACCTGTTCGAAGCCCTGCCGGAACTGGAAAAGGCGCTCTGAGCAAAATTGAATGGGGCGTGCCTGACCCCTCGGGCGCGCAGGTCGGCGGCATGAGGAGGCGCTCCAGAGCGCTCACTGCGGCTGGGCACGTCTGTGATCATCGGGGCAGCCGGTGCGGCCGGGTGATATGATAATGGTGGTTGCTGCGCCTCGAGCACCAGCTGGAGCGGAGGCTTCAGGCCGTCCAGTGCTCCCCGGACCCTTTCCGGGGGTAACCTGCTGAAGGGGAACACACTGGTTGTCGGGCGCGGGCACAGTCATGGCGATCCTGCGTACTCTTCAAGCCATGCCAGAAAGCGGGCCGTGGCTTCGCTCTCATGGCGCTTGCGTGGAACGACGGCAAAATAGGCATCCTTGGTCCTGAGCGAGGCGTCGGTGAGGCGAACGAGCCGCCCTTGATCGAGAAGGTCTTCGACCAGACGGCGCCAGCCGAGTGCGATACCCTGGCTGTTCAACGCGGCGTAAATGGCGTCCGTATAGAAGCTGCAGCGTAGGCCGGGGTGCTTCCTCGGAAAATCGACGGAGTAGGTTGCGAACCATTCCTTCCATCCTGTCCAGGTCGGGTCGTCAGCCATGTTTGAAATCAGCGGGTGGGCAAGCAGATCGCCCGGACTGCTCACCGCGTCCGCAGTGCGAAGGAAATCCGGACTGCAAACGGGGAAGACCTCATCCTCGAACAGAAGCCGCGCACGCCCGTCCGGCCAAGAGCCATTCCCGAACCGAATGGCGACATCGAGGTCACTCGTGTCGATGTTGGGCATGGCATCCTGGGTCATGATTCTAAGGTTGACGTCCGGATGCAGTCGGGAAAACTCGGATATCCTCGGAAGCAGCCAGAAATGGGAAAAGGCCACCGTAGCCGAGATCGTCAACGTCAGCTCCTGGTCATCCCTCGTGATTTCGGCCACGCACGTCTCCAGGCGGTCATAGGCCTCTTGAGCTGCAGAGGCCAAAGCTCTCCCTTTCTCGGTCAGCTCGATTCGGCGGTGCAGGCGAACGAACAGAGAGAAACCGAGATGCTCTTCGAGAACATGGATCTGGCGGCTGACGGCCGCTTGCGTGACGCCCAATTCGGCTGCCGCCTTTGTAACGCTCAACAACCGCGCGGCGGCTTCAAACGCAGTGATGGCGGACAGCGGGGGGATCTTTCTCCGGAGTGACATTGATGCGAAGCCCGATCTGCTCACCTGAGCGGGCATACTCGCATTACCCTGGGTAATGTCAACGGCAGTATTTTTGACGTTGATCAAGCCTTCCAGGCCAAGCAAAATCGCGCCAACTTCAATGAGGTGAGATTATGCTCAACACGTTCTCCTCTTCGATTTCCCACCTGCTCGATGCTCGCATCGAAGGTCATTCCCTGCCTGCCGGTCTTTACACCAGAGAGGACGTTTTCCGGGCGGACCTCGATGTATTTTTCTCCAGGCACTGGATCTGCGTCGGTCTTGAATGCGATGTCCCCGAGCCGGGGGATGCCACGGTCGTCGATGTGGGCACGATCAGCCTCATCTTGCTGCGCGACGACGACAATGCGATTCGCGTCGTGCGGAACGTGTGCCGTCATCGTGGCGCCCGCCTTCTTGACGCCGGCTCCACCGTCATCTCCAAGTTGGTGTGCCCTTACCATCAGTGGACCTATGAGCTATCCGGCACCCTCAGTTACGCACCCCACATGGGGCAGGACTTTGACAAGGGCTGCAAGAGCTTGAAGTCGGTCAACTTCAAGTCGATCGGCGGCCTGGTCTATGTCTGTCTTTCCGACGATCCGCCGGCCGACATACTCGATCTCGAGCGGACGATGGCGCCCCGCCTGGCTCCCTATGACATCCCCAATGCCAAGATTGCCCACCAGGTCGATGTGATCGAAGAGGGGAACTGGAAGCTCACGATCGAGAACAACCGGGAGTGCTACCACTGTTCTGCCAACCATCCGGAGCTCTGCGTCTCCTTCATCGATCTGGACTTCGGCTATGACCCGGCCAGCCTGAGCCTCGAGGACAGGCAGCAGGCTGAAAACCACTTCGCGATGTACAAGGCGCGCACTGCCGCTTGGGAAGCCGACGGCTACCCGTCGGAAGCCATCGAGCACACGCGTGGCGGGGTGGAGACCAACTTCCGCAGCCAGCGTCTGATCATTGCGGGTGCCGGCGAATCGCAGACCGAGGATGCGACGGCGGCTTCGTCGAAACTGCTCGGTCACATGACCCGCAAGGACCTTGGAGACATACATCTTTGGGGGCACAACAGCTGGAACCATTTCATGGGCGACCACGCCGTCGTGGCGATTGTCATCCCGCTGGGGCCGGACAGGACGCTTGTCCGTACCAAGTGGCTCGTCCACAAGGATGCCGTCGAAGGCGTGGACTACGACCTTCACAAGCTGACCCATGTCTGGATCGAAACAACGAACCAGGACGCCGGTCTCGTCGCGCGCTCCCATGCGGGCGTGCTCGATCCGGCCTACGAGCCGGGTCCCTATTCCAGGTTCAGTGAAGGCGCGCTCGACGACTTTGCAAACTGGTACATCGATCGGATGCGTGCTCATGGATACTGATTTGGCTCCCGCTTGCCCCCGGCTTGGGAGCGACAAATTGTGGGTACGGGAAACGGACAACGAACTGGTCTGTATCGACGTCCACGATGAGACACATGACGTAAAGAGCTTCACGTTCGCTTCGGTCGAGGGCAAGAGGATCCGGTTCGATGCCGGCCAGTATTTTCTGTTCGAACCCGAAATCGATGGCGAGCCGGATGGCCGCTGCTACAGCATTTCGTCTTCGCCCCATCGCGAGGGGGCGATTACGGTGACCGTCAAGCGTGTGCCTGGCGGGCGGGTGTCGAACTGGATGCATGACAATCTCGTGCCCGGCACCGTCATTCGCGCTTCCGGCCCGCAGGGCCGGTTCGTACGGCCCATGGCAAACAAATACGTGTTCCTGTCAGGCGGTTCCGGTATCACGCCCCTCATGGCTATGGTCAGAGAGCTCGCGGATGCCGCGGAGCCTGTGGATCTTGTCTTTGTTCATGCCGGGCGCAGCCCCAGGGACCTCGTGTTCCGAGATGAACTGAAGCTTCTGGCAGAGCGTATGAAAGGGCTTAGGCTCCTCATGCTGCCCGAAGATATCAGCAATGAGAGATCCTGGTGTGGCCTGACCGGTCGTATCTCCAAAGAACTGCTCCAATTGACCGTGCCCGACCTGAATGAGCGCATGGTGATGTGTTGTGGGCCTGAGCCTTTCATGCGGGCTGCGAAAAGGCTGAGCTTTGAACTGGGGGTCCCTGCTGGGAACTACCTCGAGGAGAGCTTTGAAGGAGCCGCGCTCGAGGATGTGCCTGAATTGGGCGCCGACGGTGATCGTCCCACCTCCTTTCGGGTCCAGTTCCTGAAGCAGGGCAAGGCCATTGAGGTTGCGGCCGATCAGACGATCCTTGCCAGCGCAAAGAAGGCCGGGATCCGCTTACCCTCCTCCTGCGCCAACGGAATCTGTGGCACCTGCAAATCCAGGCTGGTTAGTGGCAATGTCGAGATGAAACACGATGGTGGCATCCGCCAGCGGGAGATAGATGCCGGCTTTTTTCTCCCCTGCTGTTCCAGGCCCCTGGGTGATCTTGTGGTCGATCGATAGCACGACGATTGACGGCCTCGCCGCCGCGTCCCGCCTGTCTCGCATTGAACCGATACCCGCACCACCTGGCCGCGATGTCCCGATCGTCTTTGGAGGTCGGCGCCATCTCCAGCAATTGCAGTCTGCTTCCGTGGAAGTCCGGGCCGGGTCTCCTCCTTCAACGTCTCGGCCACCCGCGGCGCCGTCAACATCTGTGAGGGCGCCTCACGACGAGGCGAAGCTGCCTCGCATCAGTTTGCCCGTATGCGAACAGGCCCGGGCCGCGGGGCGGGGGCAGACGCGGTGCCGCTCTCCCGCAGCCATGCTGCGGGAGACCATGGTGACACTGGAAACCGCCTGGACGAGGTCAGGCGTCCCTTATCTCGACATCGAGGAAGGGCGCGTATTGTTGCGCTCCGAAGATGTCGGCATCACCGGGGCTGCCGCTTGGCCGCAGGCGCAGGATGGTGAACTTGATGGCAAAGGCCGGATCATATTCGACGAAGTCGGTGAGCCGAGCCTCGTCGATGCCGAGGATGCCGCAGACCGTCTGAGGCGTCAGGGCAGCGGATCGCTTCACCTTTTCATAGGTCCCCCGCTCGCGGAAGATGATGTCGAAGGTGATCTTGTCGGTTCCGGCATTCTTGCTGCGGATCGTCTTGGCGAGGTCGGAGAGTTTGGTCACGGTCATTGCGCAGCCTCGAGCTGTCCGTTGCCGATGATGGCGGTGTGGGTGGGGAAGAGCTCCAGCGGATCGCTGACAGCCATGGTGTGGTTGAGGGTCCAGCGGTAGGCGGGGCTAGCCTGCATGACCTCGTCGAGGACGAAGGAGACGCCGCCGGCGGTTCCCTTGACGTCGGGAAGGCGGGCGTAGAACAACTGACGCGTGCCGGTGATCGTCACTTCCTCGGCCATTTCCTTCGTCGGCGCGACGCCCTGGACGACGATCATCAGTTCGTGGCCCGGCTTGTCCTTGAGAGGCTCCATGTCGCCCATGATGCCGTTGCGGCCGAAGACGTTGTAGTGCAGTTCCCAGCCGTCCGGACCGAAGCGCTCGCGCACCTGGGTTCGGGCCCACTCGATCACCTCGTCGACATGGGCGATGGTGTAGGGGTCGCGAATGCCGGCCATGCCGACGAAGCGCTCGCCGAGCTTGCCGGAGCCCTCGAGCTTGACCCGGAAGTCGGTTGCGGGAACGAATTCCATGCCGGTGACGCGGGTGGTCTTTTCAGACACCTGCTCGTAGACACAGTTGGTCATGTCGAGCATGCCGCCGGCGACATATTCGAAGAAGGGGTTGGAGCGCTCGTACATGGCATGGCCGGCGACCGAGGCGACCGTGCAGCGCTGTTCCGGCGACATGGCCGTCACCTCGACCCAGTCCTCGGTGATCTCGCCGAGGACCGTTTCCTTGGCGCCATAGGGCTCGGCGCAGAACGAGGCGCATTCGAGAACCTTGCCGAGATAGTAGGACTGGGCTTCCGGGAAGCCGCGGGCAAGGGCAGCGCAGGCAAAGACGGCGCTGTCGGAGGATCTGCCGCCGATGATGACGTCGCAACCCTGATCAAGCAGCGCCCGGAACGGATGGACGCCGGCCATGGCGACGACGCGCTCGGTGGCGTCGAGTTCCTGCTCGGTCAGCGCCGGGCGGGCGTCGAGGCCCTGGATGGTCGAGCCGGAACGGATCTTGGAGCGCACCAGTTCCTTGTCGACCTCCGAATAGAACCAGCCGATGCGGAAGGGCGGCAGATTGTGTTTGGCAGCGATCTCGCGGATCATCTCGACATACATGTCGACCCGGCTGTTGGTGCCGGTGTCGCCGGCCGAACCGATGATCATCGGCACGCCGATGCGGCGCGAAGCGAGCAGCATTTCCTCGAGGTCGTGCGCCTGCCAGGCCTTCGGGCTGGCGCAGGTATCGTTGCCGAGCGGCACCGGACCGATGTCGTCGCTGCCGCTGTCGGCCGCGATGAAGTCGGGGCCGGCCTCGACGCCGATGTGGAAACTCTTGGGCTTCAGCGGCGCGAAACCCAGATGCCCGTTGGGGCAGATGATCTTCATAGATCGCATGCACTTTCTCCATTGAAGAACGAAATCCGTCTTGTCCTGGAGAATGCATGCATCGTGCCAATCGAGAATTATTCTTCAAGCCATTGAAATTATGTAAGGAATTTCGTGACGGCTTGTCTCTGTCGATGAGTTGCGCGAAACGCACGCAGCGTGTCGCGCAAAGCGCGCGGCCTCAGTCGGTGATCAGCCCGAGCTTGATCATCTGGTGGCGCATGGCGTGCCGGCTGATCTTCAAGGTTGCGGCGGCGCGCTGCAGATTGCCACCGGCGGCGGCAAGCGCGGCCTCGATCAGATGCTTCTGGTAGTGGGCGGTTGCACCGTGAAATCCGAGCGAAAGATCGTCGGCGCCCGGCTGCCCCCCGGCCACTGACAGGACGCCCGCGGCCTTGGCCTTCACCGTGCGCAGGATGCGGTCGGGCAGGTGGCGCGGCAGGATCACGTCGTCGTCCTCGAGGATGAAGATGCGCTCGATCAGGTTTTCCAGTTCGCGAACATTGCCGGGCCAGGGATACTGCAGAAAGATCTGCTGCACCTCCTCGCTCAGGCCCGTGATGTTGCGCTTGTACTGGGCGTTGAACTTGTCGACGAAATGCTGCGACAGGATCAGCGCATCGGAGGCGCGTTCTCGAAGCGCCGGCAGGTTGATCGCCACGACCTGCAGCCGGTAGTAGAGATCCTCGCGGAAGCGTCCGGAATTGACCTCGCCCAGCAGGATCTTGTTGGTCGCCGCGACAAGTCTGACATCGACCGAGGTCGAGGTGACGGCGCCGACCCGGCGAAAGCTCTGCGTGTCGAGGAAGCTCAACAGCTTGGCCTGCAGCACGAGGTCCATCTCGCGGATCTCGTCGAGAAAGACGGTGCCGTGGTTCGCCATCTCGACGAGGCCGGCCTTCTTGACCTGGGCGCCGGTGAAGGCGCCGCGCTCATGGCCGAACAGTTCCGATTCCAGAAGGCTCGATGGGATCGCGGCGCAATTGATGTCGACGAACTCGCTGGCGGAACGCGCCGACTGCTGGTGCAGCATGCGCGCGACCAGTCCCTTGCCGGTCCCGGTCTCGCCGTAGATCAGCACGGTGCGGGCGGGGCTTCTGGCGACGCGGGTAATCAGCTTGCGCAGGGCATGGATGCTCGCATGCTCGCCGATCAGATCGCGCTCGTAGTTCGCCATGGGCCGCCCTGGTTGAGACATGGCGATTATACGGGCATTTCGAACAACTGCCACTGCCCCGAACAGGGATTGCCCTCGAGAAAATGAAGGCTCGCCCTGTCGCAGCGGTAGATGACGGTCGAGATGGTCTGGGAGTCGTCCCGGCCGGGATGTTGGCAGAGCGGCGCCATGTCAGGCCCGTCTTCGGCGTGGCTCGCCATCAGGCTTGCTGCTGCCGCGACATTCCAGCGTCGGCTCGGCACCATGCGCGACAGGAAGTCGAACCGGATCGATGAGTTCTCATCGATCCGGTCGCCATCCTCGAGAAGGTTGCAGCCCGCCATTTTCGCCGTCACGAAATGATTGGTCCGCCAGGAAGCCACGCCCCTCTCGATGCCGAATGTGTCCGTGCCGAATTCGATCGCCGCCGTCGCCCCGCTGCGGTCGGCAATCACCAGGTTTCCGCCGCCGGCATGGCGTCGCGCGGCGATGAAGGCGACGGCCTCGTCGACCGTGCGACAGGTCGCCAGGATCCGGGTCATCGCGAAGTAGCGCAGCCAGCCGACACCGTGACGGCTGGTTCCGACATGATTGTCGACGAGTGCAAGTCCGGACGCATTGATCCCGCTGGAGTAGGCGCCGGGGCTGCCGGCACTGCCGACGCAGATCATTCGGCCTGTCGCGATGTCCGGTCCCTCATGCAGGAAGACGCGCTGCACGCCGAGATGCGTTCCGGAAAAGTCCCGGTTCTTGACCACGAGCGGCCCATCGTCGCTGCCGCCCACGGCCCAGGTGCTGCAGCCGTCGGTGTCGATGCGGCCCCCCGTCTTGAGGTCGCGCAGGATGGTGATGTGCTGGTGGACGAAGAGATCGTCTTCGGACAGACCAAACCCGTCGGCGATGCCGGCGAGCTCGGCCATCGTGTCCGGATCTTCGGTGAGGAGAAAAGCGCGTTGCGCTTCGACGTAGCGCAGGCCGTCAATGTCGAGAAGACCAGCTGCGCTGGCCTGGTCGATGCGGCCGAGCACTGCCGAGCGGATCTGCTCGTCGCTCACGCCGGCCTTCGCCGCCTGGCCGAGCCCCCGCTCATAAGGGTTGCCGCAGAGGAGAACCGGAATGGCCGGCTTGGAATCGAAGGGCAACATCGCACTACCTCAGGATCGAGACATTGTCGTTTATCAGGTGACAGGATGCCGTGTGGCCTTCGCCGAGATCGTGCCGAGGCGGCGCTTCCACCCGGCACAGGTCGGTCGCCAGCGGACAACGGGTGTGGAACTTGCAGCCGGGCGGCGGCGACTGCGGCGAAGGCAGGTCGCCGGTCAGCCGCACGCGCTGGTGCTTGCCCGGATGGTCGACGTCGGGCACTGCCGACATCAGGCTCTGGGTATAGGGATGGCGGGGATTGGACAGCACGGTCTCCACCGGTCCCATCTCGACGATCTCGCCGAGATACATGACCGCCACCCGGTCGCTCAGATAGCCGATGACCGAGATGTCGTGCGACACGAACAGGTAGGTCAGGCCCATGTCGCGCTTCAG
Source organism: Rhizobium sp. Q54 (assembly GCA_943370615.1). Taxonomy (GTDB): domain Bacteria; phylum Pseudomonadota; class Alphaproteobacteria; order Rhizobiales; family Rhizobiaceae; genus Allorhizobium. The sequence goes on from CALRRQ020000009.1 coordinate 9,037, forward strand.
GCCGGTCAGCAATTCGATGATCTGGGCCTGGATCGACACGTCGAGGGCCGAGACCGGCTCGTCGCAGACGATGAACTGCGGATTGCTGATCAGCGCCCGCGCGATGCCGATGCGCTGCCGCTGACCACCGGAGAACTGGTGCGGGTAGCGGTCGAGGTGATTGGTCTTCAGCCCGACCTTGTCCATGATCGCCGCCACCTTGTCGCGCATCTCGCGCCGATTGGCGGCGAGCCCGTGCAGCATCAGCGGCAGGCCGATGATGTCGGCAACGGTGCGGCGTGGATTGAGAGAGGCGTAAGGATCCTGGAAGATGATCTGCATGTGCCTGCGCATCGCCTTCAATGCGTCGGGCTTCAGCGCCGTGACCTCGGTCCCGTCGAAGACGACCTTGCCGGAGGTCGGCTCATGCAGGCGCAGCAGTGCCCGCCCGAGCGTCGACTTTCCGCAGCCGCTCTCGCCGATCAGGCCGAGCGTTTCGCCGCGCCGGACCTCGAAGGAAACGCCGTTGAGCGCGCGGATGTTGATCGGTGGCTTGCCGGTCGCCCAGGAAATCGGTCCGCGCCGGCCGCCATAGTGCTTCACCAGGTTGTCGACGGTGATCAGCGGTGTGTTCAGGGTCTCGTTCATGCCTTGACCTCCGGCAGGCGGATGCAGCGGGCCCGGCGCTTGTCGCCGAGTTCGCGCATGTCGATCCTGTTCATGCAGGCGTCCAGGCGTTCGCTGCAGCGGGAATAGAAACGGCATTGCGGCGGCAGGTCGATCAGGTCCGGAACCTGGCCCTCGATCGGCCTGATCTTCTGGCCGCGCAGGGAAAGCCGCGGGATGGATTGCAGGAGGCCCCGCGTATAGGGATGCTGGGGTTTCTGGATCACCGAGGCGGTCGGGCCTTCCTCGACGACCTGGCCGGCATACATGACCATCACCCGGTCGCAATATTCCGAGACCACGCCGAGATCGTGGGTGATCAGAACGACGCTCATGCCGAGACGCACGCGGATATCGGCAATCAGTTCGAGCACCTGGGCCTGGATGGTCACGTCGAGGGCCGTGGTCGGCTCGTCGGCGATCAGCAGCTTCGGCCGGCAGGCAAGCGCAATGGCGATCATGATCCGCTGCCGCATGCCGCCAGAAAACTCGTGCGGGTAATATTTGAGGCGATCTCCGGCCGAGGCGATGCCGACGAGTTCCAGCATTTCGACCGCCTTGGCGCGGGCGGCCTTGCGCCGTGCCATGCGGCCTTCAGGAAGTGTTTCGTCATGGGCATAGAGCACTTCGAGGATCTGCTCGCCGACGGTCAGCGCCGGATTGAGCGCCGTCAGCGCATCCTGCATGGTCATGGCGATGTCGCGCCCGCGGATCTTGCGCATGTCCTGCGGCGACAATGCCTGCAGATCGCGCCCTTCGAAGCGGATCGAGCCGCCGTCGATACGGCCGGGCGTGCGCACCAGCCCCATGACGGAGGAGAAGGTGACGCTCTTGCCCGAGCCGCTTTCACCGACGACGCCGAGGCATTCGCCCGGATTGACGGTGACATCGACGCCATCGACGGCGAAGACGCGACCGGCACGGGTCTCGAACACGGTCCTGAGGCCCTGGACCTGAAGGAGCGGAGTGGCGGTCATGGTCGTCATTCGTTGAACCTCGGATCGAAGGCGTCGCGCAGGCCCTGGCTCGCCACGTTGATCACCAGCACGAGCAGCAGGATGGCGAGGCCGGGGAAGGTCGAGACCCACCAGGCTTCGAGGATGAAGGCGCGGCCGTCGGCGACCATGGAGCCCCAGGAGGCGGTCGGCGGCTGGACGCCGAGGCCAAGGAAGGACAGGCTCGCCTCGAGGATGATGACGTCGGCCATGCGGATGGTCGACACGACGATCACCGGCGACAGGATGTTCGGCATGATCTCGCGCAGCATGATGTGGAAGCGCGAGGCGCCGATGGCGCGGGCCGCCTCGACATATTCGAGTTCGCGCACGGCAAGCGTCTCGCCGCGCACCACGCGGCAGGGGATGACCCATTCCTTGTAGGCCAGCGCCAGGATGATGTTGACGAGGCCAGGACCCATCATTGCCATCAGGCCGATGGCGAAGATCAGATAGGGAAAGCCGAGCAGGATGTCGACGAGCCTGGAAATGGCAATGTCGACCCAGCCGCGCAGATAGCCGGCGGCGAGACCGGCGACGATGCCGATCGTGGTGGCGACGAGGATGACCGCGGTGCCGATGAAGATCGAGATCCGCGAACCGTAGATGATGCGCGACAGGATATCGCGGCCGAGCCCGTCGCAGCCGAGCAGGTAACCCCATTCGCCGCCCGGCATCCAGGCCGGCGGTTGCAGGCGCCGGAAGAGATCGGTTTCGTTCGGGTCGTGCGGGGCGATCCAGGGCGCGAAGATCGCCATCAGCACGAAGATCAGCACCAGCACGGCGCTGGCAAGCGCCAGCCGGTTCTCGGCGAAGGTCTCGAGATTGCGCTTGAACAGCGATTTGCCCTGATCGGCGCCCATTGCCGGCACGGCGGTATCGTCGGCGACCGTCATAGTTTCACCCGTGGATTGAGCAGTGTGTAGAGGAGGTCGGCGACGAAGTTCACCAGCACGTAGGTCACGGCGTAGAACAGCACGGCCGCCTGGACGAGCGGGTAGTTGCGCACGAAGATGCTCTCGACCACGAGCCGGCCGAGGCCCGGCCAGCCGAACACGGTCTCGACGATCATGTTGCCGCCAAGCAGCGATCCGGTTTCGAGCGCGGCCACCGAGACTGTCGGGATCAACGCGTTCTTCAGCGCATGGCGGAAGAGGATGCGGCGACGGCTCAAGCCCTTCGCTTCGGCGAAGGCGACATAGTCCTGGCGCAGCACTTCGAGCATGGAGGTGCGGGTGACGCGTGTCAGGATGGCCGTCATCGGCAGGCCAAGCGTGATCGCCGGCAGAAGGATATGCGAGAGCGCGTCCCAGAAGGCGTCGATACGCCCGCGCAGCAGGGTGTCGACCAGCAGGAAATGGGTGATCGGCGCGACTTCGCTGTCGAAGCCGATCCGGCCCGAGACCGGCAGCAGCCTGAGTTGCACCGCAAAAAGCATCAGCAGCAGGATGCCGAACCAGAAACCGGGCAGCGATACGCCGAGCAGCGAACCGATCGTGGCGACTCGGTCGATGATGGTATTCTTCTTGATCGCCGCCATCACGCCGAGCGGAATGGAGGTGGCGAGCGCGATGATCAGTGCGACAAGGCTGAGCTCGATCGTCGCCGGTAGGCGCTCGACGATCACGTCGAACACCGGCCGCCGGTGGAACAGGCTGATCCCGAAGTCGCCGGTGACGGCGTTTTCGAGGAAGACCACGAAACGTTCGCCGATCGGCTTGTCGAGGCCGAGGTCCTGGCGGAGCGTCTGCTCCTCGGCCTCGGTGATCGGCTGGTCGCCGATCATGATTTCGACCGGGTCCCCCGGTGTCAGCGCCATCATCAGGAAGACGATGGTGCTGACGCCCAGGAGAACGGGGACGAGCTGCAGAAGGCGCTCGACCAGTTTACCCAATTGCATGGCTCGTTCCCGCCCTGTGTCGGTTATTCAACGCAGGCGTCGTGGAGGTTGATGCGGCTGTCGGCGCTCGGCTTCCAGCCCTTCAGACGCTTGGACACCCCATAGATATCCTTGGGAACCCAGAGATAGATATAGGGAAGGTCGGCGTTCACGATCGCCTCGGCCTTCTGATACAGGCTCGCGCGCTTGGCCGGATCGAGCTCGATCGCGCCCTGGTCGAGAAGGCCGTCGACCTCCTTGTTGGAATAGCCGGAGGCATTGCCGCGGCCCATCGTGTAGTGCGTGGGCACGAAGATGTCGAACGGATCGAGCGAGCCGTTACCCCACGAGGTGAAGTACATGTCGCCGTCGTTCTTGTCGTTCTTCGGGTCCCACTTGGCGTCGATCTGGGCGCTTTCGCCGACCGCGACCTTGGCGCGGATACCGGACTTGGCGAGAACCGAGGCGATCGCCTCGACGGTGTCCTTGTCGGCACCTTCGGCGTCGATGGTGATGTCGATGCCGTCGGGGAAACCGGCTTCCGCCAGAAGCGCCTTGGCCTTCTCCGGGTCGTATTCGTGCTTGGGCAGGTCGGGCGTCGAGGCGAAGGCAGCCGGGCTCAGGATGCCTTCGATCGATACGGCGTTGCCGCCGAGGATCTTGTCGATGATCAGCTGCTTGTCGAGCGCATGCGCGACCGCCTGGCGAACCTTGATATCGTCGAACTTGTCGCCGTGCAGGTTGAGGGCGAGGAAGACGCTGCGCGTGCCGTTGACCGTCATGACCGCGGTGTTGGGGTTCTGCTCGACCTGGGCGATCGAGAAGGGCGGCAGTCCGTTGATGATGTCGACATCGCCGGCAAGCAGGGCCGCGACGCGCGAGGCCGTTTCCGGGATCACCTTGAAGATGGCGCGGTCGACGCAGGCCTTGCCGACCGGAGCAATGTCCGGCGAGCCGCCATAGTAGTCGTCAAAGCGTTCCATGATAATGGAATCGCCCTTGCGCCATTCGACAAGCTTGAAGGGGCCCGCACCATTCTCAGCGGTCGCCATGCCGGTCGTGCCGACCTTCTCGACGAAAGCCTTGGAAACGAATTCCTGGAAGGGAAGCATGGCCGGCAGGAGCGGCCAGGGTTCGCTGAGATTGATGCGGATCGTGTTGCCACCGACGATCTCGATATCCTTGACCGGACCGAGCAGGCTCTTGCGCGGGCTGGTCTGGCCGTCACCCATGGCGCCTTCGACCGTCAGCCGGTCGAGGGTGAACTTGACGTCCTCGACGGTCAGCTCCGAGCCGTCATGGAATTTGATACCCTTGCGGATCTTGAATTCGAAGGCGGTCGGCGACGTCTGTGTCCAGGATTCGGCGATTTCCGGAACGACCTTCATATCCTGGTCGCGGGTCAGCAGGCCGTCATACATGTTGCGGATGATCGTCTCTGTCTCGCGGTTGCGATGGTTGGCCGGGTCGAGCGTGAGCGCATCGGCGGTGAAGCCGACACGGATTTCCGAGGCCAGCAATCCTGCGGAAGGCAGAAAGGCCGCGACCGCGGTGGCGAGAAGAAGGTGCTTGAAGTTCCCCATTATATGTCTCCTTGTTCGAGAAGAGCCGCGGCATTGTTATGTCTCCGCCGGTTCATAGCTTGGTGAGCAAGCGGCATGCCATCTTGCAGGAAGCGATACATAGTCGGGAGAAGTGCAGTCATATCAGTGGTTTGCGTTTGGTTCGCCGCGCCGCTCGTCACACACTAGGGCCATCGTGCGTGAAGTGCACGCGCGATGTGTCAAATCTGCGCGAAAGGCCAGGCCGGTGTTGCTGCAGGCCGGCGCGCCGCCACCGTTCCGACCTGGAGCGCGATGGCTGCGCGGCAGGTGGTCCAATCGGTGCGCTCCTCCAGTATTCGGACCGGGGGCGCCGATACGCCAGTGAGAAGTGCCAGCGCCTGATGGCCGATCACGGCATCACATGCCACGCAGGCCAGACGCTTTCTCAGATCGGATAATCACCGAGGCGTCTGAATCGATCGCAAAACTCGCAATTCGGGTGCCGGCTCAGATCCGTTCAACTGCTTCCCTTGCACGTGCAGCCGGCGAACTGAAGGTTTGCCGGCCACAAATGGTTCTGATCCGTTCGCAGTTGCCCGCCAGGCGCAGGTGCCTGGCGGTTCAGGCAAGCCTTCGGCTCACGGTCCCGGCGCGCTTTGCAGGAAATCGAAATCGCAGCCCTCGTCCGCCTGCAGGACATGATCGCGATAGAGCATGTCGTAACCGCGTGGCGCAGGGCGCTTCTCAGTCTTCTGCTCTGCGCGCCGCGCTTCCAGTTCCTCATCAGAGACGAGAAGGCGGATCGAGTGTCCTCTAACGCTGAGCTCGATCCGGTCGCCGTTGCGGATGAGGCCGATCGGCCCGCCCGAGGCAGCGTCCGGCGCGACGTGAAGCACGATCGTGCCGTAGGCGGTGCCGCTCATGCGCGCGTCGGAGATGCGGACCATGTCCTTGACACCGGCGCGGGCAAGCTTGGCCGGGATCGGAATATAGCCCGCCTCCGGCATGGCGGCATCGCTGAGCGGGCCGGCATTCTGGAGCACGAGGAAGTCGTCCGCCGTCACGTCGAGATCGGGATCGTCGATGCGCGCGGCCAGATCCTCGAGCGAGGTGAAGACGACGGCGCGGCCGGTCTTTTCGAAGAGGTTGGGGTCTGCCGCCGAGCGCTTGATGATGGCGCCGCGCGGCGCCATGTTGCCGAACACGGCAAGCAGTCCGCCATTGTCGCGCACGGGTGCGTCGATCGGCCTGATGACGTTTCGATCCACCCAGGGTTCTGCGGCTTCGATCCTGTCGCCGATCGTCTCGCCGGTGATCGTCTCGCAATCGAGATGCAGCAGATGCCGCAACTCGCGCATGACCGCAGGAATGCCGCCGGCGGCGTGCAGGTCTTCCATATAGGCGCTGCCCGTCGGCTTGAGATCGACGAGCACGGGCGTGGTGTCGCTGATCTCGTTCATCCGCTTGAGATCGATCGTCAGTCCGAGACGGCCGGCAATCGCGGCAAGATGGATGATCGCGTTGGTCGAACCGCCGATCGCCATCAGGATGCGCAGGCCGTTCTCCAGAGCCTTGTCCGTGATGATTGTCTTCGGTGTCTTCTCCGTGCCAATCAGCGAGACGGCGATGCGGCCTGTCTCCTCGGCAATGCGCAGTCGATCGGCATCGACGGCGGGGATGGCGGACGAACCTGCCGGCATCATGCCGATCGCCTCGGCGAGCGAAGCCATGGTGCTGGCAGTACCCATCACCGCACAGGTGCCGCTGGTCGAGGCAAGGCGCTTCTCGACCGCGTCGATCCCCTGGTCGTCCACGTCGCCGGCACGGTAGCGCTGCCAGAAGCGGCGGCAGTCGGTGCATGCGCCGAGGCGTTCGCCGCGATGGCGGCTGGTCGACATGGGGCCGGCGACAAGCTGGATCGCCGGCAGACCGGCGGAGGCCGCCCCCATCAGCTGGGCGGGAACCGTCTTGTCGCAACCGCCGAGCAGGACCACCGAATCCATCGGCTGGGCGCGGATCATTTCCTCGACATCCATGGACATCAGATTGCGGAATTTGAGGCTCGTCGGGCTGAGGAAGACCTCGCCGAGCGAGATCGTCGGAAACTCGACCGGCAGGGCGCCGGCGGCCAGCACGCCCCGCTTCACCGCCTCGATCATCTCGGGAAAGTGGCGGTGGCAGTTGTTGAAGCCGCTGGCCGAATGGGCGATGCCGACGATCGGCCGATCGAGCATCTGCCGGCTGTAGCCCATCGAACTCGCAAAGGAGCGGCGCAGATACATGCTGAAGTCGCGGTCGCCGTAATTCGTCAGGCCGCGCGCAAAGCCCTTTGCCTTGTTCGTGGTGTTGTCGTCCTCGCTCATGGCCTGCTCCTCACGCGAACCGCATCTTGATGTACTTGGCTTCGAGATAGTCGAAGATGCCGAGCTGGCCGCCCTCGCGCCCCATGCCGCTCTCCTTGATGCCGCCGAAGGGAATTTCGGCGGCGGCCAGCAGCATGTCGTTGACGCCGACCATGCCGACTTCGAGCGCCTCCGCCGCCTTGTTCGCCCCCTCGAGCGAGCGCGAGAACACATAGCCGGCAAGCCCGAAGGGCACGTCGTTGGCACGCCTTACCGCATCGTCGAGATCGGAGAAGCGCGCGATCGGGGCGATCGGCCCGAACGGTTCCTCGCTCATCACGGTGGCATTGTCCGGCACGTTGCCGAGGACGGTCGGCCGATAGAAGAAGCCGCGATTGCGATCGGCCGGGATCTCGCCACCGGCCAGCAGTGTGGCGCCTTTGCCGATTGCGTCGGAAACCATGTCGACGATGCGCTCGCGACCGCGGGCATTGGCCATCGGCCCCATCTCGATGCCGTCATCGCTGCCGCGGCCAATTTTCAGGGCGTCGGCGAAATCGGCCATGGTTCGGGCGAAGGGTTCGTAGATCGACTGGTGGACGTAGAAACGGCTCGGCGAAATGCAGACCTGGCCGGCATTGCGGAATTTGGCGCGGGCGCAGGCGGTGGCTGCCGCAACCGGGTCGGCATCTTCCAGAACCAGCACCGGCGCATGGCCGCCGAGCTCCATCGACACCTTCTTCACCGTATCGGCGCATTGCCTGAGGATCAGCTTGCCGACCGGCACGGAGCCCGTCAGCGACACCTTGCGAATGACGGGCGAGGTGATCAGGTGGGAGGAAATGTCGGAGGACTTGCCGCTCACGACATTGAGCACGCCGGCGGCAATTCCAGCCCTGATGGCGGCTGCGGCGATGTGGAGGGTGCTGGAGGGCGCTTCCTCCGATGGCTTCACCACCACCGGGCAACCGGCCGCGAGCGAGGCCGCGATCTTGCGGGCAGGCAGCAGGGCCGGAAAGTTCCAGGCGGTGAAGGCCGCGACCGGGCCGACCGAATCGAAGCGGACATTGAGGCGCACGCCGGGGTCCCTGCCATCCAGTACATGGCCAAAAATGCGGCGCGCCTCGTCGGCATACCAGTCGAACTGATCGATGGCGGCATTCCATTCGCCGGCGGCCTCCGCGATGGGCTTTCCGGTCTCCGAACTCATGTCGCGCGCGGCGCGGTCGGCGATGGCGCGCATCTCGGTGGCGATGCGGCGAAGGAGGGCGCTGCGCTCCCAGCCCGAGACCTTGGCCCAGCGCGGGGCTTCGCGGGCCAGCGCGGTCAGAACGTCGTCGAGGTCTGCGGCATCGGCCGAAGGCAGGTGGCCGAGGATTTCCTCATCGACCGGGTCGATCACGGGACGGGTCCGCCCGCTGTGCGAGGCGCGCCACTGACCGTCGATCAGCAGTCCGAATTCTTCATACATGGTCGTTCTCTCAAATCAGGGTGCGGGCATACTGCCGCTGGACGTCATCGACCCAGTTGCCGACATTCCACTGGCCATAGGCTCCGAGGCCCACGGCCGGGTCATCGCCGAAATAGACCGGCACGTGGACGAGGCTTAAGCCCGGCCAGGACCGTGCCTCCTCGAGCGCTGCCATCAGGCTCGCCTCATCCTCGCCGCCGGACAGGGCACGCACGCCGCTGACCGCGCTTGCAAGCCGCACATAGTCGACGGCGACGCCGTCATTGGTGCGGAAGTCGCGACCGTATTGCGCATGCTGCAGGTGGCTGATGGCGGCCATGCGCCGGTTGTCGAGGAGCAGGATCGTGCCATGGACGCCGTGCTCGACACCGTCGATCAGCACTTGCGGGTTCATCATGAAGGATCCGTCGCCGGTGAAGGCGACGCCGTAGCGTCCCCTGTCGGCAATCCCGGCGGCCAGAAGCGCGCTGACGGCAAACCCCATGTAGGACGCGCCGGTCTCAGTGAAGGTTTCGAACGGTGCCTGGTCCTCGACGATCTGGAAGCCGTTGGCCTGCACGTCGCCGGCATCGAAGAACTTCAGCGCGCCGTGCCGGCGGCAGAATTCGGCGGCGTGGTGGATGACCCGCGGCTGCGTCAGGACCGGCCTCTGCCAGACGGTATCATAGAGCGGCGGCGAGGAGGTCTGCCGGGCGAGAAACCCATCCCATTCCGCGCGCTTGGCTCGACCGGCTTCCAGCCATTCCGCCTTGCCGGGAACGGTCCTGCCGCCGGAGAGCATCGCTGCCAGCCGTCCCGCAACGATCGACGCGTCGCCCGTCAGCGCGATGGTATTGTTGTAGTGCTGCACATCGATCGGATCGGCGTTGATATTGATGACCCGGCGAACCCTGGGCCAGCCGATGCCGGAGCAGTCGGCCTGGCAGACCGCACGGCTGCCGATGACGATGAGGAGTTCGGCTTCGTCCATCACCCAGTTGCCGCTGATCGACCCCTTGGAGCCTCCGACACACATGGCTTGCGGATGATTGGCCGGCATGACGCCGCTGGCGCCGGGGCTGGCGACGACGAGCGCACCGGCCGCCTCGGCCAGTTGCCGCACGGATTGCGCGGCCATGCGGCTGCCGCCCCCGAGCTTGATCGCCACCTTTGCGCAGCTTTCAATGCCGTCGGCAGCGGTGCGCAGCGGGTGGTCGTGCGCGGGCGCGAGCGCCGGGAATACCGGGCGCTCCGGCAATGCGTCGAGGCGCAGGGTGACCGGTGCCGGCTGGGTGTTGAGTGGCAGGTTCATGTAGAAGGGACCGGGCCGCCACGGGTGGAAGACGCATGTCGCGCCCTTGCGCAATCCATCCCGCAGCGCGCCCGGCGTATGCAGCGTGTAGGCGCTTCCCATAAGGGAGGTGATCTGGGCAAAGACGCCCTGTGCCGGTTTCGGCACCTGCTGCATGTTGTAGCCTTCGCCCTGCGTCGTCTCGTCACCATAGAGGTGATAGAGCCCGACGCCGTTGGAGGCGGCGGCAAGGGAGGCGGCCATGGCCTGGAAGGCGCCCGGCCCGATCGAGGTGACGACCGCGCCGACCTCGCCATAGACCCAGGACAAGGCCGTGCCGGCATGGGCCATTTCCACCTCGTTGCGGAACTGCCAGCAGCGCACCAGGCCTTCGGCCTCATAGGCATCAAGGACATCGGCAAGCGCCGTGCTGCCATGGCCGAAGATCGCCAGATATTTGGTGACGCCCTGGCGCATCAGGCCGAGGACCAGAGCCTCGACCAGCGGCATGGTGACGGGCATGGCAAGGCGGCCGGCATCGATCGCGGCTTTGAGGCCTCCGGCGGCTTTCAGCCATGCGGCGCGATCGGCGGCCGTATGCGCCGGCCCGTCGGGAAAGGACGGAGGGGTCATTCGGACCTCCCGTTCCTGAGATCCACCGGACGGCCGATACGAGCCGATTCCTCGGCGGCGAGCGCAAAGCGGAGGATCTGCCTCGCCTGGCGCGGTGTCAGCACGGGCGCGCTGCCGGTCCGGATCGCGTCGAGATAGTGCCGCGTCGACAGGACGAAGCTCTGCTCCCATCCGGTCGGAATGTCGCGGAATTCCGTGAGCCTGCCCTCGCTGTAGAGCACGACCGGCGGGCTGTCGGCGAGCCGGCCGTGGCCCCCATTGATCCAGATGACGCCCTTGGTGCCGGTGATCTCGACGCGGTCATCCTGCGCATAGTGCCGGGTCGCCAGCTCCATTTCGGGCGAATAGACGATCTCGAGATTGCCGATGCGGTTGCCGGGGAAGCGGAAGGAGATTTGCGACTGGGCATCGAAACGGATGCCGCCTGGACCTTCGGTGTCGCCGATGAAGGCGTGCACCTCGTCCGGCTCACCCATGAAATGCCAGGCGAGCGCGAACTTGTGGTGACCGTCGTCAAACACCAGGGGGCCGCCGCCGGCCTGATCCTGCTTCTGGCGCCAGGCGTTCGCCGCGGCCGGCACGTCCCAGGCGGTTGCGCTGCGCGCCGGATTGGATTTGATGCGGATGGATAGCGGCGTGCCGATGGCGCCCTGGTCGATCAGGTCGCGCGCCTTGAGAACGGGCGGATAGAAGATGAAGTTCTCGAAGATCTTGACCGGCCGGTCATAGGCCTCGGCGGCGGCGACGAGCTGGTCCGCCTCTTCGAGCGATACGCACATCGGCTTCTGCAGGGAAATGATCTTGCCGGCGTCCATTGCCTTCAGCGCGGCGCCAAGATGGAGGTGATGGGGAAGGAGGATTTCCACCAGGTCGACGTCGGGCCGTGCCAGCACGGCATCGAGATCGGTCTCGATGGCCACGTCGTTTAGCCCCCACTGCCGTGCCTTCTCCCCGGCCAGGGCCGCATCCCGATCGCACAGCGCGACGATCCGGCTCGACGGGTTCTGAAGATACTCGATCGCATGAAGATCGGAGATGCGACCGGTGCCGATGACGGCGACCCTAATCGGGTTGGTGCTCATGCAATGGGCCTTTCTGTGATGCAGGTATGGAAATGGAAGTGACGATATGGCCGAGCTCCACGAGCCGCTCGTCGGTAACGCGGACGGAAGGGCCGGAAACGCCGATGGCGGCGATCATCCGGCCGTGCTGGTCATAGATGGGGCGGGCGACGCAGCGGATGCCGGGCGCGAATTCCTCGTTGTCGATGGAATAGCCGCGCGCGCGGGTCCTTGCGATTTCATCGTCGAGCGCGCGGCGCGTGGTCAGAGTGCGGGGCGTGAATGACGGGAAGGGACCTTCGGCCTGGGCCTGGCCGAAGGCCAGAAACGCCTTGCCAAGTGCTGTGCAATAAAGCGGTGCGAGCGCCCCGATCGGATGATCCACCTTGAGCGGCAGGGAGGAATCGATCTTGTCGATGTACCAGACGCGGTTGCCGACCAGCACGGCCATATGCGCGCATTCGCCGGTCTCGGCGACGAGTTGCTCGAGCGCCGGGCGCCAGGCCTCCTTCACGGAGATGATGTCGATCAGCGAATGACTGCTTGCCGCGGGGCGGGCGATCTTGTCCGTCGGCTGGTAACGCCGGGCCGCATCCTGGCTCGCATAGCCGGCCGCGACGAGGGTCTTCATCAGATGTGAGGCATTGGACTTGTCGACTTTCAGTGCCTCGGCAACGTCGGTCAGCCGGACCGGCTCGCGGCTTGCCGCGAGAAAGTCGAGGGCTTCGAGGCCGCGCGTGAGTGATTGCAAGAGGCGCATCGGTAATCTCCTTCAGGGGTATCCTTCATTTGCGTCATGCTAAACAACAGTACAGCATATGGCAACAGAATGCGTGAATCCCGCCTGTATTTGGATGAATTGCCGGTTTTGTTGCGAAATGCAATACTTTTGTGTTGACAGCGGCAACAAATTTGCCAAATTCTGGATTTGCGAGGAGATAAGTTTAACAATCGCAAACTCTACGGGAGGTCTTCATGTTTTCCATTACGCGGCGCTCGCTCATGCTTGCAGCGCTCATGACGTCTGCGGCGGGGCTGTCCGGTCCCGCCTTCGCGCAGTCCAACGAGATTACCATCAGCCACTATTTCACCGGCGAGCTCGGCCTGAAGGCCTTCAACGAGCAGGTCGCGAAGTTCGAAGAGGCGTCCGGCATCAAGGTCAAGGAAAGCCCGGTCGGTCACGAGGATTTCAAGACGGACATTCTTGTGCGGGCGGCGGGCAACAGTCTTCCGGACGTCTTCAGCTACTGGGCCGGTGCGCGTGTCGACTTCATCGTCAAGTCCAACAGCCTGCGCGCGATCGACGGCATGTGGGGGAGCGAAAAGCTCGACAGCGTGGTCGCCAAGCCGATCGCCGACAGCGCCACGCTCTATGACGGCAAACGCTTTCTCGTGCCCTTCAACTATCACTATGCCGGCATGTTCTATAACAAGAAGGTGCTTGCCGACGCTGGCATGACCGCTCCGCCGGCGACCTGGGACGAGTTCATCGCGCTCTGCAAGACACTGAAGGAAAAGGGCATCGCCCCGCTCGCGCTCGGCTCGAAGAACCGCTGGCCGGCCCAGTTCTGGTTCGACTACCTGCTGCTGCGGACCGCCGGTCCCGACTACCGCGCCAAGCTGATGGCGGGCGAAGCCTCCTATGACGATCCGGAAGTCGTCGCGGCCATGACCATGTGGAAGGAACTGCTCGATCAGGGCTTCTTCGTCGAAAACGCCAATGCCGACGACTGGACCGACGCTGCCGACAAGGTGGCCCGCGGCGATGCGGCCATGACGCTGATGGGAACCTGGATCACCGGCTACTGGAACGGCGTCGGCCTCAAGCCCGGCGAAGACTACGACTTCTTCCAGTTCCCGAAGATCAAGGACGGCATTCCGAATGCCGCGGTCGGACCGGTCGACGGTCTGGTGATCTCCGCCAATGCCGCCAATCCCGAGGGCGCGGAGAAGTTCCTTGCCTTCATGATGTCCAACACGGATGTCCAGGCGAAATGGGCGGAAGCCCAGGGCGCGCTGTCGGCAAACGTCAATGTCGATCCGAAGACCTACAACAGCGTCATGCAGAGCGCTGCCAAGACGGTCGCCGACGCGGAGGCCTTCGCCTTCAACTATGACCTCGCCACGACGCCACCGGTTGCCGAAGTCGGCCTCTCCATGTTCACGCGCTTCATCGACGATCCGTCCAAGCTGGACGAGGTCTTGAAGGCCGTGGCAACGGATGCCAAGGCTGCATTCAAGCAATAAACCCAGGCAAACGGAACGAGGATCGCGGCCTGAGCCGGGCCGCGATCCTTTGGAAAGGAATACCGATGGAGCGGCATAATACCTTCTGGCGCGTGGCGCTGCTGGCACCGCCATTGACGGTCTTCGCCGTCTTCGTCATCTGGCCGCTGTTGAGTTCGTTCTTCTATAGCGTGACCAACTGGAATGGCTTCGGCTCCGACTACGACTTCGTCGGCCTCGACAACTTCGCCAGGATCTTCACCGACAAGCTGTTCATGAATGCGGCGATCAACACGACGATCTGGATGATCGCGGCGATCGTCGTGCCGACGCTGTGCGGGCTTGCGCTGGCGCTTCTGCTCGACGGCAAGGTGCCGGGCGGGCGTGCCTTCAAGACGGTCTTCTACCTGCCGATCTGCCTCTCGGCCGTGATCGTCGGACAGATCTGGATCTGGATCTACCAGCCCGATTGGGGCTTGCTCAACACCGTCGTCTCCAACATCAGCGGTGAAAAGATACGCTATGCCTGGCTCGCCAAGCCCGACACGGCGCTCGGATCGGTGATCCTCGCTTGGTCCTGGCAGCAGACCGGGCTTTCCATGGTGATCTATCTTGCCGGCCTGACGGCGATCCCCGACGATCTCCTGGAGGTCTGCGAGATCGAGGGCGCGAAACTGTGGCAGCGCATCATCTTCGTCGTCCTGCCATTGCTCACCCCGTCCACCGTCGTCGTGATCGCGCTTTCGGTGATCAACTCGCTCAAAGGGTTCGACATTCTCTACATCATGACCGGCGGTGGGCCGTTCAACAGTTCCGATACGCTTGCCATGCACATGTACAACGAATCTTTCCGCAAATACCTGATGGGCTATGGCAGCGCCATTTCCGTCGTGCTGTTCCTGATCGCGCTCACGATCATCGGCATCTATTTTCGTCAGTTGAAGAAGGTGGACCGGATCTATGGCTAATCCCTCCGCCGTCCGCCGTTTCAATCCCTGGCGCGGGGCGATCTTCGCCATGCTCCTGGCATTGGCGATCCTCTTCCTCCTGCCGACGCTCGGCGTGCTGCTCGCCTCGATCAAGACGACGCGCGAGATCGCCCTCGGCAGCCTGTGGTCTTTGCCGACGGCCTTCTATCTCGGCAATTTCGTCGAGGTGCTGTCGAACCCTGCCGTGCATCGCTATTTCCTGAATACGCTGCTGGTCACGGTGCCGGGTACGCTGGCATCCACGGCGCTCGGCGTCCTGGCCGGTTATGTGTTCGCCAAACTGCCTTTCCGCGGTTCCAACATGCTGTTCCTCGTGCTCGTGGCCGGCATGTTCTTTCCGCCGCAGGTCATTCTCGTGCCGCTCTTCCGGCTGTTCAACGGCATGGGCCTGATCGATACGCTCTGGCCGGTTTTCATCGTCCATACCGCTCTCGGCATCCCGATCTGCACGCTTCTGATGCGCAACTTCTTCGCGACCGTTCCGACGGCGTTGCGCGAGGCGGCGATCCTGGAAGGGGCCAGCGAATGGCAGGTGCTGACCCGGGTCGTCCTGCCGCTCAGCCTGCCGGCGCTCGCGGTTCTGGCAACACTTCAATTCACCTGGATCTGGAACGATTTCCTCTGGCCGCTGATCTTCACCCAGTCCGACGAAAAGCGGACGATCATGATCGGCATCGTCAATCTCAAGGGCCAGTATTCCGTCGCCTGGGGCGTCCAGGGCGCGCTGTCGCTCGTCGCCAGCCTGCCCACGCTTCTCGTCTTTCTGTTTTTCCAGCGCTACTTCATCAAGGGCATGACCATGGGCGCGGTAAAGGGTTGATCATGACACAGCTTTCACTTCGCGCGATCCGCAAAACCTTTGGCGCGCTGGAGGTCATCCGCGGGGTTGACCTCGATGTCCAGGCGGGGGAGTTCGTCGTTTTCGTCGGCCCGTCCGGCTGCGGCAAGTCGACGATGCTGCGCATGATCGCGGGCCTTGAGGATGTCACCGACGGCGCAATCGAGATTGCCGGGCGGGACGTGACCACGACGGCGCCGGCCAAGCGCGAGATCGCCATGGTCTTCCAGTCCTATGCGCTCTTCCCGCACATGACGGTCGCGGAAAACATCGGTTTCGGCCTCAAGCTCGCAGGCCTGCCAAAGGAAGAGATCTCCCGTCGGGTGGATGACATCGCGAAGACACTGCAGATCGGCCACCTGCTGGAGCGGGTTCCGCGCGAACTGTCCGGCGGCCAGCGCCAGCGCGTCGCGATCGGCCGGGCGATCATCCGCCAGCCGAAGATCTTCCTGTTCGACGAGCCGTTGTCCAATCTCGATGCGGCGCTGAGGGTGCAGATGCGGCTCGAGATCGCCCGCCTCCACGTTCGCCTCGGCGCCACGATGATCTACGTGACGCACGACCAGACGGAGGCCATGACGCTCGCGGACCGCATCGTCGTCTTCAACAAGGGCCGGATCGAGCAGGTTGGTGCGCCGATGGAACTCTATGAGCGTCCGGCGAACATGTTTGTCGCCGGCTTCATCGGCGCCCCGGCCATGAACTTCCTGCCGGCATCGGTGGAGGGGGGCGGGCTCACCATCAACGGTCTGTCCATGGGCATCTCGGGCACCTGGAATGCCGAGGGCGCCGTCACCGCAGGCGTCCGGCCGGAACATCTGACGATCCATTCGCCGGAGAACGGAGGTATTAAGGGCCGGGTCGAACTCATCGAACGACTTGGCGCTCAGACCTACGCCTACGTGGAAACGGCAGGTTTGAATGATCCGATCACCGTCGCGGTCCCGAACGAAAGCGGACTTGCGGCCGGCGATATCATCGGGATGCAGCCGATGCGTGGGAAGGTGCATGTTTTCGACAAGGAAGGAGTAGCCATTCCGACGTAGGAATCTGGCTTCATCTTCAGACGGTGCGGCGCAGGGGAGCGACGCACCGGGCGTATCTCATTTCCGCCGCCCGCCGCGAAAACAGCGCCGGCCGGCGCTTTTCGATCCATCGGCTCATCTCCTCCCGGGTCTTGGCCGCATGGTAGGGCCAGCACAGGCCGAGCCGATGCCGTCCTTGCCGATCAGGTCGAGTGACATGCCCTCGATCGCCCATGGTCGAGCCGAAGCCCGGTGGCGACGAGGGCGACGTCATGAGCCATGGCCTTACCGATTGCGGCCACGGCTATCCCTGTGCGATCCGTTCATGATCGTGCGATCGTCCTGCATCTCCAGCCACATGGCGTTGACGACGGCAAAGATCGCGGCGAGCGGCAGGCCCAGAAGCCAGGCAAAATACCACATAGACGGGTTCTCCTATCAATAGACGGTTTCGTGGCTGCTGTTGATGTCGGCCTCGGTGACCTTGCCCCACAGGACCTTGTAGACCCAGGCGGTGTAGGCGAGGATGATCGGGACGAAGATCACGGCCATGACCAGCATGACGAACAGCGTCTGGTGCGAGGACGAGGAATTCCACACCGTCAGCGACGACTTGGGATCAACCGAGGACGGCAGGATGAAGGGGAACATCGTCAGGCCGGCGGAGGCGATGATGCCGGTGATCGACAGCTTCGAAAACAGCAACGTCGAGACCTCGCGCCCGGCCCTCAGACCGAGGAAGGCGAGCAAGGCGCCGACGAAGCCGAGGATCGGTGCGACGACGATCCAGGGCCGCAGCGAATAGGCCGCCAACCAGGACGGGCTGCGCGCCACCTCGCCCAGCAGCGGGTTGGACGGGCCGTCGGTGACCGGCGTGCCGACGATGGCAAAGCCTTCGATCCCCGTCATCAGCCAGAAACCGGCCAAGGCATAGGCCAGGATCGTGACCAGAGCCGCGATCGAACCATAGTTGCGGGCACGCTCGCGCACCGGTCCGTCCGCCTTCAGTTGCAGCCATGCGGCACCATGCATCACCAGCATGGACAGCGAAACGACGCCGGCGAGCAGGGCGAAGGGGTTGAGCAGGCCGAAGAAGGTGCCGTCATAGAAGATCATCAGGTCTTCGTTGAAGCGGAACGGCACGCCCTGCAGCACATTACCCATGGCCACGCCGAAGATCAGCGCCGGCACCGCGCCGCCGATGAAGAGCGCCCAGTCCCAGGCGCTGCGCCAGGTGGCGCTGTCACGCTTGGAGCGGTACTTGAAGCCTACGGGCCTCAGGATCAGCCCGGCAAGCACTGCGAACATGGCGAGATAGAAGCCGGAGAAGCTGACGGCATAGAGTGGCGGCCAGGCGGCAAAGATCGCACCGCCCCCGAGGATGAACCAGACCTGGTTGCCCTCCCAGACGGGGCCGACGGTGTTGATGGCGACGCGGCGCTCAACGTCCGTCTTGCCGACGAAGGGAAGCAGCGCGCCGACGCCCAGGTCGAAGCCGTCGGTCAGGGCGAACCCCGTCAGCAGCACGCCGAGCAGCAGCCACCAGACGACCCGCAGCAGTTCGAAATCGAGAAGTTGATGAAGGATCATGATCGTTACTCCGCGGGTTGTGCAAACGGCGAGGGTGCGGTCAGCCGTTCACGATGCTGCTTCTGCCACTCATCGGATTCAGGCACGTCGAGGTAGGGACCCTTGCGGATGTATTTCAGCATCAGCCCCATCTCGATGACGAAGAGCACGGTGTAGAACAGCACGAAGCCGGCCAGCGTGATCGCCAGATCGGTGACGGACAGGTGGGAGGCAGAGAGTGCGGTTGGCAGAACGCCGTCCACCGTCCAGGGCTGGCGGCCGAATTCGGCGACG
The DNA here is from genome assembly GCA_943370615.1 of Rhizobium sp. Q54. Lineage (GTDB taxonomy): Bacteria > Pseudomonadota > Alphaproteobacteria > Rhizobiales > Rhizobiaceae > Allorhizobium. Next base: position 27,818 of record CALRRQ020000009.1, read on the forward strand.
AACCAGCCGAGCTCGGCGGCAAGCCACGGCGTCGGGATGATAATGACGGCGATCCAGAGCGCGAGACGCGGGAACTGCATCCGGCGGAACGAGGCCATCCAGAAGAACCAGGCCATGACCGCGATGAAGGAAAAGCCGAGGGCCACCATCAGGCGGAAGGCCCAGAACAGCGGCCAGACGGTCGGAACCGTGTCATTGGCGGCCATCTGGATCTGCTCGTCGGTCGCCTGGCGGGGATCGTCGACATAACGCTTCAGCAGGAGGGCGAAGCCGAGATCCTTGCTGTGGGTCTCGAACGCGGCACGGGCCTCGTCCGAAACGACGCCCTTGTTGGCCCGGTAGGTCATCAGCGCGTCATAGGCGATCTGCCCCGAGCGAATGCGTTCTTCGGCCTGCTTGACGAGATCGGCGATGCCGGGGATCTCATGGGTGAGCGAACGGGTGCCGATCAGCCCCATGACATAGGGAACGTGAAGGGCATAATGGGTTTCACGCGCCTCCTGGTCGGGAAAGCCGATCAGCGTGAAGGACGCGGGCGCCGGCAGCGTTTCCCACATGCCCTCGATCGCGGCGAGCTTCATCTTCTGCGAGTGGGTAACGGAGTAGCCCGACTCGTCGCCGAGAACGACGACGGACAGCGCCGATGCCAGCCCGAAGCTGGCGGCAACGGCAATCGACCGGCGGGCGAGTTCGCTGTGTCGGTTCTTCAGCAGATACCAGGCAGAGACGCCGAGCACGAAGACCGAAGCGGTGACGTAGCCGGCCGAGACGGTGTGGACGAACTTCGCCTGGGCGACCTCGTTGAACACCACGTCGAAGAAGGAGGTCATCTCCATGCGCATCGACATGGGATTGAACTCCGCACCGACCGGGTTCTGCATCCAGCCATTGGCGATCAGGATCCACAGCGCGGAGAAGTTCGAGCCGATCGCCACCAGCCAAGTGACGATCATATGCGCGCGCTTGGAGAGCTTGTCCCAGCCGAAGAAGAACAGACCGACAAAGGTCGCCTCGAGGAAGAAGGCCATCAGGCCCTCGACCGCCAGCGGCGCGCCGAAGATGTCGCCGACGTAGTGGCTGTAATAGCTCCAGTTCATGCCGAACTGGAATTCCATGGTGATGCCGGTGGCAACGCCGAGGACGAAATTGATGCCGAACAGGGTGCCCCAGAATTTGGTCATCTGTCGCCAGATCGGCCTGTCGGTCATGACATAGACCGTTTCCATGATCGCAACGATGATGGACAGGCCGAGCGTCAGGGGGACGAAGAGAAAGTGATACATCGCCGTCATCGCAAATTGCAGGCGTGACAGCTCGACAATATCGAGTTCCATGGTCTTGCTCTCGGTTGGTTAAAACATGCATCTGCGACACATGATAAACGCTATATGTATCAACCGGGCGATACCGTCCTTGATGTGAGTCAATATCGTGTATCTTCGCTGCACCTTTTACCGATTGCCGATCGCAATCTCTCTGTCAGCCCAGGCGCGCTCCTCGTCGCGATGGGCGGCAAGCAGGATGGCCGCATCTGGAAAGCCGGCCCGCAGGCGCGCAAGCAAGGTCAAGGCCGTCTCGCTATCGAGACCTTCCGTCGGCTCGTCGAGGAGCATGATGCGCGGCCGGCGCAGAAGCATGCGGGCGAGCGCAAGCCGGCGTTTTTCGCCCCCGGACAAGCCCAGCCCCGCCTCGGCAAGGCGGCTGTCGAGACCGCCCCGCTCGTCAATCACCTTGTCGAGGCAGGCAATGTGCAGGCTCTGCCAGAGGAGGTCGTCGGAGGCTGTCGGATCGGCAATGCGCAGATTGTCGGCGATCGCGCCGCTGACCAAAGCGGTGCGCTGCGGCAGATAGCCGATAAGGGCGGCGCGCTCGGCTTCATGATAGCTGGCGAGCGCTCGACCATCGATCATGACCGCGCCACCGTCAGGCAGGATCACTCCACGGACGGCATTGAGCAGCGTGGTCTTGCCCACACCGCTCGGCCCGACGAGCGCGAGCGTTTGCCCGGCCTGCACCGTGAAGTCGAGGTCGCGGAAAAGAACGCGATTGCGCTGTCGGCATGACACGCCCCGAAGCTCTACGAGCGGGGCGTCGCTCCGGCGCCCGGCCATGTCTGCCGGTGGCGGTGCAGCCGGCTCACTCCCCTCTGCCGCACTGAACGCGCTCTCGATCCGCCGGGCGGCATCCGTCATCTTGCCGAGTTCGGCAATGCCACGGGCGAGGGGCACCGCGATCTCGGCAAGCGCCAGGGCGGCAAAAAAGCCGAGGGCAGCCCGCGCCGGATCGATCTGTCCGTCCACCGCTGCGAGGCCGGCAATCAACAGGCTGCCGCCGGCCGCAATCGTACCGGCTCCGGCCAGGAGGAGGGCCGAGACACGCTCTGCTGCATCAATGCGCGCCTGCGCCTGCTGCAGGCGCCTTTGCGCGTCGAGAACCGCCGCGCGCTGATCCTCGAGCCGCCCGGCGACGGCAAGCTCGGAGCGTCCACGCAGCATGTCGATGAACCGCATGCGCAGCGCCTGGCTCGCCCGCTGCGCAAGGCGGGAGGGCCTGGCCGAGATGCGGGCGCTGAAAGCGAGCGCCGCGGCGACGCCGCAGACATAGCTAACGACCTGAAAGAACGCGACCGTCGGCACCACCAGCCAGGCGACGAGCGCAAGTGTTGCTCCGAGCACGAGCGTTGCGGCGATGGCCGGCATGACCAGACGCAAGACCATGCCGTCGAGCGCATCGACATCGATCGTCAGATGGTTGAGGCGCTCCGATCCGCGCAGGCGCCCAAGCACGAGCACGGGCTTGCGCAGCATGGCGGCAAGCAGGGCGACCCGCAGATCCGCAAGCCCCTTGAGCGTTGCGTCATGGGTGGCGAGCCGTTCGCCATAGCGGACGGCGGCGCGCCCCAATGCCAGAAAACGCACGCCGGCGCTGGGGCGAAAGACATCGAAGCCCAGGCCGGCGCCGGCGAGCCCGGCCATGCCGGCCGCGGTGATGAACCAGCCGGAAAGGCCGAGCAGGGCGAGACCGGCGCCGAGCACGGCAATCGACAGCAGGATGCCGAGCGAAAGCGCGCCGAGCCGGCCACGCCAAACCCGCCAGAAGACCCACATGAGCGCCTTCATCGCGAACCTCCCAGATCGATGGTTCTGTCCAGCCGGGCGATCAGCCGGGGATCGTGGGTGGCAATCACGAGGGTTGCCCCGCCGCGCGCCGACTCATCGAGCGCGGTGATCACCCGTTCGGCCGTTTCAGCATCGAGGTCGGCCGTGGGCTCGTCGGCGAGGATCACCCGGGCTCCGGAATAGATGGCGCGTGCAATCATCAGCCGGCGGGCCTCGCCGCCGGACACGCCGCTGCCGCTCTCGCCGAGGCGTGTGCCGATGCCCTGCGGAAGGGCCGCCGCAAGACGATCGATCGCGGCCGCCTGCAGCGAGGCCCGAAGCCGCGCCGGATCGGCCCGTCCCTCCGAGAGCGCGATATTGGCCTGCAGGCTGGCGTTCAGGAGGTGCGGATGCTGCCCGATGTGGCCGACGACACTGCGCCAGTCGTCGGCGCAATCGTCATCGAGCAGCCGGCCCGCGATTTCGACACGGCCATGGCCCGGCCGCACCAGTCCCGCCAGAAGAGCGATGAGCGTGGTCTTGCCCGCGCCGCTCGCCCCGGTGATCGCCACTTTCTCACCGGGTTCGATGCGGAAATCCGGGAACGCGATCTCACGATCGCCCGCCGAAACGCGCAGGCCGCTGACGGCGATCGTCGGCCGGTCCGCAAAGACCGTTGCCGGCCGGCCGCCACGGCCGAGGATCGCCTGTGGAGACCGGGCCTCGCGCTCGGCCAGTTCACCGGCGACGGCCAGAGCCGCGGCCTTGTCGTGCCACGCGGCGGCAAGATCCCGCAGCGGCTGAAAGAAGTCGGGCACGAGCAGGAGAATGAAGATGCCCTCGGAGACGGAGAGGGGGGTGGCATAGGCGCCGAAGCCGAAGGTTCCGAGCAGGCTGAAGCCGACATAGACCGCGACCATGGCGATGCCGATGGCGGCGAACAGCTCGAGGACCGTCGAGGAAAGAAAGGCGATCCGCAAGACCTCCATGGTTCTCGCCCGCAGACTGTCGGCTGCCATGCGAAAACGCTCGACCGTGCGGGCCTCGGCATTGAGCAGCCGGATATCGGCGGCAGCATTCAGCCATTCGAGCAGAACGGAATTCAGCGTCCCGGTTTCGGCCATGTGCCTTTCGCTGGCATCGCGCGCGGCAAGCCCGATCAACGCCATGAAAAGCGGAATGAGAGGCCCCGCCACCAGGAGGATGAGCGCCGCCGCCCAGGACAGGGTCGCGACCACTCCGAGGATGACGAGGGGTGCGAAGGCCACCCTGGCCGCGGCCAGGCGATAGCGCGTCCCATAGGGCATGAGCGCGTCGAGCTTGCCCGAGAGCAAGGTCGCGAGCGCCGCCGAGGTGTGCCGATCGGGCTGCATCGGCGAGACGAGGCTTTCCCGCGCCACCAGATGTGCCCGCTCCCCCGCCACGATCCGCTGCATTATCCCGAAGGCCTTGCGTCCTGCGAGCGCTTCGCCGAGATGACGCAGAAGACCAAGAACGACGAAGACAAGAACCGTTGTGAGCGGGGAAAGAGGGGGCCGGCCCCCCTCGGCCAGCGTCGCCAGGAACTGCGCCACCAGCCAGGCCTGCGGCACCCAGAGGAGAGCCGACAGGGCCGAGAGACCGGAGGCGCCGCTCATGGCCCGCTTCCAGGGCTTTTCCAGGTCGGCAAGCCGTCTGCGGGCGGGATCTTCTGTCTTCGGTGCGGGATCGGACACGGTCAACCTGACATAAGCTGCATTCTGGAAGCGTGTTTTATCGAAATGCCCCCTGTCGGACATGACTTGGATCAATTTTCCGGCGGATCCTCCGTCGCTCATGACATGGATCAAGCATTTTGCCAAAACGTCATGTCATCACAAGACTTTGAGAGGTACTCTCGCAGGAAGACACCGATGCGCCTCACCACACGCACCAATCTGGCCATCCGGACCTTGATGTTCTGCGCCGTCAACCTCGAGGTTACGGTGCGCAAGTCCGACATCGCTGCGGCCTGTAACGCATCGGAGAACCATCTGGGGCAGGTGATCCGCATTCTCGGGCAGCACAGGTTCATCGACGCGACGCGCGGCAGGAACGGTGGATTGCAGCTGATGCGGCAGCCGTCGGACATCAATATCGGTGCAGTGTTTCGTGTGTTCGAAGCCGACCTGCCCTTCGCGGAATGCTTCAGCACCGCCAATACCTGTCCGCTGGTCAAGGTCTGCTGGCTGAGAAATGCCATCCGTGACGCGGTTGAAGCTTTCTATGCTTCCCTCGACAAGGTGCGATTGTCCGATCTGGTCGAGGGCAACGACGGCCTGACGGCCTTGCTGCACTTCCATGCCCCGCCCGGATGCACCCGCCCGGGCCGCGACTTGGCGATGGCAAAGGGAATGGCGCAGGCCGAGGCGGTCGAGGGCACGCAGCCTTGATGTCAGGCTTCAAGATGCGGCCATGGGATCCTGCTGTCGCGCGGAGCCTCAAACCTCGTGCGGCGATCTCACCGCTGTGCAGGCGAAGCCGCCGGAGCCGACGTCACCCTTGAGAGCTGGTCGCCGGAGTTTGTGACGGCTCGCGAAGGTCAACCAAATGAGGCAAGCGACCAAGGCCGTTGCCTTCTGGCCAGGACCACATCAGACCTTGCCGAATTCGGCCCTCACTCCGTTAAAAAATGCCCTGACGGTGTTCTCGACCACGGTATCGACGTCAATCTCGACCGAAACGTTATAGACGTATTTTCGGATTGCAATGTAGAAGATGCTGCCGTGCAACGCCCAGAACAGCTCGAGCTCGTTCGTGTCAGGCGCCTGGTCTGTCGATAGGCCACCAAGTTCGAAGCGCAGTTCCAAGGCGGCCGGCTTGATGATCTTTTCCCGGATGATCGAAAGGTAGCGGCCGGTGAGATCGTAGGATTTCAGGCCTGAGGATACGAAGATGCGAACCCAGTCGTAGTCGAATACGCGCGCGGCATACTCTTTGTAGAATTGGGTCAGTCGCGCCTCCAGCGTCCGGCTGCGATCCAGGACCAGCGGTTCCCAATCCGGATTCCAGCGGCGCAGATAGATGTGGTCGTAAACCCGCTCTATCAGTGCGTCCTTGCTTTCGAAGTGGCGATAGATGACGGCATGGGAGATACCCATGCGCTTGGCGAGTTCGCGGGTCTGGCCTTCAAAACCGACTTCCGCGAAAAAGCGAACGGCTTCACTCACGATCGCCTTTTCGCGTTCCTCTGCGCGCATGTTCTTGCGTCGTCGGGGCTCCGGCGACAAGGCGGGCATCTGTCTGGTCATTCCTGTCTCCTGTCTCGACTCGTTGTAGCCACAGAAAATAAAATAACCAAGTGGTCACTTTTCCTCTTGCGGAAACTGCCTTCTCGGATAATTTGTGACCAATTGGTTACAAATGCGGTGGAGGCCGTGTTTGGGAGGACGCATGAAATCGCCTGCATTGGAATATCTTCGGGTGGAAACCCTGTCGGCCGCGCTCGATGCCTTTGAAGGGCAGGGCGGCGAGGCCATCTATCTTGCCGGCGGGCACAGCGTCATGCCGTCGCTGGCCCTGCGGCTCCAGGCGCCCTCATTGTTGATCGACATTTCGCGCATTGCCGAGCTGTCCGGGGTCGAGTTGATCGACGGCTGGTTGCGGATCGGAGCCATGACGCGCCATGCCGAGATGATCAGCAATCCCTTGATCGCCGCTCACGCGCCACTGCTCAAGGCCGCCGCCCCCCATGTTGCCCACCCGGCCATTCGCAACCGCGGTACCATTGGCGGCAGCCTTTCGCTTGCCGATCCAGCGTCAGAGTTTCCCGCGGTGGCGATCGCCATGCGCTCAGAGATCGAGATTGTCGGGCCCCAGGGCGCGCGGCGCGTGAGCGCGGATGATTTCTTCCTCGGTCTCTATGAGACGGCGTTGCTGCCGGGCGAAATCCTGCGTTCGGTCTTCGTGCCGCCAGTGGCCGCGGGTCAGGTCGTGGCCTTCGATGAACTGGCCCGGCGGCGCGGCGACTATGCCATGGTCGGGGCCGGCATTCAGGCCTTTCTCGAGGGCGGCCGCGTCGAGGATGCCAGCATCGCCTTTTTCGCCGTCGGATCGAGACCGACCCGGACGGCAAGCGTGGAAGCGGCCCTGAACGGGCGCATGCTCGACGCTATGGCTATCAATTCCGCCCAGGAGGCACTGGCCGACGACCTCGAACCTGACGACCAGCCGAACATGTCTGCCGCCATGCGGCTCCACCTGGCGCGCGTCCTGCTTGGACGGCTGCTTGGCAATCTTGGAGGGCCGACGGCGTGACAATGGAAATCACCATGGTGGTCAATGGCGAAACCGTATGCGAGGCGGTCGAGGCGAGGCTCAGTCTCGCAGACTTCCTGAGGGATCGTATGCAGCTCACCGCCACTCATCTCGGTTGCGAAATGGGTGCCTGCGGAGCCTGTCTCGTCCTGCTTGACGGCAAACCGGTCCATGCCTGCCTGACGCTGGCGGTGCAGGCCGACGGCGAAGTCGTCGAAACGCTGGAAGGGCTGAACGAGCGTGGTGCGATCGCCGATCTCCAGGCGGCCTTTCACGATCGCAATGCGCTGCAATGCGGGTACTGCACGCCAGGCATGATGATCACCGCGCATGCGCTGCTGGCGGCGAACCGCACGCCCGACCGGGCCGAAATCCGCGATGCCCTATCAGGGAATTACTGTCGCTGCACCGGCTATGAAGCGATCGTCGATGCGATCGAGGCAACCGCGGGTCGACGCATGACGGAGGCGGCAGAGTGACGGCCTCTCCCGACAAGCAAGCCCATATCGGGCAGGCGCACCGACGCCAGAACGCTCTTCGCCATCTCGCTGGACGCGGCCGGTTCGTCACCGACATCGTGTTGCCTCGCATGGTGCATGCCGCCTTTGTCCGCAGCCCGGTGGCGCATGGCCGCATCGTTGGCCTGGACATCGAGGCGGCATCGCGCGCACCGGGCGTCACCAGGATCTTCACGGCGGCCGACCTCAATCCGACCTGCGAGCCATGGACGGGCACTCTCGATCACTTTGCCCGCATGACCAGTATCGCCCAGAATATTCTGGCCGATGGCGTGGTGCTCTGGGCCGGCCAACCCGTCGTCATGGTCGTCGCACGCAGCCGGGCGGAAGCCGAGGATGCCTGCGAACTGGTCGTCCTTGATATTGAGGATGACGAACCGGTCGTCGACGGCGCCTTGGCCCTGCAGGCCGATGCAGCCCTTGCCGCGCCCGAATTGTCCGACAACCTGTGCTATGGCACGGTTCTGGAAACCGCCGGCGTCGACGGCGCGTTCGCCGAGGCGGCGCATGTCGCGGAAGCGGAGTTCGTCTTCGGTCGCCATACGGCCGTAACGCTCGAGCCGCGCGCCATCGTCGCCGATTTCGATCCTGCGACGGGGCAGCTGACCGTGCACCAGGGTACGCAGACCCCGTACCAGTTCCAGGACGTCTATGCTCGCCATTTCGGACTGAACGAGGGTCAGGTCCGGGTGATCGCGCCTGATGTCGGCGGCTCCTTCGGTATGAAGCTGCATGTCTACCACGAAGAGATGGGAGTTGTGGCGGCCAGCAAACTCCTGGGGCGCCCGGTGCGCTTCGTCGCCGACCGGCTGGAATCCTTCCTCTCCGACATCCATGCCAGGGACCACAAGGTGAAGGCACGGATGGCGATTTCCTCCGACGGCAGGATCACTGCAATGGAGGTCGATGACCTGACGCAGATTGGTGCTTTTTCCTGCTATCCGCGCACCAGTGTCGTGGAGGGCAACCAGGTGATCCGCCTGATGGGTGCGCCCTATGCGATGCCGGACTATCGCGGCAAGCTCTCGGTCGTTTTCCAGAACAAGGTACAGACCAGCCAATACCGTGCGGTCGGTCATCCTATCGCCTGCGCGGTGACCGAAGTGTTGGTCGACCGCGCCGCGGCCGCGCTGGGGCTCGATCCGCTCGACATGCGGGCGCGCAACGTCGTCGCGGACAATGCCTATCCTCATGTATCGGCGACCGGCTATCAGTTCGAGAAGTTGTCGCATGAGGCCTGCCTCACTCGTCTTCGCGCCATGATGAACTATGAGGCCTTGCGGGCCGAACAAGCAATCCTGCGGGAGAAGGGCGTCTACCGCGGCATTGGCATCGCGCCTTTCGTCGAGATCACCAATCCGGGCGCGGCGTTCTACGGGGTCGGCGGCGCACGGATTTCCGCGCAGGACGGTGCTATCGTCAAGCTGACCCCCGCAGGGGATGTCCAGTGCATGATTTCCGTCACGGAGCAGGGGCAGGGTACTGAGACGATCATCGCGCAGGTGGTGGCTGACCAACTCGGCGTCGAGCCCGACCGGGTCAAGGTGATCACCGGCGATACCGACACGACCCCGAGCGGCGGCGCGACCTGGGCATGCCGGGGCGCCGGCATCGGCGGCGAAACGGCGCTCCGAGCCGGGCGCAAGCTGCGCGACCAGATCCTCGCCCTGGCCGGCCAGATCCTGCAAGCCGATCCCGGCGGGCTCGCTCTTTCAAACAGCAGTGTCGTCGATGCCGCGACCGGGGCGTCCAGAATGCCGCTGGCCGAAATCGGTCGCATCGCCACCTACCGCCCGGACACCCTGCCCAGGGGCTGCGACAATTCGCTGACCGCGGTCCACCACTTCGCGCCGGGCGGCTATCCGTTCGACTTCACCAATGGCGTCCAGGCAAGCTATGTCGAAGTGGATGTCGAGACCGGCATGGTCAAGCTGCTGAAGCACTGGGTCGTCGAGGATTGTGGTCGCATCATCAACCCGCTGCTGGTCGATGAACAGATCCGTGGCGGCGTGGTTCAGGGTCTGGGGGCGGCGTTTTTCGAAGAATGTCTCTATGACGACTCGGGCCAGCTGACCAATGGCTCACTGGCGGATTACCTGGTTCCGATGGCCGGCGAGATGCCCGACATCGAGATATCACATGTCGAAACGCCGACGCTCGACACCATTCTCGGCGCCAAGGGCGTCGGAGAGGCCGGCACCGCGGCGGCGGGCGCTGCTGCCATGAATGCTGTCAACGACGCACTGCGCCCGTTTGCGGCCAGCATAAGCCAGACACCAATGACGCCTGTGCGCATATTGCGGGCGCTTGGCCATGTTTGAACAATCAATCGAGGGGGAATGCCGTGGAACTTGAAGGCAGCGAGACGCTGGCGGCCAGCCGCGAACGGGTTTGGCAAGCCCTGTTCGACCGGGCGGTCCTCGAGCGGTCCATACCGGGCTGCGAGACATTGGAACAGGCGAGCGCCACGGAGTTCACCGCGGTGGTAAAGCTGAAAGTCGGCCCGGTGTCGGCACGCTTCAAGGGTGAGGTTGAACTGAGCGACATCGAGCCGTTCGTCGCCTGCACGCTGTCCGGCAAGGGTTCGGGAGGAATAGCCGGATTTGCGAAGGGCTCGGCGCGGGTAACTCTTGCATCTCAGGGCGAGGCGACACTGCTCACCTACCGGGCCGATGCCGCGGTCGGGGGCAAACTGGCCGCGCTCGGCAGTCGCCTGATCAAGTCGACGGCGCAAAAGCTGGCAGGTGAATTTTTTGCGAATTTCAACGCGGTCCTGTCCGCTCAGGCCGCGGCGAAGGCTGACCCGACGCATGAGGAGATTGGCGCGCCGGGACCTGCCGGTTCAGCTTCGTAAGCCGAATTTTGCATACTGTCCGCGCAGATCGCGGGATTTCAAAGGGAGGAAATCATGGGAACCACACGTCGGACATTCCTGGCCGCATCGTCGGCGACGCTTGCACTGCCATTTCTCAATACCCGCGGTTTCGCGGCCGAGGCCATCGACATCCAGATCGGATCGAGCCATCCGACCAACAATATCTGGGTCTACGCCATGCAGACCGCATTGCAGCCCGAACTCGACCGCCTTCTGGCGGAAGCGGGCGGGAAATACACGGTCAATTGGCATGAGAATTATGGCGGCACGCTCTACAAGTTCAGCGATACGCGCGCTGCCGTGCGTGACGGGATCGTCGATATCGGCATGGTCGGAACGGTCTGGGAGGGCTCCGCCATGCCGTTGCAGAATGTCACTTATTTCACCCCCTTCGCCAATGCCGACCATGTCGCGGTTATCGATATCTTCGACAAGTTGACCGATGAACTGCCCGAATTGAAGGCGGGTTGGACCGATCAGAACATGGTTCATCTGTCTTCATTGGTGACGGACAGCTACGACATCTACGCGAACTTCCCCATTTCATCGGTTGATGACGTCCGCAATCGCCGCCTCAATGCACCGGGAACCTCGGCCAATTGGCTCGCCAATACCGGTTGCACGCCGGTCGATGGCGCACTGACCACCTATTACACCGATATCCAGACCGGCGTTTCCGAGGGAACGTTGTCCTTTGCCAGCGGCATCCAGCCGACCCGTGTCTACGAGGTCGCACCGCATCTGGCGCGCGTCGGTTTCGGTTCGATGTATTTTGGAGGGATCGCCGCCAACAAGACCTTCCACGACCGGCTGCCGCCGGAGGTCCAGGCTGCACTGCGCGAAGCCGGCCGCATCACCTCGCGCAAGCATGGAGAATACGTCACCGAGAGGGCCACCAAGGCGATGAATGAAATGGTTGCGGCGGGCCTCAAGGTCAACGATCTGCCGGATGCGGAAAAGGAAAGATGGGCAAACACCCTGCCGAACGTGGCAAAGCCCTGGCTTGATTCCAACGGTCCCGCGGCAGCGACCGTGTTGAAGGCCTATTTCGCCGAACTGAAGGCGCGTGGGATCAAGCCGGCGCGCGACTGGTCTGCCGAAGTGTGAGCCGTCACTAGCCCGGAAACAGCCCGACAATCCACGCCGCCCACGGACAGGATCTCAAATGCAGGTAGATACGGTTAAAACCCCGAGCGGTTCGGCTGCACGCCGGCGATTGCAGGCCGCTTTCAACGCCATGGCGGCCATTGGTACGGTCTGGATTCTCGTAATCATGCTGTTGATTGTGGCCGACGTCGTCGGCCGCAATTTTTTCGGCTCCCCGATTACCGGCGTGGCCGAGATCGCCGCACGCTCTGTCGTGGCGATCGTTTTCCTCATGCTGCCCGCCGCGGTCCTCAGCGAGACCCTGATCCGGGCCGATTTTCTCCTGAGGATATTGCGGGATCATTCCGCAAGAGCGTCCCATCTTCTCGACATGAGCTTCGCGCTGATAGGCGCGATAGTGTTCGCCTTGGTCGCGCTGGCGGCGTGGCCGGACACGGCGGGAGCCTGGCACACGTCGGAATTCTTCGGCGTGCGCGGCGTATGGACGCTGCCGACATTGCCATTTCGGCTGATCGTGGTGTTGGGGGCGGCCGCTTCCGCGCTTGCCTTCTCCGTCTCCGCTTTGGGCAGCCTCGCTTCAATCCGCAATTCAAAGGCCAAATGACATGGGAACCATCGGGATCGGGCTGCTTCTCATTGCGGTCCTGTTTTTGCTCGTCTTGCTCGGCATGCGGATTGCCGTGGCCCTGATGGCCGTCGCCTTTGCCGGCGTCTGGATCATTCGCGGCAATTTCGATCTCGCCATGAAGCTGATGTCGATTGCCGCCTATAGCGGGGTGGCGAACTATCTGTTCGCGACCATTCCGCTCTTCGTGCTGATGGGACATCTGGTCAGCATCTCGAATGTCGGCAAGGATACTTTCGACGTCGCCGAGTCCCTTTTGCGTCGCCTGCTGGGTGGGCTCGGCGTCGCCACAGTCGCCGCAAATACGGTGTTTGCCGCAGTGACCGGCGTGTCGATCGCATCCGCCGCCGTCTTTACCAAGGTTGCCGTTCCGGAAATGACGCGGCACGGTTATCGCGCCTCGTTTGCGGCCGGAACCGTGGCCGGCAGCTCCGTTCTCGGCATGCTCATTCCGCCGAGTCTGCTGTTGATCATCTACGGCGTGCTGGCAGAGCAGTCGATCGGGCGCATGTTCATTGCCGGCCTCGTGCCGGGCATCCTGCTTGCCCTCGGCTTTGTCGCGCTGATCGTCGCCATGGCGCGCTTTGCTCCCGGTTTTGTCTTCACCAGGCAGCATCTGGATCGCCAGCTGGAAAAGCGCGAATCCGCTCCGCGGATGGGCGGCGCCGAGATCGGCCGCAAGCTTGCGCCGATCGTCCTGCTGGTCGTCTTCGTGCTGGGTGGCCTCTACAGCGGCTTCTTCACGCCAACGGAAGCCGGCGGAGTCGGGGCCTGCGCTGCCCTTGTGATTGCAGTTGCCCGGCGCAGCCTTGACCTCAAGAAATGGTGGGCGGTCCTGACACAGACCGGGACGATCTCTGTCGGTATCCTCATATTGCTGGTAGCTGCCAGTTTCTATAGCCAGATGCTCGCGGTCGCTGGCATTCCATCAGCGATTGGCCAGTTTGTTCAGGGCAGCGGCCTCGGCGCCACAGGCTTTCTGATCGTCTATATTGGCCTGATCCTGCTTTTGGGCATGATCCTCGACAGCAGCTCCATCCTGCTGATCGTCGTGCCGATTGTGGCCCCCATCGCCCAAGGCCTCGGCTTCGACCTCGTGCATTTCGGCATCATCACGGTGATCGCCGTGGAAATCGGCCTGTTGACGCCGCCGTTTGGCATTTCGATCTTTACGGTTCATTCGACCCTCGGGGACGAAAAGACTTCCCTTGAATCGATCTTCGCAGGTGCCCTGCCATTCGTCGGCGTGATGCTCGCCGTGCTTGGGGTGATCGCAGTATTCCCGCAATTGATCATTGGTTGATCTTCTTCGGCGATTTGGTCTCGGGCCGTGACGGGCAGGAGGCTGGCCTTGCCAAGCACTGATGGGGTTCCGGAACGATGGGGTTCCGGAACAATGTCCCGGAAGCGAACCGTCGGCCTCCTGGCCGAAGCTGTTGCCAAATGCCTGCGGTGGGACGCCGGTCAGCTCTCCGGCGTGCGCTCGCGCTGGACGAGGACCGACAGCAAGGCGAGGAGCCCGGAGCCGAGCATCAGCAGAACCGAAACCGCGTTCAACACTGGTGTCGAGCCGACCTTCACCATACGGTCGTACATGGTGACCGTTAGCGGCGCATCGGAGCCGACCAGCATCAGCGTCGTGTTGAAGTTCTCGAAGGAGACAAGGAAGGCGACAACGAAGGCCGAGAAGAGCGCAGGCACCAGAAAGGGCAGTGTGACGGTCATCAGAACCCGCAGGCGGCTGGCGCCCAGATTGAGCGCGGCCTCCTCCAGCGTGATGTCGAATTTCTGCAGCCGGGCGGCAATCACCAGAGAGGTGATGGTGGTCAGAAAGGCCGACTGGCCGAAAACGATGAGCGGAATGCCCGGGCGCAGCCAGGTGAGAAACAGGCCCAGCTCCTTGTCGGCGAAATTGGCGATCATCGAGGCGAAGACGAGGATGGAAATGCCGAGGATGACCCCCGGGATGACCAGGGGTACGACCATCAGCACGTAGAAGAAGGACTTGAACCGGAAATCCTTGCGCGTGAACAGGAAGGCGTTGCAGGTCCCCAGGACCACGGAAAGCGTCGAGACAATGGCTCCGATGTAGAACGAGTTGCCAATGCCGCGCATCAGCCGCTCGTCATGGAAGAGGCCCAGTTTCGGCTCGATCGGAGAGAAGAACCAATCGAGGGTGAAGCCCTGCCATGGCAGTGCTGGAAAAAGGGAATCGTTGAAGGCGAAAACGCCGGCAGCCAGCAGGGGTGCGATCAGATAGACGAAGAAGATCACCACATAGGCGCGATAGATGTAGAGGAGATGAGCAGGCGTCTTCATGGGCTCAATCCTTTGCGACTGTCGTTGCCAGGCTTTGGCCGGTGAGCAGCAGCCCCGCCCAGACCACCAGAGAGGTGAAGATCAGCAGCAGGACGCCGAACGTTGCGCCGGCTTCCCAGTTGTAGCGCGTGATGAACTGGCCGTAGATCTGTTCGGTGAACCAGCTCGAATTCTTGCCGCCCAGCAGGATCGGAGTCAGATAGCTGCCGGCAGCGAGCATGAAGGTTATGATGCAGCCGGAAACGATGCCCGGCATGGCATAGGGAACGATGATCCGGCGGAAGACGGTGAAACGAGAACCGCCAAGATTGTAGCCCGCCTCCAGAAGAGCGTCGTCCATGCCCTGAAGCGTGGAGACCAGGGGCACGATCATGAAAAGAATGACCGTATAGACGAGCCCGATGATGACGGTGACGTCGTTGTAGAGCATTTCCACCGGCTGGTTGATCAAGCCCAGATCGACCAGCGCGGTCGAGATGACGCCGGTCTCGCGCAGGAGCACGATCCAGCCGTAGGCGCGCACCAGATCGGAAACCCAGAGTGGAATGAGGCACATCAGGAAGAGCGCGGCGCGGCTTTGGCGACGGGCGATCTTGGCGATGTAATACGCGACGGGAAATCCCATCACCAGCGCCAGCGCCGTCACCAGGATCGACATCCAGGCCGTTCGCAGCAGCGTGTTGCGATAAATCGGCTCGCCGAAGAACGCCATGTAATTGGAAAAGCCGTATTCATACTGGTTGATGCCGATCTTTTCGCGCAACGAAACGTAAGCGATGCCGAGCTGCGGCATGACGATCAGCAGGCCGATCCATAAGGCAAAAGGCGCGAACAGCAGGATCAGCGAGAGGCGTTTTGCATCGCGTCCCATCATCGCGCCCTCGCGGCGAAGATGCGCGCCCTTTCCGGCTGCCAGGACAGCGCAATCGTTTCACCCTGCCGGACACCGGAGGCCTGCATGGCATCTGCGACCTCGATCAGCGCGCCGCTGTCCGAGCGGGCCAGGATGCGGGAATTTGCGCCGTTGAACAGAAGGCTGTCGACGCGGGCGGTCAGGTTCGCCTCTTGACCATTCGCACGGGTGATGATCGCTTCCGGGCGCAGAAAGACTTCCACTGCGTCGCCCAACGCCAGGGGTGTTGCGAGCGTGCCGCGCATCTCGCCTCCGCCCTCAAGGATGACAAGGGCCTGATCGCCGCGGGTGTCCGCGATCCTGCCCGCAAAGCAATTGGAATCGCCGACGAAGCCGGCAACGAAGCCGGAGGCGGGCGCATCGTAGAGTTCCTTCGGCGTGCCGATCTGTTCGAAGCGGCCATTGTTCATGACCGCCACGGCATCGGACATGACGAGCGCTTCGGACTGGTCGTGCGTGATGTAGAGAAAGGTCGTTTCGAACTGATGCTGGAGCTGCTTGAGCTCGATCTTCATATGCTCGCGCAATTTGAGATCGAGCGCTCCGAGCGGCTCGTCAAGCAGCAGGACATCGGGCTCAAGCACCATGCAGCGGGCAATCGCGATGCGCTGCTTCTGGCCGCCCGAAAGCTGGCCGACCTGTTTTTCCTGAACGCCCGGAAGTCCGACGCGGTCCAGGACCTTTGCGACCTTCGAGCGGATGTCGACCTTGTTTTCGCCGCGGCAGCGCAGGCCATAGGCGATGTTCTCGCCCACATTCATCATGGGAAACAGGGCCAGATGCTGAAAGACCATCTTCACGTTGCGCCTGTTGGGCGGGAGCGAGACGACGCTTTCGCCCTTGATCTTGATGTCCCCGGACGTCGGCGTCTCAAAGCCGGCGATCATCCGCATCAAGGTGGTCTTGCCGCAGCCCGAGGGGCCAAGGATAGAATAGAAGGAGCCCGCGGGAATATCGAGAGACACACCGGAAACGGCTGTGAAACTCCCGAACTTCTTCACCAGATTGTCGCAGTTCAGGTCGTCCATCGTTCAAAATCCATCTGCTGCCGGCCGGAGTGAAGGATCAACCCCGGCCGGAATGGGCATCATTGAAGATCTCAGTTGGAAGCGGCCTTGATGCGCTCGAGCGCAAGACCTTCCATGTCTTCGATGCCGGGTGGAATGTTGGCGAAGAACTTCAGATTGTCGATGTCGGACTGCTTGAAGGCCGCTTCGACCGCTTCCCGCTTGTCGTCGGGCAGAAGCGACATGGCGTTCGGCACCGCTGCAAGGGCGCCGGTGGAGGCCGACATGATCTTTACGTTCTCGGGCTTGAGGACGAAGTTGATCCACTTGTAGGCCGCGTCGTCAGCCTCGCCGCCGCGCGGAATGGCGAAGGTGTCGATCCAGGCGAGCGCCCCGGTTGCGGGCGGGATGAAGCGGATGTCCTTGTTCTGGCCGTAGAGCTTGAAGGCCGTCGAATCCCAGGTCTCCGACAAGATCACTTCGCCCGAAAGCATGAGCGAGGAGAGATCGTCGCCGCCGTTCCAGTAGGTCTTGATGTTCGCCTTGCAGGCGATCAGCTTCTCGGTGACCTTGTCGAGCATGTCCTGATAGGCCGCCTTGTCGGAATAAAGGACGAAGGGGTCCATGCCCATCCCATAGCCCATGCCGAGAAGAATGGTACGGCGAAGCCGCATCGACGTGCGACCCTTGTACTTGGGATCGCACAGGTCGGCCCAGCCCTTGGCGTCCGGCGCTTCCTTCATATTGGCCATGATGCCCGACGTGCCCCACTGATGCGGTACGGCATAGACCTTTCCGTCAATGGTGGTATTGGCTTTCACACCCTCGACCAGCTTGGGTTCCATCGCGCCCATGTCGAGCTTGGACAGATCGAGCGGTTTGTAGATGTTGTATTCCATCTGCGCGGCATAGATACGATCGTGGCTCGGCTGGGCGAGATCATATCCCGTGCCGCCGGTCGCCCGCAGCTTGGCAATCATCTCCTCGTTGTTGGAGAAGGTGACCTCGACCTTGATGTCGGGGTTCTCGGCTTCGAATTTCTTGACCAGTTCCTCAGGGGCATAGCTGCCCCAGGTCAGAATGCGCAGCGACTCTGCATGCGCCAGAGACGCGGACGCCATCAGCGCCATTGCGGTTGCTGTAAGTAGTTTCTTTCCCATTTTCATTTGGTTCACTCCTCTTTGCGCGAATATTGTCAAATTCACTGCTTGTTCTTATTGGCGATGCTTTTGCTTCGTGAAAGCCAGGCAGGCTATCTCAGGCTGGTCGCTCGCTTTTCTTGACCATGAGGTATTGGAAGCCCAAATTGGTCACCTTAGAAGGTCCATTCTTTGCGATGTGGAGGGCCATTTTGGCCGCCGACATCTCCTGTCAAAGACCGAGCCGATCGCGGATGCGGTAGATCTGCACGGCGGGCGCAAGAAACCAGGGCTTGCCGAAATAATAGCTTCGCGCGGGGAAGGGGGTGCTGGCGAAACCGGTATTGCCCTCTGCTTTCCCGAGGATGCGCTGGCCCAGCCGCATGCCGAGATAGCCGGCCATTCCTACACCCGAGCCGCAATAGCCCATCGCGTAATGGATGCCCTCCTCAGAGCCCGTGTGGGCAAGCGTGTCGAAGGTGTAGCCAACATATCCCATCCAGGAATGCGAGGTGCGATAGCCGACCAATTGCGGAAAAAGACGGAGCATTTCCGTGTAGAGCAGTGGGCCGGAAACGCGCGGATCGGATTCGGCAAGGCTGACGCGACCGCCAAAAATGATGCGTCTGCGATCCGGCGAGGCGCGGAAGTAATAGAGCACACGGCGGGTGTCGGAAACGATGCGGTTCTTGGGGATGATCTCGTCGACCAGCGCTTCCGGCAGCTCTTCCGTAGCGATCACATAGGAGCCGATGGGAATGATGCGGCGGCGATGCCAGGGTGACAGTTTTCCCGAGTAACCATTGGTGGCCATCACCACATCGCGCGCCTTCACCTCACCGAGCGCGGTCGAAACGGTATGCCCGCTTGCGGTTCTTGCAAACGCCGTGACCTCACATCGGGCGGCGAATATCACGCCGGCATTCCGGGCAAGATTGACGAGGCCCGCATGATAACGGCCCGGATCAAGCGAAGCGTGATGTTCAAGAATGATGCCGCCGTGATAGATGTCCGTCCCCAGCTCGCTGCGCTGCTCGGCGCGCGGAACTGCATGGGCCGGCACTTCGAATCCCTTGACCGGCGTCTCGATGGAACGTGCCAGTTGCTCGTAGGCCTTGTCGTTGTGGGCGACATGATAGCGCCCGACCACCTTGAAGTCGCAGGCTATCCCTTCCTGGCGGATGAATTCCTCGGTCCATTTCAGCGAATTCCGGCCATCCTGGAAAAGCTGCCGGGCAATGAGTTCACCGTGTTTTTTGACAAGCGAGGCAAAATCCGGCTTTACGCTGGTCGAAACCTGCCCGCCATTGCGTGTCGAGCAGCCTTCGCCGATCACCCCGCGATCACAGATGAGGACCGAGCGTCCGCCACGCGCCAGTTCGATGGCTGCATGCAGGCCGGTATAGCCAGAGCCCACCACCAGCACATCGATTTCACCCGGCAGGCGATCGGGCCTGTCCTCCTGCGGAGGCGAAGCATCCCACCAATAGGGAACCATCCTGGCATCGGCTGTGAAGGTCGAATCCATGGTCATCAATGTCCAATCCGTGCAGCTACGCTCTTCACTCTGCAATAGGCCTTGATGGCGTCGAGACCCTTTTCGCGACCAAACCCGGACATCTTGTTGCCACCGAAGGGTACCTCGATGCCACCGGCAAAATATTCGTTGATGTAGACCTGTCCGGCGTCGAGATCCCGCGCCAGCCGATGGGCAGCGGAGAAGTCGCGCGTGTAAATGCCCGCCACAAGGCCAAAATCCGTGCCATTGGCCAAGGCCAGCGCCTCTTCCTCATCCTCGAAGCTCTGGACGACCAGAACGGGTCCGAAAATTTCCTCCCGGGCCGCGGGATCATCGCCGGGAACTGCATCGATGATTGTCGGCTCGAAGAACCATCCGGTGCCGGTTTGAGGATCGACGGCTGGATTGCCGCCGGTCAGGATCGACAGCCCGCGTGCCTTGGCCCGATCCACATGACCGGCAATACGCTCCAGTTGCGCCGCCGAGTTCACCGGACCGAAGGAGGAGCGTCTGAGGCCGTGTCCCAGTTCGAGCTTTCGCGTCCGCTCCAGAACCCGTTCCAGGAGCGGACCATGGATGCGCCTGTCGACGACAAGACGCGAACCGGCGGAGCAGATCTGCCCGGCATTTTCGAAGATCGCGCCGATGACGCCATCCGCCGCCGCGTCGAGATCGGCATCAGCCAACACGATGAGCGGTGACTTGCCGCCCAGTTCCAGAAGCACGCGGGTGACATTCTCCGCCGCTTCCCGCATTACATTCACGCCGGTCGCCACCGATCCGGTAAACGTGATGTGGCGAATGGCCGGATGTCTGACCAAAGGCGCGCCGGCTTGGCTGCCAGTGCCCGTCACGACATTGCAGACCCCCGCCGGCAGGCCGGCACGAAAGAGGATTTCGGCCAGCATCAGGGCGGTCAGAGGTGTGGTTTCCGCCGGCTTGGCGACCACCGTGCAGCCGGCGGCCAGCGCCGGAGCGATGCCGCGCGCGGCTGTGGAAAGCGGAAAGTTCCAGGGAATGATGTGAGCGGTGGGGCCGACCGGTTCATGATGGGAATAACCCAGATAATCGGTGCCGAGCGGAAAGGTCTCCCCCTGCAGCGCGTTGGCGGCGGCGGCATAGTAATCGAAGGTCCGTGCCGCACCGTTCACATCGCCCTCGGCTTCATTGAGTGACTTGCCGCTATCCAGGCCCTCGACCACGGCGAGACGAGCGCTTTCCGCACGGATCAACGCCGCCGCCTTGGCAAGGATGGTCGCGCGGGCCGAAGGCTTCATTCGCGCCCAGTCGCGGCCAGCGCGGACGGCGGCCTCGACCGCATTGTCGACATCGCGCGTGTCGCCTGCGGCAAACTCATGGAACGCCTGCGCCCGTCCGGGATCGTAGGTCTCCATCATGGCTCCACCTTCGGAACCAACCCAGGCGCCATCAATAAAATGCTTGTCGGGAAGGCCGGCGAGAGTGCCGGTCGCGAAATATTCGGCGGCGTATTGGTCGGCCGTCTTCACCATCCTATTCTGCCTCGCTGATCTGGTAAGTGGATCGCGCCAGCCATTCAGGCTCGATCTCGATGCCCCAGCCCGGCGCATCGGTCACGAATGCCTTGCCGTCTTCGATCTTGTACGGGTCGTTGCGGAAAAAGCCATATTGCCAGGGATAGTAGTCGGCTTCCTCGATCGAAAATTCGAGATAGTCACCGGCATTCGGAATGGCACGCAGAACGTGCATGGTGAAGAGCGTGACGAGCGAGAGATTGGCTGCATGGGGTGTGACCCGCAATCCGGCAGCTTCGGCCATTTTCGCCACCCGTAGCGTACGGCAGATGCCGCCGAGATAGGACACATCGGGCTGGACGATATCGACCGCCCGCATGTCGATCATTCGTCGCCAGGTCACCAGATCGCAATCCTGTTCGCCCCCCGTCACCGCGATATCGAGTGCGTCGGCGACTTCCTTGGTCTGCTCGAGCTCCCAATAGGGGCAGGGTTCCTCGTAGTGGACAAGACCGTTGGCCTCCATCATGCGACCGACCTCGATCGCTTGCGCTGGCGCATAGCAGGAGTTGGCGTCGGCCAACAAGGCGACCCCCGGTCCCATTTCACGGGCAATGAGCGGGATGATTTCCTCGGTGCGCCCGGGCCATTCATCCTTGCCGCGCCCCACTTCCGCCCCAACGCGGAACTTGAAGGCGTCGAAGCCGAATTCCTGCCTGAGGCGCTTGAAGCGCTCGGCCTCGTCCCGCGGTGTGATATCCCGCTTCATCGACGAGGCGTAGGCGCGCAATGGGCCGGCAGATCCGCCGAGCAGCTCGGCCACGGGTTTTCCGGCCGTCCTGCCGCGCAGATCCCAGATCGCAGTATCGAGCCCCCCGATGGCCCGGCGCAGATAGGAGCCGGGAAACTTGTGCTCACGCTCGCCGATGAGGTCGAGATGATCGTCGAGATCGTCGAATTCGACCCCCAGCGAATAGGGCGCGACCTGGCGATGGAGCACCTGAGCGGAAATGTCTGAATTGTAGGTGGAGACTTGTCCCCATCCAATCGCTCCGGTTTCGTCGGTGACGCGTACGAAGCCGACATAGCGTGTCGAAAATGTTTCGATCGACTTCAGTTTCATGCTCCAACGCCCCTGATCAAGAATGCACCATCCATGAGAGAATGGCAGCAGTCTGTGCTGAAAGTGGCCCTTTACTAAGGTCCATTTTGGAATAGTTTGCAGGCCATTGGAGTGTCAGGGGAGAGGGAGCGGGCATGGTCAAATACGCGGGCGGTGCGTTGATCCCTCCCATCCGGATCGACCGCGACGACCCGGCCGCCATCAGTGTTCAACTGGCCGGCGCATTGCGCAAGCTCATCCTCTCCGGCCAGCTTCCGACCGGACAGAGACTGCCTTCGAGCCGCACTTTCGCGCGCGAGCAGAATGTCTCCCGTACAACGGCGGTGAATGTTTACGAGCAATTGACCTCAGAGGGCCTGATCCAGTCGCGCGTCGGCGCAGGGGCCTTCGTCTCTGAAGCGGTAGAGCGTGACCGGCCCCGGGCTGCGGTGCCGGTGCCGAGCCCGATAAAGGGCTCCGCGCCACCACGGCTGGCGCGGCTGAGCCTCGACGCCTCGGAGCAGTTTTTCCCGCGCATCGACCATCCCAATGTTCCCCGCCCCTTTGTCACGGGAATGCCGGCCTATGATCAGTTTCCCATGTCGCTATGGGCAAGGCTTTCGGCGCAATACTGGCGGCGCTCGCGCAGCCTGGTGCTTGGTTATTCCGATCCTGCAGGGCTTGGCGAACTCCGCCAGGCGATCGCCACGCATCTTTGGGCAAATCGCGGCATCTCGTGTTCTGCCGATGAAGTCTTCATCTTCAATGGTGCGCAGGATGCCTTCAATCGCATTGGCCAGATGCTGCTCAATCCGGGCGACAAGGTCTGGTTCGAAAACCCCGGCCATATCGGCGCCCGCAACAGCCTGATTTCGAACGGTGCCCATCTCATCCCCGTGCCGGTGGACGAGGAGGGGCTTGATGTCGCCGCCGGACTTGCACTCTCCAGTTCATTTCGCCTCGCCTTTGTTACACCCGCAGGGCAGCATCCCTTGGGGGTGGCCATGTCTATTTCCCGCAGGCTTGAACTGCTTGGCGCTGCCGAGCGCTGCGGCGCCTGGATCGTCGAAGACGATTTCAATGGGGAATTGCACTATTCCGGCTATCCCGCCCCGACGCTGAAAAGCATCGATCAGAGCGAACGGGTCATCTATGTCGGCAGTTTTTCCAAGGTGATGTTCGCTGCGTTGCGCATCGGCTACGTGGTCGCGCCACCCGAACTGGTCGACGTCTTCCGCCGCATTGCCGGCGCGACGATGCAGGGCGTTCCGGCCAGCCTGCAATCCATCATGGCCAGCTTCATTTCCGAAGGGCATTTCGCCACCCACATCCGCCGCATGCGAAGGACCTATGCCGAACGACAGGACGCATTGCTGGCCGCGGCGCGAGAGCACCTCGACGGTCTCCTTGAGGTCAGATCGACGGCGGCGGGACTGCAGACGGTTGGTCGGCTTGCACCGGAATTCAATGATGCCGAGGTCGCCAGAAAGGCAGGCGAACGGGGCCTCATCCTCTCTCCATTCAGTCGCTTGGCGCTCGCGCCCACGCGGCAGGGGCTCATCATGGGCTTCGGGGCAGTACCGTCCCGGGTTACCGAAAAATCGGTTGCCGAGCTTGGGCAGATGCTGAGAACGATGCGATGATCAGCGCCAATCCTCGATGATCAAGTCCGAGGCCCGCTCTCCCACCATGATCGAAGGCGCGTTGATGTTGCCGGACGGAATGAGCGGGAAGATCGAGGCGTCGACCACCCGCAATCCTTCGATGCCGTGCACCTTGAGGCGCGCGTCAACCACCGATGTCGAAGGGTCGGGACCCATGCCGCAAGTTCCGCAGGGGTGAAAGACCGAACCGGACCGGGCGCGGATATCCTCGGCCATCGCTTCGTCGTCCATCACGTCCGGCCCCGGTTTGATCTCGCGTTTGATAACGCTTGCCAAGGGATCGGAAGCGGCGATCCCGCGCAGGATTTTCGCCGATTCCACCAGTTCTGCGAGGTCGCGTTCGTCGGACAGGTAGTTTGGCCGGATCACCGGCGCGGCGAAAGGATCGGCGGACCGCAATGTGATATCGCCGCGGCTTTTCGGGTGGCAGTTCGACGTGCCCAGCATGAAGCCGGAAAAGTAGTCGGTGCGCATGAGTGCCCGCTTGCCGGGAATGGCGCGCGTGTAGCTGAGCGGTGAGAAATAGAGCTGAATGTTTGGGCGCGCCTCACCCGGACCTGAGCGAACAAAGCCGCCTGCCTGATTGACGCTCAGCGACAGCGGACCCCTGCGCGTGGCCAGATACTGCATGCCGACCAGCATGCGGCTCCACAACGGACGCAGCACATCGTTGAGCGTGGGCCTGTTCGCTTCGTAGATATAATCGAAACCGAGATGGTCCTGAAGGTTCCGCCCCACCATCGGAGCATGGTGGATAGGGGTGATGCCGAGCGCCCTGGACTTTTCGGCGTCGCCGACGCCGGAAAGCATCAGGATCTGTGGAGAGTTCACGGCACCGGCTGAAAGGATCACTTCGGCCCGCGCCTTGACCGATACGGTCTGTCCGTTCTGGAGATACTCGACCCCGACAGCCCGCTTGCCCTCGAAGAGGATCCGGGTGACATGCGCGTGCTTGCGTATTTCGAGGTTGGCCCGCTTTCGAGCCGGGCGAAGATAGGCATCGGCCGCCGAACACCGCAGTCCGTTGCGCATGGTGATCTGATAGGTGGAGACCCCTTCCTGATCGCTTCCATTGTAATCCGGATTGCGCGCAATACCGGCCGCCCCGGCGGCTCTCAGGAAATCCGCGGCAAGCGGATGAACCGACCCTGCCATGTCGGTGATGGTGAGAGGCCCGCCGCTGCCGCGCCAATGGTCCGCGCCGGCCAGATTATTCTCCATCCGCTTGTAGACCGGCATGATGTCGGCCGCAGCCCAGCCCGGATTGCCGAGCGCCGCCCAGTCGTCGAAATCGGCCTGTTGGCCACGTACGTAGACCATCGCATTGATGGAGCTCGAGCCGCCGATCACCTTGCCGCGCGGCCAGTAACTCTGCCTGCCGAGCGTGCCCGGATCGGCCTCGCTCAGATAGCGCCAGTTCAATTTTGGATGATAAAAGGTCTTGCCGTAACCGATCGGCATGCGGATCCAGAAATTGAGATCGCTGCCGCCGGCCTCCAGAAGCAGAACTTTTCTGGTCGGGTCGGCCGAAAGCCGGTTGGCGAGCGCGCAGCCGGACGAGCCGGCGCCGATCAGAATGAAATCAAAGCTCTCTTGCACTCTTTGCCGCGCTCCCCGCCCATCCAGCCTGCACGCCGTCAACCTTGGTGTCCGGATGATGGACCAATCCGGCCTCCAGTCGCGGTCCATTTCGCAATTGTTGGAATGCCATTTTGGCCGCTTTGGCGGCAAATGCTCTCTTGATGCGCTGCCTGGCAACGCCTGCGACAGCGTTCCAAGGCTTCCGGCTTTCGCCAATACACAGCGTTGATGATCCCGAGCCCCTGCAATGGAAGCCGGAAAGCACGCACCTGTTCGTCACCTTCGGCGATGACTTCATGCAAGTATTCGCTTCCTGTTTCCTTCTTGTTGGTATCAGCGCGCCCGAAAGGAACCGAAGTCTCTCCGGACCACGGACATGGCTGTGTGGATTGCCAGAGCTGAACACCATCCCCAGGCGCCAGCCATTGCCTGCCCCTCACGCGAGCAGCAAATCGATGCCGGCGGTGTCGAGGGCTTCGGCGATGTCCCCCGGCGGCGCTTTGTCGGTGGCCAGTTCCGTGACTGTGTCGAAACCGCTGACCAGAACCAGGCCCTCGCGGCCGAATTTCGAGGAATCAGTGACGACGATGGCCCGCTTGCCGCGGCTCAGCACCATGCGGGCGAATTCGGCCTCCTCGAGATCATAGTCCATGATGCCGCGGGTATTGACGGCGCCGGCCGAGATGATCGCGTGGGTGACGGAGAAGCGGCCGGCAAACTCGATCGCCGTCGTCCCGAAGGCGGCGCCATTGTCGCTGCGCAACTCGCCACCCGCCATGTAGACCCGGTTGTCGTTGACGGTCGCCAGCGTGCGGGCGATGTCGGAGGAATTGGTCACCACGGTCAGCCGGCGGCGCGAAAGAAGCGCGCGGGCGAGGAAACTCGTCGTCGTGCCGGTGTCCATCATGATGGAATCGCCGTCGCGGATGGTCGCGGCGACCGCTGCGGCAATCGCCCTCTTGACGTCGCTGTTCTCGCGCATGCGCTTCTCGAAGGGCGCCTCTCCGGCAACCGAGGGAAGCCCGACCGCGCCGTGCATCTTGATGACCGAGCCGTTGCCGGCCAGCGGCTTCAGGTCGCGGCGCACGGTTTCCAGGGAGACGCCGAGCTTGGCTGCCAGTTCGGCAACGGTGATCGTCCCGTCGCGCTGCAGCAGCCGCAAGATGTCTCGGTGTCGTCTCGATGGCGTCATGGTCCAGCCCTTGGGGATGATGGCAAAGCTGATAGCGGAGGCCGGTTGATCCGGCAATCGCGGCATATTCGGGCATAAAAGCACAAAATACCACAAAACAACATTGACATCCTGCGGATGCTGACATGAGATTGGTCTGCGCACCGTCGTCACGAGATACGAAAAGTACGGGGAACGACGACCCGGTGCCCAGCCAGTTCCAATCATGTTTCAACGGGCTCTACTGGGAGAACTCGCATGCTGAACCTTACCCGCCTGCCCAAAATTGCCGCCACATGCCTCATGTTAGCGGGCGCCAGCCTGGCCGCACCGGCAATCGCACAGGAATCCACAGACCCCATCAAGCTCACCCTCCACGACTGGACGGGCCAGCTGATCACCACGCAGCTGATGGGCGAAGTGCTGAAGAAGGCCGGATATTCGGTCGAATATGTCCAGGCCGACTACCTTGCCCAGTTCGCCGGGCTGGAATCCGGCGATCTGCACGTCGCCATGGAGATCTGGGAGACGACCGGCCGCGAGGCGCTGGATGCCGCGACCGCGACCGGCAAGGTCGAAAACCTCGGCGAGACCGGCATGCTGGCCAAGGAAGAATGGTGGTTTCCGGAGTATATGAAGGAAAAGTGCCCCGGCTTGCCCAACTGGGAAGCGCTGAAGGACCCGGCTTGCGCGGAAGCCTTCTCGACGGCGGAAACCGCGCCGAAGGGCCGCTATCTCGGCGGTCCCGTCACCTGGGGTGGGTTCGACGAGGAGCGTATCGAAGCCCTCGACCTGCCCTTCGAAGTCGTCCACGCCGGCACCGATGCCGCCCTGTTCGCAGAACTGGAAAGCGCCTACCAGCGTAAGGCGCCGATCGTGTTGTGGATCTATGCACCGCATTGGGCGCCGGCCAAGTACAAGGGCGAATGGGTCGAGTTCCCGACCTATTCGAAGGAGTGCTACGAAGATGCCGCGGCCGGTCTCAATCCCGATGCCACGCATGACTGCGGCAAGCCGTTTGGCCCGATCTGGAAGGTCGGCTGGTCCGGTGTGAAGGACAAGTGGCCGGGCGCCTATGCCGCGATCAAGGCTTTCACCCTCAACAACGAAGAAATGGGTGCGATGATCACCAAGGTCGACCTCGACGGCAAGAAGGTCGAGGACGTCGTCGCTGAATGGATCGGGGCCAATGAAGCCCGCTGGTCCGGATGGATCAAGAAATAGGGCGCTCGGCCGTCCTCGCCGCTCGGCGGCACGGACGGCCACCCTTTCCACGTACCCTGATTGCCAGCCTCCGCCTTCGACGGGAAGACCCATGCCTGCAGAAGCCAAACTCGTCTGCCGCAATGTCTGGAAGATATTCGGTGCCGGCGCGCGCGAAGCCGTGCGTGCCGCCGATGGATCGCCCAGCATGGAAAGCTTGGCCGCCGCCGGCCTCGTCGGTGCGGTGCGCGACGTCAACCTGCATGTCGCGACCGGCGAGATCTTCGTCATCATGGGGCTTTCCGGCTCGGGCAAGTCGACGCTGGTGCGCTGCCTGTCCCGGCTGATCGAGCCGACCTCGGGCGAGATCCTCTTCAACGGCGAGGACCTGCTTTCGGCGAGCGAGAGCCGCATGATCGACATTCGTCGTCACCAGATGGGCATGGTGTTCCAGCATTTCGCCCTCCTGCCGCACCTGACCGTGCTGGCCAATGTCGCCTTCCCCCTCGAGGTCCAGGGCATCGAGCGCAGCGCGCGCGAAGAGCGGGCGCGCAGGATGGTTGAACTCGTCGGCCTCGCCGGCAAGGAAGACGCCTATCCACGCGAACTGTCCGGCGGCCAGCAGCAGCGTGTCGGCATCGCCCGCTCGCTGGCCGTCGAACCCGAACTCTGGTTCCTCGACGAACCCTTCTCGGCCCTCGACCCGCTGATCCGCCGCGAGATGCAGGACGAGTTCCTGCGCCTGCAGTCGGTGCTGAAGAAGACCATCGTCTTCATCACCCATGACTTCGACGAGGCCATCCGGCTGGCCGACCGGATCGCGATCATGAAGGACGGCGCGATCGTCCAGTGCGGAACGCCGCAGGATCTGGTGCTCCAGCCGGCCACCGACTATGTCGCCGAATTCACCCGGAGCGTGGCCCGCGCCAAGGTGGTGAAGGTGGCAACGATCATGAAGCCGTCGGATGGAGCGGTCGCGACCGTGCGGGTATCGGCCCGCGCGACCGTCGCCGACATCGCGCCGCTCTTTGCCGCCGCAGGCGAGACGATCACGGTCGTCGACGGGGAGGGGCATCCGGTCGGCATGGTCCACCGCGACGACGTCGTCAACCTGATGATGCAGGGGTGAGGGCATGGCTTCGACCCCGCGCATGACCGGCATGTTTGACGAAGACGTGGGCCGCTCCGGCGCAGGCCGGGGCCGCCTGCTCTCGATCCTGCTGGCCCTTGCCCTCGGCCTCACGCTTCTTGTCTGGTGGCTCGGCCCTACGCTCGGCAAGTGGATGTTCGACTATCCGAAGGCCTGGCAGCTGCCGGCGGCGCGCCACATCAGCGCCTGGATGAAATGGCTGATCGACGAGGCGCATTTCGCCCTGTTCAGCTTCACCGACCTGACACGCTTCGTCGCCCAGCTGATCGACCTGCCGTACCGGCTTACGCTCAGCCTGCTCGCCACGGGTTTCCTCGAGGGCCAGGGATCCGCCGCGGTCCAGGTGCTGCCGCCGGTCTCCTGGCTGGGCGTGGTGCTTGTGATCGGCCTGATGGGCTACTTCGCGGGCGGGGTGCGGCTTGCCCTGCTGGTCGCAGCCTGCTTCGGTTTCCTGGCCGTCTTCGGCCAGTGGCAGAGTGCCATGGTGACGCTGGCCTCAATCCTCGTCGCCGCTCCGATCGGGGTGGGCTTCGGTCTGCTGCTCGGGCTTGCCGCCTGGCGCTGGTCCTGGCTGGAGCGCCTGCTGAAACCGCTGCTCGACCTCATGCAGACGATCCCGATCTTCGCCTATCTGGTGCCGATCCTGTTCTTCTTCGGCTTCGGGCCAACCGCCGCGATCGTCGGCACGCTGATCTATGCCATGCCGCCCATGGTGCGCATCACCATACTCGGTCTTCGCGCCGTGCCCTCCGAGATCGTCGATCTCGGCCACATGGTCGGCTGCACCCGGCGCCAGATGACCTGGAAGGTCATGGTGCCCTCGGCTTCGGACGCGTTGATGGTCGGCGTCAACCAGGTGATCATGCTCTCGCTCAACATGGTCATCATCGCCTCGATGATCGGGGCCGGCGGCCTCGGTTTCGACGTGCTCGCCGCACTTCGCCGCCTCGACATCGGCGCCGGCATGGAGGCGGGCTTCGCCATCGTCGCGCTCGCCGTGGCGCTTGATCGCCTGAGCCAGGCCTTTGCCCGCAAGGCCGGACAAGCGCAGCCGGCGATGTCCGGAAACCTTGTCGCCCGGCATCCCTATGTCGCCTCAGCGATCGCCTTCGTGGCGGTGACCTTCGTGCTGGGTCTCGTCTGGCCGGCCGTCAGATCCTACCCCGAGACATGGATGCTTTCGACCGGCAGCCTGTGGAACGACATCGTCGGCTGGATCAACGTGCAGTTCTTCGACACGCTTGAGGCTCTGCGCAATGCCGTGCTGCTCAACCTGCTGGTCCCGTTCAAGCGCTTCCTCGGCGAACTGCCCTGGCCGGGTGTCGTCGCCGTGCTCACGTTGCTCGGCTACCGGCTCGGCGGCCTGCGGCTGGCGCTCGTCGCCGGCATGCTCTCCCTTCTCATTGCAGTGACCGGGCAGTGGGAAAAGGCGATGATCACCGTCTATCTCTGCGGCATCTCGGTCATCGTGGCCAGCTTGATCGGCATCCCGATCGGCATCCTCGCGGCCGAGCGGCAGCGCCTGTGGAAATGGCTCCAGGCCGTTCTCGACACGCTGCAGACCCTGCCGTCCTTCGTCTACCTGATGCCGGCCGTCATGCTGTTCCGGGTCGGGGACTTCACCGCGATGATCGCCGTCGTCGCCTATTCGATCGCCCCCGCCATTCGCTATACCGCCCTTGGCATCCAGCGCGTCGATCCGAAAGTGATCGAGGCGGGCCGGGCGATGGGCTGTACGCCCTGGCAGATCCTCGCCAAGATCAAGTTCAGGCTGGCCCTGCCGGAAATCCTGCTCGGCCTCAACCAGACCATCATGTTCGCCCTTTCCATGCTGGTTATCACCGCGCTGGTCGGCACGCGCGACCTCGGCCAGGAGGTCTATATCGCCCTCACCAAGGCCGATACCGGCCGCGGCCTCGTCGCCGGCCTTGCCGTCGCCTTCATCGCCATCATTGCCGACCGCTTGATCTCGGCGGCTGCGGCCCGACTGCGGGAGCAAGTCGCATGACGCGCATGGATGCCAGGACCGAAGATCGCATTCATCGCCTGCCTTGCTGGAACGGCTCGATTTCGATCGAACCGCTGCATGGCGGGTTGAGCAACGAGAGCTTCGTGGTCACCGATAGGTCCGGTCGCCATGTCGTCCGCTTCGGTGTTGACTATCCCTTTCACCATGTTTCGCGCGACCGCGAGGCGATGACGGCGCAGGCCGCTCATGCTGCGGGCTTTGCCCCGCGGGTCGAATATGCGGCAGCGGGCGTCATGGTCACCCAGTTCCTGACTGCGAAGACTTTATCGGCCGAGGGCGTGGCTGCCCGGCGCCGCGAGATTGCGCAGCTGCTCCGGCGCTTCCACACCGAGATGCCGCGCCATGTCTCCGGGTCGGGCTTCATGTTCTGGGCCTTCCACGTCATCCGCGACTATGCGCGCACGCTGGAGGCCGGTGGAAGCCGCATGACGGCCGAATTGCCCGGCTACCTGGCACTGGCGGAGGAACTGGAGGCGGCCCAGATCCCGCTGCCGATCGTCTTTGGCCACAACGACCTCCTGCCGTCGAACATCCTCGACGACGGCGAGCGTCTCTGGCTGATCGACTTCGAATATGCCGGCTTTTCCACCGCGATGTTCGACCTCGCCGGTGCGACCTCCAATGCCGGCCTGTCGCCGGAACAGTCGGAAGAATTCCTCGAAGCCTATCTCGACGGCCCGCCGTCGCCGGGCATGCGCCGCTCCATGGCCGCCATGCAATGCGCCTCGCTTTTACGCGAGGCGATGTGGAGCATGGTCTCCGAACTCTATCTCGACGCGCCGGGGGCCGACTATGTCGGCTACACGGCGGACAACCTGAAGCGCCTTCAAGAAGCGCTCGATCACTACCACACGATCTACGGGAAACACGCATCATGACCCTGCCCACCCACGCCCAAATCGTCGTCATCGGCGGTGGCATCATCGGCTGCTCGACCGCCTACCATCTCGCCCGCGACCACAAGGCGGACGTGATCCTCCTGGAGCAGGGGAGCCTGACGTCCGGTTCGACCTGGCATGCGGCGGGGCTGGTCGGCCAGCTGCGCTCGTCCGCCTCGATCACCCGGGTGCTCAAATATTCGGTCGACCTCTACAAGGGGCTGGAAGCCGAGACCGGGCTCGCCACCGGCTGGAAGATGACGGGCTGCCTCAGACTCGCCACCAACCAGGACCGCTGGACCGAATTCAAGCGGCTGGCCACCACCGCCGGCAGCTTCGGCATGGACATGCATCTCGTCTCTCCGGAAGAGGTCAAGCGCATGTGGCCGCTGATGAATGTCGACGATCTGGTCGGCGCGAGCTGGCTGCCGACCGACGGCCAGGCAAGCCCCTCCGACATCACCCAGTCGCTCGCCCGCGGCGCCCGCATGCACGGCGCGAAGATCGTCGAGAACGTGCGCGTCACCGGCTTCGAGATGAAGGACGGACGCATCCTCAAGGTGAAGACCACGCTCGGCGACATCGCCTGCGAAAAGGTGGTCAACTGCGCCGGCCAATGGGCGCGGCAGGTGGGCGACATGGCCGGCATCAACGTGCCGCTCCAGCCGGTCAAGCATCAGTACATCATCACCGAGAAGATCGACGGCCTGTCGACCGACGCGCCGACCATCCGCGATCCCGACAGGCGGACCTATTTCAAGGAAGAGGTCGGCGGCCTGGTGATGGGCGGCTACGAGCCCAACCCCCAGCCCTGGACGACCGGCGACGTGCCGAACGAATGGGCGTTCCGGCTGTTCGACGACGATTTCGACCATTTCGAACAGCACATGATGCAGGCGATCGAGCGCATACCGGCGCTGGAAAAGGCCGGCGTCAAGCAGATGATCAATGGGCCCGAGAGCTTCACCCCGGACGGCAACTTCATCCTCGGCGTGGCACCCGAATGCAAGAACATGTTCGTCGGCGCCGGCTTCAATGCCTTCGGCATCGCGTCCGGCGGCGGGGCCGGCTGGGTGCTGGCGCAATGGGTGATCGACGGCGAGGCGCCGCTCGACCTCTGGGTGGTCGACATCCGCCGCTTCGCTGGCATGCACCGAGACCGCCAATGGGTCCTCGACCGCACGCTGGAAGCCTATGGCAAGCACTACACGATCGGCTTTCCACATGAGGAATACGAAAGCGGCCGCCCGCGTCTGGTTTCGCCGCTGTATGAACGGCTGAAGAGCCATGGCGCCGTGTTCGGCTCGAAACTCGGCTGGGAACGTCCCAACTGGTTCGCCCCTCCCGGCACCGAGCCGAAGGACATCTATTCGATGGGCCGGCAGAACTGGTTCGGACCGGTCGGCGAGGAGCACGCCCATGTGCGCGAGGCGGTCGGCGTGTTCGACCAGTCCTCCTTCTCGAAATACGAACTCTCCGGTCCCGATGCCCTCAAAGCCTTGGACTGGATCTGCGCCAACGACGTATCCAAGCCCGTCGGCCGGCTGACCTATACCCAGCTCCTCAACACCCGCGGCGGCATCGAGGCGGATCTGACCGTGGCGCGCATCGCCGAGGACCGGTTCTACATCGTCACCGGAACGGGTTTCCGCACCCATGATTTCGGCTGGATCGTCGACCACATTCCCGCCGGCCTCGACTGCAGCTTTGTCGACATCACCGAGGACTGGGGCACGCTGTCGCTGATGGGCCCCAAGGCCCGTGCGGTGCTGGCCGCGGCCACGACGGCTGACGTGTCGAACGAAGCCTTCCCCTTCGGCCATGTGCGGGAGATCACGATTGCCGGTGCGACGGTCAGGGCGTTGCGCGTCACCTATGTCGGCGAACTCGGCTGGGAACTGCATATCCCGATCGCGGCCCTCGGCGAGGTCTTCGATGCGCTGATGGAAGCGGGCAAGGCGCATGACATCCGCCCCATCGGCTACCGCGCGCTGGAATCGCTGCGGCTCGAAAAGGGCTATCGCGCCTGGGGCTCCGACATCACGCCCAATGATACGCCCTTCGAGGCGGGCCTCGGCTGGGCGGTCAAGCTGCGCAAGAACACCGATTTCCTCGGCCGTCGAACCCTCGAAGGGCTGCAGGGCGAGACCCTGAAAAAACGCCTGATGGGCTTCACCGTCGACGACCCGGAGATCGTCCTGGTCGGTCGCGAAACGATCCTGCGGAACGGCGAACCCGTCGGTTACCTGACCAGCGGCGGCTTCGGCTACACGCTCGGCAAGAACATCGGCTACGGCTATGTCCGCAATCCGTCCGGTGTGACGGACGACTATCTGGCCAGCGGAACCTACGAACTGGTCGTTGCGGCGGAAAAGACGCCGGCGACCCTTCACTTCGGGCCGATGTTCGACCCGGCCATGGACAAGATCAAGGCCTGAGGACTTGAAGATGACATTCCGCGCGGACCGCCATGTGCATATTCTGATCATCGGCGGTGGTGCCATCGGCACCTCCGTCGCCTACCACCTTGCTCGGGACGGGGCAAAGGACGTGCTGCTGGTGGAAAAGGCCATGCTGACCCATGGCTGCACCTGGCATGCGGCGGGCCTCGTCGGGCAGTTGCGCGGTAAGCGCAACCTCACCCGGCTGATGCAGAATTCGGTCTCCGTCTTCGACCGGCTGGAGGCGGAAACCGGCCAGCACATCGCCTGGAAAAAGGTCGGCTCGCTGCGCCTGGCCGGCAGCCCCGAGCGTTGGAGCGAGATCCGCCGCTCGATGACCCAGGCTAAGAGCTTCGGCGTCGAGTGCCATTCGCTGTCAGCGGACGAGGCCGCCGCGCGCTTTCCCTACATCGTCAAGGACGGCATCGAGGGGGCGGCCTTCATTCCCGGCGACGGTTATATCGATCCCTATTCGCTCACCATGGCATATGCCAGGGGCGCGCGCATGTTCGGCGCGAAGATCGAGGAAGGCGTCTGCGTCGAGGAGATCGTCCTCCACAACCGGCGTGCCGTCGGCGTCGTCACCAATGGCGGCTCGATCTCCTGCGACATCCTCGTCAACTGTGCCGGTCTCTGGGCCAAGCGCGTCGGTGAACTGGCCGGCGTGCCGCTCGCCGCCGGCGTGGTGGAGCACCAGTATTTTCTCACCGAGAAGAAGTTGACGCTGCCGCCGGACCTGACGACGCTGCGCGATCCCGACAACAATTTCTATCTGAAGCCCGATACGGGCTCCTTCGCCATCGGCGGCTGGGAGGACGGCACCAAGGGCTGCTGGCGCGGCAAGCCGCCGGTCGATTTCGGCCGCGAACTGTTCGAGCCGAACATGGACCGGCTGGAACTCTTCGCGCTGCCGGCTGCAGACCGGCTTCCCGTGCTGAACGAGATCGGAATCCAGACCATCATCAACGGCCCGATCCCGGTCTCCTTCGACGGCGAGCCGATCATGGGACAGGCGCCGAAACTCGACAACTTCTATGTCGCCTGCGGCTTCACCGCCGGCATCGCGGCCTCCGGCGGCGCCGGGCTCGCGCTCTCCAACCTCATCCTGCACGGCGATGCCGGCATGGATCTCTGGCCCTTCGACGTCCGCCGCTTCGGCGCGGTCCATGCCCAGGGACGCTATCTCGAGCAGCGCGCCATCGAGGCCTATGGCGCCTATTACAAGGTCCACTGGCCGGGCGAGGAAGCGGAAGCCGTCCGCGGTCTGCGGCGTTCGCCGCTGCATGAGGCGCTTTCCAGGAATGGCGCCGTCTTCGGCTCGAAATTCGGCTGGGAGCGCCCCAACTGGTTCGCGCCGGCGGGAGGGGAGCGGCGGGACATTCCCTCGTTCGAAGGCAAGCCGAACTGGTTCGATGCCGTTGGCGAGGAGGTGCGCGCCATCCGCGAGCGGGCGGCGCTGATCGACCAGTCCTCCTTCTCCAAGTTCGAGATCCGCGGACCCGGTGCACTTTCCGCCATGCAGGCGATCGCCGCAAACGACCTTTCCGGACCGCCCGGCAAGGCGGTCTATACCCAGCTCTGCAATGCGAGGGGCGGCATCGAGGCGGACGTGACGATCGTCCATCTGGCCGATGACCTGCTCTACATGATCACCGGGTCGGGCTTCGGCGTGCGCGATTCCAACTGGGTGTCGCGCCATCTGCCGGAAGGCGTGATGCTGCGCGACGTCACCAACGCCTTCGCGACCATCAACCTGTGCGGCCCGCGGTCACGCGAGATCCTGCAATCCGTTTCCGACGACGACCTGTCGAACGAGGCCTTTCCCTTCCTCGCTGCCCGGCGCATCGAGGTCGGCGCGGCCCGCGCTCTCGCCGTGCGCATCGGTTATGTCGGCGAACTCGGCTACGAACTCTATGTCGAGCAGGACTATGCCGCCCATGTCTACGAGACGCTGAAGGCGGCGGGCGAGCCCTTCGGCATCGCCGATGCCGGCTATCGCGCCATCGATGCCTGCCGCATGGAGAAGGGCTATCTCTACTGGTCCGGCGACATCAATCCCGACTACAGCCCCTATGAGGCCGGCCTCGGCTTCTGCGTCGCCCTCGACAAGGGCGAGTTCATCGGCCGCGAGGCGCTCGTGGCGATCAAGGCAAAGGGTGTCGAGCGCAAGCTCGTCTCCTACACCGTGGACGGCTTCGCCCCCTTCCACGGCGGCGAAGCGGTGATGCTGGACGGCCGTGTGGTCGGCTCCACCGCCAGCACCGGCTACGGCTATACGCTCGGCAGGACGATCGCCTTCGGCTACCTGCCAAGCGAGCTTGCCGGCCGCCAGGATTTCGAGATCGAGGCCTTTGGCCATGTCTACAAGGCCCGGCGCGGCGCCCGCACGCTTTATGACGCCCGGATGGAAAGGCTCAAGGCATGACGGCGGAGGCTGAACTCGCCCTGGCGCGCGAGGCGATCAAGCGCATCCCCTTGCTCAGCCACCATATTGGACCCACCGAGCGACTGGGCGGGCTCACCAACATGGTCTTCCGGCTCGGCGACTATTGCCTGCGGATCCCAGGCAAGGGCACCGAGGAATATATCGACCGGGCCAACGAGCTGGTGGCGACGAAGCTCGTCGCCGACGCCGGCGTCGGGCCGGAAATCCTCTATGCCGACGCGGAGACGGGCGTCTTCGTCTCACGTTTCATCGAGGGCGCCGCGACGATGACGCCCGAGCGTTTCCGCCATGTGCCCGGTGCCCCGGCGCGGGCGGCGAGGGCCTTTCGCCGGCTGCATGACAGCGGCGCCGTCTTCCCGGCCCGCTTCGAGCTCTTCGCCATGGTCGACAGTTATCTGGCGATCCTCTCGACCAAGGATGTCGGGCTTCCGGAGGGCTATCACGACGTGTTGCAGGAGGCCGAGACGGTGCGGGCGGCGCTGTCTTCCCGGCAACTGCCGAACGTCGCCTGCCACTGCGATCCTCTGTGCGAGAACTTCCTCGACGACGGCGAGCGTGTCTGGATCGTCGACTGGGAATATTCGGGCATGAATGATCCCATGTGGGATCTCGGCGATCTCTCCGTCGAGGGCGGCTTCGGGCCCGATCAGGATGCCGAACTGCTGCACGCCTATTTCGGCCGGGAGCCTGGCCCGTCGGAACGCGGGCGCATGATCATCTACAAGGCGATGTGCGATCTCCTGTGGACGCTCTGGGGCCTGATCCAGCTCGCCAACGACAATCCGGCCGACGATTTTCGCGCCTATGCCGACGGGCGTTTCGCGCGGTGCCGCGCGCTGATGCGGACCGCGGAATTCTCCAAAGCGGTGGAGGCGGTCGCCTCGGGGCGCGGATGAAACCTTGCCCGCGCGGGATCTGCTGAAGCAGCGGTATCCTCAAGGCTCCAGGCCGGCACAATGGGCCGTGTTGCGGATATGGTTCTCCATCTCCTGCCGGGCCAGCGGACCATCGTTGATCCGCAGGGCGGCGATGATCCGGCGATGCTCGGCGATCGAGTCGCGCATGCGTTCCGGGTCGGTGATCGGGATCGGCTGGCGCTGGGTCTCCGTCACCTGGTCGCGCACGGTCTGGTAGATCGCCTTCAGCATGGCGTTGGAGCAGGCCGAGACGATGATGCCGTGGAATTCCAGGTCGGCCTCGACATTGGCCAGCAGGTCCTGCGCCGCCCAGCATTCTTCCATGGTCCGGGTCGCCTGTTCCATCCTGTCCAGCTGCAACTGCGTCAGACGGCCGGCGGCGAGCCGCGCGATTTCGCCTTCGAGCAGGATGCGGGTCTGGAACACGTCGAAGACGGAATAGCTGTCGGAATAGCGCCACGGCGCCATATGGCCGGGCGTTCCCGCCGCCGACGCAGTCGCCCGGGCGACGAAGGTACCGCGCCCGGCTTCGGTCTTGAGCAGTCCCAGCGTCTCCAGTGTCAGCAAGGCTTCGCGCAGGGAGGCGCGGCTGATGCCGAACTTCTGCGAGAACTCGCGCTGGGAGGGGATCTTCTCGCCGGCCTTCAGCTGGCCCGACTGGATCATCGCCTGGATCTCGCGCGCCACCGATTGCGGCACAAGTGTCTTGTTGAACATGCGATCCCTTCTCCAGCGATGCCCTATGGCCGCGACAATCTATTTTTTCACAAGCCATCTTGCCAAGCGGAAAGCGGCATGCTTGTTTGGTCTAACTGGTCTGACCAGTTAGACCAATGTAGATTGAGTCATGTTCATAAAACAAGGGGAACCCTCATGACACGCGCATCGATGATCAAATCCACTCTCTTCGCAGGCCTGCTTGCCACCTTCGCAACGGCGGGCGCCCAAGCCGCGGACCTCACCGTCGGCGCCAATATCGGCAACGTCCCGTGGGAGTTCGAGGACGCCAGCGGCAAGGTGACCGGTTTCGAAGTCGACCTCGTCACCGAAATCGCCAAGCGCCTCGGCAAGTCCGTCGAATTCGTCAACACGCCGTTCAACGGCCTGTTCCCGGCGGTCCAGTCCGGCCGCATCAACATGGCGGTCTCGTCGATCACCATCACCGAGAAGCGCCTGGAATCGGTCACCTTCGCCCAGCCCTACTACGACAGCGACCAGTCGCTGACGGTGACCGCCGCCTCCGGCATCACCGGTCTCAAGGACATGGGCGACAAGGTCGTCGGCGTCGACACCGGCTCGACCGGCGACATGTGGGCCGATGCCCACAAGGCCGAATACAAGTTCGGCGAAATCCGCCGCTTCGAGGGGCTGCAGCCGGCCATGCTCGACCTAGTCGCCGGCCGCGTCGACGGCTACATCTCCGACATTCCGGCGCTGCTCTACTACGTCAAGGACAAGCCGGAGCTGAAGGTGGTCGAACGCATCCCGACGGGCGAGAAATATTCGATCATGTTCAACAAGGGCGATCCGCTCGCCACCGAGGTGAACGCCGTGATTACCACCCTCAAG
Source organism: Rhizobium sp. Q54 (assembly GCA_943370615.1). Lineage (GTDB taxonomy): Bacteria > Pseudomonadota > Alphaproteobacteria > Rhizobiales > Rhizobiaceae > Allorhizobium. Next base: position 66,857 of record CALRRQ020000009.1, read on the forward strand.
CAGGAAGGCTTCATCGCCAAGCTGCATGAGACCTGGTTCGGCGCCAAGGCCGAAGACACGACCTCGACCGTCGCCGTCCTCGACATGCCGAAGGCCAAGTAAGGCTTGGATAGCATCCGGCGGAGCGGAATCCTTCCGTTCCGCCGGTTTGCCAGGGGAACCGGTGCGGCATGAATCTTCTCAATACCTTTTTCAACGTGCAGGTCATGATCGACAGCCTGCCGCAGCTCCTCTGGGGCCTGCTGGTGACGCTGCAGATCGGCGTGACCAGCATCCTGTGCGGACTGGTCGGCGGCCTCGCCCTGGCCGTCACCCGGCTCTATGCGCCGGTTTTCGTCAAGCTGCTGATCCGGATCTATATCGACATCTTCCGTTCGATCCCGCTGCTCGTGCTGCTGATCGTCGTCTACTACGCGCTGCCCTTCGTCGGCATCCGGCTCTCTCCCTTCCTCTCGGCGGTGACGGCGCTCTCGTTGGTCTCGGCCGCCTACACCGCGGAGATCTTCCGCGCCGGGATCGAGGCCATTCCGAACGGCCAGTTCGAGGCCTCGGCGGCGCTCGGCCTGTCCAGCAAGGACACGATGGTCGACGTCATCCTGCCGCAGGCGATCCGCATCGTCATTCCGCCGCTGACCAACAACTGCATCAACGTGATGAAGGATACGGCGCTCGCCTCCGTGGTGGCCATGCCGGATCTGTTGAAACAGGCGACGCAGGCCCAGGCGCTTGCCGCCAATCCGACGCCGCTGATCGGCGCGGCGCTGATCTACATCGCGCTGCTGTGGCCGATGGTGGCGGTGGTCGCGCGCCTCGAGAAATATTTCAGCCGGGGGAAACGCTGATGGAAAACCTGGGCAATCCTCTCATCTCCATTCGCGGGCTGACCAAGGCCTATGGCACCTTCACCGTGCTGCACGGCATCGACCTCGACATCGCCGAAGGCGAGGTGGTCTGTGTCATCGGTCCTTCGGGCTCGGGAAAGTCGACCCTGATCCGCTGCATCAACCATCTGGAGGCCTTCGCCGCCGAAAGCCGCATCAGCGTCGACGGCATCCGTGTCGAGCCGGGTCCGGCCCTGGCGAAGGTGCGCGCCGAAGTCGGCATGGTCTTCCAGTCCTTCAACCTTTTCCCGCACATGACCGTCTTGAAGAACGTCATGCTGGCGCCCATGCGGGTGCGCAAGACGCCCGTGCCGGAAGCCGAGCGCAAGGCGCGCGAACTGCTGGCCCGGGTCGGGATCGCCGAACAGGCGGAAAAATTCCCCGGCCAGCTCTCCGGCGGCCAGCAGCAGCGCGTGGCGATCGCCCGGGCGCTCGCCATGGAACCGCGCGTGCTGCTGTTCGACGAGCCGACCTCGTCGCTCGACCCGGAAATGGTCGGCGAGGTGCTCGACGTCATGCGCAAGCTCGCCGGGACCGGCGTGACCATGGTGGTCGTCACCCACGAAATGGGCTTTGCCCGCCAGGTGGCCGACCGGGTGATCTTCATGGATGGCGGGCGCCTCGTCGAGGCGGGCACGCCGGCGGAGATCTTCGACACGCCGAAGGAAGAACGGACGCGCGGTTTCCTGCGCGCAGTCCTCAATCACTGAACAAGAAGAACACATCGGAGGACCGCAAGGATGAACCCCACTTCGCCGCTCGATCTCGAATTCGTGCGCAGCCAGTTTCCCGGACTTTCCCGCGGCTGGACGTTCTTCGACAATGCCGGCGGATCGCAGATCCTCAAGGGCGCGCTCGACCGCATCAACACCTTCCTGATCGAGAAGAACGTGCAGATCGGCGGCTCCTACGAGGTGTCGCAGGCCGCCGCGCACGCGCTCTACGAGGCTCGCACCGCCGCCATGCATCTCGTCAATGCCGGCCGGCCGGAAGAGATCGTCTTTGGCAATTCGACGACCGCCCTGGTGCAGAACCTCGCCCGCGCCATGCACAGCCAGCTGGCGCCCGGCGACGAGATCGTCATCACCGTGAGCGATCACGAATCCAATATCGGCCCCTGGGACCGGCTGCAGGAGCGCGGCGTGGTCCTCAAGATCTGGCCGCTCGACAAGGAGACGCTGACGCTCAATCTCGCCGATCTGGCGCCGCTGATGAGCGAACGCACACGGCTGGTCTGCGTCACCCATTGCTCGAACATCCTCGGCACGATCAACCCGATCCGCGAGATCGCCGATTTCGTCCATGCCCGGGGCGCCAAGATCTGCGTCGATGCCGTCGCCTATGCGCCGCATCGTGCCGTCGACGTCCAGGCCTTCGACGTCGACTACTACGTCTTCAGTCTCTACAAGACCTTCGGGCCGCACTACGCGCTGATGTACGGCAAGTACGATCTGCTGCTCGAGCTCGATCCGCTCTATCACTATTTCTACGGCAAGGACAAAGTGCCGGGCAAGCTGGAGCCGGGCAATCCCAATTACGAGCTCGCCTACTCGACCTGCGGCATCGTCGCCTATCTCGTGGCGCTGGGCGAACAGGCCGGCGAGACGGGGACCGTGCGCCGGAAGATCGAGGCGGCCTATGCTGCAATCACCCGGCAGGAAGACCTGCTTGCCGAGCGGCTGCTCGCCTATCTGCGCTCCCGCAACGACTGCAGCATCGTCGGCCAGCCGGTCAATCGCGACAGCAGCCGGGTCCCGACCATCGCCTTCCGCTTCGACGGCCGCGAGGCATCCGAACTGTGCCGGGCCATGGACGGCGAGAAGATCGCCATGCGGTTCGGCGACTTCCACTCGCGCCGCCTGGCCGAATATCTCGGCCTGACCGACCATGGCGGCATGCTGCGCGTGTCGATGGTGCACTACAACACGCTCGACGAGGTCGATCGTTTCACCGCCGCCCTCGATCGCATCCTGGCCGGCGATGCCGGGCTTGCCAGGGCAAGCTGACGCCTGAGACGAAAACGGACGAGACAGGGGACCGCGGATGCGCTTCGATACGGTAATCCGGCATGGAACGGTGGTGACGGCGAGCGACACCTTCGTCAGCGATGTCGGCATCAGGGATGGTCGGATTGCTGCGCTCGCGGCCGAACTGACCGATGCCGACGAGGTGATCGACGCGACCGGACTCTTCGTCCTTCCGGGCGGCATCGACAGCCATGTGCATCTCGACCAGCCGTCGGGAGACGGCATCGTCATGGCCGATGATTTCGACAGCGGCACCCGCTCGGCGGCGATCGGCGGCAACAGCACGCTGCTGGCCTTCTGCATGCAGGAGAAGGGCCAGACGCTGCGTGAGGCGCTGAAGATCTATCACGCCAAGGCCGAAGGCCGATGCCATGTCGACGTCGCCTTCCACCTCGTCATCACCGATCCGACGGCCGAGGTGCTCGGCCAGGAACTGCCGGCGCTGGTCGAGGACGGTTATACCTCGCTCAAGGTCTTCATGACCTATGAGGGCCTTCGGCTGCGCGACGACGAGATCCTCGCCACGCTCGACACGGCCAGACGCACCGGCGCGCTGGTCATGGTCCACTGCGAGAACGAGGACGCCATCCGCTACCTGATCGGCCGGCACGAGGAAGAGGGCAAGTTCGCGCCGAAATTCCATGCCACGACGCGCCCGGTCGTCGCGGAACGCGAGGCGACCCATCGCGCGCTCTCCCTCGCCGAGATCGTCGACGTGCCGATCGTCATCGTGCATGTCTCCAACCGCGAGGCGATGGAGGAAATCAGGCGCGCCCGCCAGCGCGGCCAGAAGATCGCCGGCGAGACCTGCCCGCAATATCTGATGCTGACGGCGGACGATCTCGACCAGGACGCGCTTGAGGGCGCAAAGTTCGTCTGCTCGCCGCCGCCGCGCGACAAGCCAAGCCAGGATGCCTGCTGGGAGGGGCTGGAGCAGGGGGTCTTCGATCTCTTCTCGTCCGACCACTGCCCGTTCCGCTTCGATGATCCCGAGGGCAAGCTGAACGACAAGGGCAAGCGCCATTTCCGCTGGATCCCGAACGGCATACCGGGTGTCGCCACGCGCCTGCCCATCCTCTTTTCCGAAGGGGTGATGAAGGGCCGGATCGACCTCAACCGCTTCGTCGCGCTGACCTCGACCAATCACGCCAGGCTCTACGGTCTCTATCCGCAGAAAGGCACGATCGCCATCGGCGCGGATGCCGATATTGCCCTGTGGGATCCGCAAAGGCGCGTCACGCTGACCAACGACATGCTCCGGCATGGTGCCGACTACACGCCCTATGAAGGGCTCGAAGTGCAGGGCTGGCCGGTGAGGGTGCTGCTTCGGGGCAAGACGATCACCGACGGGCAGGGCCTGACCTCGCCGGAGCCGCAGGGACGCTACCAGTCCAGGCTTCGCTCCAGCCTGACCGCGCAGGGTTTCTGACATCCGGCGCCTCAGCCCAGGCCGATCAGCGCCACTTGGCCGATGTCGTCCCAGACTAGGCTGAGAGCCGGGAGATGAAGCGCGCGAACAGCTGCGCCTGGGAGGAGATTTCCAGCTTGTGATAGATGTTCTTGCGATGGATCTTCACGGTGCCTTCGGCGATGCCCAGCGTTTCGGCGATCGACATGTTGGAGTGGCCGCGCAGGATCAGCGAGGTGATCTCGATCTCGCGCGGCGTCAGCAGGCCGTTGGTCATCTTGCCCAGCGTCGCATTGATGGCGTCCGGCTGCGGGCGGCCGTGATCGGGATGCCGCTCGGCCCCCGTGCCAATGGCGAAGTGCTGCTCGACCAGCAGCCGGATCATCGGCTCGACGGCATTGACGGTCTCGAGGTCGCGGCGGCCGAAGGCGGATGAGCCGTCGGGACGGGTGAAGCTGACCACCACGCCGTAGTCCGGGCCGGGCCGGGCGATGAAACCCACCTCGTCGCGAATGCCCGTCAGGCCGTAGTGCTGGCGGAAATATTCCGAGCTGTAGAACTGGTCGGGGGCCATGTCCCTAAGCCGCCGCACCCCGGTGACGGCCGGGTCGGTGGCAGCCGCATAGAATGGGTCGAGCAGATAGGGGCCTGCGGCATAGGCGTCGATGACGGTGGCGGCCCGGTCGGGATCGATGTTGTAGTAATGCGCGATCGGTCGCGACGCGCCAAGATAACCGAAGATCATGAACACGTCGAAATCAAGCATTGCGCGGAGCGCGGCTTCGATGCGTGCGGGAAAATCGGGCTCGCCCAAGGACGCGATGGCGCCGGCCAATGTCTTGTTCCAGGCGGCGAAACCTTTTTCCAAGTCCCTTCCCTTCCAGTCCGATCGGGACGCTCCGCAATATTGCATCGCGGCCTATCCCTTTGGGGATATTTCCTTACCGAAAGCCGATGCCTAACCTCAAGTTAATTCTGAGAAGGGTGCCATGACGAACGACAACTGTTCCGCTTCCGATTTCGAAAAAGCAGTCCGGGAAATGGGGGCGAACGCGGTCCATATCGGCATGGTCGACCCGCAGGGCGAGTTTCGCGACAAGCTGGTTTCCGCCGACAAGGCGATCAAGCTGGCGAAGGACGGCTACCCCTTCTGCGAAGTGCTCTATTTCTGGGACATCGCGGAAAACACCTATCGCGACGGCGCCTTCGTCGATCGTCCGGCCGAACTCTTCGCCGAAACCGTGCGGCGCTATCCCTTTGCCGAGGATACCGCGCTTTGCCTGGCGGATTTCGCCGGCGACTTCGGCCGCCGCTCGCCGCGAAACGTCTGCCTGGAGCAGATCGCGCGCGCCGCGGACCGCGGCTGGGACGTTCTGTCGGCCTTCGAGTTCGAGTTCTTCGTCTTCGACGAGACGGCCGAGACGATGAAGGCGAAGAACTACCGCGACCTCACCCATTTCGCCCAGGGCAACCGGACCTATTCGCTGCAGACCTCGGCCCTCTACGGCGACCTGCTCGAAGGTCTCGAGGAGACTATGGCGACGATGGACGTGAAGCTCGACGCCATCCACACGGAACTCGGCCCGGGTTGCTTCGAAGCGCCGCTGACCTACGCCAAGGGCATCAAGGCGGCGGACGATGCTTTCCTGTTCAAGAACTTCGCCCGGTCCTACTTCGCCCGCAACGACCTGACCGTGAGCTTCATGTCGAAGCTCTCGCCGGCACTCTCCGGCCAGTCCGGGCACCTGCATCTGTCGCTGCGCAACCGGGACGGAAAGCCGGTCTTTGCCGATCCGGACAGCCCCGACGGGCTTTCCCGCACGGCGCGCCACTTCATCGGCGGCCTGCTCAAGCTGATGCCTGAACTGCTGGCGATGTGCTCGTCGACCGTCAATGCCTACAAGCGGCTTGTGCCGGGCGCCTGGGCGCCGATCTCGGCGAACTGGGGTGTGCAGAACCGCACGGCCGCCGTCCGCGTCATCAACGACAGCAAGGACGCGACCCGCCTTGAGTTCCGCGTCCCGTCCGCCGACACCAATCCGTATCTGGCGCTCGCCATGTTCATTGGCGCCGGCCTCTACGGCGTCGAAAACGAGATCGAGCCGGTCCCGAGCAGCGCGGAGAATTTCTACGCCGCGACGCCTTCGCCGGACACGGCCTTCCCGCGCGATCTCTGGGACGCCGCGCAGCGGTTGAAGCAGAGCCCGCTGGCGCGGACGATCTTCGGGAACGACTTCGTCGAGAGCTTCGTCGAAGGCCGGGAAGTGGAATTCTCGCACTATCAGAAGCAGGTCAGTGAATGGGAGATCAGGCGCTATCTCGGCGTCGTCTGAAATCCCGTCTTCAAGCAGATGAAAAAAAGGGGAAGACAAGAATGATCAAGGGAACAGCAAATATCAGCCGCCGCTCGGTCCTCAAGGGGATGGGCGGAATGGGCATGGCCGCCGCAGGCGCAAGCCTTGTCGGCTTTCCGCGCAACGCCGCCGCGGCAGAGAGCCTGAACTACATGTGCTGGGAAGGCTACAACGCCCCCAGCATTCTCGAGCCCTTCCAGAAGTCGACCGGGGCGACGATTTCGGTCGACCTGATCACCGACTCCGCGGGCGGTTTTGCCAAGCTTGCAGCCGGCGCCTCGCGCGAGTTCGACCTCGTCTCGTCCGACAGCCCGTGGATCCAGCGCATGGGCCCGGCCGGCTTCTGCCGCTTCCTCGACGACGCCGATTTCGCCGAACAGTATGCCGATTTCTATCCTCAGTTCCGCGCCCCCTTCGCGCCCCTCCAGCACGAGGGCAAGGCGACCGGCCTGCCGACGCGTTGGGGCTGGGTCGGCCCGACGGTCAACACCAAGTTCGACAAGCTCGAATCCTGGTCGAGCTATGCGCCGGTCTTCGACAGCGCCTACAAGGACAAGATCTGCTTGCTCGACTGGGGTGACTGGCCGATCATGCCGCTGGCCCTCTATGCCGGCGTCAATCCTTACGAAGAGCTGGACGAGGCGGCCCTTGGTGAAGTCCGCAAGGTTTTGCGCGCCGCCTTCAAGAACACCCGCGCGATCGTCGCCGACCTCGCCATTGCCCAGAAGGGCTTGATCGACGGCTCGTTCCGCGCGCTGATCGGAGGCGGCACCTATTGCACCTCGGCGCTCCGGCTGCAGGGGCACGACTATATCCAGTCGATCGTCCCGGAACCGAAGAACGGCCTCAAGCAGGGTATTATCTGGATGGAGGCGACCGGCCTCATCGACAATGGCAAGAACTCCAAGGTCGCGGCCGACTTCCTGAAATACATCGTCTCGCCCGAGGTGGCCAAGCAGCTGGCGATCACCGAGGCGACCTGCAACCTCGTGCCCAGCCAGAAGGCCGAGGCGCTGTTCTCCGACGCGGAGAAGAAGGCGCTGCAGATGGACTACATGTGGACGGCCTGGGAAAACAGCCAGTTCCACACCGTGGCGCCGAATATCGACTACATGCTGGCGATCTGGCAGGAAGAACTCGCCGCCCGCTGAACCAGGACCTAGATGGGCCGTCGTCCTGGACGGCGGCCCGTACAACCCTCCAGGAGTCGGGGACGCCTACCTTGCCAGTGCCAATCATTGAAGCCTTGAATATCGTCAAAGACTACGGGTCCGCGCGGGCGCTGCACGGCGTGTCGCTGGAGGTCGGGGAGGGGGAGTTCGTCGCGCTCGTCGGCCCGTCCGGCTGCGGAAAGACGACCTTGCTGAAGATACTCGCAGGTTTCGAGGATCTGACCGAAGGGCGGCTGGAAATCCAGGGGCACGACATGCTGGGCGTGCCCGCGGCCAGCCGGCCGACGCGCATGGTGTTCCAGAAACTGGCGCTGTTCCCGCACAAGACCGTGGCGGAGAACATCGGCTTTCCGCTCAAGCTGAAGAAGATGGACCGTGCCGAGATCGCCGAGCGTGTTCGCGCGATGATCGACCTCATGCACCTCAAACCGGAATATCTCGACCGCTATCCCGCCCAGCTTTCGGGCGGCGAACAGCAGCGCGTGGCGCTGGCGCGTGCGCTCGTCTCCCGTCCCAGCGTGCTTCTGCTCGACGAGCCGATGAGCGCGCTGGATGCCAAGCTGAAGAAATCCCTGCAGGCGGAACTGAAGAAGCTCCACCGCGAGATCGGCACCAGCTTCGTCCTGGTGACGCATGACCTGGAGGAGGCGATGATGCTGGCCGACCGGATCTGCGTGATGCAGGCCGGCCATGTCATCCAGATCGGTACGCCCGCCGACATCTACTACCGGCCGGCAAACACCTTCGTTGCCGGCTTTATCGGCGAAACCAATTTCCTGCCGGTGTCCGTCGTGCGCGACAGCGATGGCGCAGCGACGGTGACCTCGCCGCTGGTCACGGGTTCGCCCGCGCGGCTGAAGGGCGAGCATGTCTCTGCCCATCTCGCCTCCTCCGGCACGGCACTGCTGGTGCGCCCCGAAACCATCGGCTTCGTCGAGGGCGATGTCTCTCCGGAGCAATGGGTGATGACGGGCACGGTCGACGAATACTTCATCAAGGGGTCGTCGACCCAGTACCGCGTGCGCGTCGACGGTTTGGCTGCTCCTGTGGTGATGGACCTGCCCGGTTCGATCGTCCTGCCGGCCGAGGTCGGGCAGTCCGTCGGGATCTGCTTCGATCCCGCCTCCGCCTTCCTGCTGTCGGAGTGACCATGAACATCGAGCACAAGACATGGAAGGACCCGGTGCTCATTGCGGCCGTCGCGCCGCTGGCGATCGTCATGCTGGTCTTCTTCCTGGTGCCACTGGCGATGACCGCGGTGCTCACTTTCCAGACGACGCAATATTACCGTCTCGTCTGGACCTGGGATCTCAAAGTCTGGACCGAGGTTTTCTCCAAGCCGCACTACTGGACGATCATCGGCCGGACGATCGTCATGGCGATCATCTGCGTCGTGCTCTGCCTGCTCATCGCCTTCCCCACGGCCTATGCGCTCGCGACGCGGCTCAAGTCCTACAATACCCAGATCCAGATCATGATCGTCTTCGCCTTCTTGACCGATGCGGTGCTGAAGACCTTCGGCTGGATCCTCGTGCTCGACCGCAACGGCGTGGCGAACTGGATGCTGGGGACGGTGGGCTTTGCACCGGACAGCCTGGACATCCTGTTTTCGCCGGCCGGAACGATGGTCGGCATGGTCTACAATCTCGTCGTCTATCCGATGTTCACCCTCTACCTGTCTCTGGTCCGGATCGACCGCGACCTGCTGCTGGCGGCCTATGACGCCGGTGCGTCGCGCCTGCGGACCTTCTACGAGGTGACCCTGCCGCTCTCCCGCCCCGGCCTCTATTCCGGCGCAGTCCTCGTCTTCGTCCTGAGCCTCGGCGCATTTCTCGAACCCAAGGTGCTCGGCGGGGGCACTTCGCCGCTCGCCTCCGAACTGATCCGCCAGAGCTTCGAGACCCGGGTGAACTGGCCTCTCGGGGCGGCGCTGACCATCGTTCTGATTTCCGTCGGAGCTCTGACCCTGGCGCTGGCCGGCCTGTTGGCCATGAAGCGCTCTCCCGCCTTGCGGAGGCCCAGCGCATGATCTCCCATCGTCTCAAGGACCGCCTGATCGACACCGGCCTGGTCGGCAGCCTCGCCCTGCTCTTGGTGTTCTTCTACATTCCGATCATAACCCTGGTCGCCTTCTCCTTCACCTCGAGCAGGGTGCTGACCCTTCCGATCGAAGGCTTCTCCTTCGAGTGGTACGGCGAATTGTTCCGCAAGCCGGACTTTCTCCCGGCCGTCGCCAATTCCGCCATGGTCGCCGCTGTATCGACCGTGTTTGCCACGATCCTCGGGACGGCCGGCGCGATCGCCTGGATCCGCTATCGTTTTCGCCTGCAGAATGCCTTCCGGCTTGTCACCTTCGCGCCGCTGCTTTTCCCGCAATTGCTGCTCGGCGTGGTCATGCTGCTGTGGTTCTCGGTGCTCGGCAACTGGCTCGGCTTCTCGACCGGTCTTGCCACCGTGATCATCGGCCATGTCGTCTACATCACGCCGTTCGCGCTCGTGATCGTCGCCGTCCAGGTCTACGGCTTCGACGAGACGCTGGAGGATGCCGCCCGCGATGCGGGGGCAAACGGCTGGGAGGTGTTCCGCGAGGTCACGTTCCCACTTCTGTGGCCCGGCATCTTCTCCGCGGCGATCTTCGCCTTCCTGCTGTCCTGGGGCAATTTCTACGTCTCCTATTCGCTCGCCGGAACGGCCCGGACGCTGCCGATTTTCGTCTACAGCGGCATCGCGGTCGGTTCTTCTCCGATCTACCCGGCGCTGGCGACGCTCAACTTCATCCCCGCGCTCATTCTGGTCGCGTTCGGAGAACTGCTGCGTCGCCGGGCTCTCAAGCGCCAGTCCATGCCATCCACCGAGGAATAGACAATGACGATCCACACCCAGGCCGTGGCCAGCAACTGGAGCTTTCCGACCGATGTCCGTTTCGGCAATGGCCGGATCCGGGAGATCGGAGCCGCCGTCCGCGCCCTTGGCGCTTCGTCACCGCTGGTCGTGACGGATGCCGGGCTGAAAGATCTGTTCCCGGTGCAACGAACCCTGGAGGCTCTTCGCGAAGCGGGGCTGCAACCGGGACTGTTTTCCAACGTGAAGCCCAATCCGACCGGCCGCAACGTCGCGGACGGTGTCGAGGTTCTGCGCAGCGGCGGGCATGACCTGGTCGTGGCGATCGGCGGCGGCAGTGCGCTGGATGCGGCCAAGGCGATCGCGCTGATGTCGTCCCAGACGATCTCCATGTGGGATCTGGAAGACATCGGCGACAACTGGAAGCGTGTCGACACCGCCCGCCTGGTGCCCGTGATCGCCGTACCGACCACGGCCGGTACGGGTTCCGAGCTCGGGCGCTCCTCCGTCATCACGCAGGACGAAGAGCACCGCAAGGTCATCGTCTTCCATCCGCGCATGATGCCGAACATCGTCATCATGGACCCTGAGCTGACGGCCGGATTGCCGGCCCACATCACCGCTGCAACCGGCATGGACGCGCTCTCGCATGCGCTGGAGGCCCTGTCCTCGCCGACCTTCCACCCGATGGCCGAAGGGATCGCGCTCAACGCGCTGCAACTGATCAAGACCTGGTTGCCGGTGGCGGTTGCGGAAGGCCAGAACCTCGAGGCGCGCGGCCAGATGCTGGTCGCGTCGGGCATGGGCTGCGTCGCGCTGCAGAAGGGGCTGGGCGCCATCCACGCGCTGGCGCATCCGCTCGGAGCCCTGCATGACGCCCATCACGGCCTGCTGAACGCCGTCCTCATGCCCTATGTGCTGGAGTTCAACGCACCTGCGATCAAGGACAAGCTGGAACTGCTGGCGCGGCTGCTCGACCTGCCGGTGCCGACCGCCGCCGGGGTGATCGACTGGATCTTCGATCTGCGCGAGACCCTGGAGATACCGCTGACGCTCAGCGCGATGGGGCTTGCCGATATCGACGAGGAGAGGGTCGTGGCCATGGCGGAAGTCGACCCTTGCGCCGGCGGCAACCCCGTTCGGCTCGACCGCGCCGGACTGCTCAGCATTCTTCGCGCCGCGCGCTGACGGTCAGAGGGGCCGTCTCGCCTTCACATCAGCGGGACGAGCTGCTTGTCGCGAGCAAGTGATGCGAACCCCAGCTGAGGCTCAGAGTGGCGCCGGTCAGTTGCGGACCCGCATGGTCTGCGACGGCGTTTCCCCAAACAGGGCGTGATAGCGGGTCGAGAACCGGCCCCAATGGAAGAAACCCCAGTCGAGGGCGATGTCGGAGACCCGGCGGGGGGCGTCGCGGGCGGCGATCAGGTCGCGGCGTGCATGGTTCAGCCTGCGGATCAGCAAAACGTCGTCGAGGCGGTAACCGATGACATGCTGGCAGGCGGCACGCAGCGTGCGGCTCGGCCGCTTCAACTGCCTGGCTAGTTCGGTGACGGTGATCGGCTCGCGCCCATTGTCGGCGAGCCATTGCACCATTTCCCGGTAGACGGCGAAGGCCGACGCCTGCGTATCCTGGGTCGGCTCCTCTTCCGGCGTGCAGCACTCCTGCAAAAGCCCCAGCCGGTCGCGGATCATGTCCGGCAAAAGGCTGCGCAACTGCGACGGCAGGGCGGCGGGGTCGCTCATATGCACTTCCAGCAGCGAGTTCAGCCATTGATAGAGGCTTTCCGCCTGTGCGGCGGCGGAACCCTGCAGGATGCCGGTCCTGAGCGGCGCGTCGGCCGGCAGGTCGTCGAGCTGCACCACCGCCATCAGATAGTCGCTCATCGGCGCGCTGACGGACAGCCGCTCGCGCCAGTGGTGGCCGAAGCCGATCGTATTGCCGCCGAAGAACCGCCCGTCGATGCGAACGCCGCCGGACTCGGCCGACTGGGCGAAGAAGATCAGGCTGTCGTCGGGCGCTGAATAATGTTGCTCGACCGCGGCGTTCATCCGCTCGCGGATGATGGTGAGGCCGGGAAACTGCAGCGTCGCCACCTTGCCCTGGAACGGTCCCGGCGACAGCTGTCGATATTCCTGGCTCCAGCCGGGAAGCGATTTTTCCTGTTCCGATACGTCTTCGAACGCGGTCTCGCTGAACATCATCGTCGATTTTCCAGATAGGCGCGCTGGCGGCATGCCGCCTTCGCAGCTGCAGCATAGTAAAACCGCGAGCGGCGTGTTGCAATCAAAAAAGGCAAATACGGAGAAGCTCAAAAATTGGGCATGTGCCGATGCGTGGGTGGATAGATCGGGCTCGACGGAGAAGCTACGACTGTTCCGACGGCAATCGAATGGAGACTAAACGATGCGGTTTCTGAGAACATGTCTGGCCGCTGCGGTCAGTACCCTCGCCATGGGCCAGGCTTTCGCCGAAGAGGAATTCGTCCCCGAGAAGATCTCCGTCGAGGAGCGGATCAAGCCCGGCCCGAACGTCTTCACCGTCGACCAGAGCTGGACCGGCGCGAGCCGGATCAACGTCGTCGGTGCCGGCGAACTGGATCGCAAGGGCAACCTGAGCGTCGGCCTGGTGACGCAGTTCGTGCTGACCAAGGATAAGAAGACCGCCTACACCGCCTCGGCCTATGCCAAGCGCATCACCTATGGCCCGACCGAAGCCGTGCTGCAGGAATTCGACATCGACACGATGTCGGTGAAGCGTGAGATCATCGTTTCGCCGAAGATGGCGCAGGTCGCGCCGCAGAAGAGCCTGCTGGCGCTCTCGGCCGACGAAAAATACGCCTTCGTCCAGAACGCCACCCCGGCGACCTCGGTCAGCGTCGTCGATCTGGCCGCCGGCAAGGAAATCGCCGAAGTGCCGACGCCGGGCTGCTGGTCGATCCATCCGGCGCTCTCCGGCATCCAGTTCTCGACGCTCTGCGGCGACGGCACGCTGCAAACCTTCACCGTCGGTGCCGACGGCACGTTCGCAGCACCCTCGAAGAGCGAGAAGATCTTCGATGCCGACACCGACCCGCTCTACGTCGTCGGTGAACGCGCCGGCGACAAGCTGGTCTTTGTCTCCTTCAACGGCAATATCTATACGGTTGCCGACAAGGACGGTACGCCCAAGCTCGTCGACAAGTTCTCGATCACCGAAGGTGTCGAGGGTGCCTGGGCGCCGGGCGGCGTCGAGGTCATCGCTTACAACGAACCGAACGACGTGTTGTTCGTCACCATGCATCCGGACGCCAAGGAAGGCAGCCACAAGGATGCCGCGACCGAGATCTGGCCGGTCGACATGAAGACCAAGAAGGTGCTCTACCGCTCGGCGGTCGAAGGCGTGAAGTCGATCGCCGTCACCCAGGGCAAGGCTCCGACGCTCTTCGCGCTGAACGACGACGAAGGCATCCTGACGCGCTACGCCGTCGATCCGGAGGCGAAGTTCGCCGCCAAGCTGACCGGCAAGCTGGAGGACATGGGGTCCTTCGCGCCGCTCGTCTACGCGGGTGAGTGATGGACGGCTGGTTCACCTCCATGGCGGCAGCGGCGGCGACGACCTTCACGGTCCTCGTCCTCCTGCGCGCGGCCTGGCACAAGGTCGCCGATTTCGGCACCTTCACCGGCTACGTGGCTGACTACCGGCTCCTGCCGGAAGCCCTCGTCGAGCCGGCGGCCAAGGGGCTCGCTGCCGTGGAGTTCCTGGCGGTGGTCCTGCTGGTCTACCCGGCAACGGTGCGGGCCGGAGCGCTGCTCGCGGTCGCCCTCTTGGGCCTCTACGGGGTCGCCATGGCGGTCAATATCGGGAGGGGCCGCACGCGGATCGAATGCGGTTGCGGCGGTCCGGCGCAGCGCCTGTCGCCGGCATTGCTGGTTCGCAACGCCCTGCTGGCGGCCATCGCGGTCCTGCCGGTGCTCCTCGCCGCCAGCCCGCTTGGCCTTGCCGAGGCAGCGGTTGCGGTCACCGCCGGCCTGCTGACCTGGTTCGTCTACAACGTGATCGAGCAATTGCTGGCCAATGACGGCCATATGCGCCTCTCGCTCTAGGGCGCTGGTGCAGAGGCCGGAAAAAATAGCAGAAAGCCGAGTAAACCCATGAATGCACTCATCTTCGCCGTCGTCGTCCTGTTCGCCCTGGTGCTCGTGCTGATCGGCGTGGTCTTCGCGCTCGCCCGCCAGATCGGCATCCTGTTCGAACGCATCTCGCCGGTCGGCGCGCTGGTCAACGAGTCCGGCCCAAAGATCGGCGAGGCGACGCCGAACTTCACGCTCGCCAGCCTCAACGGCGGAGCGATCTACATCGGCCCGCGCGGCCAGCGCAGCACGCTGGTGTTCTTCCTGTCGACCACCTGCCCGATCTGCAAGAAGATGCTGCCAGTGCTGCAGTCGATGCGCGTGAGCGAGGGCAAGTGGCTCGACGTCGTGCTGGCCAGCGACGGCGACATGGACAAGCACATGGCCTTCATCAAGAAGGCCGGGCTCGAAGACTTCCCCTATGCCTTGTCGCCCGAGCTGGGCATCACCTACCGCGTCTCCCGCCTGCCGTTCGCCGTGCTGATCGACGGCGAAGGCATCGTCCGCGCCAAGGGGCTGATCAACAGCCGGGAGCAGCTCGAAAGCCTGTTCAATGCCGCGGAGATGGGCGTCAGCTCGATCCAAAACTTCCTCAACGCGCCGGTTGCGGCACATTCCTGATCTTCTAGCCCCACTGGAGAGAACCGATGATCAACCTCATTGATGGCCTGCTTCGCATGATCGACAAGGTCGCCGAACAAGGCACCCGTCAGGCCGCCCGTCAATATGGCCGCCGCAGCCTGCTGGCCAAGACCGGCGCTGCCCTGATCGGCGGGGCGCTGCTGCCGATCCTGCCCTTCGACCGCACCTTCGGCAGCGCCTTCGCCGCTGAAAGCGAAGACGAGACGGCCTGCGAATACTGGCGCTATTGCGCGCTCGACGGCAACCTCTGCAACACCTCCGGCGGCACCACCACGTCCTGCCCGCCCGGTTCCTCGGCTTCCAAGGTCTCGTGGGTCGGCACCTGCCTCAACCCCAATGACGGCAAGGATTACCTGGTGTCCTACAACGACTGCTGCGGCAAGGCCTCCGTCACCGGCGCGACCTTCTGCTTCTCCTCGGAGCGCGAGCGTCCCGGTTATCGCATGGGCCTCTACAACGACATCAACTGGTGCATGGCCAATGACGACAAGGGCTATCACTGCACGGTCGCGGTGCTCGTCGGGCTGGCCGATGAATAGACGAAACGGCTGGGCGGCCACCGTGGCCGCCCTTCTCCTGACCGCATCCCCGTCCGTTTCACATGCAGATGGGACGGGCGAAGCGAAGTTCGCATCGGTCTGCGCCGCCTGTCACGGCGACAAGGGCGTCGGCACCGAAGGTCTGGCGCCTCCGCTCGTCGACCCCGCCCTCTGGCAGGCGCTCGGCGACAAGGCGCCGCGCTACATCGCCGGCGTCATGGCCGGCGGCATGAGCGGCAAGATCACGGCGAACGGGGTCGACTATGTCGGCTTGGTGATGCCGACCCAGGCCGAGTTGGGAGCCGACGATCTGGTCGCCATAGCGACCTATGTGCTCAAGGATCTCAACGGGTTGCCGGCCGGGCCCGACAAGGCCGAAGTCGAGGCGGCGCTTGCCGTGCCGCCGAGCCACAAGGAACTGCGCGCCCTGCGCAAGGGGGAATGAGATGCGTCGCCTCACGTTTTGGAAAAGCCTGATTGTCGCCTGCTGCCTCTCGTCATCCACCGTGCCGGCCGCGGCCGATGGCCATTCCGCCAAGTTCAACTATCTCCTGCGCTGTTCCGGTTGCCACGACCGGGACGGCACCGGCCTGCCGCGCGCCGGCATTCCGGCGCTGCCCGGCTATATCGATGCCTTTGCCGGTGACAATGACGGACGAACCTACATCACGCACGTGCCGGGCGTCGTGGCGACGGGCCTGAACGACGCCGAGATCGCTGCGGTCCTCAACTACGTCATCGACGAATGGGGCGACCCGTCGCGCATCGAACCGTTCACCGAAGCCGAAGTGACGCGACGCAAGACCATTCCCGTGAGCGACGTGGTCGCCTTTCGACGCCAGATCGTCGAGCGGCTGAAGACCGGCGGTGCGGCCATCGCCGACTATCCCTGGCCTTGAGCATCAGCCGCGCGAAGCCTGCGGTCGGCCTCGGGCCAGCTGCCGGTCGCGAGGCTGCTCGGCGAAAACCCGCCCTCGGCGAACGTCCAGCGGAGCGGCAGCGCATCCGGGTGCCAGACGATCTTCTCCGGCACCACCCGCCACAGCCGCTCCGCCCCTTCAAAGGCCGCGATAACAGGCGAATCGAGGATGACCTCGACCTTGCCCGTCACCTGCAGCATCCCGCCCGTCTCGTGATCGACGAACAGCAGCCCGGCCCGCGGATTGACCATGAAATTGCCGAGCGTGTTGAAGAACAGGTTGCCGTTGAAGTCCGGCACGGTGAGGCCGCCATCGGGACCGATACGGATGAAACCCGGCTTGCCGCCGCGATGCGAGACGTCGACCTGCCGCCCGGCATCGCCGCGATCCGCATAGGAAGCGACGAAGAACGTATCGGCCGCCTCGATGATCCGGCGCGCGCCGTCGTCCAGCCGATCCGACACGACCGTGGTCGCCGGGGACGGAGACGCGGGGTCGCGGACCCAGCTGACGTTTCGGTTCTGGATGTAGCGCGGGCAGTTACCGAAGCTCTGCTCGACGCGGACGGTGAATCGATCGTCCGAATTTCGATGGATCATGCCATTCAGCCGGTTGCGCCGGCGGGTGACGAGATCGACGCCGACGAGGCCGACCGCATCGCCATCCTCCATGCCGCGTTCGGCCGGATCCGCCGGCTCGCGCCGGGCCGCCACATCGAGCGTCAGCGGATCGGGCGAATGCAGGAAACCCGGTGCGCCGGCGCGGATGGTTGCCCAGGGCGCCCCCTCGGGGTCGACGGCGCCGATGACGATGAAGGGCAAAAGGGCATAGAACTCGCGGTGCTGGTCGAGCAGGAAGGGACGCAGCACCCTGCGGCCGATCGGATCCATCTGCGCGGCAACGCCGGCGGCGCGCTGCAGTTCCAGTTCGCCCTGATGCCAGGGCGAGACCAGCCTTTCGAAGTCGTCGACCATGGTCGCCTCCTGTGAGAAAAGCGGCCGGGCAGCCCCGGCCGCCGATTGACCGCTAGGCGGCAAGGCCGGCGGGCGTCTTGGCAAAGGCGACGAAGCCCGGCAGGGCCTCGATCCGCGCCAGCCAGTCGCGCACCGCGCCATAGGGCGCGAGGTCCACATTGCCTTCCGGCGCATTGACGATGTAGCTGTAGAGGGCGACGTCCGCGATCGTCGGCCGGTCGCCGGCGATGAAGCGATGCGCGGCAAGTTGCGCCTCGATCAGCTTCAGAATGCGGTGGGCGCGCGCGATGACTTCGTCCGCGCGGAAATTCGCCCCGAAGACGGTGATCAGACGCGCCGCGGCCGGACCATAGGCAATCTCGCCGGCCGCCACGGACAGCCATTTCTGTACTTTCGCGACCGTCCCCAGGTCGTCGCCCAGCCAGTCCTTGCGGCCGAGCTTGGTCGCCACATAGACGAGGATGGCGTTGGAGTCGTTGACCACCACGCCGTCGTCTTCGAGAACCGGAACCTGGCCGAACGGATTGAGCATCAGGAATTCCGGCGACTTGTGTTCCCCGTTCGGCAGGTCGACCTCGACAAGGTCGGCCTTCACGCCGAGCAGCGAGAGAAAGAGCACGGCGCGGTGGGCGTGGCCCGAGAGTGGATAGTGATAGAGTTTCATGACTGTTTCCTTGGCTGGACTTTGCAGGGGCGGTTTCAGGACGTGCCAAGGACTAGCGGGTTCCGATTTCCTGTAGTAGATAGGGGTTTCGGAAGTTATCCTCTCGATTATTGGAATGAGCGATGGATCGGCTCGATGCCATGCGGGTTCTCCTGGCGGTCGTCGAAGGCGGCAGCCTGTCGGCCGCCTCGCGCGCCCTGCATTCGCCGCTGCCGACCGTCAGCCGAAAGATTTCGGAGCTCGAAGCGCATCTCGGCGTTCGCCTCGTCACCCGCACCAGCCGCAGGATCCTGCTGACCGAGGCCGGCGAAGGTTATGTCGGCGCAGCCCGGGAGATCCTCGGCCGGGTCGAGGAGGCCGAACGGCGGGCCGCCGGCGAATATCTGGCGCCGAAGGGCGACCTGACCATGACGGCCCCGATCGTTTTCGGCCGGCTGCATGTGCTGCCGGTGATCACCGAATTCCTCAAGGCCTTCCCGGACATCAACATGCGGCTGACGATGAGCGACAGGAATGTCAGCCTCGCCGACGAGCATATCGACGTGGCGCTGCGGATCAGCCCGCTGTCGGAAGGCAATCTGATCGCTAGCCGGCTCGGTTCGATCCGCCGCACCGTCTATGCCAGCCCCGACTATCTGCTGCGCCATCCGGTGCCGCTGCATCCGCGCGACCTTGCCGCCCATGGCTGCATCGCCTTCGAGGGCATCCTGTCGGCCCAGTCCTGGACCTTCGAGCAAGACGGGCAGGAATTCTCCGTGCCGGTGCGGCCGCGATTGTCGGTCAACACCGCCGAGGCGGCGGTGGATGCGGCCGTCTCCGGCCTCGGGATCACGCGGGTGATGTCCTATCAGGCGAGGCGTGCGGTGGAGGGCGGCTTGCTCGTGCCGCTGCTCGAGGCGTTCGAACAGCCGGCCACGCCCGTCCACCTCGTTCACCTGTCGCAGGGGCTGATCCCGTTGAAGCTCAGGGCATTCCTCGATTTCGCCGCCCCGCGCCTCAGGGCTGCCCTGTCCCGGTAGCTTCCACCCTGATCGGAGAGAAAAAAACTCTCCGGGAGCGGGAACCCTCCGCCCGTCTTCCTCGTTTGAGGGATAAAGGAGGAGTTCGTCATGGCTGAGATCTATTGCGATGTCGTTCCACACGCGAACGGATGGGTGTTTCTCTCCGATGGCGGCCAGTCGCCGGCCTATCCGAGCTATCGGCTCGCCGTCGAGGCAGCGCACCGCCACATGCAGAGCATGGGAAAGCGCCGTGCGATGATCCTGCGCGAGCAGGGTCTCAACGGCCGCATGCAGCGGATCGGCGATGTCTCGATTTATTGCCTGCCGCGTCAGGTCTCGGGTGCGGCCGAGGCCCGCTAAACCATGCCACGCAGGTGGTTGCCGTTCAAACGCGTACCCCAGCCATCCGCGCGGATGGCTGGGGTCGATTCGTTTGGGTCGTTTGACGACAGGGCGCGTTCGTCTTCAGCCGACCTGGAGATCGTGGGTGATCTTCTCGACCCCCGGCACGGCCAGCACGATTTCGAGCGCGCGGTCGATTTCCGTCTCGTCCGTCATCGTGCCGGACAGAAAGATGGTGGAGCCCGACGCGGTCACCGTCAGGCGGGACGCGTCCATGCCTTGCGAAATCGCCAATTGGCGGGCGACCGCAGTCTCCAGCGGTTCTTCGTTTTGGTGCTCGAGTTCCACGACCGGCTTCTCGTCGTGAAAGCGTTGCGGCTTGAATACCATGGTGTCCTCCTTGGGCGGCGTATGCGCCCTAACGCGCGAGGCGCCTTTTGGTTCGCCGGCACGACGGAGGTTTTTGGTTTGGAGACGGCGGCCGCCACGGATCGTCCAGCCGCGGATCTTGCCGAACGGGGAGGGGAAGCATGGCGTGCAAAGGCCACAGCGCACTGTCCGATCCGCTGTTCTTGCGGCCGGCATTCCGGGTGGAATTACGCGCGCCGATTGTCCATGAGGGGGCTGAAGCGGCAGGATAATATTGCCGCAGCCGCAGTGGTCGGTTGGCATCGTCCGAGACCTGCTATATTAGTCAATGAGATAGAAGTCTTGCGAGTGGGAGGGCGGACGATGGCGCGCGACGAAGGCCGGCCCGCATCGGGAAACCGGGCAAGGATGTGGCGCACGCATGGGTAGGCTGGTGCGCCTGTTCCCAACAGCATCGATCGGGGCCTATCTCGTCGCGATGGCAATCCTCGCGACTTTGCCCTTGCTCGCCTTCGTGATCTTCCTTCTCTCCGAGCTTGAGCGCAGCGAATATGAGGCCCTTCGCCACGAAGCGGCCCAGGATGCGCAGACCATCAGCCGCAATTTCGAGCGCAAGCTGGAGGACATGTCGACGACGCTGCGTCTCCTGTCGGGCGCGGCCGAACTGACCTCGGGAAATCTCGGCGCCTTTCACCAGCGCACCGCTTCGAGCCTCGGCGCAGGCTCGCTCTATGTGTTGCTGGTCGATGCCGAGGGCAAGCAGCTGCTCAATACCCGCGTGCCCTACGGCGCGCCGCTGAAGCCCATGTCGAACATCCCAACGCTCAAGGCAGCGCTCGCCTCCGGCAAGATCGAGGTGTCGGGCGTCTTCTTCGGCGCGACCAGCCAGCAATGGGTGTTCAATCTCATCATGCCCCTGCCGTCACCGGGTCCGAACACGCCCGGCGCGGCGCTGGTGCTGACCCAGAACGCCGGCGATATGGTCAGCATGACGTCGACCGACATCCTGCCGCCCGGCTGGTCGGCCGCCGTGATCGATGCCGACGACAAGGTCATCGTCTCGAACGGACCGGGCAATATTCCCTCCGGAGGCGCCTTTCCGGCCGATCTGACCCGGCTGATCACCGGCTCCAACAACGCCGTTGCCACCACGATCGACGGCGAGCGGGTGATGATGGGTTATGCGCGGGTGGCGGAATGGCCATGGCGCGTGGCTCTCTGGGGTCCCGTGGCGAGCGCTCAGGCCTCGCTTGCCAGCACCTGGAAGAGTCTCTTCTACGGCAGCGTCACCCTGCTCGCCCTCAGCCTCGGCATCGTGCTGCTCGCGGCCCACCAGCTGCGCCGGTCCATCCGCCAGATCGCCGGCATGGCGGAACGCATCGGCCGCGGTGAGATCGTCGCGCCGGAAATGACCAAGGTGACCGAGGCGAACCAGGTGGCCATCGCTCTCTCCAACGCCTCCTTCGATCGCGCCGAAGCGGAAGAGCGCGTGCATTTCATCCTCCAGGAACTGGTCCACCGGACCAAGAACATCCTGTCCCTCGTGCAGGCGATGTTGCGCCAGCTGGCCCGCGGCACCGAAAGCGTCGATGAGTTGCAGCGGGCCGTCGGCGGCCGGCTGGCGGGGCTCGCGCAGTCGATCGAGGCGCTGGCCCGGCAGCAATGGGGCGGCATTCCCCTATCGACTGTGATCGAGCTGCAGCTGTCGGCGGTCACCGGCTCCATGGGCCGGATCGAGACGCGCGGCGAGGACCTGCTGGCCAATGCCAATGCGGTGCAGAATCTCGGCCTGGTCTTCTATGAGCTCGCCACCAATTCGGTGAAATACGGAGCCCTGTCCGTGCCCGAAGGGCGCGTGATGATCGAATGGGACGTCGGCGCCGGCGAAGACGGTTCCAAGGAACTCGTCCTGCGCTGGCTGGAAACCGGCGGCCCCACGGTCGTGAAGCCGTCGCGCCAGGGTTTCGGCTCCACCGTCATCGAGCGCCATGCCGCCGCAGCCTTCAGCGGCAAGGTGATCATCGATTTCGACGAAAGCGGCCTGCGCTGGTCGCTGATCGCCCCGCTCTCGGCCATAGAGAACCCGCTCGCCCACGGCGATCACCCCTAGGGCATCACGCGTCTCCACCCCGGAACCTTTGCCCTCGCTTGTTTGTTGACTTGATGCGCCCGGTCAGGCGCAACCGTCCAACAAGAGGCGATCCATCCAAAGGATCGAAGCGATATTCCCATGGGAAAGAAAAACTACGTCTATGATGCAGCCGGCGACATCCGCAAGGATGCGGAGCCGCAGTTCGTCGGCACCCAGCACGGCGGCGATAACAGCGGTGTGGCGAGCGCCAAGCCGACTGTGATCACCGGCTCCGAGGATGCGACCGTCAACAAATGGCCGCCGGGAAAGAAGAACCCGCCCAAGGATTGGGACATGAACTACGATCCCACCGATCATTCCGGTCACGAATAACCCATCGCGAAAGATCGATTAAAGAGAGTGACCGCTCGGCATCTCGCCAGCGAGGCGCTGGATGGCGGTGGCCCGTTCCCTTGCCGCACCGAGAATGGCGCGGATCTCGTCGGATTTTTCAGCACCCGATGCATAACCCGCGGATGGGGTGAGGCCAGGGTCTTCGGATCCGTCCGCCGGCAGTAGGTCCTGTTCGAGATTCTCCACGACGCCGGCAACCGTATCCGGCCCGATCATGGCCGCAGCCAGCAGGGAAACGAGGATCTCCCGGTGGGCGTTCAGCTTGCCTTCGATTTCCTGTCTCGGAAGATCGGTCATCTCTCGCTCCTTTGTCTACGTCGTCATGTTGGGCCTAAGACCCGCGTAAGGGAACAATGGAGCGGCGGAAAAGTTTCTTCTCCAGGACAGACAAAATTCCACCCAGGAGATTGCACCGTGACCGACACCGTTCGGCCGCCGCGCTGGCGGCGGCATCCCGATCCCCGCGATCGGCTGATCATCGCGCTTTATGCGCAGCTCGAAGCCGAGCGGCAGACGCGCGAAACGCTCCGCTGGGCGATCCGCCACGGCGCGCTGAAGGCCGAAGTGCTGGAAGCGATCGCCGGCGATCCGGTGCCCGCCGACGGCGAGGACCTGGCGGCACTTGAGCGCAGCATTGCGATGCGCGATGCCAACCATGCCGACATCCCGACCAAAGAGATGTGGAGGTGAAGAAGGCCCTGTTTCTCTTGCTGATGGCGGCCGTGCTCAAGGCGCGGCGAAGACCAGAGGTCGAACCAGCGCGATTCCGCGCCCGCGACGACGGAAAGCGCTCCGGCAACGACGACCGATCGTGACCCGACCCCTGACACGGGCACGGGTGGCGAAAGCCAGGTGAAGGGCAACGGCACGACCACCGACTGACCGCATTCGGAAAAACGATATCCATCATGGGAAAAGGCCCGGCATTCAGCCGGGCCTTTTGCGTTGAACGTCGATCCGCCGATCAGTTGACCGCGCCTTCAGGTGTGGCGACCAGCCGCTCGTAGACGGCGGCATAGGCGCCTGCGCTGCGGTCCCAGGAATAGTCGGCGCGCATGGCGCGCAACTGAAGCCGCGACCAGTGTTTCGGATCCCGGTGGGCGTTGCAGGCCCGCCGGATGGCATGGCGCAGCCCTTCCGCCGTCACCGGATGGAACTGGAAGCCGGTCGCCACCCGGGCGGAGAGCGCGGCGTCATTGGCATCGATGATCGTTTCCGACAGCCCGCCCGTGCGCGACACCACCGGCACGCAGCCGTAGCGAAGCGCGTAGAGCTGCGTCAGGCCGCAAGGTTCGAAGCGCGACGGCTGGATGATGGCGTCGGAGCCACCATGGATCAGATGCGCCGTCTCTTCGTCATAGCCGATCGAGACGGCCATGCGCCCCGGGTAGCGTTCCGCAGTCTGGCGAAGGGCCGCCTCGATCTCGTGGTCGCCCTGGCCAAGCACGATCAGCCTTCCGTCGGCATGGAAGATTTCGTCTGCCACCTCCGCCAGCATGTCCATGCCCTTCTGCCAGGTCATGCGGCTAACGGCGGAAAAGAGCGGGCCGTTGCCGGGCTCCAGCCCGAAGCGCTCGAGAAGCGCGGGCGTATTCTTCTTCTTGTTGCGGAGCGTCTTGGCATCATAGGGGACGGGCAAGTAGGCGTCCGCAGCCGGGTTCCACACATCCTGGTCGATGCCGTTGACGATGCCCTGCAGCCGGTCGATGCGCTTGCGCAGCACGCCGTGCAGTCCCATGCCGAAGGTCGGGGTGAGGATCTCCCGCGCATAGGTAGGGCTCACCACCGTGATGTGGTCGGCCGTCATCAGGCCGCCCTTGAGGTAGCTGATGTCGCCGTAATATTCCATGCAGTCGACGCCGTAGGCGCTCGGCGGCAGGCCGATGGCGCCGAGCAGGTCGGCCGAGAACTGCCCCTGGAAGGCCAGGTTGTGGATGGTCAGAACGACCGGCACGACGCAGCCCATAGTGCGCATGTAGACCGAGGTCAGCGCCGTCTGCCAGTCGTGGGTGTGAACGAGATCCGGCTTCCAGCCGGGAAGTGCCCCGGCGGCGATCTCCGCCGCGGCAAGGGACAGCACGGCGAAACGCTTCCAGTTGTCGCCGTGGTCCGTTCCATGCTGATCGACATAGGGACCACCGTCGCGGTCGTAGAGCTGCGGCGCATCGAGCACGAAGAGGCTGAGGCCATGCATCTCGACATGGCGCAGCGTCGCCCGTTCGCCGAGCAGGTTGTCGAACTCCATCAGCGGCGGGCAGCGGCGAGCCATGTCGAGCAGCGCCGGATAGCCGGGGACGAGGCTGTGGGTATCGATGCGGAAGGCGGACAGAGCCTTGGGCAATGCCCCGGTCACGTCCGCAAGGCCGCCGGTCTTGACCAGCGGATAAATTTCCGAGGCGACCGCCAGGACCTTGAGGCGCGGCCGCGCAGGTGCCGAGGGGAGGGCTTCGGATTCGACGGGTCGGATTGTGTCCCTCAGCCGCTGAAGGAGCTGCGAGCCGGGAAGGGTCGAGGCGATGTTGATCGTGCCCATGGCGGCTATCCCTTGCGAGCGCTGCGCGACGACGACGGCGTCTGGGCGGCGGCTGCTGTATCGGGGGGGCTGCTCGGCGTGCTGTCGCGCGCTTTCCTGATGCGGCGCTGCGCGTTCGACGTCGTGGCGTTCGCGCTTGCCCGGAGCGTTTCATAGGCCTCGACCGCCTGCTGCCAATGATGGTCATGGCGACCGTCGGGGCGGCCTTCCTCTTCCCAAAGCGTGTAGGCTCGTCTTGCTATCCACTCGGTGTCGTAGTCGTCCATGATCTGGTCTCCCTCATCGCCATGTGTCGAACGCGGTGCACCGGCAAACGGTTCCGGCCGCAACCGACGAAATTATTGCACTGCACGGAACCCCTTGGTTCATGGGGCGTTGACCGGCAAAACGGATGAAAATTTGTGCAGCCGGCAGGCGAGGGAGAGGACATTCATGGCGCAGCGCGTGTTCTGGAAGGGCTATCTGAAGCTGTCGCTGGTCACCTGCCGGGTCTCCATGACGCCGGCCGTCACCGAAAGTTCCAAGCTTCGTTTCCACAACATCAACAGCCAGACCGGCAATCGCGTCGTCAGCCGCTATGTCGATGCGGTCACGGGTAAGCCCGTGGGCGACGAGGACCAGATGCGGGGCTATGCCCGCGGCGAGGGCGACTACGTCCTGTTCGAAGACGAGGAACTGGACGAAGTGGCGCTGGAGAGTACCCGGACCATCGACATCGAGCGCTTCGTTCCGGCTTCGTCGATCGACTGGATCTGGTACGACTCGCCGCATTATCTGGCCCCGGCCGACAAGGTGAGCGAAGAAGCCTTTGCGGTCATCCGCGAAGCGATGGCGAAGAGCGGAACCGCCGGCATTTCCCGCGTCGTGCTCTACCGGCGCGAACATGCCGTGCTGCTCCTGCCGCGCGACCGCGGCATGCTCGCCTGGACGCTGCGCTACGGCGACGAGGTGCGCGGCGGCGAGGAGTTTTTCGGCGACGCCGGCAAGGAGGAACCCTCCGCCCGGGCCCTGACGATGATGAAGAAGCTGATCGGCGAGCGGATCGAAAAATGGTCGCCAAGCCTGGTCGAGGATCCGGTCGAGGACCGGCTGCACGCCATCATCAAGGCCCGCAAGAAGTCGACCAAGGCAAAAGCCCCGCCGAAAAAGTCCGAGCCGCCCCGCAGCGACAACGTGATCGATATCATGTCGGCGCTGCGCAAGAGCCTCGCTTCGGAGAAGAAGCCCTCCGGCAAGCGCTAGCGGGACTTTCGCTTCGTCGCTTTCGCCGGCGGCAGAACCGCCTCGGCCGCACGGAAATCGGCCCATGGATCCTGCGCCAGCCCGGAAAGCCGGGCGATCGTATTGCCAATGGTGAAATGCGCCGGTCCGATCTCGGGGCCGAGTTCGTCCCAGGACAGCGGCATCGACACCGGCGCCCCATCGCGGGCGCGCGGCGAATAGGGTGCGACTGCCGTGGCGCCGCGTCCGTTGCGCAGATAGTCGATGAGGATCTTGCCCTTGCGCTTCGCCTTGCTCACCGTCGAGACATAGTCCGCCGGGCTGTCCTTCGCCATGCCGTCGGCCAGCGCCTTCATCGCCGCCTTCACCTCGGGCCACTCGGTCTTCGGCTTCACCGGCGCCACGACATGCAGCCCCTTGCCGCCCGAGGTCTTGACGAAGGCGGTCAGGCCCATGGCCTCGAACCGCTTCCGGACCTCGAAGGCCGCGGCGATCACCCGCTCCCAGCTCACGCCCGGACCCGGATCGAGATCGATATTGACCATGTCGGGCTTTTCCAGCGCGTCGAGCGTCGCACCCCAGGGATGGATTTCGAGCACGCCGCCCTGCACCAGGCCGAGCAGACCGTCCAGATCGCGGATGACCACATTGGGTTCTTCGTCCGGCTGGGTCGGGTCGGGCGCGACCAGGATATCCTTGCGCATGCCGCGCCAGGCATGTTTCTGGAAGAAGCAGCTGCCGCCGACGCCTTCCGGGCACCGCAGCAGCGCCAGCGGTCGGTTGACGACGAAGGGCGCCATTCTCGGCCAGACCTCGACATAGTAATCGGCAAGCCCTGCCTTGGTCACTCCGGCATCCGGCCAGTAGACCCGGTCCGGATGCGTCAGGTTCACGGTCCGCTTCGGCTCGGCCGGCGTGGTCTTCATCTCGCTCTCCCGCACCACATCCTGCGCGGCCTTGTCCTCGCGCAGGCCGCGAAACGAAGCGTGCCTCAGATGGGCATCCGCCGTCCAGCCACGGAATTCGATCTCGGCGACCGTCTCCGGCCGGACGAAGACGACGTCCTTCTTCTGCAGTCCGGTGAGCTTGTCGGCAAACGGGCTCTTCTCCTGGCGCAACGGCTCGAGCGTGCGCATCAGCCGGCGCGCCACGTCTTCGGTATAGCCGGTGCCGACGCGGCCGATATGCACGAGCTTGCCTTCGTCATGGGTTCCCATCACCAGGGAGCCGATTGCCCCTTTGGTGACGGTGGAGGGCACGTAGCCGCCGATCACCACTTCCTGGCGGGCAGAGCACTTCGATTTCACCCAGTCGCGGCCGCGCCCGGAGCGATAGGGGGCGTCGGCGACCTTGGAGACGATGCCCTCGAGGCTCAGCCGGCACGCATGCTTCAACACCAGGTCGCCGCTTTCGTCGAAATGATCACTGAATTTCAGCGGAGGACCGGCCTTTTCCATCAAGCTCTCCAGCGCCGCCTTGCGCGCACTGAGCGCTGCCGGGCGCAGATCGAAACCGTCGAGATAAAGGAGGTCGAAGCCATAGAAGACGAAACGCTCGGTCCGGCCGTCGCTGAGGTCCGCCTGCAGCAGGGAAAAGTCGCTGGTGCCCGCGCCGTTTTCGACCACCACCTCGCCATCGATGACCGCCTCGCTTGCGGGAAGCGCGGCGAGGGCCTTGCCGATCGCCTTGCCGAAGCGCTCGGTCCAGTCGAGCCCGGTGCGCGTCAGCAGCGTCACCTTGCCCTTCGCCAGATGCGCCTGCATGCGATAGCCGTCCAGCTTGATCTCGTGCAGCCAACGCTTGCCCTTCGGCACGGTCTTGACGGCGGTCGCCAGCGCCGGCTCGATGAATTCAGGCTTTGCGGCGGACGTGGCTCCCTTGATCTCGCCGGGGGCGACATCCTTGGGCGACGGCATTTCCGTCTCTTCGGCGGTCGCGCGCCTGGCCGCCGCCGGCTTGCGGGAGGAGCGTTTGGCTCTCGCTGGCGCATCCCCGCCGATCTCCTCGATCTGCAAACCGGTCTTCACCGATTCCGGCCGTTCCTCGAGAATGTCGGGATCGTCCTCGCCGCGCGCCGCCTCGTCCTCGCCCTTGATCAGCAGCCAGTTCTCGCGGCTATCGTCTTGCCGGCCGGCCATCCGCACCAGATGCCAGCGGCCGGAAAGCTTCTCGCCTTCCAGCTCGAACTCGAGGTGCCCCTTGCGGTAGCCCTTCTTCACATCGCCGATCGCCGTCCAGCGGCCGCTATCCCAGACGATCACGCTTCCCGCGCCGTAATGGCCCTTGGGGATGGTGCCCTCGAAGTCGCCATAGTCGAGCGGATGATCCTCGACGTGAACGGCAAGCCGCTTCTCGCCGGGCACGAGACTCGGGCCGCGCGTCACCGCCCAGCTCTTCAACACTCCGTCCATCTCCAGCCGGAAATCGTAGTGCAGACGCCGGGCGGCATGTTTCTGGATGACGAAACTGTCTCCCCGGGCGCGCGACGCCTTGCCCTTCGGTTCCGGCGTCGCCTTAAAATCGCGTTTGCGGCGGTAGAGATCGAGCGACATGGATCAGCCGGCCTTTCGCTTGGGGGCACTCTTGGCCTTCGCTCCTGCATCGCTGGCGCGCTTGGCCGGGGCCTTGCGCTTGCCTTCGTCCTTGCCGTTTACGCCCGCGCTCTTGCGCAGCGCCTCCATCAGGTCGGTGACGTTGGAGGCTTTGCGCTTCGGCAGGCGTTTCGGCTTGCGACCGGCGATCTTGGCCTTCACCAGTTCGATCACCGCCTCCTCGTAGCGGTCCTCGAACTCGGCCGGATCGAATTCGCCCTGCTTGGTCTCGATGATATGCTGGGCGAGGTCGAGCATCTCGCCCTCGATCTTGACCGCCGAGATCCCGCCGAAGGTGTCCTTGGCGGGGCGCACTTCGTAGTCGAAGTTGAGCGTGGTGGCGATAATGCCCTTGCCGTGCGGACGGATCAGAAGGGAACGCACACGGCGGAAGAGAACGGTCTGCACCAGCGCCGCGACGCCCTTCGCCGCCATCGCCTCGCGCACCAGGTCATAGACTTCCAGCGCCTGTTTGCTGCCGGGCGCCAGATAATAGGGCCGCTCGAGAAAGACGGTGTCGATGCCGTCGCAGGGAATGAAGCTCGCCATCTCCAGCGTCTTGTCGCTGTCCGGCACCGCGTCGCGGATCTCGTCCGGCGTCAGGATGATCGCCTGGCCCTCGCTCGTTTCATAGCCCTTGACCAGATCGTCATTGTCGACGCCCTGGTCGGTGTCGGCGTCAAAATATTCGCGGCGCACCCGGTGGCCGGTATCGCGGTTGATGATGTGGAACGAAACGCGCTCCTGCGCGGTGACGGCCGAATAGAGCGCCACCGGGCACGTGAGTTCGCCAATGACGAGATCGCCTCTCCAGATCGCTCGCGCCGCCAATGTTCCATCTCCTTGGGTTGGCGGGGAAACGGGCGGCGCAAGTCTTTGTTCCGAAGCGCCTCCTGTGGGCCTCCCGGACGACCGGATCAGTTGGTCATCGCCTCGCTGAGCGCCGTGCGGCAATCCGGCGTGACCGAGGCCTCGTGCTGCTGCAGGCACTGGGCGACACGGCCGCCGCCATATTCGATGCCCTTGCAGAACTGCTGGATGTCGGCCTTGCACACGCGGATCACCTTGTAGGCCTTGGCACGCATTTCGGGCGTGGCCTGGGTCTGCGCATGGGCGGGCAGGGTGCAAAGGGTGAGGGTGGCGCCAAGTGCCGCAAGGGCGGGCAGGCGGCGGGTAAGGGATTGCGGCATCGGGTCGGTTCCTTCTGTTGGTTGTTGGTTCGGATGAGGCGGACCCGGCGGCGGGTTCAGTGGAGAGAGCCCCGCCGCCGGGCATCATGAAGGCGGGTGGGGGGTCACCAGCGGACTGCGCCTTCACGATAGGTTGCCCCGCCGTTCGGCCGCGTGTCTGTGCGGCAGCCCTGGCGGGAATGGGGGGACGGGTCGCAGGTGAAGGTGCCGATGCGCTTTGCTTCCTTCGGTGTCGTGGCAAACTGCCTGATCATGATGCGATCCCCGTCTTGTGCGCCGAAGAGCCTCGGCAAGTGATGACGATCCGATACTGGCGCTCGAATGTACGGTCCGGTTTTCGTTCCGGTGTCCTTTCGTAACGAAGCGCAGCCGCCATGTTGCAATTTGTATCAAGGGGCTCGAACCTCTTGATCGGGAACGGTCTTCCCCGCATTCTGGCCCCATGACGAGCCACCCGATCAGCCAGCCGCAGACCATCCTGATTGTCGACGACGACGCCGATATCCGCCGGCTCGTGGCCGATCTCCTGCGGCGCGAAGGCTACCGTGTCGAACTCGCCGAGGACGGGGCGGAGCTCGACGTCGTGCTGCGCCGGACGCCCGTCGACCTGTTCGTGCTCGACCTCATGCTTCCGGGCGAAGATGGGCTGAGCCTCTGCCGCCGCATCCGCGCCGACCAGGACACCCCGATCCTGATGCTGACCGCCAAGGGAGACGAGACCGACCGGGTTGTCGGCCTCGAACTCGGTGCCGACGACTATCTCGTCAAGCCCTTCGGCACGCGGGAACTGCTCGCGCGCATCCGCGCCCTGCTACGCCGCGCCGGACAGAAGCCGCGTGCGGCCGCGACCCGCCGCTTCGCCTTCGATCGCTTCCTCGTCGATCTCGACGCGCGCCTGTTGACCCTGGACGACGGCGCGCCGGTATCCCTCACCAGCAGCGAATTCGACCTGCTCGCCTGCTTCGTCACGCGTCCGCGCCGGGTCCTGTCGCGCGACCAGATCCTCGACTGGACCCACGGGCGCCTGTCCGACCCCTTCGACCGCACGGTCGACATCCTCGTCTCGCGGCTTCGCAAGAAGCTGGACGCGGCGAGCCCCGGCACCGGGCTGATCACCACGGTGCGTAACAACGGTTACCTGCTGACCGCGATGGTCCGGCAGGTGCCGTGATGATCAGGATCGGCCTCTCCGCCCGCCTCGTCGCCATCGTCGGCGCCTCCCTCCTGGCGATCTGGGTCATGCTGCTCTCGTCCGTCTACCTGGCGAACGACCTGCGCAGCGCCACCGCTCTTCCCGCGCCGGAACAGGTCGCGGCGATCGTCGACATCGTCCGGCAGACCGAGCCCACACGACGCCCAAGGCTGATCCAGGCGTTCAACTCGGCCATTCTCGAACTCAGGCTGGAGGACGACCTGGCGGGTTCCAATGCCGGGATCGACGTCGACGTGATGTCGGATGGGCGCTTCGAGCCCTATCGCAAGGCGCTGGGTGAAAACCTGCTGGCCGTGACCATGCTGGCGCGGAACGGCGAGCGCTCGCGCATGCCGCGCCTGTTCGGCGGCGACGACAATCCCATCGAATTCGCCGTGGCGCTCGAGGGCGCCAACGTGCTCATCCTCGAAACCCGCACGCCGTTTCTCGTCACCTGGTTCGGCCTGCCCGTCGGTCTCGGTGCCGGCCTGCTCGGCTCGCTGTTCGCGGTGATCGCCGTCCTCGTCCTGCATCGCGAGCTGCGGCCCCTGCGCCGCCTTGCCGCCGCCGTCGACGAAATGGATCCGGCGGCAGCGCCCGTTCCGGTTCCCGATGTCCGCTTCAGTGCGCCCGAGACGCGCACCCTGGTCCAGGCCTTCGCGCGGCTGCAGGCGCGGCTCCATGCGATGATCGCGGCCCGGCTGGCGCTGATCGGCGGCATCCAGCACGACGTGCGCACCTTCGCCACGCGGCTGCGCCTGCGGGTCGAACAGATCCCCGACGAGGCCGAGCGCGACCGCGCCATCGCCGACATCGGCGACATGATCCAGTTGCTCGACAATGCACTGCTCGCCGGCCGGGCAGGCGTAGGATCGCTCGACGAGGAACTGCTGGAGATCGCCCCGATCGTCGAAAGCGAGATCCTCGAGAGCGACATCCCGGTCGAGAACCGCAGGCTCGCGATCCGGCCGGCGGCGGCGTCCGCCATGCTGCTCGGAGACCGGCTGGCGCTGCGCCGCATCCTCTCCAACCTCGTCGGCAATGCGATCAAATACGGTCGCGTCGCCCATGTCGTGCTCGACGTCGAGGACCGGTGGATCATGCTGACGGTGGACGACGAAGGACCCGGCATACCCGTGGCGGATCGCGAACTGCTGTTCGAACCCTTCGTCAGGCTGGAAGCCTCGCGGGCCCGCAAGACGGGAGGCGCCGGGCTGGGCCTCGCGGTGGTGCGCAGCCTGGTGGAAGCGCAAGGGGGCGACATCGCGGTCGGCGACGCACCCGGTGGCGGCGCGCGTTTCACCGTGCGATTGCCGCTGTTCTCCGGCCTTCAGGGAACGCAGTGAGGGTCAACTACACTCAGGCGCGCAGCAATCCGTGCCTGCAACCCCGATCGGCGGGGTTTTCCCTTGCGTTTCCGGGGTTTGTGCCAGTTGTTGAAGATTTATTAACCTTCGCGCAAGAAATTAGCCATACAGATTAAAGCATACGTCGGAGTGGGATCTGCGCAAGGCAGGTTTCCGTCGGGCATGACGCCGTCCCGTCGTACCGGTTTCGGTCCGGTATGAAGCATTCATTGAAGTGGTTCCTGGAACAATCTTCGGTGAAAGCGGATCTGGTTGTCTCGCCGCCTTCGGCACGCTCATATCCGCAATCTCGTCGACATGCCTGGGGAAGTTAAACTGGCCGCCTTCGAACACGAAGCGGCCGTGTGCGGGGATTGGCAGTGGGGCAGGTTTCGCCGGCAGATCGGGCGGCAAGCGCACAGGCGGGTAGCCTGCGCGACCGGCTGCGCTTTGCCGGCCTTGGCGACGCGGATTGCGATCTGCTGCGCCGTTATCGCCACCTTCTCGAGCCGAACCTCAAGACCGGCATCCGCGATCTCTTCCAGCGCCTGCAGACCCTTCCGGACGCTGCGCGCAACTTCTCCAGCGAGCGCCAGTTCGATCGCCTGCACGACCTGCTGGCCTCCCATTGGGATGTTCTGACCGATGCGCGCTTCGACGCGCTCTATGCCGAACGCGTCAAGGTACTCTCCGACACCGAAAGCCGCATGGGTCTCGATCCGCGCTGGCATATCGCCGGCCATGCGGTGGTCATGGAGCATCTGCTGCAGGCGGTGATGGGCGATCTCGCCGGTCGGGGCCTTCTGCCCGGCAACCGCAAGCGGCAGCGCGAAATCGCCGATCTCGTCGGAGCCATCGTCCGGCTGGTCATGGTAGATGTCGAGATCGCCGTTTCGCTGCGGTTCAACGAACTGCGGGTCAAGCACCACCGCGACCTCGCAGCCCAGCGGGAGCGCGACCGCATGGAGGTCGAGGAGACCTTCGGCCCGGTGTTCCGCGCACTTGCCGGCCGCGACCTCACCGCCCGCGTTGCCGCCGATGTGCCGGAACACTATGGCGAGCTTGCCGCCTCGCTCAATACGGCGATCGAGCAGATGCAGTCGGCGCTGCTCGGCACGGAAGAAAAGCTGAAGACGGTCGAGACAGGCACGCAGGCCTTTGCCGGCGCTGCCGTTGATTATGCCGGCCGGGCCGAAAGCCAGTCCTCACGCCTCGACGATGCCTCCCGCTCGCTCGAAGCCCTGACCGGCGGCGTGCGCGACAGCGCGGCAAAGACGCGCCGGGCCGAGGAACGGGTCTCGGTGACGCAGAAGGCGGTCGAGGCGAGCGGCACGGTCGCCGGCCAGGCGATCACCGCCATGTCCGACATCGAGGCTTCGGCCGAACAGATCGGCCAGATCATCGGCTCGATCGACGAGATCGCCTTCCAGACCAATCTTCTGGCGCTCAATGCCGGCATCGAGGCTGCGCGCGCCGGCGACAGCGGCCGCGGCTTCGCCGTCGTCGCCCAGGAAGTCCGCGCGCTGGCCCAGCGTTCGGCCGAGGCCGCCCGTGAGATCAAGGCCCTCGTCGCCACCACCAAGTCGCAGGTCGACACCGGCGTGGACATCGTCGGACGGACCCAGAAGGCCATCGGCGACATCGTCGTCCAGGTCGGCGGCATCAGCGATACGGTTTCGGACATCGCCCAGGCGACAGACAGTCAGGCGAGGGAACTCGCCTCCGTGGCGGGCATCGTTTCCGGCCTCGGCGGCGAAGTCGCCGAAAGCGCGGATTTCGCCCGCCGGTCGAGCGACGGTTCGGACGATCTCCACACCGTCATTCTCGAGCTCGGGCGCACGGTCCGGGAGTTCCATTTCGAGCGGCAGTCGAGGGCGCCGATGCCGGCCGCCCCGCAGATCCGCGTTTCACCGGCGGCGACGCGCGGACCTTCCTCCGCCGTTCCACTGTCCGATCCGGAAAATAGTGCTTTCGACGACGATTTTGGCTTCCCGGTCCATATCGCAGGACTTGGAGGTTGAGGGGATTGTTTACCAACTTCAGATACACAGGAAGTATTGGGGCGGGCAATGCGACCATCGGGAAGGCGGACAAGGGTTCCGCCGCCCGAGCACTACGGTCGGATTGCGGCGGGCCCGCAAGACAAGGAAAGAACTGATGGCTGCTAAGAAAGGCGAACAGAAGAGCTTGAAACTGTCCGCTGTGCTCGACCTGAACGAGGCCTCGAACCTGAAGGCCAATCTCATGTCCATGCGCGGCGGCGGACTGGCGATCGATGCCTCCGGCGTCGAGCGTATCGGCGCCCAGTGCGTACAGATCCTGGTGGCTGGAGCCAAGGCATGGGAGGCGGACAAGAAGCCGTTCTCCTACGCAAAGGCCTCCGATGCCTTCCTCAAGACACTTCAACTGATAGGCGTGAACATAGATCATCTGCTCGCCAAGGAGATCCGGCAATGAAGAAAAAAGTGCTTACCGTGGATGATTCCAGAACCATCCGGAACATGCTGCTGGTTACCCTCAACAATGCGGGTTTCGAGACCATTCAGGCCGAAGACGGCGTCGAGGGCCTGGAAGTCCTCGAAGAGTGCAATCCCGACGTCATCGTCACCGACATCAACATGCCGCGCCTTGACGGTTTCGGCTTCATCGAAGGTGTCCGGCGCAACGAAAAATACCGTGCCATTCCGATCCTCGTGCTGACGACGGAAAGCGACGCGGAAAAGAAGAACCGCGCCCGTCAGGCTGGCGCGACCGGCTGGATCGTCAAGCCTTTCGATCCGACCAAACTGATCGATGCCATCGAGCGTGTAACCGCCTAAGCCGGGAATTTCTCCTATGGATATGAACGAAATCAAAGAGATCTTTTTCCAGGAGTGCGAGGAGCAGCTCGCCGAACTGGAGTCCGGTCTTCTGAAAATGAATGACGGGGATCACGATCCGGAAACGATCAACGCCGTTTTCCGGGCCGTGCACTCGATCAAGGGCGGCGCTGGTGCCTTCGGTCTGGATGACCTGGTGGCCTTCGCGCACGTCTTCGAGACGACTCTCGATTGCGTTCGATCCAACAAGCTCGAGCCTGGCCCTGAAGTAATGAAGGTCATGCTCAAGTCGGCCGACGTTCTGGCCGACCTGACCAATGCCGCCCGCGACGGCGGCAGCGTCGAACCGTCCCGCTCCAGCGGTCTGGTGAAGGAACTCGAGGCGCTGGCGAACGGCGAACTGCCGCAGGCCAGCGCTCCCGCTCCGGTCGCAGCTGCCCCGAAGCCGGCTGCCAAGGCTGCCCCCGCGCCGAGCGACGACAGCGGCTTCCAGCCGATCCCGTTCTCGTTCGACGATGATTTCGGCGGTGCGCCCGCGGTCACCGCACAGACGTTCGACGTGTCGTTCAAGCCGCGTCGCGAACTCTACGCCAAGGGCAACGAGGCCGCTCTGCTGCTGCGCGACTTGTCCCGCATCGGCGAGATGAGCATCCACTGCGACATGGACAGCCTGCCGTCGCTCGACGACCTGGACCCGGAAGCCGCCTATTTCTCGTGGAAGGTCCAGATCACCACCGAAAAGGGCGAGGAAGGCATCCGTACCGTCTTCGAATTCGCCGAATGGGACTGCGACCTCGAAATCAAGCTGCATGAGCAAACCAAGGACGCACCGGCCGGCGAAGAGCCGCCGATGATCCCGGTTCCCTTCGATCTCTCGATCCTCGACGGCGCCGGCGAGGACACCGTTGCGGAGGCCGTCGACGCGGCCGAAACCGCCAGCAACGTGGTGAAACTCGCCGCCGGCGCCGCCAAGCACGAAAAGAAGGAAACCCCCGCCGCCGCCGCGGCTGCTGCCGCGGCCGCCGCGCAGAACAACAACGCCGCCGGCCAGACGATCCGCGTCGACCTCGATCGCGTCGACCGCCTGATCAACCTCGTCGGCGAGCTCGTCATCAACCAGGCGATGCTTTCGCAGAGCGTCATCGAGAATGACAACAACGGCACCTCGTCCATCAACATGGGCCTCGAGGAACTGCAGCAGCTGACGCGCGAAATCCAGGACTCGGTCATGGCGATCCGCGCGCAGCCCGTGAAGCCGGTCTTCCAGCGCATGTCGCGTATCGTTCGCGAAGTGGCCGACATGGTCGGCAAGTCGATCCGCCTGGTCACCGAAGGTGAAAACACCGAAGTCGACAAGACGGTCATCGACAAGCTTGCCGAACCGCTCACCCACATGATCCGCAATGCCGTCGACCACGGCATCGAAAGCCCGGAGAAGCGTGCCGCCGCCGGCAAGGATCCGGAAGGCACGATCAAGCTGACGGCGAAGCATCGCTCCGGCCGTATCGTCATCGAACTGGTCGACGACGGTGCCGGCATCAACCGCGAGCGCGTCAAGCAGAAGGCCATCGACAACGAACTGATCGCCGCCGATGCCAACCTGACCGACGAAGAGATCGACAACCTGATCTTCGCGCCCGGTTTCTCCACCGCCGACAAGATCTCCGACATTTCCGGCCGCGGCGTCGGCATGGACGTGGTCAAGCGCTCGATCCAGGCTCTCGGCGGTCGTATCTCGATCACCTCGCGCCCGGGTCACGGTTCGACCTTCACCATGAGCCTTCCGCTGACGCTCGCCGTTCTCGACGGCATGGTCGTCACGGTCGCCGGCCAGACGCTCGTCGTTCCGCTCACCGCGATCGTCGAAACGCTCCAGCCGGAAGCCCAGAACATCCATTCCTTCGGCGCCAACCAGCGGCTCATCTCGATCCGCAACAGCTTCTGCCCGCTCGTCGATGTTGGCCGGATCCTGAACTTCCGCAATACCCAGGCCAACCCGATCGACGGCGTCGCCCTTCTGGTCGAATCCGAAGGCGGCGGCCAGCGCGCCCTCATGGTCGATGCCATCCAGGGTCAGCGTCAGGTCGTTATTAAGAGTCTTGAGGCAAACTACACCCACGTGCCCGGCATCGCCGCGGCAACGATCCTCGGGGATGGCCGCGTCGCGCTCATCCTCGACGTCGATGCTGTCGTCTCTGCCTCGCGCGGCCAGTCGCTCAAACAGGAAATGTCTTTAGCTGTCGCAGGTTAGTACTATGTCGTATGCGGTGAAAAACTTGGTCGAAGGAGCGCGTGAACTGATTGCCTTCCGTATTGGCGATCAGGAGTTCTGCGTGAACATCATGTCGGTGCGCGAGATCCGTGGCTGGACTCCCGCGACCCCGCTGCCGCATTCGCCATCCTACGTCCTGGGCGTCATCAACCTGCGCGGCGCCGTGCTGCCGATCATCAACCTTTCGATCCGACTCGGCATGAAGCCGGTCGAACCGGAAGCCCGGCACGTCATCATCGTCGCCCAGGTCGGCGCGAAGGTGGTCGGCCTTTTGGTCGAGGCCGTATCCGACATCCTGACGGTCAGCGACGACAACATACAGCCGACGCCGGAGGTGTCCTCCGACCTCGAGAAGCAATATGCCCGCGGCATTCTCGCGATCGACAAGCGGATGATCTGCCTCATCGAGCTTGGTGCACTGTTCCCTGACGCCGAAAGCGAGGCCGCATGACGGTTGCCATCAATACATCTTCCCGCCACTCGGATGACGAGGTTCTGGCCAGCGGCGAGTACCCGCTGTCGCGCCGGGACCTGAACGAGATCGCGGCGATGATCTATTCGGATGCCGGGATTTCGCTCAACGAATCCAAGGCTTCGCTCGTCTATTCGCGTCTGTCGAAGCACATCCGCAATCTGGGCCTTTCGGGGTTTCGCGCCTATTGCAACCTGGTCGCCTCGCCGGAAGGGGCCCAGGAGCGGCGCGAAATGCTGTCGCACCTGACCACCAACTTCACCCGCTTCTTCCGCGAGAACCATCATTTCGAGCATCTGCGCGACGAGGTTCTGCCGGGCCTGATCGCCCGCGCCAAGGCCGGCGGCCGCGTCCGCATCTGGTCGGCTGCGAGCTCGGACGGGCAGGAGCCCTATTCGATCGCGCTGACCGTGTTCCAGGCCTTCCCGAACGTGCTCGACTACGACTTCAAGATCCTCGCGACCGATATCGATCCGAAGATCCTGGCGATCGCCCGCCAGGGTGCCTATGACGAACAGGCCCTGGAAACCGTGTCGCCGGCCATGCGCAAGCAGTGGTTCAAGGAAGTCGAGATCGCCGGACGGCGCAAGTTCCAGGTCGACGACCGCCTCAAGCGGCTGATCACCTACAACGAACTCAACCTGATGGCCCAGTGGCCCTTCAAGGGCAAGTTCGACGTCATCTTCTGCCGCAACGTCGTGATCTATTTCGACGAGCCGACGCAGCAGCGCATCTGGTCGCGCTTCGCCGGCCTGCTGCCGGAAGGCGGACACCTCTACATCGGTCATTCCGAGCGCGTCTCGGGCGATTCGAAGAACCATTTCGACAATATCGGCATCACGACCTACCGCTATACCGGCAAATATGTGGGGGCGCGCGCATGACCAGCCCCGCCCGCGTCCTCGTCGTCGATGACAGCCCGACCATGCGCGGCCTGATCACGGCCGTGCTCAACTCCGATCCGGAGGTCAATGTCATCGGCCAGGCCGGTGATGCGATGGAAGCCCGTGCCGCCATCAAGCAGCTCAATCCCGATGTCGTGACGCTCGACATCGAGATGCCGAACATGAACGGCCTGGAATTCCTCGACAAGATCATGAAGCTTCGGCCGATGCCGGTGATCATGGTGTCGACCATGACGCACCGCGGCGCCGAAGCGACGCTCGCGGCGCTCGAAATCGGCGCCTTCGATTGCGTCGGCAAGCCGGTTCCGGGCGATTCCCGCCCGTTCGGCGATCTCGCCGAAAAGGTCAAGGCGGCTGCCCGCTCGCAGCACCGCTACCAGGCGGTGGTCAAGGCCGCCCCCGCAGCGCCGGCCCCGGCCAACGATTTCAGGGTCGGTCGCAAGATCGTCGCCATCGGATCGTCCACCGGCGGCGTGGAGGCGCTGATCACGGTCCTGCAGAAATTCCCGCGCAATTGCCCGCCGACGGTAATTACGCAGCACATGCCGCCGACGTTTACCAAAAGTTTCGCAGAACGCCTTAATCGTCTCTGCGCCCCGGTCGTGGAGGAAGCGACCGACGGAGCCAGACTTGAGATCGGCAAGATCTATCTCGCCCCAGGCGGCGACCGCCATTTGCAGGTGGTCAATGCCTCCGCACCGAGCTGCCGGCTGGTCGATCGACCGCCGGTGAACGGGCATCGTCCTTCGGTGGATGTCCTGTTCGATTCGGTCGCGGAACTGGCGGGCCGAAATGCTGTGGGGGTCATCCTGACCGGCATGGGCCGCGACGGGGCTTCCGGACTGCTGAAGATGCGCCACGCCGGTGCGCGCACCCTCGGTCAGAACGAGAAGACCTGCGTTGTCTATGGGATGCCCCGCGTCGCCCATGAACTAGGCGCCGTCGAGCAGCAATTGCCGCTTGGTTCCATTGGGGAGGAAATCCTCAAACTTACTGCCGCCCGAAAAGAAGGTATCGAATAAATGTCTCTAGCCGAAAAAATCAAAGTTCTGATCGTCGACGATCAGGTGACGAGCCGTCTGCTGTTGAGTGACGCCTTGACCCAGCTCGGCTTCAAGCAGATCACCGCCGCCGGCGATGGCGAGCAGGGGATGAAGATCATGGAGCAGCAGCCCCATCATCTCGTCATCTCCGACTTCAACATGCCGAAGATGGACGGGCTGGTGTTCCTGCAGCACGTCCGTACCAACCCGAACACCAAGAAGGCCGCCTTCATCATTCTGACGGCCCAGGGTGACCGTGCGCTGGTGCAGAAGGCCGCCCAGCTCGGCGCGAACAACGTTCTCGCCAAGCCGTTCACGATCGAAAAGATGAAGGCCGCAATCGAGGCGGTATTCGGAGCGCTGAAATGACAGAGGACAGTGCAGTCAGGCGCGTGCATATTATCCAGGGTGAGTTCAAGGTCCTCAGCGACCCGAACGCGGTGTTGTCCACCATCCTGGGCTCGTGCGTGGCTGCCTGTTTGCGGGACCCGATAGCGGGTGTCGGCGGGATGAACCACTTCCTGCTGCCCGGCTCGGCCAACCCGGGATCCGGGGGCGGGGATGCGACCCGCTACGGGGTCCATCTGATGGAACTCCTGATCAACGGTCTGCTGAAGCAGGGCGCCCGGCGCGAGCGGCTCGAGGCCAAGGTGTTCGGCGGCGCCAAGACGATCGCCACCTTCTCGAATGTCGGCGAACAGAATGCGGCCTTCGCCATGCAGTTCCTGCGCGACGAAGGCATCAAGGTGGTCGGCTCGTCGACGGGCGGAGAGCATGGCCGAAAACTGGAATTCTGGCCGGTCAGCGGTCGGGCAAGGCAATACCCGCTAACGGGTGCGGAGACCCAGAAGACCGTGGCGCTCGAACAGCGTCCCGTGCCGGTGTCGAAGCCCGTCGAGAGTTCAATCGAATTTTTCTAAGTATTGGAATCCGGATGCCAAAAGAAAACAAGGCGGAGAAGGCTATCGTGGAAGAGGCATTGCCGGAAATCATGATGCGGGTAGTGTCGGAATTGCACGACGTGGCCTATCTCATCGAGCGCATCGAGCCTCAGCTCCTCGAGCTTGGCGGCACCAACGTGCTGGAACATCCCGACAGCATCAAGGTGCTGCAGGGTATCGACCTTGCCGTGCAGAAGGCGCGGGGCCTGGCCGAATTCATCGACACCATCACCGGGTCCATCCCCTCGGAATGGATGGTCGACATGAGCACGGCGCTCAGCCTGGTGAAGCTTGCCGAAATGCAGAAGGCACTCGGCGCCGGCCTGCGCCACGGCCACTCCCAGCCGCTCAGCAAGGCGGCGGGCGACTTCGACTTCTTCTGACCGTCGGGCGCCGGCGCCCGACCAGGACTTCCCACGCATCAGGGACGATTTGCCGCAATGACTTCGGCATTTCGCCCGCTACGAAACGTTCGCACAAGTTTCGATTTCTAATGTCTCGCCAAGGGCAAATGCCCCAAGACCCTTCTTGTTGATGGTGCGAGACAGAATGAATCTGTTAAATCAATTACTTCAAGTCTTTAAGAACTTGGCGTCGCTGGGCCAGACCCGGCTCCTGGCAATGGCCGGTGTCGCCGTCGTTTCTTTCGCGCTCGTCATCGCCGCGGCGATTTTCGTCAACAAGCCCGCCTACGAAACCCTCTATGTCGGTCTTGAGACGACCGATCTCAATCAGGTCAGCATCGCCCTTGCCGAAGCCGGCATCGATTTCGAGGTCGGCACCGACGGCAAGAGCGTCCAGGTGCCCGTCGGCATGACCGGCAAGGCCCGCCTGCTGCTCGCCGAGCGCGGCCTGCCGAACAGCGCCAATGCCGGTTACGAGCTGTTCGACAATGTCGGTTCGCTCGGCCTCACCTCGTTCATGCAGGAAGTCACCCGGGTTCGCGCCCTTGAAGGCGAAGTGGCCCGCACCATCCAGCAGATCAGCGGCATTGCCGCCGCCCGCGTTCACATCGTCATGCCCGATGTCGGCAATTTCCGCCGCGGCGACCAGAAGCCGACCGCCTCCGTCATGGTGCGCGCCTCGACCGAAACCGGCCGCAAGGCCGCCGCGTCGATCCGCCATCTGGTTGCCTCCTCCGTCCCGGGTCTGGACGTCGAGGACGTGACGATCCTCGATTCCACCGGCCAGCTTCTCGCCTCGGGCGACGAAAGCGGCGGCGCCGCCAGCCGTTCGCTCGGCGTCGTGCAGTCGGTGCAGCAGGAAATCGAATCGAATATCGACAAGGCGCTCGCGCCCTTCCTCGGCATGGACAATTTCCGCTCGTCGGTCACCGCCCAGCTGAACACCGACACGCAGCAGATCCAGGAAACCATCTACGATCCGGAATCGCGCGTCGAGCGCTCGGTCCGCGTCACCAAGGAAAACCAGAAGTCCCAGAGCAAGCAGGCCGATTCGGCCGCCACCGTCGAACAGAACATCCCGCAGGGTGACGTTCAGGGCGCGACCGGCGGTCCGCAGTCTTCCGACGAGCAGGACAAGAAGGAAGAGCAGACCAACTACGAGATCAACAGCAAGACGGTCGCGACTGTGAAGAACAGCTACACCGTCGAGAAGATCTCGGTTGCCGTCGTCGTCAACAAGGGCCGCATCGCCACCATGGTCGGCGAACCGGCCGACCAGGCCAAGATCGACGCCTATCTGGCCGAGATGCAGAAGATCGTCTCGACCGCCGCCGGCCTCGACACCGCGCGTGGCGACCTCGTGACCCTGACCGCCATGGACTTCCTCGAGAACCAGCTGCTGCAGGAGTCGGCTTCCGGCCCCAGCCTGATGGAAACGCTGAACCGCAACCTGGGCGGCATCATCAACTCGCTCGCCTTCGTCGCCGTATCCTTCCTGATCGTCTGGATGGGTATCCGTCCGATGGTCCGCGCCGCAGGCGGCGGCTCGGCAACGGCGATCGCCGGCGGTGCCGAAGAGGCGGCCGGCCTGGAACTGCCGGACTTCTCGCCGGCCCTGGGCGGCGCATCGAGCGGCAGCTCGCTGATGGAGGGCTTCGGCGCCGACTTCGGCTTCGACAGCACCGACGACCTCCTGACCATGGACGACGACGCAAATGGCGGCTTCAACCGCCGTGTCAAGGAAGGTCCGGAACGCCGGCTGTCGCGCATGGTGGAAATCTCGGAAGAGCGTGCCGCCAAGATCCTCCGCAAGTGGGCCATCGACAAGGCGGCCTGATACTGATCGCAGACAAAAGAAGACCGCGTCGGCTCGCCCGGCGCGGTTTTGTTTTGTGCGTCGAACGGCGCCGGTCCGGGCGATGGAAAGTTGCGTTCAGTGCGCCACTCGCGACACACCTCACAGCTCAATTGCTGTGCTCCGCCACAAGACCGCCGAATTCGACAAGTTTGGGGTGCAACGATTCGAGGCTGTGATCTTTGGCTCTTTATCTTCTACTATGACTGTGATTCGTTAGCTGACAAGAACGAGCGAAGCGGCATTCGGGGACGGCGGTATTCCGGGTGTTTGTCGCGGACCACGCGATCGAAAGTTTCGTCCTTGAGGGGGCAACAGAATGGACGTGGAGCTATCCGGGGATAAGGTCGGGGGCAGAAAGGCGCCTGCGGTGGCGGCCGATGCTCTTCCTCGGCTTTCGTCGCGCGATCAGCTGATCCGCAAGCTTGCCATCGCTTCGCAGGCCGGCCACATGAGCGCCAGCCTCGCCGTCCTCAGCGAATATGTCGGCGCCTCCCATTTCCTTCTGGCGCGCTACGACCTGGTGCAGGAGCACGGGCTCGATTTCGTCGTGTCGTCCAACTGGCCCTTCGATCTGGTGAGAAGGCTGGAAAGCGAGATCGCGGCGACCTATTCGCGCTCGACGGAGCTCGACAAGTGCATGTCGGTGCTGCAGCCGAAATTCGGCCTGCTTCCCGACGATGCCGCCGTGCCGGCGGGCATCAGTCGGCAGTACTGTTCGCTGACGGTGAGCGTCGGCCGCACGCGCTTGGCGCTGATGCTGCTGTTCGAGGAGAACTTCGTCCTGTCGCCGGAGCTGCTCCGCGAGGTCGGCCTGCTCACCGGCTATTGTGTCAGCCTGTCGACCCGCAAGGCGCAGAAGAGCGATCGCGACTTCGAGCTGACCGAACGCGAGCTCGAATGTCTGTTCTGGATCGCCGAGGGCAAGACCAGCGACGAAATCGCCACGATCCTCGGCATCTCGCGCAACACCATCAACAACTACATCACCAGCGT
The DNA here is from genome assembly GCA_943370615.1 of Rhizobium sp. Q54. Classification (GTDB taxonomy): domain Bacteria; phylum Pseudomonadota; class Alphaproteobacteria; order Rhizobiales; family Rhizobiaceae; genus Allorhizobium. The sequence continues at coordinate 111,366 of CALRRQ020000009.1, forward strand.
CATGCGCAAGACGGCAACGAAGACGCGTTCCGAGGCGATCGCCTACGCGGTTCGCAACAATCTCGTCTAGAAAAACCAGGGGAAGTGCAGGCATGGCATATCCGGAAGGGCCGTTCGAAACCGTAAGGGAGGATCTGAAGGCCTCGACCTCCCGGCAGGTGACGTCCCGTTCGGACATCTTCCCCAAGCTGGTGTCGCTGCAGCGTGCCCTTCACGCGCGTGGCTTTGCCGTGCTGCGGGTGACCGGAGCCGGCATGCTGTCGAAACGGCGCCTGGCCGCCGAATACGAGAACTGGCCGGCGGCCCACGGCATGGGCTGCGAGCCCTTCATCGCCGCCTATGGCGAAACGCTGCTCAGCCACATCGAGACGTCGCTCCTGCCGGTCCTGTGGAGCGCCAAGGAAAGCGACAGCTTCGCCGAGGCGTCCGACTTCGTGCCCTTCGTCGTGCAGCTGGAGGCGCGCGTGCTGGCCTATTCGGGCATTGCCTTTCCGGTGCGGCTCGGCGCCGTCGGCAATGGCTATGTGATGTTCCCGACGACCGGCGCGGTCGACCTGCCCGGCGAGGTGATTCTCGACGTGCACGGCCGGTGCTGCAAGCTGATGACCGAGATCCTGCAGCTCGACGAACGCCGGGCCATGCCGTCGGAAGCGCTGAGCGAGCGGGAGATCGCCTGCCTGCAACTGGCGGGCGACGGCCGCATCAGTGAGGAGATCGCCGATCACCTCAAGCTGTCGGTGCACACGGTCAATGCCTATCTGGGATCGGCGACGATCAAGCTCGATTCGGTCAATCGCATCCAGGCGATCGCCAAGGCGATCCGCCTTGGCTACATCACCTGAGCGCTGTCGCGCAATTCACGAATAGAGCGAATCGGATCGCGACTTGACGAAGCGCGCCTCGCGCAGCCGGCGTTCCAGCATGCGGGTATTCTCGTCGGGATCGCCCGACGGCTGCTGGAAGGCGATGTGGTTGATCTCGATGCCGGCATGCTCGTTGGCGAGCTTCAGCTGGGCATAGATCGTCACGTCCTTCGGCTTGATCTCCAGGTCGAGAACGACCTCCGGCACGCCGCCCCATTCGAGACGGTATTCGCCGCCGGCGCCGAAATTGACGGTCCCCGGGTGGAAATACAGCTCGGCCGCCGACGAGACGAGATCCGCGATGTTCCCGTAGAGCTCGAAGCGCAGCAGGGAAATCAGGTCCGCCGCGTCAAGCAGGCGCAATTCGGTGGCCACAGGGCTGATCGCTTCGGCGACGATGCGTTCACGCTGGGTGGTGTAGGGGCATTTTTTCATCGCAGTTAGCGCACCCGTCTCTTCTGCGCCTTCGCGGCGTATACCCGATGAACGAGTTCCGCGACGGCTTTGTAAAATATCGACGGGATGACACTATCCACCGAGACTTGCGCAAACATGGAGCGGGCAAGCGGCGGATCCTCAAAAATGGGGATATCGTTTTCGCGGGCGAGCTCGCGGATCTTCAGCGCGACGAGGTCCTGGCCCTTGGCGATGACCACTGGCGCCTCGTTTTCCTCGCGCACATAGCGCAGTGCCACGGCATAGTGAGTCGGGTTGGTGATCACCAGCGTCGCGCGCGGCACGTTGTTGATCATGCGGCGACGCGCGCGGTCGCGGGCGATGGAGCGCTGGCGCGCCTTGATGATGGGGTCGCCCTGCGACTGCTTGTGCTCGTCCTTGATTTCCTGCTTGGTCATGCGCAGCTGGGTATACCAGTGGTGCCGCGTCCAGAAGAAGTCGACGACGGCCAGCACGAAGGTCGCCAGCAGGATGACGATCATGATCTTCTTCATGATCGTCGCGAACTTGACGAAGATGACCTGCGGGTCGGAGAACATCGCGTTGAGCGTGCCGAAATATTCCGACTTCAGCGCGAAGACCATGATCGTCGAGACGATGATGATCTTGAACAGCGACTTGCCGAATTCGACGAGGCCGGTGACGCTGAACAGGCGCTCCCAGCCCTTGGAGAGCGACACGCGCGAGGCCTGGGGCCTGATTCGCTCGAGCACGAAGCTCGGCATGTGCTGGAGCACGTTCGATCCCACCCCGAACAGCATGATGAGGGCGACCGCCGGCAGCAGCAGGGCGCTTGCCTCCCAGGCGAGATGGGTGAACAGCGACACCACGTCGGTCGCGGAGTTGATGGTCCACTGGTCGGGCTGCTCGAACAGGTCGCGCAGGGTCTCGGCCATGCGCGCCATGCCGGCCGGCAGGAAGAAGACGAGATACAGATAGAAGGCGAGGGCGGAGGCGAAGATCGGGACTTCGCGGGACATGGGGGTATTCCCCTTCTCCGCCGCGTCCCGCATCTTTTTCTCTGTCGGGTCTTCTGTTTTACTGTCTTTGTCCTGATCGTCGGACACGCCTTCTCCCTCGCTGCCAGGAATGCGGACAAAGGGCGGATGCCTTCGTCCGCCCGCGGCCTGGTCCGGCCGAATTCAGATACGCGCCGGTTCGCCCGTGTTCGGCCGCCCGGAACTGCGTCCATTGCTTCCAGACGCTAAACGCCCGCCGATTGGCATACAATCGGCGGGCGTTGCAAGTCTTCGGTTTTCAACAGTCGCTCGGGCCTCAGGCTGCCTGCTGGTCGCCTTCGGTCTCCTTGAGCTGGATCTGACCGGCATTGGCGAGGCGGATGGCCTCCTGGGCGACCGCGCGGCGGGCAATCGCGATTTCGCGCGGATTGATGCCGGTGGCTCCCGACTGCAGGTCCGATTCGATCATGCGGCGCGAGCGCGGGCTGATGGCCGAGAGCACGCATTCCTTGATCTCGGCGCTGGCGCCACGCAGCGCCATCGTGAGGATGTCGCCGGAGATGTCGTTGAGCAGCATGACGCGGCTGCGCTGCGGCATGGCCAGCAGGTCCTCGAACAGGAAGATCTTCGGGCGAACCTTGTTGACGGCTTCCTTGCTGATCGATTCGAGCGAATTGAGCAGCGTATCGACGTCGGGCTTTTCGAGTTCGTTCATGAGCTCGGCGACCTTTGCCGAACCGGTCGAGTTGCGCTCCGCGTCGATCTCGGCGATCAGGTCATGGACCCGGTTCTCGATGATCTGTGCCGCCTTGGGGCTGACGCCCTTCAGGTTGACGGTTCGGTTCATGATGTCGGCGCGCCGGCTCTCGGGAAGCTTGAGCAGCACCTTGGCGCCGAAGGACGACGGCAGCATCGACAGGATGTAGGCAACCGTCTGCGGATGCTCGCGCATGAGGAACTTGGCGATGAATTCCGGATCGGCGTCCTGCAGGCGGTCCCAGATCGACGATTCATAGGCCTGGAAGGCGGTGCGGCGACCGAGCAGGCCGTCGACTTCCTCGGGCGTCAGGCCTTCCTCGAGAATGCTCTCGATGGCCTTGGCATTGTCCATGAGGCCTGTGCCTTCGGTGAACAGGTCCTCGAATTCGTTGACGAGCCCCTGCAGCTCATCCGGCGGGATGGTCCGCAGCGTCTGGGCCGAGGCGATGATCGTCTGCAGTTCCGCCTGGGTGAAGTATTTCAGCAGCTTTCCGGCCACACCCTTGCCCATGGCCAGCAGCACGGCGGCTGCCTTGTCTGCCTGGGACAGAGGTTTGCCCGTCATTGGGCCGCCGAAATCGTCAAAGTCCATCATGGTCTTTCCTCTCTGGCCCTGGGAGCGGGTCAGGACATCTTGCTACCCATCACTTCGATCAGCTTGACGCCAAAACGTGTATCGTCGTTCTCGAGAACCGTGATCTCGCCGCGCGCGATGCGGCGGCCGTTCACCATGATCTCGACGGGCTCGCCGATCTTCTTGTCGAGCGCGATGATGGCGCCCTCTTCGAGATTCATCAAGCCGGAGACCTGCATGCGGCTCGAACCGAGGACGATCTGAACGTCGATCGGAATGTCCATGATGAGGTCGAGATTGGCGGTGAGCGCGCTGCCCGGTTCGGCCTGGGCGCTGGGTGCCGCGCCGAAGGACGTGTCGCCGAACGACGTCTCGCCGAAGGAGCTGCTGCCGAACGCGTCGCCGCCGCCGAAATCCGACGAGGGAGCGTTGAGCGCGCCGCCGCCGAAGTCGCTTTCGAACGCGGAGAGCGGGTCGGCCTTGCCGTCGCCCATGGCGAAGTCGTCAAGGCCGCCGCCGAAATCGGAACCGATGTCGGGCAGTGTTCCCTCGGCATCGTTCTTCAGCACGCCGCGCAGGTCGTCGATCGCCTGGTCGAAATCGGTATCGCTGCCGGGCATCGCCAGCGCGTCGTCTTCGAGAGTAGGTGTCTTCTTCGTAGCCATGGATTGATTATTCCCGTTGAAACTTGCCTCAACCTGCCCTGTCGCCGGGGCGCGTCGAAATGGCTTAGCCCATCAAATGTTTCAATATCTCGTCTTCGCTGCTGATGTTGTCCTTGACCCGCACGGTATAATGCTCTCCGGCGCGGCCAAATTCGCAGCGATACATTTCCTTGCCATTGGCGCTGACGTCGACCGTGACGTCGCCCTTGTCGCGGAACGGGATGACGTCTCCGGCGGCAAGGCGGGCAATGGTGTTGAGCGTCAGGGTCTCCAGGCGGATCTTCGCCTGCAGCGTGACCTGCGAGCGGCGCACCTGTTCGGCGATCTGCTCGGCCCATTCCTTCTTGTTGCGCGACATCTGGTTCTTCGACTTCGGAACCGTCACGACCGTCTTCAGCAACGCCTTCTGCGGCACGACCAGATAGAATTCGGAGGAGACGGTGCCGAGGTCGATGCGCAACTTGATGGTCGCGGCGAACTGGTCGACGTGGTCGCTCTCCGGCTTCGGGCGGTCTTCGGCATTGTGCGGCCGGTCGATCAGCGGCTCGAAGCCGCCGGCTGCGTTGACGCCGGAGCGCAGCACGTTGGCGATCTTGTCGAACACCATGGAGGACAGGTCGAGCTCGATGCGCGACAGCGGCCGATGGATCGGCTCCTCGATCGTTTCGGGAAGCGCGCCGAGCAGGTTTTCCATCAGCGTGATGATGAAGCTGTTGCCGCAGGCGAGGACGAAATGCGGGCTCCAGTTGCGCAACTGCGTGTCGGCCAGGACGACATTGTCGCCCAGGTCCGCGATGAGCTCGCTCATCAGGCCGGTTTCGTGGCCGGCATAGGCGACTTCCATCGTCAGGCCGGTCTCGCTGTGGAAGATGTCGGGCAGGAACTCGGTGTAGAGATCGCCGAATTCCGCGCAGAGCTTGGCGAGCGTCGCTCGGTCGCCGAGCGCGCCGGTCAACCGGGCCAGGAGGGCGTAGTCGATGGCCGGAGCGGGTTTGGTTTCGAGCTCGGTCATCGTCATGCCGCCTTGTTCTCGCCGCCCGGATTCATCATTTCCTGCTCGACCGCGTCGATCGAGGGCCGTTCATAGGCCGAGATCGTCTTGCGGCCGTATTCGAGCGCCACCTGCGGAACGGAGCCGTTCATGTAGGCGAGCAGCGTCTGCTTGACGATGATGTAGAGGCGATGCTGCTTGGTGCGGACCACCTTGATCTGCGAGATCAGCGGGTTGCAGAGGCAGTAGGACAGGAAGATGCCGAGCATGGTGCCGACCAGCGCCGCGCCGATCAGGCCGCCGAGAACTTCCGGCGACTCGTTGATCTTGCTCATCGCCTTGATGACGCCGAGAACGGCCGCGACGATACCGATGGCCGGGAAGCTGTCGCCCATCGCGGTGATCGCATGGTACGGCTTCATCTTGTCGTAGAGGATGGTGTTGATTTCCTCGTCCATCAGCGCCTCGATCTCATGGCTGCGGGCATTGCCGATGATGATCAGGCGGACATAGTCGCAGATGAACGACGTCAGTTCCTTGTTCTTCAGGACCGTCGGAGCGGCCTGGAAGATCGAGGATTCGTCCGGATTGTCGATATGCGCTTCGATCTCGTTGCGCGACTTGGTGCGCAGGTCGCGCATCAGCGAATAGAGCACGCCGAGCACGTCGAGATAGGCGCGTTCCTTGGGAACCGAATGCTTGAAGGCCTCGCCCAGCGCCTTGCCGGAGTCTTTGACCACCTTCATCGGGTTGGCCATGATGAAGCCGCCGACACCGGCGCCGCCGATGATCATCAGCTCGAACGGCTGCACGAGAACGTCAACATGGCCGCCCATGGCCATGAAGCCCCCGAGGACGCAGCCGACGGTTATGACAAATCCAATAATGATATTCATTTCGTGCCCGCATCTGAACGTTGCTTTTCAGCTCAAGCGATACGGGCCCTGCCTTGCGTGAGGCTGAACCCCGGGCGTTGACGGTTTGTGAACCTACAGACAGCTTCGCGCAAGCCTTTTGCCCCAAGAAGAGGGATAACGGACGCATTTTCCGATTGTCCATATCGAAAGGCGCAACGACCGTGACGACGACTTATACGAGCTACCAGCAGATTACGCAGAATATCGACAAATCGATCGAGCGCGTCGCCCAGGCACCGGATGTGGCGCGCGAGACCGAATACTATTTGTCGAACATCGGCAACATTAAGTCCGTCGACGAATTCATGGCCGATACGCGTCTCTATAATTACGCGCTCAAGGCGCACGGCCTGGAAGACATGGCCTATGCCAAGGCTTTCATCCGCAAGGTGCTGACGGAAGGCGTCTCCAAGGACGATGCCTTCGCCAACCAGCTGACCGACAGCCGCTACGCCAACCTCGCGACGACGCTCAACTTCGAAGCGCACGGCACGGCCGCGACGTCGTTCGACAAGGCCCAGCAGGGCGTGGTCGACCTCTACATGCGCGAGACGCTGGAGCAGGAAGCCGGCAACGACAATACCGGCGTTCGCCTGGCCCTCTATTTCGAGCGAAACGCCTCGAAGATCACCTCCGCCATGGACATCCTGGCGGACGACGCGCTAGCCCAGGTGGTGCGCACCACGCTGCAGCTGCCCATCGAATTCGCCGCGGCTGACATCGACCAGCAGTCGGATTTTCTCGATCGCGTGCTCGACATCGAGGATTTCCAGGACCCGGAGAAGACCGGCAAGTTCCTGGAGCGTTTCACCGCGATGTGGGAAATGGAGAACCCTTCGGAAAACTACGATCCGCTGGCGGTCTTCGGTTCCTCGTCCGGTTACGGCATTTCGCCGGACCTTCTCATTTCCATCAATTCCCTGAAGCTCGGAGGCAGCTAAGTGCAATCCGGATTATACGTATCCCTTTCGTCGCAGATGGCGCTCGAACGCCGTCTGACGACGATCGCCGACAACATGGCCAACCTCAACACGGTTGGTTTCCGCTCCACCGAAGTCAAGTTCGACGAGGTGCTGAGCAAGACGCAGAACGACATCAACGCCAAGATCGCCTTCGTCAACCAGGGTAACGACTACCTGTCGACCAAGAACGGCGAACTGGCCCATACCGGCAACACGCTCGATTTCGCCGTCAAGGGCGATGCCTGGTTCGCCATCGATACGCCGGTCGGCCAGGTGCTGACGCGCGATGGCCGCTTCACCATGAAGGAAACCGGCGAACTGGTCTCGGTGCGCGGCTATCCGGTGCTCGACGCCGGCGGCGCGCCGATCCAGCTCAACCGCGCGGGCGGCCCGCCGACGGTCGGCGCCGACGGCAAGGTCATCCAGGACGACCGCCAGGTCGCGACCATCGGTCTCTTCACCGCCGACATCTCCAAGGGCTTCGTCCGCTACGAAAACAGCGGCGTCTCTATGGTGGACCAGCCGCAGCCGGTCGTGGACAATCCCGAAGTGTCCATCATGCAGGGCTATCTCGAGAATTCCAATGTCAACGGCATTGGCGAAATGACCCAGCTCATCCAGGTCAATCGCGCCTTCGAAAGCATCAGCTCGCTGATGCGCGACAGCGAGTCCTCACTCAGCAACGCCATCAAGGTTCTCGGCGGCTCGAGCTGAACCTGAAGTCTTCAATTTCTGGCGGAAGAGATGTCGATGCCCGAGCTGTCCCCAAAACTCACCCAGATGGCCGGGCTCGCAGCCCGCTATGCCAATCCGGAATACTCCGTCACCCATGGCGGGCATGTCCGCACGATCGCGGCCGGCCACTACACGGTGTCGGGCCTGTCGCGCCATCTGCGGCTCGGCGAGTTCGTCGCCCATCGCAGCCGGACCGGCATCCATCTGGGCGAAGTCATCCGGGTCGAGCCGGACCTCGCCTATGTCTGCCCGATCGAGCCGGGCGAGCCGATCGGCATCCATGATGTGGTGATCCGCAAGGGTGCCTTCCGCATCGCGCCCGACGACAGCTGGTGCGGCCGCACCATCAACGCGCTCGGCGATCCGATCGACGGCGGCGCGCCGCTTTCGCCGGGCTCCGTCCGCCGCGCGATCTCCAACAGCGCCCCGCCGTCCATGACCCGCAGCCGCGTCGAGAAGGGTTTTCGCACCGGCGTCCGGGCGATCGATCTCTTTTCGCCGCTGTGCCTCGGCCAGCGTCTCGGCATTTTCGCCGGCTCCGGCGTCGGCAAGTCCACGCTTCTGTCGATGCTGGCGCGCGCCGATGCCTTCGACAAGGTGGTGATCTCGCTGGTCGGCGAACGCGGCCGCGAAGTGCGCGAATTCATCGAGGATACGCTCGGCCCCAACATGGCGAAGTCCGTGGCAGTCGTCGCCACCAGCGACGAAAGCCCGATGCTGCGCAAGATGGCGCCGCTGACCGCGATCACCATTGCCGAACATTTCCGCGACCAGGGCGAGAACGTGCTGTTCATCGTCGACAGCGTCACCCGTTTCGCCCATGCCATTCGCGAGGTGGCCACCGCCGCCGGCGAGCCGCCAATCGCGCGCGGCTATCCGGCTTCGGTCTTCACCGAGCTGCCGCGCCTGCTCGAGCGCGCCGGCCCCGGCGAGGAGGGCACCGGCACGATCACCGCGATCATCTCCATCCTGGTCGACGGCGACAATCACAATGACCCGATCGCCGACTCCACCCGCGGCATTCTCGATGGCCATATCGTGCTCGACCGCAGTCTGGCCGACGAGGGTCGCTATCCGCCGATCAATCCGCTCACCTCGATCTCGCGACTGGCGCGCAAGGCCTGGACGGGCGAGCAGGAAAAGCTCGTCTCGCGGCTGAAGGCGCTGATCCATCGCTTCGAGGAGACCCGCGACCTGCGCCTCATCGGCGGCTACCGCCCCGGCAGCGACGCCGATCTCGACATGGCGATCAAGCAGGTGCCGGTGATCTATGAAGTCCTGAAACAGACGCCCGGCGAAAGGCCGGCCGCCGATGCCTATGCCGATCTGGCGAATGCGCTGAAGGCCGCCCAGGGCGGCAACCAGCCCGCCGCGGCTCAAAGAACGAGAGGGTGACCGTGACCGATTTCGACGCCGACGAACCTGTAGCGCCGCCGAAGCCTTCGGTGCGCAACCGGATTTCAACGACCGACCGCGTGCTCGGCATGACCGGCGTGGCGCTGGCCTGCGCGGCCGCCTTCTTCCCCTGGTACGTCTTCTTCAACGAGGAGAAGTTCGGCATCCAGGTGGCCGACTGGAAGCATACCCGCGACCTGCCCGAAGGCCCCGGCCGCAACGTCTTCAGCGTCTCGCCGCTGGCGATGGTCGACAAGGACGACGAGGGCAGTGGCGAGTCGACCGGCACGGCGGTCGATCCGCTGGTGACGGCAACGGTCTCGAAGCTCGGCGCGGAAAAGCCCGCAGGCGACGAAATGCCGGAAGCACAGCCTTTCCCGGGCCGCAGCGGCTTCCGTCTGCTGCACGTCGCCAACGGTCGCGCGCTGATCGAGGACAATTCGGGCATGTACATGGTTCGCGTCGGCTCGATCCTGCCGGACAACAGCCGGGTGGCGACGCTTGAACAGCGCGACGGCAAGTGGGTGATCGTCACCTCGACCGGCGAAGTCTACCAGAACGACTGATGCCAAAGCCCGGCGCGCTATCGCCGGTCAGGCTCTCTTCCGTGCCCTTTCCGCCTCGTTGAGCGCCGCGATCACGTCGGCGTCGGTGAGCTGCGGAAAATCGCGGTAGCTGAACCCGATCGCGCCGAGGGAACTCAGGCCCTCGAGCACGACGACCTCGTCAACATCCTGCCGCAGCATGTCCAGTGCCTCCTCGGAGGCGACCGGCACCGCAAGCACGATCTTCGCCGGCTTGCGCGCCTTCAGACCCTTGATGGCGGCCCTGACCGTCGCACCCGTGGCGATGCCGTCATCGACGACGATCGCCACGCGGCCATCGATGGCGACCGGATCCCGGCCACTGAAGTACAGCCTGTTGCGCCTATGGATTTCGGTGAGTTCCCGCACCGCAACCGCGTCGAAATCCTCCTGATCGACGCCCGAAAAACCGATGACGTCCTCGTTGCGAACGGTGACCGGCGTCTCCCCGTCGACGATCGCCCCCATGGCGAGCTCGGGTTGTCCAGGCAGGCCGAGCTTGCGCACCAGGAGCAGGGTCATTGGCGCCTTCAGGCGCCGGCAGATCGGCAAGGCCACCTCCACACCGCCTCTCGGCAGGGCGATGACAACCGTGTCCGCCCTGCGGAAGCGCTCCAGGGCGTTGGCGAGCTGCTCGCCGGCTTCTTTTCGGTTCGCGAACGACATGGATTGCGCATGCCTCCTCACCGGCTCCGGGCCGGAAATCCCCGATCGTCCCGCCCGTAAGTCCCACGCAAGTTTACCGTTCTAGGTTCGGGACAGAAAATGGCGGAGAAAAGTCCATGCAACCCATCCAGCTTTTCGAACTGGCAGCCAGGCAGGCCGACTGGCTATCTGTACGTCAGGAGGTTGTGGCGAGCAATATTGCCAATGCCAACACCC
>CALRRQ020000010.1:0-118557 GCA_943370615.1 Rhizobium sp. Q54
CGTGTCCGGCTGCGAGATCAGGAGATTCTGCAGGTCGACGCCGAGCTTGCGGGCATAGACCGGATCGAGCGCGTGTTCGGCGTCGACGAAGGCGCAGATGCCGCCCTTCTTCTGGGCCTCAGCGATCGTCTGCAGGGCAAGCGTGGTCTTGCCCGAGCTTTCCGGGCCATAAATCTCGATGATGCGTCCCTTGGGAAGGCCGCCAATGCCGAGCGCGATATCGAGGCTGAGCGAACCCGTCGAGACCGTCTCGATTTCGACCACGCTCTCGTTCGCGCCGAGTTTCATGATCGAGCCCTTGCCGAACGAACGTTCGATCTGCGAGAGCGCCGCTTCCAATGCCTTGCTTTTGTCCACCGATTTGTCCTCTACGAGCCGCAAAGAATTTTGTGCCATCTGGTCCACCTTTAGGTTATTGAAGCCGCATAGGCAATGAAGCAGCCGATGGCGACTATGTACACGTTTTGTTCCGATTTGGCAATACCCCGCCAAACTATTGTTATTTCGTCGTATTCCGGCGTGCGTTCGCATTTTGTCCGCACGGCAGCAACCAGCCGCGCCGCACGCCCGTTAGCTGGGCTTTCCACCGCTTTTCTCTCCTTCGATTCGCAATCGTCCAGAGCCCCGGGGAAATGCCGATGAACCTCGACATCCTCGTACTGGGCGGCGCCCATATCGACCGGCGCGGCCGTCTTGACGGGCCGACGCGCATGGGCGCCAGCAATCCCGGGCGGTGGCTGGAGGAGCCCGGCGGCGGCGCCTTCAACGCAGCCTGCAACCTCGCCCGGCTCGACCACAGGGTCCGCCTCGTCGCCCCGCGCGGCGGCGATGCCTATGGCGAGCGGGTGGCCGACGCAGCCGAGCAGGCCGGCATCGAGGATTGCCCGGTCGTCTTTCTCGATCGCGCCACGCCGAGCTACACGGCGATCCTCGAAGCCGACGGCAACCTGATCGTCGCGCTGGCCGACATGGCGCTCTACGATCTCTTCTCCGCCCGCCGGCTGAAGAGCCGGTCGATGCGCGACAGCCTGGCGCTGGCGCCCCGCCTGCTGTGCGACGCCAATCTTCCCGGCGAGACCATCCTCGCGCTTGCGACCGGCGCCAACCGGCTCGGCAAGCCGATTGCCGCGATCGCCATTTCGCCGGCCAAGGCGACCCGGCTCAAGGCCAGCCTGCCGCTTCTCGACCATGTCTTCATGAATGTCGCCGAGGCCGAGGTGCTGGCAGGCGCCCGCGCCGATCGTCCCGCCGACTGGCCGATCCTGCTCAGGAAGGCCGGTCTGCGCGCCGGAACAGTCACCATGGGCGCTGGCGCGACGGTGGCGTTCGACGAGAACAGCATCGCCCTGCTCGCCCCGCCGCATCTCGATGAGATTTCCGACGTGACGGGCGCCGGCGACGCCTTTGCCGCCGGCTATCTTTCCGCTGGCATTGCCGGTGAACCGATTGGCGAGGCGCTGCGCCACGGCACCGCCTGCGCCGCGATCACCCTGCTTTCGCCGCACGCCACGGCGCAAAACCTGACGCCCGATCTCCTAAAGTCGGGGCTGGCCCTTGTGCCGGCTGCCGCTATCCTGTCATGACACCTGCACGAACATCCCGGACACGACCATGAGCAAATCCATTTCGCCCCTTCTGCCGATCGTCTATTCCAGCGAGGTCGTCGCCGCCAAGGCGCGCGGGGCACCAATCGTCGCACTCGAATCGACGATCATCACCCATGGCATGCCTTACCCCGGCAATCTCGACATGGCGCGCAGCGTCGAGCAGATCGTGCGAGAATGCGGCGCGGTTCCCGCCACCATCGCGGTGATCGAAGGCGTGCTGCATATCGGGCTGGAGGACGAGCAGATCGCCGCGCTGGCGCAGATGAATGGCGTGATGAAGCTGTCGCGCGCCGACCTGGCCTTCGCGCTTGCCGAGCGGCGCACCGGCGCAACCACGGTTGCCGCGACAATGATCGCCGCGGCCCGCGCCAGCATTTCGGTCTTCGCCACCGGCGGCATCGGCGGCGTCCATCGCGGCGTCGAGGAGAGTTTCGACATTTCCGCCGACCTCGAGGAACTGGCCCGCACCGCCGTCATCGTCGTCTCCGCCGGTCCGAAGGCCATCCTCGACATCCCGAAGACGCTGGAAGTTCTGGAAACGCGCGGCGTTCCCGTCGTCACCTATGACAGCGAGGAATTCCCGGCCTTCTGGTCGCGCAGCTCCGGCCTGCGCAGCCCGCTCAACCTGCCGAGCCCGGCGGCGATCGCCAACTTCCAGCGCATGCGCGAACAGCTTGGCATCGACGGCGGCATGCTGATCGCCAATCCGGTGCCGGTCGAGGACGAGATCGCCCGCGAGGAGATGGAAATCTATATCGGCCGCGCGCTCGCCAGCGCGGAACGCGAGGAGATCACCGGCAAGGAGGTCACCCCCTTCCTGCTGGACACGATCTTCCACATGACCAGCGGCCGCAGCCTGAAGACCAATATCGCGCTCGTCGAGAACAATGCCCGTCTCGCCGCCGAGATCGCGGTTGCGATGAACGGCTGACGAGCCGTCCGTTTCAGGAGATGTAGCCGAGTCGGATCGCCTCGCCGAGCGCATGCTCGAGGCGGTCCGCCCCTAGCTTGCGACAGAGCGAAGCCACGAGATAGTTGACCGTCCGGGTTGACAGCGACAGGCGCTGCGCGATCGCCGCCGTATCGAGCCCGGCGGCCGCCATTTCCAGACATTCGATCTCGAGACTGGATATGCCGGTCCGCTGCCAGCTGCTGCGCTTGTCGATGACCTCCATGCGGTCGAGAAGATGGATCGACAGGAAGCTGAACTCGTCCAGGTCCGGCTGCGACAGCGGTGGACGCTCGCCATAGACCCCGAAGATCTGCCGCCGTCCGTCGAGCGTCGGCAGGACGGCATAGACGCCCTGGCTCATGCCGTGCTCTTCGAGCAGCACCATCAGCCGTCCTACATCGGGATAGAGGCTGGCCTTCTCCCGGAGATCGCTGACATGCCACTGCCAGGCGACCCGGTCCGACGCGGCAAGGACCCGGACCGGCGCGGCAGGCAGCCCGCCGATCGAATCGAAACCGTCGATGAAAGCCTCGGGCACGTTGCTGAGGATGAGCTGGCCGCGCAGCGTGTCCGTGGAAGCCGCCCGCGACGAAAAGAGCTTGAAGTAGCGGAACTGGAAATGTTGCAGCAGGAAATCGATCGCGGCGCCGATCTCGCCCAGGCTTTGCGCCGTCTGGATACGAACGAGCAGGTCCCTGCTGCCGCCGTCTGACACCCCGTCTGCGTCCATCCCACCTCGACCAAATGCCGGATTGCCGGCCGGGCGACCTCTGCACCCGACCGTTCAAATCACCAGGCGTGCGGCGCGAGACCGCCTTCGGGTAATTTGACAGAAGTCATGAGCAGTAGGCCAATGAACGGGGCAAATGTCAATTTGACCCGTCCAGCATTTCGCGCACGGCGACGGCCAGCTGTTTGAGCGAGAACGGCTTCGGCAGGAAGCCGAATTTCGCGTCCGCCGGCAGGTTGCGGGCGAAGGCATCCTCGGCATAGCCGGAGACGAAGATGAACTTCATGTCCGGATACTTCTTGCGCAGTTCGGTGAGCAGCGTCGGCCCGTCCATTTCCGGCATGACGACGTCGGAGACGACGATGTCGACGCCCCCGCCGAGCTCTTCCAGAATATCGAGCGCCTCGACCCCGGATCCGGCCTCGTGCACGGTATAGCCGCGGGTCTCGAGCATGCGCTTGCCGCCGCGGCGCACCGCTTCCTCGTCCTCGACCAGCAGCACGACGGCCGACTTCCCGGTGAGATCGGCGGGTTCGTCCTTTGCTGCACCGGAAGCCCCTTGCGGAACGACGGTGGCGCGCTCGTCGCCCGAAGCCTGGCCGATCGCCCCTGCCGCGTTGACCGGGACGATTTCCGGAATGTGGCGCGGCAGGAAGATGCGGAACTTGGTGCCGCGTCCGACTTCGGATTCCGGATAGATATAGCCGCCGGACTGCTTGACGATGCCGTAGACCATGGCGAGGCCGAGGCCCGTGCCCTTGCCCACTTCCTTGGTGGTGAAGAAGGGCTCGAAGATCTTGTCCATGATCTCGGGCGCGATGCCGGTCCCGGTGTCGGACACTTCGACGAGCACGAACTCCTCCTCCGGCAGGCCGCGATAGTTGAACGCCGCGGCCTCGTCGGGCGAGATGTTGCGCGTCGTCACCGTGATCGTGCCGCCGTCCGGCATGGCGTCGCGGGCATTGACGCAAAGGTTGATCAGAACCTGCTCGAACTGCGACAGGTCCGTCTTCACGGCCCAGAGATCGCGACCGTAATCGACCTTCAGCTTGACATTGCTGCCGGAAATCAGCCGGTCGACCAGCATGCGCAGATCGCCGATCACGTCGGTCAGGTTGAGCACGCTCGGCCGCATGGTCTGCTTGCGCGAGAAGGCGAGCAACTGGCGCACGAGCACAGCGGCGCGGTTGGCGTTGCGCTTGATCTCCATCAGATCGGCAAAGCTCGAATCCGACGGCCGCGCCTGCAGCAGCAGATGGTCGGAGGAGAGCAGGATCGCGGTCAGCACGTTGTTGAAGTCATGCGCAATGCCGCCGGCCAGCGTGCCGACGGCATTCATCTTCTGCGTCTGCGCCATCTGCGTCTCGAGCGCCTTCTGGTCGGTCACGTCGACCGCATAGACGATCGCCGCCTCTTCCGGCGCCTCGTCGCTCTGGTCGATCACCGCATTGACGTAGAAGCGGAAATGCCGCGTGTCGTTGACCGGATGGCGGCTGTCGATCGGGGCGATGTCGACCTGGCGATCCTTGGCCGCGGCCAGCGCCTCGTGGAAGCGCTCGCGCTCGGTCTCGTGGATGACGACTTCCAGCTTGCCGCCGCGGTCCACGTCGTCGCGGCTGACGATGTCGGAGAACAGTTTGAGGAAGGGCGCATTGGTCCGCAGGATCCGCCCCTGGCCGTCCACCGAGGCGATCGCCATCGGCGTGTTGTTGAAGAAACGGGTAAACCGCATGGAGGCGATCGACGCCGATTGGTCGCTGCCGCCGTCCTGGCGCGCGAGCACGATCGAACGGCTTTCGCCGGGCGCGCCGTCGCGGGCCGAACGCACGCGATGGACGAGCCGGACCGGCAGGCTCTGGCCGTTGACGCGGCGAAGGTCGAGATCGAGCGTCTCGGTCTTCGACTGGCCCGGCTCCGCCTGGACGGAATCGATCAGCGCCATGCCCTCGCCCGCCACCAGGTCGGCGATCGTCATCGAGCCGGGACTGAACTGGGTCAGGTCGACGCCCAACCATTCGGCGAGCGTCGCGTTGATGTAGTAGATCTCGCCCTTGCGGCCGGCCGAGAAGAAGCCGGCGGGCGCATGGTCGAGGTAGTCGATGGCGTGCTGCAGCTCCTTGAAGAACCGCTCCTGGTCGTCGCGCTCCGACGTGATGTCGCTGATCTGCCAGATATGCAGCTTCTTGCCGAGCTTGCGTTCACCGGACAGCAGCCTTGCCTTCAGCCGGTACCAGTGCGCGCCCGATCCGCTCGCCGTGTGCGTTCCGAGCGGCTTCAGCAACCTGAATTCCTCATAGCCTTCGCGGCCTTCGCGCAGGCCGTTGGTCAGGCGATAGAGCGCCTCGCTCGATTCGCGGTAGCGCGACAGCAGCGCCTCGAGAGTCTGCACCTCCGTCGCCTTCTTCGCGCCGGTCATGCGCCCATAGGCGCCGTTGGCATAGACGACGCGGCCGTCCTCGTCGGTGATCAGGATACCTTCCGGCTGGCTGGCGAGAAACCCGCGCGCCAGCGTGTCCGAATGCGACTGCGGCATCACCTCGACGAAACCGATCACCGCGGCGACGATGAAAAAGATGCCCATCATCGCCAGGATGCCGAGAATGCCGAGCACGAACTCGTTGTCGAGCTGGCCCTTGAAGACGACGAACGCGACCGCAGCCCCCAGCAGCACGACAGCCAGCAGGATGACGCGCAGTGCCGTACCCGAACGCGTTGCCCGATCCACCAGCGGACCCTCGTCGTCTGCGCCCTTCGGCTCTCTTGTCATATATGCCTCGTGCTCGAACCCGGATGCCGCGTCGCCGCCTGCGATGACGGAAGGAATCGGGCGTGTAGATCATCTTTAGCAATTTGCGGCAGCCGCAAAAAGCTCCGTGCAGGCATATTGCGCGCGCCCATACACAGCAATCCCCACAGGAATGCCGCATTTTTCCAGGAACATGCCTGTTTTATCCGAAGCGCCGGCCGAGCCGGCCTCCCAGCCCTTGCCGGATTGCGAAATAGACCGTCTTCTGCCAGAAAGCGGAAAAAGGAGAGCCCGACATGTTTGACGAACTGGTGACCGCCTATGGGAACCGTTTTCTGGTCGCAGCACTCGGCGTCAGCCTTGCGCTTCTGTGCCTGTTCATCGTGCTGTGGCTGCTTCGCAACCGCGCGCCCTCGCCCTTCGTGCGCGGCGGCCGCAACCGCCAGCCGCGCCTGCAGGTTCTCGATGCCGCAGCCGTCGACGCCCGCCGCCGGCTCGTCCTCGTCCGCCGCGACAATGTCGAGCATCTGGTGATGATCGGCGGACCGACCGACATCGTCATCGAAAGCGGCATCGGCGACGAGCGCGCCTATCTGTCGGCAACGCCGCTCCGCGAGCAACCCTTGCAGGTCGCTGCCGACCTTCAGCCAGCCGCGCAGCCGCAACCCGCAGCACCACAGGCTCCGCGTGCTCTGGAACGCATGGAGACCCCTGTCGCGCCGACGGCAAGGCCTGAGGTCGTGCCCGCCCCCCGGCCCGAAGCGCCGCTCGCCGCGCGCCCCGTGACGCCCGCGCCCGCCGCGGCGCCGGCACCGGTGGCCGCCGCCAGCGTGGTGAAGGCCGTTGCCCCCGTTGCAACCCCGACACCGGTCCAGGCGTCGCAGCCCCGGCCGGAACCGAGCGTGGAGATGCGCGCATCCGAAGCCCCGAAGCTCGAGGCGGCGCCTTCGCCGGCGCCGAGGCCGGAACCTGCCGCGCCGCCGCGGGATGCCGCCGAATTGCCCACGCCGGAAGGCGTCCGGGCCGAACCTCCGGTGCCGCGCCCGGTCTCCGAGGTGCTTGCCCAGTCTCCGCCGGTCACCGCCGCAAGGTCCGAGCCGAAACCCGCACAGCCCGCTCCTCCGGCGGCTCCGGTGATGCAGCCCGCCGCTCCGGCGCCGGTCGTTGCCCCCGCCCCGGCCGTCGCACCGGAACTTCGTCCGGTCGAGGCTTCGGCGCGCTTTGCCACGCCGGCGGCCGCCGTGATGGCGGCACCGATCGTCGCGCCGTCGCCTGAAATCGCCCCAAGGCCCGCAGCCGATCTGACGGCTATGCCGCAGAGCGATGCCGCCGACATCCTCGAAGCCGCCCGCCAGCGCGTGCTTGCCCCCGTATCCATCCCGTCGCCGCGGAGCGACGCCCGCCCGGACCAGCCCTCCGGCGAGCCCGAAACCCCGGCACGGTCCGGAGAGCTAAGCGAGTTCGAACGCATCCTGGAAGACGAGATGGCGCTCCACCTGGCGGCAAACGACGCCCAGCCGGCGGCGCCCGTGCCGTTCCCGCCGCTCTTGCCCGAAACGCGCGCAGACCGGCCGGTCGTTCCGCCGATGGCGACGCCGGCGCGCGTCGACCCGGCCCGTCCGTCCGCCGCCGCGTCGCAGGAACCGGACCTGCAGAACGAGATCGCCCGCATCTTCGGCGAGATGTCCGCCGACCGGAACTGAGCCGCGAAGCGCCTGCATCCTGAACGCAAAAATGCCGGCGCAAGCCGGCATTTTTCGTCGACCCAAGGGCCGCTCAAGCTGAAAGTCAGGCTGCGTCCGGCGCCGCCTTATTCGTCGCGATAGACCTTCTCGCGCCGCTCGTGGCGCTCCTGCGCTTCGATCGACAGGGTCGCGATCGGTCGGGCATCGAGGCGCTTCAAGCCGATCGGCTCGCCGGTCTCCTCGCAATAGCCGTAGGTGCCGTCATCGATCCGCTGCAGGGCGGCGTCGATCTTGGAGATCAACTTGCGCTGACGGTCGCGGGCACGAAGCTCGATGGCACGGTCGGTTTCGGAGGAAGCACGGTCTGCAAGGTCGGGATGGTTGGCGCTCTCTTCGGCGAGATGGCCGAGGGTTTCACGCGCTTCCCGGAGGATGTCGTTCTTCCAGGCGACCAGCTTGGCCCGGAAGTAAGCCCGCTGGCTCGCGTTCATGAACTCATCGTCTTCCGAGAGAACATAATTGCTAAGATTGATCTTCTCACTCAACGCGATTCTCCTGAAGAACATCTCAATGGCGGGCTGTATATCCTTTCGATAACCGGGGTTCAAGCCTAATGGGTGAATGTTAAGGCATTTTTAAATCTGTCATATTTTTAGGCTAAGGGCATATTTTTTAACCGCTATTTACCGCATCGACGATGCCGCGGCCGGCCGGACCGCAAGCCGCCTCCTGCGACTGTGGTCTAATCGGTTTGAACGCCTGTTGACGGACCTCCCCGACAAAAGCTAGTTCAGGATAAGAAAGCCCAGTCGCGGAATTCCTTCGGATGACCCTCCTTGCCTCGCCTCCCCAACGCATCTACCTCATGAGGCACGCGAAGTCCGGCTGGGCAAAACCCGGCGAGCGCGACTTCGATCGCCGCCTGGACGACGCCGGCCTGATCGAGGCGGAACAGGTCGCCGGCGTGGCGGCCAAGCGCGGCTATCACCCCTCCATCGTGCTCTCGTCCTCGGCGGTGCGCTGCCGCCAGACCGCGGAAGCGCTGCGCCGCTCGATCAACGGCTCGACCGAATTCCGCTTTCTCGACGAACTCTACAATGCCCCGGCCGACGCCTATGTCGACCTGATCGAACAGAGCCGGCAATTCGACTCCGTCATGCTGGTCGGCCACAATCCGGCGATCGAGGAACTGTTCGCTACGCTGGTCGGCATGGACGCAGTCAACCGCACCATCCCGGAAGGTTATCCGACCTCCGGCCTTGCGGTCCTCGACCACCAGGCCGCCGGTGGCGACTGGATCCTCACCGATTTCATCGCCTGACAGCCCCGGGCGCGGCCATTGAGAAACCGGCTGCGAC
Source organism: Rhizobium sp. Q54 (assembly GCA_943370615.1). Lineage (GTDB taxonomy): Bacteria > Pseudomonadota > Alphaproteobacteria > Rhizobiales > Rhizobiaceae > Allorhizobium. The sequence continues at coordinate 9,079 of CALRRQ020000010.1, forward strand.
GATCCGGCGGCCGTCCTGTCCTTTTTCCTTGGCCTCCTGCGTCCTATATGCGGGAGGCACAACACGCGGGGACGAATGAATTGCCGCCATCCTTGACCAGCTTCACCGACGAAGCCGCAATCGCACTCGACAATCTCGCCGACCGCGCGGCAAACCTCGTCAATCCGACCATCCGGCTGGGCGTCACCGGCCTGTCGCGCGCCGGCAAGACGGTGTTCATCTCCTCGCTCGTCCACAATCTGCTGCATGGCGGACGCCTGCCGCTGTTCGAGCCGATCCGGTCAGGCCGGGTGACCGCCACGCGCCTCGAGGAACAGCCCGACGATGCCGTGCCGCGCTTCCAGTACGAGGATCACATCCGTGCCCTGGTGCGCGACCGCATCTGGCCGGACTCGACCCGGGCGATCTCGGAGCTGCGCCTGACCATCGAATACAAGAGCGCCAGCGGCTGGAACCGCATGTTCTCGCCCGGCCGCCTGTCGATCGACATCGTCGACTATCCCGGCGAATGGCTGCTCGACCTGCCGCTGCTCGCCCAGGACTTTCGCCAGTTCAGCGACACGACGGCGGAACTCGCGCTGACCGGCATCCGCACGGAACTGGCACGCGACTGGCTCGACCTGTGCGCCGCGATCGACATGGATGCGCCTGCCGACGAAATGATCGCCCGGCAGCTGGCGACCACGTTTACCGCCTATCTGCGCGCCTGCAAGGCCGACGAGCGCTCGCTGTCGACGCTGCCGCCCGGCCGCTTCCTCATGCCCGGCGACCTCGACGGCTCGCCGGCGCTGACCTTTGCGCCGCTGGTCGGCATGCCCGAGACGCGCGCGCCAAAGGGGTCGCTGCGTGCCATGATGGAACGCCGCTTCGAAGCATACAAGACGGTCGTGGTGAAACCCTTCTTCCGCGAGCACTTTGCAAGGCTCGACCGGCAGATCGTCCTGGTCGACGCGCTCCAGGCCATCAATCGCGGCCCCGAGGCCGTCCAGGACCTCGAGCGGGCGCTCGCCGACGTCCTCGCCTGTTTCCGCGCCGGCACCAACAACATCCTCACCTCGCTGATCCGCCGGCGGATCGACCGCGTGCTGGTGGCCGCCACCAAGGCCGACCATCTGCACCACGAAAGCCACGACCGCCTGCAGGCGATCACCCGGCGGCTGGTCGATCGCGCCATCCAGACCATCGGCATGTCGGGCGCGGGCATCGACGTGATGGCGATCGCCTCGGTGCGCGCCACGCGAGAGGCGACCGTGAAGCGGGACGGCCATGACCTGCCGGTCATCGTCGGCACGCCGATGGCGGGCGAGAAGGTCGGAACCGAGCGCTTCGACGGCAATCGCAAGACCGCCGTCTTTCCCGGCGACCTGCCGGACGATGCGGAAGCCTTCTTCCGCTCGATCGACGAAGGCGCCGAGCGGCTCGACCTGCCCGAGCTGGACATCGTGCGCTTTCGCCCGCCGCTGCTCGAGGAGACCGGCGGCGGCATCACGCTGTCCGTCCCGCATATCCGCCTCGACCGCGCCATGCAGTTCCTGTTTGGAGATCGCCTCGCATGAAAAGGCCCCCGTCGCCGCCGCACGCCGCTCCGCGCCGTCCCGCGTCCTTCGCCATCGAACCGGAGATTGCGGCCGCCCCGAAGGCCAGTGGCCCCAGGGCGCCGCAGAGCTTTGACGACGAAATCGAAATCACCCCCGACGAGGCCGACCCGTTCATCGGCGGCGATCTCGCCGCGGTCGAACCGCTGGCCATCGCCCGGCCGCGCCGCCGTGGACTGTCGCTCGGCAAGATCGCCGCCGGCGCCTTCGGCCTGCTGCTGTCGCTGGCGATCGGTCTCTGGCTCGACGGCCTGATCCGCGACCTGTTCACCCGCTCGGACTGGCTGGGCTATGCCGCACTGGCGGTGCTGGCCGTCGGCCTGCTTGCCCTGTTCCTGCTGCTGGCCCGCGAGGTCGTCGGCCTCTACCGGCTCGAAGCGGTACAGCACCTCAAGGCCGATGCCGAAAAGGCCGCGGCGGAAGGGCGCAAACCCGCCGCCCGCACAGTCGTCCGGCAATTGATGCGGCTCGTCTCGGCCCGTCCGGAAACGGCGCGCGGCCGCGCCACTCTCGAGGCGAGCGAAGAGGACATCATCGACGCGCCGCAGCTGATCGAACTGGCCGAACGCGAGCTCCTGGCACCGCTCGACATCCGCGCCCGCGGCCTGATCCTCGGCGCCTCGAAGCGCGTCTCGGTGGTCACGGCGGTGAGCCCCCGCGCCATCGTCGATCTCGCCTACGTACTGTTCGAGGTCTTCCGCCTGGTGCGGGCCATGGCCGAGCTCTATGGCGGCCGGCCGGGCACCATCGGCATGCTGCGGCTGCTGCGCGACGTGATCGCCCATCTCGCCGTCACCGGTTCGATCGCCGTTGGCGACGGGCTCGCCCAGCAGATCCTCGGCCACGGGCTCGCCTCGCGGCTTTCGGCCCGGCTCGGCGAAGGCGTGATCAACGGGTTGATGACCGCGCGAATCGGCATCGCGGCCATGGACCTCTGCCGACCCCTGCCGTTTCGTGCGGTGAAGCGGCCGGGCATCGGCGATTTCATATCCGACCTGACCCCCAGCATGACCGGCCGGCCCGAGCAACCGATCAAGTGAGACCGGCCCGACACGAAGCGCCGTTTTTACCGTTGCCCACGGCTTCTTTTGCGTCTAGGGCAAGGATGCATTAACCATCTCCCGTTAGTTTGACGGCAGGTTATTGGTTGCTCGTACCAAGGTAGAGTCAATGTCGCTCCGTATCTTCTCGCCCCTCGGCCGCATTGCCGTCATGTCCGTCGTAGCACTGACGGTCTCGGCACCGATCGCCGATGCCGCCTCGCGCGACAAGCGCTTCTTCCAGTCGGTCGCCGGGGTCTGGAAGGGTCCGGGCGAGATCGTCGCCGGCAAGTACAAGGGCACCAAGTTCACCTGCAGCCTCACCGGCCTGCCGGCGGACGGCAACCTGACCGGCATCACGCTCGACGGCACCTGCCGCGTCGGCGTCTTCTCGCAGCCGATGAAGGCGACCATTGCCGAAGTCGGCGGCAAGTATCAGGGCCAGTTCCTCGACGGCGCCGAAGGCAAGGGCCTCGACATCGTCTCCGGCGCCGTGACCGGCGACCGCGTCGTCATGGGCATCAACCGCAACAAGCTCAACGGCGCCATGGTCGCCCGCCTGCAGAACGACAGCGCGATGAACATCACGATTTCGGTCAAGGTCGAGGACCGCATGATCCCGGTGATCGGCCTCAAGCTAAACCGCCAGGCGGACGCCTACGCCGTCAAGAACTGACGCGCCGCGGCCAGCGCCGCAAGCGTCCGCCACCAGAACCGTCTGCCTTCAACCGCGCCACCAGGCGCGGTTTTCATTTGCAACGACGATGCCCTCGGCACTGCTCAAGGCAAGCCAGTCCGCGACCGCCCTGCCCTTCACCTTGAGATCGCCGGCAATGTCGGCCAGCGGCATCAGCACGAAGGCACGTTCCGTCATGCGCGGATGCGGCACGCTCAGCGCCTGCTCGTCGATCTCCAGCCCGTCATAGGTCAGGACGTCGATGTCGATGGTGCGCGGCCCCCAGCGCTCATTGCGCACCCGCTTCATGTCGCGTTCGATGTCGAGGCAGGTCTCGAGCAGCTTGAGCGGCGGAAGCGTCGTCTCGATGACGGCACAGGCGTTGAAGAAATCGGCCTGGTCGGTCTTGCCCCACGGCGGCGTGCGGTAGAGCCGCGACACGGCGGTCACCCGGCAGTCGCCGCGCGCATCGAGCCGGCGCAGGGCAAGGCCCATGGCCGCGACGGGATCGCCGATATTGCCGCCGAGCCCAAGCGTGGCCGGGCGCCAGTCGTCCTCAACGGAAGTGTTCAACGCTCACCTGTACATAGTCGAGAATGCCGGGCACCGGAGCGCTCGGCTTGCGCACCGAGATCCTCGCCCGGTGGATTTCGGGGAACTGCGCGCACAACTCCTTCGCAATCGTCAGCGCCAGCGCCTCGATCAGCAGGTGTCGGCCGGTCGTTACCGTCTTCTCGATCACCTTGAAAGCGACGCCGTAATCGACCGTGCCCTCCAGCGCGTCGTTCTCCAGCGCCATGCCCGCCGACACGTCGAACTCCGCATCGACATAGAAGCGCTGGCCGAGGACCTCCTCCTCCGGATAGACCCCGTGGCGGGCGAAGAACGCACAGTTTTTCAGGGTGATCGTATAGACGTCCGTCATCGCGCCTGTCCTTTGCCGGATTCTCGTTGTGCCGCGATCATAGCATCGGCGATGGCCAGCGCATCCCGGTTGATCGCGACATTGTGCACCCGGAAAACCGAAGCGCCCTTCAGCCGAAGGAGAGCGGTGGTGGCTGCCGTCGCCGCATCGCGCTCGCCGGCGTCGCGTCCGGTCAGCGTGCCGAGGAAGCGCTTGCGAGAGGTCCCGACCAGCAGCGGATAGCCGAGCGCCAGCAGCTCGTCGCAGCGCGCCATCAGCGCCATGTTCTCCTCGACCGTCTCCTTGGCGAAGCCGAAGCCCGGATCGAGCACGATCGCCTCGCGCGCCACCCTGGCCTCCGCGGCGATCGCCAGCGACCGTTCGAGATAGTCGAACTGGTCGGCGACCACGTCGGCCAGCCGTTCGCGGCCGCGGCCGGTGTGCATGACGCAGAGCCCCGCCCCGGTCGATGCGGCGATGTCCGCGATCTCCAACTCCTTTTGCAGGCCGTAGACGTCGTTGATGATGTGGGCGCCGGCGGCAACCGCCAGGCGCGCGGTCGCGGCGCGATAGGTGTCGATCGAGATCAGCGCCTCGGTCTCGCGCGCCAGCTTCTCGATCACCGGAAGCACCCTGTCCTGCTCTTCCGCCGGGCTGACGGGCGCCGCTCCGGGCCGGGTCGATTCACCGCCGATATCGAGAATTTCGGCGCCTTCAGCAAGGCAGCCAAGCGCATGCGCGACCGCCTTGTCGACGCTGAAATGCCGGCCGCCGTCGGAAAAGGAATCGGGCGTGACGTTGACGATCGCCATCAGCCTGCCTTTGCCGTCGAGGGAAATGCCGCGTCCGTGGGCGGCCCGCCAGTATGCGCTCGTTCCGATGGTCACAGCGCTATCCCTTCCGGCGAAAAATCGCACACTCCGATATTGCACTCTCAGAGCCTATGCCCCAAGGTCGCGGCGAATTCAACACGACGGACACCGAGAATGAAGACTGCACGCCGTTTGAGCGTCCTCACAGCCGCTGCGGCATTGCTATTCGGCTTCAGCCACGGGGCCAGCGCCGAGACGATCGTGCGCAAGTCGATCTCCTATTTCCAGATCGGTGGCACCACGGCCGAGGATCTCGACCGAGAGCTGGAGCGCCGGGGCCCGGAAACCCACACCAGCGGCTCGCGCCATCCGGGCGCCACGCAGATCAAGTTCGGCGGCGAGCTGACCTATGTGCATTCCGCCGGTCAATGCCGGATCGGCGCAACCAATGTGACGCTGACCACGCGGATCATCCTGCCGAGCTGGAAGAACCGCAAGAAGGCCCATGGCGACCTCGCGCTCATCTGGGATGCGCTGTCGAGTGACATCAAGCGCCACGAGGAACGCCACGCCGAAATCGCCCGGCAGTATGCCCGGCAGCTGGAGAAGGCGCTGAAGCGGCTCCGCCCGCAACGCAACTGCGAGGCCATGCAGGCCAAGGTGGCGGAAGCGACCGACAAGGTCATCACGGCCCATGACAAGGCGCAGATGGATTTCGACCGAGTCGAAGCCGTCAATTTCGAGAAACGCATGATTCGAATTCTCGAATACCGAGCGAAGCGAAATTCCCCCAAGAATTGAGGTATTTCGAGCTGCAAGCCGGGCAAAAATGCCACAGGGCTTGCCTCAAACTTGCGAGAGAGCCTGTGAATAACTGGCTATTTCTCGGCGTGGTACTTGATCATTTCCTGAAATATAACTGTCATCAAGTTCAGTTGGTCACGTACAGACGGTTCCCGAGTTCTCCCTGGCGCATCCTGGTGCCACAGGTGTCCCCTCCCTCGCCTGATTATGGCGATGCGCCCTCCTGCCTCGCTCTTCGCTGGCCGACGAGCGGGGCTTTTTTTGTCTACCGTCAGCCCTGGCGTTCAGGAACGCGCACGACGAGGCCGTCGAGCGCCGAGGTCACCTTGATCTGACAGGAAAGACGGGAATTGGGCTGCACGTCGACGGCGAAGTCGAGCATGTCTTCTTCCATCGGCGAAGGTGCGCCGACCTTTTCCGTCCAGGCTTCGTCGACATAGACATGACAGGTCGCGCAGGCGCAGGCGCCGCCGCATTCGGCCTCGATGCCGGGAACGGAATTGCGCACGGCATTCTCCATGACCGTGGATCCTTCGGCCGCAGCGAGTTCAAAACGCGTGCCGTCGAAAGCGATGATGGTAAGTTGTGCCATGATGAGGTGTCCAGACTTCGCCGATTGCAAAAAACGGCGAAGTCATCACCCAAAACCGCAAGCCAGTCAACATTGGCCCGGGCAAAATCGCAGCGTGTCACCGCATTGCAGCAAGCTTTGCTTGTGCAACGCGCAACCGTCAGCGGCAGAGCTTGAGAATGAAGTTTTCGGCTTCGAGCACCCGGGCGGCGATCGCGGCGACCCGGCCGGCGTCCGGACCATCGCGCTCGACGGCCTCGGCGGCGGTGAAAATAGCATGGGCGCCGACTGCATCGGCGGCGCTCTTGAGCCGCTGGGCGATCACGACGCGGGCCGCGGCTTCGGGCGCATTGGCCAGTGCCTGGAGGCAGCCGCGGGCCTGACGGGCAAACATCTGCAGGATTTCGATTTCGACCGCCTTGTCGCCCTTGGTCTTGGTGGCCAGGTGGACCAGGTCGATCGGCCGGTCCTTCGAGGGGCAACGCCCGCCATGGTTTTCGGGGGCTTCGAATGCGATATTGAGTGCGGCCACGGGACGATTTCCTTCTTATGGGTTTTCTTGGTACACGCATCCTCGGCCGGGCGGCGTCGATATCCGGTTAAATCCGCGCCGATCTGCGGGCAAAACCTTACGATATGGTTAACACCGCCTAAACGGCGGAAGCATATGGTTTTTCACGCACTAATTTAGTTTAAATGCTGTTAACAATCGCTCCATCGCATTAGGAATGCCGACCCCACTTAATTGTCTCGGCTTTCTGAATGTGTCACTACGGTACGGATGATATGGGTGAAGGGTGGAAACCTTTGCCCTCGAACCGGATGATGGTAGGAAACGAACATCAGGCTCTTTATAAGGGGCAGTTCCGGCGACGTATTCCGATGGAGATTTCATCTGGCGTGGCGGCAGGATGGGGTCCCCTTGAAAAGTTGTTTTGCCGGACGCCCCGTCGCGATCGACCAGGGGCGGCAGGCACGACGGCTCAATAGACTTGGTAACGAGGCGTAACCCTATGGCGAACAACAAGACGGTCGAGTCGATTGACGACAGCGCGTTCCAGGCGCTCGAAGCGGCTCTGAGGATCGATTTCGACGAACAGGAGACGCCGGCCGGCCGAGGCAGGCAGGCGTCAGACGCACCGGAGGCCAAAGTGTCCGAGTCCAGCAACCAGCGTCCTGCCGCTCCCAAGAAGTCGAGCGAGCGCCGCCCGGCGCGCCCCGCCGACCTCGCGCCCGAAATGGCGCCCAAGGCCCCCGCCTTCGAACCCGCCAACGACGCCTCCCGTCGCAATCCGGCCGCCATCATGAGGACGCTGGAAGGCGCCTCCATGCCTGGCGCCATGCGCAACGCCACCATCGTCTCCGTGCTCTGGGTCCTCGGCGCCGTCGGCCTCAGCCAGCTTCTCTACGGCACCGCCATCTGGCAGGCGCCTAGCGTCGCCGACGTCGTGGCCATGCCGGGCGTCGTTGCGATCTTCGTCGGCACGATCATCCCGGTCATGCTGTTCTTCGCCTTCGCCATCATGATGGCGCGCGCCCACGACCTGCGCAACGCGGCCCGCTCCATGGCCGAAGTTGCGCTGCGTCTCGCCGAGCCCGAGACCATCGCCTCCGAACGCATCATGACGGTCGGCCAGGCCGTGCGCCGCGAAGTCTCGGCGATGAACGAGGGCATCGAGCGCACCATCGCCCGCGCCACCGAGCTCGAGACGCTCGTCCATTCCGAAGTCACCGCGCTCGAGCGCAGCTATACCGACAATGAACTGCGCGTCCGTGGCCTCGTCCACGAACTCGGTTCCGAGCGCGACGCCATCGTCAACCACGCGGAACGCATCCGCAGTTCGATCGTCGGCGCCCATGAGCAGCTGAAGGAAGAACTGTCGCTGGCGACGGAAGAGATCGCGGTCCGCCTCGCCACCTCCGGCGAGGCTTTCGCGTCGCTGATCGACACCCGCGCGGCGGCCCTGATGGAAAAGTCGGACGCCGCCGCAACCTCGATCGGCAGCCTGTTGTCGAGCCGGACCGAAAACCTCGTCCAGACGCTGAGCGCCTCGGGCATCTCGCTCGCCAGCGAGTTCGACACCCGCCTGCAGCAGCTCACCGGCACCCTGCAGGAGCGCGGCCGGGAACTGCTCGGCGAATTCGAGACCCGCGCCTCGACCCTCGACGCCAATACCGAGAAGCTCAACGCCGCGCTCAGCGAACGCGCCCGCCAGCTCAACGAGACGCTGGCCGAACGCACCCGCGAGATCGCCGACCGCCTGACCAGCGGCGAACAGGGCATCACCAGCTCGCTCGACCAGGTTCTGGCCAAGCTCAATGCCACGCTCGACGACAAGGGCGCCGCCTTCCGCCACAGCCTGCAGTCCAGTGCCGACGACGCCATCGTCGACCTCGACCTGCGCTCCGGCCTGTTCGAGGATCGCCTGCAGGCGACCATCGGCCTGGTCAACTCGGCCTTCGACGAACGCGTTGCCGAATTCGCCAGTGCCTTCGACCAGCGCGCCGGCTCGCTCGACAGCAAGCTGATGGAAAGCCTCGCCCGCATCAACGAGACCGTCACCGGCGGTTCGGAGGCGATCGACGGCATCCTCAATTCGAGCATCGAACGTCTCGGCTCGACGCTGACCGACCAGTCCTTCGCCCTGGCCACCGCCGTCGGCACCGGCCAGGAGCTGATCGACGACGCGCTGTCGACCCGCGCCCAGGAAATCGCCGATGCCATGTCGGCCCGCGCCCTTGCGCTGAGCGAGAGCCTTGAGAACGCCCACAAGCGCATCGACGCCGTGATGGAAGAACGCGGCGGGGCGCTCTACTCCGCCCTTTCCGACAACCAGAACCGCTTCGAGGAGACCCTGTCCAGCCGCGCCGAGACGATCGTCAACGCGCTTGCCGGCAACCAGGATCGCTTCGCCGAGACCCTCGACAGCAAGACCCGCGAGATCGCCGATACGCTGGCCGATAGCCAGAAGCGCATCGACGAGACGCTGGAAGGCCGCGCCGCCTCGATCATCGAGGCCGTATCCGGCACCGAGTCCCGGCTGGCCGAGACCCTCGACATCCGCAATCAGGCGATCGCCCAGACCTTCGCCGACGGCCAGCGGCAGATCGACGCGACGCTCGAGAGCCGCGCGTCGACGCTGATCGATGCCGTCTCCGGCACCGAGCGCCGTCTTGCCGATGCCCTCGATCGCCGCACCGCGACCATCATCGACACCGTGGCCGATGCCGACCACCGCCTGGAATCCGCTTTCGCCGACAAGGCCGAAGCGATCCGCAACGCCTATAGCGAAAACCAGGACCGCCTCGACCTGTCGCTGGCCGGCCATGCCGCCTACCTCGCCTCCACGCTGGAGCAGGCCGGCGAGCAGCTGGAAAAGACGCTCGGCGAAGGCACAGGCCGGATCGGCGAAACCATGGCGTCCGGCCTTTCGGGCCTTGGCGACACCATGGCTTCGGGTCTTGCCGGTCTTGGCGACACGATGGCGTCCGGTCTTGCCGGCATCGACGGCAAGCTTTCAGACACCCATGAGCGGATCCGTGCAACACTGGAAGAACGCGGCAACGCGATCGATCTCACGCTGCGCTCGGCCCAGGAACAGCTGGACGGCACGCTTGCCGAACAGGGTGCCGCGATCGGCGCCTCGATCGCCGCCTCCACCGGCATGCTGGAAATGACGCTGGAGGAGCGCGAGGAAGCGTTGCGCCGCGCCATCGACGAGAGCGGCAAGGCCCTCGATGAGCGCCTGCGCGGCACCGCCGGCGCGCTGACCAGCCAGATCGGCGAAGCGGCCAGCGAAATCACCCGCACCGCCCAGGATTTCTCCGGCCGGATCGAACAGTCGGTCGGCGGCATGGCCAACCGGATCGACGACACCAGCACCCGCATTGAGGTCAGCCTCGAAACGCTCGAGGAGCGGATCAAGAGCGGCCTCGACGGGGTCGACACCCGCATCGGCGACGCCGGCGAGAAATTCGCAAGCCGCCTTACCGAGAAAGTCTCCGATCTCGAACGCGTCGGCAGCGACGCCGTGGAGCGCGTCTCGCGCGTACTCGACGACGGCGCCTCCAAGGTTGCCGAGACCTTCGACAGCCGCACCGCGCAGATCGACGAACGCCTTTCCACCATGGACCGCGCCCTCAATGTCGGCCTCGACAACGTCAACCGCACGATCGAGGGCAAGGCCGCCGGCCTCGCCGCCGCGCTGCGTGGCGCCGTTGCCGACGCCGCCCGCGACCTGGACGGCGAAGCCCAGCGCTCCGTTGAACTGCTCAACCAGACCGGCGCCCAGTTTGCCGAGCGCATCGGCGAACGCAGCGCCGAGCTCAGCCGCACGGTCGAGGAAAAGTCCGACGACCTCGCCAGCCGCATTTCCGAAACCCAGACCCGCCTTGCCGGCCAGGCGGCGGCCGTCGCCCAGACCTTCGCCGAAGCCGGCGACGTGATCGCCAACAAGGTGGCGGAAGCCGAAGCCCTCGTGGGCAGCCACATCTCGGCTCTGTCGGGTACGCTCTCGGATGCCGGTTCGGCTCTCGAAGCCCGCGCCGCCGCGATCCGCGAACAGCTGTCCGGCAATACCGAGGAAATCACCTCGACCATGGATGCCGTCGAAAAGGCGCTCGAAGCGCGCGGCAACACCATCCGCACCGTGCTCGACGAGCGGACGCGCGAGCTTAACTCGATGCTCGCATCGCGTTCGGCGGAACTGTCGCGCCTGATCGACGAGAAGGCAGCCCCGCTGGTTGCCGACTATGCCGAGACCGGCCGCACTGCGGCTGAACGGATCGCCGAGGCCGCCGCGCTCAGCGCCGAGCGCCTGCGCGCCGAGAACAACGCGATCGTCGAGGCCATCGGCCAGCGAGCAGACAAGGCTGCCGAGACCATCGGTGCGGCCGAGACGAGCCTGACGCACAGCGCCGGCCGCCTGATCGAGCGATTGAGCGAAAGCAATTCGGGCCTCGCCAACATGATCGAACAGGTCGCCGCCAATATCGTCGCTGCCGATGGCCAGCTGGGTCAGACGACCGAGCGCTTCGCCGAGACCACCTCCAAGGCTGCAGACCTGCTGCAGACCTCCGGTCGCCTGCTCGACGGCAAGCTCGAGCGGCTGGCCGCCGTCTCCGGCGAGACCCTGTCGCAGGTCACCTCGATCGTCGGCCGCTTCGGCGAGCATTCCAAGGTGCTGAGCCAGGCCTCCGATCTTCTGTCCGCCGCCCAGTCGAACCTCGTCGGCACGCTCGAGGAGCGCCAGCAGGCGCTTCGCGACCTCGCCGTCGGCCTCGTCAAGCGCTCGGAAGAGATCGAGACGACGATGCAGAACCTCGGCAACATGGTCGACAGTGCCTTCGAGCGCGCCGAACAGCGGTCTGGCCAGGTTGCCGGCAACCTGCGCCAGAGCATCCAGACCTCCTTTGCCGACATCGGCAAGATCCTGTCCGAGACGGAAAAGCAGGCGCTGTCCACCGCCGGCAACATGCGCGGTGCGCTGATGTCGGCTGGCGAAGACGCCAACCGGGCGATCGAGAAGACCCTGTCGGAAGCGGAAAAGCGCTCCGGCGACCTCGCTGACCGCCTGCGCGGCGGCCTAACCGCCTCGCTGTCCGACGTTGACAAGCTGCTCGGCGAAGCTGGACGCAAGTCCGACGGCGCCGCCAGCCACCTGCGCGAAGCCATGCGCCAGGCCGTCGAGGAAGCGGTCACCCGCTTTGCCGGCGCCACCGACGAGATCCGCCGTTCGGCCCAGGACATCCGCAAGGAACTGGACATGACCCGCAGCGAGTTGAAGCGCGGCGCGTTCGACCTTCCGGAAGAAGCCAAGGAAAGTGCGGCTGCCATGCGCCGCGCCGTATCCGAGCAGATCAAGGCGCTGCAGGACATTTCGCAGCTCGTCGGCCGCTCGACCCAGGCGCTGGAGATTTCCGAGCCGGTCGCCCGTCGTCTGGCAGAGGCAAACCCGGCTCCGGCACCGAAGGCAGCCGCTCCGGCGCCGGTCGCCCCGCAGCCTGCCGCTGCAGCGCCCGCCCCGGTCCGCGCCGCAGCACCGGCGCCCGCGCCGACCCCGGCTCCGGCCGCCGCCCGCCCGATGGAGGCGCTCGGCCTTCGCGGCAGCCTGAACCCGACGCCCGCGCCCGCCCCGGCTTCCGGTGGCCAGAGCGGCGGCTGGATCAGCGACCTTTTGCGCGGCGCCTCGCGCGACGAGCATGAGGATACGGCTGCGGCTCCCGCCCCACGCGCGCCTGCACCGCGTCGGGCCGCCGAGGCTCCCGCCGCAGCGCGCCAGGCCGACACCCGCAATCCGCGCCACATGGTGGAATCGCTGAACTCGCTGTCGGTCGACATCGCCCGCGCCATCGACCACGATGCCTCGGTCGACCTGTGGCGCCGCTACCAGCGCGGCGAGCGCGACGTCTTCACCCGTCGCCTCTACACGCTTAAGGGCCAGCAGACCTTCGACGAGATCAAGCGCAAGTATGACCGCGAACCGGAATTCCGTGTCGCCGTCGACCGCTACATCGCCGATTTCGAAAAGCTGCTCGGCGACGTCGCCCGCACCGACCGCGACAAGACCGTGACCCAGTCCTACCTGACCTCGGACACCGGCAAGGTCTATACCATGCTGGCCCACGCCGCCGGCCGGTTCAGCTGAGAGCCAAACGCCCGCGGGTTACCGCCGGCCGTCGATGACGGAACCCACGAATGAAAGAGCCCCGGCGCCTGATATGGCCCGGGGCTCTTCTCGTTCTTGATGTGGGGAGAGGCACGACCAGCCGCAGCGCCTCCACGGCCCGTCAGAGATCCCTAGATCTGCGTCAGCGTCCAGGCGACGATCTCCGCGCTCACGCGTCCGAAAGCTCGATCCATGGCGCGGATATAGGCCTCGTTGGACGAGCCGGTCGCCGGCTCGCTGGCGCTGAACACCTTTTGCGCCTTGACCGACCCATTGCGGTCATTCAGCAGCTTGACGGAGATCTCGACGACACCCCGGTCGCCGCCGACCGTGTCGATCTCGAAGGCCCGCACGTCGGTGATCAGCTGGTAGTCGATCGCCAGACCCTGACCGGGCTTGCCGACGCCGTCCAGCTTGCCGGTGTTCTCGAAGGTCTCGACCAGCTTGGCCTGGACCATGCGGGTCAGCTTGTCGCTCCACTGGGACTTCGACAGATAGCGGACTTCGGAAGACGAGACGCGGACCAGCACCTGCTCGCTGTCCAGCGCCTTGAGGGCGGAAGGATCGGCGACCAGCAGCTGCCGCTTGCGCGCCGGTACATTGCTCTCGACGTCGGGAGCGGCCGTGATGTCGAAGGTATCGTTCGCCGCCTTCGATCCGCAGGACGACAGCCCTGCGACCAGCAAAGGCACGAGGATCGCAGCCTTCATTGCCGTCGTGCAACGCGCCATGATCGCGGTTGTGCCCATGTGACCCCTGCCCCTTTCAGTCCTGTTCGTCATCGTCTGGTCCGTCCGTCATACTGCTTGACGTTGTCGCCGCCGAACAGCAGCCGCTGCGGATCGTTGTCGAAATTGGTGATCGCGTCGTTCAGGCCGCGCACCGTCTGGCGCGTATCGGTGACCAGCGACTGGATGTCCCTGAGCCCGGTATTGGAGAAGCGCGCCAGATTGTCGGCGATCGGGCCGATCTTGGAATTCAGGTTGTCGGCGGTACTGCGGATCGACTGCAGCGTCTTGCGCGCCTCGGCGCTCAGCGAATTCGCCTCGCCGGAGCCGAGGAAGGAATCGACCTTCTTCAGGATGCCGTCGATCTGGTCGGAGGCATTGTTCAGCTTGTTGGAAAGCTGGGTGAAGTCGGTGATCGCCTGGTCGATGTCCTGGGTGCGGTCGGTGATGCTCTGGCTGAGATCCTTGAAGCCGCTGATCGCTTCGCGCGCATCGGCGGATGCGACCGAGACATCGTCCATCACCTGGGTGATCTTCTGGGAATCGACCGCGGCGATCACCGCATCGACCCTGCCCAGCGTCCTGTCGGCATTCTCGCCGAACTTCTGGAAGGTCACTGCCGTGTCGCGGAAGGTCTCGATGGCCGGACCGATGGTGTCGGAGGCATCGGCGAAGTTGCCGGTGAAGGCCTCGGTATTGGTGAGGATCTGGTCGATCTTGTCCGAATTGAGCGCCTTGAACAGGCTCTCAGCCGCGCCGAGCGTCGAGTCGAGCCGGCCCGACAGGCCGGAGACCGAATCCGACAGCGCACTGACGCTTGCCAGGAACTTGTCGATGCCGTCGGCATTGTCAGCCAGCGACTTGGAGAAGGTCTCGGCGTTCTTGACGGTGTTGGTCAGCGGGTCGCGGGCATCGGTGATGAAACCCTGCAGCTGACCGATCGCGTCGTCGGCACGTTTCAGGATCTTGTCGGCAGTCGCCAGAAGGTTGGTCACGCTCGACTGGTCGGCCAAAAGCACGGCGGGCTCGCCCGTGTCGAGCGCCTTGGCGAGGATGTTTTCGTCCGCCGCATTGCCGCCGGAGAGCTCGATATAGGCCGCTCCGGTCAGGCCCTGGATCTCCAACACCGCCTTGGTCGAGGCGGTCACGGGCGCGTCGGCCCTGACCTCGGTGAAGGCCACCGAGAACTGCGGATCTTCCTTGTCGATGTAGAGGCTGCGCACCGAACCCACGGCGATGCCGTTGAAGCGCACCGGCGAACCGATGCTCAGCCCGTTGGCCGAACCCGGAATGCGGATCGCCAGCGGCGCGAGCGTTCCGCCGCGGCCGTATTCCGCCATCCAGTAGACGAAGCCGAAGGCGGCCGCGATGACGAGCATCGTAAAGAAGCCGACGATCGCATAATTGGCTTTAGTTTCCATCAGTCAGTCACTCTACCGGATGCCGCCGGGTCCGCCCGGCGAGGAATGGAACGGGCCCGCTTGCCTTTGAAATAGGATTTGACCCACGGATCGTCGTTCGCGAGCATATCGTCTAAGGTGCCTTCGACCAAGACTCGCTTTTGACCGAGAACCGCGATGCGGTCGCAGACGGAAAACAGGCTGTCGAGATCGTGGGTGACCATATAGACGGTCAGGCCCAGCGTGTCGCGCAGTCTGGCGATCAGTTCGTCGAACTCCGCCGCACCGATCGGGTCGAGGCCGGAGGTCGGCTCGTCGAGAAAGACCAGGTCCGGGTCGAGCGCCAGCGCTCGCGCCAGCGCCGCGCGCTTGATCATGCCGCCCGACAGTTCCGACGGATATTTGTCGGCCGCGTCCGGGTCGAGGCCGACCAGATCCAGCTTGAGATAGGCCAGCTCATCCATCAGCCATTTCGGCAGGTCGAGATATTCGCGCATCGGCAGCTGGATGTTCTCCTTCACGGTCAGCGCCGAAAACAGCGCACCGTGCTGGAACAAGACGCCCAGCCGCGTATCGAGTTCCATCCGCGCGCGTTCATCCACCGTATTATAGTCGGAGCCGAGGATTTCGATCGTGCCGGAGCGGCGCGGCAAGAGCCGCAGGACCGTGCGCATCAGCACCGACTTGCCCGCTCCCGAGGCGCCGACGAAGCCGAGAATCTCGCCGCGATAGATGTCGAGATCGAGATTGTCGAGAACGACCTTGCTGCCGAACGCGACCGTCAGATCCCTGACCGAGAGCACCTTCTCACGCTCGTCCATTTCTACCGCTTCGATTTCCGTGTTCACGTCCGCCACCTCAGAAATCGATTGCCGAGTAGAAAATTGCGAACAGCGCATCCACGAGGATGACGACGAAGATCGACTTCACCACCGCCGCCGTAACGTGCCGGCCGAGCGATTCGGCGCTCCCGCCGACCTTCATGCCCTCGACCGCCGACACGATGCCGATGATCAGCGCCATGAAGGGCGCCTTGATCATGCCGGATGCCACGGTCGAATAGTCGATCGCATCGTGAAGACGCGTGGTGAAGACGTCGAAGGTGATGCCGGAATAGGTCCAGGCTACCACGGAGGCGCCGTAGAGCGCGGAAAAATTGGCGATGATCGTCAAAAGCGGCAAGACGACGGTCAGGGCCACGAGGCGCGGGAAGACCAGGACGCCGATCGGGTTGAGGCCGATGACCTTCAGCGCGTCGATCTCCTCGCGCATCTTCATCGAGCCGATCTCGGCGGTGATCGCGCTGCCGGAACGGCCGGCGATCATGATCGCCGTCAGCAAAACGCCGATCTCGCGCAACTGCAGAATGCCGACGAGGTCGACGACGAATATCTCGGCGCCGAAATAGCGCAGCTGGAACGCGCCCTGCTGGGCGATGATCGCGCCGATCAGGAAGGACATCAGCATGATGATCGGCACGGCGCGCACGCCCATGTGGTCCATCTGGGTGACCACCGAGGCGGGCGAGATGCCGCTGCCGCGCCCGAGCTTGGTCTGGGCACCGTGCACGGCCGAGCCGAGCACGAACATCATCGCCACGACGTCCATCCACAGATCGACCATCACCTTGCCGACCGGCGCGAAGATCCGCTGGAACAAGGGGCCCTTGGGCGGAGGTGGCGGCGGATGCTTGACGTCCTCGGGCAGGACGCGCAGCAGTTCGCGCATCGCCGGCGTACCGCCCGTCAGCTTGACGCCGCTGCCCGCCTTCTCGCGAGCGGAGACGAAGCGGCGCACGAGCCAGGCGCCGGCCATGTCCATTTCCGATACGGCGGACAGGTCGACCTCGACCGGCCCGCTGCCGTCCTGCGGGACCAGGCGGCCATGGTTCTGGAGAAGCGTGCCGAGACTGTTGTTGCGCCAGGCGCCGGACAGCCGGATGCGATGCCCTTCGCCCGGCAATTCGTCGATATCAATCGCGGCGCTCTCTGGGTGTACGGACTTCAAGGTTCTGACAACTTCCACGCATTGCGCCACGCGGGCTCGGCGAAATCATCTTGCCGGCGCAAATCACACACAAGCGCGCAGTATAGCGACACGGCCCGGCAATGAAATCCTTAAGGAAACGTTTATCGCCGCGCGTCACCATGAAGACACACGCAGTGCGGGACGCGGCGCCCCGCCCCCCAGGTTTCGTCCCGGTCAAGCCGCCTGGACGTCCTTCGCATTGGTCATCTCTGCGGCGATCGCCACGGCCGCCGGACGCGGCGGCGCAAGAGCGGCGACCTTCTTGGCGGAGGCGCCGATCAGGTGACCCCAGGAAATCAGCTCGAAGCGTCCGTCGAAATGCTCGACGATCGCCGTGCAGCTTTCGACCCAGTCGCCGGTGTTGACGTAATGGATGCCGTCGATGTCTTCCATGACGGCATGATGGATATGGCCGCAGATCACGCCGTCGACGTCGTTGCGGCGCGCCTCTTCGGCCACGACGCGCTGGAACTCGCCGATGAAGTTGACGGCCTGCTTCACCTGAAGCTTGGCCCAGGCGGAGAAGGACCAGTAGGGCATGCCGAGGCGGCGGCGCACGGCGGCGAGCAGGATGTTGATGTTGATCGCCATGTCGTAGGCCCAATCGCCAAGATAGGCGACGAGACGGGCATTGCGCACCACGACGTCGAACTCGTCGCCGTGCAGGACGAGATATTTCTTGCCGTCGGCCGTCTCGTGGATCATGCGTTCGGCCACTTCGATGCCGCCGAAATGGGTGCCGGGAAAGCCGCGCAGGAATTCGTCGTGATTGCCGGGAATATAGACGATCCGGGTGCCCTTGCGCGCCTTGCGCAGCAGCTTCTGGACGACGTCGTTACAGTCCTGCGGCCAGTACCAGCTGCGCTTCAGCCGCCAGCCGTCGACGATGTCGCCGACGAGGAAAATCGTCTCGGCCTCGTGGGTGCGCAGGAAATCGAGCAGGAAGTCCGCCTTGGCCGCCTTCGAGCCGAGATGCACGTCGGAAATGAACAGGGTTCTGAAGTGACGGATTTCCGAATCTGTATTCACGGTCATGGGCCTCTCGCTTGACGAGCCTTCGCCCCCTCCAAAATCAGACTCGTGTTTCAGGATGATGACAGGCCCGTCAAACGGGGCACGGCGAGCGGCAAACGGCCTACTGCTGAACCAGTTCCGGCAGCTCGCAGCGGGCGATTTCGCCGGCCTCGGCGCGGTCGACGCCGAGCGAGACGAGGATCAGTTCGGCCACTTCGCTGCCTGCTTCCCGCCAGCTCTTGTAGCCCTCCAGCACCAGCATCATGCCCGACAGCGTCGCACCGCCGATGATCGCCACCATCGAGGTGACCTGCTCCGGACGGATCGCATAGCGGCCGGTTTCGATCGCCTTGACGATCTCCTCCGTCGACGATGCGGTCAGCAGTCCGCGCAGCGACTTGTTGCTGAAACCGAACTGCACGATGAACCGGCCCCACTGCGGCTCCTCATGCGCCCGGCGCAGGAACAGGCGGATGCCGCAGGACAGCCGGCGCGCCGGATCGGCGATCTCGACGATGCTGACCCGCACGCGTTCCTGCATCTCGCAGGCGAGATCGCCCGCGACCTCCTCGAACAGACGGTCGGGATTGGGCACGGCATTGTAGATCGTGCCGCGCGCCACGCCCGCCTCCTCGGCGAGATCGCTGACATTGACCCGGTTCGCGCCCAACCGGGCGAAAAGACGCATCGCCGCCTCATGGATGCGACACTGAACTCCAGACTTCACGGCCGACTCCCTTCAGAACTTCCTACTCGTAGCGCACCGGGCGCCTACAAGCCAAGACCCACCTAATTTTCTAAAGCACCAATGTTGACATTTGAACAGTGATGTTCAATATGAGCCATGAAAGTTCAACACCCCAAACGACAGGCCGATGAGAGCCGCCGCGCGGGACATCCACCAGGAGAACAGATCGTGGAAAAGATACTCATCGCCCTGCTTGTCGCCACAACGCTTGCCGGCTGCTCGCAGACAACCCGTCCGGCGGACGAAAAGAAGTCCGCCTGCGCCTATGCCGGCCTGTCCGACGAAGAATGCGCGAAGTCGAAGTTCGGCTATCGCGGTGTGACGGCGCCCTCCATCGCTTCTCCCTCAACCTGAGACCCAGCCCCCGTCTTTGCTGGATCTGAGGCAGGCCCGGCGCTCCCCCGCCGGGCTTTTTCGCGTCCCGGCGCAAAGTCAGGACCGACAAAATCGGTGAGGACGGCGGCGGGGTACTCCCAGTGCCGTTCATTTGGTGTATGCAGGAACGCAATCCAGAGAACAAAGCGGACACGGGACAGCATGGACACCAAGGACACGAACAAGCCGCAGCCGACCACCGCCACGGCTGACCTCGACGAGCAGGCACTCTTCTACCATCGCTATCCGCGACCGGGGAAACTGGAAATCCAGGCGACGAAGCCGCTCGGCAACCAGCGTGACCTGGCGCTCGCCTATTCGCCCGGTGTCGCAGCGCCCTGTCTTGCCATTCGCGACGAACCGGAACTGGCCGCGGACTATACCGCCCGCGCCAACCTCGTCGCCGTCATCTCCAACGGCACGGCCGTGCTGGGGCTCGGCAATATCGGTCCGCTCGCCTCCAAGCCCGTCATGGAAGGCAAGGCCGTGCTGTTCAAGAAATTCGCCGGGATCGACGTCTTCGACATCGAGATCGATGCGCTCACCGTCGATTCCATGGTCTCGACCGTTTCGGCGCTCGAGCCAACCTTCGGCGGCATCAATCTCGAGGACATCAAGGCGCCGGAATGCTTCGAGGTCGAGCAGCAGCTGCGCGACAAGATGAACATCCCGGTCTTCCATGACGACCAACACGGCACCGCGATCATCGTCGCCGCCGCCATCCTCAACGGCCTCGAACTGGCCGGCAAGAAGATCGAGGACGTCAAGATCGTCGCCTCCGGAGCCGGCGCCGCCGCGCTCGCCTGCCTCAACCTTCTCGTCATCCTCGGCGCAAAGCGCGAAAACATCTGGGTGCACGACATCGAGGGCCTGGTCTATCTCGGCCGCGAAGTGCTGATGGACCAATGGAAGTCCGTCTATGCCCAGGACAGCGCCAATCGCACGCTGGCCGAATCGATCGACGGCGCCGACGTCTTCCTCGGTCTGTCGGCCGCAGGCGTGCTCAAGCCCGAACTGCTGGTGAGGATGGCGGAAAAGCCGCTGATCATGGCGCTCGCCAATCCGACGCCGGAAATCATGCCGGATCTCGCCCGCGCGGCACGCCCCGACGCGATGATCTGCACCGGCCGCTCCGACTTCCCGAACCAGGTCAACAACGTCCTGTGCTTCCCCTACATCTTCCGCGGCGCGCTCGACTGCGGCGCAACGACGATCAACGAGGAAATGAAGATGGCTGCGGTGCGCGCCATCGCAGCCCTCGCCCGCGAGGAAGTCTCCGAGGTCGCCGCCCGCGCCTATTCCGGCGAATCCCCGACCTTCGGTCCGAACTACCTCATCCCCTCGCCGTTCGACCCGCGCCTGATCCTGCGCATCGCCCCCGCCGTCGCCAAGGCGGCCGAGGAGAGTGGCGTCGCGCGCCGGCCGATCATCGACTACGACACCTATTTCGACCAGCTGAACCGTTTCGTCTTCCGCTCCGGCTTCGTCATGAAGCCGATCTTCGCGGCGGCGAAGAAGGCATCGAGCAAGCGCGTCATCTTCGCCGAGGGCGAGGACGAACGCGTGCTGCGCGCCGCCCAGGTCCTGCTCGAGGAAGGCAGCGGCAAGCCGATCCTGATCGGCCGTCCGCAGATCATCGAAAGCCGCCTGCAGCGCTTCGGCCTGCGCATCCGTCCGGGCGTCGACTTCGACCTGGTGAACCCCGAGGACGATCCGCGCTACCGCGAATATGTCGAGGACTATTTCGCCCTGGTCGGCCGGGCCGGCATCAACCCGGAAGCCGCCCGCACGATCGTGCGGACCAACAATACGGTGATCGGCGCGCTGGCCGTGCGCCGCGGCGATGCCGACGCCCTGATCTGCGGTGTCGAAGGCCGTTTCGACCGCCACCTGCGCGATGTCGCCCAGATCATCGGCAAGAAGCCGGGTGTCAGGTCCTTCTCGGGCCTCAGCCTGCTGATCTCGCAGCGCGGCGCGATCTTCTTCACCGACACCTTCGTCACCTACAACCCGTCCGCCGCCGAGATCGCCGAGATGACGATCCTCGCCGCTCAGGAAATCCGCCGCTTCGGTATCACGCCGCGGGCCGCGCTCGTGTCGCATTCGAACTTCGGCTCGCGCGATTCCGAAAGCGCCCGCAAGATGCGCGAAGCCCTGCAGCTGATCCGGGCCCAGGCGCCCGAGCTGGAAGTCGACGGCGAAATGCAGGGCGGCTCGGCGCTGTCGGAGGCGCTGCGCAAGCGCGCCATGCCCGACGGCACGCTGACCGGCGAAGCCAATCTGCTGGTTTTCCCCAACCTCGATGCCGCCAATATCTCGCTCGGCATTGTCCGCACCATGATGGATGCGCTGCATGTCGGACCGATCCTGCTTGGCGCCGCCCTGCCCGCCCACGTGCTGTCGACATCCGTCACCTCGCGCGGGGTGGTCAACATGGCCGCCCTTGCCGTCGTCGAAGCCGCCCAGCCCGACTGACCACTGGGCGCATCCCGGTCCTCGGACATCGGACCGAGCCCCCGCCACCGCCGGTGACGGGGCGCTCCTTCAGGCCGGTGCATGCTCCAAATTACCGGCTGGACATCATGGTCTCCGGCGAACACTCTTGACCCATATTTTTGCAGGGTTTCAGGAATGACGAACCAGGGCGGCTACTTCGACCTGCTGGACTGGCTGCAAGACCAGAAGGTCGTGCGTCCGCTCCCGTTCTTCAGGCAGATGCAGGCCAGCTTCGGCATCGCCCACATCTTCTACATCGACGCGGTGTGCACGCCGGCCGGCGTCAAGGCCCATCGCCTGTTCCACACCTTCGGCGCGGCCGCGGTGCATGCGGTCAGGGCGCTCGGCCCGGGCGTGTTCGAACCGCCGCTGCGCCTGGCGCTGTCGGCGATCCGGCCGCTCGACTGGAACGTGCTGACGCCCGGTACGCCCGCCCGCGACGGCCTCGACAAGGTGGCCGAACGCCTCGGTATCACGCCCTGCGGCGTGGCCTACCCGCTCATCTCGCGCGAAGGCCGCCAGGCCGTGTTCGCCGTGCACATCGATGCCGAGGCCTGCGACTGGCACAGGTTCCGCCGCGTGCATGACCGCGACCTGCAGGCGCTCGCCGTCGAGTTCCATGCCTCGCTGCTCCAGGGCAGCGGGTCCGGCGGCAGCGACAGCGAGGCCACGCCGCGGCTGACCCGGCGCGAACGCCAGGCGCTCTACTGGGCGGCGGCCGGAAAGAGCTACTGGGAGACCGCGGTGATCCTCGGAATCACTGAGCGCACGGTGCGCTATTTCATGTCCAATGCGCGCCGCAAGCTCAATGTCGTCTCCAATACCCAGGCGGTCGCCGAGGCCGCCTGGCGCGGTCTCTTGCCAGGCCCGGACCTGCACTGAGCGCCCCTGCCCGGTGCGGCGCACAAGCATAATCCGCAATTGCAATTCCGCGACCTGTCGCTACCGACAGTTTCATTTCATATGCAATTCGCCATCTTTCAGTCGCCTGGACAAACAAGGGAGACTGGAATGATCCGGATCATCAATGGCGCCAATCGCAACGAATACCCCGAGGAAATCGCCGCCATGCACCGGCTGCGCAAGCGGGTTTTCCACGATCTTCTGAAATGGGACGTAACCGTCAGAGACGACTGGGAAGTGGACCACTATGACGATGCCAACCCCATCTACGTCATGTCCTATTCGCCCGACGGCCATCTGCGCGGCTCGCTCAGGCTGCTGCCGACGCTCGGTCCCAACATGCTCGACGATACCTTCCCGATCCTGCTCGGCGGGCGGCCGGAGATCCGCAGCGCCGAGATCTGGGAATCGAGCCGCTTCTGCATCGAGCCGGAAATCTCGCAGGACCGCGCCTCGAACCAGGTGACGATCGCGGCCGCCGAACTGATGTGCGGGGTCGGCGAAATCGGTCTCGCCTCGGGCCTCAGCCATATCGTCACCGTGACGGACGTCTTCCTCGAGCGCATGTTCCGGCGCATGGGCTGCCCGGGCGAGCGCATCGCCGAGCCGCACAAGATCGGCTCGGTCCATGCGGTCGCCGTCGCATGGGAGGTCACGCCGGACCTGTTGGCACGCATGAAGGGCGTCGCCGAGATCGACGGGCCCCTGCTGGTCGAACCGCTCTCCATCGAGCAGCCCCGCGCCGCCTGACACGACCCGCAAGAAGCCGAAGCGCCGCGCCCGCCGTGGCGCTTCGCCGTTAACACAGATTTGTGTTGCCGTTTGGCGGTTTGTCCCTCGCAAACTATAGTGAAACTGCCTATAGGCTCCGCAGTAATCCGTACAAGGACCGACGCCGACCGGGGACGCGACTTGCACCATCGCAGACATCGATTGCTCCTGACGCTTGCCGTCCTGTTGACCTGCCAGCCGCTGGCTGCGCAGGCATCCGTCGTGTGCGAGAGCCTGCGCCTGCGGCTCGCATCCCAGCCGGAAGTGATCGCCGACACCAGCGAAATGCGCCGCTATTCGAGCGCCATCGCCCGGCAGAACCTGGAAATCCGCAAGGTTCGCTACGACATGCGGCGCCTGCGCTGCAACGGCGCGGTCATCGAATACCGGGCCGACGGCACCAGCCAGTGCGGCGAACTGTCCGCGGCCCTCACCCGCATGGAAAGCAACAAGCTGATGCTCGCCGGCAAGCGCGACGCGCTGCGTGAGGAAGGCGCCGCGGCCAATCCGGCACGCGAGCGGCTACTGGCGGCGCTCGAGGCCAATGGCTGCAATGCCGAGCAGCCGGGCCCGCGCGACATGCCCATGGCACCGCCGGGAACGCTCAGCCGACCGATCGAAGCGAACGCACCGGAGAGCGCGGCGAGCCGCGCCGGCCGCTTCCAGACCTTCACCGGCCACGGCAGCCTCAGAACGCTGTGCGTGCGAACCTGCGACGGCGCCTTCTTCCCGATCTCGTCGAACACCTCGCCGCTCAATTTCCGCCGCGATGCGCAGATCTGCGAGCAGATGTGCCCGGAAACGGAGACCGAACTCTACTACCACTCGATGCGCACCGAGGAGAGCGCCGACATGGTCTCCGCCGAGACCGGTCAGCCCTATCGCACGCTGCCGACCGCCTTCGCCTACCTCAACCGGGCGAGTGGCGAGAAACCGTCCTGCGGCTGCGATCTCGCCGGTTACTATCGCCGCATGCAGGGCCACACCGCGCAGGGCAATACCGCCGCCGGAAGCGACAAGGCCGTGGTCGAGATCGGCCGCTCGGCTTCGGCCGACGCGAAACCCGGCGTCCTGCCGCCGCGGACGCCACCGGCCGCGCCGCAGGATCGGACCTATGATCCGCAATCGGCATCCGTGCGCCAGGTCGGCCCCACCTTCCTGCCGTCCGCGACCAGCGACATCGACCTGCGCAATCCCGCCCTGCCGGGTCCCCAGCCGCTCCAGCAATAACGACCGCCGCCGTCCGCCGGAACCGACAGCCCACCCGCCGAACGCAGACGGCCGGGCGAGAGCCCGGCCGTCTGGCAGTCCTTGAGAAGGATCCGATGGATCAGGCGGCGCGCGCCCGCGCCGGGGCATAGCCGCCGCGATTGCCGCTGATGTCGAACTGCCCCACTTGGGTGAACAGCTCTTCGGCCTCCTGCGCCAGCTTGTGCGCCGAGGCGGTCGACTGCTCAACCATGGCGGCATTCTGCTGGGTCACCTGGTCCATCTGGGTAATCGCCCCGTTGATCTCGGAGAGGCCGGTGGCCTGCTCGTGCGCGCCGGTGACGATGGCGCGGATGTCGCTGTTGATCTCAGTAACATTCGCCTGGATCAGGCTGAGGATTTCTCCCGACTGGTTGACCAGCGATACGCCGGAGCTGACGGCCTCGCTCGAGCGCGCGACGAGCGCGGTGATTTCCTTCGCCGCATTGGCCGAGCGCTGGGCAAGCTCGCGCACTTCCTGGGCAACGACGGCAAACCCCTTGCCGGCCTCGCCTGCGCGGGCGGCCTCGACGCCGGCATTCAGCGCCAACAGGTTGGTCTGGAAGGCGATCTCGTCGATCACGCCGATGATCTTGCCGATCTGCGACGAGCTTTCCTCGATATTGTCCATGGCGGCGATGGCGTTGCGGACGATCTCGTCCGACTGCTGCGCCTGCCGGTTGGCATCGCCGACCTTGCGGCTGGCGCTGTCGGCGATCGCCGCCGAATTGCTGACTGTCGTGGTGATCTGGTTGAGGGCGGCGGCCGTCTGCTCCAGGGCGGCGGCCTGCTGCTCGGTGCGGCGCGCCAGATCGTCCGAGGCGGAGCGCATCTCGGCGGAGCTGGAGCGGATCTCGTGCGAGATACCGGCAATGTCGGACATGGCGGTCTGGAGCCTCGTGGCCGACTGGTTGAAGTTCAGGCGCAGGCGGTCATATTCGCCCTCGAAGACCGTGTTGATGCGCGACGCCAGGTCCCCCTGCGCCAGCCGGTCGAGGGCTTCGGCCAGGGCATCGACGGTTGTCTTGGTGCGGTTGAGCTCGACGATGCGCTCCGCATCGTTCATCGACTGGATCTCGGCCAGACGCTCGCGATTGCGCTGCTCCTCGACCTCGGCTTCGCGCCGGGCGATCAGGTTCTCGCGGAAATTCTTGAAGGACCGGGCGAGGTCGCCGATTTCGTCCGGGCGATCGACCCCGGCAAGTTCGACATCGACATGGCCCTCGGCCAGCTTGTTCATCGCCGCGGTGGCGCGGTTCAGCGGGCTGAGCAGGCGGCGCATGACGAAGGCCGCAAGTCCGGCTCCGCAGGCCAGCACGAAGACGCCGAGTGCGGCCAGAACCAGCGCCATGTCGGTCGACTGCTGGCGCGCCGTGCGGATATCGGCCTCAGCCTTGCCGGTCTCGCGGTCGACAACGGCCGTGACGATGGCGCCGGTCGCCTCGATCTCCTTCTGCAAAGCATCGGAGAAGCCGTCGAAACTGCCCATCAGCTTGTTGCCCTCGGTGGTTCCGCCGGCAATGAAGGCTTCGGCCATCTCGATCCCGGCCTTGTGAAATTCGCCATAACGCTGGGACAGGAGCTTCATCGCGGGGACGAGATCGGGCGCATCGAGCGCCACGGCCAGGCTTTCGATCCGCTCGACTAGCTTGGCGAGGCGCGCCGCTTCCTGCTCGGCGAGCACGAAGCCGTCGTCGAGGCCGTCCTTCGCCTGCGTCGCGGAAATGTCGGTCAGCGATTCCTGGGTGCTGACGATCGCCAGTTCGACTTCCTTCTGGCTGGCGACCAGCTCGCGCAGCAGCACGTCGGTCTTTCGCTCTTCTTCGTAGAGGCTGATGACGGCCTCCAGCTGGCGCTGCCCGGCGATATCAGAAACGGCGATCACCGAGACACTGACGAGAACGAGTCCGCCGATGGCAGCCGAAACAGCCCTGCCGAGGCGAATTTTGAGAAGATTCATGATGGCCCCAATTGACGATGAAATGTTGAAAGAGCCTCGCCGAGCCATTCGGCGCGCAACATCTGCATCATGCGGTTGGTGGAGCAAACTCCCAGGCAGGGCAAGTTTTAGCCCAGGATGTTTAATGGATGTTAAACATAGCGATCGGGTGCGCAACTACTTCAAAGCACAACCAAAAGCTTACATCCCATCGACCGGCCGGACATTTCCCCAGACCTCGTCGAAGACGAGCTCCTCGATCGGCAGCCTTTGCCGCCAGCCCTTCAGCGCCAGCTCCGGCTGGTCGTAGAGCCGATCGACATAGCCGACGCAGAACCAGCCAATCACCTCGACATGGGCCGGAATGCCGAGCACGGCGCGAATATCTTCCTGATGGAAGATGCTGACCCACCCCATGCCGACGCCCTCGGCCCGTGCGGCGAGCCAGAGATTCTGCACGGCGCAGACGGTCGAATAGCTGTCCATGCGGGGATTGTGGGTCCGCCCCAGCACGACCGGGCCGCCGCGGGTCGGGTCGCAGGTGACGCAGATGCCGAGCGGCGCCTTGCGGATGCCCTCGAGCTTCAGCCGCATGTAGGTGTCGCGCTGCTCGCCATCGAACAGGGCGGCGGCTTCTTCATTGGCCCTGGCGAAGGCCCGCCACACGGCCTCGCGCCGTGCGGCGTCCCGCACCAGGAGAAAATTCCACGGCTGCATGAAGCCGACCGAGGGCGCGCTGTGCGCGGCCTGCAGCAGGCGGGCGATCAGGTCTTCGGGCAAAGGATCTGGCAGGAACTGGTCCCGCACGTCGCGGCGGGTCCGGATCGCCCGATAGACGGCCTCGCGCTCTTCCACGGAAAAGGCGCCGGCCCGGACGAGGTGGTCGTTCGGTTCGTCGTGCATCGTCATATCCCCAACAATGCGTCGACCGCCTGCCGTCCTCGCAGGCTAAGCCTATCTTGCCAGGCCGGTCTTCTGACTGGGCTTCGTCTGCACCGCGCCGACCTTCCCGGCCCGAAGAACCAGTGGTTCGAACCGCCTGCGGTTCGTTGGCGCGAGGCATCCACCTCACAGCGTTGGGCACGTGCCGGAATTCCACCGGCTTCCCGATTCTCCCGCCCCGGAAGGGCGGGCACCTGACGGAAGAATGTCTACAGCATCACCGCCCGAAGGCAAGACGGCTTGCCCGCGTTTGCCTAACCGGCCGCCGGGGAGTAGCGGACATAGGCGAATTCGTCGCCACCGGGCGACCAACAGGGAACATTGATCGTGCCCTGCCCGCCGAACAGCTCGAACAGCGTTTCCGGATTGCTCCCATCCGGATCGACGAGCCGCAGACGCACGTCGAGATCGCGGGGATGGTCGAAGACATCAGGGTCGTAGGACAAGAGCAGGACCTTGTCGCCCTTCGGCGACGGATGCGGGAACCAATCGCCGAATGCGCTGTCGGTGACCCGCTCCGCGGCACCACCCTCGGCCGGCACGCGCCAGATCTGCATCCGCCCCGAGCGGCTGGAATTGAAATAGATCCATCGGCCGTCCGCCGAATAATCCGGTCCGTCATTGCGCCCTTCGCCGAAGGTCAGCCGGGTCTCCTCTCCGCCGTCGACGGAAATCGTGTAGATGTCGAAGACGTCGTTGCGAATGCCGCAATAGGAGAGCGTGCGCCCGTCCGGCGACCAGCCGTGCCAGTAGGACGGCAGGTTGCGCGTCACCTGGCGCGGGGTACCGCCCTCGGCCGGCAGGATGTAGATGCACGACTTGCCGTGCTCGACCTTGTCCGACAGGACGATCCAGCGGCCGTCCGGCGAAATCCCGTGGTCGTTGTTGCAGGCGGTGGCAAGGCCGGTGTCGATCCTGACCGGCGCGGCACTGCCGTCCGCCGGCAGCCGGTAGAGCAATCCGTCGCCGTTGATGACGAGGGAAAGGCCGTCCGGGCTCCAGTTGGGCGCCTCGACCAGCCGGTCCGTCTGCCACACGACCCGCCCGGCGCGGCTGCGGATATTGAAGATCTCGACGGAACTCCGCATCGCGCGCTCCCTTCAGGCCCCGGGAACCGCGTCTGTCAGCGATCCCGGAAGCGATTGGTGATCGGATAACGCCGGTCGCGGCCGAAATTCTTGCGGGTGATCTTCACGCCCGGCGCCGACTGGCGGCGCTTGTATTCGGCGAGATAGAGAAGGTGCTCGACGCGGTGCACGGTGGCGATCTCATGGCCGCGCCCGACGATCTCGTCGACGGACATTTCCTTCTCGACCAGGCACTCCAGAATATCGTCCAGCACCGGATAGGGCGGCAGCGAATCCTGGTCGGTCTGGTTCGGCCGAAGTTCGGCGGATGGCGCCTTGGAGAGAATATTGGCCGGGATCACTTCGCCCGACGGTCCGAGCGCGCCCGGCGGCACATGGTCGTTGCGCCACGCGGCCAGCGCATAGACCTGCATCTTGTAGAGGTCCTTGATCGGATTGAAGCCGCCATTCATGTCGCCGTAGAGCGTCGCATAGCCGACCGACATTTCCGACTTGTTGCCGGTGGTCACCAACATAGAGCCGAACTTGTTGGAAATCGCCATCAGGATCGTGCCGCGCGCACGGCTCTGCAGGTTCTCCTCGGTGATCCCGCTCTCGGTGCCCTCGAACATGTCGGACAGCGCCGAGAGGAAGCCGTCGACCGGCTCGCCGATCGGCACGATATCGTAGCTGCAGCCGAGCGCCTTGGCGCAGGCAGCGGCATCGGTGAGCGAGTCCTTCGACGTATAGCGATAGGGCAGCATGACGGCGCGCACCCGTTCCTCGCCGAGCGCGTCGACGGCGATCGCCGCGCAGATGGCCGAATCGATCCCGCCCGAAAGGCCGAGCACGACGCTCTTGAAGCCGTTCTTGTTCACATAGTCGCGGAAACCGAGCACGCAGGCGCGGTAGTCGGCCTCTTCCTTTTCCGGAATGCGCGACATCGGCCCCTCGCCGCAGCGCCAGCCGTCTGCCGCCCGCTTCCACGTGGTCACGGCCAGCGTTGTCTCGAACTGGCTCATCTGGAAGGCCAGCGTCTTGTCGGCATTGAAGCCGAAGCTCGCGCCGTCGAACACCAGTTCGTCCTGTCCGCCCAGCTGGTTGGCATAGATCAACGGCAGGCCGCTTTCGATCACCTGCTTCAGCGCGACCTGGTGGCGGATGTCGACCTTCTCGCGGAAATAGGGCGATCCGTTCGGCACCAGCAGGATCTCGGCACCGGATTCGGCCAGCGTCTCGCAGACGCCGAGATCGCCCCAGATGTCCTCGCAGATCGGAATGCCGATGCGGATGCCGCGGAAATTGACCGGACCCGGCATTTCGCCGGCGGTGAAGACGCGCTTCTCATCGAACTCGCCGTAGTTGGGCAGGTCGATCTTGTCGCGCGTGGCGATGACCTTGCCGCCGTCCAGCACCGCGACCGAATTGTAACGGCCCTTCTGGTCCTCGCGGGGAAAGCCGATCACCACGCCCGGCCCGCCGTCGGCGGTCTCGGCAGCGAGCTGTTCGACCGCCTTGCGGCACGCCTTCAGGAAGGCCGATTTCAGCACCAGATCCTCCGGCGGATAGCCGGAAATGAAGAGCTCGGTCAGCAGCAGCAGATCGGCGCCCTGGGACGCGGCTTCCGCCCGCGCCTCCCGGGCCTTGGCGAGATTGCCGGCGACGTCGCCGACAGTCGGATCGAGCTGCGCGACGGCAATGCGGAGGGTGTCGGATCGGGTCTGGATATCGCTCATGACCCTCGTTTAGCGCGGGACGGTCGCCTTCGCAATGTCGGCGAGCGAATGGGGTGTGCCGCGCCGCAACTACCGTGTTGAAAATCGCGGGAACAAAGCACTGTGCGGCATGGTTCATCTAGCGTTCATGACGACTATGTGACAGCTATGCGAAAGTTTTGTTAAGCTTCTTGTCGATTGCTGGAGAGCGCGTTGGCTGAGATTATATCCGAGCCTGGAATGTCCGCTGCAGGCGCAAACGTCGCCCTTCAAGGCGAGAATGCAGTCCCTTCTGAGCGCACCGGGGCGGTCCGCGCGGCCGTCAGGCTGGTCAATTCGTTCCTCCTGGCTCTGCTGACGATCATCGTCACCGAATGGCTGGCGCGCGGTACGCTGATCGACGTCTCCGACTATCTGCTCTCCCCGGCCCGCCCCGGCATGGTCGCCGTGCTGGCGCTCTTCCTGCTGTTCATCGCCGCCGACGCCCTGGTCGGCCGGGCCTACCAGTCGGCGCTGATCCTCGTGCCGCTGGCCATCCTGCCCGCCTTCCTGTCGATGCAGAAGCAGCAGTATCTCTCCGACCCGCTCTATCCGAGCGACATGCTGTTCGGCCGCCAGATCGGCGAGCTCGTGCCGGTGATGTTCGCCGCGCGCCCCTTCGCCTCGATCGGTCTTGTTCTCGGAACGCTCGCCGCCCTTGGGCTGCTCGGCTATCTGCTCGTGCTCGGACGCCGCCACTTTCCGCAGCTCTCGGCCTCGTCGAAGCTTCTCCGCCTCGTCGTTTCCCTGCCCCTGATCGGCGGCTTCCTGTCGCTGATGGACCCCAACTCCTTCTCCTATATCCGCGATCGGCTGAACATCGTGCCGATGATGTGGGACCAGCAGGAAAACTATCGCCACAACGGCTTCCTGCTCGCCTTTGCTTTCAACGTACCGATGGCCAATGTCCAGGCGCCGGGCGGCTACGGCCCCGACGTGATCGCCGACATCGCGCCGGAGCGGCTGCCGGCCACCTTCTTCGGCGGTCGCAACGCGGACGTGATCATGGTGATGAGCGAGTCGCTCTGGGATCCGACACGCCTCAACAATGCCGCGCTGTCGCCCGATCCGATGCCGACCATCCGCGCCAATTCCTCCGGCAATCTGTTCTCGCCGGAATTCGGCGGCATGACGGCCAATGTCGAATTCGAGGCGCTGACCGGCTTCTCCAACGCCTTCCTGCCCTATGGCAGCATTCCCTATCAGCAATATGTGCGCCGGCCCCTGCCCTCGCTCGCCACCTTCTTCGCCTCGAAGGGCTACACGACGCGCGCCTTCCATCCGTTCCAGAGTTGGTTCTGGAACCGCGCCAACGTCTACCAGTCGCTCGGCTTCCAGTCCTTCATGTCGGAGGAGAACATGCCGGTCATGGACAAGCGCGGCCTGTTCGCCTCGGACGACGCGCTGACGAAGGAGATCATCCGTTCGGCCGACCAGACCAAGGAACCCTTCTTCTTCTTCGCCGTCACGCTGCAGGGCCATGGGCCCTATGAGAAGAACCGCTATGCGAAGAACACGATCGACGTGCAGTCCGCTTCGCTCGCTCCGGAGAATCGCGACAGCCTGGCGACCTATGCCCAGGGCGTGCGCGAGGCCGACAGCAGCTTGAAGGCGCTGATGGACTGGGCCAAGAAGCGCCGCCGCGAGACGATCATCGTGCTGTTCGGCGACCACCTGCCGCCGCTCGGTAATGTGTATACCGACACCGGCTACATGCCGGACGTGGTTGCCACCCGCAAGGCTTCGGTCGGCGTGATGAAGCGCGAACACGAAACGCCGCTGGTGGTCTGGTCGTCGAAGCGTGGCGTGCAGAAGGACCTGGGCTCGGTCAGCCCCTCGCAGCTGCCCTATTACGTGGTGCGTCTGGCCGGCTACCGTCACGCCTTCTACACCGGTGTGCTCGGTCGCCTTCACGAACGCTATGCCGTCGTCGACCGCCACCAGCTGATCGAGCGCAACGACCGGCCGCATCCCGACTGGGCAACCTCGGGCGCGCCGATCGACCCGCTGATCCGCGACTACCGCTTCCTGCAGCACGACCAGATGTTCGGCGAGGGTTTCGGCACCGAGCGCTTCTTCCCCGAGCAGGCGGAACGCGTCGACGCGCCGGCGAGCTGATACCCCTCGCCAGCGCCCGCCCCGAACTCGGTCGGCGTAGAGCGGCATTGCCGTCTTGCGTCGACGATGTAAACGAGCCATTGACACAAAACGGATATGAAAACTGTCTAGCCAGCAGCTAGGCCTCGCCGCGCCGTCATCCCGCTCGCCGGAATGCCGACCTACCGCAGGCCGAGCAAGATGTTGAAGACCTTTAGCAAAGCGTAGACCAGCCATGCGGCCACTGACCCGCACCGAGATCGCCGCCCACCCCCTGTTCCCGACGATCGAGAAGCAGATCGCCGAACATCTGATCGGCATTCACCAGCGCACGCCGCGCCTGTCGCGGCTGAAGGCGTCGCATCGCAAGTGGCTGATGACCCATTCGCTGTTCGCCCTGTCCCTGCAGCGCCGCGACGACGATCCCCTGTCGGGGCTCACGGCGACCCGCTTCGTCGAGATCGTCATGAAGCTCGGTGCGGCGAGCCGCAACACGGCGACCGCCTTCCTCGCCGAACTGGTCGCCTACAAGTTCCTGCGCGACGTTCCCGACGTGCCCGACCGCCGCGTGCGCGTGCTGGAGACGACCGAAACCGCCTATGAGGCGATGGCCGCCTGGTTCATGGGCCACATGGCCTGCCTCGACCGGCTGGACGGCGGCACGCGCGAGCAGACGGCTGCCGCCGAGCCGCGCATCTTCCGCATCGCCCAGCCCTTTGCCGCCGCGCATCTGGTCGAGGATCCGACCTGGCGCGATCCGCCGGACAGCATCGGCCATTTCCTCTGGTCGGATCTCGGCGGCATGGTCCTGCACGACCTGATCGCCCGCATTCCGGGCAGCCTGGCCGACCAGGACCGCATCGATGTCGGTCCGCTGTCGCTGCCGGAACTGAGCGAGGTCTACATGATCTCCGCCACCAACCTGAAGCGCATGTTCAAGAAGGCAGAGGTCGAGGGGCTTCTCGGCTGGCAATTGCCGCGCCGCCGCGGCTCGCTGTGGCTGTCGCGCCCCTTCGTCGACGACTATTTCCGCTGGCAGTCGGCCAAGTTCGCGGCGCTGGACCAGGCCTACCACCATGCGGCCGGCGAACTCGGCATCGCTCTGCCGGCACAACTGGCGCCGGCCCGGCCGGCGCTTCAGGCGGGCTTGCCGGCCTGATAGGCGGGCAGACCGTCGTCGATCTCGTAGAACGCGGCCTTGTCGGCACAGAAGATGTGATGGCCGCTGACCAGCCCGCTCGGCTCGTCGAACGCCCCGGCCATGACCGAGATCTTCTCGCTGCCGTCGCTCAGCCAGAAAAGCGCCGAGCCGCAGGTGCCGCAGAAACCCCTCTGCGCCCCGTCGCTTGCCCGATACCAGCGGACCATGTCCTCGCCGGTGATCTCCAGGCGGTCACGCGCCACGTCGGTCGCCGCGTAGTGGAGCCCGGTCTGCCGGCGGCACTGCGAGCAATGGCAGTACACCACCTCGCGAACCGGCCCATGCGTGCGGAAGCGGACGGTGCCGCACAGGCAGGCCCCGGTTCTCAGCTCGTCCATCCGATATCCCCATTCTGACAAAACGAAACCGGGCCAGCTTGGGGAAGCCGGCCCGGTCGGTCAAATGCGCTTATCTGAAGCTTAGCTTCAGCCGTTCGCGACCATCATCCGCTTTTCGTCGCGGCCACCCTTCATCCGCTCGGCGAGCAGGAAGGCCAGTTCGAGCGCCTGGTCGGCATTGAGACGCGGGTCGCAATGCGTGTGGTAACGGTCCTGCAGGGCTTCCGCCGTCACGGCGCGTGCACCGCCGGTGCATTCCGTAACGTCATTGCCGGTCATCTCGATGTGGATGCCGCCCGGATGGGTTCCTTCCGCCCGATGGATCTGGAAGAAGCTTTCGACTTCCGACAGGACCCGCTCGAACGGACGGGTCTTGTAGTTGTTGAGCGTGATCGTGTTGCCGTGCATCGGATCGCAGGACCAGACGACCTTGCGGCCCTCGCGCTCGACCGCGCGGATGAGGCGCGGCAGATGGTCGGCGACCTTGTCGTGACCGAAACGGCAGATCAGCGTCAGACGGCCGGCTTCGTTGTTCGGGTTCAGGATGTCGATCAGGTTGATCAGGTCGTCGGCCTGCAGCGACGGGCCGCATTTCAGGCCGAGCGGGTTCTTGATGCCGCGGCAGTATTCCAGATGTGCATGATCCGCCTGGCGGGTGCGGTCGCCGATCCAGATCATGTGGCCCGACGTGGCATACCAGTCGCCGGAGGTGGAATCGACGCGCGTCAGCGCTTCTTCATAGCCGAGAAGCAGCGCCTCGTGGCTGGTGAAGAAATCCGTCTCGCGCAGGCTCGGATTGGTCTCCGAGCTGATGCCGATCGCCTTCATGAAATCCATGGTCTCGGAAATCCGGTCGGCGAGCTTGCGGTAGCGCTCGGCCTGGGGACTATCCTTGACGAAGCCGAGCATCCACTGGTGCACGTTGTCGAGATTGGCATAGCCGCCCATGGCGAAAGCGCGCAGCAGGTTGAGCGTCGCCGCCGACTGGCGGTACGCCATGATCTGCCGATCCGGATTGGGAATGCGCGATTCCGGCGTGAACTCGATGCCGTTGATGATGTCGCCGCGGTAGCTCGGCAGCTCGACGTCGCCCTGCTTCTCGAAGTCGGAGGAGCGCGGCTTGGCGAACTGGCCGGCGATGCGGCCGACCTTGACCACCGGCAGCTGGGCGCCGAAAGTCAGCACCACGGCCATCTGAAGGAAGGCGCGGAAGAAGTCGCGGATCGTGTCCGCGCCATGTTCGGCGAAGCTTTCGGCGCAGTCGCCGCCCTGCAGCAGGAAACCATTGCCTTCGGCGACGTTGCCGAGCGCCTTGGTCAGGCGACGGGCTTCACCGGCAAAGACGAGCGGCGGAAACTTGGCGAGACGCGCTTCGGCATCGGCAAGGGCGCCCATGTCCGGATAGGCCGGAACCTGCTTGATCGGCTTGCTGCGCCAGCTGCTCGGGGTCCAATTCTGTGCCATGATCGTCACCTGCTGTTCGAAATAGGACGGCCTCCTCCCGGCCGCTTTGGATCGGGGGCTTATAGACCCTAATATTTGCCTTGCAAAGCCGAACTTGAAGGGCCACCGGCAACGATTCTGTTGGGGCGGCGAAAAAAGACACCCTGCCCTCTGCCATCAGGCGAGACCGGCCGCCCCCTGCCGGCCCAAATCCGCGCACTTGCATTTACATGGACGTAAACGTAAGTATTTTCGTCGTTGAGCGTGGGAGATGGAGGAGATCAGCCATGCAGGACCGGACCGCCGTCGCGCGCGAAGAGATCACATTTGCCGCGAAGGACAGCTTTCCTCTCGCCGGCACGCTGTTCCGCGGACATGGCGACGGCCCCCTCGCCCTGATTTCGTCCGCCGCCGCCGTACCGCGAGGCATCTATGCGCGCTTTGCCGAACACCTGGTGGCCGAACGCGGCTTTCGCGCCGCAATGACCTATGACTATCGCGGCGTCGCCGGCTCCCGCATCCCGCGCGGCTGGAAGGCCCGGCCGAGCATGGCGGACTGGGCGGAGAAGGACATGGCCGCGGCAGTCGATCGCCTGGAGAGCGTCGCCCCGGGGCACACCATGGTCGGCGTCGGCCAGTCCTTCGGCGGCCAGGGCCTCGGTCTCTGCGGCCGCGCCAACCGCTTCGACCGCTATCTGATGGTCGCGGTCATGTCCGGGCACTGGGCCTATACCGCCGAGCCCTACAAGGTCTTCGCCTCGATGAACCTCGTCGGCGTCCCCCTCGCCCTCCTGACCGGCAGCGTACCGGGCTGGATCGGGCTCGGGCAAACGCTGCCGGGCACGGTCTTCCGCCAATGGGCGCGCTGGGGCCGCTCGCCGGACTATTTCTTCGCCGACCAAAAGATGGATGCCGCCCGGCGTTTTGCCGAAGTGCGCACGCCCATCCTCTCGATCGGCGTCGAAGACGACGTGTGGGGCACGCCGAAGGCCCAGGAGGCCATCCTCAAGGCCTATGTGAATGCGCCGGTCGAGCGGATGCGCGTTTCACCGGCAGTGGCCGGACAGCCCATCGGCCATCTCGGATTCTTTCGTCCGGCCTTCCGCGACAGCCTGTGGAAACCGGCCGTCGACTGGTTGAGCGACGGTCCTCCATCCTCCACGGCGATCGCCTCCTGACGTCCACAGCGCGGATTTCAATCGATTAATGCGACAGATTTTCCACTTTCGTCCACACGGCGAAGCAGGCTGGCGTTCATCGAAAAATTGTCATACTCTAATCTTTGGAGGCGAGCGGAGGGCTCGTATCCGGAGGGTTTACAACAAGCTTCGCGCCAGCCTCGACCGCTATAGCGGATGGGGCATGGGTTTATCCGTGCCGATCGGGACGGCGTGAGTTGCTCCCGCGTATGAGTAACGATCATGAGGATCAGTGCTATGTCGTATGATTGGAGTGGAGTTCGTACCAGGCGTATTCGGCGGTTGAAGTTCGCGATCGCGTCCTGTCTCGGGCTGATGGTGCTGGCGGCACCGGTTCTGGCCTTCACCTGAAAATAATTCTCGCTCACGACGGAACCCGCGCAGCGTTCCGGCGTTTGAGCATGGTCGGACCGGCGCCGTGGCGCATGTCCGAGGTTCCTTCCGCACAAATTGCCCCGTCATCGACGGGGCATTTTTCGTTCTGGGCAGGCGTTCTGCCGGCAGAGCCGGCTCGCCCGACTAGACCCGCTCGCCATTGCGGATCCGGTAGCTCGGGCTGTACATCGTCACCAGTTCCTCCGCCGCGGTCGGATGCACGGCCATGGTCCGGTCGAAATCGTCCTTGGTGCAGCCCGCCTTCAGCGTGATGCCAAGGATCTGCGCCATCTCGCCGGCATCGTGGCCGAGGATGTGCGCGCCGACAACCTTGCGGTCGGCGGCGTTGACGATCAGCTTCATGATGGTCTTCTCGGCACGACCCGAAAGCGTCGCCTTCATCGGCCGGAACTGGGCGCGATAGACTTCGAGCTCAGGGAAACGCTTGGCCGCGTCGTCTTCCGACAGGCCGACCGTGCCGATTTCCGGCTGCGAGAACACCGCCGTGGCGATCGTCTCGTGGTCCGGAGAGGTCGGATTGTTCTTGTATTCGGTCTCGATGAAGCACATCGCCTCGTGGATCGCTACCGGCGTCAGCTGGACGCGGTCGGTGACATCGCCAAGCGCGAATATGCTCGGCACATTGGTCCGCGAGTACTTGTCGACGACGATCGCGCCGCGCTCGTTGATTTCGACGCCGGCCGCCTCGAGGCCGAGGCCCTGCGTATAGGGATCGCGGCCGAGCGCCAGCATGACCTGGTCGGCGACCAGCTCGCCGCTGTTCTTCGTCTCCGCCACCAGCCGGCCGTCGGCGGTCTTGCTCACCCGCTCGATGATGTCATGGCACAGGATGCGGATGCCCTTGGCTTCCATCGCCTCGTGCAGGCCGCGCCGCATGTCCTGGTCGAAACGGCTGAGGATTTCGGCCCCGCGATAGATCAGCGTCGTCTCCACGCCGAGTCCGTGGAAAATGTTGGCGAACTCGACAGCGATATAGCCGCCGCCGGCGATCACGATCGCGCGCGGCAGTTCCTTCAGGTCGAAGGCTTCGTTGGACGAGATGCACAGCTCGTGGCCCGGCAGCGCCGCATGCGGATTGGGCGCGCCGCCGACGGCGATGATGATCTTCTCCGCGGTGACGATCTTTCCCGACTTGAGCAGGCGCACGCTGTTCGGCCCGGCCAGCTCGGCGCGCGTTTCGAGGATCTCGGCGCCGGCATTGTCCAGACCCTTGCGGTAGAGGCCTTCCAGCCGGGAGATTTCCCGATCCTTCGCCGCAACCAGCGTCGGCCAGTCGAAACGGGTCTCGCCGACGGTCCAGCCATAGCCGGCCGCATCCTCGAAATGCTCGTGGAACTGCGAGGCATAGACGAACAGCTTCTTCGGCACGCAACCGCGGATGACGCAGGTGCCGCCGAAACGGTATTCCTCGGCGATCGCCACCTTCTTGCCGAGCGATGCGGCCATGCGGGCACTGCGCACGCCGCCGGAGCCGCCACCGATCACGAACAGATCATAGTCAAAACCGGACATGGCGAATCTCCTTGCAAATCGGCGGTACGGACGTGGCCCTGATATAGGATGCGGGGTCCCCAAAAGAAAAGCCCGGAACGGGTCCGGGCTTGGCATTTTTCAAGAAGCGGAGGGGCTCAGGGCTTGGGGGCCGGTGGCGTGCCGCCGACTTCCTTGAGCATTACTTCGTTGGCCTGCTTCTCCAGGTCGCGCGCGACGCCGGCGGTCCAGATGTCGGCGGCCTTCATCAGCTCGCGCATGGCGATCGGGCCGTCCTTGAGCAGCTTCTTGCCGGCTTCGCTCGAGTAGAAGGCCGTCATGGCGTTGAGTTCTTCGACGGTGAAGGCCTTGGCATAGACCAGGGCTGCCTCGCGCTCGAGATCGCCGCGGCGCGCCGCAAGCTTCAGGGCCTCGGCATCGACGGTCTCCGAGATCTTGTCCTCGAGGTTCGGATAGGCCTGAATGAGCTGGGCCTTCAGACGATCCGAAATGTTCGGCAGGATGTTGTCGAGGCGATCGGTCGCACCGAGCGCCGTGATGGCGGCGCGCGCCGCCTGAACGTGCTCAGCCGGGATTTCCTGTGCCTGGGCGGAAAGCCCGGTAAAGAGGGTGCCGGCAATGACGGTGACAGAAGCGAAACGCCCCAAACCCGAAAATTTGACCATGAAATCCATTGCTCCTGTTTAGTTCTTTGCGTCCATGACCCGCGCACCCGCCGGTCCGGCGATGATGGCAAGCGAGGCCAGATTGATGAATAGCCCGTGCTCGACCACACCGGGGATCGCGTTGAGCGCCATGGCCAAGGCCTCTGCATCAGGAATGCGGCCAAATGATGCGTCGAGAATGAGGTGGCCGCCGTCGGTGGTGAACAGCCCGCCGCCGGAGGCGCGCAGCTTGAGTTCGCCGGTGAGCCCGAAGCGCTCGGCCGTCTTTTCCACTGCAATCCGCGTGGACGCCTGGCCGAAGGGATTGATTTCGATCGGCAGCGGAAAGCGGCCCAGCACGTCGACGACCTTGCTTTCGTCGGCGATGACGATCATGCGCTCGGAGGCCGCCGCGACGATCTTCTCCCGCAGCAGTGCGCCGCCGCCGCCCTTGATCAGGCGAAGCTGCGCGTCGACTTCGTCGGCGCCGTCGATGGTGAGATCCAGCTGCGGCAGTTCGTCGAGCGACTTCAGCGGCACACCGAGTTCAAGGCAGAGACGCGCGGTGCGTTCCGAAGTCGGCACGCCCTCGACCTTCAGGCCGCCGGCCACCTTTTCGGCCAGAAGCCGGACGAACTCCTCCGCGGTAGAACCGGTGCCGATGCCGAGACGCATTCCGTCCTCGACATGCTCCAAAGCTGCAGCCGCAGCCTTAATCTTCATCTCGCGGGCGTCCATGCGCCAAAAGCTCCTGTCCGTTTCGTCGACAGCTGTTTACACGCCTCGCCCGGCAAACGAAAGCCCCTTTCCGATACCGGTGTATCGGTTGCCTTTTGTCAGTATTTCGCCTACCCGGCTTGTGTAATGCCGCCTTCCCCAGAGCCAGCGACGGAGCCCGCCCTTGAAAGCCCCCACGATCGTCTTCGACCTTGACGGCACGCTCGTCGACACCGCCCCGGACCTCGTCTCCAGCCTCAATCATACGATCGCCGTCGCCGGCCTTCCGCCGGTCGGCTACGAGGACCTGACCCATCTGGTTGGCCATGGCGCCCGCGCCATGATCGCCCGCGCCTTCGCGCTGCGCGGCGTGCCGCTCGACGAAGACGAACTGCAGCCGCTGCTCGACCGCTTCATCGATCACTATACGGCGGGCATGCCGGGCGAGAGCCAGCCCTATCCGGGCCTGGTCGACGCGCTCGGACGCCTGCGCGAGGCCGGTTTCCGGCTGGCCGTCTGCACCAACAAGATGGAGGGGCTGGCGGTCCCGCTGATCGAGAAGCTGGGCCTCGCCCATCATTTCGCGGCAATCGCCGGCGGCGACACCTTTGCCGTGCGCAAGCCCGATCCGGGCCATCTCACCGCAACCATCGAGCGGGCCGGCGGCGATCCCGGCCGCGCCGTGATGGTCGGCGACAGCATCAACGACATCCTGGCCGCGCAGAATGCCGGCATTCCGTCGGTCGTGGTGCCCTTCGGCTATTCCGATCGCCCGGTCGAGGAACTTGGCGCCGATCGGCTGATCCGTCACTTCGACGAACTGACGCCGGCGATGTTGTCGGAGTTGATGGGGCGGGCCTGACGCCCGCCCTTTATCTCAGCTGCGCGGCGCGGGCGTCGCTGATGACCTTGAAGGCCTTGCGGGTCGAATCGTCGCGGCCGTAGACGTCGTCGAAATAGTCGATGCCGCCGTCCTTGTTCGGCCATGCGGTGAAGTAGGCGACGTAGACCGGGATCTTCTGCGGCACCTGCACGGCCCGGTTCTGGCCCGACGCGATCTGCTTGGCGATCTCGGCCGTCGTCGTACCCATCACAGCCGCCGCCATCACCCGCGGCTCGGCCAGGCGCACACAGCCATGGCTGAGCGCGCGCATATCGCGCTGGAAGAAGCTTTTCGACGGGGTGTCGTGCATGTAGATGGCGTGGCTGTTGGGGAACAGGATCTTCAGCTCGCCGAGCGCATTGTCACCGCCCGGAGGCTGACGGACATCGACGCTGTGGGTGGTGTTCCAGTCGACCTGCGTCGACGAGACCTTGCGACCACCATAGCTGACCTCATAGCCGAGCCGGTCGAGATAGCTCGGATCGGCGCGAAGCTTGGGCAGCATTTCGTTGACGATGATCGACTTCGGCACGCCCCAATAAGGGTTGAACTCAACCGTCTCGATCTGGTCCTGGAAGAAATAGGTCTGGTTCGACTTCGACCCGACGACCACCCGCATGGTCAGCTGCTCGCGGCCATCGTTGACATAATAGGCGGTGAAGGCCGGCTGGTTGATGAGGACATAGCGCTGGCCGAGATCGTCCGGCAGCCACCGCAGCTCTTCCATGGCGATGATCAGCTTGTCGATCTTCTCGGCATTGCTGTGACCGGTCAGCTGGCGAATGGTCGCGCGGCCGACGACGCCGTCGGGCTTCAGGCCCCTTTCCTTCTGGAAGGCCTCGACCACGGCGACCAACTCGGGCGTGTATTCCGGCGCACCCGTATAGGCGGCCAGCACCGCCGCGTGGGTCGCCTTGAGTTCCTCCGAGCCTTCGGTGCGGATCGCCGCGAGAATGTTGGCGAGTTCCGGATTGCTCTGGCCAGGCTTCAGCAGGGTGCCGGGTGCGATCTCGACCCGGGCGCCACCCTGGCTGTCGGCCGCACGCAGCCGCGCCAGCTCCGCCTTCATCGCCTGGAACTGCGCATTGTCCGGATCGCGCGAGCGCAGATAGGCGGCGACATCCGGGCTTAGCCGCAGCATGTTGAGAACGGGCTTCAGATTGACCGTCTTGCGCTTGAAGTCGTGATAGCCGGAAATCTTGTTCGGATCGATCCGGCCGCGCGCCGTGTCGGTGGCATAGGTCAGGAGCTTGGCCGAAAGAGCCACTTCGAAACGTGCGAGGTCGCGGGCGAGCTTGTCCGGATCGGCCGGATCGGCGGCCTCTGCCGGCAATGCGACGGCGTAGTCTTCCGGCGCAAGCCCCGCTTCGCCAGCCTGGCTCAGGCCCTGCATGGCCTGGCGCGCGCGATCGGTGATCCCGCTGTCGGTGACCCAGATCAGCGGCTTGTTGTCCTTGTAGTAGGTTTCCACGGCCGCGGCGATCTCGTCGGGCGCGCGCACGCCGGTCTCGGCGAGAAAGCGGCGCACCTGCGGTTGATCGCCGGCGACGGCCGGGCTGACGGCGGTAACGTCGGTTGCGGCCGGAGCCGCCGGCGCCTTGATGGCGATCGGGCGGGTGGCCTCCGCCTTGTAGGTGTAGTAGCGGGGACCGGCGACCTTCGGCAGCGGCTCCGGATCGCCCATCTCCAGCCCGCCCCGGGCCTGGGGTTCGAGGATCGTGCTCAGACCGGATTTCTGGTTGGATTTGCCGGGTCCGCCGCGCAGCAGATCGAGAAGCGTGGCCGCCTCCGCCGCCTGGGGCAAGGCATTGAGGCTCGTCATCGCAGCCAGCACTGCCGTTGCCGCGATCTTCCTGTATTTTGTCATTCTCGCACTCGTTCCAGCTCTGTCGTCGCGAAGCGGCGCACGGGGCCGCCGCCGTTCATGGCGCGGATCACTAGCCGATAGGCATATCATTGAAAAGTTGCCGACGCTTCGGCGCCGAAGCCAACCGGTTTCAAATTTGCGTGAGTCCGCGAATGCCGGCACGCCGGCCTTCATCCAGACTTTAATGAAAATACTCGTTAAATTTTCCTTTACGGAAGACCATCAACTGACGGTCCGCCGGCAAGCCGGGGCCATCGCCCCCGTTATTTAGCCGGGCCGCGTGCCATATATGACACGGCGTGCCGCCTCGGTGGCGGGGCTCAGGCGGGAAAATGGCGACGGGTCGAATTGGCCAACGCGACGAGGGCCAGCATGGCGGGCACTTCGACCAGCACGCCGACGACGGTCGCCAGCGCAGCGCCGGAATTCAACCCGAACAGGCTGATCGCCACCGCGACCGCAAGTTCGAAGAAATTCGAGGTACCGATCAGCGCGGCCGGCGCGGCGACATTGTGCGGCAGACGCCAGAGATAGGCCCAGCCATAGGCGATGACGAAGATCAGCGCATTCTGGATGAGAAGCGGCACGGCAATCAGCAGGATGACCAGCGGCGACGAGACGATCGTCTCCGCCTGAAAGCCGAAGAGCAGCACGACGGTCGCGAGCAGACCGACGATGGAGAACGGCTTGAGCCCGGCGGTGAAGCGCGCGACCGCCTCGCCG
This sequence comes from Rhizobium sp. Q54, assembly GCA_943370615.1. GTDB lineage: Bacteria > Pseudomonadota > Alphaproteobacteria > Rhizobiales > Rhizobiaceae > Allorhizobium. The sequence continues at coordinate 52,561 of CALRRQ020000010.1, forward strand.
TCATGCCGGGCATCGAGCCGTCGGCGGGTGAGATAGCCGGCCGCAAGCGGTATGACGACATAAAGGATCACCGAAAGCAGCAGTGTGGTCCACGGCACAGTCACCTCGGTCACGCCCAGCAGGAAGGCGGCGATCGGCGCAAATGCGACGACCATGACCAGATCGTTGATCGAAACCTGCACGAGCGTGTAGTTCGCGTCCCCGCGCACCAGCTGGCTCCAGACAAACACCATGGCCGTGCACGGCGCAACGCCGAGCAGGATCATGCCCGCGATGTATTCCTTCGCATCCTCAGGCGAGACAAGGTCGGCGAAGACGTACTGGAAGAACAGGACGCCGAGGATAGCCATGGTGAACGGCTTGATCAGCCAGTTGACCACGAGCGTCACGCACAGCCCCTTGGGCTTGCGCCCGACATCCTTGAGCGATGCGAAATCGATGCTCACCATCATCGGATAGATCATCACCCAGATCAGCACCGCCACCACGAGGTTGACGCTGGCATATTCGATGGCTGCCACGACCTGGAACAGGCCGGAAAAGGACAAACCCAGGCCGACGCCGGCGGCGATGCACAGCGCCACCCAGATCGAGAGATAGCGCTCGAAGAAGCCGAGGGGCGACGGGGCGGAAGTGGTCGATGTGGTCATTGCTGCGGGCCAATCATTGCGAGGAACGGCGGGCGGTCCCGTCCGGTCAAGTCTCTGTGGGTCGGTCTGGTCAGGCCTGGCCGATATCGCTGATCCGCTTCTGCAGGGCGAGCCGGTCGAGGCTGGCAATCGGCAGGTTGACGAAGATGGAGATGCGGTTGTTCAGCATGCGGTAGGTGTCGGCAAAGGCCAGCGCCTTCTCCGTGTCGGTGCCCTCGACGGCCGCAGGGTCCGGAACACCCCAATGGGCGGTCATCGGCTGGCCGGGCCAGACCGGGCAGGATTCGGCTGCCGCCGAATCACAGACAGTGAAGACGAAATCCATCTGCGGCGCGCCGGGCACGGCAAACTCGTCCCAGCCCTTCGAGCGCAGGCCGGAGACATCGTAGTTCGCCCGCTTCAGCAGGTCGATCGCCATCGGGTGCACCTCGCCCTTGGGATGGGATCCCGCGGAATAGGCGGTGAAGCGTCCCCGCCCCTCGCGGTTGAGGCAGGCTTCGGCGAGGATTGAGCGGGCGGAATTGCCCGTACACAGGAACAGCACGTTGAAATGATCTTGCGTCATCGGTGGGACCTTCAGCAACGACAGGTGATTTCTTCAAGGATCGGCCGGCATAGCTCGGGCGAACCGCCGCAGCAGTCTTCGAGCAGGAAGCCCATCAGTGCGCGCATCGCCTCGAGATCGGCGCGATAGCGGATGTGCCTTCCCTCGCGCTCGCTGCCCACCAGGCCGGCATTGGACAGCACGGTCAGGTTGGCCGACAGCGTGTTGGCCCGGAAATTGAGCGCGACGGCAATGTCGCCGGCATTGAGGCCGTCCGGCGCGTGGCGCACCAGCAAGCGGAAGATCGCCAGCCGTCCGTCATGGCCGAGCGCTGAAAGCGCCTCGAGAGTCTGTTTCGTATCCATATTTCCAGAAATCATGAATTATCGAAGTTTACAAGAGGCCGGACCGTGAATATTTAACCTGAATTGCGCAGTCAAATTTCCACCACCCATTGCGCCCGACACGACGAAGACTAATTATCCCGGCAAGAAACAGTTCGAGAGCAAGGCCAGCACGATGAGCAATACCCGCACCGAAACCGACACTTTTGGCCCGATCGAGGTCGCCGCCGACCGCTATTGGGGCGCCCAGGCGGAGCGCTCGCGCGGCAATTTCAAGATCGGCTGGGAAAAGCAGCCCCTCTCCGTCGTGCGGGCCCTCGGCATCGTCAAGCAGGCGGCGGCACGCGCCAACATGGCGCTCGGCGGCCTCGATCCCAGCCTCGGCGACGTCATTGTCAAGGCGGCACAGGAAGTGATCGACGGCAAGCTGGACGACCATTTTCCACTCGTCGTCTGGCAGACCGGATCCGGCACCCAGTCCAACATGAACGCCAATGAGGTGATCTCCAACCGGGCGATCGAAATGCTCGGCGGCGTCATGGGCTCGAAGAAGCCGGTGCATCCCAACGATCACGTCAACATGAGCCAGTCGTCGAACGACACCTATCCGACGGCCATGCACATCGCCTGCGCCGAACAGATCGTCCGCCACCTGATTCCCAATCTGAAACATCTCCACCAAGCCCTTGATGCCAAGGCAAAATCCTTCGCCCACATCATCAAGATCGGCCGCACCCATACGCAGGACGCCACGCCGCTCACGCTCGGCCAGGAATTCTCCGGCTATGCCGCGCAGGTCGCCTCGGCGATCAGGCGGATCGAGCTGACGCTGCCGGGTCTCTACGAACTGGCCCAGGGCGGCACCGCCGTCGGCACCGGGCTGAACGCGCCGGTCGGCTTTGCCGAGAAGGTGGCCGAAGAGATCGCCCAGATCACCGGCCTGCCCTTCGTCACCGCGCCGAACAAGTTCGAGGCGCTCGCCGCCCACGACGCCATGGTCTTTGCCCACGGTGCGATCAATGCCGCAGCGGCCGCCCTGTTCAAGATCGCCAACGACATCCGCTTCCTCGGCTCCGGCCCGCGCGCGGGCCTCGGTGAACTGTCGCTGCCGGAAAACGAACCGGGTTCGTCGATCATGCCGGGCAAGGTCAACCCGACCCAGTCCGAAGCGCTGACCCAGGTCTGCGCCCACATCTTCGGCAACAATGCCGCCATCACCTTCGCCGGCAGCCAGGGCCATTTCGAGCTCAACGTCTACAATCCGATGATGGCCTACAATTTCCTCCAGTCGGTGCAACTGCTCGGCGATGCCGCCCGCTCCTTCACCGACAATTGCGTCACCGGCATCGAGGCGCGTGAGGACAATATCCGCAAGGGGGTGGAGAACTCGCTGATGCTGGTCACCGCGCTCAACACCCGTCTCGGCTACGACACCTGCGCCAAGATCGCCAAGACCGCCCACAAGAACGGCACGACGCTGCGCCAGGAAACCGTCGGCGGCGGCTATCTCAGCAACGAGGAGTTCGACCAACTGGTGCGGCCGGAGCTGATGATCGGGCCGAAGTGAAAGGCGCCGCGCAAAGACGGCCTCGGCCCCTGCGCGCGGCCGCCGTTCCTCAAATCGATTTTATTGCGGCGGCCCGGATTTCAATCCATTCAACCGGGCCGCTCCCCCTTTCGCTGCATTGAATTCTTAAGGCCTTGCCCTTACACCACCGCCATCCGACAACCTGCCTCCGAAAGGCTTTTGACTGATGGCTGACGCTCTCTTTCCCCTCGGCGAAGACACCACTCCCTACCGCAAGATTACCTCCGACTACGTAACCGTCGACAGCTTCAAGGGCCAGGAGGTCCTTACCGTCGATCCGGAGGGTCTGCGCCTGCTCGCCGAGACGGCCTTTGCCGACATCAATCACCTGCTGCGTCCCGGCCATCTGAAGCAGCTGGCCTCGATCCTTTCGGACCCGGAAGCGACCGACAATGACCGCTTCGTCGCCTATGACCTCCTGAAGAACGCCAACATCGCCGCCGGCGGCGTGCTGCCCATGTGCCAGGACACCGGCACGGCGATCATCATGGCCAAGAAGGGCCGCCGCGTCTGGACCGAAGGCGGCGACGAGGTGGCGCTCGCCAAGGGCGTGATGGACGCCTATGAGCGCAAGAACCTGCGCTATTCGCAGCTTGCGCCGTTGAAGATGTTCGAGGAAAAGAACACCCGCACCAACCTTCCCGCGCAGATCGACATCTACCAGGAAGGCGAGGACGCCTACAAGTTCCTGTTCATGGCCAAGGGCGGCGGCTCGGCCAACAAGACCTATCTCTACCAGGGCACACCCTCGCTCCTGACCCACGACCGCATGATCGAGTTCCTAAAGGACAAGATCCTGTCGCTCGGCACGGCGGCCTGTCCCCCCTACCATCTGGCGATCGTCATCGGCGGCCTGTCGGCCGAGATGAACCTGAAGACGGTCAAGCTCGCCTCGGCGCGTTACCTCGACAGCCTGCCGACCGAAGGTTCGGAATCGGGCCACGCCTTCCGCGATCTCGAGATGGAGCAGGAAATCCACAAGCTGACCCAGTCGCTCGGCGTCGGCGCGCAGTTCGGCGGAAAGTATTTCTGCCATGACGTACGCGTCATCCGCCTGCCCCGCCACGGTGCCTCGCTGCCGATCGGCCTTGGCGTCTCCTGTTCCGCCGACCGCCAGGCGCTCGGCAAGATCACGCGCGACGGCATCTACATCGAGCAGCTCGAAACCGACCCGTCCAAGTACATGCCGGAGATCGACGAGGCGGCGCTGTCCTCGTCCGTCGTCAAGATCGACCTCAACCAGCCGATGAGCGCCATCCTCGCCGAACTGACCAAGCACCCGGTGAAGACCCGCCTGTCGCTGACCGGCACCATCATCGTCGCCCGCGACCTTGCCCATTCCAAGATCCGCGAGCGACTGGAAAAGGGCGAAGGCATGCCGGACTACCTGAAGAACCACCCGGTCTACTATGCCGGCCCGGCCAAGACGCCCGCCGGCTATGCCTCCGGCTCCTTCGGCCCGACGACGGCCGGACGCATGGACTCTTACGTCGACCAGTTCCAGTCCTTCGGCGGCTCCATGGTCATGCTCGCCAAGGGCAACCGCTCGCGCGCCGTGCGCGAGGCCTGCAAGAAGCATGGCGGCTTCTACCTCGGCTCGATCGGCGGCCCGGCCGCGCGTCTTGCCCAGGACTGTATCAAGAAGGTGGACGTGCTCGAATATCCGGAACTGGGCATGGAAGCGGTCTGGAAGATCGAAGTCGTCGACTTCCCCGCCTTCATCGTCACCGACGACAAGGGCAACGACTTCTTCCAGGAATTCAACCTCGGCTGATCCGGACGGTATAAAGTGAAGATCAAGGGGCGGTACGAAAGTACCGCCCCCTATTGTGCGCACAGGGTTTCGCGTGTGAATTCAGCGCGTTGCGCCACGTTCACGCAAGCGCTGCAAAATATCGCCGACTATTTCAGGGGTGTGTGCCATTAAATATTTCCAAACAATTTTCATCTAACTATTGGAAAGGATCATGGATCCGAGAGATGAATGGAGTTCGCCGATGAACACGGCAACGACGCCGAAGGCGCAGATTCCCGACATAGCGGCGCAGATCACCTATGCCATGCGCACGATGGGCGTCGCTCCCATTCCGCGGAACTATGAACTGTTCTACGAAGCCTATATCGGCTCCAATCCGACCCTGACCAAGGAACTTGCCGCGCTCGGCAGCAAGGCCACCCAGGAGGAACTGGACGAACTCGGCCAGCAATATTTCGGCAATCACCAGACAAGGGTGATCGAGAACGCCCATTCCAAGATCATCACCGAACTCGACGGGCTGCTGCGCCTGCTGAAGCAGGAGCAGAATTCGCTCGAGAGCTACAACAAGCTGCTCGGCGAGACCTATACCCGGATCAGCTCGAAGAACAGCACCAGCGCCGACATCCTGCGCAGCGCCATCACGCTCCTGTCGGAAGCCACCGGCGACACGATGGCGCACGGCTCGCAGACGGTCGAGCAGGTCAGCCAGAAATCCCAGGAAATGGACCAGGTCCGCAAGGAACTGGACGAATACAAGCGCATCGCCAACACGGATTCGCTCACCCGCATCGCCAATCGCCGTGCCTTCGACGAGCGTCTGGCGTCGATCTACAATGCGACGACGAGCGCGCCGCTGACTGCCCTTGTGCTAGCCGACATCGACAATTTCAAGAAGGTCAACGACACCTACGGCCACCCCGTCGGCGACAAGATCCTGGCAACCGTCGCCACCGTGATCCGCGCCAATGTGCGCAAGGACTGTTTCGTCGCCCGGACCGGCGGCGAGGAATTCGCCATCATCATCGAGGGCAATACCGCCGAAGAGGTCAACCAGATGTGCGAGCGGGTCAGGACCTCGCTCGAGACGACGCCCTTCAAGAACTCGCGTACCGGCGTGAACTACGGCCCGATCACCCTTTCGCTCGGCTTCTGCATGGCCGGCGACGCCGAGGACCCGGGCGAACTGTACGCCAAGTCGGACATCGCCCTCTACTGCGCCAAGAATGCCGGCCGCAACCGCACGAAGATCTTCGAGGACGGCATGAAGAAGGACTTCACCAAGAGCTGGCTAATCTACAAGCGATAGCTCGTTGATCGCCGCGATCAAAGGCAATCGGAACGCCGTTTCCTGTATCGTCAAAAGTGCGGCGCCGTGCAGCCAGCGCATCGCGGGGGCTTCGCTCCCGCTAGCGAGACGTTGCGGCGACAGTCCCATCGACGTCGTCTCCGTCTTCGCAAATCTCACCGTCCTTGACTGAGACCCAGCGGACGCGCTCACTTTGCTTGTCGAAAATCGTCCACACAGGTTGCCCTTCCGCAGTCATGAAGGAAGCCACGTAGAGCCCGCCCGCCAACGCAATCGACAACTCCGGCAATCGACCATGGATGGTCACGTCCTCCACAGTGCGACCAACCAGTGATTGGAAGACCTCATCCCACCCTTCCTCGTCGCTCCAGCTTCCGCAGAGAATTTCCCTCTCACTTTCGATGCGCCAACTCCATTCGATCATCACCGAGTACTCCCCTCTCGGGCTCGCAGGCGAGCCATCCCGCTTCGTCTGAGCGGTCAAGGCGCCAAACTCAAGAAAGATTGCCGAGCCATAACCCTGCCAGACCGCGGACAATGGTCGCGAGAGCAGGGCCATCCGATATTTCTCGAAAGCTGAAGATTTTGCGTTGAACACGTTCACAGAACTCCGAAGATCATGCCTCGTGGAACCAAGAATAGTCCCAACACGGCCTGGGCGCATTGGACCACGCGCTCACGGACAGGCCGAAACGCCGCTTTCCCGGGCAATCGCGATCAGTTCGGGTCGGTATTCGAAGTGCATCGTGTCATAGTGATACCAGCGCCCGCCCCAGATGAAACCATGGCGCTCGAACACGTCGACAATCGCCATCGGGAACTTGTTGGCATAATGGGGCACGTTGCCCGGCTTGCCGCCGGACCAGATCCAGTAGTCGGCGAACCTGGTGTTGATGTCGATCGCGGCGCCAAAGCTGTGGACCGACATGTTGGAGGCGTTCGCCACCTTGCGCCAGTTGAACGTGCCGGCCGAGGGCGTGAGGTATTTCTTCAGCTCGGGTTTTGACGCGAGTTCGTCGCGAACCTTTTCCAGCGCCGCCGCGGCCCCCTGCCTCTTCGTCACCCGGAGGCTTTCGCCGAACCAGGCCACCTTGACCAGCGAGCGTTCCACCTCCCGGGCCGATGCCCCGTAGAGCCGCATCATCAACGGATCGCTGCGGATGCGGCCGGGATCGAAATTGACCGCCGGCTTGGTTTCGCACGGCCCGACCGGATAGTCCTGCGAAAGGCTGTCCTCGACATCGCCCTTTTCGAGCTTGGCGAAATGGTCCTTGGCCTTGCCGTCGTCGATCGGAAGGGGCTCGCCCCCGTCGCGAAAGGTCAGGCGACCATCCTCGGTGCCGGCGATCGTTTCGGGATAGGCCGCGACGAGCAGCCTCAGCTTCTCGTCCAGCCCGAGGTCGGCGGCAGGTGCAGCGGAGGCTGCAACGGCAAACCCCAGACACATGAGTGCAAGTGATCCGACGCGCTTCATCCGCTCCCCCATGCGAGCTATCCAACTCCCCGCCAGCGAAGCCTCGCATGGGCAGCCAGTTCTGGCAATGCGTCATGCCGCCGCCGAGAAAGGGAGCGGCGCCGAGGCCTGTCTCACCACATGGTCTTGGCGGCGCGCTCCGGCCATTGGCGATCGTAGGTTTCCTTGTCGAAATCGGCCTGCGCCGCCTGCAGCAGATCGCCGGGCGTCGGCAGGCTCTTCGGCTCGACAAAACTCTCAGGATTCCACAGATCGGCCCGCATGATCGCCCGGGCGCACTGGAAATATACCTCGCCGATGGTGACCAGCACGACGCTGCGCGGATGCTTGCCGTCCATCTCGAAGCTGTCGAGCAGGTCGACATCGACAGAGACGACGGCCTGGCCGTTGACCCGGATCGCCGTGTTCGAGCCGGGAATGAGGAACATCAGCGCGACGCGCGGATCGCGCACGATGTTCATCAGCGAATCGATCCGGTTGTTGCCGCGCCAGTCGGGGATGGCGAGCGTCTTTTCGTCTTCCACCCGCACGACCGCGCCGCGATCGCCGCGCGGCGAGCAGTCGAGCCCTTCCGGACCGACGGTCGCCAGCGCCATGAAGGGCGAGGTCTCGATCATCCGGCGATAGTCGGCGGTCAGCGCCGGCGTGACCTTGACGAGCGAGGCTTCCGATACGCCCTGATAGATCTCCCGGAGAGCTTCGGGGGTGCGGATGATCGTCATGGCTGCTCCTTCCAGGTCTTTGGCGATGGGCGCGGCACGCGGCTGCCCGCCCCCTCTACGACCGAAGCGTATCAGAAGGATGACGCCGCGCGCAGCAGCGTCGTTTCGCCGATCTCGCCGAAAGCGCCGCCCCCGAGAAGAAAGTCCGAAACGGCCGCGATCACCCCCGGCGCGCTGACGATGCGGCGATGCCCCTGCCCGTTCGCCCAGTGATGGCGGATGTGATCGGCGACGCCGAGATAGCGTCGGGCCTGGTCGGCGCCGACCTCCTTGTCGTCCTCGGCATGGACCACCAGCAGGGGCTTGCCGAGCCGAAGCGCGATCGGCACGCCGTCCAGCGCTTCCACGGGGCAGCCGACCCGCCGCTCGGTTCTGGCAATGAGCGCCCGGCCGGTCGCGGCTGTGAGGCCAACCATGCGGGCGAAGCCGGTGAAGACATCGTCGATCCGCGACGGCGCGCCGATCACGGCGAAACGCTGCGCCTTGATGGCCGGGATACCGGGAAAGCTGCCGCCCGCCGCCGCCATCAGGGCTGCGCCGCCGAAGGAGTGGCCGACAGCGGCGTCGAAGGGTCCGAACCGCTCCTGCACCCTGGCCATGGCCTCGGCCGCCAGGCGCATGTCTAGGCTCCGGCCATAGGAGCGGCCATGTCCCGGCAGGTCGAGCACGAAGACTTCCGCGCCCGCTTCACGCAGGCCCATGGCGAGATCGGCCAGATACTCCGCCCGCGAGCCCCAGCCGTGCACGACGAGCACCCGCGGCGCCGAGCAGTTCGGCGAGCCGATCCTGTGGACGCCGACCCTGGCACCGGAAGGCCCGAGCCGCAGCTTCTCGGCGAGCGCCAGCGTGCGCGCGCCCTCGGCAAAAGCCGCCTTGGCCTTGGCCTCCCGCGGCCGCTTCGGCGGCGTGCGGCAGAAAAGGGCAAGGGCGGCGCGGCTGGCAAGCTCCGGAGAGACGCGACCGAGCGCGGAGAAACCGAATCGGGTGACCTTGATGGCAAAGGATGGCATAGTCGGAATCCCTGTAAATGTTCAACGATGAACAATAAAGTACAACTATGAACAAAAATCAAGCCCTGCCGTGGGACCACCCGCGCTTCAAGAGCTGGATCTCCGTCGGCCGCGCCTGCCAGCTCATGCAGCAGGCGCTGACGCGGGCGCTCTCCTCGCTCGACATCAAGCCGCCCCACCTGGACATCCTGATCAATCTCTACCGCTTCGAAGGCATTTCGCAGCAGGAACTGGCCCGCAAGCTGCTGGTTGGCCGCTCCAATATGAGCATGCTGCTGCCGCAGATGGAAAAGCGCGGCCTGATCGAGCGGCGCGCGGACAGCCGCGACAAGCGCATCCTGCGCCTGTTCCTCACCGAGCAGGGCCGCGACCTGACCACCCGTGCCATGGTCATCCAGACGGACCTGATCGAGCGCACGCTTTCGGTGACGCCGATCGAGGATTGCATGATGATGGCGACGCATATGGAGAAGCTGATTGCTCGCCTGCAAAGCGAGGAGGCGGCGGAGGACTGAAGCTTCCGGCCCCCGGTCCTTCTCCGTTCCGGAGTGCTATCGTTCAGCGGCGGTCGCGGCTCAGCCCCTTTTCCGCCAGCTCGCGTTCGTATTCGGCAAATTTCGTCTCGCCGGTCTCGCCGAGCTCGCGCAGATAGGTCCAGGTGAAGATGCCGCTGTCATGGCCGTCGTCGAAGGCGATGCGCACGGCGTAGTTTCCGGTCGGCGCGACGGCCTTGATCGCCACCTCGCGCTTGCCCGGCACGGTGACCTTCTGCCCCGGCCCATGGCCCTGCACTTCGGCCGAGGGCGACAGGACCCGCAGCATTTCCGCCGGCAGGGCCGCGGTTACGCCGTCGTTGAAGCTCACCGACAGCATCCGCCGATCCTTCGACACCTTGAGTTCGGTTGGCCAGAAATCGCTCATCTTCGCATCCGTCAAATTGCCCTGCGCCGAGAACTATGCCCGCATCTTGTGCAGCGCAAGACATTTTGCCGGTCGAACAAGCACCCATTTGCTTGACCTTGGTCACCATGCTGACCATCTTAGCCGCATAAACGGGAGGTCGTGCTTTGAATTTCAGTGCCGGACCATGGCAGGATGCAACCGCGCTCACCTCGGCCGACGCGCCGATGGTCGATCCGTTCGGCCGCGCCGTGACCTATCTTCGCGTCTCGGTCACCGACCGCTGCGATTTCCGCTGCACCTACTGCATGTCGGAAAACATGAACTTCCTGCCGAAGAAGGACCTGCTCACCCTCGAGGAGCTCGACCGCCTCTGTTCCGCCTTCGTCGCCAAGGGCGTGAAGAAGCTGCGGCTGACCGGCGGCGAACCGCTGGTGCGCAAGAACATCATGTTCCTCGTCCGCAGCCTGTCGCGCCATCTCGAAAGCGGCGCGCTCGAGGAACTGACGCTGACGACCAACGGCTCGCAGCTGTCGCGCTTTGCCGCGGAACTCGCCGACTGCGGCGTGCGCCGCATCAACGTCTCGCTCGACACGCTCGATCCGGAGAAGTTCCGCACGATCACCCGCTGGGGCGAATTCGACAAGGTGATGGAGGGCGTGCGCGCCGCCCAGGCCGCCGGCATCCGCGTCAAGCTCAACGCCGTCGCCCTCAAGGACTTCAACGAGCACGAGATTCCCGAACTGATGCGTTATGCCCATGCCAACGACATGGATCTGACGCTGATCGAAACCATGCCGATGGGCGAGACCGGCGAGGACCGTACCGATCAGTACCTGCCCCTGTCTTTGGTCCGGCAACGGCTGGAGGAAAACTACACCCTCACGGATCTGCCTCTCTCTACGGGAGGTCCTGCCCGTTACGCGAGGGTCGAGGAGACCGGCGGCAAGCTCGGCCTGATCACGCCGATGACGCACAATTTCTGCGAGAGCTGCAACCGCGTGCGCCTCACTTGCACCGGCACGCTCTACATGTGCCTCGGCCAGGACGATGCGGCGGACCTGCGCACGGCGCTGCGCGCCTCGCCCGACGACGCCTTCCTGTCGGCGGCGATCGACGAGGCAATCGGCCGCAAGCCGAAGGGCCACGATTTCATCATCGACCGCGACCACCGCCGCCCGGCCGTGGCCCGCCACATGAGCGTCACCGGCGGCTGAATCCCGACGGCGGCTCTGTCGTCTCCCTGCACTCCAACGCGTCGTACACTTCTTTTTGCGTACAATCCGACATTCACCGCCCCAGGCGATACCGAACATGCGTCGCATCCGTTAGAAGGTCCGACAGAGTTTTCCAGGATTCCCCCCGAATGGCATTGTCCAACAATACCAAGGGCGCCTTGCTGATGGCGCTCTCGATGGCCGGCTTCACGTTCAACGATGCGCTGAGCAAGTCCGTGACCCCGCTGATGAATGTCGGCCAGCTGATGTTCGTGCGCGGTGCGCTCACCACCATCCTGGTCTTCCTGGTGGCCCGCCACATGGGGGCGCTTGCTCATATCCGCATGCTGATGCGGCCGACCGTGCTGCTGCGCATGCTGTTCGAGACGCTGGCCGCCGTCACCTTCCTCAGCGCGCTGGGCCAGATGCCGCTCGCCAACGTCTCGTCGATCCTGCAGTCGCTGCCGCTCGCCGTCACGCTAGGCGCCGCCCTCTTCCTCGGCGAGCCCGTCGGCTGGCGCCGCTGGACGGCCATCGGCGTCGGCTTCCTCGGCGTGCTGATCATCATCCGGCCGGGCCCGGAAGGCTTCACGCTGGCCTCGCTCTACGTGCTGATGAGCGTCGTTTTCGCCGCGGCCCGCGACCTCGTCACCAAGAAGATCGATTCCGGCATATCGTCGCTCGCCATCACCCTCAGCACCGCCGCCGGCATCACCATCGCCGGCGCGGCGCTGATCGTTCCCTTCGGCGGCTGGCAGCCGATGAGCGGATCGACCTGGGGCATCATGCTGATCGCCTCCTGCCTGATCTTCATCGGCTATCTGGCGATCATCATGGCCATGCGCACCGGCGAGATTTCCTTCATCGCCCCGTTCCGCTATACGAGCCTGCTCTGGGCCGTCACGCTCGGTATGGTCTTCTTCGGCGAGGTTCCCGACATCTGGATGGCAGTCGGCACGGTGATCGTCATCGGCTCCGGCCTCTACGCCTTCTATCGCGAGAACAAGCGCCGTGCGGAGATGGCGAGGCACGAGGCCGCGTTGTCCAAGCCGGCCCTGTGAGCAGGCAAGCGAGGCGCCCATGGACGCGACAAGGAAAGACAGCTTGAAGACCGCCCGCTTCCTCGACCGCCGGTCGCCCCCGCACATCGTCACGCTGGTGGCGATTGCCGGCCTTTCGGCGCTGACCATGAACATCTTCCTGCCCTCGCTGCCCAGCATGGCGAAGGATTTTGGCGTCTCATACGGCACGATCCAGATCCTGATCTCGGGCTATATCGCCATGACGGCGGTGGTGCAGATCGCCATCGGCCCGCTCTCTGACCGTTTCGGGCGGCGGCCGACCGTCATCGGCAGCCTCGTCATCCTGCTGGTCGCCACGCTCGTCTGCATGGTCGCGACGGACATCTACACGCTCGTCGCCGCCCGCATGCTGCAGACCGCCGTGGTCTGCGGCATCGTCCTGTCGCGCGCCATCGTGCGCGACATGGTGCCGATGGAAGAGGCCGCCTCGATGATCGGCTATGTCACCATGGGCATGACCATCGTGCCGATGATCGGCCCGACGCTCGGCGGCGTGCTGGGCGACGCCTTCGGCTGGCGGGCCAATTTCGTCGCCCTCTTCGCCCTCGGCGTGGTCGTGCTGGCGCTGGTCGCGGCCGACCTCGGCGAGACCAATCGCAACCGCAGCGCCAGTTTTTCCGCGCAGTTCAAGGCCTGGCCCGGGCTGCTCGCCTCGCCGCAGTTCTGGGGCTATACCGCGGTGGTGACCTTCACCTCCGGCGCCTTCTTCGCCTTTCTCGGCGGCGCGCCCTTCATCGGCGCGACACTGATGCATATGAGCCCGAGCACGCTCGGCCTGCAATTCATCTTCATTGCCGCCGGTTACATGGCCGGCAACTTCGTCTCCGGCCGTTACGCGCGGCGCTACGGCACCTCCAACATGATGCTCGCCGGCACCATCGCCATGATCGTCGGAACGCTGGTTCCGGCCGCCTTCCTGCTTGCGGGCGTGGGATCCGCCCTCGCCTTCTTCGGGCCGCAGGTGATCGTCGGCTTCGGCAACGGGTTGACGCTGCCGAGCGCCAATGCCGGTGTCGTCAGCGTCAAGCCCCACCTCGCCGGCTCGGCATCGGGCCTGAGCGGCGCCATCGCCATGGGCGGCGGTGCCGGAACCTCGGTCTTCGCCTCTTCGATCCTGACCGTCGAGACGGGCGCCATGCCGATGCTGCTGGTCATGCTGGCCTGCGGCGTGCTCGCCGTGGCCGCCATCCTCTACCTGCGCTATGATGATCCGCAGGTGAGCGAGTAAGCCACGGAGCCGTGATGCGAGACCGTCTTGTCCCTGCACTGATCCTCGCGGGCGGCCTGTCGCGCCGCATGGGCCGCGACAAGGCCTCGGCCGAGCTTGCCGGCAAGCCGATGATCGTCAGGATCGCCGAAAGGATCGGGCCTCAGGTGACCGCGCTCGCCATCAACGCGCCGGAGGCTTTTTCCGCCGGCATCGATCTGCCGCTGGTCCCCGATACGATCACCGGCCATCCCGGCCCGCTCGCCGGCGTGCTCGCCGGGCTGCGACGCGCCGCCGCCATGACGCCCGGAGCGACCCACCTGCTGACCGTCCCGGCCGACACGCCCTTCCTGCCGCTCGACCTCGTGGCGCGGCTCGAGGGCGCAGCCGCCGCACCCGACCAGATCGTGCTCGCCGCCTCCGCCGGCCGGGTCCATCCGGTCGTCGCATTGTGGCCGCTCTCGCTCGCCGACGATCTGGAGGCTTGGCTCACCGAACCCGAAAACCGGAAACTGCAGGTCTTCATCACCCGCCATCCATCCCTGGCGGTCGACTTCCCCCTGCTGGCAACCCCGGCCGGTAATCTCGATCCCTTCTTCAACGTCAACACGCCGGACGATCTCGCAACGGCCGAACATTTTCTCAAGGTGCTTGGCGAATGACCGACAAACCCCGCATTTTCGGCATTTCCGGCTGGAAGAATTCCGGCAAGACCGGCCTTGCCGTTCGCCTGGTCGAGGAGTTCACCCGGCGCGGCTATCGCATCTCGACGATCAAGCACGCCCACCACGATTTCGACATCGACAAGGTCGGCGCCGACAGCTATCGCCACCGCCAGGCCGGCGCCCATGAGGTGGCCCTCGTCTCAGGCACACGCTATGCCATCATGCACGAACTGCGCGGCGCCGACGAGCCGAGCTTCGAGGACATCCTCGCCCGGCTCGGACCTTGCGATCTGGTGCTGATCGAGGGCTACAAGCGCGAGCCGGTGCCGAAGATCGAGGCCCGCAGGCTGGAGGCGAAGAACCGAGAGCCGCTTGCGCCGAACGATCCGCACATCGTCGCCATCGCTGCCGATCATCCGGTGGACGGTGAGACCTTGCCCGTCTTCGACCTCGACGACACACAGGCGATCGCCGACTTCATCGCCCGCGTCACCGGTCTGCCGCAACCCCGCATCTGACGACAGCGGCGCGAGCCGAACATGAAAAAGGGCCGCCGGATGGTCTCCGGCGGCCCTTTCGATTGTGATGGTCAGTCGACCGTCAGTTGGCGGCGGTCGCCGGGCGGACGAGCGAGGTGACGCGGCGGATCGCCACGCGGCGGTTCTGCTGCTCCGCCTCGGCGGTGCGGATCTTCAGGTAGCGCTCGCCATACCCCTGGACGCTGAGGTTTTCCGGCGGAATGCCGTAGACCTCGGTCAGGAGGTTGGCGACCGTTTCGGCTCGCTGATCCGACAGGACCAGGTTCGAGCGGTCGGAACCCACCGCATCGGTGTGCCCCTCGATCAGGAAGGTCTCACCGGGATCCTTGGCCAGCACCTGCTCCATGGCTTCGGCCACCTTGCGCAGGGTCTTCGCCTGCGCCAGCGGCACTTCGGCCGAACCCGACGGGAAGGTGATGGTATCGAGGTCGATACGGCGCACCTTGTCGCGCAGACGGGCCGACGACTTCACCTCCTCGATCGAGTAGACCCGTTCGACGCGCTCGACCGGCGGCTGGGCCAGGAAGTCGTAGTAGTCGCGGTCCGGCGCATTGGACGTGGTGACGATATAGTCCTGAACCGGGATCGTCAGGCGCATCGGCGGCAGGCTGTAGCCGACGTCGACATAGACATGCGGCTCTTCGCGGTCGGCTTCCGGTGCATAGAACAGCACATATTCCTCACCGCGCGACGTGAAGCGCGAGCGCAGGATGATGTCGCCGTAGCGGTTGTAGACGGTCACGAGGCGCGAGCCGTCATTGCGCTCGATGGTCTCGCGGACGCGGCCACGCGACAGTTCCTCATAGAAGGTCTGCTCCTCGTCGTAGCGCAGGCGCGACCGGTCGTTGCTGCGAACGACTTCCACGTTGCCGATATTGATGATCGTGCGGTTGTCGACCTCCTCGACCACCCGGACTTCGTTCACCTGATTGACGATGTTCGTCTCGTTGCTGGTATTCGTGACATTGGTGACGTTCGTCACATTCGTCACATTGGTCACGTTGTTGATGACAGTGGTCGGCACCTCGAAGGTGGGGGCTGCTTCGCGGACAGTGCCCTTTTCCTCGACGATTGCTTCCATCACCTGCGGTTCAACCTTGACGGCATCTCCCTGCGCCTCGGCATCGCTCGTCGGCGCGGCAACGACCGGAGTCTCTTCGCGAAGCACGGTGCGCGCATCGCGGACTTCGGCACCGCCGGTATTGTCGGCATCCTTGTCGCTGTCGAGAACGGCAGCACCGTTGTCGACCGGCAGCACCACGGTTTCGGCCGTGCTGGCCGGGTCCTCGGCGATCTGCTGCTTGTCTTCTTCCGACCGCTCGTCGATCACCTCGACCACCGGTGCATCCTTCGGCGGCTCGACGGCCGGCACGACAACCTCTTCGCCGGTCGGCTGCGCAGCGGGTTCAGTCGTCGACTGGTCCTGCGGTGCGGCTGGCGTCTCGCCCTGGGTCGCATCCTGAGCGGGCTTCAGTTGGTCGTCGGTCAGCGGGCTTTCGGCCGGCTGGTCGGCAGGAGCCGGTTCCGCTGCGGGGGTCTGCTCGCCCGGTGCCTGATCGGCAGGAGCTTCGGCGGGGGCATCGGGGGTCTGCGCCGGTTCTTCGGCCTGGGCCGGCTTTTCGGCCGGCACCTGTTCGGCGGGGGCTTCCTCTGCGGCGGCGGGCTGCTCTGCCGGAGCCTGTTCGGCCGGCGGGCAGGCATCGGCGGATGCCGCCTGCGATCCGTCGGCACAGGTCACGGCTTCAGCCGCCGGCTGCTGCTCGGCAGCCTTCTGCGCCTCTTCGGCAGCCTGCTGTTCAGCGGCCTTCTGGGCCTCCTCCGCAGCCTGCTGTTCAGCGGCCTTCTGAGCGTCGTCAGCGGCCTGCTGCTCGGCAGCCTTCTGAGCCTCTTCGGCAGCCTGCTGCTCGGCGGCCTTCTGGGCTTCTTCGGCAGCCTGCTGTTCGGCGGCGCGTTGGGCCTCTTCGGCGGCCTGCTGTTCGGCAGCCTTCTGGGCTTCTTCAGCGGCCTGCTGTTCGGCAGCCTTCTGGGCCTCCTCGGCAGCCTGCTGTTCCGCGGCGCGCTGGGCTTCTTCGGCGGCCTGCTGTTCGGCGGCCTGGGCTTCTTCGGCAGCCTTCTGGGCTTCCTCGGCCTGCTGCTGTTCGGCCGCGCGCTGGGCGTCGATCGCATCACAGCTCGCCTGGTCGGCCGCCTGGCTTCCGTCACTGCAGGTGACAGCGGCCTGGGCGAGCAGGATCATGCCTTCGACCGCGCCGGGGCGGGATTGGCTGGTGGTGTCCTGCGCCTTCAGAACGGCCGCGGCCGCCACGGGCTCGACCATTGCGGCGGCCGACAGAACCGGAACCGCAACGGTGGCGAACAGTCTCGATCTCAAATTCATATTCGTTTCCTTGCGAAGCGTGTCACCACGCGGAGAGTGTTGGAGGAGCCAATGACGAGGCGGCTTTTTTAAGGCCGCGCGATTCCCCCGCTGCAATGGGCGGAACCTAGCTTCCCGCGAATTAACCCTGGCTGAACGAAAAAGTTTCGTGGGCCGCGGCGTTTTTCGCCAGCCACCGCAGCCATCCGCACCACCTCGCTATTGCTCAACTGTACAATTTTTGCCGGTACCGCGTCTTTGGAGTTGATTTTCCCTGAGAAAGAGTAGGAATATCGCCACAGGTACGACACGCCGGTGTCGCGCTTGCCCTGTTCAGCGCAGGAATCATAACAACCGCGCGAACGACCAACAGAGAGGATCTCATGCGTATTTCGACACGTTTCTTCGCCGCCGCTTCGATTGCCGCCTTGTCGCTTTTTGCCGGCAGCGCAATGGCCGAAGGCGAAAAGCTGATCATCGGCACGGAAGGTGCCTACCCGCCCTTCAACAACCTCGAATCGGACGGCACGCTCGTCGGCTTCGACATCGACATCGCCAAGGCTCTTTGCGATGAAATGAAGGTCACCTGCGAATTCGTCACCCAGGATTGGGACGGCATCATCCCGGCGCTGCAGGCGAAGAAGTTCGACGCCATCATCGCCTCGATGTCGATCACCCCGGAACGCAAGGAAAAGGTCGACTTCAGCGACAAGTACTACAACACCGGACCGGCGATCGCCGTGCCGAAGGATTCGCCGATCACCGACGTGGCCGGTCTCAAGGGCAAGACCCTCGGCGCCCAGTCCTCGACCACCCACGCCAACTTCGCTGAAAAGGCCTTCGCCGATTCAGAACTCAAGCTTTACCCGACCACGGACGAATACAAGCTCGACCTCGAAGGCGGCCGCATCGATGCCGCCATCGATGACGTCGTCGTCCTGTCGGAATGGGTCAAGTCCGACGCCGGCGCCTGCTGCAAGATCCTGACTGCGCTCACCCCCGACATCGAAATCCACGGTCCGGGCGCCGGCATTGCCGTCCGCAAGGGCGAAACCGCGCTGGCCGACAAGTTCAGCGCCGCGATCAAGGCGATCCGCGCCAACGGCAAGTACAAGGAAATCAACGACAAGTACTTCGATTTCGACGTTTACGGCGATTAAGCGTTGAAAATCTGAGCCTCGGATGGCGGAAGACCTGCTCTTCCGCCATTCCCGCATGAAAAGAATGAAAAAAGTATGCGGCACGAACCGCTGAGGGGAAATTTGGTATGAGCGGATTGTTTTCCGCGCTCGGGTCGTTCTGGGCCTGGTTGCAGTATGCCTTCGATCCGCTGTGCGGACCGGCTGGCGTCTTCACGGTCTTCGGCAGTTCGTCGCTCGTTGCCTGTGGCGCGACCGGCTGGGGAGATGAAATCGCCTTTGGCGTCAAGGTCACCGTCTCCCTTTCGCTCGCGACGCTGCCGATCGGGCTGCTGATCGGTTTTCTGGTGGCGCTTGCCATGCAGTCGGAGGAAAAGACGCTCAGGCTCGCCGGCGGCATCTACACGACGATCTTCCGTGGCCTGCCTGAACTGCTGACGCTGTTCATCGTCTATTACGGCGTGCAGATGGGCATCCAGTCGATCCTTTCCTGGTTCGGCAATGACCAGCGCATCGAGATCAACGCCTTCCTCGCCGGCATGATCGCGCTGTCCGTGGTGTTCTCCTCCTATTGCTCCGAAGTGCTGCTGTCGGCGTTCCGCGCCATCCCCAAGGGCCAGTACGAGGCCGGCGATGCGCTCGGCCTCCATCGCGGCAAGACAATGCGGCTGATCATCGTGCCGCAGTTGATCCGCATCGCCCTGCCCGGCCTCGGCAATCTCTGGATGAACCTCCTGAAGGACACAGCGCTGGTCTCGGTCATCGGCCTCTCGGACATCCTGCGCCAGACCGGCATCGCAGCCAAGGTCGCCAAGGAGCCGTTCTTCTTCTACCTGCTGGCCTGTGCCCTCTTCCTCTTCCTTGCCGTCATCTCGTCGATCGGCATCAGCGCGATCGATCGCTGGAGCAATCGCAGCGGAGTGCGCCGATGAGCTATGCGACCCAACTCATTCCGCCGCGCCCGGCCCCGCCCCAAAGGGCGACGGCCTTAAGCGGTTCGCGCATCGTCGGACTTGCCGGCATCGCATTGTGGCTGCTGCTCGCCGCCGCGCTCGCCTATATGATGATCAGCAACTGGGACACCGACAAGTTCGTCAAGTATGGCCCGCGCTACCTGTCCGGCCTCTGGGTCACACTGACTCTGGTGGTGGTCGGGATCGCCGTCGGCGCGCTCCTGTCGGTTCCGATCGCCTTTGCGCGCATGTCGAACAACCGCGTGCTCAACGTCATCTCCTACGCCTATGTCTACGTCTTCCGCGGAACGCCGCTGCTCGCGCAGATCTACCTGATCTATTACGGTTTCGGCTCCTTCCGTCCGCAGATCGAAGCCGTGGGCCTTTGGTGGTTCTTCCGCGAGGCCTGGTATTGCGCGCTCCTGTCGATGACGCTCAACACCGCCGCCTATCAGGCGGAGATCCTGCGGGGCGCCATTCTCAGCGTGCCGCGCGGCCAGACAGAAGGCGCCAAATCGCTCGGGCTGAGCCCCTTCGTCACCTTCCGCAAGATCATCCTGCCCCAGGCCTTGATCGTGGCGCTCAGGCCCTATGGCAACGAGATCATCCTGATGATCAAGGCCTCGGCTGTCGTCGCGGTCGTCACCGTTCTCGATCTCATGGGCCAGACGCGCTACACCTTCTCGCGCACCTTCGACTATCAGGCCTATCTCTGGGCCGCGATCTTCTATCTGTCGATGGTCGAGGCGATGCGCCACATCTGGGCCGCCATGGAAGCGAGACTGACCCGGCACCTCAAACGCTGAGCGCGTCCGACCCAAGGCGTTGGCAGCACTCAGGGAGACCGGCTGCCAACCCATTGGTTTAGAAGGGGAATTCGCGAAAGATCCACCTTCGTTAAGCTTCAGGTAATCTTACGCTGCTTCCATGGATGCAGGCCGCTTCTCAAGCGGCCGATCGGTCCGCCGAAGCGGAACACCGCCGGCTCCGGTCCTCTGGAAAAGGGAACGAAGACGAGGTTGTCATGAACCACGAAATGGAACTGATGCTGAAGGGCTACGGCCTGACGACGGCACAAATCCTCTACCGCCTGCCCGACCATCCCACCTTGCTGCAGACCTATGTCTGGCAGCACTATGATCTGGCGCCGGACTTCCCCGAGATGAAGGGCTTTCTCAAATTCTGGCAGGAAAAGCTCGACGGGCCGCTGCATTCCGTCAGCTACGTGCACAAGCGCCTGATCGCCGCCAACGAATGGCGGGCGCTGCGGGGCGAATTCATCCTGCACTGACGCCGCTCAGACATGCACCTCGCCATGGGCGAACTCACCGTCATCAGGCTCGCGATGCAGCGCTGCGAAGACCACCGAAGAGTGCAGCAGGGCGACGGCCGACAGCACCAGCCAGCCAGGTAGCGGACCGAGCGTGGCATTGGCGACCAGTTCTCCGAAGGAATGGACGAACTCCACGGCCCGTTCCTCGGGGAGGAGCTTGGGGCTGGAGATCTTCAGCCCCCAGGCCAGCAGCAGGATGAGATACATCCAGACATAGTTGCGGCGGATACGGCGGAACAAGGCCTCGCGGTAGCTCATCAGAAAGGCCGGGCTGCGCAGGCTTGCCGCGATCGCCGCCGCCCAATCGGGATTGAGCTCGGCCTGCGGGCTCAGCACCTGGGCGAAATAGTGCCGCTCAAGCTGGCGCACCCGCGCCCGGTAGACATCGAAGAAACGGTAGCGGCGCGCCTCGATCATCAGAAACAGCGAAATCAGCAGCATAGCGAACAGCACAACCCCGTGATGCGAGGTCGGCGTCGACAGCGACACCGAGAGCAGGCCCGCGACCACGGTCATGGCCCAGTTCGAGGTACGGTCGATCCGGTCGCGCCAGCTGGTCATCCGGCCGATCTCGCCGCGGTAGTAGTGGATGATCATATTGGCTTTTTCAACCGAAGTGGCCGGCAAGGCCGGCCCGTCGCCATGCGCCTTGCCTGCCGGCTGGATGACCGTGCCCGAACCCTGGATGATCTCGCCCTGTTCTGCCATGCCGCTGCCCATCTCCAGTGTAACCTTCGTGGTTATCCCGCCTAACGAGGCACGACAAGGCCGTGTTCCGGCACGCACCCCGCCTCGCGCATTGCCAAAGGCCCGGCGACCCTTTAGAGGCTGGCCAAACGGGCGCCGGCGGTCGGCGCGCAACGACTGGAGTTTCCCCATGGCCAAGATCGACGAAGACGCATTGGCGGAAGCCTACAACCGGGCGCTCGCCCTTGAAAAGGCCGGCGACATCGACGCCGCCGTCAAGGCCTATGAGGAAGTGCTGGCGATCGACCCCGAGGACCATGGCGGCGCCTCCGTCCGTATCGCCTCGCTCGGCCGCGGCGAAGCCCCGCCGAAGGCGCCCGACGCCTATGTCGAGACCCTGTTCGACCAGCATGCCGAAGCCTTCGAGGACATTCTCGTCGAACAACTCGGCTATGCGGTTCCCGCCATGGTCCGCCAGCGGCTGCAGGCGCTGGAGCTCGGCCCCTTCAAGCGCATGCTCGACCTCGGCTGCGGCACCGGCCTCACCGGCGGCACGCTGCGCGACATGGTCGACGACATCACCGGCATCGACATCTCCGAAAACATGGTCGAGATCGCCCACGAGAAGGATCTCTACGAGACGCTCTACGTCGCCGAGGTCGAGGATTTTCTCGAGGACAATGACGACGAGGCCTTCGATCTCATCACCGCGACCGACGTGCTGCCCTATCTCGGCGCGCTCGAGCCGCTGTTCTTCGGTGCGGCGGAGAACATGGTCGAGGGCGGCCTCTTCATCTTCTCGTCCGAGACCCTGCCCGAGGACGTGCTGGCCGGACGCACCTACATGGTCGGCCCGCACCAGCGCTTCGCCCATTCGGAAGCCTATATCCGCGAACGGCTGGCCTCGACCGGGTTCGAGATCGTCGAGATATCCGAGATCAATGTGCGCATGCAGGACGGCAACCCCTCCCCGGGCCATCTGGTGATCGCACGGCTCAAGGGCTGAGCGATTGCCGCGCCGGTGATTTGGTGAGAAGCTGACGGGGCCGCCGGAGCAGCCCGTCTCTTCCCGTCAGAGGTCCCCCATGATCCTCGCCACGTCTTTCGTCGTCCTTCTCTGTCTGGCCGGCCAGGTCCAGGCCGCAGGCGATCCGGTCGCCGGCGAAGCCGCCTATGCCAAGGCCTGCGCCCGCTGCCACCGCAGCGTCGACCGCCTCGTCCCGATGATCGGCGGAGACGACGCGGCGACCCGCAGCGCCTATCTCGACGGCTTCCTCGCCGACCACAGAGTGCCCGATCCGGCCATGCGCGCCGACATCATCGCCTACCTGCTGAAAGTTTCCGGCTTGTGAGAAGCGCCGCCCGGCCTGCTGCGCTTTTCCTTCGCCGCGCAATGCTTTAATCCTGCCCACACGAAACACGAGGCAGGAGAATTCTGAGCATGGCCAAGGTCGCATTCATCGGTTTGGGCGTCATGGGTTACCCCATGGCGGGGCACCTGAAGACCAAGGGCGGACACGACGTCACCGTCTATAACCGCACCGCCGCCAAGGCCGAGAAATGGGTCGCCCAGTTCGGCGGCAAGGCGGCGGCCACCCCGGCGGAAGCAGCCGCAGAAGCCGATTTCGTCTTCACCTGCGTCGGCAATGACGACGACCTGCGCTCGGTGACGATCGGCAAGGACGGCGCGCTGGCCGGCATGAAGTCCGGTGCCATCCTGATCGACAACACCACCGCATCGGCCGAAGTCGCCCGCGAGCTTGCCGAGGCAGCCGCGGCAAAGGGTTGCGGCTTTGTCGACGCACCCGTCTCCGGCGGCCAGGCCGGCGCCGAGAACGGCGTGCTGACCGTGATGTGCGGCGGCGATCAGGCGACCTTCGACAAGGCCAAGCCGGTGATCGACGCCTTTGCCCGCATGGTCGGGCTGATGGGTCCGGCGGGATCCGGCCAGCTCACCAAGATGATCAACCAGATCTGCATCGCCGGCCTGGTCCAGGGCCTTGCCGAGGGCATTCACTTCGGCAAGAAGGCCGGCCTCGACATTGAAAAGGTCATCGAAGTCATCTCCAAGGGGGCGGCCGGTTCCTGGCAGATGGAGAACCGCCACAAGACGATGAACGAGGGCAAGTACGAATTCGGCTTTGCCGTCGACTGGATGCGCAAGGATCTCGATATCGTGCTGTCGGAAGCCCGCCGCAACGGCGCGGCCCTGCCGGTTACCGCTCTGGTCGACCAGTTCTACGGCGAAGTGCAGAAGCTCGGCGGCAATCGCTGGGACACGTCCTCGCTGCTCGCCCGGCTCGAAAAGAAATGACGCTGACGCCGGCATCTTCGGTCGACGAGATCGTCGCCTGCCTGAAGTCGTTGCGCAACGAGGCCAATATTGCCGGCATGGCCCGGTTCGGCATCGAAACGACCACGGCGCTCGGCATCTCGACGCCGCAGATGCAGGCCATTGCCCGGCAGGTGAAGCGCGATCACCGCCGGGCGCTCGCCCTGTGGGGCACGGGCCTTCGCGACGCGCGCATGCTGGCGATCCTGACCGCCGATCCCAAGGCGCTGGCCGCGGACGAGGTTCGCGCCTGGGCCGGCGACTTCAACTCCTGGGAAATTGTCGACACGGCAGCGGATCTCTTCACCGACACGCCCTACTGGCGTGACCTCGTCGAGGAATTCGCCGCCGACGAGCGCGAATATGTCCGGCGTACCGCCTTCGCCATGATCGCCGGCGCCACGGTCCACAACAAGGACGAGCCGGATCAGGCCCTGCTCGCCTATCTGCCGCTGATCGAGAAACACGCAAGCGACCCGCGCAACTTCGTCCGCAAGGCGGTGAACTGGGCGCTGCGCAATATCGGCAAGCGCAACCGCACCTGCCACGCCCCGGCCCTGGCGCTCGCTGAAAAACTGGCGGCGAGCAGCGACAAGACGGCACGGTGGATCGGCAAGGATGCGGTGCGCGAACTGACGAGCGAAAAGATCCTCAAGCGCCTGAAGCCCTGAGGCTCGCGGCGAACCTCAGTCCTCGGAATTGCGCTGGTTGTCGAGCAGCATGTAGTCGAGCGGCAGTTCCGTCGTGTACTTGATCTGCTCCATGGCGAAGGCCGAGGAGACGTCGCGGATCTCGATCTTGGCGATCATGCGCTTGTAGAAGGCGTCATAGGCGGCAATGTCCGGCACGACGACGCGCAGCAGGTAGTCGACGTCGCCGCTCATGCGGTAGAACTCGACGACCTCAGGGAATTCCGCCACCACTTCGGAAAAGCGCTTCAACCATTCGATCGAATGGCTGGAGGTGCGGATCGAGACGAAGACGGTGACCTTGGTATTGACCTTGACCGGGTCGAGCAGCGCGACACGGCGGCGGATGATACCGTCTTCCTCCATCTTCTGGATACGCCGCCAGCACGGCGTGGTCGACAATCCGACCTTCTTCGCCAGATCGGCGACGGCCAGGGTGGAGTCTTCCTGAAGGATGCGGAGAATTTTTCGGTCGAGTCTGTCCATGCCAAAGCCTTTCGAATAATTTTCTCGGTATAGCTGAAAATCCGTTAAAGCAAAGAAAATCGTTTCAAGTCGCGAGCTTCTCCACCTCGCGTTTCAGCACCGGCAAAACCTCGGCCTCGAACCAGGGATGACGCTTCAGCCAGCCGGTATTGCGCCAGCTCGGATGCGGCAGCGGCAACACCTTCGGCCCCTCGACATTGCCCTGCCAGTAGTCGCGCCAGTGCTCGACCGTCTCGGTCATCGTCTTTCGCCGGCGGCCACCCAGATGAAAGGCCTGGGCGTATTGTCCGATCGCCAGCACCAGCTCGACCTGCGGCATGGCCGCCAGAACCGTCTCGCGCCAGTGCGGCGCGCATTCACGCCGCGGCGGCAGGTCGTGACCGTTTTCGTTGTAGCCGGGAAAGCAGAAGCCCATGGGCACGATGGCGAAGCGCCGACGATCGTAGAAGGCCTCGCGGTCGACGCCGAGCCACTGACGCAGCCGGTCGCCGGAGGCATCGTTGAACGGCAGACCCGTCTCGTGCACCCTCAATCCCGGCGCCTGGCCGGCGATCAGGATACGGGCCTGCGAGGAGATGATGGCCACCGGGCGCGGCTCGTGCGGCAGGCGGTATTCAGGCCCGCCGGCCGGACAGTCGCGGCAGATACGGCAGGCGGCAATCGCGCGCCGGAGCGGATCCAACGCCTCGTCCATGCCCTCGGCAGCGCCTGCCTCTTCCATGCTCGAACCGTTCAGAGGGCAGCGCTCGGCCGCGCGTGCACGGCCTTGTACCAGCGCCAGACATGCGTCAGCTCTTCCGGACAGGTGATCTTCGCCGGTTTCATGAATTCGAAGGCGATCATCGCCGTGATGTCGGCAATCGTATAGCGCGGCCCGGCAATGAACTCGCGGGTCGCCAGCTCGCCGTCGAGGAAACGCAGGAAGTCCAGGACCTTCGGCTTGTTTGCCTCGCCCCATTCCGGCACTTGCGGCACTTCCCATTCGCGCATGGCCGGATGCAGGTGACGGAAGGCGGCGGCCACCGCGGCGAAGAAGCTCAGCTCCGCCCGCCGGTTCCACATCTCCACCAGCGCCCTGTCCTTGGCGTCGATGCCGAACAGCGGCGGATCCGGCTGGATCTCCTCGAAGTAGCGGCAGATGGCGACCGATTCGCACAGGATGGTACCGTCGTCGAGTTCCAGGACCGGCAGTCGCTGCAGCGGGTTCTTCGAGGTGATCTCGGGCGATTTGTGCCCGAACGAACCCATGTCGACCGGCACGATCTCGACCTCGATCCCCTTTTCCTTGAGGAACACCGTGACCCGGCGTGGATTGGGCGCTCGCCCGCCGTCATAAAGCTTCATGAAACCTCCCGCGATTTTGCCTCAGTTGACACCAAGCCAGCGGCCAAGGGAAGCCACAAAACCCGGAGAATGTTCGCTCTCGTCGAGCGCCGCGCCGGCCTGATGGCTACGCCTCCAATCGGCCGGTCGCTGGAATACAGCCGCCCACAGGCCCTTGCCGTCAAGCCGCGCCGCCGTCTCCTCGCGACCGTAGTCGCCATAGGACACGGCAAACCCGTCGCGCACCAGCGCCGCATTGACGTCGGCCTCGCCTGCCCTGCAGCGGACCAGAAGGCGGCCGTAGCGGTCGCGATCGCCGCCGCGGCAGGAGAAATCGTTCCGAGCCACCCACTCTGCGAGCCTTCGCTTTGCGATCTCGCCGCATGCGGTCGGGGCTTCGGCCGGACCGCAGCTCTGCCCGATCTCCGGTGCGTCGATCCCCTCCAGCCGGAACCGTGCCCCCGCCTGCATCAGCGTATCGCCGTCGACCGCGATGAAACGCCCGGCAAAGGTCTGCCGATTGTCGTTCTCCAG
This sequence comes from Rhizobium sp. Q54, assembly GCA_943370615.1. Taxonomy (GTDB): domain Bacteria; phylum Pseudomonadota; class Alphaproteobacteria; order Rhizobiales; family Rhizobiaceae; genus Allorhizobium. Next base: position 79,400 of record CALRRQ020000010.1, read on the forward strand.
CTTGGCGGCGATCAGCAGGCCTAGAAACAGCATGGAAATGCCGATGACGGCATCGCGCGCCACGCGCCATGCACGCTTCACATTTCGGCCCATTTCAACAACGAAACCTTGGCGAGCATGGCAAACAAATCCTTTTCGACAGCATCTTCTTAAGAATTACCCGCTAACTTCGCCTGATCCGCGACAAGTGACCATCCGAATATGAGTAAAGGCGTCCCAACCTCGGCTGACAAGAACATCGTCGACCTCTCCCGCGGCCATCGCAACACGGCTGTGGCGAAGGCGGTCCGGACGACGCGCGAACGTTTGCAGTCGAGCAAGGCCGGGACGATGCTGTTCGAGAGCGAAATGCTCGGCATGCATGTCGGCGCCACCCTGCAGGGTGCGGCCGTGATGCCGATCGTCATCCTCATGGTCAGCGGATTCGGCGCCTACATCAATCCCGATCCGACGCTTTTCCTCTGGACTCTGGCGACGCTCACCGTCCACGCGCTCAATATCCTCCTCGTCAAGCGCGCCGCGCGCCATGACCTGGCCGCGGCCAACCTGGTCAAGTGGCGCCGCCTGCTGCTCGCCGGCCAGGCCGCGATGGGCGTCTGCTGGGCCTTCTTCTCGCTGCAGTCCTGTACCGCCTGCGGCGGCGACACCTTCGTGCTCTACAAGGGCGCGGCGCTGCTGATCGTGCTGTCGGTCACGGCCATGTCGAACATGCTGCTGCGCCAGGCGGTGCTGTTCGGCTTCCTGCCGACCGTCGGCGCGCTGGTCTATGTGGCGATGACCACACGCTATGCGCTCGACATCGGCGTCACCGCACTGTTCACCACGGCGCTGATCTTCTTCATCTACATCACCAGCCGGCTGCATCAGGCCAACCTCAAGCTCCTCTCCTTCCAGACGGAAAAGGACGACCTGATCGCCGAACTCGAAGTGGCGAAATCGCTGTCCGACGAAGCCCGCCGTCGCGCGGAAGAGGCCAATCTCGCCAAATCGCGCTTCCTCGCCTCGATGTCGCACGAGCTCAGAACCCCGCTCAACGCCATTCTCGGCTTCTCCGAGGTCATGGCGACCGAAGTGCTCGGCCCGCTCAACAATCCGCTCTACAAGGAATATTCCGGCGACATCCATCGCTCCGGCCAGCACCTGCTCGACCTCATCAACGAGATCCTCGACCTGTCGCGCATCGAGGCAGGCAAATACGAGCTGAACGAAGAGGTCGTCTCGCTGCTCGACCTCGCCGAGGATTGCGTCGGCATGGTGCAGTTGCGCGCCAAGGCCAAGAACATCACCATCGAGGAACAGTTCCAGCCCGACCTGCCGGCCGTATGGGCCGACGAGAAGGCCATGCGCCAGGTGGTGCTGAACCTGCTGTCGAACGCGGTCAAATTCACGCCCCAGGGCGGCGAGATCCGCGTCAAGGTCGGCTGGACCGCCGGCGGCGGCCAGTATGTCTCCATCCGCGACAACGGCCCCGGCATCCCCGAGAACGAGATCCCGGTCGTGCTGTCCGCCTTCGGCCAGGGCTCGATCGCCATCAAGAGCGCCGAACAGGGCACCGGCCTCGGCCTGCCGATCGTCCAGGCGATCCTTGCCAAGCATGGTGGCGAATTCAAGCTCAAGTCGAAGCTGCGCGAAGGCACCGAGGTCATCGCCATCCTGCCGGCGCACCGCGTGCTCGAAAGCCTGCCGGCCGTGACCGAGACCCAGGCGGTCGAGCCGCGCAAGCGCCAGTTCGCCTGAGCGCGGGCTGCGTTCAGCCTCACGCCGCAATCATTTTTCTTTCGTGCGTCTGTCATCGATCCCGCTTATCGTCGGCGAAAATCGACGGATTCGGGAGAACTTCATGTCCAGGCTGCTGTCCGCAATGCTAATCTCGACGGCGCTCGCCGGCGCACCGGCTCTGGCCGCCGACGCGCCGACCGAGCTTACGGTCATGAGCTTCAACATCTGGGGCGGCGGCGCCAACGAGGAGAAGGACGTCTCCGAGACGGCCGCCGTGATCCGCGCCGCCGGCGCCGACATCATCGGCATCCAGGAGACCAAGCCTGAACCCGACGTTTGCGATGCGGACGACTGCGTGCCGACCGGCCCGAGCGTCGCCAGGGAACTCGCCAAGGCGCTGGGCTTCCACTACTACGATCAGACGAAGACCAACCCGGCGCTCTGGGCCAACGCGATCATCAGCCGCTACCCGATCGGCAAGCCGACCGACAATGATCTCGGCGCGGAAATCGACGTCAACGGCCGCAAGGTCTACGCCTTCAACATCCACCTCACCGACTTCCCCTACCAGCCCTACCAGCTGCTTGGCATCGACTACGGCCCGGCGCCCTTCCTGAAGACCGCCGACGAAGCCGTGGCTACGGCCACCAAGGCGCGCGGCCCGGCGCTCGATCTGGTGATGAAGGACATGAAACAGGCCGAGGGCGCCGACGCTCTCTTCCTTTTCGGCGATTTCAACGAGCCGTCCTATCGCGACTGGACCGACGCGGCCGTCAAGGCCGGCAACCAGCCGATGGCGGTGAAATACCCGTCTGCGCTGAGGATCGAGCAGGAGGCCGGCATGACGGATCTGCTGCGCGCCGTCCATCCCGACGAAGTGGCGAAGCCCGCCTTCACCTGGACGCCGACGTCCGAGCCGACCGCCAAGGATGACCACCACGACCGGATCGACTACGTCTTCGGCCGCAGCGCCAAGCTGGAAACGCTGAGCGTCTCCGTGGTCGGCGAAAAGAAGCCAGAGGCCAACATCGTCGTCACGCCATGGCCGTCCGATCACCGCGCGGTGGTCGCGAAGGTCCGTTTCTAGGCGGCGAAGAACACGACATAGCCGGCATAGAGGCCGTTGGCCACCAGCAGGCAGAAGACGGCGAACGAGCCGAGGTCCTTGGCATTGCGGCCGACCGTCGAGATTTCCGGCGAGATCCGGTCGACCAGTTCCTCGATCGCCGTATTGACCGCCTCGACGCAGAACAGCACCAGCATCAGGATGATGAAGGTGACGAATTCGCCAAGCGTGGCACCGACATAGGCAAACAGCCCCAGGCCGATGACCAGCGCCAGCAATTCGTGGCGAAACGCCGCCTCGCCGACCAGCCGGCGAAAGCCCTGGAAGGAATAGCGACCGGCCGCGAAGAAATGGGCGACGCCCGTCTTCTTCTCGATCGCCGCCGCGGCCTTGGCCGCGGCTTTCTTGTCGCGCGCGTCGTTAGCCATCGGACTTCGTGGATACCCCGGCGCTCTGGAAGGTCGCCATGCCGGAATGGCAGGCGGCAGCCGCCTTGACGATGCCGGCGGCGAGCGCGGCACCCGTGCCCTCGCCGAGCCGCATGCCGAGCGCCAGGAGCGGCGTCTTGCCGAGCTTTTCGATCGCCTTCAGATGGCCCGGCTCGCCGGACACGTGGCCGATCAGGCAGTGGTCGAGTGCCGACGGATTGGCGGCCTTGAGGATGGCCGCAGCCGAGGTCGCGACATAACCGTCGATCAGCACGGGGATCTTCTGCATGCGGCAGGCGAGGATGGCACCGGCCATGGCGGCGATCTCACGCCCGCCGAGGCGGCGGAGAATCTCCAGCGGATCGCCGAGATGGTCCTGGTGGAATTCGACGGCGGTCTTGACCGCATCGATCTTGCGCTTCAGTACCTCGCCTTCCGATCCGGTGCCGGGACCGACCCATTCCTCGGCGGTGCCGCCATAGAGTGCCAGATTGATCGCGGCGGCGATCGTCGTATTGCCGATGCCCATTTCGCCGAGGCAAAGCAGGTCCGTGCCGCCGGCGATCGCTTCCATGCCGAAAGCCATGGTGGCGGCGCAGTCGCGCTCGGAGAGGGCTGCCTCGCAGGTGATGTCGCCGGTCGGATAGTCGAGCGCCAGGTCGAAGATCTTCAGCCCGAGATCATAGGTCGCGCAGATCTGGTTGATCGCGGCCCCGCCGGCGGCGAAGTTCTCGACCATCTGCTGCGTCACCGACGACGGATAGGGCGTGATGCCGTGGCGGGTCACGCCGTGATTGCCGGCGAAGATGGCGACCAGCGGACGCGTGACGGCCGGCGGACGGCCGGTCCAGGCGGCGAGCCAGAAGGCGATCTCCTCGAGCCGGCCGAGCGCACCGGCCGGCTTGGTCAGCTGCCGGTCACGCTCGCGCGCCGCCACCAGCGCAGCCGTGTCCGGACCGGGGAGGTCACGCAACAGCGCGCGGAAATCGTCGAATGGCAGGCCGGTCACGGTCATGAGCAAGGCTTCCTTGTAATCTGCGTCGAAATCGGGCTTTGTTGGCTCCTCTAATACGGACCGCGCCCTGCCGCAACAAGCCAAAAAACGGTGCCGGCCGTCGTCTTTGCAATGGAGTGAACCGATCCCATGGATTGGCGTGCCTATCTGACCGACACCGCCCGGGCGGTCTCCTTCCTCAGCCGGATCACAGTGCCGGCCCGCGTCTTCGAGGGCCATGACGGCAGCCTGTCGCGCGGCGTCAGGGCCTTTCCGCTGGCCGGTCTGGTGATCGCCCTGCCGGCGGCGGCAACGCTTGGCCTCATGCTCGTGCTCGACGCGAGCCCCCTGCTTGCCGCCTTTGCCGCGCTTGCCGTGCAGGCGGTCGTCACCGGCGCGCTGCATGAGGACGGCCTGTCGGACGCCGCCGACGGCATGGGCGGCGGGCGCGACCGCGAGCATGCGCTGGCGATCATGAAGGACAGCCGCATCGGCTCCTATGGGGCCGTTGCCCTGGTCATCGCCTATGGGCTGCGCGCCGCGGCGATCGCCGAATTGGCCACGCACCTTAGCCCCCTCGCCGCTTCGCTTTGCCTATTGGCCGTCGCCGCGCTCAGCCGCGCGCTGATTGTGTGGCACTGGTCGGCCCTGCCTCCGGCTCGCAGCGGCGGACTGGCGGTCGCGGCCGGCGCACCGCTCAAGTCCTCGCTCCATCTGGCGCTGATCTCGGGCCTTGCCATCGCGGCAGCACTGGTCATCCCGGCAGTCTCGCTGTTTTCCTATTTTCTCGCCGTGCCTGTCGCTGCCCTCGCCGCTGCGGCTTTCACCGCCAAGGTCCGCAGCGTACTCGCCGGCCATACCGGCGATACGATCGGGGCCACCCAGCAGGTGGCGGAGATCGCGGCACTCGCCGCCCTTGCCATGGCCAGTTGAGGATCCGATATAGTTCCGAGCGCAATCAAGGTCCGCCCGATGGAATCACCCTGCATTCTCGTCTGCTCGATCGATGACAAGACCGGCTACTGTTTCGGCTGCGGTCGAACCCGCGACGAGATCGGCGCCTGGACGAGCTATACCGACGCCGAGCGCCGCGCGATCATGGAGGCCCTGCCCGCGCGTCTCGAGACCGTCGAGCGCAAGCCGCGCCGCGAGACCCGCCGCAGCCGCATGGCCAGGGAGCGGGAGGCCAACTGATGCGGCTGATCATCGTTCTTGCCATTCTCGGCTTCGGCCTCGCCGTGCTCGTCGTCAACCATGACAGCGGACAGAGCTTCGGCATGGCCAACGAGGATTTCGGCAGCCTCATCCGCCTGCTGCCCTTCGCCGCCCTGCTGTCGGTCGGCCTCATCGCCTCGCGCCGCTCGCTCGGCGAAAGCGCCCGGCAGCTCGCCGTCTGGCTGCTGATCATGCTGGCGCTCGTCACCGGCTATCTCTACCGCATGGAATTGCAGGCGATCGGAGACCGGCTGCTGGCAGGCCTCATCCCCGGGCGTGCCGTCGTCGTCACCACCAGCGAGGGCACGGCGGAAGTCATCCTGCACAAGTCTCTCGGCGGCCATTTCGAGACCTCGGTCGACGTCAACGGCGTATCGGTCCCGGTGCTGATCGACACCGGCGCCAGCGCCGTGGCGCTGCGCTACGAGGATGCCATGCGCATCGGTATCGATCCCGCAGACCTCGCCTTCTCCCAGACGATCCTGACAGCGAACGGCCGGGCCATGGCGGCGCCGGTCCGACTGCGGCAGGTGGCCCTTGGCCCGATCCTGCGCGAAGGCATCCAGGCCGCCGTGATCGAGCAGGGTCAGCTCGACCAGAGCCTGCTCGGCATGAGCTTCCTGTCGACGCTCGGCTCGCTGCAGATGCAGAGCGACGAACTGCGCCTGCGCGACTGAACGGGGATCAGGCGCGCAGCTTGTAGCCGGTGCGGAACACCCAGGCGAGAAAGCCGAGACAGATGGCGAGGAACAGGCCGATCATGCCGAGGCTGATCAGCGGATGCACGTCCGACACCTCGAAGAAGCTCCAGCGGAAGCCGCTCACCAGATAAAGCACCGGGTTGAAATGGCTGACCGTCTGCCAGAACGGCGGCAGCACGCTCACCGAGTAGAAGGTGCCGCCGAGGAAGGTCAGCGGCGGAACGACCAGCATCGGCACCATGCTCAGCTGTTCGAAATTCTTCGCCCAGATGCCGATGATGAAGCCGGCCAGGCTGAAGGCGATCGCGGTCAGCAGCATGAAGAACAGCATCAGGACCGGATGATCGATGCGCAGGTCGACGAAGAAGGCCGCGGTGGCGAGAATGATCAGCCCGATGATCATGCCCTTGGTCGCCGCCGCGCCGACATAGCCGATGAGGATTTCCGTCATGGCGATCGGCGCCGAGAGGATCTCGTAGATCGTGCCGGTGAATTTCGGGAAATAGATGCCGCTCGAACCGTTCGAAACGCACTGGGTGATCAGCGTCAGCATGATCAATCCCGGAGTGATGAAGCCGCCATAACCTACACCGTCTACCGGCTCCATGCGCGAGCCGACGGCGGCACCGAAGACGATGAAGTAGAGCGCCGTGGTGATGACCGGCGAGACCACGCTCTGCAGCAGGGTGCGGCGCGTGCGCGCCATTTCGTAGTAGTAGATCGCCTTGATCGCTTCGAAATTCATCTGCCTTCTCCGATCAGGGAAACGAAAATGTCCTCCAGCGAGGTCTGGTGGGTCGACAGGTCGGCAAAACCGATGCCGGCCGCCTCGACCGCTGCCAGGAGCCGCGCGATGCCGCCGTGATTGCTCTCGTCGTCATACTGGTAGATCAACTGCCCGCCGTTCTCCGACAGCTGGAGGTTCCAGGCGGACAGCGCCGCGGGTATCTCGCCGATCGGTTCGCGCAGCTCGATGCTCAGCTGCTTGCCGCCGAGCTTGCGCATCAGCGTGTCCTTGTCCTCGACCAGCATCAGTCGGCCGCGGTCGATGATGCCGATGCGGTCGGCGATCTCCTGCGCTTCCTCGATATAGTGCGTGGTGAGGATGATGGTCACGCCCCCTTCGCGGAGGCGCCGCACCAGTTGCCACATGTCCTTGCGCAGGCTGACGTCGACGCCCGCTGTCGGCTCGTCGAGAAACAGGATGCGCGGCTCGTGCGACAGTGCCTTGGCGATCAGCACGCGGCGCTTCATGCCGCCCGACAGTTCGCGCAGCGCATTGTTGCGCTTCTCGAACAGCGTCAGTTCGCGCAGCAGCTTGTCGATATGCTCCGGCGCCGGCTTCTTGCCGTTCAGGCCGCGGGAGAAGCTGACCGTGTTGACCACGGTCTCGAACATGTCGGTGGTCAGTTCCTGCGGCACGAGGCCGATCAGGCCACGGGTCTTGCGGAAGTCGCGCACCACGTCATGGCCGTCCACCGTAACCGAGCCTTCGCTCGGATTGGCGATGCCGCAGATGATTGAGATCAGCGTCGTCTTGCCCGCGCCGTTCGGGCCGAGCAGGGCCAGGATCTCGCCCTCCTCGATGTCGAGCGACACGTTGTCGAGCGCCTTGAACCCGTTGGCATAGGTCTTGGAAAGGGATTTTACGGAAACGATGGGGGCCATGGCCGGAGACTCCGGATGGGAGGAAGATGGTCAGCCCTATATAGGCAGCGCTTCGGCGATTGCCAGCGCCCCGTCCCACCTCCGGCGGAAATCAGAACGGCACCAGGCCCTCAGCCGCCGGTCGCCAGCATGCGAAGCAGCGTATTGTCGGAATAGACCCGGTTGCGGCCATAGCGCTTGGCCAGATAGAGGAACTGGTCGGCCGCGTTGAGGTAGTTGCTGAAGTTCTCCAACCCCGCCACTTCCGCAACCCCGATCGAGGCGGTGACCGCGATGTCGGTATCGTCGAGCGCGACGCGCAATTCGGCGACGCAGCGGCGCACCGTCTCGCAAAAGGCGCTGGCATCCTCGCAATCCATGCCAGTCAGCAGGATACCGAACTCCTCGCCGCCGAGCCGCGCCAAAAGATAGTCGCTGTCTTCCACCAGGCTCGAAAGCCGCGTGGCGACGGCCTTCAGCACCCGGTCGCCGATCTCGTGGCCATAGGTGTCGTTGAGCTGCTTGAAATGGTCGATGTCGAGCATCGCCATGCTGCAGGCCTCGCCCCGTTCGAGGCAGCTCGCGACGCGGGCCGGCCCCTCGTCGAAGAAATGGCGGCGGTTGCGCAGGCCGGTGAGATAGTCGCTGAAGGCCGCGAGCCGCAGCTGGCGCATCTGCGACAGCGTCTCGATATTGTGGCCGATACGGCACTGCAGTTCCTCGACCACGAAGGGCCGATAGACGAAGTCGTTGGCGCCGGCCTTGAGGAAGCTCGCCGACAAGAGACGGTCGGCCGAGGAAGAAATGCCGATGATCCGCAGCCGGTCGGAGCCGTGTTCGCGGCGGATGCGGCGGGTCAGCTCGTAGCCGTCCATGTCCGGCATGTTGTAGTCGGTGATCACCATGTCGATGCCGGGATGACGCACCAGCATGTCGAGGGCTTCGCTCCCCGTCGTCGCCTCGAAGACCTGGAACTGCTGCACCTTGAGCAGGTCGCTCAGCATCTTGCGCGCCGAGGCCACGTCGTCGACCACCAGCACCCGCACATGGCGGTTGGAGAGAACGCGCTCGACGGCCGAGACGACCATGTCGACGGCACGCTCGTTGTTCTTGATGACATAATCGGCCACGCCGCGCTCGACCAGCCGCTCGCGCATGTGGCGGTTGAAATCGGCGGTGAAGACGACCGCCGGAATGCCCATCGCCACGACTTCGTCGAGGATCTGGCCGTCGGGCGAATCGGGAAGGTTGAGATCGACCACCGCCGCATCGAAGGGCGGGTCCGTCTCCTCTGCCGCCTCGTGGAACGCCTTGGTCGACGCGCAATGCGTGACCTTGAGCCCGTGCTCCTTCTCGAAGCGATGGCAGAGCAAGGAGGAAAAGGTGCGGGAATCCTCGATCACCAGCACATGCGCACGTTTGCGCGAGGTGGATTGAGGTCCGGGTGACGGTTCGCTCGGCAGTGACATTGTATTTGCCTTCGAAAATCAGTCGGTTTTCAAAAAAATAAATGCAGAGAACAGGCAACCGCCGATCCGGGGTCTTCTCCCCGGATCGGCAAAATTCGACGATTTTTCCCGGTCCGGCGGCTTATCTGCGCGCCGTGGCCGCCTTGATCTGCACGAGCGTGTCGAGGTTCTGGTTGACGCGGCAGTAGAACTCTTCGTCGATGAACGGACGCAGCATGAAGTCGTTCCCGCCGACCTTCAGGAAGCGGGCCGACAGCAGGCGGTTGGTCGAGGACGAAACGCCGATGATGCGGAGCTCGTGGCTGCCGCGCGCGCCGCGGATGCGCCGCGTCAGCTCGAAGCCGTCGATGTCGGGCATGTTGTAGTCCGTCACCACGAGGCCGATATCAGGATTGGCCTTGAGGATCTCGAGCGCCTTGGCGCCGCTTTCGGCGGTGCTGACGCGGAAATTGTAACGCTTCAGGCGGCTGGAGAGCAGCGCCCGGGCCGTCGGGCTGTCGTCGACGATCAGCACGTGGTGGCGGTGGTTGGTCAGGAAGCGGTAGACCGACTCGCCGAGCATCTCGACGGCGAAGATATTATCCTTGAGGATGTAGTCGACGATGTCCTTGGCGAGCAGCTTCTCGCGGGTCTGCTCCTGGAAGGTGCCGGTAAAGACGACGACCGGGATGTTCTGGTCGATCAGATATTCGAGCGCCTCGCCGTTCTCCGCGCCGGGCAGGTTGATGTTCGAGATCGCCAGCGTGACGGCCTCGTCCGACAGCTCGTTGGCGGCCTGCAGGTCCTCGAAGGTTCTGCAGATTTCGACATTGATGCCGAACAGCTCCCTCATGCGCGTGCTGATCATGGAGGTGAAGACGTTCGAATCCTCGGCAACAATGATTCGAACATCGGGAAAAGTTTCTCCGGAATATTGCATTCCGGAAATGCCTAGAAAAGCCATGACGCGCCTTCAACCTGAGAGAACTATTGGCAATTTAGCCTGTGCGGCTTGCAGATCCGTTAATCGACGATACGCGATCGAAACATGCGAAGATTAATTCGCCATAAAAGCGGCTGCGTCACTTCTGCCCCTTTTTGACGATTGCTTGGTCTTTATCCGGCCGAAGACAAGATGCCGCATCCTGATGGCGAAGTCCGGTGCCTTGCCCGGTTGCCCATCTGCCCGTTGCTCTGTTCTGCACACGCAAAAGCGCCCGGACCTGGCCGGGCGCTGTGTACTGACGATTCGGTCTGCGGATTGAGAGCCGGCTACTTGACGGTGGCCGCGCCGTCCTTGATCTCGACGGTCTCGCCACCCTCCAGGCCGATGCGGTCGCCGTTCGGCAGGGTAAGGAAGCAGCCCGACGGGCAGATGGTCTCGGAGGCGCCGGCATCGATCGCAACTTCCGTGCGGTTACCGTCTTCGACGACGGTCAAGACGACGGCGCTCGAGCCGGCATTGGATATCGACGCGGCCCAGGCACCGCTCGTCGCGCCGAAAAGGACCACTGTGGCTGCCAGAAACTTGATCATTGCGCATTCGGCGCTTTCTGCGCCGCCCTCTCGTTTTGCCCGTCCGCCGACTGTTGCCGGTCGATCAGGCATGCCCCTCTTCTAATATGCATCCCCTGAACGCCTGCTGAACGTGCCGTTCATGGCAGGATCTTGTCATCATCCGGCGGATCGCGCAAATCCGCATGCGGACCGGGCTTGCGTGCATCGGCGCGGCCGCTGAACAAGCGCCGGTCCTTTTCGTCGAGATGCAGGTGCACTTCCTGATGGGGATAGGGCATGAGGATGCCCTTCGAGCGGAACCGCTCAAGGATCGTCACCCGCAGTTCGTTGCGGATCGGCAGGGCGCCCAGCACGTCGCCGATGAAACCGCGCAGCTCGAAATCGAGCGAGGACGCGCCGAACCCGTTGAACATCACCACGGGCTCGGGATTGCGCAACAAGCCGGGATGGGCGAGCGCGATCTCCATCAACAGGTCCATGACCTGCCGCGGGTCGCTGTCGTAGGACACGCTGACGGGGATCTCGATGCGGCCGAGCTTGTTGCGGTGGGTCCAGTTGCCGACCGGCGCATTGATCAGCTCGGAATTCGGCACGATGATCGACTGGCGCTGGAAGGTCTCGATCTCGGTCGCGCGCACCGAAATACGCCGCACGAAACCCTCGGTCGTGCCGGTCGCCACCCAGTCGCCGACCTTGAAGGGCCGCTCGACCAGGAGGATCAGGCCGGAAACGAAGTTGGAGACGATGTTCTGCAGGCCGAAGCCGATGCCGAGCGACAGGGCGCCGGCGACTAGGGCGAGGCTCGACAGGTCGATGCCGGCCGCCGAGATCCCGATCAGCCCGGCAATGCCGGTGCCGAGATAGCCGACCCCGGTCTTGACCGAGTTTCGCACGCCGGCATCGACGTGGGAACGGGCCATGACATTGCCGTCGAGCCATTTCTGCAGCCAGCGCGTGGCGACGAGACCGAGACTGAACAGCAGGATGCCGCCCAGAATGCCGAAGATCGAGATGCGGATCGTGCCGATATTGATCTCGGTGAAGATGTTGATCAGCCAGATCTCCAGATCGCGCGGCTGGAAACCCCAGGAGATCAGGATGAGCGGAATGCCGATCGATAGCGCGAAGACATAGATGGCAAGACCGGCCGCGATCCCGGCCTGGTCGAGGCCGACCGGCTTCAGGTTGAAGCGCCGCTGCAGGAACCGGCCGACGCGCGTCTCGCCGAACTGGTTGGGTGCGGAGATCGCCTTGCCGGACAGGATGCCGATATACATGGTCGCGACGACCGCGCCGGTGAGCACGATCTGGGTGGCGAGGAAGCGCGACAGGCCCACATAGCCGATGGCGCTGAGCAGGATGAGGCCGAAGCCGATCAGCCGGAACAGCACAGCGATGGTCTTCGGCCAGGGACGGCCGCGCTCGGCCGGATCGCCACTCTCGCTCAGCACCGGACGCAGGAACGAGACGATGAAGACGATCAGCCCGACGATCACCGACGAGATAAAGCTCTTCATCACCGTCAGCACCACGGGCGAGCTCAGCGTCTCGCTGACCGCGCCGAGCACATAGTCTGAGCCGTTGACGACCGCCATGGAGAGCACGGCAAAATTCAGGTCTCGCGCGCCCTTGTTCGACAGCCTGACGAGCCGCCAGCTCGGCGCCTTCGGCGCAAGCACGGCGCGCGCCAGCATGGCGACGAAGAAGACGAGGCCGGCAAAGCCGAACAGGGCCGCGGCGATCGGCGCGATGTCCGGCCTCAGCACGTTGAACGTGTCGAGGAAGAAGAAGCTCGCCACCAGGAAAGCGCCGAGCGCCAGCGCCGGCAGGATGGTCGACCAGAAGGCGACCGAAAACCGGCTCATATAGGTCGGATTGCTCTCGGCCGGATCGCGGCGGATCAGCGAGCCGAACAGCCGGTACTCGGCCGCCAGCAGCACCAGCGCCATGACCAGCGACAGCATCACCGCCGTGCCGAGCGGCACGCGTTTGAATTTCCAGATGAACGAGAACCAGCTGCTGACGGTTCGGTTGAAATCGCTGAGCTCGGAGGAGAACACGTTGATCGCGTCGTCGAGCACGTCGCCCGAGATCTCGGTATGCTCGAACAGGCGCTCGGTGAAGAGCTGGCGCCTGAGGTCGGTGATCGAGTCGGAAAGATTGGAGGCCCGGATCGAAAGATCCTCGGCCCGGCCCGTGAGGGTGTTGATCTCGAGCCGCGTGGCGTTCAGCCGATTGCGCTCCTCGGTAACGGCGGGCGCCTCTTCCGGGTCGCCTTCGGCCGGCTTCTCGCCGAGCTGGGCCAGCCGTGCCTTGACGTCGTTGAACCGCGGCCTGAGTTCGACCGAGATCTTGAGCAGCTGGCGGATGAGTTCGTCGGCCTTGACCTTCACGTCGACGAGCGCCGCATCGTCGTTCTTGCGCTGTTCGACCTGTCCCTCGATGACGCCGAGCGCCTTTTCCGCCTCGGCGATCTGGGCGCTGACGCTCTCGACGACATCGTCCCGCGCCGGCACGACCTCCTGGGCGAATGCCGGGAGGGCGCAACAGGCTGCGACGAGGGGCTGGAAGGCCAGCACCATGACGAGGGCGAAGGGAAAAAGGCGGCGGTTGCGAAACAAAGTCGGTCCTTGCAATGGTCTGAAATCTGCGCGGACCATAGTGGCTGTTTTAGCCAAAAGAAAGAACGCCATGGCGGGCCGTCGCGACGAAAATCGCCGCGCGTCGATCAGGACGCCCGGCGATCAAATCGGCACAGTCAGTCACGGACGGTTCAGGCGGTCGCCATGGTCTCGCGCAGCGCTTCGAACCGCTGCAACTGGTCCGCCAGCAAAGCCTTCTCCGCATCACGCCGGACGAAGATCTTGAACATCGCCCGGCCCTCTTCGTTCATGAACCACACGGAACACGACCGCCGCCCGTGGAAACCGCGGTCGACGAAGGCGATCGAGGCGCAGCGATCCTTGCGGATATGCCCGCCGATCGGGCTGTCGCCGTGGATGTTGAACCAGCCATGGCCCACGCTGCCTTCCGGCAGCGCACCCTCGACCTCGAGCACGATGTCGTCGGTGTGCACGATCATCAACACGTCGCCCCAGCCTGCCATATCCTGCCAGATCGCCAGGAACCGGTCGGAGGGAGCCAGCACCGCGGCGCCGGGCGGCAGGACCGCCAGGACCTCGGCCGGGGTCACGTCCGCCTGGGCGGCGATCGCCTCGACGACGCCGTCGGGCTTTTCGGCAAGTGCTGCGCGCGCCCGCTCGGCACGCTCGGGGCTGTTGGCCGCCAGATGCATCGCGCCGCTCCTCACGCCGCCTCGTCGACGCGCTTGCCGTCGCGGTCCTCGTGGATGATGACCTCGAAGCCCTCGAAATGCGGGCCGGACAGGTACTGGACCTTGGATTCGCCGGCACGGGCATGGGCGGCACGGAACTGCTCGGACTTGGTCCAGGCCTTGAAATGCTCCTCGGTCTCCCAGACCGCATGCGAGGCATAGAGCGTGTGATCTTCGGCCGTCGGACCCTTCAGCATGTGGAATTCCACATAGCCGGGCACCTCGGCCAGACGCCCCTTGCGGTTCGCCCACATGGCCTCGAAGGCCTCCTCGTGGCCGGGTACGACCCGAAAACGGTTCATCGCAATAAACATGGCTGAAATCCTCTCTCTATCTGTCGGGCAGGCCGCCGGTCCCGTGGCGACGGCTGTATTTCAAGCCGCCCCCGAGCCCTGTCGCGGCGGCGCCGTGTTGCCTTGGTATTTAAACTTGTGTATTTGTGTCAAGTTAAATGTCGCCGGCCACGGCGCACCTCCATCCTTAGGCTTCCGGCGCTCAGCGTGCCGGCAGCGCTTCCCCTTTGGCAACAGGAATTTCCCCGCATGCAGCTTTTCCGAGCCCCGCGCACCGCCGCAAGAACCTTCGCCGCACCCCTCATCCTGCTGGCGCTTGCCGGTGCATCGGCCCGCGCCGCCGAGGTCCCGACGGATGCGAAACGAATCGTGTCGATCGGCGGAACGGTGACGGAGATCATCTACGCGCTGGGCGACGACGCCCGCATCGTCGCGGTCGACAGCACAAGCACCTATCCGGCGAGCGCGGCGGACAAGCCCGATGTCGGTTATATCCGCCAGCTCTCCGCCGAAGGCGTGCTGTCGCAGAAGCCCGATCTGATCATCGCCGAAGCGGGCGCCGGCCCGGCCGACGCGATGGCCATCCTGAAGGCCAGCGGCATTCCGATCGTCACCATACCCACGCCCCCCGAGGCAGGCGCGATCGCCGCCAAGATCCGCGCCGTCGGCGCGGCCGTCGGCAGGGACGACGCGGCGGACAAGCTCGCGACCGAAGTCGATGCCGCGCTGAAAACGCTGGAGACACGCGTCTCCGCCCTGTCCGTGCCGAAGAAGCGCGTGCTCTTTGCCCTGTCGCTCGCCAACGGCCGCGTCATGGCTGCCGGCACCGACACCTCGGCAGACGCCATCATCCGGCTCGCAGGCGGCATCAACGCGGCAAGCGGCATCTCCGGTTACAAGCCGCTGAGCGACGAGGCGGTGATCGCCGCCGCCCCCGAAGTCGTGCTGGTGATGGACAATCCGGCCATGCACCTGACGGCCGAGCAGGCCTTCGCCCTGCCCGCCTTGCAGTCCAGCCCTGCCGGAAAGGCCGGGGCCTTCATCGCCATGGACGGGCTCTATCTGCTCGGCCTCGGCCCGCGCACGCCGCAGGCAGCACTTGATCTGGCGGCGAAGCTCTATCCGGACGCCGTCAAGCCATGAGCGCGGTTGCCTCACTGATGGGACGGGCATCGGTCACCGGCGATCGTTCCGGCCTCGGCATCGCCGTCATCCTGCTGCTGCTGGTCCTGCTGCTCGGCGCGGCCCTGGTCTCGCTGATCAGCGGCCCGACCGGCGTCGGACTGCAGGACCTCGTCACCTATCTCGGCGGCGATGGCGACAGCCTCGCCGACCAGGACCGCATCATCCTCGAAGCCGTCCGCCTGCCGCGCACGGCGCTTGGCCTGCTGGTGGGCGCCGGCCTCGGCATTTCCGGCGCCATGATGCAGGGGCTGTTCCGCAATCCGCTGGCCGACCCCGGCATTGTCGGCGTCACCTCGGGCGCGGCCTTCGCCGCGGTCTGCGCCATCGTGCTCGGCGGCACGGTGCTTGCCCCGCTCCAGGCCTTGTTCGGCAACCAGTTCCTGCCGCTCATGGCCTTTGCCGGCGGCCTCGCCAATACCTTCCTGCTCTATGCCATCGCCACCCGCAACGGCCAGACTTCGACCACCGCGCTCATCCTGTCTGGCATCGCCATCGGCGCCATGAGTGCGGCTGCGACAGGCTTGTTGATCTTCGTCGCCGACGACCGGGCGCTGCGCGACATCACCTTCTGGTCGCTCGGATCGCTCGGCGGCGCGACCTATGCCAAGGTCCTGTCCATCCTGCCCTTCATCCTGCTCGTCATGGCTGCCCTGCCCTTCGTCGCCCGCGGCCTGGACGCGCTGGTGCTGGGCGACGCCGCCGCCTTCCACATGGGCGTGCCGGTGCAGCGGCTGAAACGGATCTCGATTCTTGCGGTCGCCGCCGCCTGCGGTGCAACCGTCGCGGTCGCCGGATCGATCTCCTTCGTCGGCATCGTCGTTCCGCATCTGCTCAGGCTGGCGATCGGCCCGTCGCACCGCTTCCTCCTGCCCGCCTCGGCGCTTGGCGGCGCAAGCCTGCTGCTCCTGGCCGACAGTATCGCCCGCACGGTCGCCGCCCCGGCCGAACTGCCGATCGGTATCATCACCGCCATCCTCGGCGCCCCGGTCTTCCTCATGCTGCTGCTCGGCCGCAACGGCCGCGCAGCCATGGAGGGCCTGTAATGATCGAAGCACAGAATGTCAGCGTCATCCGCGATGGCCGCGCGCTGGTCGCCGATGTCGACCTGGCGCTTAGCCCCGGCGTCTTCACGGTGGTGATCGGCCCGAACGGCGCCGGAAAGTCGACCCTGCTGAAGGTCCTCTCCGGCGAGGTCACACCCGATCGCGGCCAGGTCTTCTGCCACGAAAGGCCGCTGTCGCGGCTGTCCGCCGTCGAGCTTGCGGCCGATCGCGCCGTGCTGCCGCAGTCGACCACCCTGTCCTTCCCTTTCACCGCGCTTGAAGTCGTGCGCATGGGGGCGATCGCCCATGGCAGCCTCGACCCGACCCGGGCTGCCCGCGCCGCCCTTGTCCGCGTCGGGCTCGAAGGCTTCGAGGCACGCCCCTACCGTGCGCTGTCCGGCGGCGAGCAGCAGCGGGTCCAGTTTGCCCGCGCGCTCGCCCAGGTGCCCTCCCCGGTCGAACATGGCCGCGCCCGTGCGCTCTTCCTCGACGAGCCGACCTCGAGCCTCGACATCGGCCACCAGATCGGCGTGCTGGAAATCGCCCGCGACTTTGCCCGGCGTGGCGGCGCGGTTCTCGCCATCCTTCACGACCTCAACCTCGCGGCGGAATTCGCCGATCATCTGGTGGTCATGCATCATGGTCGGATCGTGTCGGAAGGGCCGCCGCTCGAAACCATCGACGACCGGGTCATCGCCGATGTCTACGGCATCAGCGGCGCGGTCGGGCGGCTTCCGGCGGCGTCCGTGCCCTTCGTGCTGCCGCAGTCGCGCCATACGCTGCAGTCAAAAGCCGGCTAACAAAGTTATCCACAGCAATCCACAGACGGGAAACGGTCAATCGACCACGAAAACGGGAACACGAGGCGAACATCGCCCCTGAACGCATGGAACAAATAGGCATTTGCCTGTCGGCGTCGCGTATACGCCGTCCATCCGGCTGCCCGGCCGAGATTCCACGCCTGTGGAAAACAGCTGAGCCGGACAAGGAACAGGCCGCCGGTCTCAGCCGGCGGCGCCGTGAAGCGGAACGCTTACTCGTGGATCGTGTAGGAGCCGAGTTCGCAGAGGTTCTGGCTGTCTTCGGTGGTGTCGAGGTCAGAGCTTTCCTCGAACTCGAAGCGCATGTCGTATTCACACTGGGTGCGGCCGTCGGCAATGGTCAGCTGAACGCTGGCACCCGGCTCCAGGACGTGATCGCCGAACACATCGCCTTCCCAGCTGTCGACGCCGACCGGCGAGGTGTAGAAATGCGTGAGAACCGAGTTCGTGCCATTGGTCAGCGTGAAGACCAGGTCTTCCGCCTGGGCGGTGGTCGAGGAGAGGACGGCTGCCAGCAGGCCGGCGGCGGAGAGAATACGTTTCATAAGACTGCAATGCTCCAGGCCCGAAATTGGGCGGGAACGACATATGCGTTGCCTTGGTGACGAAGCAATTAAGCGGCGGGGAAATTTGCGGCAGATACCAATAATGGCCAGGCCCGCCAGCCGCGGTCGGCTGACACACAATCTACTTCAACCGCCCCGCTCGGAAGCCTGCGAAATCGACGCCGCACTGATGCGCGCCCTTGAGGCGTCACATCAGGAAACAGTGCTATGAGATTGAAATGGTGGGTGATGTAGGGCTCGAACCTACGACCCGCTGATTAAGAGTCAGCTGCTCTACCAACTGAGCTAATCACCCGACCAGCGCCTTCCGGCGGTGTGACGTGGCGTATAAACAGCATCTCCGATGTTGTCCAGCGCCGAGGCGAAAAAACTTCGCCCAAACTTCAAAAAAAATACACGGAACCGAAAAAGCCAGCGTTTTCAGAGGTCCAGAATTCCCGACGCGATCCGCACCGCCTGGCCGCCGATCCGCGCGCGGCTGATCTCGCCGTCCTTGGCGTCGACATGCAGATGGATATAGGACGGCCGCCCCATCTCGACGCCCTGCTCGACCATCAGCGGATGGTGGCCGTCGGGAAGCCCGTCGAAATGATGGATGGCGCCGGACAGGGCCGCGACCGCCGAACCGGTCGCCGGGTCTTCGGCAATGCCCATGTCGGGGGAGAACATCCGGGCATGGAACTTGGCCGCGTGATGCACCCCGCCCCGGCAATAGACATAGGCAGACGTCAGCATGCCTTCGCACAACGGCGCGATGCGCTCCCATAGCTGGGCGTCGAACTCCAGGGTTTCGACCGCGGTCAGGTTGTGCACCGGCACCATCAGGAAAGGCACGCCGGCGCCCCAGACGGACGGCACATGATTCTCGAAGCCGATATCGGTGATCTTCAGCGCCAGCGCGTCGGCGATGCCCTGACGGTCGAGCGCGAGCTCGTAGCGCGTCGAAGTCTTCGGCAGGTCGAATTCGGCAAAGCTCGCCTCGCCGTCGCGCAGTTTGACGGCGCAGCGCACCGGCCCGACATTCTCCTCCAGTACCGAGACGAGATCGAGCCCGCCGCTATTGTTGCCATAGGCGCGCTCGGCGAGCGCCACCGCCGTGCCGACCGTCGGATGGCCGGCAAAGGGCAGCTCCCGCCCCGGCGTAAAAATTCGGATTCGGGCGGAGTGGGCGGGATTGGAAGCCTTCTGCACGAACACCGTCTCCGACAGGTTGGTCTCCGCCGCGATGGCCTGCATCGACGCGGGCGACAGGTCCTCGCCGTCGAAGATCACCGCCAGCGGATTGCCGGCGAGCTTCTGATCGGTGAAGACGTCGTAGATGGAATAGTGCCGCGCCAAAGGATCCTCCGCGTTCGTTGAACGATTTGGCCAGAGACTGCCCGACCTTGCCCGCGCGCGCAAGCAAGCGATGTCAGCGCGCTTGCGCGAAGAACCAGTCGAGCACCGGCAGCATGGCGGGATTGTAGGGGTGCGCGGCGGGATCGGCGGAGCGGATGGCGACCGCGCCGGCGATCTCTTTTTCCTCGTCGACCTCCATATGCTGGGCGATGCGGTCCAGGATCGCGTCCGCTGACAGATCAAAGCGGAAGAGCCGCACGATCGTCAGCCGCCGGCGGGCAAAACTGGCGAAGAATCGCCCGTCGGTGGTTGCCTGCGCCAGGTCGAGGCCGGTCTCCTCGCGGACTTCGCGCATCATGTTGCCGGCGATGTCGCAGTGACCAGCGACAATGTCGTGCGGATCGAGCGATCCGGCGGCGCAATAGACCTGGCCGGGATTGGCGGTATGCGCGGCCATCTCAACGGCGATCAGCGCGCCGTCCGCCGAGGCGATCACCGGAAAGGCGAAGACATGGAAGCCGCCCTGCCCCAGCGGCTGCCGGCGCCACCAGAGAAAGGTCGAATAGGGCACGACATAGCCCTCGCCCTCAACGACACCATTTGTCAGGGACAGCCGATGCTGGAACACCATGCGGCCGTCGAACAGCGCCGGATTGGCGGCGATCTCCGCCTGCCAGTTCGCCTCCGCCGCCGCCCGGTTCTCCCGGTGGAACGGATGCACGCCGTCGAGCACGCGCAGCCGCACGCCCTCCACGGGAAAGATGCGGGGCTCGGACGGAAAGCCGGTGGCGCTGTCGGCATATGTCTCGGACATCACAGCTCCAGCGCCATGACGATCGGGCAATGATCGGATGCCTTCGGCCGGTCCCAGCCGATGCGCCGGTAGCGTTCGACGGCCTGGCCGGGCGGGAACGGCGTGCGGAAGGGCTGCCCGTTGCGAATGATCTCCGGCGCCTTGCCGACATTGCAGCGGGCAAGCGCCGGCGACAACCAGAGATAGTCGAGCTGGCAGAGATGCTGCTCTTCGGGTCCTCGCGCATGATAGAGCGTCCAGCGGTCGAGCGGGTCGCGCCGCAGCATGACATTCTCGGCAAAACCGTCGGCGGAAAAGACGTCGAGCGCGCTCTCCAGCCCGCCCCGGGGCTCGAACCGATAGCCGGTGCGCCGGTCGCCGATCACGTCCACCCGCTCCTGGTAGTCGTTCATATCGCCGCAGATGACGAAGTTCTTGTCGGCCGTCTCGCCCTTGCCGAAACGCGCCTCAATGATGTGGCGGATCGCCTTCGTCTCCGCCTCGCGCACCGGCATGGTGAAGCTGCGCCCGTCGATCCCGTCGCGGCCGTTGGTCATCGATTTCAGATGCACGACATAAATGGTCAGCGGCCGTCCGCCGATCTTCAGGTCGAGTTCCAGGCAGTCGCGCTTGAAGATCTTGTCGTCGGCCTTGTTCGTCGCGGAAAGCGCAGGCGTGAACAGATCGAGGTCGCGATAGGTCAGCGCCGCGTGGCTGCGGATGTCGACGATCTCGATCTTCTCGCCGTCGCGCGTCTCGTCGCGCATCATCACGCCGACGTCGATGCCGCGGCTGTCATTGCCCTCGACGAGATATTTGTGCCGGTAGCCGGAGCCGACCATGCGAAAGAGATAGCCGTATTCGAAGGCCTTCAACGCCTCCATGCTGTCGACCTCCTGCAGGCACAGGATGTCGGCCCCCATGTCGGCGATGGCGAGCGCCGAGAGCTGGCGGGTGTCGTCGGTCGAGGAGACCACGCGGGCCGATTCCAGCCGCTGATAGTCCTGCTCGTTGCGCACTTCGAATAGCTGCATCACCCGGTCCTGGCGCAACTGGTTGCGAAAGCCGGTGAAATCGAACCTCGTCATCAGGTTCTCGATGTTGAACGTGCCTAGCCTGAGCGCCATGATTCTTTTCCCGTGATCCGATCCAGTATAGACCAGCCTCCGTGAACGGACATATGGCGCGATGTCGTCGACGGCTTGATGCGAGATTTCGGACGAATGGCCCGGCCTACTGGTGCATTGACCGCCATGAGGCGGCCGCGATCAGCGCCCAAACGCCCGTGCGCAGCAGCATCGCCCCTACGGTGCGCATCTCGTAGAGGCCGCCGCCCGCGACATGCAGGCCGAAGGCCGCCAGCACCAGCGCGGTGGCCACGGCGATCGCGATGGAAAGCCAGACGCCCCACCTCCGGTTCAGCAGCAAGCCCAGCCCCGCCAGGACGTAGGCAAACCCCGCGACAAAATTGAACCACAACACGAAAGGCACCGCATTGCCGACGGCCGCCCGTGCCGCCTCACCGCCGAACAGCGCCATACCGCCGGAAAAGACCGTCAACAGGCCAAAGACCAGGCCGATCGCGCCTGCCGCCTTCAGCCCCCAGCCCCCTCGCTCGATCGTGTTCATGTCTTGCTCCCTTCCTGGTCTTCCAGCCGTCCATCGCGCAGATGGAAAAGCCGATCGAAACGGTCGTAGATCTTCTCGTCATGGGTCACCGCCACGATGCAGGCGTCCTGCTCGGCGGCGAGCTTGCGCAGCAGATCCATGACGATCCCGGCCCGCTTGGAATCGAGCGCCGCGGTCGGCTCGTCGGCGAGAATGATGCGCGGGCTGTTGGCCAGCGCGCGGGCAATCGCCACGCGCTGCGCCTCGCCGCCCGACAGCAGGGCCGGCATGGCGTCCTTGCGGTTTCCGACTTCCAGATAGTCCAGCAGTTCGATCGCCCGGCGCCTTGCCTCCCCGGCCGACTTGCCAGCCAGCTGCAGCACCAGCGCGACGTTGTCCTTGGCGTCGAGGAAGGGCAAGAGGTTGTGGAACTGGAAAATGAACCCGATCTTGTCGAGCCGCAGGCGCCTGAGGTCGTCCCTCAGCCAGCGGTTTTCGTAGACCGGCTCCCCGTCCAGCCACACCCGTCCCTCGGTCGGGTCGATGATGCAGCCGATGATGTTGAGCAGCGTGGTCTTGCCCGAGCCGGACGGCCCGAGCAGCGCCACGACCTCGCCGGAGCGAACCTGAAGGTCAACGCCGCGCAGGGCATCGACGCGCGTTGCCCCCTCGCCATAGTGCTTGGAGATCGCCTTGAGGTCGATGATCAGGCGGCTTTGCGGATCAGCCATGGCGTCAGCCTCCGATCGCGGTCGCTGGGTCGACCTTCAGTGCGGCGCGGATGCCGAGCCCGCTTGCCAGAATGCAGACAACCAGGATGATACCGGCGAGCGCCGCAGCATTGATCGGCTCCAGCAGTACGCGGCGGGGGAAATAGTCCTTGATCAGCAGGATCAGCATGAGCCCGAAGCCCCAGCCGACAGCCCCGAGGGCGATCGATTGCTGGACGATCAGCCCGATGATGGTGCGGTCGGGCGCGCCGATCAGCTTCAGCGTGGCGATCTGCTTCAGCTTCTCCATGGTCATGGTGTAGATGATCAGCGCGATGACGACGGCCGACACCGTCAAAAGGATACTGAGAAACAGGCCGATCTGCCGGCGCGCCCGGTCGACGACGGAGCGGACCAGCAGGTCTTCCTGTTCGGCCTGGGTCATGGCGGAGAGGTGTTTCCATTGGCGCACGGTGCGCGCCACGGAATCGACATCGGCGTTGGCATCGACGCGTGCGATGACCGCAGCCACGGTATCCCCGCTCTCTCCCATTGCGCCGCGCGCCGACTGCACGCGGGCGGCAGGCGGTGCGAGCTGCGATTGCAGCGTCTGGGCATCGGCCAGAGTGACGAAGAGGACGGGATCGCCACCGGAGTTCATCGCGTCCTCGACAAGCCCGACGACCTCGAACCGGTTCCGGCCGAGCACGATCCGGTCGCCGATCACAAGCCCCGACTTGCGATCCGCGACCGCCTCGAAATGGCTCTGCGCGATGCCTCGTCCCTCCACGACAACATCCGGGCCGCCGGGACGACCGCGCTCATAGCCGATGATGTAGAGCCGAAGCGTCGCGCCGGAAAAGGAGGCCTCGACGGTCTGATAGGTGATGCTGCCGGCATCGCTGACCCCGTGCAGGCGGGCCACGGCATCGCGCGTCTCACCGGGGATCTTGGAGGATTCGGCGAAAGGTCCCTGCCGACCGGCCTCCACCACCCAGAGATCGGCCTGCGGCGCCCGGACGATGTTCAGCGCATCGGCCACCAGGCCGTTGTAGATGCCCATCATCGCCAGCACCACCGCCATCAGCAGGCTGAGGCCAAGACAGGTAAGCACGAAGCGAAACAGGTTGTGACGGACATCGCGATAGGCAAGGTTCATGGCCTCGCCTCCTCAAGGATGCGCGCCGCGCGTCCCTCGACAAGGCCCTTGGCGGCGGTCGTGACGACGCGGGCACCCTCCGGCAAGCCTGCGACGATCTCGACGCGGGCATCTTCCGTGCGATGGCCGAACGTCACCGGCACCTGCGCGAGCGTGCCGTCGACGACGACGACGAACACCCGCCCCTGATGGCCGTCGAAACCGCTGATCGCCGCCTCCGGCACCAGCAGCGCCTCCGGCAGTTGGTCGACCGTGATCCGTACCTCGGCCTGTTCCCCGAGAAAGGCCTGCGGCGGACACTTGTCGCAGGTGATCCACACGCGGCGCTCCTCGTTGGCACGGTCGCTCTCGATGCCGATCCGCGCCACCGTGCCGGTATAGACCTCATGCGACATGGACCGCAGCCGGACCTCGGCGGCCTGCCCGACGGCCAGCGCGCCTGCGCGCTCCTCATCGATATAGGCCAGCGTCCACACGGTCTTCGGATCCATCAGGGTGTAGATCGCATCGCCGGCCCGCACCACGGCGCCTGCTTCCGCGTGACGCGCGACGACCACCGCATCGAACGGCGCTTGCAGAACATGCTGCTTGAGCACGGCGGTCTCGTAATCCAGCGCCGCACCGGCATCGACCTCTTGCGATCTGAACACATCCACCTCCGTCTGCGCGACGGTGAGTTCGGCGGCAGCAACCTCGACGTCGCGCTTCGCCTCTTCTGCTGCCTGCCGGGAAATCGCGTTTCGGCCGGCCAGTTCCTGCTGCCGCGCGTCGGCCGCCTGGCGCTGTGCAAGCACCGCCGCCGCCTTCTCGACATTGGCCTCGGCCTTGCGGGTGTTCGCGACCGCCGCGGCAATCGCCGCCTGGGCGCGAGCCACCCGTGCCTGCTGCGCATCCCTATGCAGGCGCGCCAAAACCTGGCCGCCCGTCACGACGTCACCGCTGTCGACCGACAGGTCGACAAGGGCTCCGCCGACCTCGAAGCCGATCTTCGACACGATCCGCGCCTCGACCGTGCCGAGCCCGTACAGTCTCACTGCGACGTTCCGTTCGACCGCGGCAACCGGAACAGCAATCGGCCGTTTGGTGAAAAACACATAGGCAAGAGCAATTGCCGCGATGACCGCCACGGCAACCAGAAGGATCCTGATCTTTCCGACCATCATGACTGCTCCCCTTCGGTCGCCGATGTCGTAAACAAAGCCATCTGCACGGCCAGCAGCCGCACGCCCTCCGGCTGCAGGGCAAAGCCGCGCGCCCCCAGCGACCAGCGCATCGCCAGGCCCTGGACGAGCGAGATCAGCAGCACCGCGCCATCAGCGGGATCGATGTCCGGGCGAACGGTGCCCGCTTCGCGCGCACGCGCCAGCTCCCCGGCGAGGATGCCGTGAAACGCCGTCATCAAGCCGACGAAGGCCCGGCGAAGCGCATCGTTCTCGACTCGCAACTCGCGCGAAAACAGGATGGCGGGAATGGCGGGACTGGCTTCGATGAGATTCAATTGCGCCCGTACCAGCGCCGCGATCCTGCCTTCCGGCGTGGTGCTGGAGGCCAGTGCCTCGTCCCACGCCACCTTCAGCCTGCCGGTGATGTCCGCCGCCACCGCCTGCCACAGGACCTGCTTGGTCGGAAAATGACGAAAAATGCCGGGCTGCGTCAGGCCCACGGCCTGGGCAACGGCATTGGTCGTCAGCCGGTCTGGTCCCAGTTCGTCCGCCAGCCGCAGCGTGGTCGCCAATATCTCCGCCTTGCGGTCTTCTGCCGATTTTCGTGCCACGGGCAGCTCCATAGTTAGTTGCCGCAAACTAACTAATCCTACGATACTCCTCTGTCAATGATCCCCACCGGAACGGGGTCGGCACGAGGAGCCCCGCAAGATCGAACGACACGGCAAGGGTGTATGGACAGGCAACCCAAAAAACGTCCTTCCACCCGCTCCCGTCATCATCCTATGATTGGTGATCAGCATGACCGGGGAGTTCAGCATGCGCCGCGCCTATTCATTCCTTGCCGTTCTGGCCATTGCCTTCACGACCCTCACTCCGGCCCTGGCGGTCGCCGACAGCTACGGCGCGATCGCCTTTTCGCCCTCGACCCGGGCCGACGGCTGGTCGAATGCCTTCTCCACCCGGGCCGACGCCGAGCGCCGGGCGCTGCGCGAATGTTCCGCCAGCGCCCGCGACTGCCGCGTCGCCATCTGGTTCAAGAATGCCTGCGGGGCCCTTGCCGTCGGTCGGAATGGTGGCTGGGGCTCCGGCTGGGGCGGTGATCGCCGGCGTGCCGAGCTCGAGGCGATCGGCGTCTGCAACCAGTATACCGGTGGCTGCCGGATCACCCGCTGGGTCTGCTCCGGCGCGCCTTGACCGCCGGACGGGGCGCCGGAAAAGAATCCGGCGCTCTGCTCAGAGCCGCCAGCCCGCATTGATCCGGACCGACACCCGCTCGCCTTCGCTGCAGGCGACACGGCTATAGGCGCGAAGCTTCTGGCCGTCGCCGAGCGTCAGCCTCAGCGCATAGCGCTCGCCCTCGAAGAGAACGCCCTCGACTTCGGCCGGAAGCCCCTCGCCTCCGAGCATCACGTCCTGCGGCCGCACCAGCACGTCCATGCGCGACCCTCCGGGCACCCGGTCGACTAGCCGCGTCAGGATTTCGTCCCATCCCAGATCGCGCCGCACCGCGCCGCGCTCGGGAAGGGTCAGGATCGCGCCCTGCCCGATCAGCCCGCCGACGAGCCGGCCTTCCGGCCGGGCATAGATTTCGGCCGGTGCCGCGACCTGCAACAGCCGGCCCTCCGACATCACCGCGACATCGGTGGCCAGCGCCATGGCCTCCGCCTGGTCATGGGTGACATAGATCATCGTCGCGCCCGACCGGGCATGGAACTCGCGAAAGGTCTCCTCCATCTCCTGGCGCAGATGCCGGTCGAGATTGGCGAGCGGTTCGTCTAGAAGCACCACGTCCGGCGCCGTCACCAGGCAGCGCGCCAGCGCCACGCGCTGCCGCTGCCCGCCGGAAAGATCGGCCGGCCGGCGCCCGGCATAGGCTTCCAGCCGCACGGCTTTCAGCGCATCGCTCACCTTTTCCCGGTAGCGTTCGCCGGAAATGCCGCGCACCTTCAGCGGATAGCCGACATTGTCGGCGACCGTCATGTGCGGCCATAGCGCATAGGACTGGAACACCATGGCCATGTTGCGCTTCTCCGGCGGAATGACGCCGCTGGCATCCGCCAGCACCCGTTCGCCGAGCAGGATCGAACCGTCGCTCGGCGTCTCGAAGCCGGCGATCATCCGAAGCACGGTCGTCTTGCCACAGCCCGACGGCCCGAGCAGCGCCAGGAATCCGCCCTCGCGGATGTCGAGCGACACGTCGTTCACCGCCGGCTTGCCGGTGCCATAGTCCTTGCAGAGCTTGTGGAGGATCAGTTTCGCCACGGGACGACCCCTTTCGGCAGCCTTGCCGCCATGAGTTCGAGCAGCAGCATCAGCACCACGACCATCAGCACCACCAGGACGGAAAGCGCTGAGGCGAGGTCGTAGGAACCGCTGTCGTCGAGATTGTAGATCGCAACGCCGAGCGTCTGGGTGCCGGCAGACCAGAGAAGGGCCGAGACGGTGAGTTCGTTGCAGGAGATGAGGAAGACCAGGATGACGGAAGCGCCGGCGGCCGGCGCGATCAGCGGCACGATGATGTCGAAGAGCCGCCGGTAGAAGCCCGCGCCCGACAGCCGCGCCGCTTCCTCCAATGCCGGGTCGAGCTGGCGAAGGGCACTGACCACGGGCTTCAGCCCGACTGCGAGGAAACTGGCGAAATAGGCGGCGAGAATGATCCAGATCGTGCCGTAGATGGTCACGCCGAGGAAGGGCAAGGGTGCGGCGAACACCAGGACGAAGGCCACCGAGATGACGATCCCCGGCAGCGCATAGGGGATCTCGATCATCGCCGACAGCAGACCCGTCCAGCGGCTGGCGCCCCGCGTCAGCGTGTAGCCGGCGAGGACGCCGATCGCCAGCAGGCCGATAGCCGTGGTGCCGGCGAGGAAGATCGAATTACCGAACGCGGTGCGCGTCACGGTCTGGCGGAACAGGATTTCCTCATAGGCCGACAAAGACGCGGTCTTCAACGACAGCACGACCCCATAGGCCGGCACCAGCGAGGCGGAAACGAGTGCCGCCATGGGAGCGATCAGCATGACGAACAGCAGAAGCCAGAGGAAGGCTTCGAGGGACGGCCGCCAACGGCCGAGCCGAAAGGTCGCCGACGCGCCCGACAACCCGATCACCCGGTAGTCGCGGCCCCTCAGCGCCCGTTCCTGCACCTGCAGGCCCGCGACCGCCATCAGCCCGATCATCGCCGACAGGACGGCAATGTCGCCGAAGGTATTGCCGCCGAAGCTCGCGAGCCGCGAATAGATCAGCGTCGGCAGGGTGTAGATCTGCGCCGGCAGCCCGAGAATGGCCGGAATGCCGAAATTGCCGACACCGGAGACGAAGGCGATGGCCGCCCCGGCAATGATGCCCGGCAGCGACAGAGGCAGGATGATGTCCTTCAGCACCTGGAAGGGCGAGGCGCCGGCGAGCTTCGCCGCCTCGATCCCGTCGCGCGGAAGCGCAAGCAGGCCGGCGCGCAGCGACAGATAGACCAGCGGCGCATGCTGCACGCCGTAAAGCAGGGCGATGCCGCCGACGGAGTAGAGCGGCTGGGCACTGCCGATCGGCGGCGCGATACCGAGTGCCTTCAGCAGCGGGCTCGACGGGCCGGACATGCCGACCCAGGCGAGCGCCTGCACCTGCGGCGGGATCATCGTCGGCAGCATGAAGAGAAAGCTCAGCAGCCACTTGCCGCGCACGTCGGCCAGCGTCAGCGACAGGGCGAAGAGCCCGCCGATCAAGACCGCGGCGATCATCCCGAAGAACGAGGTGCTGAGCGTGTTGACCGCCGCCGACCAGACGCCCGGCTCGAGAACGAGCGCGAGTGCCTTGCCCGACAGGATCGAGGAAATGCCCGCGCCGACCAGCCGCGCCAGCGGCAGCACGCAGAGACAGGCGACGAAGGTGACGACAAAAGGAAACAGCCAGCGGGGCTGGCTGTTCGCTTTGGCAAGGAAATGCGGCATTGACCGTTTCGATCAGTTGGTGCCGAAGATGCCGGAGAAGGTCTTCAGGTCTTCCTCGGTGGCCTTCAGCGCGGCGGCGGCGTCGATCGGCAGGACCTTGATGGTATCGCGAGCCGGGAAGCCCTCCGGAACCGGCATGCCGTTGCGCGCCGGGATGTAACCGAGCTTCAGGAAACCCTCCTGGCCCTTTTCCGACAGCACGTAATCGACGAACTTCTTCGCCGCTTCGGCATTCTTGGTGGTCGACAGGATGGCGACCGGCTCGGTCACGGCCGATACGCCCTCGGTCGGGAAGACGAACTCGACCGGCGCGCCCTTGGCCTTCTCGCGAATCGGCATGTAGTCGACGACGACGCCATAGGCCTTCTCGCCCGAAGCGACCGACTTCAGCACCGCACCATTGCCGCCGGCGGCAACCGCGCCATTGGCCTGGAGCGCCTTGTAGTAGTCCCAGCCGAGGCTGGAGACGCCGGCGAGCGTCTGGGCGTGGATCAGGGCGGCACCCGAGGTCAGCGGGCTCGGCATGGCGACGAGGCCCTTGGCTTCCGGCTTGGCCAGATCGGCCCAGCTCGTCGGCTTCATCGCCGCGCCGGTATTGTACATGATGCCGGTCGTGATCAGCTTGGTGGAGTAGTAGGCGCCGTCGGCGTCATACAGGCTGGCGTCGTAGTTGACGGCTTCCGGCGACTTGTAGGCCATCAGCTGGCCGGCCTGCTTCATCCGCTCGAGCGTGACGGTGTCGGCGATCAGCAGGAGGTCGGCGGCCGGGCTGCCGGCTTCGATCTCGGCCATCAGCTTGGCCATGATCTTCGGCGTGCCGTCGCGCACCCAGTCGACCTTGATGTCCGGATTGGCGGCCATGAAGCCGTCGACCGTCGCCTGCGCATCCTCGTTCGGTTGGCTCGTGTAGAGCACCAGGTTGGCGGCCGTGGCGGATGTCGCCAGCATGCCGATGGCAACGAGCGCGGAGAAGGCGGAAAGCAGATTTTTCATGGGGGGAGCGTCCTCGTAATTCAAATGAGGACGATGCATAACCACACGCGGTTGACAGGCATGTGACAGCGCCGCCGCCGCCGCGTGCCGCGGAAAACCGGCGGAGCCGGGCGAACTGCGCCGAACGCCGCGGAAAATCCATGAAACCCTTGACTTTTATGGGTCCGGCTTCGCCTTGTGCCAGTGGGCACGATTGAAGTCGCGGGCGATTCCTGCAATGGCGGATTTTCCACATTTTTGAAGACGAACTGAGAGTACCAAGATGAAGACGGGCGGAAATTGGCGGGCGCGCTTGCGCTATGAGTTCGACAAGAGCATGGCCGGCGGCGCCGTGGCGCTGATCGGCTGGCTGGCACTGATATCGCTGGTGGTGATTTCGCTCGCCGGCGCGTTTCTCGCCATCACCGGCATCGCGCCGGAGGGCGGCGAACCCGTGAGCTTCATCGAGGGCACCTGGGAATCGCTGATGCGCACCTTCGACGCCGGCACCATGGGCGGCGACCAGGGCTGGGGCTTCCGCCTCGTGGCGCTCGTCGTGACCCTCGCCGGCATCTTCGTCTTCTCCGCCTTGATCGGCGTCATCAGCTCCGGTCTCGAAAGCAAGCTCGACGAATTGCGCAAGGGGCGCTCGCGGGTGCTCGAGACCGACCACACGATCATCCTCAACTGGTCTTCCTCCATCTTCGACGTGATTTCCGAGCTCGTGATCGCCAATCAGAGCCGCAAGCGCCCGCGCATCGTCATCATGGCGAACAAGGACAAGGTCGAGATGGAAGACGAGATCGCCACCAAGGTGGCAGACCTCAAGAACACCAAAATCGTCTGCCGCAGCGGTGATCCGACCGACCTCTACGACCTCGACATCGTCAATCCGCAGAATTCGCGCTCGATCATCGTGCTGTCGCCGGAAGACGAGGACCCGGATTCGCAGGTCATCAAGTCGGTGCTGGCGCTGGTCAACGACCCGAAGCGCCGCCCGCAGCCCTACATGATCGCCGCCGAAATCCGCGATGCCGGCAATGCCGATGTCGCCCGCATCGTCGGCGGCAAGGAAATGCAGATGGTGCTGGCCGACGACCTGATCTCGCGCATCGTCGTCCACACCAGCCGCCAGTCCGGCCTGTCGGCGGTCTATTCGGAGCTGCTCGATTTCGACGGCTGCGAGATCTACACGATCGAGCAGCCGGCGCTGGAGGGCAAGCCCTTTGCCGCCGGCGTCATGGCCTATGAGAACTGCACCCTGATCGGACTGTGCGACCGCGACGGCAAGATCCACATCAACCCTGCCCCGAACCGCGTCATCGAGCCGGGCGAGCGTGCCGTGATCATCGCCGAGGACGACGACTCGATCCGCACCTGGAGCAACGAGATCAATCTCGCCAAGGAAGCCATCCTGACCCCGGTCAAGCGCCCGGTCGGTCCGGAGCGCACCCTGGTGCTCGGCTGGAACCGTCGCGGCCCGATCATCGCCACCGAACTCTGCCGCTACGTCACGCCGGGCTCGCACCTGACGATCGCCGCCGACACGCCGGCATTCGAGGCGGACATCGCCGGCCTGCGCCTGCCGAACGGCAATATGACGATCGAGCACCATGTGATCGACACCAGCAGCCGCGCCGCCCTCGATCGCCTGAACATTCCGAGCTTCGACCACGTTCTGGTGCTCGGCTACAGCGACGACATGACGATGCAGTCGGCCGACACCCGCACCCTGATCACCCTTCTACACATCCGCAAGATTGCCGAGGGCGCCGGCCTGCACATCAACGTCGTCAGCGAGATGACCGACGTGCGCAACCGCGAGCTTGCCGAAGTCACCCGCGCCGACGACTTCGTCGTCAGCAACAAGCTGGTCAGCTTGATGCTGGCCCAGGCCTCCGAAAACGAGTTCATGGCGGCGATCTTCGCCGAACTGCTCGACGAGGACGGCTCGGAGATCTACATGCGCCCGATCAGCGACTATGTGGCGATCGACCGGCCGGTGAACTTCTTCACCGTCGCGCTGGCAGCGCTCCGCCGCGGCGAGATCGCCATCGGCTATCGCCGCCAGCGCGGCGACGACGAAGACCACCGCAATCTCGGCGGCGTGACGGTCAACCCGTCCCGCTCGGAAATGCTGACCTACAGCCCCGAAGACATGGTCATCGTGCTCGCGCAGGATTGAATTCGGTTCTCAAAGCACCGGAGAGACACGATACAGGAAGGCCCGCGTCGACGCGGGCCTTTCGCGTTTTCGCCGGACGGCCTTGTCGTCGCCCCCCTGGGCGCCTAGATTGAAACGGAATTCGTCTCCAACAGGATGTGTGCCGCCATGGAATTCCTCCCGAACGCAAAGCCCGCCCGCATTTGCCTCCGGAGATCTCCTATCCATGTCCCCCGCCATCACCCTTTCCCGTCTCACCTGGTCGACGCCTGACGGCCGCCCCCTCTTTTCCGACTGCGATCTGACTTTCACCGCCGAACGAGCAGGCCTCGTCGGACGCAACGGCGTCGGCAAGACCACGCTTCTGAGGCTGATTGCGCAGGACCTCGTCCCGCAGGCAGGCACGGTCACCGCGATCGGTACTGTCGGCTGGCTCCGGCAGTCGCTCTCCCCCGCCCCTGAAGAAACCATCGCCGACCTTTTTGGCGTCCGGGACGCACTTGCCCTGCTTCAGCGGGCGGAAGCGGGCCGCGCCACCGCCGAGGACCTGGCCAAAGCCGACTGGACGCTCGAGCCCCGCATCGAAAAGGCGCTGGACGCGATGGGCATCGACGCCGGCCCGGCGACGCTGCTTGTCGCCCTGTCGGGCGGACAGCGAACCCGCGCCGCCCTCGCCGCCCTCATTTTCGACGAGCCCGACTTCCTGCTGCTCGACGAGCCGACCAACAATCTTGATCGCGAAGGGCGACAGCGGGTGATCGACCTCCTGGCGAAATGGCCGAAGGGCGCCGTCGTGGTCAGCCATGACCGCGAACTGCTCGACACGATGGACGCGATCATCGAGCTCACCTCGCTCGGCGTGACGCGCTACGGCGGCAACTGGAGCCAATACCGCGAGAGAAAGGCGCTGGAACTCGCCGCTTCGAAAAAGGACCTAGACGATGCCGAGCGGCGGCTGGAAGAGCTCGCCAGCCGTGCCCGCGAGACGGCGGAGCGCAAGGCGCGCAAGGATCGCGTCGGCAAGAAGAAGGCGCTGAAGGGAGACATGCCCCGCATCCTCGCCGGAGGACTAAAGATGCGCAGCGAAACGACGGGCGGCAACAATGTCCGCCTCGCGGAGGACCGCCAATCCGAGGCCCGCATGGCGGCCGACGCCGCCAGGGTCCGCATCGAGGTGCTCCAGCCCCTGTCGGTCACGCTCGCATCGACGGGTTTGCCGGCGGGCCGCACCGTTCTCGAGGTCATGGACGCCAGCGCCGGCTACGTCGCCGACGCCCCGGTCCTGCGCCATCTCTCATTTTCCGTCACCGGTCCCGAACGCATCGCGATCCGCGGCCCGAACGGGTCCGGCAAGACCACGCTTCTTCAGCTGATCGCGGGAGGGCTACAACCCTCGTCAGGCCGCGTAAGCCTCAAGGTTCCCTTTGCCCTGCTCGACCAGCAGGTCCGGTTGCTCGACCCCTCTTCGTCCATCCTCGCCAATTTCCGGCACCTGAACCCGGACGCGGACGAAAACACCAGCCGGGCGGCGCTGGCGCGCTTCATGTACCGTGCCGACGCGGCCCTGCAGACCGTCGGTGAACTCTCGGGCGGCCAGCGGCTGCGGGCAGGCCTTGCCTGCGTCGTCGGCGGATCGACCCCTCCGCCGCTGCTCATCCTCGACGAGCCGACGAACCACCTCGACATCGATGCGATCGAGGCCGTCGAGGCAGGCCTGCGGGCCTATGACGGCGCGCTCATCGTCGTCAGCCACGACGCCGCTTTCCTCGAGGCCATAGGCATCACCCGATCCCTCACTTTGCCGGCCGCGACCGATCCAGCCTTGTAGCTCAACGCAAAGCGGCCACAACACGAGTTGCGGCCGCCTTGTTGTCTGGGATCTGACGCTTGGTTGACCGGCGCCTGACTCAGGCGGCCACCGCCATGGCCCCGCCGATCAGCCGGCCGAGGCGCTTGATGCCCTCGTCGATCATCTGCTCGTTGGCGCAGGAGAAGGAGAGCCTGAGCGTATTGGCGCCCGACCGGTCGGCGAAGAAGGCCTGGCCCGGAACGAAGGCGACCTTCTCGGTCTCGACCGAGCGCGCCAGAAGCTCCGCACCGTCCAGCCCTTCCGGCAGCGTCACCCAGATGAACATGCCGCCCTCCGGCTTGGTCCAGGTCGTGCCGGCCGGCATGTAGGTGGCGAGCGCCTTCAGCATGGCGTCGCGGCGCGCGCTGTAGGCGGCGCGGATCTTGGCGACCTGGGCATCGAAATGCCGCTCGGCGACATGGGCGATGGCGATCTGGTTGATCGACGAGGAATGCAGGTCCGCGGCCTGCTTCATCAGCACCAGCTTGCGGATGACCGGCTTGTTGGCGACGACGAAGCCGACGCGCAGCCCCGGCGCCAGCGTCTTCGAGAAGCTGCCGCAATAGATGGTGCGCGTGTCTTCGATCGAGCCCTTTTCGGCGATTTCGAGCGCCAGGATCGGCGGCACCGGCTCGCCGTCATAGCGCAGCGACTGATAGGCAGCGTCCTCGATGATGGCGATGTCGAGTTCCTCGGCAAGCTTCAACAGCCGCTCGCGCGCCGCACGGTCGACGGTCTCGCCGGTCGGATTGCAGAAATCGGCCGACAGATAGGCGAACTTGACCTCGCCGCCGAGGTTTTCGGCGGTCGCCTTGTAGCTTTCCGGCGTGCGGTTGCCGAGCGTCAGCTGGTCATAGTTCGGCTCGTAGGCGTTGAAGGCCTGCAGGGCGCCGAGATAGGTCGGCCAGCTGACCAGCGCCGTATCCTTGGGCGACAGGAACAGCTTGCCGAGATAGTCGAGCGCCTGCTGCGAGCCGGAGGTGATGAAGATGTTGTCGGCGGCGCAGGCGATGCCGACCTTCTCCATCTCGCGCTTCAGCCATTCGCGCAGCGGCTTGTAGCCTTCGCTGACCGAATACTGCAGCGCGGCCGTCACCTGGTCGCCGCTGAAGATGTCGGCATAGGCCGCCTTGAACTCCTGGTCGGGAAAGAGCGCCGGGTCGGGAATGCCACCGGCAAAGGAGATGATGTCCGGCCGCTCCAGCAGCTTCAGCAGTTCACGGATTTCGGAGGCGCGCATGCGCGAAGAACGCGTCGCAAAGATATGGTCCCAATTCAGCAC
This sequence comes from Rhizobium sp. Q54, assembly GCA_943370615.1. Taxonomy (GTDB): domain Bacteria; phylum Pseudomonadota; class Alphaproteobacteria; order Rhizobiales; family Rhizobiaceae; genus Allorhizobium. The sequence continues at coordinate 114,363 of CALRRQ020000010.1, forward strand.
AGGAGTTTCCTCGGAGTTTTTTATGATAATGAAAATGACCATAGAAACGGCAATATGTCAACAATGCTGACCTATCAGGTTTCGCAATTTCCCGCACAGGAGACCCGGCATCCGCGAAATTATCATGCGCGACGAAGGTGCTGCGCGCACGAATCCTACGGAAGTGTATTCCGTTACGTGAACTTGCTCCGCCCAGGGCAGGATCCGCGGTACAGAAAGGATTTGCTTAAACATTCTGCATTAGCGTGACGCCATACAAAACAGAGCATTGGCCTGATGTTGGTTCCATTCCGTTACCTCCTCCAATCCGCCGTCGGCCGTGAATACGGTTCCGATCGCTATGGATGGTCGATGCTCGACGACCTGTTCGACCTGTGGCCGCATGTCATGGCCGCGATCGCCATCCTGCTGACCGCCCTCAACACCTACCTGCTGGGCGATCCGCAATATCTCGCCTGGTGCGTGGCGGCGCTCGCGGTGCAGTTGGTCGCGAGGGCGCTTGCAAAGCTTGCCTACCGAAGGCGGGACAGCACCGACACGATTGACCGCTGGCTTCGCGTGTTCTGGTTTGCCGCCGCGGGTTCGGGCCTGCTGTGGGGCCTGTCTCTCAGCCTGCTGTTGATCGATGCGACGCCTGATGCCCGCATTACCATTCTCACCGTCGGCTGCGTAATGGTCCAGTCCGCCTCGGCGCGGGCCTATATGGCGCCGTTTCCCGCCCTGTCGCAATCAGGCCTGATGCTCGCCATGCTGCTTGGCGTCACGGTGGCACAGGGCGACCTGCTGATCGTGCCGATCTGCGTGCTCTTCGTGCTGTTCCAGATCGCCTATATCCGCCGCCTGATCAAGCTGCGCCTGGCGCAGATGCAGGCGGAAAGCGAAAAGAACGCGCTGCTGAACCAGCTGGAAAAGACCAATTCCGAACTGAAGCACGCCAATGAACGGCTGGCGCGCCATGCCCTGACCGATGGGCTGACCGGGCTGCCGAACCGCCGGCATTTCGACCGCAGCCTGTCCGACCTGCTGGCCCGCGCCACGCGACGGGGCGAGGTCTTCTCGCTGGTGCTGATCGACGTCGACCAGTTCAAGCGCTTCAACGACACCTATGGCCACCTCGCTGGCGACGGCTGCCTCACGGCCGTCGGCAAGGCCATGGCGGAAGCCATCCGCGGCACGGACGTGATCGCCCGCTACGGCGGCGAGGAATTCGCCCTGCTGCTGCCCGACACCGGTAAGGAGACCGCCTGCGCGCTGGCGGAAAACCTGCGAAGCGCCATCGCCTCCGTCGACCTGTCGCACCTGCCCGGCAGTCCCGCCCCGGTCACAGCAAGCCTCGGCATTGCCAGCAAGGCCGCCGAAGAGACGATCGGCGCCGAACAGCTGATCGCCCAGGCCGACGAAGCGCTCTACGCCGCCAAGCACGAGGGCCGCGATTGCGTGCGCCACGCCGACGATCTCCCCCACGAGACGATTTTGCGCGCCTGACCGTCTGAGGTCGTCCGACCGCCTCCGAGACTTGGGCCATAGCGACGCCGCCCTTAGGACCAATCAAAGATTCCGCTCCTGAAACGCAAAATCCCCGGCTCGTCACCGGGGATCTTCTGATTGCGGTCGCCGAAGCGCTAAAGCCGGTCCGGCTTAGTTGCGGGCCTTGTCGACCAGCTGGTTCTTGGCGATCCACGGCATCATGGCGCGCAGCTTGGTGCCGACTTCCTCGATCTGGTGGCTGTCGTTGAGGCGACGGATGCCCTTGAAGCGGGCGCCGCCGGCGCGGTATTCCTGCATCCAGTCCGAGGTGAACTTGCCGGTCTGGATGTCCTTGAGGACGCGCTTCATCTCGGCCTTGGTCTCGTCGGTGATGATGCGCGGGCCGGTGACGTATTCGCCCCACTCGGCGGTGTTCGAGATCGAGTAGTTCATGTTGGCGATGCCGCCTTCATAGATCAGGTCGACGATCAGCTTCACTTCGTGCAGGCACTCGAAATAGGCCATCTCCGGCGCATAGCCGCCTTCGACCAGGGTTTCGAAGCCGGCGCGGATCAGTTCGACCAGACCGCCGCAAAGGACGACCTGCTCGCCGAACAGGTCGGTTTCGCATTCTTCCTTGAAGTTGGTCTCGATGATGCCCGAACGGCCGCCGCCGACGCCGCAGGCGTAGGAGAGCGCGAGTTCGAGCGCGTTGCCCGAGGCGTTCTGGTGAACGGCAACGAGGCAGGGAACGCCGCCGCCCTTCTGGTATTCGCCGCGAACCGTGTGGCCCGGGCCCTTCGGCGCGATCATGACAACGTCGAGCGAAGCCTTCGGCTCGATCAGGCCGAAGTGAACGTTGAGGCCGTGGGCAAAGGCGATGGCCGCGCCGTCACGGATGTTGCCGGCGATGTCGGCCTTGTAGATGTCGGCCTGAAGTTCGTCCGGGGTCGCCATCATGATGAGGTCGCCCCACTTGGCGGCGTCGGCGACGGTCATGACCTTGAAGCCGTCGGCTTCGGCCTTCTTGATGGTCGGCGAACCGGACTTCAGCGCGATCGCCACGTTGGCGGCGCCCGAATCCTTCAGGTTCAGCGCGTGGGCGCGACCCTGGGAGCCGTAGCCGACGATGACGACGTTCTTGGCCTTGATGAGATTGAGATCGGCATCACGATCGTAATAGACGCGCATTGTATGTTCCTTCCCTATGCTTGTCGGTTGTGGTGACTGTCATTGACCCGGCTGGCCGGAACGGGTTGCCCCGTCGCGGCCGGCCAGAACCTTTTCCGTGCCGTAGAGCGTCAGGAAGGCATTGACCGCCTTCTCCGCCCGGGCAGCGAAACTCTTTGTCTGCGGCATGTCGCCGAGCAGCATGCGCACATGCATGTCCGAGACGATCAGCCCGTAGAGCGTGCGATAGGCTTCCTCGCCGTCGGAGAATCGCAGCAGGCCGTCGCGTTGGCCTGCGTCCAGAAGCGCCCTCGCCCGCCGGTCGATCTGCCGGCGGCCGCGCTCCAGCAGCAGCGTGCCGAGCTTCGAACCGTCGCGATTGGTCTGGCCGATGGCCAGCCGGTTGAGCGCCAGCGACACGTCGCCGGCCAGCACGTCCAGCAGGTCGTGTGCGAAGATCTCCAGATGCTCGGTGAGGCTTGCCGCCGTCAGCCGCTCTCCGGGGCGCTCGAAGGTGCGCACCTTGCTCGCCTGGTAGGAGATCATCGCCGACAGGAGGCCGTCGCGATCGCCGAACCACTTGTAGAGGCTTTCCTTGGAGCAGTTGGCAGCCCGCGCCAGCCCGGCCGTCGTCAGCGCCTTGTCGCCACCCTCCACCAGAAGCCTCAGGGCTTCGGCGAGAACGGCGCTCTGGCGCGGCGTGAATTCGGCGTGGGCGGTTTCGGTCTGCACGATTGATATCTCTCAAGTACCGTACGGTACGGTTCTGTCTAAGGGCAAATCTCGACCCCGTCAAGAGGCTTCCGATAGGCCGTGCAGATCCCCCGACGACGGTTTTAGCGGACATCACATTTATTTGAACGTAATGTCTCATAACTATCTTTACGCCTGAAACAGCTCCAAAGAACGATTCTCATCCTTTTGTTTTTGCTTGCATTATTCACCGCATAATCGGCGATTCTCGCTTTGCAAGAGGCAGAACCATTCGGTTCGATTGCGCGCAATCATCTCTTGCAATGAACGACGAACAGGCACAAATGAGGCTCATCGAACCGCACAGTTCGACCCAAACAACACAGATTGCAAAAGGAATTTTATCATGAAAATCGCAATCGCAGCAGCGCTCGCCACCCTCGTCGCAGCACCCGCCGCCTTCGCCCTCCAGCCGATCCCGGGCTCCATTACCTATGGCGGCCACCAGGCCCGTCTGGAGAAGGCGCCGGTCGGCTCCAACTTCTTCCACCTCTTCTACGGCCCGAACGGCAAGGAAGTCCGTGAAGTCTACCAGGTCAATGCCGACCGCACCGTCTCGCTGGTGTCCCGCGTCTCGGTCGACAAGTAACCCCCCCGCCCCCGACTGAGGACGCCCCGCCCTCATCGACACAACCCCAAGAAGATCTGGTGCGCGAAACCGCCATCAGAAAATGCAAACAAGGAGACATCCCATGAAGACCATCGCAGCAACCGCCCTTCTGGCAACCCTCGTCGGCGCATCGTCGGCTTTCGCCCTCCAGCCGATCCCGGGCTCCATCACCTATGGCGGCCACCAGGCCCAGCT
>CALRRQ020000011.1:0-115712 GCA_943370615.1 Rhizobium sp. Q54
CGGCATACCGCGCATCGCCATGGTCCGGGGCGCCATTCCCGAACACGAGCTGACGGCGGTCTACGAGCCGATGGTCAACCTCGTCCTGCAGGGCGGCAAGACGATCACGGTGGGCGAGCGCAGCTTCCACTACGACCCCGCCACTTACTTTGTCATGTCGGTCGATCTGCCGGCTGCCGGCGCGGTCCATGCCTCGGCCTCGGGCGCACCCTATCTTTCGGTGGCGCTGACGCTCGATCCCGCCCTCGTCGCCACGCTTCTCGCGGATCTGCCCAAACCTGCTTCAGGCAGCGCCCAGGATGGCGCCTTCTCGGTCGCGCCCGTCACCGGCGAACTGCTCGATGCCTGGCTTCGCATGCTGCGCCTGATGGATCGCCCCGAGGATATCGCCGCCCTCGCCCCGGCCTATGAACGGGAGATCCTCTACCGCGTGCTGCAGGGACCGCATGGCTGGATGCTGCGCGACATGGCCAGCCCCGGCACGGCGCTGGCGCGGATCGCCGTGACGATCCACTGGATCCGCCGGAACTTTACCGAACCGCTGAAGGTGGAGACGCTGGCGGACATGGCCGCGCTCAGCGTGTCCGCCTTCCACCGCCATTTCAAGGCGGTGACGGCGCTGAGCCCGCTGCAATACCAGAAGCGCCTCAGGCTCCTGAAGGCGCGCTCCCTGCTGATTGCCGGCGAAGCGACCGCAACCTCCGTCGCCTACGGCGTCGGCTATGAGAGTCCCAACCAGTTCAGCCGGGAATATGCCCGCCTCTTCGGCCTGCCCCCTGCCCGCGACCTCGCCCGGATTTCCGCAGAACTCAGGCCGCGATAGCGCGGGACGGCTCTGAGGGCCGGACGCGCCGTCACGTTCCGCAGAAGGTTCGCTCGACGCGTTCCTCGACCGCCGGCTTGTCCTGGTAGGCGGCAAATTCGGGGATGTCCGCATAGGGGTTCTGCAGCGCCGCATGCAGCCTTTCGAACACGGTAAAGTCGCCGGCAAGACCGGCCTGGATCGCTTCCTCGACGCGATGGTTGCGCGGGATGACGGCCGGATTGACGGCATCCAACGCCGCCTGCCGCTCTTCAGGCGTCCGAGGATCGTCCTTGAGGCGCAGGCGCCAGCGCTGGAGCCAGTCATCGACGCCGATCGGATCTGCAAATTCGGCCGCGAGCACCGGATCGTCCGCCCCACCGGCGACCTTGCCGAGCGCGCGGAAGGTCCGGGTAAAATCCGCCTCGCCGTCCTGCATCAGCTTCAGCAGGCTGTTGACGAGATCGAGGTCGCCCTCCGCCGCGCCGGCCAGGCCGAGCTTGGTCCGGAACAGGTCGAGCCAGCGCGCCTGGAACAGCCGGCCGAATTCCGCCAGCGCGGCATTGGCCGCCTCTACGCTCTCCTCCTCGCTCGCCGCCAGGATCGGCAGCAGCGTCTCGGCAAAGCGCGCCAGGTTCCACTGGGCGATCCCCGGCTGGTTGGCATAGGCATAGCGCCCGCGCTGGTCGATCGACGAGAACACCTTGCGCGGATCATATTCGTCAAGGAAGGCGCAGGGACCGAAATCGATCGTCTCGCCGGAGATTGCCATGTTGTCGGTGTTCATCACGCCGTGGATGAAGCCGACCGACAGCCAGCGCGCAACGAGATCGGCCTGGCGCGCCGCGACCGCATTGACGAGCGCCAGATAGGGCTGTTCCACGCCTTCCAGCTCAGGATAGTGGCGGGCGATCACATGGTCGGCGAGCGCCTTGATCGCCTCGTCATCGCCGCGCGCTGCGAAGAACTGAAAGGTGCCGATGCGGATATGGCTCGATGCCACGCGCGTCAGGACGGCGCCGGGCAGCTTCGTCTCGCGGTGCACCGCCTCGCCGGTCAGTACCGCCGCCAGCGCCCGCGTGGTCGGAATTCCGAGCGCATGCATGGCTTCCGAAACGAGATATTCGCGCAGCACGGGCCCGAGCGCCGCACGCCCGTCGCCATTGCGCGAAAAGGGTGTGACGCCCGCGCCCTTGAGCTGGATGTCGCGGCGCTGACCGTCCCGGTCGACCACCTCGCCCATCAGGATCGCCCGCCCGTCGCCGAGCTGCGGCACGAAATTGCCGAACTGGTGGCCGGCATAGGCCATGGCGATCGCTGCGGCTCCTTCCGGCAGGCGGGCGCCGGAAAAGATCGCCGCCAGCGTCTCGTCGCTCGCCCCGGCGAAATCGAGGTTGAGTTCCTCGGCCAGCGTCTCGTTGAACCGGATCAGCCGCGGCGCACGGGCGGCAGCCGGCGTCGCGGCGCGGTAGAACCGCTCCGGCAGCCGGGTATAGCTGTTGTCGAAGGAAAACTGCATCGTAAGCCTCTTTGCCCGTGGCGTTATCGTCCAATATGGCGTCTCGCGGCCCGGCGGCAACCCGTGAACCACAAGCTGGGTCGCCGACGGACTTGTCGGACTCTATGGTCTCAATTTCGGCTCGCGGCGACCAGCGCGTGCACGGCTTCACGCAGCAAAACGGTGGCCTCATCCGGTTCGAACAGCGGCATGCTGACAAAGGCGCCGTTGATCAGCACCGCAAGCTGACCGGCCAGCTTGTCCGGTGCCGAAACAGCCAGTTTCGTCGCAATGATCTTCAGGCGCCGCCGCATCTCGCGCATGTGGGTTTCGGCGACCTTGCGGGCAGGATGGTCAACCTCCGGGAATTCGGCTGCCGTGTTGATCTGCGGGCAGCCTCGATAATTCTGCCGACCTACCCGTTCGCCGATCCATTCGCAGTGAGCGTCAAGCTCGGCCATGGCATCATCCGGGTATTGTTCGCTCACCCGATCCCATGTGCTCCAGAAGTCGACGTCCTCGCGCTCGAGAAAGGCGGCGACCAGATCGTCTTTCGTGCCGAAATGGCGGTAGAGGCTGGTCTTTGCGACCCCGGACTTCTCCACCACCAGATCGACCCCGACCGCGCGCACGCCGCGCCGGTAGAACAGGTCTGACGCCGTTTCGAGTATCCTGTCCCGCACCTCGTTGCCGCTGGAGGCCGGGGAACCCTTGGTGTTTTTCGACATTCGCGATCCTCTGTTTTTTGTCAGCATAGCAGAAAGCCTGTTGACACGCTACAGACCTGTATGTTTCAAATGATACAGACAGGTCTGTAGCGATGGAGAGAGCAATGACCAGCAATGCCACGAGCGTTTTGAATGCATCCCGGACCGTTGCAGTGTTCGGAGCGAGCGGCCATACGGGGCGCTTCGTTGTCGCCGAATTGCTTCGGCGAGGGTTCGCACCCATCGCTGTCGGGCGCGACGCCACGCGGCTCGCCGAGGCCGGTTTCCCGGAACGCGGTGTCGAGTGCCGCGAAGCCACGGTCGAGAACGACGACGCACTGGACAGGGCATTCGCCGGAGCGTCGGCCGTCATCAATTGCGCCGGTCCCTTCATGGATACAGCCGACGCCGTGACCCGGGCAGCACTGCGGGCAGGCATCCACTACCTGGATGTGACCGCCGAACAGCCAAGCGCCATGTCCGCGTTCGAGCGCCAAGACGCGGCTGCCCGCGAAGCGGGTGTGGCGGTCATTCCAGCCATGGGCTTCTATGGCGGCCTGTCCGACCTGCTTGTGGCAACCGCCATGGAGCCGTGGGAATACGCCGACTCGATTGAAATTCGAATTGCCCTGGACAGTTGGCTGCCGACCAAGGGCACCCGCGTGACCGGAGAGAGAAATACAGCGCGGCGCCTGGCAATCAGCGACGGACAACTGACACCGGTCTCCCAGCCCGCGGCTGAAAGGGTATCCGTCCTGCCCGCCCTCTTTGAGCGGCAGACTTTCGTGGAGGTTCCATTCTCGGAAGTTCCTCTGATCGCCAGCCACGTCAAGACACAGGAATTGCACACCTTCCTCGGCGCCACCGCGCTACGTGACGTTCGCGATCCGTCTATGCCTTCCCCGAGGGCGGTCGACGAAACCGGGCGGTCGGCACAGCGTTTCGCCGTCGAGGTAATTGTCGCGCGAGGCGACCAACGTCGCCGTATCCTGGCTCAGGGACAGGATATCTACGCAATCTCGGCGCCGCTCATCTGTGAAGCCGTCGCGCGCATCCTCTCCGGCCGGATCAGGGACACCGGCGTGAGAGCGCCGGCAGCAATCTTCGATGCACCCGATTTCCTGCGGGCGCTCGGATCGCATCTGTCGGTCGAGATCTCGACGCTCCGGTCCAGCCTTGCGTAAGGCGACGACGCAAGGCCAATCTGCGAGTGACTCAGATGGAACGGATAACAGGGCGGACAGGCCCGAGCGCGGCCCGCCCGTCGCCATCGCGTGAGAAAGGCGTCACGCCCGGGCGCTGAGCAAGCCCGGACACCGCCACAAGGCACCGCGGCCCAACGCCGGTGGGGAAAACCGGACCAAATTTGGGTGCATACCCGCCGCGCTATTGTCTCGGCGAACGCAGCCCTCTTAACCTGTCGACCGATCGGGATGTGCGCTTCGGGGTCACGGGGCGGCAGAGCCGCATCTTATTCACCGCGGTTCCTGGCTCTCCCGAACGGGGCGGCGCAAGGCCCGGCTGCTGATTTCGAGGGGAAGATCAGACATGAAGTTCCGTTTTGCCGCCGCCGCGGCCCTTGCCGCCGCGCTGCTTGCCGGCTGCACCACCACCGAGGAAGCCAACACCGTCATCCAGTCGCGCTGGATCGGCCAGCCGGCCGAACTGTTCTTCACCCAGTACGGCCCGCCGATCTCCGAGTTTCCGATGGGCAGCGGCAACATCCTCTACACCTGGCGCGGCGGCGACAAGACCCGCTACATCCCGCCGCAATATTCGACGCCGGAGCCGGTGCAGACCACGACGCGCACCGTCACCCGCGAGCCGAAACCCGGCGTGACGGTCACCAAGACCACCACGATCGGCGGCGGCTATACGCCCGAGCCGCAGATGATCTCCCCGCCGCGCTACGAGGAGCTGTTCTGCGAGCTGCAGATCACCGCCGATCCGTCGGATCGCATCGTCGCTATCCGTGCGACCAACGACACCGATGGCGAAGGCCTGAGCTTCTCGCGCTGCGCCGAAGTGCTGAACGCCCATCCGCAGAAATAGTCTCGGCCGGACGGCTTTGCGAAGCACCCTCCGTGCCCAGTGCGCGGAGGGTTTTCATATTTCCGTGACCGCCGCGTTTCCGGCGGGTCAGACACCGCTTTGGAGACAGCCCTGGCCCCGGCTTTGCTGCAGACAGCGACGAAGCGCTTACGATAATCTTCGCCGTGCGATATAGCAGAAGGCCGGCGCGACCGATTTCCGGGCGCCGACCATATCCTGGCCATGGCGGCCGTCGGTCTCTGGGCCTCGTGCTCGGTTGATCCGGCACAAATCAATGCGGGAAAATGCGATCGGCGGGTCTTCACCCGCCGATTTTTTGTCCGACCGATCGGCGACAGCGCTAGACGACGGACAGCCGCGGCATCATCTGGGACCGCCCGGACAGAAGTGCGCCGACATCCTGCTCCGTCATCGGCATGGCGAACAGGAAGCCCTGCAGCTCGTCGCAGCCGATGCGGGTGAGGAACTCGTTCTGCTCCTTGGTCTCGACGCCTTCGGCGGTGGTCTTCAGGCCCTTGGCCCGTGCGAGTTCGACGATCGCCTGGATGATCGCCTCGTCACCGCGATCCTTGCCCAGCCCGTCGATGAACATCTTGTCGATCTTGATATGGTCGACCTCGGTTTCGTGCAGGCGCCCGAAGGTCGAGAAGCCCGTGCCGAAATCATCGAGCGCGATATGGATGCCGGCGGCCCGCAATGCGCGGATATTGGCAGCACAGCTGTCGGAACTGTCCATCCAAGCCGTCTCCGTCACTTCCAGCTCCAGCTTGTGCGGCGAAAGGCCGGTGGTGGCGAGAATGGCCATGACCTCGATGGCGAAGGCGCTGTCGCGCAACTGCACCGCCGAAACATTGACGGCGATGTTGTCGATTGGCCAGCTCGCTGCCGCCCGACACGCCTGCTCGAGCACCAGGCGTCCGAGTTCGCGGATCAAACCGCATTCCTCGGCGATCGGCACGAAATAGACGGGCGAGATCAGGCCGCGGGTCGGATGCTGCCAGCGCACCAGCGCCTCGACGCTTCCCACCTGGCCGGTGCCGGCGAAATATTTGGGCTGGTAGAGAACCTGGAACTGGCCAGGATCGGCAAGCGCCTGGCGCAGGTCCCGCTCGATCTCCGCCCGCTCGCGGACCAAGGCATCCATGTGCTGGCCGAAGATCGAATAGCAACCGCGACCGCTCGCCTTGGCGCTGTAGAGCGCGACGTCCGCCTTGCGGGTCAGTTCGGCCCGTTCCGTCCCATGCAATGGCGAGAGCGCCACGCCGATCGATATGCCGACGAACACGCTCTGGCCGTCGATGTCGATCGCCTCGCCGACCGAATGCACGATGGCCGCGCAGAGCGCCTCGATCGCGTCGACATGATCATAAGGCACCAGAATGTTGAATTCGTCGCCCCCGACGCGGCACAGCGAGGCGCTCCGCGGCAGGAGCCTGCCGATGCGCGCGCCGACCTCGCGGATGACGCTGTCGCCGGCGGGGTGGCCGAGCGTGTCGTTGATCGGCTTGAAGCGATCGAGATCGAGATAGAGGATGGCGACCTGCGGGGGACTACCGTCGGCCGCCGAAAGCGCAGCGTCCAGCCGCGCCTCGAAGGCGGCGCGATTGAGCAGGCCGGTCAGCGAATCATGGCTGGCGAGGTAGCGGATGCGCTCCTCCTGCTCGCGATTGGCCATGGCGCGGCGATAGAGCATGCCGATGAAGATGGCGACGACCGTGACCAGGCAGAGAAGAATGATGACCAGCGCCGGCGCGATCGACTGCAGGAAGGCCAGGCCCGGCCGGTACGGCTGCCAGACGACAAAGCCGATGATGCCGCCGCTGTTGGTCACCAGCGGCAGGCTGGTCTTGTGGATCGCCGCCTCGTCCGACAGCGAGAAATGCATGTTGGCGAAATCATACTTGGTCTCGAGTTCCTTGAGGAACGGACCATCGAGATAGCGGATGGCAATATGGACGAATTCCTCGCCCGGAACCTGTTCGATCTCGCCGCTGTCGCTGACGATCGGCTTGAGGCTGACGACGGCGGGCCGGCCGTTGAGGAAGCGGAAATCGGTGACGCCGGGGCTGTCGATCCCCTCTTCCATGCCGATCGGCTCGCCCTTGCGCAGCGCCGCGTTCAATTGCCCGAGCATCGGCGCCGTGGTCGTCTCGATCGCGGCGTAGCTGTTCGTGTCCTTGGTCTCGCCGTCTGCGAAGGCATAGACGGGCTTGCCGTCCGGCGTGACGACATAGGCCGCGTCGTGGCCGAAATAGGTCTGCATCCACGCGCCCAGATTGGCGTCGATCCACTCGAGGCTTTCGGGCGCCGCATGGCCGCGGGCATTGACCACGGCGTCGTCCCAGACGGTGACGCTTTCCTGGTCGTGGGCGAGCTGGTAGCGGAAACGGCCGATCACGTGGCGCGCCATCTGCGTCTGCCGCACCGTCGCCACAGCGTCGATCTTCCAGGTCGACCAGACGAGGAAGGAGACCGTTCCGACCGCCAGAATCACGAGACCCAGTATGGCGACCGCGACGACCTTCAGGATGGAAATATCGGCCGCGCGACGGAGTCCGGGAATCGCCATGATATGTGAGCCTCTGTTCATATGCTCAACAAATGGCACATCCGCCTTAACGGCGCGCTTCGCGGTAAGGTTTGCGATCCGTTAACGCAGCGACCCCGCTCAGTTATCCCTAAGGAATCGTCCTTCCGGCCTCGTTCAGCCGCGGCCGCGATAGGTGGCCACGCCCTGTTCGGGCAGCCAGACACCCTCCGGCGGCGCGCCGGTCTGCCAGAAGACGTCGATCGGAATGCCGCCGCGCGGATACCAGTAGGCGCCGATCCGCAGCCATTTCGGATCGAGCAGCTCGACCAGCCGCTTGGCGATGTAGATCGAGCAATCCTCGTGGAAGGCACCATGGTTGCGGAAGGAAAACAGGAAGAGTTTCAGCGACTTGGACTCGACGAGGAATTCGCCGGGAATATAGTCGATGACGATGTGGGCGAAATCCGGCTGCCCGGTCATCGGGCAGAGCGAGGTGAATTCCGGCGCGGTGAAGCGCACGACATAGTCGGTGCCCGCATTGCCGTTCGGCACGCGCTCCAGCACGGCGCTCTCCGGGCTGGTCGGCGCTTCGACATTCTGGCCGAGCTGCGACAGCCCGCTGACATCGGTCATGCTCATGAGTCCTGCTCCTTGGCTTTGACCCCGACACCGACCCTGACGCCATGCGCCCTCTCGCTTTCGGGTTCGACATGAATGGTCACGCGTCCGCCCGGAAGCACGGCCTTGACGGCGGCCTCCAGCCGATCGCAGATCTGGTGCGCCTCGCGCACCGGCATGTCGCCGGGCACGACGAGATCGAAGGCGACGAAGGTGACGGCGCCACCGCGGCGCGTGCGCAGATAGTGCACGTCGAGAGAGCCGGCCGAATTTTCGGCGATCGCCGACTTGATCGCCGCCTCTTCCTCCGGCTCGACCGCCTTGTCCATCAGGCCGGCGACTGAATGCGAGATGACCTTCCAGCCTTGGTAGATGATGTTGACGGCAACGAGGATGGCGAGCACCGGATCGAGGATGGCATATCCGGTGGCGACCACCAGCACCAGCCCGACGAAGACGCCCGCAGACGTCACCACGTCCGACATGATGTGATGGCCGTCGGCGGCAAGCGCCGGGGACCTGTGCGTCTTGCCGATCCGGATGAGCGTGCGGGCCCAGATCAGGTTGATCAACCCCGCGCCACCGTTGATCGCAAGGCCCAACACGGGCGCCTCGAGCACCTGCGGATCGGCAAGCGCTCCGACCGCCTCGCGAATGATCAGCAAGGCCGCAACGACGATCAGCACGCCTTCGAGAACGGCGGACAGATATTCTGCCTTGTGGTGGCCATAGGGGTGGTCGTCGTCGGCCGGCTTCTGCGCATAGCGGATGACGAAATAGGCGACGAAGGCGGCGATGACGTTGACGGTCGATTCGAGCCCGTCCGACAAAAGTGCCACCGAACCCGTCACCCACCAGGCGACGAGCTTCAGGCCCATCACGCCGAATGCCAGAGGAATGCCCCAGAAGGCGAGGCGCGCGACGATGCCGTTGCCCTGTTCCGTCATCACTTTTCCTGTCCTTGCAGATGCGAACGAATTGCAGAAATTCGCCCGTAGAAAACGCAAAACCGCCCGCGTTCGATGCGCGGACGGTCGTTGGCCCCGGTATGGGCGAAGTCGATCCTCTTGTCAAAGGCCCTGACGCCCGGCGGCACGCGAAGAGGGCCGGAAGGGCCGTTCTAGCGCCCCTCGCCGAGCTCGAGAGCGCTGCGGAACAGCGAGACGAGGAAGGAGATGCGGGCCTCGGCCGTCTCCGGCGCCTGCGACACCTGCACCACGAGGTCGACGCCGAGCGCGATCATCGTCTCGGCCATCAGCGCGGCATCGTGCGGCCGGATGCGGCCGAGCGCCGTCCAGTCCAGCAGGTCCCTCTCCAGGTCCTTCTGGATGTCGGTCTTGCTGTCGGCGAGATAGAAGATCCGCCGGAAGATCGTCTGGTTGCGCGCGATCAGCAGCGCATTGTCGGGATCCTTGAGCGCGACTTCGGCCGCCAGCGCAAAGGGCGCGCGCAGGAAGGCCTCGACCGTTTCGGCCTCGCGCCGGCTGCGGCGCAGGTTCTCGGCCAGCGGCTGCATGATCTCGGCGACCAACGCCTCGAACACCGCCTCCTTGTCGTGGAAATAATTGTAGAAGGATCCGGGCGCCAGACCACTGCCCCGCACGATGTCCCTGACGGTGGCCGCCCCGTAGCCGAGTTGCGACAGCACAGCCCTCGCCGACGCCAGCAGGGCATCGCGGTTGGCCTTCTTGTTCTGGTCTCGCTTCGATTCGCTCACATGCGATTTCTCCCACAAAGCCGGCCGGGCGTGAAGGGGAGCGCGGCGCGTGATAGCGCCGCAATCGAAAAAATGACGCCTGCGTCATTTTGTATTTGACACATGCGTCATTTTTATCGAACGTCAGTTCCAGGGAACACTTTGGGAGGAGGAAACCCATGTCATCGAAACGCGTCGCCGTGATTGGCGCCGGACCGGCCGGCATTGCGGCCATCAAGAATTTTACCGATCTCGGCTTCGAGGTCGTCGGCTTCGACCGCTGCCAGGGCGTCGGCGGCAACTGGCGGTTCGACGATCCGACCGGCCATTCGAGTGTCTTCGAGACGACCCACATCATCAGCTCGAAATACACCTCGTCCTACGAGGATTTCCCGCTGCCAGACAACGTGGCCGACTATCCCTCGCACCGCGTTCTGGCCAAGTATTTCGAGGACTATGCACACACCTTCGGCGTCGACCAGCGCGTGCGGTTCGAAACCGAAGTCGTCAAGTGCGAGCAGACGCCCGAAGACCGCTGGGCGGTCAGCTGGCGCCGCTCAGGCGAAGAGGCCGTCACGACCGAAGTGTTCGACGCGCTGTGCGTCTGCAACGGTCATCACCATACGCCGCGTATGCCGGACTATCCCGGCACCTTCACCGGCAAGATGATGCATTCGCACGCATACAAGCGCGCCGCGCCCTTCGCCGGCCAGCGGGTTCTGGTCATCGGCGGCGGCAATTCGGCCTGCGACGTGGCGGTCGAGACCTCGCGCGTCTCGGCCAGGACCGCGATCAGCTGGCGCCGCGGCTACTATCTGATCCCGAAATTCATGCTCGGCCAACCGGTCGACAAGCTGTTCTACCGCTTCACCTGGCTGCCCAAGCGCCTGCAGCTGATGGGGCTGGAATTCCTGCTCAACCTGCTTCAGGGCAAGAACCGCGACATCGGCCTGCCCGATCCCGATCACCGGATCATGGCAACCCATCCGACGCTGAATTCCGATCTCTATCTCGCCATCCGCCACGGCAAGGTCGAGCCGAAGCGCGACATCCAGCGCCTCGACGGCAAGCGCGTGCATTTCGTCGACGGCACCTCGGAGGAGTTCGACGTCATCGTCGCCTGCACCGGCTACCAGATCACCCACCCCTTCCTCGACAAGGCGGTCATCGACCTGTCGAAGGCGCCGGTGCGGCTCTACCAGAAGATGCTGCCGGAAAAGCTGAAGAACCTCTACTTCATCGGCCTGTTCCAGCCGCTCGGCTGCATCTGGCCGGGCGCCGAACTGCAGGCGAAGCTTGCCGCCCGCCATCTCGCCGGCCTGTGGCGCCCGAGCGCGCCTCTGCCGCAGCTGATCGACCACGAGCTCGCCCATCCGGATGTCGACCAGGTGAATTCCCCGCGCCACACCGTCACCGTCAACGACATGGCCTTCCGCACGCGGCTGAAAGCCGATCTCGCCCGCTCGGCCCCGGTGCCGACGCGGCTGGGTCTCGTCACGCCGCGGCTTGCGGCCGCTGAATGAGCCGCCTGACCACCGGGACCATGGCCGGTCCCGCCGGACGCCTCGGTTTCCGGCGCATGGATGCAGAGGGAGAAAAGCGCGGCGAACTTCTCTTCGTCCATGGGGCATGGTCCTCGACCTGGTATTGGGAAGAGCATTTCATGCCCTTCTTCGCCACCGCCGGCTTCGACACCGTGGCCCTGAACCTGCGCGGCCACGGCGACAGCGGGGGCCGTCTGCGGCTGGCGACGATCAACGGCTATGTCGAGGACGTCGCCGCGGTCGCCGCCACGCTGACGGACCCCGTCATCGTCGGTCATTCGATGGGCGGGCTGATCGCCCAGCACTATGCTGCGCGCCATCCGGTGCGCGGCCTGGCCCTTCTCGCCTCCGTGCCGCCCTGGGGCGCCTGGTCGGCTCTGTGGCGTGTGGTCCGCGAAAGCCCGGCCAAGCTCCTGGCCTGCACGCTCGCCTTCGACCTGAAGCCGATCGTCGCCGACCGCGATCTCGCCCGACGCCTGCTGTTCTCGCGCGAGCCGACGGCGCGCGACATGGATCACCTGCTCCACCACCTCGGACCGGAATCCTATTTGGCCTTCCTCGGCATGCTGTTCCAGCGCGTGCCCCGCCCCCTTCCCGATCACGTGCCGCGCTTCGTGCTCGGCGCCGACCTCGACGCACTTTTTCCGGCAGCCACTGTCCGCGCCACCGCGCGGGCGCTGAACACAGAAGCCCGCCTGATCCCGGAATGCTCGCACATGCTGACCGTCGAACACCGCTGGCGGGACGCGGCGGATGCGATGCTGGCCTGGCTGGACGGCTACATCCCTGCACGGCCGAGCGCCGACGGTCCGACCACCGCCACCAATCTCGACGCCGGATAGGGAGTTCCAATGCGAAAGAAATCCATCCTCATCACCGGCGCCGGCTCCGGCATCGGCCTGAAGACCGCCCTGCTGTTTGCGTCACGCGGCTGGCTGGTCGGTGCGGCCGACATCGACGCCGCGAGCCTGGAACGCCTTGTCGCCATGGCCCCGGCCGGCAGCATCGTGCCGGTCGTCGGCGACGTCACCGATCGCGCCGCCGCGACCCGTATGACCGACACATTCCTGGAACACACCCTTGGCTATCTCGACGTCGCTTTTCTCTCGGCGGGCATCCTGCGCATGGGTCCCTTCGTCGAGATCACCCCGGAGGACCATGCCCTGATCAACCGGGTCAATATTGACGGCATCCTGAACATGGTCGGCGCCACCTTCTCGGCGCTGAAGAAGACGCCCGGCGCCCACCTGATCAGCATGAGCTCGGCCTCGGCCGAATATGGCGTGCCCGAGCTTGCTGTCTATGCCGCCTCCAAGGCCTTCGTGCGCAGCCTGACCGAAGCGCTCAGCATCGAATTCGCCGAGCACGGCATCACCGTGAGCGCCATCACGGTGGCCTATGTCGCGACCCCGATGGTCACCGACGCCAAGGTCAAGGCGCGCTCGATCGAGAAACTCGGCGTCAAGATCACGCCCGAACGCGTCGCCGAAACCGTCTGGCGCGCCGCCCACGGCCGAAAACTCATGTGGCGCATCGGCTTCGACGCCAAGCTGCTCCACATGGTGGTGCGTCTGCTCGGCGACCGGTTCAGTTGGATGGCAAAAAGGCTGGCCGGGTACGATTGACAGTCAATAGCCCGGGCGATTTGGCGCTGCCGAGCGGTTTCGGTCCCTCTTCTCCCCATCGGGGAGAAGGTGGCGCGTAGCGCCGGATGAGGGGGGCGAAGCCAGGAGATTTCGACGCACTTGGCCCCCTCATCGCCTCGTCCTGAGCCTGTCGAAGGGCGCTCGGCACTTCTCCCCGCTGGGGAGAAGAGGACCCCACACCGCTCGCCCAAACCAGATCGAACCAAGCGACCAACATCCCATGGCGCCAACTGTCTAGCTGTCACTCCGAAGCCCGCCAGAGAGCGGGCTTCATGATCCCGCAGCTCTACGCCGCCTTCACCTTCACCCGTCGCGCCAGATGCGCGACCACATTCTCGATCATCCGCATGCCGGCGTCGTGGCCGAGGGTCATGATCGATTCCGGGTGGAACTGCACGGCGGCGACCGGTTCCTTGGTGTGCTCGATGCCCATGATCGTGCCGTCCTCGCTTTCCGCCGTGATGATGAAATCGCGGTCGAGCGTGGTCGGATCGGCGAAGATCGAGTGGTAGCGGCCGACGGTCACTTCCTTGCCGAGCCCGGAGAAGACGAGGCCCGGTTCGAGCACGCGGATGCGCGACGGCTTGCCGTGCATCGGCACCGCCAGCTGGCGCAACTCCCCGCCATAGGCTTCGGCAAGCGCCTGCAGGCCCAGGCAGACGCCAAAGATCGGCAGGTTACGCGCGCGCGCCTTCTTGATCGTCGCCTTGCAGTCGAAATCCTTCGGGCTGCCCGGTCCGGGTGACAGCACGACGAGGTCCGGATCCATCCGGTCGAACACTTCTTCCGGCACCGGCGTGCGCACGGTCGAGACCTCGGCGCCGGTCTGGCGGAAATAATTGGCGAGCGTGTGGACGAAACTGTCCTCGTGGTCGACCAGCAGGATCTTCACCCCCTGCCCGACCTTGGCCACGCCGCGCTTGGTCTTGCCGTCATTGCCGGTCTTGGCGTCGCGAATGGCAGCGATCATGGCGGATGCCTTCAGTTCGGTTTCAGCCTCTTCCTCCTCCGGGATCGAGTCGTTCAGAAGCGTAGCCCCGGCCCGCACTTCGGCAATGCCGTCCTTGATGCGCACGGTTCTGAGCGTCAGCCCCGTATTCATGTCACCGTTGAAGCCGACCATGCCGATCGCCCCGCCATACCAGGCGCGCGGGCTCTTCTCATGCGCCTCGATGAAACGCATCGCCCAAAGCTTCGGCGCTCCGGTGACGGTGACGGCCCAGGCGTGGGAGAGGAAGCCGTCGAAGGCGTCCATGCCGTCGCGTAAGCGCCCCTCGATGTGGTCGACCGTGTGGATCAGGCGCGAATACATCTCGATCTGCCGGCGGCCGATGACCTTGACCGAACCGGGTTCGCACACACGGCTCTTGTCGTTGCGGTCGACGTCCGAGCACATGGTGAGCTCGCTCTCGTCCTTCTTGGAATTCAGCAGCTTGAGGATCTGTTCGCTATCGGCGATCGGATCGTCGCCGCGCTTGATCGTGCCCGAGATCGGGCAGGTCTCGATGCGCCGGCCGGACACCCGCACGAACATTTCCGGCGAGGCGCCGACCAGATATTCCTGGTGACCGAGATTGATGAAGAAGGAATAGGGCGACGGGTTGATTTCCTTCAGCCGCTTTGAAATCTCCGACGGCTTGCTGTCGCAGCGTTCCATGAACTTCTGCCCCGGCACCACCTCGAACAGGTCGCCGCGCCGGAAGCTCTCTTTGGCCTTCACCACCAGCTCGGCATATTCGCCGGGGCGATGGTCGCCGCGCGGCGGGATGGTGTCGGTGTGCTTGAACGGCTCGGGCGCGATCTCGCCCGACTTATCCTTCGTGGAAAGCCCGCCCTTGGCGAAATCGTAGCGGTCGATCCAGGCCTTGGCCGAATAATGGTCGACGACGAGGATTTCGTCCGGCAGAAACAGCACCATGTCGCGCTGGTCTCCCGGACGCTGGAGCGACAGCTTGATCGCGTCGAACTGGAAAGCGAGATCGTAACCGAAGGCGCCGAACAGGCCGATCGAC
This sequence comes from Rhizobium sp. Q54, assembly GCA_943370615.1. Classification (GTDB taxonomy): domain Bacteria; phylum Pseudomonadota; class Alphaproteobacteria; order Rhizobiales; family Rhizobiaceae; genus Allorhizobium. The sequence continues at coordinate 15,106 of CALRRQ020000011.1, forward strand.
GAATCCGCATCCGAATGGAAGAGGTCGGTGATGGCGCGAAGCACGGTGAAGACGGTCGGGATCTTCGAGCGTTCTTCTTCGGTGAACACCCGGTCCGGCTCGTTGACGACGAGGTCGAGACGCCGCGCCGTGCGGGCGCCGAGCGTCAGGTCGGCGACGGTCGAAAGCTTGTCGGCGATCAGCGACAGCAGCACTTCGCCACGCTCGTTATAGGCCTCGATCCACACCTTGCGGCCGAAGCAGGAGAGCCCGAGCGGCGGATCGATGATGGCGGTATCCCAGCGCGTATAACGGCCCGGATATTCGTAGTTCGACGAGAACACCGCGCCGCGCCGTTCGTCGAGCCGGTCGATATAGCTCGAAATCGCGTCGGCATAGGGCGTCGGGCGCCGCTCGCGCGTGACGGTGATCCCGCCGCGCGTCTCGTAGGTCTCTCCGCCATCGTCCCGAATGATCGTCGCCATGCTTCCGTTTCTCCGTCTTCTAAGGCCCGGATCGAGGCGCCTTGAATACAAAAAAGCCGCCTCAGGTTATCCGGGCGGCTTTGGGGTCACTTGTCGTTGGACATGACTGGTCAAGGCCGCGTTAGCGTGCCCACCACCAGTTACCGATGTTCATCGACTTGATCATGAGCGATTTCATAGCGTGGCCCGCATGTGCGCGCAACGGGATTTTCCACGCCGCCGGCATTTTCCGGCAGAGCGCATGCGCCGGCCTGTCAGGAGGAGGAGGACCGCTCCGCGCAACCATTCGTCCCGCCGCGCGTTCCCTTGGGTGCCCATCCAACCGAAAGGCGGCCGAATGACGAAGCGGCTTGCAGTCATCCTCATCGGCCTCGGCCTGCTTACCGGCGCGGCCCTGCCGCCCACAGGCCCGGTCCCGACCGAGAAACCGCCCGCACCCGCGGACCAGCCCGCCGTACCGGCCCCCGCCGAAAAGCCCCCTGAAGCCGAGCAATCCGCGCCGGTCCCGGCCCCCGTGCCGACGCCTAGCCCTCCGCCTGCCGAGGACGTGGTTCCGGCGGAGAAACCGGCGGATGCTCCCGCACCCTCGCCCGCCCCTGGCCCCGCCGTCCGGCTGCCGGGCCCGCCGCCACAGGCGCGCGGTCAACCGCCCGTCCCGGGCCTTCAGCCCGCAAAGCCTGCGGCCATTCGTGTCGCGCCGGAAGATCCGGAGCAGTTCGCCGCCTGCCTGGCTGAACTCAAAACGCTCGGCACCGTGTTCGAAACCGCTGATCCGATCGACGACGGCGAAGGCTGCGGCATGAGCAATCCGGTCGTCGTCCGGGAAATCCTGCCCGGCATCAAGCTCGCGCCCGAAGCGACTTTCCGCTGCGAGACGGCCCTGCAGCTGGCGCACATGACGCGCGAGGCGATCATCCCCGCCGCCCGCATCGCGCTTGCCGACAAGGGCGAACTGAAGGCGATCCGGCAGGCCTCGGCCTATATCTGCCGCAACCGCAACAGTGCGGCGACCGGCAAGATCTCCGAGCATGCCTATGGCAACGCGATCGACATCGCCGGGCTCGAGTTCGACAAGGGCAGCGTGCCCATGGTGATCGCCGCCCAGGACGACGGCACCTTGCCAGCCGCCTTCCAGCGCAGCCTCAACGCCGCGGCCTGCCTCTACTTCACCACCGTGCTCTCCCCCGGCAGCGACGACGCCCACAAGGACCACCTGCATCTCGACGTGATCCAGCGCAAGAGTGGCTACCGCTTCTGCCGGTGACGGGCATCGGGTATACTGCAAAACCTAGATTCAGAGGACACGGCAACAGTCTCCTGAATTCCGCCAATCCAGTTGGAGGTCCCTCTAGTGTCAAACGAAGAAATTAGGAGCCGGATTCTCCGAAGTTTTCAACGAGCGGAACACCACGCACATAACTTCAGAAAAGCCCTACTTCGCCCAGAAGCGCAACGCGACGAGCGGGAACAGTTTCTTCAACATTGGAAGCAGACGATCGAACGCCTTAACAAGATTGCGGAAATTCGATCAGAGCAAAAACTAAAGGAACAAGCGTTCCGCGACAGGCAACTCTCTCCTGAACTAACTTACGCTTGGGAGGCTCGAAATTTTGAAGAACACGACATCTACGGCAGTTCAAAACCACATGCCGTATCTGGCTTCGGAATAGGTGCTGCCGACCCCAGCCAACCTGTCTTTATTGATCGTTTGGAAATAACGGAACAGGGAAACCTCCTGTCCGATCTCTCGCGTGCCCAGTTGCGGAATGCCGCAATCGAGATACACGGTGGCAGGCTGGAAATGCAGGCAGTTGTAACACGAGCGGGAAAAAAGGTTGAACCGCCTGCCCACGCTGACGTGGGCACCGTTATGAGGGTTTGCTTGGAGTACGCATCCCGCTACATGCAAATCCTTGGAATCTAGTCTGTACAATTCTCTTCTCCTGGCATTTCTTAGGAGGGATCCTTGTTTGGCAAAACAAAAAAAGAGGTGGCGCCCTGTCTGCGCCACCCCGTCATTGCTGTTGAAAATCAGTCGTCTAGAATTTCTGCGTGATCGAAACCTTGAAGGTCCGGCCCGGTTCCGAATAGTAGTCCTTCGGCTGCGAGGCGCTGGAAGTCAGGTCGATGTCGCGCCATTTGACCGCGTCGTAATATTCCTGGTCGAACAGGTTGTAGACGCCGGCGGTGAGCCTGAGCCCCTTCATCTGTTCCGGCTCCCACCAGCCGGTGAGATTGACCAGACCGTAGCCGTCCGGTTGGAACTCGGCGGTCGAGTCCTCGTCCACGGCGGCAACCCCGATGAAGCTCAGATCCGTGCCCCAGGTCTCGGTGGCATAGCCGACGCCGACAATGCCCTTGAACGGCGGCACGCTGTCGATGAGTTCGCCGGTCTCCTCGTCCTCGCCATTGGCATAGGCAAACGAGGCATGCACATTGAAGCCGTTGTCGAAGACCTTGTGGGCCCGTGCCTCGAAGCCGAAGATCCGCACCCGGTCGAGGTTCTCGTAGGTGGTCGAACCCCAGGGGAAGCTCGGATTGGTATAGGTCGTCTCGCTGTCGATGAAGTTCCTGTACTTGTTGTAGAAGGCCGTCACGCGCCCGCCGAACTCGGCATCGCCGAGATTGGCGCCGATCTCGAAGCCGTTGCTGGTCTCGGATTCGAGGTCGGGATTGCCGATCACTTCGTACATCGGCGGCGTCGAGTAGCTGAGATAGAGTTCCGAAACATTCGGCGCCTTGAAGCCCATGGCCCACTGGGCAAACAGCTCGACCTTGGGATTGATCTCGTAGGCCGCGCGCAGCTTCGGCGAGAACTGGAAGTCGCTGCGATCGTCCGGCAGGCCGCCGGTGGCATAGCCGCTATTGGCCAGATAGTCGTCGGTCTCCTGCGGCTGGTAGTCGAACCAGTCGAAGCGGATGCCGGGCGTCAGGCTGAAGCCGCTGTCGCCGAACGAGATCTTGTCGTCGGCATAAAGCCCGACGCGGAAGGCGTCGACATCCGGCATGTCGGACTGGTTGGTGTGGTGGAAGGAGCACGAATAAGGCGGAACCGCCGCCGTGTCGCACACGTCCTCGCCGGCCGTGTACTGGCCGTATTGCGAGAAGGAGACATTGCCGCCGATCGTCACGTCGTGGCGCGTCGTGCCGAAATCATACTGGTTGGCCAGCGATCCGACGACGCCGACCGACTGCTCGTCCATCTCGTTGGAGCGGTACCAGGGACCCGCCAGCGAACCGACGCGCGTGCCGTCGACGGCGGAGCTGGTTTCCACCCGCTGCCAGTAGATCGTCAGGTCCGCCTTGTCGACCGGGCCGGTGAGGTCCGGTGCGTCGTATCGATAGTCGATCGACACGCGGTCGCGCTGCTTCAGCTCGTCGCCGTCGAGTTCGGAATAGTTGCGCGCAGCACTTTCCTCGGTCTTCAGATCGGTGGCGATGTCCTTGCGGAAGCGCTCGGCCGTCAGGCCGATCATGTGGCCGGCGCCGAAATCCTGGCGCAGCTTGAACAGCAGATTGTGCTGGTCGAAGTCGGCCGGGTTGGCTTCCGAGCGGGTGGCCCCCGTTCCGCCGACGGACCCCTGGTTGTCGCGCTCGTGGCCGGCCTTGTAGCCGCCCTGGAACAGGATCGAGGTGTTCTCGACCTTCTTGGCGATGGCGACCGAGCCGCCGAGCGAATTGTCGGTGCTGTCATAGGTCGTCTTGGCCATGCCGCCGAAGGTGGCGCCCTCGGCGATCAGGTCCTCCGGCTCCAGCGTGCGCAGGATCATCGCCCCGCCGAGTGCTCCGGAACCGGCACGGCTGGAATCGGCGCCGCGCATGATGTCGACGGTCGAGAGCGTCGAGAAGTCGAAGGTGTCGATGCCGCCATCGGCGCGCGTCGAGGAGCCAAGCGAGGTGGCGCCGGCCTGGCGGGCGTCGTTGACGAGATAAGGGATCGGGATGCCGTCGATCGTCGTCAGCACCCGGTCGGCCTCGAGGCCGCGAATGTTGACGCCCGCACCGGCAAAGCCGGTCGAGACGCCGGGCTCGGTGGTATTGCCGAGCTCGTCGATGCTGGTGATCTGCTTCTTCTCGATCTCGGCCGCTGTCGTCTCGGTGGCGAGCGGCGTGTCCGCCGCCGAGCCGGCCGGCAAACGCTTGCCCTTGACCAGGATGGTCTGGAGCTGCGTTTCGCCGGACGGCTGGTCCGTGGCGCTTTGCGAAAAGGCGCTCGAGGCCGGGATCAGCCCGGCGAGCGCCGTGCAGGTCATGAGGATTGCTCTGAAAGGATGCGAGCCCATAAAATTCCCTTTATCCGCGGCCGCAGATGTCCCCAGCCGCGGATGTGCATCCGCAGCGCCCGGCCGGATCAATGTGTGTCTAAAACGTGGCGAAGGGCTGCAACTGCCCTCTCAATGCCATCTATAAAACATGATTGTTCGAGTCAACATATAAAACATGATTTTATTTATCATGTTTTATCGCGCTGGTGCACGCATGCCGAAAAGCCACATCGGCCTTGCCGGCCGGACCTCGAGAAACGGCGAAATCGGCCTAGAAGAGCCCCTCGATGAAACCCTGCTCGTTGAGCACGATGCGCTCCGCCGCCGGCGAACGCGGCAGGCCGGGCATGGTCATGATCTCGCCGGTAATGGCGACCACGAAGCCCGCCCCCGCCGAGAGCCGCACTTCCCGCACATGCACGACATGCCCTTCCGGCGCGCCGCGCAGCGTCGGATCGGTGGAGAAGGAATACTGCGTCTTCGCCATGCACACCGGCAGGTGTCCATAGCCCTGCGCCTCCCATTGGGCGAGCTGGTCGCGCACCGCCTTGTCGGCGGTCACCTCGGCAGCGTGATAGATCTTCGACGCCACCGTCTCGATCTTCTCCATCAACGGCAGGGCGTCCGGATAGAGCGGCTTGAACGCGGCCTGACCGGAATCGGCGAGTTCCGCCACCCGGTGCGCCAGCTCCTCGATGCCCGCCGAACCGTCCGCCCAATGGCGGCACAAAACAGCATCGGTCCCGAGGCGGGCGACATAGTCCTTGACCGCCGCGACCTCCGCCTCGGTATCCGAGGTGAAGTGGTTGATGGCGACGATAACCGGCACGCCGAAGCGGCGGACATTGGCGACATGGCGGCCGAGATTGGCGCAGCCGCGCGTCAGCGCCTCGACATTCTCGATGCCGAGATCGTCCTTCTTCACCCCGCCGTTCATCTTGAGCGCCCGCACCGTCGCGACGATGACAGCGGCGGCCGGTTCGAGCCCCGCCTTGCGGCACTTGATGTCGAAAAACTTCTCCGCCCCGAGATCGGCGCCGAAACCGGCCTCCGTCACCACATAGTGGGCGAGCTTCAGCGCCGTGCGGGTGGCGATCACCGAATTGCAGCCATGGGCGATGTTGGCGAACGGCCCGCCATGCACGAAGGCCGGATTGTTCTCCAGCGTCTGCACCAGGTTCGGCTGCATCGCATCCTTCAGAAGCACGGTCATCGCCCCGTCGGCCTTGAGGTCGCGGGCAAAAACCGGGCTCCTGTCGCGCCGGTAGCCGACGATGATGTCGCCGAGGCGCCGTTCGAGATCGGCGAGATCGGCGGAGAGACACAGGATAGCCATGACCTCGGAAGCAACCGTGATGTCGAAGCCGCTTTCGCGCGGGAAGCCGTTGGACGGGCCGCCCAGCGAACAGACGATCTCGCGCAACGCCCGGTCGTTCATGTCCATCACCCGGCGCCAGCTGACGCGGCGCACGTCGATGCCCTGCTCGTTGCCCCAGTAGATGTGGTTGTCGATCAACGCCGACAGCAGATTGTGGGCCGAGGTGATGGCGTGGAAATCGCCGGTGAAGTGCAGGTTGATGTCTTCCATCGGCACGACCTGCGCATGGCCGCCGCCGGCCGCCCCGCCCTTGACGCCGAAACACGGTCCGAGCGAGGGCTCGCGGATGCAGACCATCGCCTTTTTGCCGATGCGGTTCAGTCCGTCCACCAGGCCGACGGTCGTCGTCGTCTTGCCCTCGCCGGCCGGCGTCGGGTTGATCGCCGTGACCAGGATCAGCCTGCCGTTCGGGCGGCCCTCCAGCGAGCGGATGAATTCGGCGGAGACCTTGGCCTTGTCGTGGCCGTAGGGCACGAGCTGCTCGACCGGAATGCCGAGTTTCGCGCCGATCTCCTGGATCGGTTTCTTGGACGCCGCACGGGCGATCTCGATGTCGGACTTGAATTCATGCATGGACTGCAAACTCCCCCTGGCCCGCTTCGGCTCTTGCGGCCGCTCTGTCGACACTAGATCGCAGAGTCGCCGCCAAGGCGATAGCAATCTGGCCTAGGATTTATCCGACAGCGACAGAAAAGGAAACGATTGCGGCCCCTTGGGCGAAAATTGCCGGCGATCGGCCGTCCCGCCCGGATCTGGCGCAACCACTGCGTCCGTCGGTCTTGCGGCCGACGCGCGCTCCGCCTATGTCTGCCAGCCGAAATCCAACGCCTGTGGAGCAATGCCGCCATGAAATCCCTCGAATTGCTGGTCGAACGGATCATCCTGTCGAGCCGCTGGATCCTCGTCGCTTTCTATCTGGGATTGGTCGCGGCACTCGCCGTGTATGCGGTGTCCTTCGGCTACAAGTTCCTCAAGGTCGCCGGCAATGTCTTCATCTACAGCGAGGCGGAGATGATCCTCGCAATGCTCGGTCTGATCGATGCCGCCCTGGTGGCGAGCCTGATCGTCATGGTGATGATTTCCGGCTACGAGAACTTCGTCAGCCGCTTCGACGAGGCCGAGGACCAGGTCTCCTTCCTCGGCAAGCTCGATTCCGGCAGCCTGAAGATCAAGGTCGCCTCGTCGATCGTCGCCATCTCGTCGATCCACCTGCTGCAGGTCTTTCTGAACTCCAGCCAGTTCACCGACGGCAAGATCATGTGGCTGACCATCATGCACCTCGCCTTCGTCGTCTCCGCCGTCATGCTCGGCTTCCTCGAGGTGATGATGAACAAGAAGAAGGCACTTTACGACGACAAGGAATGAAAAGGCGGGAGGCTTTCGCCTCCCGCTCCGTTTTTCTGCCGATCAGCCTTCGCCGATGGCGATCAGGCTGGCATTACCGCCGGCAGCGGCGGTATTCACCGAGATCACCTGCTCCACGGCAAAGCGCATCAGATAGGCCGGACCGCCGGCCTTGAAACCGGTGCCCGACAGGCCCGATCCGCCGAACGGCTGGGTGCCGACCACCGCGCCGATCATGTTGCGGTTGATGTAGACATTGCCGGTGTCGAGCGCCTCTGTGACGGTGCGGATGGTCGCCTCGATGCGGCTGTGCACCCCGAGCGTCAGGCCGTAGCCGGTGGCATTGATCGATTCGATCACCTTGCCGAGATCCTTGGCCTTCCACCGCACCACGTGCAGCACCGGGCCGAACACTTCCCTGGTCAGCGCCTCCGGCCGGTCGAGCTCGATGATATGCGGGGCGAAGAAATTGCCCGTGTTCGGCACCGTGCCGGCATAGCGGACCTTCTGGCCCTTGCGCATCTCGGCCACATGGCCTTCGAGCATGGCCTTCTGCTTTTCGTCGATCACCGGGCCGACATCGGTCGTGGTGAGCGCCGGATCGCCGAGATTGAGTTCGCGCGCCGCCCCCTCGATCATTTCCAGCATGCCATCGGCAATGTCTTCCTGGAGATAGAGGATGCGCAGCGCCGAGCAGCGCTGGCCGGCCGAGCGGAAGGCCGACATGACGACGTCGTCGGCCACCTGTTCGGCCAGCGCCGTCGCATCGACGATCATCGCGTTGATGCCGCCGGTTTCGGCGATCAGCGGCACGATCGGGCCGTTCTTGGCGGCCAGCGTCCGGTTGATCGCCTGCGCCGTTCCGGTCGAGCCGGTGAAGGCAAGGCCGCCGAGCTGCGGATGGGCCGAAATGGCGGCCCCGATCTCCGGACCACCCGGCAGAAGCATCACCACATCGGCCGGAATGCCGGCCTGGTGCATCAGCTTGACGGCTTCATAGGCAATGAGCGGCGTCTGCGGCGCAGGCTTGGCGACGACCGCATTGCCGGCGACGAGTGCGGCCGAGATCTGGCCGAGGAAGATTGCCAACGGGAAGTTCCAGGGCGAGATGCAGGCAAAGACGCCGCGGCCGCGCCAGAGGAGCCGGTTGCTCTCGCCGGTCGGGCCGGGCATGGCCTCGGCCTCGCCGAACAGCTTGCGCGCCTGGGCGGCGTAGTAGCGGCAGAAATCGACGGCTTCGCGGATTTCGGCAATGCCGTCGTCCAGCGTCTTGCCGGCTTCGGCGGAGAGCAGCGCCAGCAATCGGTCGCGATTGGCTTCCAGTAGGTCGCCGGTCTTGTCGAGGCAGGCGGCGCGGTCCTCGACCGGCAGCTTCGACCAGGTGGCAAAGCCCTTGCGGCCCGCGGCAAAGGCACGATCGACGTCGGCAACGGCGGCATTGCGCACGGTGCCGACGACCCGGCTGCGGTCGGCCGGCGACAAGACCGGCACGGCCTCCGCCTGGCCCGTTGCGCCGGGAACCAGCGGGGTCGCATCGACCTTGGCCGTCTGGCCGGCCAGCGACGCGATCAGGCCTTTCAGGCTCTCGCGATGACCGAACTCGAAGCCGGCGCTGTTCTTGCGCTCGCCGTAGAGCTCAAGCGGCATGGGGATCTGGTTGTGGCGCACGCTCTTGCCCTGGTCGATGCCGAGCCGTTCGACCGGCCGCTCCAGCAGGTTGGCGATCGGCACGTTCTTGTCGCCGGCAACGGCGACGAAGGACGAGTTGGCGCCGTTCTCCAGCAGGCGGCGCACCAGATAGGCGAGCAAGTCGCGGTAGCCGCCGACCGGCGCATAGATGCGGCAGGCGATGCGCTCATTGCCGGACAGAAGGTTGTTGTAGAGCGCTTCGCCCATGCCGTGCAGACGCTGGAATTCGAAGCCGGTGCGGTCGGCGCCGGCCAGTTCCAGGATCATCGACACGGTGAGCGCGTTGTGGGTGGCGAACTGCGGGAAGATCCGTTCGCGCTTGGCCAGCATCTGTGCAGCGCAGGCGAGATAGGACAGGTCCGTCGCCGGCTTGCGCGTCCAGACCGGATAGTCGTCGAGGCCGCGTTCCTGCGCCCGCTTCACCTCGGTGTCCCAATAGGCGCCCTTGACGAGGCGCACCATCATGCGCCGGCCGTTCCGCTTGCACAGGTCGTCGATATAGTCGATCACCTGCGGCGCGCGTTTCTGGTAGGCCTGGATGGCAAGGCCGAAACCGTCCCAACCGGCCAGCGACGGATCGGAGAACACCGCGCCGATGACGTCAAGCGACAGCTCGAGCCGGTCGGCTTCCTCGGCGTCGACGGTAAAGTTCAGCTGGTGTGCCTTGGCCATCTGCGCAAGCTTCAGGAGATCCGGAACCAGCTCGCGCATTACCCGGTCATGATGGGTGGCGAGATAACGCGGATGCAGCGCCGAGAGCTTGACCGAAATGCCCATGCGGTCCGGCAGCTGGCTGCCCTTGCCGTGCTTGGCCATGAAGGCGCCGATCGATTCGATCGCGTCGGCATAGGACTTGAAATAGCGCTTGGCGTCTTCCGCGGTGCGGGCGCCCTCGCCCAGCATGTCGAAGGAATGGCGATAGCCCTTCTCCTCGCTCTTGGCGGCGCGGCCGAGCGCGTCCTTCATGTTTTCGCCGAGCACGAAGTGATGGCCGAGGAAACGCATGGCCTGCTTGGTGGCGGAGCGCACGGTCGGCAGGCCGAGCCGCTTGACCAGGCCGCGCACCACGCCTTCCGGCGTCTCGCCGGGGCGGATCACGCGGGCGGACAAGCCGAGTGCCCAGGCCGAGGCCGAGACGAACCAGCTGTCGCCGTGCGCTTCATGCTCGCTCCAGCCGCCCTCTTTCAGCTTGTCCTCGATCAGCCGGTCCTGCGTCAGCGCATCGGGCACCCGCAGCAGCGCTTCCGCCAGCACCATCAGCGCCAGGCCCTCGCGGGTCGACAGGCCGTATTCCCGCAGGAAGTCCTCCACGCCGCCGATCGAGCCGGAATTGTCGCGGATCGCCTCGATGAAGCGCGTGGCGCGCTGGTCGATCGCGGCATTCTGCTGGGCGCCGAGCGTCAGGCGGGCGGCAAAGCCGCGCATCAACTGGTCGTCGTCGCCGGCGAAAGGCGCGGAAAAGCGGGGGAAATCTGGCATGGCACTCTTGATCATTGTCACCTCCGTGTTATCGGCAAGGTATCGACAGATTGATGATTTTAATCGCTGATTTTTGGTGTATAGTCAGTGACTATAACTATACTTTTGACATATGGTAGCTTTTGATGAAAGAACTCGACAGACTGGACCGGAAGATCCTCAAGACCCTGCAGAAAGAGGGTCGGCTGACCAATATCGAACTCGCCGAGCGCGTCAGCCTTTCGCCGACCGCGACAGCCGAACGTGTCCGCCGGCTGACTCGCGACGGCATCATTACCGGCTACATGGCCATTCTGTCCCCGGAGAAGCTCGGACGCAACTTGCTTGTGTTCATCGAGGTCAAGCTCGACCGCACCACGCCCGATGTTTTCGACGCCTTTGCCCAGGCGGTAAAGCGCTCGGACGACGTGATGGAGTGCCACATGGTGGCAGGCGGGTTCGACTATCTGGTAAAGGCGCGCGTGGCCGGCATGGAGGCCTATCGCCAGTTCCTGTCGGAGGTCATCCTGCCGCTCCCGGGCGTGCGTGAAACCCATACCTATGCCGTCATGGAAGAGGTCAAGACGGGCTCGGCCCTGCCGGTCTAGGGCGGGCCGCTATCCCCATCCTTTGTTTACCACGTGACGGGCTTTTTCGGCTTTGCGCGTGGACATTGTTCCATTCCACAGTAAGAAAGTGCTGGCTTTTCAGAAGAACTGATATATTTGTTATCGTTAACATATTCCCTTCTCTCAACTTTCGAATTCACATATGATTTCCGCCGACCGTCAATCGCTGCTGAGCGGTGAAATAGCGAGCAGCCAGACACGCGCTCATTTTATGAGTGTCATGGGCCGTGTTGTCGGAGAATTCGGCCTCGACCACGTGACGGTCATGGCGGCGCCCAGCCCCAACGACATCGCGATCACTCCGCTCGTGCTCGAGAGCACGCTGCCACCGCAATTCGCCCGCGAATTCGACAAGCACCAGTTCCTGCGCTACTGCCCGATCCTGCCCAAGTTCAGCAATTCGGTCCTGCCGCAGACCTGGCATCTCGGGCAGTCCGGCCCATCGGCGAGCTTCGATTGCCCGCAGAAAATGCACGATCTGATGAGCCGCTACGATCTGCTGATGGGCGCCATCTTCCCGATGACCTCGATCGACTCGGGCCGCTACTTCCTGCGCTATGACGGCAAGCGCTCGCCGCTGCATCAGGTGGAGATGAACGAACTCGGCATGATCTCGCTGCACGCCTTCGACGTGTTCGACCGCATGCGCCGCGCCGAGATCGCCGTTCCGAACGTGCTGTCGGCCCGCGAACTCGAGGTACTGCGTTGGACCGCCCAGGGCAAGACCTCCGTCGAAATCGGCCAGATCCTCTCGCTCTCCGACCACACGGTCAACGCCTACATGACGAATGCCATCAAAAAGTTGGATTGCGTCAACAGGACGCAATTGGTAGCCAAGGCAATTCGACTGAAGCTGATCAATTGATTCCTGGTGGAATGTGGGCATGCCTGCGATCAGGGGAAAGAGAACTTAAATTGCCCCTGCGTTTCGACCAACTCGATCACAAGGAATTCCAGGACTGCACGTCGGTCGGCATGACCGAGCGCGAGGTGGTCGAACTCGCCCAGGCCTTCCGCCTCTACGGCTTCTGGAGCATCAATCTCGACACCGGTCTTTTCCTCGCCACGCCGGACGTCTACCGCATCTTCGACATGCAGTCGGAAGACGGCAGAATGAACCTCGTCGAGTTCCGCGAGCACATCCACCCTGACGATCTTCCGATCCTGATGGAATGCTTCGAACGCTGTTCGGCGCAGAAGCAGAGCTATCACATGATCTACCGGGTCAAGCGCGGCGCCGACTGGAAGTTCGTCCGCACCGTCGGCAAGTTCCGCGAGAAGCCCGGCACGTCCGGCGAGATCGTCGGCATCACCTACGAATTCTTCGAGCGCCTGCGCACCGCGGCATTCTCCGACGGCGACGACTGAAGGCGGAGAAGCCGACCCGCCGCTGGCGGGCCGGCAAGAGCGCTTAGCGGTCCAGCACCGAGCGCAGTTCGACCATGTTGGAACGCACCCTCAGGATATAGAATCCCATCGTCGCCAGATGGGTCGGCATGATCCAGCCGTCCTCCGAACCGTTGGAGATGATCGCCGGCTGGATGCGCAGCGCGCCCTGCAGCTGCTTTTCCATTTCGGTCCAGATGGCAGTCAGGTTGCGCTCGCGGATGACGTCGACGAAGTCGGCGCGGGTCGCCTGCAGCAGCGCATACTGCGCATAGAGCTGGCCATAGGCGAACCAGAAGCGGTCGTCGGCGCGCGTGTCGAACCAGCCGGCATTGAACTCTTCCGAACGGCGGCGAAGAATGTCGGAGGTGTTGCCGAGGTCGCTCGCCATGCGGTCGAGCAACTGAACGAGATTGTCCGCGCGCGCGTCGAACACGGCGGCGCAGGTCTCGAGCGAGGAATTGAACTTGCGCCAGCTTTCCACGGCCGAGCGGTAGTAGTTCGGCGTCGGCGTCTTGAAGCCCAAGGGATCGGTGCCGAAATACCAGGTGCCTTCGTCGAATTGGATATTGCCGCGGGCGTCCTGCAGGTCGTTGTTGATGCTCGACGTGCCGCGCACGCGGCCGAGATTGTCGGCAAGCTCGATCGCCAGGCGCCGCGCCACCTGGTTGGCGCCGCGCTGGAACGACGCCTTGTTGTCGAAGAACGGGGTATGGTCCCAGTCCATCCCGAACAGGCCGAGCTTGTAGATCAGCGAGGACGAGATCCAGATGTTCTGGTTGACGTTGGTATCGGTGAGGTCAGCTACCACTGTGACGATCGCCGAATTCTGGCAGGTCCCCGGCTTGGCAGCGTTCTCCTGCCCCGCCGCGACCTGGCGCGCCGAGAACTTGTAGGCCTGGGCGAATTCCGGATCGAAACCGTACCAGACCTGAGTGCGCCAGATGAACTGGCCATAGAAGGCGAGCAGCACCAGCACGAACAGCAGGACCGGGATCTTGATCAGCCAGTTGCGCCGCTGATACCAGCTGTGCGCCGCCAGGAACGGCCAGAAGATTGCGGCCACCACCATTCCGATGCCGCGCCCGATGGCGGCAAAGACGCGTTGGAAGAACGCGATGATCGGATCAAGCATTGTCGTCTTCTCCTATGCCGTAGAGGCGTTTGCGGAAACCCGTCTTGTCCTGCAGATAGGTCTGCGACAGGCGTGATACAACGAATTCCCGGAAGCCATCGCTAAACCCTTCGTAGGCATCATAAAAGCCCTGCTTGTCGAAAATGAACCGCGACACGAAGTCCATCGGCGTCATCTGCGAGATCAGGCGGTTGGTGAGCCACTGGTCGGCATGGTCCGGCCGCGCCCGGACCAGCAGAAAGCGTCTCTGCGCCTCCACCTCGTCGATGCGGATGCTGCCGGAAACCCCGACCGCCCGGATCATCTCCTGCAGGAAGGGATAGCTGCCCTCGGCCGCCACGCGCTCGGCATTGCGGTGGATGAAGGTCTGCAGCCAAACGGCGTCGGCCTTGGAGAAATCCATCGCCGGATCGGCCGCATAGGCGATGCCGAGCGCCGCCATCTCGGCGCGATGGGCGAGAAGCCCCGAGCTTTCGACCCAGCTTGCCCGCGGCAGCTCGACCCGTCCGGTCTTGGTGAGGAAATCGAAGATCTGCGCCGGATCCTTGATCGAGATGTAGCTGACCTGCCACGGCCGCGACCGGCGAAAGCCCGGCGCGGAGGGATCGCAGATCACCGTGGTGATCTTGTCGTCGACGAAGACATAGGTGCCGCCGAAATGATTGGCCCAGAAGGCGTCGTGGCGGAACACCAGCTTGTCCGGCACCAGCACATTCTGGCGGATGTCGCCGGTCAGCTTGGCAAGCTCGACCATGCGATTGAGCAGTGCGTCGTCGCGCCAGGCGTCGGGCTCGCTCTGCAGGCGGTCGGACAGGCGGCGAAGCTCCGCGGCCTTGCCGAGCAGATCCTCGGCGGAGAGCACCTTGAACTGCACCTCGTTGATCGACAGCAGGTCTTCGAGGCTCTCGACCGTCGCGACCGAATCCTCGATCTCGCCGTAGAGCGCATCCTTGATCGTCACCGCGTTGATCGCACGCGCATTGGCGGTGAAGAACTCATGCATCAGACCGGCCGTGTTGGAAAAGCTCGTATGAACGACCGGCAGGCTCTCCTGCTCGGGCGTCAGCACGATGAAGCGACGGTTCACCCGGTTGGGATCGAGATAGTCCCTGTCGCCCAGCTCGTCGGCGACCTGCGGCGAAAAGCCGGTCATGTCGATATCGAACTCGGCAAGCGCCGTCGGCTTCAACCCGAACCCGGACAGCGCCTTGTTGTAGCGCGCGACGAGATGCGGCTCGGTGACGGCGAGCAGCCGGCCGTAGATCAGTTCGGCTTCGAGGAGACGGTTCATTTGTTGTCGCTCGATGGAAGGAACGCGAAATCGCGGCTACGGCATGGTTCCGCGATCCGGCAGTCAAGCACCGCCACAATTGTCTCCAGCACAGCGCCACGCTCCAGCAGCACGTCGGTGTTCCAGAACCGCGCCACAGACCAACCGTTCAGG
Source organism: Rhizobium sp. Q54 (assembly GCA_943370615.1). GTDB lineage: Bacteria > Pseudomonadota > Alphaproteobacteria > Rhizobiales > Rhizobiaceae > Allorhizobium. The sequence continues at coordinate 30,298 of CALRRQ020000011.1, forward strand.
TTCATAAAGGCATTCCGTTTCTCGTCATATTCGCTTTCGGCATGTTGGTGACCGTCAATCTCTACCACGAGCAGAGCTTCACGGCATGCGAAGTCTGCGAAATACGGTCCGATGGGCAATTGTCGGACAAACTTAAAGCCATTCAACCGCCGCCCCCTAAGCTCGTACCACAACACAGCCTCGGCATCGTTATCGACATGCCGCAAGCTTCGTGCGCGGGTTGTCTTGCGTCTGTTCGGCCCCCTCATAACGCCTCGCCAGAAGATTGCCCCTCACCCTAACCCTCTCCCCGCAAGCGGGGAGAGGGAAGTCGCCTGCGTCGGCCGCCGTCCCTTCTCCCCGTTTACGGGGAGAAGGTGCCCGAAGGGCGGATGAGGGGCAAGGGCGGCTCAGATGCTGGCAAAATAGCGCCGTCTACCACTTCCCCTCTCGCTTCATCGCCTCGATCGCGCCGATCGCCCGTTCGCGCTGTCGTTCGCGCCGGATGATCTCGCTCACCGCCGCCTCGTCCGACTTGTCGGCATAGCGGAATTCGCTGTCGGCATAGCGGTTGATCTCTTGGCAGATCATTTCCATCGTCACCGGCCCGCGCAACTCGGCGATCATCGCCTTCTTCTCGTCGTAGCCCTTGTGCATGAAGGCCTCCGGCGTCCCGAACCACTCGTCCGGCAGTTCGACATCCATCGCCCGCATCTTCACCGCGTCGGTGATGTTCTTGATCGCCCGGCCGGTGAACCGCGGCTCGGCCAGCTTGATCTCGTGCAGATAGGCGCCGATGTCGGCAAGCGTCTCGATCCGCCCGCGTTCCTTCTCGAACCGCTCCCAGACCTTAACGAGCCCCTCTTCCTCCGGCCGGCCGTGCTTCTCGTAGGACACACCGACCGCCCGCTTGATCTCCTGGTTGGCGAACAGCTGATGATCGCCGAGCGGGATCGAATGGTTCTTGCCGATCAGCAGCGCGAAGATGTCGATATAGTCCTCTTCCGTCTGCGGCCCGTCGACCAGCCAGCGCGCCCCGGCGCGTTGCCTGAGCGCATCGTCGACATTCTCGGGATAGTTGGAAAACATGCCGAAGGTGCAATTGCCGCGCACCACGGTGGACGCCCCGGCAAAGGCCTCCATCAAGACAGCGGTGATCTCGTGCTGGCCGGCCGACGCCCTGTCGTCGGAACGCTTCGCCGCCACCTGGTCGACATCGTCGATCGTGCCGAAGCCGATGACGCGCGGATTGACGACATTGTCGATGAAGGCCTTGCAGTTCTGGCCCGACTTGCCCTGGTAGGACGAGATCTGGTCGACGCCGAAATTCTCGTAGTGGAAGCCATAGCCGGCGACCTGGCAGTAGTCGTTGAGCAGACCCGCGATCATCTGGATGAGGATGGTCTTGCCGGTCCCCGGCATGCCGTCGCCGATGAAGGTGAAGAGAAAGCCGCCAAGCTCGACGAAGGGGTTCATCTGCCGGTCGAAGTCGTAGGCCATCAGCATCTTGGCAAGCTTCATCGCCTGGAACTTGGCGATATGGTTGCCGACGATCTCCTCCGGCTTCTTGAAGGTCATCACCAGCGGCTTGCGCCTCTGGCCGGGCGCGACGTCGAAGCCGTCGAGGGTGAAGTTGTCCTGGTCGATGCGGATATGGGTGTTCTCGAACGATGAAAGCCCGGTGAACCGCGCCTTGCGGGTCAGGAGCCCGTCGATCGCCGCGCGGGCAAAGGCCCGCGCCCGCTGCCCGAGCGTCGCGTCGTCGGCGGCCCCTTTGAGCGCCGCATCGAGCCCGGCCACCATGCTTTTCAGCGCATCCTGAGGCGTGTCGAACAGGAAGTCAGGTTCCGGCGTATCGTTGACCGGCTCGCTTTCGCCAGCCAGCGTCGAGAGCAGATAGGCGGCCAGCGAAAAGGCTGCGACATAGGCCGAGGCCGACAAGAGCGCCTTGAACCGGGCAGCCTCCTCGCCCTGCAGGGGTGCCGTCACATTGCGCGCCTGCAACTGTTCCAGATCCGTCTGCCGACCAAAGACCTCGCCGATCGCCAGCGCCACCTGAATACCGCGCCTCACCCGGTAGAGCACGCCATGCTGGGTCGGCGACAGAAGCGGATCGCTGCTGCCGGACGACTGGATGGTTTTTGCCAGTTCCACCTCGCGGGTGCGCCGCACGCCCCCCGTCGAGACCGTCGAGACGAAGCGCCGCCCGGTGCCGGCCAGCGTCGTGCCGGTCGCCCCCTCGCCCGGATCGAGCGCCACGAACCGCGTCACCAGCGCCTGCGCCACGGCCAGATGCCGGGCAATCTCTTCCTCGCGAAGGGTGGTGAGGCCTGCGTTCAACCCGTTGCTCATCGGCTAGACCTCGCTGACGACGTTGTTCCCGGAAATGACATGGACCTTGTAATTGCCAAAGATCGCATTGGCCTCGCCCGAGGCATAAAGCGCCTGATAGGCGTCGTGCGGCACCAGCGCATGCTTCTCATAGGCCGAGACGCCCATGCGGGCGGCCTCGAGGTCGTTGGTGTCGATGTGGAATTCCTGCATCGCCGGGGTCGAGGAGAAGAAGCCCTTGGTCGCCGGCCGTTCGGCCTTTGAAAACACTTCCTGCATGGTCCAGGTCAGCAGCCAGGCGTTTTCGGGCTTCCTGACACGCGACAGGATCTCGTTGATGCGCGCATTGTTCTCGGTGATGCCCGCGGAATAGAAAGGCCCGAGCACGATGCGCCTCAGCTGCTTGGGATGCAGCGTCGGAAAATCCTTGTCCATGTTGGTGGCGATCGTCGCCGGCGTCAGCGAATAGGCGCCGTTCTTCGAGGCGAAATCGTCGAACTGCGCTGCAAGCTGCGGGTTGAGCAGACCGCCGACCGGCAGCGGAATGTCGAGGTCCGGATTGATCTTGCCGTCCTGGCCGACCAGCAGCTCCCGGATATTCTCCGAGGAGTCCTCGATGCCGGCGACATAGACCATCGGCAGCGTGTTCGACCCGTCGAACACCGCCCAGGTTACGACATAGTAAGGCCTTCCCGATTTCTCGTTGACCGCGACGCGCACCGTCTCCGGCAGGACAAAGGGCGAGAAGATGTCGCCCTTGCCGATCTGCTCGAGGTAGATGCGCTCGGCCATCTGCGACTGAAGAGCACCGGGAAAGGCCTTGGTGCGCAGGATGAAATCGGCCATTTCGGCCCGGATCGCCTGGGCGTCGGGAATAGTGGCGAGCCGCTTGTCCGCGGTCAGCCGGTCGTTCTCCAGCTCCAGCACGTTCTGGAACACCGGAAAGCCGCTCTCGGCGCGGGAGATACGGAACTGCTCGGTAAAACCGATCCGGTTTTCCCAGCAGGCGAAGGAATTCTTCAGCCGCGCCACATAGGGCAAGAGAAGCTGGCCGGCAAACCCGCCGCCCGCCAGCGCCAGGTCCGGATTGGACAGATAGATCTCCAGCCCGCCGAGCGCGGCGCGGATGAAGTTGAAATACTGGGCGACGGGTGCGCCGTTCTGTTCGAGCATCGTCTGCATTCTTCCAATGGTCTTCGCCGTCGCGGCGCCGCGACCTTACTTCACGCCGATGAAAGGCACGGCCGCTCCGGGAATCATCGTGGTCGGCAACTGGCCGTCCCAGCGTTCCGCCGCCGTCAATTCGATGAGCGAGGGGTTGTCGCGCAGGGCCGCACCCTTGGCGCGGATCGCATCGGCTTCCGCATCGCCTGCAAGCCGGGTCGCCGCTGCCTGCGCCTCGGCCTGGGCCCGCACGGCGTCGGCCTGGGCGTTCGCCTGGGTCACGGTGATCTCGGCCTGAACCTTCTCGCGCTCGGCGTTCTGGCGCAGCTTCTGCACCTCGACCTCCGCCAGCATGCGGTTTTCGATCGATTGCTCATAGACATCGGAGAAATCGATGTTCTCGATCTGCACGCTGTCGATCATCACCGGACCCTTGACGGAATCGCGGATGGCCGTCTCGGTCTCGGCATTCAGCCTTACGCGTTCCTGGATGGCGGTCACGGCATTGAACTGCCCGAACACGTTCTTCGCCTGCTCGAACACGCGCCGGTCGATCAACCGCTCGACCAGGCCCTGCTCGCTGCCATAATCCGCATAGATGCGCTCGACCTCGCCGGCGGGCAGCCGGTAGTTGACGGAAAGCTTGATCACGGCGGCCTGCTGGTCGCGCGAATAGGCCGGAACCTCGTCATAGATCTGCGCGCGACTCTGGACGCTGATCTTCACCACGCGATCGAGAAAGGGGATCTTGAAACCGAGGCCCGGCTCGGCGGTGCCAACGACGGCGCCGGTTCTCAGGATGACGCCGCGTTCGCCCTCGTCGATGGTGTAGAAGGACTTGAGGCCAACGACGAAGACGAGGAAGACAAGCGCCGCGATCACGACGGTCTTGCCCAGCAGTCGTCGCGAGCCCGTCGTCCCCTCGCCGCCCGGGGCGGCACCCAGAAGAAATTTGGTCATTCAGTCCCCCAATGAAAATCCTCTGAAATATGGATCCGGCAAAGGCGGCGCGCGCTTCGCGTGCCTTGCCGAAGGGGCGCGGCAAGATCGCTCCGCCCCCCCGACACCCCAAACGGGCGTCACGACTTCACGTAATTGGCCGCATTGTGCTTGTCGAGAACAGTCTGGAAGCGCCGTGCGAAGGCCTCGTCGGCGAGCTTCTTGCGGCGCTGGATGTCCTGGGTGGCCAGCATGTTCTTCTCGTGCAGCTCGAGCAGGTCGCCGATATGCTTCTGCGCGGCGGCGCCGACGCCGGCCATGGTCTCCTCGGCCGCGGTGTCGACCTGACTGCCGAGCGTGTTGATCTTGTGGGCGACGTCCTGCTGGGCCGCCGTCTTCAGCGAGTCTTCCAGAGCCTTGTAGAGCACGATGCGCTGCTCGGTATCGATGGTCAGCTTGTTGATCAGCGTGTTCTGCGCGGCGATCTGGTTGTTCAGGCTGTCGACGAAGGTCTGGAACATCGAGGTATAGCGTTCGAGCGTCTGGCTCTCGGCCAGGAGCTCCTGTTCCTTGGCCTGAGCCTGGTTGTATTCGGTCGCAAGCTTCGAGCGCTCGCCCTCGAGCTCGGTCCGGGCCGACTGGTCGGTCGAGGCGGCAATCCGGTTCTCGATGTCGAGCAGCATCGGGTTGAGTTCCTCAATGCGCTTCTGCGTCGTCTCCAGCGTCGCGATCGTCACCTTGCGCCGTTCGATCACCTGGATCAGGCTCGCCTCGGAACTCTTGTAGCGCTGGTCGAGAACGGTGCGCTGCTCCTTCAGGATGCCGACGATGCTGTCGGACTTGGCCAGCAGTTCCTGCAGGTTGCCGGCGAGCGACATGTTGCGCACCCGCTCGGTGCGCATGCGCTGCGCCTTCTGCTTGGAGAAGATGCCGATGAACTTCTCGTAGCCGGAATAGCTTTTCATGCTCTCGAACTCGGCGCCGAACACGTTGGTCGCATCCTCCAGCCCGATGATCAGGTCGGCGATGTTCGCCTCCATCACCTTCTGCTGCTTGATCACGTCCTCGATGCGCGCGTTCTCGATGTCGAAGTTGACGTCGCCCAGCTTGGTGTCGGCTTTGGCAAACTGGTCGAGCACCACGCTCGACTGCTCCATCTTGCCCCTCACCTCGTTGACCATGGTGCGGGTCTTCTCGATTTCGCTGTCGAAGGATTGTAGCGAGGCCATGCAATCGTCTCCCTGAACTGTCGCCGGATACCCGTCCGGCCCAAGCGGCATGTCACCGCAACCTTATAACAAATCAATGATATTAGAACCGCCGCGGCGGTCGCCGGACAGAAAAATACAAGGCTGATATGGAGGCTGGCGCCCCGCCTGCAAGGGCGGCAGACAAAAACGGGCAGCGGCACGCCTGCGCGCCGCTGCCCGTTTGCGAATGCGATGAACCGGCGGCTTACTTAACCGCGGCCGGGTTCTTCAGGTAGGCGATGACATTGGCGATGTCTTCCGGCTTCTTCAGGCCGGCAAAGGTCATCGTCGTGCCCTTGACCAGATCGCGCGGCTTGGGGAGGTATTCGCTCAGCAGCTCCTCGGACCAGACCTTGCCGTCGGCACCGAACTCGGTCATGGCCTTCGAGTACTTGAAGCCCTCCACGGTGGCGACCTTGCGGTCGACGACGCCCATCAGCGACGGGCCTACCTTGTTCTTGGCTTCCGTGGCCGTGTGGCAGGCCTGGCATTGCTTGAACACCTTGGCGCCGGCGACGGCATCACCTTCGGCAAAGGCTGCACCCGCCGGAATGGTCAGCGAGGCGGCCAGGATCAGACAGCGAAGTTTCATGAACACTCCCTTTGGAATTCGTGGCGCACCGCGCGCATGCGGCTCGTCCATTGATTACATTAGACCAACCATGCGCCATTTTCCACAGGACGCAATGCCGCGGTCTTAACTATCGTCAAGTGGCATTAACCTTTTCAGCCACTTCGCCGGGTCAAGTCCGACTTAAGAATCGATCGGAAGGGGCTTTTTCCACGTCGCAAACAGGGAGGGGTTTGAGGCGCAAATGCGCAGGTGCGCTTGCTTTTGTGATGTATAGAATGTTGACTTGGGAACATTAAAAAAAACGGGAGTACCACTATGATGAAAATCAAATTCCACCGCCTGACCATCGCCACCGCCGCCGCAGTCCTCGCACTCGGCACCGTGCCGGCGATGGCGGCCGAAGCAGAAAGCTGCTCCGCCGTACGCTTCTCCGACGTCGGCTGGACCGACATCACCTCGACCACCGCGACCGCATCGGTCATCCTCAAAGCGCTCGGCTACGAGCCCACCGTCACCGTTCTTTCGCTGCCGGTCACCTATACCTCGATGAAGAACAAGGACATCGACGTCTTCCTCGGCAACTGGATGCCGAGCCAGGCCAACGACATCAAGCCCTACACGGACGACAAGTCGGTCGAATCCTACGGCCCGAACCTCGAAGGCGCGAAGTACACGCTCGCCACCAACGCCAAGGGCGCCGAGCTCGGCATCAAGGACTTTGCCGACATCGCCAAGCACAAGGACGAGCTCGAAGGCAAGATCTACGGCATCGAGCCGGGCAATGACGGCAACCGCATCGTGCTGGAGCTGATCGAGAAGAACGAATTCGGCCTCGAAGGCTTCGAAGTCGTCGAATCCTCCGAACAGGGCATGCTCGCCCAGGTCGCCCGCGCCGAACAGGACGGCTCGCCGGTCGTCTTCCTCGGCTGGGCTCCGCACCCGATGAACTCCAACTTCAAGCTGACCTACCTGACGGGCGGCGACGCGACCTTCGGCCCGAACTTCGGCGGCGCCTCGGTCTACACCAACATCCGCGCCGGCTACCTCACCGAATGCCCGAACGTCGGCAAGTTCATCACCAACCTGAAGTTCTCGCTCGACATGGAAAACCTCGTCATGGGGGGCATCCTGAACGACGGCAAGGATCCGGAAGTCGCAGCGGCCGACTGGCTGAAGGCCAACGGTTCGGCGATCGAGCCGTGGCTCGCAGGCGTGACCACCAAGGACGGCGGCGACGCTGTGGCGGCGGTCAAGACCGCACTCGGCCTCTGAGGCAACTGACTAAGGGAGCGGCGAAAGCCGCTCCCTCTTCATTCAGGAGTATCACGAGCCGAAAAGGCACTGGGGAACCATGGACTGGCTGACGGATTACAAGATCCCGATCGGGGTTGGCGCCAAGGAGGCAGTCAACTGGCTGACCACCAATCTGAAATTCTTTTTCGACTTCATTGCGACGATCCTCAACGCATCGATCAATGCAATGCTGTTCGTGCTGCAAGCACCCTATCTCAAGGGCACGGCCTTCGCGGACTTCTATCCGCTGGTCATGATCATCGCCTTCACCGGCGTGGCCTGGTTCATGCGCCGTTCGCTCGGCGTCGCGGCCTTCACGCTCGTCGGCCTGCTGATCATCTACAATCAGGGCTACTGGAAAGAGACCATGGAAACGCTGGCCCTGGTGCTGGCCGCGACCGGCGTCTCGATGGTGGTCGGCATTCCGATCGGCATTGCGGCGGCCCGCCGTCCCTGGCTCTATTCGGGCATCCGGCCGATCCTCGACCTGATGCAGACGATCCCGACCTTCGTCTACCTGATCCCGGCACTGATCCTGTTCGGGCTCGGCATGGTTCCGGGCCTGATCGCCACGGTCATCTTCGCCATCCCCGCACCGATCCGGCTCACCCGCCTCGGCATCATCTCGACCCCGCCGTCGCTGGTTGAAGCGGCCCAGGCCTTCGGTGCCACCCCCTCCCAGGTGCTGCGCAAGGTCGAACTGCCCTTCGCCATGCCGCAGATCATGGCCGGCCTGACGCAAACCATCATGCTCTCCCTGTCGATGGTGGTGATCGCCGCCCTCGTCGGTGCAAGCGGGCTCGGCGTTCCGGTCGTTCGCGCACTCAATACCGTCAACATCGCCAAGGGCTTCGATTCCGGCCTCTGCATCGTCATCCTCGCCATCATTCTCGACCGCATCTTCCGGTCATCCGACGAAGGAGACGCCGCATGACCGCCGTTCAATTCGACAATGTGTCGATCATCTTCGGACCCAATCCGCAGCGTGCTCTTGCCATGGCGGATGCGGGCCGCACCCGCGACGAGATCGGCGCCGAGACCGGACTGGTGCTCGGCGTGGCCAATGCCTCACTCGACATCAAGGAAGGCGAAATCCTCGTCCTGATGGGCCTGTCCGGCTCCGGCAAGTCGACGCTGCTGCGCGCCGTCAACGGGCTGGCGCCCGTGGTGCGCGGCGACGTCAAGGTGTTCAACGACGGCAAGACGACCAATCCCTATACCTGTTCGCCGCAGCAGCTGCGCGACCTGCGCATGCACACCGTCTCCATGGTGTTCCAGCAGTTCGGCCTTCTGCCGTGGCGCACCGTCGCAGAAAATGTCGGCTTCGGCCTCGAACTGGCCGGCGTGCCCGAGGCCGAGCGCCGCAAACGGGTCGAGGAACAGCTCGAACTGGTCAACCTGGCGAAGTGGTCCACCCGCAAGGTGCAGGAACTGTCGGGCGGCATGCAGCAGCGCGTCGGGCTTGCCCGCGCCTTTGCCACCGGCGCCCCGATCCTGTTGATGGACGAGCCGTTTTCGGCCCTCGATCCGCTGATCCGCACCCGCCTGCAGGACGAATTGCTCGAGTTCCAGCGGCGCCTGAAGAAGACCATCCTCTTCGTCAGCCACGACCTCGACGAGGCCTTCCGCATCGGCAACCGCATCGCCATCATGGAGGGCGGGCGGATCATCCAGTGCGGCACGCCGCAGGAGATCGTCCGCAACCCGGCCGACCAGTATGTCGCCGATTTCGTCCAGAACATGAACCCGATCAACATGCTGACCGCCCGCGACGTCATGCATCCCGGCGTCGGGAACGCCCCCGACCAGGGCAGCGTCGCCGGCACGGCCAAGCCGGAGACGCCGCTCGTCGAGATCCTCGACGTGCTGTCGCGCCAGCCCGGGACAATCGGCGTGGTTGACAATGGTGCGATCATTGGGACGATCTCGGCACAGGATGTCGTCGCCGGACTCACCCTGCACCGACGCAGGGCCTGAACGGACGTTTCCGTTCAGGCGACATCGCATGAAACGGAGAATGCCATGACGGACAAGCCTTCGGTGATTCGCGAAACCGACGACGAGGCGCGCGGGCTTGCCCGCCGCCTCCTGCGGTCCGCCCGCTATGTCGCGCTCGCCGTCATCGATCCGCAGACGCATTTTCCCTCCGTCAGCCGCGTGCTGCTGGGAACCGACACAGACGGTGCGGCGGTCATTCTCGTCTCGGCGCTCTCGGCCCATACACGGGCGCTCGAGGCCGACCAGCGCGTCTCCCTGCTGGCCGGCGAGCCCGGCAAGGGCGATCCGCTCGCCCATCCACGCCTGACGCTTCAGTGCCTCGCCGAGCCCGTCGAGCGCGGCAGCCCCACCCATGATCGCCTGCGAAGCCGCTTCATCGCCCGCCACCCGAAGGCGAAGCTCTATATCGATTTCCCCGATTTCCGCTTCTTCCGGCTTTTGCCCCAGTCGGCCAGCCTCAATGGCGGCTTCGGCCGCGCCTATTTGCTGCCCGGCGAAGACTTCAGAATCACCCCCGAACCCACCGGAAATTTCTCCGGAAGGGAGCTGGAACTACTGCAAGATTTAGTGAGTACGAAACCGGAACTCGCCCAGCAGATAGCGACCGAGCGCTGCGGCCAGAAGCCGGGAAAATGGGCCTTTTGTGGCCTGGACAGGGCGGGAATTGACCTAATTTCAGGCGATTTACTGGTTAGATACGATTTTGGGCATCATATAGGGTCGCAAGCAGAACTCTATTCCGTATTAGCTAATACAGCATACCCGATACCTTAAATTTAGGCATATACAATTTTTTGAGTATTGTTAGAGTTCTATCATAACCAATTTGATGGATTGCAAACCGTCGCCTTCCCCCCGAGGCCCGGAAAACGAAAGTTGATATGATGAAAACCAAGGCATTGTCCGAACAGTCCATTGCAGCCGCCGGCCTTCTTACCGCCATGGCAAACCCCAAGCGTCTCATGATCCTCTGCAGCCTCGTCGAAGGCGAAGTTCCCGTCGGCGTCCTCGCCACCCAGGTCGGCCTCAGCCAGTCCGCCCTGTCCCAGCACCTTTCGAAATTGCGCGCCCAGAAGCTGGTGAAGACCCGCCGCGATGCGCAGACCATTTATTATTCCAGCACCTCCGAATCGGTCATCAAGATCCTCGGCACGCTGGAAGACATTTATTGCTCGACCACGGCCAATAGTAAGACCGCCGCGTAACATTGCGCCGCCAACGGCGGCGAAAGGCAGATCGACCGGGACCTGACGCTCGCCCGATCTGAAAAGCGGCATTTTGAAATCACGCGATTAAATAGCTGGACCGGCAGATCTCCGATTTGCCGGTCTTTGTTTTTCTCGCGATTGAGGGGGGTGCCGGCTACGCAGGCACCGATCCGTCGCTTGGGAACGCCGGGATCGGCACCTGCCAGCGCTTGCCGCCGGTCAGCCGGATGATGCCCAATCTGCCCTTCGGGTCGACCATCCTGCAATCGCCACTCTCCACCACCGAGCTTGCCCTGAGCTTGACGACGCACGCGACGCCTTCCGTTACGTGAAGTACGGAAGGCGCCGAGCATCGATATGGCCTAGCTGCCGACAACGGCACTGTCGTCGCGGCTGAGCACGATCAGTGCCGGACGCGCCGGCTGACCTTGCTGGAAGTCCGGCCAGTTGGTCCCGGCATCGGCGATCGAGACGGCATCCTCGTCATCCTCGAAGCGCAGTTCGCCGGGATGCTGGACCGAGACGAACACGGTCTTGCCGTCCGGCGTGAACGTCGGCGAACAGCATTCCGAACCGATGGGCGCCACATAGAAGAGTTTCGGCAGCGCCCGCCCCTCGCCCTCGGTGTCCATGACGAACAGCGCATCGGCGATGCCCTCCGGCGGCGGACCGTCGGTTGCCACCCACAGCCGTCCCGACGGGTCGACCGACAGGTTGTCGGGATCGGTGAACCAGCCATTGGCCGAGGTCGCCGGATGGAACATGGCACCGTCCTCGGCCACCGCCGGATTGCCGCACAGCACGAAGACGTCCCACTTGAAGCTGGCCGCGGCAAAATCCGCCTTGTCCGGCCCGCCGGGCGGCACGAGTTCGAGCAGGTGGCCGTGCGGATTGGGGCCGCGCGGATTGGCGGGGTTGACCTGCTCCGCCTCGTCCCCCTCGCCGGTCGGCAGGCGGTCCTCGTTCTCGGTCATCGCCACGTAGAGCTTGCCGGTCTTCGGATGCACGACGAAACCTTCCGGCGCATCCATCGGCGTCGCCCCCAGGAGGTCGGCGGCGGCGCGGGTGTTGAGAACCACATCGGCCTGGCTCTTGAACCCGGCCTCCGCCGTCAGCGGCCCCTCTCCGGCCACCAGCGGCAGCCAAGTCATCGTGGCGTCGCTCTCGAACTTCGCCACCGACAGTGTGCCGTTGTCGAGCAGGTCGCGATTGGCGGCGCGGTCGGTCGGGTTCCAGGGGTCGCGGGTGACGAAACGATAGAGATATTCGAAATCGTCGTCGTCGCCCATGAACACCACGACGCGGCCGTCCGGCGCAACCGCGCACTGCGCGCCCTCATGGGTGAAGCGGCCGAGTGCGGTGCGCTTGACCGGCTTGGCCGTCGGATCGAGCGGGTCGATCTCGACCACCCAGTCAAAGCGCATCCATTCGTTCGGCTCTTCCTCGAAGCGCAGGCGCGGTTCGATCCGCCCGGCGCCGTAGATGTCGTTATCCTCCTCGTCCCAACCCTGGCGCTCGACCAGTTCCTGGTTGGGGAGCGTGGTGAAATCGCCGGCAAAGACGTCCATCGAGCCTTCCTCGCCCGACAGCAGCGTGCCCCAGGGGGTGATGCCGCCATTGCAGTTGGAGATGGTGCCGAACACCGTCCTGCCGGTCGGGTCCGCCTTCGTCTTCAACCGGTCGTCGCCGGCGGCCGGACCGGAGATCGCCATTTCCGTGCCCATGTGGATGCGGCGATTATATTGGCCGTCGCGCACGACCTCCCACTGCCCGTTCGTCTTCTGCACCTCGAAGACCGACAGGCCGACCGAGGCCATGACGGCGCGGATCTGCTCGTCGGTCAGCTTCTCGCGATAATCGTCCGCGGTCAGCCCCGGAAACATCAGGAACGGCGTGGCATATTCGTGGCTGACCAGCATCAGCCCGTGATCGGAACTCGCCGAACCCTGCGGCAGCGGCATGAAGAAGGTGAAGTCGTTGTTGTAGCCGAACTGGCGCTCGGCGGCCTTGCCGTCGAGCGTCGCCGGATCAAAGGCCGGGCTGTCGGCAAACAGGCCGTCGCCCCAGCGCGCCAGGATCTGCCGGCTGTAGCCGGTCGGCCAGTGGTCCTCGCGGTCGCGCACCCGCGTCAGTTCGGCAAAGCTCAGCGTCGAGGCTTCGGCAGCGCTCGCCGTGCGTCCGAGATAGGGCATGGCGGCCGCGCCGGCGGTGAGCGCGAGCAGCCCCTTCAGAACGCTGCGGCGTTCGATCCCCCTGGCAAGCACGGCTCCGTAGGTCTCTGCGAATGCGCGGCGCGGATTGGGCCGCGCCCTGGTCTTCTGGCGGTCAGACATGGTTTCTCCCGGTGATGCAATGAATTGATCTGAAATACAGGCAGCGGCGCTTCGTCCGGTTGCTTGCGCGCGCAAGTCTACGGGCCTCGCGCGAAGTCCTGATGACGGTCGGAGCGTCAAAAATACTTGTCCGCAGACCGCCCGTTTCGGCCCCAACCCGGCCGTTCGCCGGGCAAACATAACCGGAACCCGCACCATCCATGATGTTTCGTGATGACGGTTGACGACCTTGGTCGCCCTGTTAATTTGTCCGGGTTTTCTCGAATATCCGGCATATTCGCCGCCAACCGGGAAATGGCCGCCCGAAACACAAAGGCCATGGAGAAATTTGATGTCGAACCGCCTGAATACAACGCCCAACGACCTGCGCGCCTTCTGGATGCCGTTCACGGCAAACCGCCAGTTCAAGAAGGAACCGCGCCTCTTCGTCGGTGCCAAGGACATGTACTATACGACCCATGACGGCCGCCAGGTGCTCGACGGCACCGCCGGTCTCTGGTGCGTCAATGCCGGCCACTGCCGCCCGAAGATCACCGAGGCGATCCGCGAACAGGCCGGCGAACTCGACTATGCCCCGGCCTTCCAGCTCGGCCACCCCAAGGCCTTCGAGCTTGCCAACCGCCTGGTCGACATCGCGCCGGAAGGCATGAACCACGTCTTCTACACCAATTCCGGTTCGGAATCGGTTGACACCGCACTCAAGATCGCGCTCGCCTACCAGCGCGTGAAGGGTGAAGGTTCCCGCTTCCGTCTGATCGGCCGCGAACGCGGCTATCACGGCATCAACTTCGGCGGCATGTCGGTCGGCGGCATCGTCTCCAACCGCAAGATGTTCGGCACGCTTCTGACCGGCGTCGACCACATGCCCCACACCCACCTGCCGGCCAAGAACGCCTTCACCAAGGGCCAGCCGGAATACGGCGCCGAGCTCGCCGACGAGCTGGAGCGCATCGTCGCCCTGCACGACGCCTCGACCATTGCCGCCGTCATCGTCGAGCCGGTTTCGGGCTCGACCGGCGTTCTCATCCCGCCGAAGGGCTATCTGCAGCGCCTGCGCGAGATCTGCACCAAGCACGGCATCCTGTTGATCTTCGATGAAGTCATCACCGGTTTCGGCCGCCTCGGCGCGCCCTTCGCCACCCAGTTCTTCGACGTCAAGCCCGACATCATCACCACCGCCAAGGGCCTGACCAACGGCGTCATCCCGATGGGCGCGGTCTTCGTCACCTCCGAGATCCATGATGCCTTCATGACCGGTCCGGAGCACATGATCGAGTTCATGCACGGCTACACCTATTCCGGCAACCCGATCGCCTCGGCCGCCGGTCTCGGCACGCTCGACACCTATCGCGACGAGGGCCTCCTGACCCGCGCCGCCGAGCTTGCGCCCTACTGGGAAGAAAAGCTGCATTCGCTGGCCGACTGCCCGAACGTCATCGACATCCGCAATATCGGCCTGATCGGCGCGATCGAACTCGCGCCCATCGCCGGCGAGCCGACCAAGCGCGCCTTCAACGCCTTCCTTAAGGCGTATGAGTCGGGCCTCCTGATCCGCACCACCGGCGACATCATCGCGCTTTCGCCGCCGCTGATCATCACCAAGGACGAGATCGACGAATTGTTCGACAAGCTCCGCAAGGTGCTGGTGGCCAACATCTGAGCCCGGAGTTCAGAACAAGATCCGAAGCGGCCGGCAACGGCCGCTTCTTTCGTTTCTGCCTCTCGGCAAAACCGGGGATCGACCGTCCAGCGGGCAAGACGCCCGCGTCCCCGCTTCTCCCCGTCGGGGGTGAGTAATGGTCGGCGCAGCCGACGAAACGATCCATTGAATCGTTTCGAATAACGAACGCTCTCAGCCAAAGCGAAGGGCCGGCAGAGGTGGCGCTTAGCGCCGGATGAGGGGGTCCCCCATGCCCCGGTCGCTGCAGCCGGAATGGACGTGACGATTACACTTCGGCGAGAGCAGGCGTCGTCTGCCTGGTTGCATGTTCAGGGGCTTCGCACCCCCTCATCTGCCCTTCGGGCATCTTCTCCCCGCTGGGGAGAAGAGGGAGATCGCCGCCAGCCGCTCGACCAGTCCCGACTTACAATGGTGCCGCGCCAGCCACAGCGCTCGCCCCAGCCGCCGTCCATCGGGCCACGACGCCCGCGTCCCCTCTTCTCCCCAGCGGGGAGAAGGTGGCGCGTAGCGCCGGATGAGGGGGGCGAAGCCATTGACGATGCGGCCGGGGATGGCCGCGATACCGAACATATAACAAAAGCGCGCACCCACTCCGGCAGCAGCGACCTGGGCCCAGGTGCCCCCCTCATCTGCCCTTCGGGCATCTTCTCCCCGCGGGGGAGAAGAGGGCGTCGGCGCGAGCCCTCCGCTACCCCTCCACCCCGCGCCGCCGCGCCAGATAAGGTAGGGCGAACAGGTAGAGACCCGTGATCAGCAGCGGGATGAGCGGCACTAGCGCCAGAAAGCCGATCCACACGGCGGGCACCTGAAGGATCATCGCGGCGATGTTGGCGATCACCGCCAGCGTGAAGGCGAGCGACAGCCAGCGGTGAACTTGCCTGATCCATTTATTCCAGCGCATGGGCGCACTCCTTTCGATTGCGGGCCGCAGTTGCTGGCCCGGTTGAGATGGCATGGGTTCTGCGAAGCAAGGCCGTGCCGTCCACGGCCCCGTCCGGCGACGGGACTGCGGGAAAATGACGGCAGCAAGGGCCGGGGTTTTGTGTCGAAGGAAGCGGGGTCGTCGACGTCAGTCCATGCGCGCCAGCACGTCCTCGAGACTGTCGATGAACCGTGGCCAGCCCTGCTTGGCGCCGCCGTAGAACATCGGCTGGTCGGCCTTGAAGCCGGTCTGCTCCATGCGCAGCATGGTGCCCTTCTCCGTCGGCGTCAGCGTCCAGGTGACGACGCTTTCCAGCGGCTTCGCATTCCAGCTGTAGGACAGCTTGCGGTTCTCCTCGACGGTGCGCACGCTGCATTCGACCGTGCCCCAGTCGGCCCGAAGCGTGAAGGCATGGCCGACCGCCGGCTTGAATTCGTTCTTCATCAGCCATTCCTCGATCAGTTGCGGCTGGGTGAGCGCGCGCCAGATCTTCTCCGGCGCATGCGGCAGCTCCCGTTCGACCACGACGGAAAGCGTCTTGCTGGCAGTGTCGTTCATTGATCCATCCTCTTCAGCAGGTCTTCGAGATCGTCGAACCGGCTCTCCCAGAAGCCGGTCATCTGTTTCGTCCAGTCCACCAGCGGCGCCAGCGCCTCGAGACGGGCGCTGTAATGCGTCTGGCGCCCCTCGTGCCGGTCGGTCACCAGGCCTGCCCGCTTCAGCACGCCCAGATGCTTCGACACCGCCGGCTGCGACACGCCGGCCTGCGCCGTCAGCACGCCGACCGTCTGCTCGCCGCGGCGGCAGAGCCGCTCGAAGATCGCCCGGCGCGTTGGATCGGCCAGGGCGGTAAAGAGAAAGTCAGGCGTGTCGCTCATCGAAATTCATAACCCGTTGGCTATTGATCATTTCAATAACTCTGCAGTTATGGGTTTGTCAAGCCCGGTCTCCGGGTTGCAGAATCCGCAAGGCTGAGTGGCGAAATAAGTCGCACACTGCGCAAAATTCGACTGGTCAGCCCGCCCGCCCCGGTGTCTAATGAGGCCCCGCTAAAGAGCGCCTGCAATCATCCCGATGGCCAGAACCGCCGGGAAAAGACCGCTGTTCGGGAGCAGCAGAAAAACGGCGCCCATCCAAGGAGAGAAGACATGAATCTGAAATTGTTGACGAGCACCGCACTGGTCGCCGCCCTCGCCTTCGCGTCGGGAGCACGCGCCGACATCACCATCGGCCTGATCGCACCGCTCACCGGCCCGGTCGCCGCCTATGGCGAGCAGGTCAAGCACGGCGCCGAAGTCGCCGTCGAGGAAATCAACAAGGCTGGCGGCATCAATGGCGAAAAGGTCGTGCTGAAACTGGCCGACGATGCCGGCGAACCCAAGCAGGGCGTCTCGGCCGCCAACCAGCTGGTCGGCGACGGCATCCGCTTCGTCGTCGGCCCGGTCACGTCAGGCGTCGCCATTCCGGCCTCCGACGTGCTCGCCGAAAACGGCGTGCTGATGGTCACCCCGACCGCAACCGCCCCGGATCTCACCAATCGCGGCCTGACCACCGTGCTGCGCACCTGCGGCCGCGACGACCAGCAGGCCGAAGTCGCCGCAAAGTATGTGCTCGCCAACTTCAAGGACAAGAAGGTCGGCATCATCAACGACAAGGGCCAGTACGGCAAAGGCCTGGCCGATGCCTTCAAGAAGACGCTCAACGAAGGCGGTGTCACCGAAGTCTTCAACGACGCGCTCACCCCCGGCGACAAGGATTTCAGCGCCCTGACGACCCGCCTCAAGGCCGAGAATGTCGAGGTCATCTACTTCGGCGGCTATCACCCCGAAGGCGGCCTGCTCGCCCGCCAGCTCGCCGACCTCGGCGTCAAGGCGACGATCATCGGCGGCGACGGCCTGTCGAACAGCGAATTCGCCTCGATCGGCGGCGATGCGGCCAATGGCGCGATCTTCACCAACGCCTCCGACGCGCTGAAGAACCCGGATTCCAAGGCCGCAGCCGACGCGCTGGCCGCCAAGAACATCCCGGCCGAAGCCTTCACGCTGAACGCCTATGCCGCCGTCGAAGTGCTGAAGGCCGGCATCGAGAAGGCGGGCAGCGCCGAGGACGCCGCGGCCGTTGCCGCAGCGCTGAAGTCGGGCGAACCGATCGCCACCGCCATCGGCAAGGTCACCTATGGCGAAACCGGCGACCTCACCTCGCAGAGCTTCTCGCTGTTCAAGTGGGATGCCGGCAAGATCGTCGCCGTCGAATAAGCCTCGATCGCCTGTTCAGGCATTGATAGAGACAACGGGGCGGCCGCCGATGGCCGCCCCGATTTTGACAGCCCCGACGTGGGCCGGCCACCGCCCTTCCCCATCAATATCCGCAGTCCTCACGCGTTTGCCCGACACAGCCCCGGGCGAATCCTCTAAGCTGTGCGGCGTGACAGCCGCCAGAAAGGATTCCCCCTTGACCGAGATCGTCCGGATCGAAAGCGACACGCTGACCGTGGAGGTCTCCTCGCTCGGCGCGGAGATGCAGTCGCTGACCCACAAGGACGGCCGCTCCTTCCTGTGGAGCGGCGATCCCGCCTGGTGGTCGGGCCGCTCGCCCATCCTCTTTCCGATCGTCGGCAAGGCGCCGGGCGATGTGGTGCAAGTCTCCGGCCGCCCCTTCCCGATGAAGCAGCACGGCTTTGCCCGGCGCAGCGAATTCGCCCTGGTGGAAGAGGGCCAAAACTTCTGCCGTCACAGGCTCGGCGCCAGCGACGAGACGAAGGCGAGCTACCCGTTCGAATTCACGCTGGAGCTGGAACACCGGCTGGATCGCAACAGGCTGACCGTCACCGCGACGGTCAGCAATCGCGGCCCAGCCCCCATGCCCTATGGCATCGGCTTCCATCCCGCCTTTGTCTGGCCGCTGCCGGGCGGCGAAGGCCGACCGCACCGGATCGTGCTCGACAATGGCGCAGAGCCGCCGCTGTTTCACCTGTCCGGCGGGCTCCTCTCGCCGCAGCCATACGCCTCCCCTTTTGCCGAGGGCAGCCTTGAGCTTTCCCCCGCGCTTTTCGCCGATGACGCGATGATCTTTCCGGAGGGTGCCGGCACCGGCCTCACCTACGGCGTCGAAGGCGGGCCGGCCCTGCGCTTTGCCTTCGACAACCTGCCGAACCTCGCGCTCTGGCAGAAACCCGGCGCGCCCTTCCTCTGCATCGAGCCCTGGCACGGCATGGCGGCCCTTGCCGGCGACACCGCCGAACTTGCCGAGCGGCCGTTCTCCGTCGCGCTTTCCAGCGGCCAGGATGCGCGCTACGGGTTTTCGGTGGAACTGCCGGACTGATCCGGCATGATGCCGATTCCCTTGTCGGCACCACGGCAGTAAGCTTTCTCAACGACGCAATCGGAGTAGACGCCATGAGCACCTTGGAAAACCGCATCGACCAGGGCACCGGCCGCACACCCGCCGACATCGTCTTGAAGAACGGCCGCTTCTTCGATCTGGTCACCGGCGAACTCGTCTCCTCCGACATCGCCATCTGCGGCGACACCATCGTCGGCACCGGCGAAGCCTATGAGGGCCGCGAGGAGATCGACATTTCCGGCCGCATCGTGGTGCCGGGCTTCATCGATACCCACCTGCACATCGAAAGCTCGCTGGTCACGCCGCACGAATTCGACCGTTGCGTGCTTCCCTACGGCGTGACGACGGTGATCTGCGATCCGCACGAGATCGCCAACGTGCTGGGTAGCGAAGGCATCCGTTTCTTCCTCGACAGCGCCGAACGCACGATCATGGACATCCGCGTCCAGCTCTCCTCCTGCGTGCCGGCCACGCATCTGGAAACCTCCGGCGCCGATCTGCCGATCGAGGCGCTCCTGCCCTTCCGAGACCATCCCAAGGTGATCGGGCTTGCCGAATTCATGAATTTTCCCGGCGTGATCCACAAGGATCCGGTCTGCATCGCCAAGCTCGAAGCCTTCCAGGACGGCCATATCGACGGCCATTCGCCGCTGCTGTCCGGCCGCGACCTGAACGGTTATCTTTCGGCCCGCATCCGCACCGACCACGAATGCACCAACGTGCCGGAAGCCATGGAGAAGATCCGCAAGGGCATGCACATCCTGGTGCGCGAGGGTTCGGTGTCCAAGGACCTGCACGCCCTGATGCCGATCCTCACCGAGCGCCTCTCGCCCTTCCTGGCGCTCTGCACCGACGATCGCAATCCGCTCGACATCGCCGAGGAAGGCCATCTCGACTGCATGATCCGAGAGGCGATCGCCCATGGCGTCGAGCCCATCGCCGTCTACCGCGCCGCCTCGATTTCCGCCGCCCGCGCCTTCGGCCTGCGCGACCGCGGCCTCGTCGCCCCCGGCTGGCGCGCCGACCTCGTCGTTGTCGACAGCCTGGAAAACTGCAAGGCTGAGATGGTCTTCTGTGCCGGCCGGCGCGTCACCGACGCGCTGTTCGCCACCCGCGAAGCCGTCGCCCCCGTCGGCCTCGACAGCGTCAAGGCACGGCAGGTCAAGGCTGCCGACTTCGGCGTGCCCGTCACCGAGGGCGAGACCCCGGTCATGGGCGTGCTGCCCGGTAAAATCATCACGGAATACCGCCGCTTCCGCCTGCCCTCCAACGGCAACCAGACCACCGTCGACCTCGACCGCGACATCATCAAGGTCGCCGTCATCGAGCGCCACGGCAAGAACGGCAACCATGCCAACGGCTTCGTCCAGGGCTTTGGCCTGAAGAAGGGCGCGATCGCCTCGACGGTCGGCCATGACAGCCACAATATCTGCGTGGTCGGCGTCTCCGAGGACGACATGGCACTCGCCGCCAACCGGCTCGGCGAAATCAAGGGCGGCTTCGTCGTCGTCGAAGACGGCAGGGTGACCGGCGAAATCGCCCTTCCCGTCGCCGGCCTGATGAGCCTCGAACCTTTCGAGACGGTGCGCGACACGCTGCATCACTTGAGAAAGGCCGCCTATGCCCTTGGAACGACTCTGCAAGAGCCCTTCCTCCAGGTCGCCTTCCTGCCCCTGCCGGTCATCCCGCATCTGAAGATCTCCGACAAGGGCATGGTCGACGTCGACAAGTTCTGCCTGATCGGGTGAGCCTTGCGGCAAGCCACAACCTGTACTATATTCGGTACAACTCAGGAGGCCTGT
This sequence comes from Rhizobium sp. Q54, assembly GCA_943370615.1. Classification (GTDB taxonomy): domain Bacteria; phylum Pseudomonadota; class Alphaproteobacteria; order Rhizobiales; family Rhizobiaceae; genus Allorhizobium. The sequence continues at coordinate 51,114 of CALRRQ020000011.1, forward strand.
GATGGATACGGTATTCTTTTCGAAAGCCCGGGCGGAGCTTGCCGGACTGCTCGACAAGGTGAACGAGGATGCGGCCGCGGTGGAAATCGTCCGGCGTGACAAGCCGTCGGCGATCCTGATCGGCAAGGAAGAATACGAAGGCATGATGGAGACCATTCATCTCCTGTCGTCCCCGGCCAACGCCGCGCGTCTGCTCAAGGCGAAGTCGGAAATCGAGGCGGGGCAGTTCGCCGTCCGCGACATTCCGCTCGAGCGCAAGGCCTGAACCATGCAGCTCGCGTTCACCGAGGACGCGTGGGCGGACTATCTCTATTGGCAGGAAACCGACCGCAAGACGCTGGCGCGCATCAACGACCTTCTTCGCGATACGCTGTGGAACCCGTTCTCGGGCATAGGCAAGCCCGAACCGCTCAAGGGCAGCCTAAGGGGCTTCTGGTCGCGCAGGATCAGCCAGGAGCACCGCCTGGTCTATCGGGTCACGGAGCGCGATGCCGAGCAGGTGCTGGTCGTCGCCCAGTGCCGCTATCACTATCAGGAAACATGATGCCTCCCCAGTCCGCCGCGCCTACATCCCTCCGCCAGCGCCTGTCCCGCCTGTATTTCGGCCAGGACACCGCGGCGATCCGGTTCCAGTTCGCGCTGATGGTGATCGATCTCGCCATCATCGGCTTCTTCCTCGCCGGTCCCTACCTGCGTGACCGGCCGAGCTATCTGATCATCGACTACGTGATCGCCTTCTGGATCGCGGCCGAGCTGTTTGCCCAGTGGATCATTTCGTCCTCGACCCGCCGCATGTTCGCCAAGCCGATCACCTGGCTGGATCTCCTGGTGCTCTGCACCCTGCTTTTCCCGCAATGGCTGTTCAATTTCGGCTTCCTGCGCGTCGCCCGCATCTGGGCGGTGGCGCGGCGGCCGGTGTTCAAGCTGATGCTGCGGCGCCTCGGCCTGCGCGAGCAGGTCGACGTCGTCACCGCCTTCATCAACCTCTTCGTCTTCCTCTTCCTCGTGACGGGCTTCGTCTACACCTTCTTCTTCTACCGCGAGGATGCCGGCACCGGCTTCATCGACGCCTTCTATTTCACCGTGGCCACCGTCACGACCACCGGTTTCGGCGACATCACCCTGCCCGGTACGTTCGGCAAGCTGACCTCGATCGTCACCATGATCATCGGCATCTCGCTCTTCGTCCGCCTCGCCCAGGCGATCGTTCGGCCCTACAAGGTATCCTTCCCCTGTCCCGAATGCGGCCTGCAGCGGCATGATGCGGATGCCGTCCACTGCAAGGCCTGCGGCCATATCCTCAACATTCCCGACGAGGGGCTTTGAGATCAAGCGGGCTCAGGTCACCGGCTTGCGGAAGTAGACGACGCGCTCGGTCTCGGCAAAGCCGAGCGCCTGATGCATCGCGTGCGAGATATAGTTGTCGATCTCCGCATCGGACGCCATCTCCTTGACACCCTTTGCCCGTGCCCAGTCTTCAAAGGCGGCGCTCAACGCCCGCGCCACCCCCTGCTTGCGGAAGGCGGGCGCCACATAGATCCCTTCGAGGAAGGCGACCGGCGATCCCTCGCAGCCATTCACGTAGTCGAAGCGCATGGCGGCCTCGAGAAATCCGATCACGGCGCCGGCCGCGTCGACGGCGACGAAGGCGGCCAGCGTGTCGGACCTGGCGAGAGCCTCATCGGCCTCCGCGGCATGCCCCTGGCCGGACTCTTCCGGCCAGAGCTGCTGCCGAAGATCAATCCAGCCGGCACGATCCGTAGCCGTCGCACGTCTGACCTCCATCGACACACCCTCCCTTCATATCCGCGCGCAAAATCCGTCTTCGGCCTCGACCAGCACCACGCCGTCGACGATGCTGCCGGACAGACCGGGCATGCCGATCAGCTCCTTGATCGCCAGGCGCTGCGGCAGCTTCACCTCCTGCGGGCCACCCCTCAGGTTGAAGACGAAGAGCAGCCGGTCGTCGCCCTTCTTGCGGGTGAAGGCGAGCACGTCCTCGTCGAGGTCGAGGAATTCCATGTCGCCGTCGGTCAGCGCCGCATGCGCCTTGCGGAAAGCCAGCGTCTGGCGGTAGTGCTCCAGCACCGAACCGTCCTTGCCGTCCTGCGTGTCGACTGCAAGCGCCGCATGTTCGGCCGGAACCCGCAGCCAGGGTTTCGCCGCCGTGGTGAAGCCGGCATGATCCTTGTCGCCCGACCACGGCATCGGCGTGCGGCATCCGTCGCGCCCCTTGAAGGCCGGCCAGAAGCGGATACCGTAGGGATCGGTCAGGTCCTCGAAGGCGAGTTCCGCCTCCGGCAGTCCCAGTTCCTCGCCCTGGTAGAGGCAGATCGAACCGCGCAGCGTCGACAGCACACTGATGGCAAGCTTCGCCACCGCCGGGCGATCCTCGGCATTGTGGGCAAAGCGGCTGACATGGCGATGCACGTCGTGATTGGAAAAGGCCCAGCACACCCAGCCGTCGGCGACCGACTTGTGAAAGGCGTCGACGCAATGGCGGATGTGGTTCGGAGTGAAATCGGGGCCCAGGAGATCGAAGGTGTAGCACATGTGCAGCTTGTCGCCGCCGGCGGTATAGGCGGCGACCGTTCTCAGCGACCGCGCCCCGTCGCCCACTTCGCCGACCGAGGTGCGGCCGTCATACTGGTCGAGCAGCGCGCGGAACCGCTTGAGGAAGCCGATATTCTCCGGCTGGGTCTTGTCGTAGAGATGGCTCTGCATGCCGTAGGGGTTGACGTCCGGCGCATCGAGACCGGCGTCTTCGCTGTCGGGCATGTGGGCCGGATTGTCGCGCAGTTCCTTGTCGTGAAAGTAGTAGTTCACCGTGTCGAGGCGGAAGCCGTCGACGCCGCGCTCCAGCCAGAATCTCACGGCCTCCAGCAGCGCCTCCTGCACCTCGCGATTGTGGAAGTTGAGGTCCGGCTGCGAGGCGAGGAAATTGTGCATGTAGTACTGCTTGCGCACCCCGTCCCACTCCCAGGCGGGACCGCCGAAGACCGAAAGCCAGTTGTTCGGCGCCGTACCATCCGGCTTGGCGGCCGCCCAGACGAACCAGTCGGCCTTGGGATTGTCGCGGCTGGTGCGGCTTTCCTTGAACCACGGATGCTGGTCGGAGGTATGCGACAGCACCTGGTCGATGATCACCTTGAGGCCCAGGCCATGGGCCTTGGCCATCATCGCGTCGAAATCGGCGAGCGTGCCGAACATCGGGTCGACGTTGCAATAGTCGGAGACGTCATAGCCCATGTCGGCCATCGGCGAGGTAAAGAAGGGCGAAAGCCAGATGGCGTCGACGCCGAGCGAGGCGATATAGGGCAGCCGTTCCGTCACACCCTTGAGATCGCCGATCCCGTCGCCGTCGGTGTCCTGGAAGGACCGCGGATAGACCTGGTAGATGACGGCGCCGCGCCACCAGTCGGCATTGCTTATTCGGGGCTTGGCCTTGGCCGGGCTCTTGGTCATGCGCGCTCCTGTGGGGAATGGGGTCGTGGATGGGTGCGCCTGCAATATAGGCCATGGCGCGCCCGAGGCGAGTGCCGAAAGCACACAAAGGACAATAGACCGGACGACCATGCGCGGGATGTGCCCTGCCGCGCGTCACCGGCCTGACATGCAGCTGTAACATTGCCCGCCCATAGCGACCCTGAACGATGGAGAAACCTTGAGTCCCGAGGCAGCCTCCCGCTCGAGGCGGGTGTCCGAGCCGGGACGCGACGCGGACGTCCGGCCCATGCGCCGCCGGCCCGCCAGCGAGAGACAGCGACCGCGCCATGCCGAAGATCATGATCGTCACCGATGCCTGGCACCCGCAGGTGAACGGCGTCGTCCGCTCGATCGAGACCACCAATCGCGAACTGGCGGCCATGGGCTACGACGTGGCGATGATCACGCCGCGGCCGTTTCGCAGCATTCCCATGCCGACCTATCCGGAAATCCGCCTGTCGCTCGCCACCTATGGCCAGATCGCCCGGCGGATCGAGGCGGAGAAGCCCGACTTCATGCACATCGCCACCGAAGGCCCGCTCGGGCTTATGGCGCGGCGCTGGTGCCTGAAGAAGCACATGCCCTTCTCGACCAGCTACCACACCCGCTTTCCCGAATATGTCCGCACCCGCGTGCCCGTACCGCTCTCCTGGCTCTATGCCTATGTGCGCTGGTTCCACAATCGCGGCGGCGCCTGCATGGTGGCGACCGAGAGCCTGAGACGCGAACTGGCGGCCAAGGGCATCGCCAATCTTTGCCTGTGGAGCCGCGGAATCGACCTTGCGCTATTTCATCCCCGCCCGCAGACCGACAGACCCTTCGGCCTAACCCGTCCGATCTTCATGACGGTCGGCCGCGTCGCGGTGGAGAAGAACCTGCCGGCCTTCCTCGACCTCGACCTGCCGGGCTCCAAGGTGGTGGTCGGCGACGGTCCGGCCCGCGCCGAGCTGCAGGCCCGCTATCCGGACGTGCTGTTCACCGGGGTCAAGTTCGCAGAGGAACTGGCCAGCGCCTATGCGCAGGCCGACGTCTTCGTCTTCCCGTCGAAGACCGACACCTTCGGCAATACCATTCTGGAGGCACTCGGCTCCGGCGTTCCGGTCGCCGCCTATCCGGTCACCGGCCCCGCCGACATCATCCCGGAAGGGAGCGGCGCCGGCGCGCTGGACGAAGACCTGCGCAAGGCCTGTCTTGCCGCGCTCGAGCGATCGCGCGAGGAGGCCCGGCACCTGGCCGAGGGCTATACCTGGCAGGCCGCCACGAAGCAGTTTCTCGACAATGTCATCGAGGCGAAGACGCAGGCCAAGCGGCGCCGCCTATCGCTCCGCCAGCCGGTTCGCCCGGCGGATGCCTGAAGGCGCTGACCTAAGCGGTCAGCGCTTCTTCTTGCGGTTCTCGAAGGGATTTTCCGCCGCCTTGAAGTGGATGCGGATCGGCACGCCCGGCATCTGGAAATCGACCCGCAGGCCGTTCGTCAGATAGCGCACATAGCTCTCCGGCAGCGCATCGGCACGCGTGCAGGAAATCATGAAGGCCGGCGGGCGGGCCTTCACTTGCGTCATGTATTTCAGCTTGATGCGCCGGCCCGAGACCGCCGGTGGCGGATGCTGGACCTGCGTATGTTCGAGCCAGCGGTTGAGCTTGGCGGTCGAGATGCGCTTGTTCCAGGTGCGGTCGGTCTCGATGATCGACTGCATCAGCTTGTCGAGGCCATAGCCCGTCTGGCCGGAGATCGGCACGGCACGGATGCCGCGTGCCTGCGGCAAGAGCCGGTCGGTCTTTTCGCGCAGGTCGGCCAGCACCGCCTGCGTATCCTCGACCAGGTCCCACTTGTTGAAGGCGAGCACCGCGGCCCGGCCTTCGCGCAGCACCAGGTCGACGATCTGCAGGTCCTGCTTCTCGAAGGGGATGGTCGCGTCGAAGACGATGACCACGGTTTCGGCAAAACGGATGGCGCGCAGCGCATCGGCGACGGAGAGCTTTTCCAGCTTCTCCTGCACGCGGGCCTTGCGGCGCATCCCGGCCGTGTCGAACATCTTGATGGTGCGGCCGCGCCAGTCCCATTCGACCGAAATGCTGTCGCGGGTAATCCCGGCCTCAGGCCCGGTCAAAAGCCGGTCCTCGCCGAGGAAGCGGTTGATCAGCGTCGACTTGCCGGCATTCGGGCGCCCGACGATCGCCACACGCAAAGGCTTGGTCTCGTCATATTCCGGCTCGATGTCCTCGCCCGCTTCGCCGCCGACTTCGTCGGCCGAAACCCGAACGTCGGTCTCCGCCTCGTCGATCTCTTCCGGGAAGGCGCGTTCCTCGCCGATCGCCGAGACGATCGCGTCGCGCAGGTCGATCATGCCCTGGCCGTGCTCGGCCGAGATCGGCACGGGCTCGCCGAGCCCCAGCGTGAACGCATCGTAGAAGCCGCCGTCTGAGCCCTTGGCTTCCGACTTGTTGGCGACCAGCACGACCGGCTTGCCGCTGCGGCGCAGGAGTTCGCCGAAGGTCTTGTCGAGCGGGGTGAGCCCCGCCTTGGCGTCGACGACGAACAGCGTCAGGTCGGCATCGTCGATCGCCATTTCGGTCTGGGCACGCATGCGGCCCTCGAGCGTGTCCGGCCCGGTCTCTTCGAGGCCGGCGGTGTCGATGATGGTGAAGCGGAGGTCGATCAGCTTGGCGTCGCCCGGGCGACGGTCGCGGGTGACACCCGGCGTATCGTCGACGAGCGCCAGCTTCTTGCCCACCAGGCGATTGAACAAGGTGGACTTGCCGACGTTCGGACGCCCGACGATGGCGACGGTAAAGCTCATGACTGATCGTGTCCTTCTGGCGTTTCCGCCGTGCTGGCTTACGGCGCCTTGCCGGAAGCCGTGATGTTGTCGAGCAGGATCTGGGCGCGGCTGGCGACATTGCGCGGCGCCTCGCCGTCCTCGACGATCTGTTCGAACCATTCGCGCGCCTTGGTCATGTCGCCGGCCTTGTAGGCGGCAAGACCCAGCGCTTCGCGGGCCGAGTGGCGCATCGCGTCGCGCGGCGTCGCCATGGCTTCGACCTCGGCCGAAACCTGCTCATAGGTACCGTTGTCGACCAGCAGCCAGGCGGCCCGCATGCGGGCGACGTCGCGGATGACGGCCGGAACCGAATTATCCTTGCCGATCGCCGAAAACGCGACGATCGCGGCGGTCGGATCGCCCTTTTCGGCTTCGACGGTGGCCGAACGCATGCGCGCCAGCACCGCATAGGCGCCGTAGCCGTCGGTCTCGAGCGCTGCGAGCGCCGCCTTCGCCTCGTCGGCCTTGCCTTCGTTGGCCAGCGTCAGGGCCGCCAGAAACTGGTCGCCGGCATTCGACGACTGGCTTTCATGCCAGTATTCGTAGCCGCGATAGCCGGCCGTACCGACAACGATCAGAACGGCGACGGCGATGACCAGCCGACCGTAGGTCTTCCACGCATTGCGGAACTGGTCGGAGCGAAGCTCCTCATTGACTTCGCGGATAAAGCTGTCGTTGTTGTCAACCATGAATGCTTCCGGACCGGCCGGCCTTTCGATGCAATGTGATGCGTGAGCGGCCTTCTAACCGATTTTTCCGCACTTGTAAGCGGAAAACGGCAGGAAGGCCGGTTGGCAGGCGCTATGCCTCACATGGGAAGCGGGGCGACGCCGATCAGAAGCGCGTGCAGCTTCCAGATGAACAGCCCCCAGACCAGCACGCCGACGACCACGGCCGCGAGGTCCCACTTGGCCGAGACGAACGGACGAAGGGTCACTTCGCCGGCACGCTGGCGGCGTTTGAGCGAGATGCGGGCGATCACGCCCCAGGCGAGGAAGGAGCCGAACAGCAGCACCGATGCCAGATCGCCGTTGGAGAGAAGATGGGCCAGCGCCCAGATCTTCACCGACAGCACCATCGGATGCTTGGTCTTGGTGGCGATGTGGCCGGCCGGCAGCATTCCGGCGACCAGACAGATCATGGCAAACAGCATCAGCGTCACCGACAGATGCGCCATGCCCCTCGGCGGGAACCACAGATCGACGACCGGGGCCTGGCGCCAGCCGTAGATCAGCACGACGAGCGCGAGAATGCTGGCCAGGCCATGCACGCCCTTCCAGCCATTCTCGCCGAATTTTTGCACCATGGCGCGGCGGAAACCCGGCGCCACGATGCGGATCATGTGCGTCGCGAGAAACAGAATGATCCCGAGGATCAGGATGGTCATGGTTTGCACCCCAGTTGAGCTTTCGTTCCTATGGCATAGAGGCACCCGGCGGGAAATTCCACCCTGTTCAAAGCTTCGCCGCATTTGGCTGACAGAAAACCGCCTTGATTTTTTCCAGGTTTTTCCATGTCGCGTTCCCTTGCTGCCGTTTGTCTCGCCCTCCTCCTCGCCCAGCCGGCCCTGGCCGAGCCCCAGGCCCTGCCGGAGACCGACCGGCCGAAGCAGCTGCTCTTGATCTCCTTCGACGGCGCCCATGACAATGCGCTGTGGGAAAAGAGCCGCGACATCGCCCGCCGCTCAGGCGCGCATTTCACCTATTTCCTCTCCTGCACCACACTGATCCCGCGCGCCGAGGCCAAGGGCTACAAGGCGCCGGGCATGAAGGCTGGGAAGTCGAATATCGGCTTTGCCCCTGATGTCGAGGATGTCGCCGTCCGCCTCGACCACATCTGGAACGCCCGCCAGGAAGGCCATGAGATCGCCAACCATGCCTGCGGCCACTTCGACGGCAAGGACTGGTCGAAGGCCGACTGGCTCTCCGAATTCGAAACCTTCCGCGACGTCGTCACCAATGCCTGGAAGGTCAACGGTCTCGCCGACCGGGAGCCGGAAGGCTGGGCGGCCTTTGCCCGCACCGGCATTCGCGGCTTCCGCGCGCCCTATCTATCGGCCCCCGACAGCCTGGTCGCGGCGGAGAAGGCGTTCGGCTTCGCCTATGATGCGAGCCTCGTCACCAAGGGAGCGATGCTGCCGGACGAGGACGGATCGCTCGTCCGCTTCGGCCTGCCGCTCATTCCCGAAGGTCCGCAGAACCGCCGGATCATCGGCATGGACTACAATCTCTTCGTCCGTCATTCCGCCGGCATGGACAATCCTTCGCGCTCCGGCGAGTTCGAGGCCCGCACCTACACGGCCTTCAAGGCCGCCTTCGAGGCGCAATATGCCGGCGAGCGCTTGCCCCTGCAGCTCGGTTTCCATTTCGTCGAGATGAACGGCGGCGCCTACTGGCGGGCGATGGAGCGCCTGGTGACCGACGTCTGCCACCGCGCCGACGTCGCCTGCGTCAGCTATTCCGAAGCGATCGACCTCCTGGCGAAGCAGCCGGCGGGCCCCCGCTCGTAAATCCGGGACGGGGAAGATTTTTCCACGCTTGCCAGAAATTGACCCGTGCGATCAACCACATGGGCAAAAACCGAGGCCGCGGTTTTCCCCGCACGCCGCGAGTTGGCCTATCCTGCAAGGGTCATCGGACGGGGCACCGGGTCGCGAACCGGCTTCTCCACCTCTTCGAGGCTCGGTGTCGATGACGGTCGTGGCGGCACGGTTCTGGCGGAAACAAAGATGATCCCCGCAGGACCCCAAGGCAGCCGGCGCGATCGGGGCAGGCGGAAAGCCTGATACCAATCCCCAATATCCACCCCGCCTGCCCTCCTCCCCAATGCAAAACCGCGCCGGATCGCTCCGGCGCGGCCAAAGGCGCATGGTTTTTCGTCGTTTCGGCTCAGTCGCGGACGATCACCTCGCCCTGCTCCTCCAGATATTCCTGGTCGATCTCCGGCAGCGGCTCGTTGTCGATCGCCGCTTCGAAGGCGCGCAGGCGCTTGTAGATCGACAGCAGTTCGACGATCGTGGTCCACGAATTGACGAGATACTGGAACGAACTGCGGACCTGATCGAAGACATTGTTGATCTGGGTCATCAGGCCGAGCGTCAGCTTGCCGGCGACGATCGACGGCACGAGCACGATCAGGCTGAACAGGTTGTCGGCCTGGAGATAGAAGATGCGCGCGACGTTGAAATACATGTAATGGAAGTAGAGGCGGAAATAGTTGCGCCGCACATTGTCGAACAGTTCGGCAACCGTCAGCGGCTTTGCCCGGTTCGGATCGTCCTCGCCATAGACCAGTTCCTTGCGGTAGGAGGCCTCGACGCGCTGGTTGCGAAATTCCAGCCCCGGAAGCTTGATGCCGACGGCGGCGAGGAAGACGGTGCCGAACACCGACCAGAAGATCGCCGCCCAGACCAGCGCATGCGGGATATGACCGATCAGCGGCAGTTCGGTGATGTTCTCCCCGAGCTTGAACAGCACCGGCAGGAAGGCGATGAGCGTCATCACCGAGCTGACAAGATTGACGCCGAGCGCCTCGACGGTCGAGGAGAAGCGCATCGTGTCTTCCTGCACGCGCTGCGAGGCACCTTCGATGAAGCGCAGCTTCGGCCAGTGGCTCATGTAGTATTCGTTCATCGCCCAGCGCCAGCGGAAGATCCAGTGGCTGACGAAGAAGCGGCTCAAGACGCCGATGGTGATCGCCACGAAGGCGATGCCGGCAAAGCCCAGCATGCCCATGTAAAGCTCTGCCGCCGTCACCGATCCCGGGGTCGACAGGGCCTTCTGGATCATGTCGTAGAACGGCCCGTACCAGGCGTTGATCGCCACCGAGACCTGAACCGAGAAATAGGTGGTGAAGATGATCAGCGCGCTGCCGAGCACCGACCACAACTGCCAGCGATGCGGTCTGACGATGAACCAGACGGCGCTGAAGATCAGCACGACGATCGTGTAGTAGATGTAGAACCAAAGGAAGGGCGCGGACCAGAAGGCCGAGACACCGATCGGCGGCTCCTGGCCCTCGGCCAGCGGCGGCAGGCCGATCAGAGCCCCCCAGTTGCTGGCGTCACCATACCAGATGAGGATCGCGGCGAGCGACCAGAGGGCCGCGGAGGTAAAAAACAGGCGCGGTTGCGGAAAGAAGGATTTGAACACGGGGATAGCTGCTTTCTCGGCGGGAACGGAAGGGCCTTTGAAACCCGGTCTTTGGCGCGAAACTAGGGCAGAAAAAAGTGGCCAGCAATGCCATCAACCGAATGTGACGAAATTGGCCGCCGCCAATTCACAGTTTCGCGCCGTCCCGCCATACCCCTGTCATTTCAGGGCAGCCGCCGCAGCACCGGCAGGATGAGCCCGGCCGCCGCCAGAAGCACCAGCGCCGCCACCAGGCTCGATGCCGAAAAGCTGCCTGTGCGCTCCGCCAGCCAGCCGGCGACCAGCGGCCCGAGGATCTGGCCGATGCCGAAGGCGGCCGTCATGAAGGCGAGCGCCCGGCGCTGGCTGTCTGGCGAAAGCGCCCGTCCGAGCCTCAGGCCATAGGCCGTGATGATCATGAAGGTGACTCCAAGCAGCGCCCCGCCGACGAGCGGCGCTGCCGGCTGCGGCAGCGCGATGGAGGCAAGCACCCCGATAGCCTCGATCAGCAGGCCAGCGAGATAGGCGCCGCCAAGCCCGATCCGCAGCATCACCGGCCGCCAGGCAAACAGCGAGGCTGCGGCCGCAAGTCCGGTGATGAACCAGGTGAGGAATTCCACCGTCGGACCCGCATGGCCCATGCGGGCCATGGTGACGATGAAGGTCGCGGTCACCACATAGCCGAAACCGAACAGTCCGTAGGAGAGCGTCGTGAGGACGACGGCCGGGCTCCAGGCGATCGGCGGCTCGCGCGGGATCTGCGATGCGTGGAAGGGGGAGCGCGGCAAAAGCCGGGCGACGACGACGAAAATGCCAAAAGCGATCGCTGCGCCCACCAGCCAGTCGGCCCGCCAGCCGAAACCGGAAAGCCCGACCAGCATGACCATCAGCGACGAGGCGGCGATGCCGAGGCCCACGCCGGCAAAATGCGCCGACTGCACCGCCTCGCTGCCGGCGCGCGCAGCGTGGCCGAGCACGATCGAGGTGATGAAGATCATGGCGAAGGCGCTGGCGATGCCGGACAGGAAGCGCAGCACGACGAAGGCGGCGACCGAATGGGTAAGTCCCATGCCGGCGAGAAGGATCGCGGTGACCAGCAGCGCTGCAAGCCCGATCAGCCGCTCGCGCCCGGCCGCCCAGCCATAGGCGCCAGCCACCGCGCCGGCGAGATAGCCGGTAAAATTGGCGGCAGCGACAATCCCGGCCTCGCTCGAGGAGAGCCCGAGATCGGAAATCATGCCGGGCAGGATTGGCGTGAAGGAAAACCGGCCGAACCCCATGGCGGAGGCCATGGCGAGAGCCCCGGCAAGGGCGGTGGACACGAGATGGCGGCGGTCGGTCGAGGCTGTCGTCATGCGCTCGTTTATTGCACTGCAGGATGCCACCCACAAACCACAAATTCTGATTGCCGATGCAACCGCAAGCGATGGATCGCTCGTCTCGCGGGGCTTCGTCTTCTACCGGTTCGCAATCCCCAGCTTGCTCCGGCCGCAAAAATCGCTAGTGGAGGGGCAATGTTTCCAAGGAGTGCCCCATGAGCGACCTCACCCTGAGCCAAGCCATCGACAACATCTACACCTCGATCAACAACGACAACGAGGACATCGACAGCCACATCGCCGCCCTGAAGGCGGCCATGGCCCGCGAAGGCGTCAAAGAAGCGGTGTTCGAGACGGCCAAGCTCGCCCAGTCGAACCGCCAGGGCCGCAAGATCATGCAGTCCTACTTCAAGAAGAAGGGCGTCGCCGTCGCCTTCTCGTCATAAGATCAGGCGGCAGACACTCCGCCGTCAGGGCGCTTCGAAATCGAAGTCGTCCTCGGGCGGAATTCCGGGCGGCCGTTGCTGGCCATGGCGAATGGCGAGGATGACGACGACGCTGGATCGGATTTCGTAGTCGACCAGATAGGCACCCATGACGAATCGAAGCACACCGGGCACCGGTATGTCGTCTGACTGCCTTCCCATGCGGGGAAAGTGGGACAAGTGCTCCTTGAGTTGCTTCAGGGTGTCCGTGAATAGTCGTGCCGCCTGCGGACTGCGGGCCTGGAGATAGCGCGCCTCGGATACGAGGTAGTTCCTGGCCTCGACAGCGAGCACCACTTTCAAGCGGCGGCTCCCTTGGTGATCGCCTCCACCTCGTCGATCACCTCATCCAGATCGTGGACATCGCCGGAATAGACCGCCTGCCGCGCCCGTGCGAGTTCGAGGACTTCCCGCCCCTCGCCGGCCAGATAGGACTTGAGCGCGCGGACGATCACCCAGCTGCGGCTTCGCTCGCAGGTCCGCGCCACATCCTCGATCTCCGACAGCACATCCACCGGCAGGCGAATGGTGATCGGATCGGACAGCTCTCGCTTGATGGGCATCGCTTTTCACCTCCATTTGTAATACAAATTACCCCTGAACGGGGCGGAGGTCAAATTCTGGAGGCGCCTCTTGCCGTCAGTCGGCGAGCGTCAGCACGATCGGGCCGTTCTTCGTCACCACGATGGTGTGCTCGAACTGCACGGTCGGCGCCTTCGGGTCGCTGTAGAGCGTCCAGGGATCGTCGCCGTCCTCGGCCCACAGGCCACCGAGCGACAGGAAGGGTTCGATGGTGAAGACCAGCCCTTCTTCCATGATCCGCGTTTCGTCCGGATCCGGCCAGGTGGAGAGTTCCTTCGGTTCCTCGTGCAGCGAATGGCCGATGCCGTGGCTCGCGAGATTCTGGATCAGCGTATAGCGGTTCTTCTTGGCAAACGTGCCGATGGCATTGCCGATATTGACCATGGGCTGGCCGGTGCGCACCTGGTTGAGGCCGACCCACAGCGCCCGCTTGCCGTCGCGCAGCAGCTTTTCGATCTTCGGCTTGGCCGGCGGCACGATGAAGGACGAGCCGGTATCGCCGAACAGGCCGTTCTTCACCCCCGAGACGTCGATATTGACCAAATCACCGGCCAATATCTTGCGGTCGCCGGGAATGCCGTGGGCGACTTCCTCGTTGACGCTGATGCAGGTGGCGCCGGGAAATTCATAGCAGAATTCCGGCGCCGACTGCGCGCCCGCATCCTCCAGCACCTTGCGGCCGATCTGGTCCAGCTCACGGGTCGTGATCCCCGGCTCCAGCGCCGCCGCCATGGTCTTCACCGCCGTGGCACAGATTCGGCCGATGTCTTTGAGGCCGTTGAGCTCGTCTTCGCTGGAAACAATCATCGTGCGTCTTCCGGGCCCAAGGCCCGCTCTTTGTCATTCTGGGATGGCGGGTGCTTACGCCCCCGCTTCCGACGGGGTCAACGCCTTTCTGACCAGCGGCGCGACTTTTGTGCCGTAGAGCTCGATGCCGCGCATGATGTCGCGATGCGGCATAGGGCCGATCGCCATCTGCAGCAGGAAGCGGTCGTTGCCGAAGATCTCGTGGTTGGCGACGATCTTTTCCGCGACCGTTTCCGGATCGCCGACGAAGAGAGCGCCGCGCGGCCCCCGCGAGGCGTCGAAATGCGCCCGGTTGGTCGGACCCCAGCCGCGCTCGCGGCCGATGCGGTTCATCACGACCGCCTGCGGTTCGTAGAAGATGTCGGCGGCGCTCTCGTTCGTATCGTGGATGAAGCCGTGCACATTGATCGAGGTCTTGAGCGTCTTTGCATCGAGTCCGGCCTTGGCGCCGCTCTGGCGGTAGAGGTCGAACAGCGGGGCGAAGCGATGCGGCTCGCCGCCGATGATGGCAAGCGCCAGCGGCAGGCCGAGATAACCGGCCCGCGCCGCCGATTGCGGCGTACCGCCGATGGCGATCCACAGCGGCAGCGGGTCCTGCAGCGGCCGCGGATAGACGCCGCGCCCGGCGATGGCTTTGCGCGTCTCGCCTTCCCAGGTCACCATTTCGTTCTCGCGGATCTCCATCAGCAGATGCAGCTTTTCGGCAAACAGCAGGTCGTAGTCCTCGAGGTCGTAGCCGAACAGCGGAAAGCTCTCGATGAACGAGCCGCGCCCGGCCATGATCTCGACCCGGCCGTTCGACAGGAGATCGACCGTCGCATATTGCTGGAAGACCCGCACCGGATCGTCGGAGGAAAGCACGGTCACGGCGCTCGACAGCCGGATGTTCTTCGTCTTGACCGCCGCGGCGGCGAGGATGGTGGCGGGAGACGACGCCATGTAGTCGGGACGGTGGTGTTCGCCGAGACCGAAGACGTCGAGGCCCACCTCGTCGGCAAGCTGGATTTCCTCCAGGAGATCGTCGAGCCGGCGCTTTGCCTCTGCACCCTTGTTGGCCGCGTTCGGATCGACATCCGCGAAAGTATAAAGCCCGAGTTCCATCATGTTCTTCCCGTTGAGGTCCCGCAAGAGATAGGCGCGAACCGCCCCGCCGGCAAATGCGATTTGCCGTACACAGCGTTCACCGGCCGCAAGCCTCCCTGCCCCGGCATCTGTCTTTTCAACGACTTGGCTCAAACAGCGGAATCATCTTGCCAGCCGACCGCCGAGCCGTCGGGCGTCGGGCACCAAAGGCGGCGCAGTCCGCGCAACCGCGGCATGACGACATGCATGCCCGTCCGCCGGCCTTCATCGCAACGCGAACCGCAGGTTTTCCCGCCAGGCCACGGCAGTGATTCGACTTTTCGCCGACGATCCGCAGCCGTCCGTGCGTGGATGCCCTCCTGCACTCTCCCGCAATCCCCCCGAAACGAGGACCTCCGGCATTTAAAAAGCCAATTGCCAGCCCTCGCGATTTGCGCATAACCTTCGCGATCTAGTGCGGCGCAGCAGAACGCCGCAGGCTTTCGGGAGAATTCGAGACATGAACAGAACCGTCGTCGTCACCGGATCGACCAGCGGCATCGGGCTGGCCATCGCCCGGGCCTTTGCCGCCCATGGCGACAATGTCGTCATCAACGGCTTTGGCGATGCGGGTGACATAGAGGCGATCCGTCAGAGCCTGGAAGTCTCCGGCGGCCGGGCGATCTATCATGGCGCCGACATGTCGAAGCCCGACGAGATCGCCGACCTGATGGCGACCGCCGCGCGTGAATTCGGCATGGTCGACGTGCTCGTCAACAATGCCGGCATCCAGCACGTTTCCCCCGTCGAGGATTTTCCGACGGAAAAGTGGGACCAGATCCTCGCCATCAATCTGTCCAGTTCCTTCCATACCATTCGTTTGGCTGTTCCGGCGATGAAGGAAAACAAGGCCGGCCGGATCATCAACGTCGCCTCCGCCCACGGCCTGATCGCCTCGCCCTTCAAGTCGGCCTATGTCGCCGCCAAGCATGGCATCATGGGGCTCACCAAGAGCGTGGCGCTGGAACTGGCCGAATTCGGCGTGACAGTGAATGCCATCTGCCCCGGCTATGTGCTGACCCCGCTCGTCGAGAAGCAGATCCCCGACACGGCGAAGGCACGCGGCATTTCCGAGGCTGAGGTCAAATCCGACGTGATGCTGAAATTCCAGCCGACCAAGGAATTCGTCGCCGTCGAGGACGTGGCGGCGGTGGCGATCTTCCTCGCCAGCGACGCCGCCAGACAGATCACCGGCACGCATATCTCGATAGACGGCGGCTGGACCGCGCAATAACATCGGCCGATGGGCCAAAGAGAAGACGAAGCATGAGTGATTGCATCCGTTTCATCCTGAACGGCGAAGATGTCGCCGTCTCAAACTTCGAGCCGACGGAAACGCTGCTCGACTTCCTCAGGCTGAAACGCCGACTGACCGGCACCAAGGAAGGCTGCGCCGAGGGCGACTGCGGCGCCTGCACCGTGCTCGTCGGCCGACTGGACGGCGGGCGGCTGACCTATGAGACCGTCAATGCCTGCATCCGCTTCTTAGGGTCCTTGAACGGCACCCATGTGGTGACGGTCGAGCACCTGGCCGCCGAGAACGGCATGCTGCATCCCGTGCAGCAGGCCATGGTCGACTGCCACGGCTCGCAATGCGGCTTCTGCACGCCGGGCTTCGTCATGTCGCTCTACGGCCTGTGGCTTTCCAACGACAGGCCGTCGCGCGCCGAGATCGAGCGCGCGCTGCAGGGTAATCTCTGTCGCTGCACCGGTTATGAGCCGATCGTCAAGGCGGCCGAACAGGTCGCGCTCACCCGCCCGAGCGCCCTCTTCGATCCGCTGGAGCGCGACCGGACCAACATCATGGCGCGGCTGTGGAGCCTTCAAGGCAATGACACCATCACCGTGGTCAAGGACGATCGCCGGCTGATCGTGCCCGGTTCGGTCGCAGCGCTCGCCGATCTGCTGGCCGAGGAGCCTCAGGCCACCATCGTCTCCGGCGCCACCGATGTCGGGCTGTGGGTGACCAAGCAGATGCGCGACCTCAACCCGGTGATATTCATCAACCATCTGACCGACCTGCAGACCATCGCCACCGACGACCGCGCCGTCACCATCGGCGCCGGCGTCAGCTATTCCCGGGCTTTTGACGCGCTGAAGGCGGAGATCCCGGCGCTCGGCCGGCTGATCGAGCGGATCGGTGGCCAGCAGGTGCGCAACATGGGCACGATCGGCGGCAACATCGCCAATGGCTCGCCGATCGGCGACACGCCGCCGGCCCTGATCGCACTCGGCGCATCCGTCCGGCTGCGCTCGGCCTCCGGTAGCCGCGAACTGCCGCTCGAGGACTATTTCATCGACTACGGCAAGCAGGACCGCCGGCCCGGCGAATTCGTCGAGAGCATCCGCGTACCCCGCCCCGAGGCCGGCAGCCACTATGCCGTGCACAAGATCTCCAAACGCCGCGACGAGGACATTTCCGCCCTTTGCGGCGCCTTCCACCTGACGCTCGCCGAGGACGGCACGGTTTCCCATATCCGCATCGCCTTCGGCGGCATGGCCGCAACGCCAAAGCGCGCCCGCGCGGTCGAGGCCGCCCTGTTCGGCAAGCCATGGAACGAGGCGAATATTTTGGTTGCCCGGGACGCCTTCGATCTGGACTACAAACCGCTCACCGACTGGCGCGCGACGGCGGAGTATCGCCAGCTGACGGCGAAGAACCTGCTGACCCGCTTCTTCCTGGAGACGACCGGGACGCCGCAGGAACTGAAGCGGTTTGCAGAGGAGGAGGCGTGATGGGCATGATCCTGAGGGAACAGCCCCGTATCCGGAAGCCTGTCCATATATCCTGCAGGACTTGGTACCCCCCTCTGCCCTGCCGGGCATCTCCCCCACAAGGGGGGAGATCGATACGCGGCCATGCCTCGCCCGAGACTAAGACGTCACATTTGAGCGAGGCGCTTCTTCCTCCGCTGCTTCCGGAATATGTACAGACGGCAATGGCTTGGCCGATCTCTCCCCTTGTGGGTGAGATGCCCGGCAGGGCAGAGAGGGGTGAACAGCTCCACGGCACCTCAGCCGGCAGATACCCTCTTCTCCCCAGCGGGGAGAAGTGCCGAGTGAAACGAGGCGATGAGGGGGCCGGGTGCGCTGTGGCCCGCGAGCTTCGCTCCCCCTCATCCGGCGCTTCGCGCCACCTTCTCCCCGGCGGGGAGAAGAGACGTCCGGCCGCAGGAGCCTGAGTGATGCACAAGCCGACCTTCGAGACCTACAAGCTGATCAACGGGCCGATGCACCAGTCGCTCCGCCATGATTCGGCGCACAAGCATGTCGCCGGAAGTGCCGAATATATCGACGATATTCCCGAACCCGCCGGCCTGTTGCACGGGGCGATCGGCATGGCGGACCGGGCGCATGCCGAGATCATGTCGATGGACCTGTCGGAGGTGAAGGCCTATCCCGGCGTCGTCTGCGTCCTGACCGCCAAGGACGTGCCCGGCGTCAACGACGTGTCCTCGGGCGGGCGCCATGACGAACCGTTGCTGGCCGAAGACAAGGTCGAATTCCACGGCCAGCCGGTCTTTGCCGTGATCGCCGAAACCCGCGACGCCGCCCGCCGCGCCGCACGCCTGGCCAAGATCGAATACCGCGACCTGCCCTTCTGGACCGATGTCGATGCGGCCCTCGCCAACGAGGCGCCGCTGGTCACCCCCGGCATGGTGCTCAAGCGCGGCGAGCCGGAGGTCGAGCTCGACAAGGCCGAGCATCGCCTGAAGGGCTCGATGCGGATCGGCGGTCAGGAGCATTTCTATCTCGAAAGCCATATCGCGCTCGCCATTCCCGGCGAGGACGACGAGGTGGCGCTATGGTCCTCGACCCAGCATCCCTCCGAGATCCAGCACATCGTCGGCCATGTGCTCGACATTCCCTCCCACGCGATCACCGTCAACGTGCGGCGCATGGGCGGCGGCTTCGGCGGCAAGGAGACCCAGGGCAACCAGTTTGCCGCACTCGCCGCGCTTGCCGCCAAGAAGCTCAACCGCGCCATCAAGTTCCGCCCCGACCGGGACGAGGACATGGCGTTGACCGGCAAGCGCCACGACTTCCGCATGGACTTCGACGTCGCCTTCAACGGCGACGGCCGCATCCACGCGCTCACCGCCAACTTCGCCGCGCGCTGCGGTTACTCGGCCGACCTCTCCGGCCCGGTCACCGACCGCGCCCTATTCCATGCCGATTCGAGCTATTTCTATCCGCATGTGAAGCTCACCTCGCAGCCGCTGAAAACCCATACGGTCTCCAACACCGCGTTTCGTGGCTTCGGCGGCCCGCAGGGCATGCTGGGCGGCGAGCGCATCATCGAGGAGATCGCCTACCAGTTGGGCAAGGATCCGCTGGAGATCCGCAAGGCGAATTTCTACGGCGGTGTCGGCTCCGGCCGCAATGTCACGCCCTATCACCAGACGGTCGAGGACAACATCATCGCCCGCGTGGTCGAGGAACTGGAGACCTCCTGCGACTACCAGGCGCGGCGCCGCGCGATCATCGAGTTCAACAGGACGAGCCCGGTCATCAAAAAGGGCATCGCCCTCACCTCGGTGAAGTTCGGCATATCCTTCACCATGACCGCCTTCAACCAGGCCGGCGCGCTCGTGCATGTCTATCAGGACGGCTCGATCCACCTGAACCACGGCGGCACCGAAATGGGCCAGGGCCTCTACACCAAGGTCGCCCAGGTCATCGCCGACTGCTTCCAGGTCGATGTCGAACGCGTCAAGATCACCGCGACGACGACCGGCAAGGTGCCCAACACCTCCGCGACGGCCGCCTCCTCCGGCACCGACTTGAACGGCATGGCCGCCTATGACGCCGCCCGCCAGATCAAGGAACGCCTCGTCGCCTTCGCGGTGGAAAAATTCGCGGTCTCCCCGGACGAAGTGGAATTCCTGCCAAACCGGGTGCGGGTCGGATCGCGGGAAATCCCCTTCCCCGACTTCGTGCGCCAGGCCTATTTCGCCCGCGTCCAGCTCTCCGCTGCCGGCTTCTACAAGACGCCGAAGATCCACTGGGACCGCGCCGCCGGCCGCGGCACGCCATTCTACTATTTCGCCTATGGCGCCGCCTGTTCGGAAGTGTCGATCGACACGTTGACCGGCGAATACCTGATGGACCGCACCGACATCCTCCACGACGTCGGCCGCTCGCTCAATCCGGCGATCGACATCGGCCAGATCGAGGGCGGTTTCGTCCAGGGCATGGGCTGGCTGACGACGGAGGAACTGTGGTGGGATGGCAAGGGCCGGCTTCGCACCCACGCGCCCTCGACCTACAAGATCCCGCTCGCCTCCGACCGGCCAAAAATCTTCAACACGCGGCTCATCGAATGGTCGGAGAATGCCGAACCGACGATCGGCCGCTCCAAGGCCGTCGGCGAACCGCCCCTGATGCTGGCGATCTCGGTGCTGGAAGCGCTTTCGATGGCCGTCGCCTCGGTCGCCGACTACCGCCACTGCCCCCACCTCGACGCGCCCGCCACGCCGGAGCGCGTCCTGATGGCGGTCGAGCGGCTGAAGGGCATGTGATGGCAAGGATGGCGAACCTCTTCTCCCCGACGGGGAGAAGGTGGCGCGCAGCGCCGGATGAGGGGGGCGCGAGCCACCACAGGGGCGCCCGCCAATTCGTCATTGTGCCGAGCCGCTTTGGCACGACTCCCTTCCGGGAAGAAAGACAACACCGTCTCCTCCCTTGCGCGGCAACTTATCCCCCTCTGCCCTGCGCTCGCCCTTCCTCTGCGGCTCACCCCCCTCTGCCCTGCCGGGCATCTCCCCCTCAAGGGGGGAGATCGGATGGCCGCTCCCCGCTCGCCAGGCATTGGGCGTCGCGCTCGAAAGCCGCGCCGATCGTTCCAAGGTTTTTGCGGCACGGCAAAGCGGCGGCAGTCTTGCCGATCTCCCCCCTTGAGGGGGGGATGCCCGGCAGGGCAGAGGGGGGTATCCGCACATGAGCGGCGCCCCGTCCCTCCCCACCTTCCTGGCCACCCATCCCGACGCCGTGCTCGTCGACGTCGCCGAGGCAAAAGGCTCGACGCCGCGCGAGGCGGGCGCCTTCATGGTGGTGGCGGCCGAGGCGCTGTTCGGCACGATCGGCGGCGGGCAGCTGGAATTTCTCGCCATCGACCATGCCCGCGCGCTGTTCACCAGCGGCGCGCAAAGCTCGTCGCTCGACGTGCCGCTCGGGCCGGAAATCGGCCAATGCTGCGGCGGGCGCACCATGCTTGCCTTCACCCGTCTGAACGCGCCGGCGCGGCAGGCGCTGATCGATCGGCAGGCAAAGCAGGAGACCGCCTATCCCGACGTCTTCCTCTTCGGCGCCGGCCATGTCGGGCTGGCTCTGGCGAATACCCTTGGGCCCCTGCCCCTGAAGGTCACGCTCGTCGAGACGCGCGACCTTGCCCACGACGGCCTGCCGGTCGGGGTTACGCTGCGCCGGGTCGCCGTGCCCGAAGCGGAGGTGGCCCTGATCCGGCCGGGCGGCGCGGCGGTCATCCTCACCCACGACCATGCGCTGGATTTTCTGATCGCCCGCCAGGCGCTGGCCCGCCCCGATCTCGGCTATGTCGGCATGATCGGCTCGGCCACCAAGCGCGCCACCTTCGCCCGCTGGCTGGACCGCGAGGGTGGCGACCCCTCCGCGCTCGACAGGCTCGTCCTGCCGATCGGCGGCAGCGCGCTCCGCGACAAGCGCCCCTCGGTGATAGCCGCCCTGGTCGCGACGGAACTGCTGACCGTGCTGCTGGCCTGACGGAAGGAGGGGCTTTCGGCACCCACCTGAATCACCGCATGAAGCGGCGGAATCAGTTCGTCAGCCAGCCGGCGCATCATCTTGATCGCGCATGGCATTTCCTCAGAGCGGGCCTGAGCGCAGCCAGTCGCCGTGGCGCCGGGGGTTGGAGAAGTAGGCTTCCGTGCGGTTCCGCGATGGGCGGCCGTCGAGAAGGTCGAGATCCTTCCTGACCTCCGGCGGCAGCTCGTCGATCGGCTCCCGATCGGACCGGAACAGGCGTTCGAGGAGGCCGAACAACGGCCGGATCAAGCGGCCGGGCGTCGTGTTCGTCTGAGCCCACTGGCGTCTCGTTGCTTGCAGCATGCTCGTCTCCTCTTCATCGGCGACATGATCTGATGAAGGAAAACATGCGCCGGATTGCCGCCGATATCCAATTCGGATACGGTAAGCACTCATCAAGAGAGCTTATCCATGAAACTGTCGAAACAGTTCCCGCTCAATGCCCTGCGCGTCTTCGAAGCGGCCGCCAGGCATATGAGTTTTACCAAGGCCGGCGAGGAACTGGGCATGACCCAGACGGCGGTGAGCTACCAGATCAAACTGCTGGAAGAGAACATCGGCGAACTCCTCTTCCTGCGCCGGACGCGTCAGATCGCGCTGACGCCAATCGGCGAACGCATGCTGCCGAAGGTGACGGATGCCTTCGCCGTCCTGCGCGAAGCGATCGCCACCGCGCGTCAGCATGCCGACGAGATCCTCGAAATCCACTCGACGCCGACCTTCGCCTCCCACTGGCTGGCCCGGCATCTCGGGACCTTCCAGCTCGCCCATCCCAACATTGCAGTCCGGCTGCTTCGCGGCTCCGCGCTGACCGATTTCAACCGGGAAACGGCCGATGTCGCCATTCGCGTGGGCGTCGGCCCCTGGCCGGGCCTGGTCGGCCATCCGTTCCTGCGGCTCGACTACACGCCGATGCTGAGCCCGAAGCTTGCGGCCAGCATCGGCGGGGTAAAGGTCCCGACCGATCTTTTGAAACTTCCGCTGATCAGCGAGGATGACGAAATGTGGCGGGAATGGTTCGCGTCAATCGGACTGGACCCACCGCCGCCGCGTGAATCGCGCATCAGCAACTTCGGCGCCCTCGATCTCGACGCGGGCGCAGCGATCGCCGGCCAGGGCGTGGCCTTCCTCAGTCGCTTCTACCTGCAGGACGAGCTGTCCTCCGGGCGGCTGATCCAGCCCTTCGAGGCAGCCTACCTCGACAAGAATACCTATTGGCTGGTCTATCCGGAAAGCCGGCGCAACCTGCCCAAGATCCGCAAGTTCCGCGAATGGCTGGAGGCCACATTGGCACCAGAACGAGCCGCCATGGGCCTTGAAGCGCAATAGCGCCCGCGGACCTCAGTCAAAGAAATTCTCTGGATTGGCCCGCGATCCGACCGGCGGGGCTTCCCTTGCGGTGGATAATTTCCGAGACTGGAAGCCCGGGGGGAAGAAAGGGATTTTTCTCATGTATGAATACGCGATCGCCTGGGAATGGCTCTCCTTTGCCGTCCGCTGGCTGCACGTGATCACGGCGATCGCCTGGATCGGCTCGTCCTTTTATTTCATCGCGCTCGACCTCGGCCTGGTGAAGCGCGCGCATCTGCCGGTCGGGGCCTATGGCGAGGAATGGCAGGTGCATGGCGGCGGCTTCTACCACATCCAGAAATATCTCGTGGCGCCGGCCACCATGCCGGAGCACCTGACCTGGTTCAAATGGGAGAGCTATGCCACCTGGCTCTCGGGCTTTGCCATGCTGGCCGTCGTCTATTACGGCGGCGCCGATCTCTTCCTGATCGACCGGCACGTGCTCGACCTCAGCCAGTGGCAGGCGATCGCGCTTTCCGTCGCTTCGCTGGCGATTGGCTGGCTGATCTACGACCAGCTGTGCAAGTCGCCGCTCGGCCGGAATATCTGGGTTCTTATGGGCGTGCTCTACGTCGCGCTGATCGCCATGGCCTGGGGCTATACGCAGATCTTTACCGGCCGCGCCGCCTTCCTGCATCTCGGCGCGTTTACCGCCACCATCATGTCGGCCAACGTCTTCCTGATCATCATCCCGAACCAGAAGATCGTCGTCGCCGACCTGATCGCCGGGCGCACTCCGGACCCGAAATACGGCGTGATCGCCAAGCAGCGCTCGCTGCACAACAACTACCTGACACTGCCCGTCATCTTCTTCATGCTGTCCAACCATTATCCACTGGCCTTCGGCACGGCCTATAACTGGGTGATCGCGGCGCTCGTCTTCCTGATGGGCGTCACCATCCGCCACTGGTTCAACACCACCCACGCCCGCAAGGGCCGGCCGACCTGGACCTGGCTTGCCACGCTTCTGATCTTCATCGCCATCATGTGGTTGTCGACCGTCCAGAAGGCCCCGGTCGAGGAAGAGGTGTCGGTCGCCCCGGTGAACCTGCGCTTCGTCGAGAACGCCCATTACGAAGCCGCCCGTGACGTTGTCATGTCGCGCTGTTCGATGTGCCATGCCGCCGAGCCGGTGTGGGAGGGCATTGTGCGGCCGCCGAAAAACGTGAAGCTTGAGACGGATGCCGAAATCGCGGCCCATGCGCGCGAGATCTACATCCAGGCCGGCCGCAGCCATGCCATGCCGCCCGGCAATATCACCGAGGTCTCGACCGAGGAGCGCGCCCTGCTGGTCGCCTGGTTCGAGAGCGCGGTATCCGGGGTGAAACAGCCATGAGTGCTGTCCTTTATCGCGGACGCACGCTGAGCTTCACCCGCGCGCCGGAGCATATCGACGACACGCAAAGCTATCGCTACGAAAGCGACGGCGCGCTGCTGGTCGAGCACGGCAGGATTGTCGTCATGGGCGATTTTGCCGACGTCAATGCCGCCGCGCCCGAAGGGACGGTCGTGGTTGACCACCGGCCGCACCTCATCCTGCCCGGCCTGATCGACACCCATGTGCATTTTCCGCAGATGCAGGTGATCGCGTCCTATGCCGCCAACCTGCTCGAATGGCTGAACACCTACACCTTCCCCGAGGAATGCCGCTTCGTCGAAAGCGCCCATGCGGAGCGCATCGCCAGGGCCTTCTTCGACGAGTTCTTCCGCAATGGCACGACGACCGCGGTCGCCTATTGCTCGGTGCACAAGGCCTCGGCCGACGCCTTTTTCGCGGAAAGCCACAGGCGCGGCAGCCTGATGATCGGCGGCAAGGTGATGATGGACCGCAACGCGCCGCAGGGCCTGCTCGACACGCCGCAGACCGGCTATGACGAGACCCGCCAGGTGATTGCCGACTGGCACGGCAAGGGCCGCAACCACGTCGCCATCACGCCGCGTTTCGCCATCACCTCGACGCCCGAGCAGATGGAACGCGTTCGGGCGCTGGCGCAGGAATTTCCCGACCTGCACATCCAGACGCACCTGTCGGAAAACCACGACGAGATCCGCTACACCTGCGAGCTCTTTCCCGACGCCAAGGACTATACCGACATCTATGCGCATTACGGCCTTCTCGGCAGCAAAAGCCTGTTCGGCCACGCCATCCACCTGTCGGACCGCGAGGCCGACGCCATGAGCGAGGCCGGCGCGGTCGCCGTGCACTGCCCGACCTCCAATCTCTTCCTCGGCTCCGGCCTGTTTCCGCTGCGCAAGTATCAGCGGCGCGAGAAGAAGCTGCGCATCGCGGTCGCCACCGACATCGGCGGTGGATCGAGCTATTCCATGCTGAAGACCATGGACGAGGCCTACAAGATCCAGCAATTGCTAGGCGAGCGGCTGAACCCGCTGGAGAGCTTCCACATGATGACGCGCGGGAATGCCGAGGCGCTGTCGCTCGAGGACAGGATCGGCACGCTGGAACCCGGCACGGATGCCGATTTCGTCGTGCTGAATGCCGCCGCCACGCCCGCCATGCGGCTGAGGATGGAAACCGTCAAATCCCTTGCGGAGGAACTGTTTCTGCTGCAAACCTTGGGCGACGACCGGTCGGTCGTCGAAACCTATGTCGCCGGGCGGGCCATGAAGTCTACGGGGTGACGAAAACCGGTCCGGAACCGAACACATCTTGTTTCAGCTCCTGCTCAATCTCGCTCTCGGAATCCTCCTGATCTCGATGACGGTCGTCATCCACACTTTCGGGCTGATGGGCGTGACCCACGCGATGAGCTGGATCACGTCGCATGTCCGCCTGCATGGGCATAGAAGCCGTATCCTGGCGATGAACACGGTGGTCATCGGGGTGTTTGCCGTGCTGACCGCCGAGGTCTGGCTCTGGGCGATCTGCTATCACATAATCGGCTTCATCGAGGATTTCCCCACCGCGCTCTACTTCGCCACCATCACCTTCTCCACCGTCGGCTATGGCGACGTCATTCCTCATCCGGAATGGCGCATGCTGGCAGCTCTCGAGGGGATCAACGGCTTTGTGCTGATCGGCTGGTCCACCGCCTATCTGGTGGCGGCCGGCATGCGCATCGGTCCCTTCCGGTCGGGAGAACATTTCTGATGGCACTCTGTCGTCCATTTCCAAAGAGGTAATACCCCGTGTCCCCCATTCTTGAGATCGCCGACCTGAAGCGGCTGGCGAAGCGTCGCGTGCCGAAACTGTTCTTCGACTATGCCGACAGCGGCGCCTATACCGAGAGCACCTACCGCGCCAACGAGAACGATTTTTCCAGGATCAAGCTGCGCCAACGCGTGCTGGTCGACATGAGCGGCCGTTCGCTCGAAACGACGATGATCGGCGAGAAGGTCAGGATGCCGGTGGCGCTCGCGCCGACGGGCCTGACCGGTATGCAGCACGCCGACGGCGAAATGCTGGCGGCGAGGGCTGCCGAAGAGTTCGGTGTGCCCTTCACGCTGTCGACCATGAGCATATGCTCGATCGAGGACGTCGCCTCGGTCACCACGAAACCCTTCTGGTTCCAGCTCTACGTCATGCGCGACCGCGATTTCGTGCTGAACCTGATCGAGCGCGCCAAGGCAGCGAAATGCTCGGCCCTGGTCTTGACCGCCGACCTGCAGATCCTCGGCCAGCGCCACAAGGACCTGCGCAACGGGCTTTCCGCCCCGCCGAAGCTGACGCCCAAGCATCTCTACCAGATGGCGACGCGCCCGCGCTGGTGCTGGAACATGCTGCAGACGAGCCGCCGCACCTTCCGCAACATCCACGGCCACGCCAAGAGCGTCACCGACCTCGCCTCGCTCAATGCCTGGACGGTCGAGCAGTTCGACCCGCAGCTGTCGTGGAAGGATGTCGCCTGGATCAAGGAGCGCTGGGGCGGCAAGCTGATCATCAAGGGCATCCTCGACGTCGAGGATGCGAAGATGGCGGCCGAGACCGGCGCCGACGCGATCATCGTTTCCAACCACGGCGGTCGCCAGCTCGACGGCGCCCATTCTTCGATCGCCATGCTGCCGCGCATCGTCGATGCGGTCGGCGACCGGATCGAGGTGCATCTCGACGGCGGCATCCGCTCCGGGCAGGACGTGCTGAAAGCCGTGGCGCTCGGCGCCAAGGGCACCTATATCGGCCGCCCCTTCCTCTACGGCCTCGGCGCCATGGGCAAGCCCGGCGTCACGAAAGCTCTGGAGATCATCGCCAAGGAGATGGACATCACCATGGCGCTCTGCGGCAAGCGGAAGATCACCGAGATCGACGGCGACATCATCGCGGAGAACCCGTTCAAGGCGTGAGATCGGAAGGGCGAAGAGGCGCGGCGACCGGCGTCTCCGAGCCCTGGTGGAGCCTTCCTTGTTCGAAGCGGCCGAGCAGTGTCGGCCCCTCTTCTCCCCAGCGGGGAGAAGGTGGCGCGTAGCGCCGGATGAGGGGGGCGAAGCCTTTTGACGGCGGCGCACTTGGCCCCCTCATCGCCTCGCATCCGCTCGGCACTTCTCCCCGCTGGGGAGAAGAGGGCCTTCCGCCAGCCTCAGGCGATCCAGCCGGTCGACAGCGCGCTCACCCAGTCGGCCATGCCATGCGCCCGCGCCAGTTCGGCTGCGGCCGCATTGTCGTAGCGCACCTGCCGAAAGGTCGGTTGCCAGCCGCGGCCGGTCTTTTCCAGCACCGCATAGGAGGCGAAAGGCGCGCCGGCCTGGGCCTTGTGGTAGAAGGGCTTGTCGTAGTCGAAGCCGGGGCAGCCGACGCTGCCGGGATTGACGATCAGCCTTCCGTCGGAGAGCTGGGCGGAGCGGGCAATATGGCTGTGGCCGCACAGCATCAGCGGCTGCTCGATGCCCTCGGCCATGGCCTCGATCTCGTCGATCGGCCTCAGGTGGAAGATGCCGGCCTCGTGCAGCGTCTCCATCCAGTAGGTGTTGTCGTCCTTCGGCGTCGCGTGGCAGAGATAGACCTCGTCGCGATAGACGGCGCTGAACGGCAGCGTGCGGATCCAGTCGAGCTGGGCCGGCGAGAGCTGTGCGTGCGACGGACGCTCCCAGTCGCCCATTTCCTCGAAAGGCCGGTCGATCAGCGCCCGGTCATGATTGCCGCGCACCGTCACGGCATCGAGCGGGATCAGCAGATCGGCGGTCAACCCGGCTTCGAGCGGTCCGGAAAAGCAGTCGCCGAGATTGACGATCTCGGTAATCCCCTGCCGGCGGATATCCTCGAGCACGGCTTCCAGCGCCAGGTGGTTGCCGTGTACGTCGGCGATGGCGGCGAAGATCATCAGCTGCCCCGATAGGTCGAATAGCCGTAGGGCGAAAGCAGCAGCGGCACGTGATAATGCGCCGCCGTGTCGGATATGCCGAAACGGATCGGGATGACGTCGAGGAAGGGCGGCTCGGTCAGCGAGACGCCGTTCGCCTTCAGATAATCGCCGGCATGGAACAGCAGCTCGTACTGCCCGGCCTGGAAATCGGCGTCCTTCAACAGCGGCCCGCCGTCGATCCGTCCGTCGGCATTGGTGAAGACCGTGGTGATCAGCTCGGCCTCCTCCCCGTTCATCCGCATCAGCTGGATCTTCAGCCCCTCGGCGGGTTTGCCGAGCGCGGTATCGAGGACGTGGGTGGTAAGGCCGGTCATAGATGGGGCTCCAGGATGCGGTAAGGCGTTGCGAAGAAATGCTCTTCGAGATTGTTGCCCGGACCGTCGCGATCGACAACCAGAAAATCCGAGACCGCACCGATTGCCATCAAGGGATGATGCCAGACATTGCGGCGATAGTTCACCCCCTGGTCGGCGCGCGCCAGGAAGACCTCGGGCCGTCCAGGCCGACCGCCCTCGTCCGGCGAAACCGCCACCAGGAAGGACCGCCCGGACAGCGGCGAGAAGCTCTGGCTGCCGAACGGATGGCGCTCCATCATGCCGATCTCATATGGGAAACTGCGCGGCTGGCCGCGGAAGATATTGACGATCACCCGCGCCCCCTCGCCGGAAACCTCGGGCGAAAACAACGCATGATAGCGCTCGGTCGTGCCGCCGTTGATCAGCCGCATGGTGGAGGGATCGGCCTCGATCACCTCGCCGAAGGGCGCAAAGGCCTCCGCCGTGAGAGGCTGAATGGATAGAAGCTGGGTCAAGCGGGGTTATTCTCCCTCGGGATAGATGTGCAGAAGCGCCTCAACAATCCGCACCAAATCAGGCACTTCATGTTTCGCAGTCTGGAAAACATAGTCGAGGTCGATGTCAAAATAGCCATGCGCCATGCGGTTGCGCATGCCACGGATCGTCACCCATGGAATATCTGGGTGATCGGCAACGAAGTCGGGAGAGAACGCTTCAAGTTGAACGACGCTCTCGCTCGCCATGAGCAGGCTCATGCCCACCCCACGCTGCAAGAGCAGGTCCTTTCGAAACTCCTGCAGTTCGGTACCGGAGACAAATCCGTGGGCATCGAGCGACGCGCTGCGTATTCGTTCAAGCAGCGAGCGAATGCGCGCTTCACGGTTCATATTGGCCGGGCCTCTGCCAGAATCCGGCCCCTATGCTTCTCAGGGATTTCGCTCGTCGTGACCAGATGGACCGGCACGCCTTCCGCCAATTGTTCGAGTGCCGACTGTAGCCCGCCCAGCGTAAAGAGAGAGGAACCGGGCAACGCGTCCACCAGAATGTCCAGATCACTGCTGGGTCGGTCTTCGCCACGCGCCACAGAACCAAACACACGCGGATTTGCCGCGTTGTGACGCGCGGTCACCTCGCGAATGGCTTGCCTCTTCTTCTCCAAGATCTCCGACGGTCGCATATCCGGCCTCCTTGGCCGCAATATAGGTCACCGCGTCGACAAACGAAAGGCGGCATGTCCCGAGCGCCCTGCCCCCAAACGCAAACGACGCCGGCTTTCGCCGGCGTCGCGTCATCGTCTTGGGAAATTCGACCGATCAGGCGGCGCTGCGGCCGTAGTCGGCGGTCGCCACTTCCGAGATCGTCTTCAGCACCTGCGAAGCGATCTGGTAGGGGCAGCCCTGCGAGTTCGGACGACGGTCTTCAAGATAGCCCTTGTAGCCGTTGTTGACGAAGGAATGCGGAACGCGGACCGATGCGCCGCGGTCGGCGACGCCGTAGGAGAACTTGTCCCACGGAGCGGTCTCGTGCTTGCCGGTCAGGCGCATGTGGTTGTCCGGACCGTAGACGTCGATGTGCTCTTTCCAGTTCTTGGCGAAAGCGGCCATCAGGGCTTCGAAATATTCCTTGCCG
This sequence comes from Rhizobium sp. Q54, assembly GCA_943370615.1. Lineage (GTDB taxonomy): Bacteria > Pseudomonadota > Alphaproteobacteria > Rhizobiales > Rhizobiaceae > Allorhizobium. Next base: position 81,240 of record CALRRQ020000011.1, read on the forward strand.
CCGACTTCGCGCATGTACTTGGTCGAGAAGTTGCAGTGCATGCCCGAGCCGTTCCAGTCGGTGTCGCCGAGCGGCTTGCAATGGAACTCGATGTCGATGCCGTAACCTTCGCAGAGGCGCAGAAGCAGGTAGCGGGCGATCCAGATCTGGTCGGCGGCCTTCTTGGAGCCCTTGCCGAACACCTGGAATTCCCACTGGCCCTTGGCGACTTCGGCATTGATGCCTTCGTGGTTGATGCCGGCTTCGAGGCAGAGGTCGAGATGCTCTTCGACGATCTGGCGGGCGACGTCACCGACATTCTTGTAGCCGACGCCGGTGTAGTACGGACCCTGCGGCGCCGGGAAACCGTGCTCCGGGAAGCCGAGCGGGCGGCCGTCCTTGTAGAAGAAGTATTCCTGCTCGAAGCCGAACCAGGCGTCTTCGTCGTCAAGGATCGTGGCGCGGGCATTCGACGGATGCGGGGTGACGCCATCAGGCATCATGACTTCGCACATGACCAGCGCACCGTTGGTGCGGGCCGGGTCGGGATAGATGGCGACCGGCTTGAGCACGCAATCGGAGCTGCGGCCTTCGGCCTGCAGGGTCGACGAACCGTCGAAACCCCAGAGCGGAAGCTGCTCCAGCGTCGGGAAGCTGTCGAACTCCTTGATCTGCGTCTTGCCGCGAAGGTTCGGAACCGGCGTGTAGCCGTCCAGCCAGATGTACTCGAGCTTAAACTTGGTCATTCTTCGTCTCTCTTCAGTCAAGCGCTCGCCCAAGAGCGCAACAGAGGGCTGATTCTCCGGCTTCCCGGCGAGTCCCTGTTAAGAAAGCATGAAGCGTGCCAGTTTCGCCGAAACACGCGCCACGAAACCTATTTTTTAGCGCACCCGCCAGATTTGGCGGCCTTCCGGCGACGCCATCGACGATCCATTTGCCTAATTTGTGGGAACCTCCGCAGCCATGGCGTGCTTCCCTGCGCGACGGATCGCGTGCAGCGAAATGATGAAATGACGATCATTGGCAGCGCGCCGCAAATTATGCCTATATATTGGGCACAATGCACTTTCCGTGTGCATCGGCCTGAAAACTCTGTTAGGCTCAGCCATCGAGCATGGTTCTCGATGAACAACGAGGGCAGTAGCATGACGACGAACATGGTTCGGGAATCGGCGAAGATCTTAGAGTTCCCGGTTCGAAACATTCAGAAGCTGATGGAAATGCGGGAACGCGAGGCGCGCGCACGCCCGGTCATCATGGAGAGCGGCTGCGGTGGCTGGTACCATCAGGAAGCCATCCGCGAGGCGGAAGAGGCGCGCAAACAGTAGCCGCGCCTCCCCTATTGGCTGACGTTCGAGCCTTGACCGCGAGGCTCAGGCCTTGGTGCCGAACAGACGCAGGCGCATGACGCCGCCATCCGGATGCATGCCGAAGCGCACATGGGTCACCGGCCCGATATCGACGATGAGCGATCCGGAAAATTCGTGTTCGCGGTCCATCTCCAGCTTCTGCCGGCCAAGGATCGGCTTCCAGCCTTCGGACTGGGCGATATCCTCCGGGCTGAACGTATCGCCGGCCTCCGGCAGATAGGCGCCGAGCAGCTCGCAGGTGTCCGGATAATTTCCCTTGAAGAAGTGCGTGTCGACGACGAGGCGGTGGATGCGGCCGGCATGGCCGAGCCGGATGATCGCCCAGTCATGGCCCGGCCCGCGCCGGCGCTTGGTCTCCCAGCCGTCGCCCATGTTCTCGCCGCGGCCGGGCCCGAGCATCTTGTCCGGATGGCCGTAATGGGCGTCCGACCAGGCGAGCGCCTTGGCGCCGTGGAAGACGTAGGCCAGATCGATCTCCTCTTCGGCGCCGACCTTCGACCAGTCGAAATGCGCCGCCCCATAGACGCGCAGGCGCGCCACGCCGCCATCCGGATAGATGTGCAACCGCAGATGCGTCCACACCCTGGCGCGGTCGGCATTCTCGAAGAAATGCTGCGCACCCGGCCCGAGCGGCGCCTTGGGCAGCAGTTCGGTCCAGACCGTCGCCTCGGTCGGATCGCCTTCGACGACAAGGGCCGCCTCGATCGAGCAATGCGGCGGGTAGTTGCCGGTGAAGAAGCGGGTGTCGACGTCGAAGCCGAAGATGCGGCCGGGCATGGCCAGCCGGATCACCGCCCAGTCATGGCCGGGCACGCGCTTGCGCCGGCTTTCCCAGCCGTCCATGTACTTGCCGTTGTCATCGTAGAGATCCGGGTCGAACTCGGCCGGCGCGTCGTTCAGCATGCGCGACAGCGGCGCAAAGAACTCGTCGGTCGAAAACACGCCTTGGGCGCCGAGGCGGGCCGAGGCGAGATTGACGGCGCCCGCGGCAAAATCGGGCAGGACCACGGTAGAGATTTCGGGCATGTCAGTCGTTCTCCGGAATGAGGCTCTCGAGGCGAAGCCGGGCAATCTTCTCGACCTGCGCGCAGGCCGTGTCGAATTCCGTCTCGCGGCTGTTGTCGATCCGCGTCTCGAAGGCGGCAAGAATATCGTCCTTCGTCAGCCCCTTCACGGCGATGATGAAGGGGAAGCCGAATTTGCTCGTATAGGCGGTGTTGAGAGCGGTGAAGCGGGCATGCTCCCCGGGCGAAAGCCGGTCGAGGCCGGCACCCGCCTGCTCCTTACGGCTGTCCTCGGTCAGGCCACCGGCAATCGCCAGCTTGCCGGCCAGATCCGGATGGGCGCGCAGCACGCCGAGCCGCTCCTCTGCGGAGGCCGTCCGGAATTTCTCCGTGAGCGCCGCATGGATGCCGGACGCCGAAAGCGGCAGGGCGACCAGACCGGCGTCATAGGCCCGCTCGGCGATGAAGGGCGAATGTTCGAACACACCGCCGAAGCGGGAAATGAAGTCGTCTCTCGTCATTCTCTTACGTCCATTCCGGCTTGTGGTGCTTGTGCCAGTGTTCGGCGATCTCGATGCGTTTCGGGATCCACACCTTTTCGTGGCTCGTCACGTAGTCGATGAAGCGGGCAAGGGCCGCGGCGCGGCCGGGGCGGCCGACCAGGCGGCAGTGCAGGCCGACCGACATCATCTTGGCGCTGCCCGCCTTACCTTCGGCATAGAGCACGTCGAAGGCATCCTTCAGATAGGTGAAGAACTGGTCGCCGGAATTGAAGCCCTGCGGCGTGGCGAAACGCATGTCGTTGGTTTCGAGCGTATAGGGGATGATGAGGAAGGGCTTGTCGTCCACGCCTTTCACCCAATAGGGCAGGTCGTCGGCGTAACTGTCGGAGGAATAGAGGAAGCCGCCCTCCTCCATCACCAGCTTCAGCGTGTTGTTCGACGGCTTGCCCTGGTACATGCCGCGCGGATGCGAACCGGTCAGTTCCTTGTGCAGGCGCACCGCTTCGAGAATGTGCTGGCGCTCGAGCGCTTCGGGGAAATCCTTGTATTCCAGCCAGCGATAGCCGTGGCTGGCGATCTCCCAGCCGGCCTCCTTCATCGCCGCGACCGCTTCGGGGTTGCGTGCCATGGCGAGCGTCACGCCGTAGACGGTGACGGGCACCTGACGTTCGGTGAACATCCGCCACAGCCGCCAGAAGCCGGCGCGGGAACCGTATTCGTAGATCGATTCCATGTTGAGATTGCGCTGGCCCGGCCATGGCTGGGCGCCGACGATCTCGGACAAAAGGTTCTCCGAGGCCGGGTCGCCGTCGAGGATCGAGCTCTCGCCGCCCTCCTCGTAGTTGACGACGAACTGCACGGCGATGCGGGCATCGCCCGGCCAGCGCGGATCGGGAGTGTTGCGACCATAGCCGACAAGGTCGCGCGGATAGCTGTCACTGTGCATCAAATCACCCTGAAATCGGACGCCAGACGGTAAGCAGACCGGCGCCCGATGTCGAGATGCAAACGCCAGCGCGGGGCGCTGCCTTTTCGGCTCCGCCTCCCGCCCCCTATGTCAGGCGATCTTGCGGGCGGCGACGCGGCCCATCGGGTGCAGTGAATGCACCAGGAAGGGCGCGCCGGGCTCCTTCTCGACGAACAGCGCCAGGTTGGCGATCTCGACCGACTCGCCGAGCACCGGACCGAAATGGGCGCCGAGCGCCGTCTCGATCCGGCCGAAATCGCGCGACAGCAGCGGGCCGGTGAGCGTCATGTGGAAGCGGAACTCGTCCATCACGTAAGGATGGCCCCAGCGATGCAGGTTGGAGAACTGCGGCGCCGACAACCCGTCGGGATTGCGCCGCTCGATCTCCGCTTCGCTGAGCGGCGCGCGGTAGGCGTCGAACTGCTGCACCACGGCGGCCGCCAGATAGTCGAGCGAGGCACAGGGCTTTTCCGGCACGAGACCGTAGAAATCGCCGAGACGGCCGACCACAAGCCGGGGAATTTCGAAGGGCTCGAGCGTGCCGGCAAAGCGCATGAGTTCCCGCAGCAGCGCCGCTTCCGTGCTCTCCAGATGCAGGTGGAACGGGGCCTTCAGCGTCGCATGGAAGCCGTAGCGGCGCGGCAGCGCCGTGTGGAAGGCGATCTCGTGCATGCCAAGGCCACGCACCGCCGGATGCTCGACCGGCTCGCCGGAATAGACGTTGCGCCCGAGCCAGCTTGCAGCCGCAAGCGTCAGCGGATCGCTGAAGGACGGGGTGAAATAGATGGCATACCGCATGCGACACCTCGCTTCCGGGGAGCGTCCATTTTAGCAATAGACGTTATACCTGAGCAGTTAGGTGATTTGCGTGACAGTATGACGAAGGGAAACGGGAAAGACGTTCACGCGTTGCGTGTGGCAACGGCGATGTGGCTCGCAAGCCGGAAACCGTCCGGCACGTTCATCGACAGGCCCTGGACGGCGCCGAGCGCTTCGTCGGCCAGCCGATGGGCCATGCCGAAGCTCACCTTGAAGCCGCCGGTGAGCGCGACGACGCGGGCATTGTCCGGATGCGGCCCGACCATCGGGTCACGGTCGATCGCCTTGGGGCGAAGGCCGGCCCAGCGTTCGACCACCTCGGCCGACTTCAGCACCGGCGCGAGCGCACGGGCCCGTTCGATCAGGTCCTCGATCTGGCCATCGGTGGTGAAGGGTTCGTCGAAACGGTCCTCGCTGGTGCTGCCAATCGCGGCCAGTCCACCCTCATGCGGCACGATGTAGAGCCCGTCGAGATAGAGCAGCGGCAGGTCGGGATCGATGTCGCCCTTCATGAGCGCGGCCTGGCCCTTGACCGGCTGGCCGAGCGGCCGGGCGAGCGGGGCCCCGAGCGTTTCCAGGAGGGGGAAAGACCGGTGGCCCGCCGACACGATGCAGTGGCCGAAGGCGATGCTTGTGCCGTCCGACAGCCGGGCCGTCGTCCCCTCGATGCGTTCGACGCCGCAGCCTTCGATGATCCGCACATTCTTCGCTCTGCGCAAACGCTCGACCAGCATGCCGGTGAGGCCGCGCGGCGAGACCCGGGCGGCAAAGGTGTCGTGTACCAGCCCGGCGCCTGCGACCTCCGGCGTCGGCCAGGCCGGACCGAAGGGCGAGGCATCGACGGCATTCCACCGGAAGGAACGGTCCCCTGCCCGCCAGTTGACCAGCGCCTCGCGCTCGTGACGTTCGGCGATGGTGCGCAAATGCGGTTTGGGCAACGGGATCAGGCGGCCGGAACGGCGATAGCCGGCGGACTGTCCTGTCTCTGCTTCGAGTACACGAACCTCGTCCTCCAGCGACAGAAGCGCGTCGAACTGGTACTGTTTCTTGTCGTTCCACTTGTCCGGCATGTGCGGCATTAGCGCGCCGAGCAGGCCGCCGCTCGCGCCCCCAGCCAGCCGTCCGGCGTCCACCAGCAGCGTGTCGATACCCAGGCGATCGGCCTTCAGCGCCGCCCAGAGCCCCATCACCCCGCCGCCGGCGATCAGCAGCGCTGCGCGCGATTGACCGGCAGGCCCGCTGGCATTATCCGCAATGGTCATGACCCAATCCACCTCGACACCACCGACCGCGCCGGTCGCCCAGGAACTCACCTGGCGCGACGGCGATATGCCCTATTCGACCGCCTTTGACGACCACTTTTATTGCCAGACCGACGGGCGCCTGGAATGCGGCCACGTCTTTCTCGCCGGCAACGGCCTGCCGGAGCGCTGGATGCGGCCCGGCACGTTCCGCATCGGCGAACTGGGCTTCGGCACCGGCCTCAACGCCTGCGAGACCTGGCGGCAATGGAAGGCGACGCGGCTGGAGGGCGGACACCTGCACTTCGTCTCGTTCGAGCTCTATCCGATGAAGGCGGACGAACTTTCCCGCGCCCTGTCGCGCTGGCCCGAGATCGACGCCGAACGGGAAGCACTCGCCGCCCTCTGGCCGGACAGACCTGAGGGCGCAGTCGAGCTTGCGCTCGACGAACAGACGCAACTGACGGTGATGTGCGGAGATGCGCTCACGAGCCTGACATCCAGCCCGCTTGCCTTCGACGCCTGGTATCTCGACGGTTTTGCGCCGGCGCGCAATGCCGCGATGTGGTCGCCGGAGCTGATGGCGGAAGTCTTCGGTCACACGGTGCCGGGCGGCAGTTTCGCCACCTATGCCGCGGCCGGATTCGTGCGCCGCAATCTGGTTGCGGCGGGCTTTGCCGTGGAGCGTCGCAAGGGCTTTGCCGGCAAGCGGGAAATGCTGTGCGGCGTAAAGCCCGGCTCAGTGGCCGGAGTCGGCCAGGACTGAGCCGTCGCGCAGGGAGTGGCCGAGCCAGCGCTCGATCTTCGCCTCGAGCTGTTCCGGGCTGATCGGTTTCGACAGATAGTCGTCCATGCCGGCGGCGAGGCAGGCTTCCCGGTCGCTGTCGAGCGCATGCGCGGTCACCCCGATGATCGGCACGTGCCGGCCCTCGCCCTCGGCCTTCTCCGCCTCGCGAATGGTGCGCGCCGCCTGATGGCCGTTGAGGATCGGCATGGAGACATCCATGATGATCAGCCGCGGATTGTGCGCCCGCCAGGCGACGATCGCCTCGCGGCCGTTGCCGACGATGCGGTGGGATAGCTCGGTCGACTGCAGGATCTGGCGGAAAACGATCTGGTTGACCTCGTTGTCCTCGGCGACCAGCACGTCGCAGCCGGAGCGTGCCGGCATGGGCGAATTGCGCCGCGCCGCAGAAGGAGGCCTGGGGGTTGGCGAACCGCCGGCCGGGGCAGCCAGGCTCCGGCGATCGGCTGTCGGGGCAGACGCCGGCCGCGCGACGGGCTCCGCCATGCCGATCGGCCTGCCGAGCCTTGCGGCCCGGACCACGTCGACGATGGCGCTGCGCAGCAGGTTGGCGCGCGCCGGCTTCATCAGATGCGCCTGGACGTTCAGCTGCTGGAAGATGCGCTCGTCGCCAACCATGTCCATCGAGGTCAGGAAGATCATCGCGATGCTCTCGAACCGCCGGTCGGCGCGGATCATGCGGGCGACGTCGAGCCCGTTCATCACCGGCATCTGGTAGTCGACGATCAGCGCGTCGATCGACACGCCGATGCGATGGGCCTCCTCGAGCACGGCCATCGCCGCGTGGCCGCTTTCCACGGCAACGCCGTCGAAACCCCAGAGCTCGAGCTGTTCGGTGAGGATACGGCGGTTGATCTCGTTGTCGTCGATGACAAGGACCCGCGCGCCCTCGACATTGACCGGCAGCGGCTGCGGCCTGTGGCGCTCGTTGGCGACGGTGAAGGGCACGTGGACGGTGAAGACCGAGCCCTCGCCGATCGTGCTTTCGACATCAATATGGCCGCCGAACAGGTCGACGAGGCCGGCGGTGATCGCCAGGCCAAGCCCGGTTCCTTCGTGGCGTCGCGTCGAGGATGTGTCGACCTGGGAGAACTTCTCGAAGATCGACGCCCGCTTGTCTTCGGGAATGCCGATGCCGGTATCCTCGATGCGCATCGACAGCATGACCTGCGAGCCGTCGGAGGGCGTGCTCGACAACTCGATCAGCACATGGCCCTTCTCGGTGAACTTGATGGCATTGCCGACCAGGTTGGTGACGATCTGGCGGAAGCGGCCGGGATCGCCCGACACCATGTGCCGCACCGTCACGTCGCCGCAGACGATGAGTTCGATGTCCTTTTCCGCCGCAGACGCCGACAGCAGCGTCGCCACGTCCTCGATCGCCTCGACGGGATCGAACGGCACCTTACGCAGCTTGAGCTGTCCCGCGTCGATCTTGGAGAAGTCGAGGATGTCGTTGATGATGGTCAGCAGCGCGTTGCCGGACTTGACGATGATGTCGACGAAGGTTTTTTGGCGGGTGTCCAGCGAGGATTTTGCCAAGAGTTCCGCCATGCCGAGCACGCCGTTCATCGGCGTGCGGATCTCGTGGCTCATATTGGCGAGGAATTCGGACTTGGCCTTGTCGGCGGCCTCGCTGCGCGCCAGAAGCTCGGTCAGTTCGCCTTCGCGGGCCTTGATGTCGGTGATGTCCGAATAGAGCAGCATCCAGTGGCCGCGCCGGCTGACCGTCGCCTCCAGCTGCACCCAGGTCTTGCCATCGGCCAGGAACACCTCGGAGAAAGACTGGTGGGAGAGGATCCTGTCCTGCCACCGCTTCAGCTCGGCCATCGGCTGATCGCCGAAATCGCCCCGCTTGGCGCAATAGGCAAAGCAGGCATGCCAGCTCTGCCCCGGCTCGAGATACATCGGCGGAACGTTGAGGATGCTCGCCAGCGCCTCGTTCGACTGCAGGATGACGCCGTCCTCGATGAAGACGAGGCCCTGCGCCATGACGCGCGTCGCATCCTGCATGAACTGGCCGAGACGTTCGAGCTGTTCGCGCGCCTCGCTGATTTCGCGCTCCCGGCGGCGCACCTCGGTGAAGTCCGAATAGGTGACGAGGAATTTGCGGTCGACCAGCGGCGTCGTGGTGATCAGCACCTGCTTGCCGTCGGGATAGACGAGCTCGCGCTGGATCGTGCCTTCGAGCGCGCGCATTTCCGCGACGCGGTCCTCGAGCCCGGGCTCGAACTCCTTGCCGCCCTCCCAGACCCAGCCGCGGTCCTGGTTGGTCTTGGCGTATTCGCGGAAGGTGGTCCCTTCGAGCAGGCGGTCCTCCGGCCATTCCCAGATCTCGCGGCTCTTGGAATTGGCGAATTCGATGACCAGGTCCTCGTTGAGGATGATGACCCCGACCGGCATGATGCGCAGGATGTTCTCAAGGTCGGCATAGAGCTTCTGGGCCCGCGCCTGGGCCTCCACCAGCTCGCGCTCGCGCGCCTTGAGCAGCGACACATCGGTGATCGAGCCGACGATGTAGCGCTGTTCGTCCGGCGTGATGATGCGGCCGAGCGAGGTGATGACCGAGTGGATGCGCCCGCCCGCCATCGGCAGTTCCTGGCCGCGCTCCACCGACTCTCCGGTTTCGAGCAGGTGCAGATTGTCCTCGCGCAGCTGCTGCCCCGAACGCGGGAACATCTCCTCTTCAGTGAGGCCGTAGAATTTCTCCCGCTCCCCGCCCTGCAGCGCGCCGTAGGCGGAATTGGCGAAGATCAGCCGCCGTTCGCTGTCGCGGATGAAGACCGGAACCGGCAGCTGCTCGATCGCCGTGCGGTAGAGCACGCTCTCCTGTTCGCGCTGATGCAGGGTGGTGATGTCGGAATAGGTGATGAGGATCTTGCCGGTGTCGAGCCGCTTGCTGCGGATCGCCAGGATCCGGCCGCTCACCGTCTCGGCGCGCGAGGTCGTGTCGTTCTCGGTGTCGGCAAAGCGGGCGACGCGGCTGTTGAACAGCGCCTCGACATCGGCCTCGACGGTCTGCGATCCGCCGCGGCGCACATTGTAGGCGAGGAAATCGCGATAGTGCCAGCCGGTCATGTCGATCGGCGCCTCGGATTCCAGCATGTCGTAGAAGGCGTCGTTGGCGTATTCGATGTCGTAGTCCGCGCCGAGGATCAGGATGCCGACCGGCATCGACCGCAGCAGGCTCTCGACGTGCCGATGCAGGCCCTCGGCGTCGTTCTGCGCCTCGATCAGCTGGGCTTCGCGATTCTTCAGCAGCGAAATGTCGGTGATCGAGCCGACCATGTAACGATCGCCGCTCGCCATCTCGATGCGACTTGCCCGCGAGATCACCGGCACGACGACCCCGTCCTCGCGGCGGAAGACATCCTCCTGCTCGCTGGCGACGCCCTCTTCGAGGGTGCGGCGGTTGGCCTGGTAATATTCGTCGCCGCGGGCGGGGAAGCACTCGTGTTCCGTCTTGCCGATCAGCGCGGCCTTCGGCACCCCGACCATCTCGACGAAGGCGCGGTTGACGAAGGCCATGCGGTGGTCGGCGTCGCGGACATAGGTCGCGACGGGAAGGTCTTCGAGCGTGGCATGGAAGAGATCGACCGGGTTCTCCACCGCCGCCGGCTTCGGCGCAGTCTTGGCCGCCGGGCGCTTCGACCGCACGACGCGGGACGGCGCCTCGTCGAACAGACCGAAGACGTAGATCGCGTCGTCGTCGCCGAAGAATCGCTCGAGCCTCAAGGGATAGCGTTCCTGGCCATAGGGATCGAAGACCAGCGTCGTCTGCTCGTCGCCGAACACGACCACCTGGCGCTCGCGGTCGTCGCGCACGCCGTCTTCCAGCCGTCCGAAGAGTTCACGATCGGTCTTGCCGGCAAAGGCTTCCGGCTTCTCGCGGAAGAAGGCGGCATAGGCACGGTTTACAGCAACATAGCGCAGCTCGCTGTCCTTGATGAAGGCGGGCACCTCCAGTTCGGCGATCTTCTCGCAGGCTAAGTTGAGCAAATCGCCACCCGTATTCAAGAACTGTAATCCTTCCCAGAAAATGCTCTCGAATGGTAAAGGCGAGGTAACCATGGAACATCGTTCGACACCGGCGCCGGCAAAACCGGAGCCTGAACGGGACCATATTGTAGGGTTTGCCTTGCCCGAGCCTGTCAGCCCCGGAAGAACCATACGTCGGCAGTGCTGCTGACGCGAAAAGTCCCGGACAGAGGGGTGCACCGTCCGGGGCTTTCTTCTTGGCCGTGTTCACGCGGAGGCTATTCTCCCGGCCTCGAACTCAGCGGCTGCGCTTCCAGCCGTTCAGCATCGCACGCACGAGGTTCTCGCGGTGTTCGAAGCTGGCGAAGACGACGCCGGCAAGATGCAGGGCGACAAGACCGAGCGTGCCGTAGACCAGCGCTTTATGCGTCTCCTCGACCCATTCGATCCCCCAGAAGGCGTCCGTGGTCATCATGTAGCCGGTGGTGGCAATACCCGAGATCGCCAGGAGCAGTGCGATCACCATCGCGCCGCCGGCCGGGTTGTGCCCGAGATAACGCTTGGCCCGCATCCGTGCCGTATCGACGAGGAAGGCGAGCACCGTGGCCGGCCGATAGACGAAGTTGGCGAATCGCGCATGTTCGCTGCCGACCAGGCCCCACACCACGCGCAGCGCCACGAGGCCGGCGATCAGGTAGCCGGAAAGGATATGGGCCGACTTCCACTCGTCGCCGGTCAGGAAGGAAAAGGCGAAGAGCCCGACCAGCGACCAATGGAAGATCCGCACGAACGGATCCCACACCTTGATCCATTCCGTCCGCTTCAAGCGGACGGAATGGGCGCCATGCAATTCCTGCGTGGCGTCGCTCATCAGTCGGCCCCGACCTGTTCGCCGGTTTCCGGATTGAAGAGGTCTTCGACCTTCTTGCCGTCCTTGATGCCGTACACTTCGTAGCAGGTGCCTTCGACCTTGACCTGGCGGACTTCATAGCCCATCGCCACGGCCTTGGCCTTCATCGCATCTTCGGTCATCCACTTGTCCTTCGGCACGTTGCCGCAGGCATTGTCGCTTTCGGCGAAAGCGGCCGAGCCGAATGCGGCGGATGCGATGAGGGAGGCGAGAATGATCTTCTTCATGGATTACGTCCTTCGTCGTTAGGCCGTGGCACTATTGCCATCGACCGTTGACGCAGACCCTAAAGCGCGTCGGCTGAGCGATAACTGACGGGAAATGTCAGCGAAAAATCAGTTTCGTCATGCTATTGAAATACGATGGGCGGTCGGGCGAGACATATCTATCGGCGAATGATGACAACGGGATGCACGGCCATCCTGGTGCTGGCCCTCTCCTTGCCGGCAATGGCGGATGCGACCGACGACGACCACGACGCGGTGCGGAGGGCCGTCGACAGCGGCAAGGCCCTGTCTCTGGCCGAAATCAAGCGCGTCGTCATGCAGCGGGTGCCCGGCGAGATCGTCTCCGTCAAGCTCGACCGCGAGCGCTCCGTGCTCGTCTACGAATTCCGTATCCTGACGGCCAATGGCCGCCTCGTCGAAGCCGAAGTCGATGCGGCCGATGGCCGGTTCCTCGAAATCGAGAACGAATGATGCGGCTGCTGTTGATCGAAGACGACCCATTGATCGCCCGCGACGTCACGCTGCATCTGGAGCGGGCGGGCTATGTCGTGGTGCATGAAAGCGACGGCGAATCGGGCTGGTATACCGGCGATTCGGAGGAGTTTGCCGCCGTCGTGCTGGATCTCGGCCTGCCGGGCATGGACGGCCTTTCCGTTCTGAAACGCTGGCGCGCCGCCGGACGGCAGACGCCGGTGCTGATCCTCACCGCCCGCGGCAACTGGCAGGAACGGGTCGAGGGCATCGACGCCGGCGCCGACGACTACCTGACCAAACCCTTCCAGATGGCCGAGCTCCTGGCGCGGCTGCGGGCGATCATCCGCCGCAGCGCCGGCCAGGCCAATCCGGTGCTGCAGATCGGCGACATTTCGATCGACACGCGGACCAGCACGGTCAGCCGCGCCGGCCTGCCGGTCGACCTCACCCCGCTCGAATATCGCTGCCTCGCCCACCTCGCCCACAATCGCAACCGCAACGTCTCGCAGCTCGAACTGACCGAGCAGCTCTACGCCCAGGATTTCGAGCGCGACAGCAATTCGGTCGAGGTGCTGATCGGCCGGCTGCGCAAGAAGCTCGGCAAGGATACGATCTCGACGCGGCGCGGCTACGGCTATCGCATCGGCGGGGACGAGGGCTGATGCAGTCGATCCGCGGCCGCTTCCTGATCGTTTCCGCCGCCAGCGTGCTGCTCGCCATGGTGCTGGCCGCCATCGTCTTCGTCTCGCTGTTCACCCGCAACCTGGAGCGGCGCATCGACGAGGAGCTGACGGGGCACATCAACCGCTTCGCCGGCACGCTGCGTTTCGACGCCCACGGCACGCTCGAACTGCCGGACCTGCCCGCCGACCGCCGTTTCGCCGAGCCCTATGGCGGCCTCTACTGGCAGGTGGAGGACGACGGCAGCAAGCACCAGCTGCGCTCGCCGTCACTGTGGGACTATGCCCTGCCCCTGCCCGCCGACGCGCACGAGCCGAGCGCCGTGCATCACTACACGCTGCCCGGACCGGACGGGACCGACCTCATCGTGCAGGAGCGCCAGATCATCGTCGCGGCCCCCGAAGGCCCGCGGCCCGTGCGGGTGGCGCTGGCCATCGACGCGCGTACCCTGACGGAAGCGCGGCGCGCCTTCGTGCTCGACATCATTCCCTTCATGGTCGCGCTGGCCGCCTTCCTGATCGCCGCCTCGCTGGCGCAGCTGACCTTCGGCCTGCGCCCCGTCTCCTCGGTCAGCGAAGGGCTGAACCGCATCCGCGAACGCAAGGCCGAACGGCTGGACGGCCGCTACCCGAAGGAACTGCAGGGCGTCGTCGATGCGGTGAACCGCCTGCTCGACGCCCAGTCGGAAATCATCAAGAAGGCGCGCACCCGCTCGGCCGACCTTGCCCATGGCCTCAAGACCCCGCTGACGGTCGTTGCCAACGACGCGGCGACGCTGAAGGAGCGCGGCCAGACCGAGATCGGCGAGGAACTGGCGCATCTGGCCTCGGTCATGCAGGCCCATGTCGATCGCGAGCTGGCCCGCAGCCGCATCGCCGCCACCGCCGAGCTGCGTGCCTCGGATGCCGACGTCGCCACCGCCGTCGACCGCATTGTGCGCACCCTCAGACGCACGCCAAAGGGCGGAGACCTTGCCTGGCAGGTCGACGTGGCCGCGGACGTGACGGTCGAGGTCGATCCGCACGATCTCGAGGAACTGCTCGGCAACATCCTCGACAATGCCGTCAAATGGAGCCGCACGTTGATCGGCATCACGCTCGACCGCTCCGGAGCCAGGCCCCGGCTGGTGATCGAGGACGATGGTCCCGGCGCCGATCCGGGAGACCTCAAACGCATGACGGAACGCGGCATCCGCCTCGACAGCCAGATGCCCGGCACCGGCATCGGCCTTTCCATCGTCAAGGACATCGCCTCGGTCTACGATCTCGGCATCGAGATCGCGAATCGCGAGTCGGGCGGCCTGAGGGTGTCCATTTCATTCTGACCCGCGAGCACCGGGCTGCGCCCGGGCCGCAGACCGCAACGCAGACCCAACCCATGCAGACCACGAAGGACCGCTCCATGCTCCACACCCGCCGCAGCCTCATTGAGGGCGCACTCGCCTTTCTGGCGCTCGGGGGCGTCGCCCGTGCGGCGGGCAAGACGGCGGCGGCAGGGAAGGAACTCTCCTTCCTCGTGGTCGGCGACTGGGGCGACGGCCAGTCGCCGACCACGGCGACCGCGGTCGCCAAGGCCATGGGCACGATCGGTGCGGAGAACGCCATCTCCTTCGTCATCTCGACCGGCGACAATTTCTATGAGAGCGGCGTCGAAAGCACCTCCGACAAGAAGTGGCAGACGAATTTCGAGGACGTCTACGACGCGCCGTCGCTGCAGGTTCCCTGGTATGCGGTGCTCGGCAATCACGACTATGGCGGCAGCACCTCGGCGCAGATCGACTATTCGAAGAAGAGCCGGCGCTGGACCATGCCCGACCGCTATTTCGCCGTCAGCAAGATGTTCGGTGGCGCAAGCGCGGATTTCTTCTTCCTCGACACGCAGCGGATGAAGGGCGACACGCTGCTGGAGATCGTCTCCCACCTGGACGCGGAGGTGCAGCTTCGCTGGCTCAACCGTTCGCTCGGCGAAAGCCGGGCGCCGTGGAAGATCGTGGTCGGCCATCATCCGGTCTTTTCCGGCGGGCGGCATGGCGACAGCAAACTTCTGGGCGAGCGCCTGAAGCCCATTCTCGACCGCCATGGCGTCGCGATGTACCTGTGCGGCCACGACCACCACCTCGAAGCGTTGCGCTCGGAAAAGGTCGCCTATTTCGTCTCGGGCGCCGGCAGCCGGAGCCGGCAGCCGCATCCGCACCCGAAGAGCCTGTTCGCCTCGGCGACGCCCGGATTCCTGCTGGTCAGGCTGACGCCGGCCGGCGGCACCGCATCCTTCTACAGCAAGGATGCCGCCCTGCTCTACAGCCAGCCGCTGCCCCTCTGACCCCAGGCGTCGGTTTCACCCGTCGTCCTGCACCGAGGTCGGCGCGGCGAGCGTGAAGGTCGCGGTGGCAAGGCTTGCGCCATTGACCAGGATCTCCAGCCCGTGCTCGCCCGGATAGTAGACCCGGGTGGTGATCGGCCGGAAGGCATGGCGCTTGTCCACCGTCACCTCGCCGCCCGGCGCAAGCATCAGGCTCTTTCCCTTGAACACCTTGGGACGCAGGCTGCCGTCCTTCATGCGGTGGTGGATGGCATAGTCGAGCATGACCTGCTGCGGCTCGGGCGTCGCGTTGGTCAGGCCGATGCGGAATGCGAGATGGCCGGGAAAGGCGATATCGGCACTTTCCAGCGTGAGGTCCGCGGCCACGCCGTCGAGCGGCCGGAAGCCGAAATTCGCCAGCGCCGCCTGATGGCCCTTCTTCAGCAGCGTCCGGGAGGCGTGCTTCAACAGCCAGAGCCGTTCCGGCGAGGCGCCGGGGCGATGGGATGCGACAAAATCGGCGACGAGGTCGGGATGATCCTTGGCGATGTCGTTGAGGCTGTTGGCCACCGAGCGGCGCACGTAATCCTCGCGGTCGTCGATCAGGGCCGTCAGGATCGGCAGGATCGGTGCGGGATCGCTGACCAGCGCCGGCAGGCGCATGGCCCAGGGCAGACGCGGGCGCGTGCCTTCACTTGCCAGCCGCCGGACATGATGGTTCGGATCGCCGGTCCAGCCGGAGATGATCGACAGCGCTTTTTGCTGTTCCCGGTGGATGAAGGGGCGAATGCCGAATTCGGCGGTGAAATGCGGCGTCAGCGCCTTCAGGAGATCAAGGGCGATCTCGACATGGTCGAGACCGTGGGCGGCGATATACTGGTTGAACGACAGCAGCGCCCAGCCCGACAGACCACCCTCGCCGCCGCGGCCGCCCTGCGGCAGGCAGGCCCGAAGGATCTGCGCGGCCTTGTCGAAATCCTGCGGCAGGGTGTGGCGCAGCGCATCGGCGATCAACTGGCCGCGCTGCATGAGTTCGAGCGCCTCGATCCTCGGCAGCACGGCGGCGATAAAGTCCCGCTCGGCAAAGTCCGGAAAGGCGCGAGAAAGCGCGGCCGCCGTGTCGCGGGCCGTCTGCGGGGCGATCAGATGTTTCAGCGGTTCGGCCATGTCTCCGTCAGTCTCGCTTGTCGCGTTGTCGAAATGTGTCAGCAGGGATACCGTGCCGGTCGCCGCCCTGTAAGAGGCGCGAAGGATTTCCGGCACGGTCTTGCGGGTTGACAGACTTGCCGGCAAGCGCCTACCTTTTTGCCATTCACCAGGGGGGTCCCGACAAGGGGCTGAGATTCTGCTGGCGTGTCCGGTGGCGAAAGCTGCCCTTCAAGCAGCGCAGTGACCCGTTGAACCTGATCCAGTTCATACTGGCGTAGGGACGGTGCGAGCGCTCAGACAGGCGGAATCTCTCCATGCGGGAGAACCGTGTCGGCGTCTTTCCATCTTTCCGGCTGACATGACTGGGTCTCCAATCGAAAACTTGGAGCCTCACGATGAACATTGCCCCGAAAAATCCGCAGACCCTGATCACGACGGCACCGCTGCCGGCCTCCGCCAAGGTCTACATGCCCGGCGTGCTGCACCCCGAAATCCGCGTACCGATGCGCGAGATCGCCCTTCACCCGACTTCCGGCGAACCGCCGGTCACGGTCTATGACAGCTCCGGCCCATACACCGAAACGACGGAGACGATCGGCATCGAGCGAGGCCTTCCCCGCATCCGCGAGCGCTGGCTTGCCCACCGTGGCGATATCGAGGCCTATGACGGCCGTGATGTGAAGCCGGAGGACAACGGCTTTGCCAGCGGCGACCGGCTGACGCCCGAATTCCCGGTCCGCAACCGTCCCTGCCGCGCGGCCGGCGGCAAGGCCGTCACCCAGCTCGCCTATGCGCGGGCCGGCATCATCACGCCGGAGATGGAATTCGTCGCCATCCGCGAGAATATCGGCCGCCGCCTGCCGGAACAGGCGCTTAACCGCGACGGCGAGAGCTTTGGCGCCCATATCCCCGACTATGTCACCCCGGAATTCGTCCGTCAGGAAATCGCCGCGGGTCGGGCCATCATTCCCGCCAACATCAACCACCCGGAGCTTGAGCCGATGATCATCGGTCGCAATTTCCTGGTGAAGATCAATGCCAATATCGGCAATTCCGCCGTCACCTCGTCGATGGAGGAAGAGGTCGACAAGATGGTCTGGGCGATCCGCTGGGGCGCCGATACCGTCATGGACCTGTCGACCGGCCGCAACATCCACAATATCCGCGACTGGATCATCCGCAACGCGCCTGTGCCGATCGGCACCGTGCCGCTCTACCAGGCGCTGGAAAAGGTCGGCGGCATTGCCGAGGACCTCAGCTGGGAGGTCTATCGCGACACGCTGATCGAGCAGGCCGAACAGGGCGTCGACTATTTCACCATCCATGCCGGCGTGCGGCTCCACTATATCCCGCTGACCGTCAACCGCGTCACAGGCATCGTCAGCCGCGGCGGATCGATCATGGCCAAGTGGTGCCTGCATCATCACAAGGAGAGTTTCCTCTACGAGCACTTCGAGGAGATCTGCGACATCGCCCGCGCCTATGACGTCTCCTTCTCGCTCGGCGATGGCCTGCGCCCCGGCTCGATCGCCGATGCCAATGACGCCGCGCAGTTCGCCGAACTGGAAACGCTCGGCGAATTGACGAAGATCGCCTGGGCCAGGGACTGCCAGGTGATGATCGAAGGCCCCGGCCATGTGCCGATGCACAAGATCAAGGAGAACATGGACAAGCAGCTGAATGTCTGCGGCGAGGCGCCCTTCTATACGCTCGGACCGCTGACCACCGATATCGCACCGGGCTATGACCACATCACCTCGGGCATCGGCGCGGCGATGATCGGCTGGTTCGGCACGGCCATGCTCTGCTACGTCACGCCGAAGGAACATCTCGGCCTGCCGGATCGCAACGACGTCAAGGTGGGCGTCATCACCTACAAGATCGCCGCCCATGCCGCCGACCTCGCCAAGGGCCATCCGGCAGCGAGGGTGCGCGACGACGCCCTGTCGCGCGCCCGTTTCGAGTTCCGCTGGGAGGACCAGTTCAACCTGTCGCTTGATCCGGAAACGGCACGCTCTATGCATGACGAGACCCTGCCGAAGGAGGCCCACAAGGTGGCGCATTTCTGCTCGATGTGCGGACCGAAATTCTGCTCCATGCGGATCTCCCACGACATCCGCGCCGAGGCGCAGAAGGAGGGGCTCGCGGCCATGGCGGAGAAATTCCGCGAGGGCGGCCAGCTCTACATGCCGCTCGGCAGCGCGACCGACACGACGCCGGGCGGTGCGTGACATGCGCGTCCTGATCAAGGGGGCCGGCGTCGCCGGCCTCACCGTGGCGCTGGAGCTTGCGCGCCATGGCATCCCGGTCGATGTCGTCGAGCGGGCAGAGGCCGTGGCAACCGGCGCATCCGGCCTGGCCGGCGGCATGCTGGCGCCTTGGTGCGAGCGCGAAAGCGCCGATGAAACGGTGCTGACGCTCGGCAGGACGGCGGCAGACTGGTGGGAGAAGGCCTTGCCCGGCCATGTGATCCGCAACGGCACACTGGTGGTCGCCGCCGACCGCGACGCCGGCGAGTTGACGCGCTTTGCCGGGCGAACCAGCGGCTATGACTGGCTCGACGCCAGCGGCATCGAAGCGCTGGAGCCGGCGCTCGGCGGGCGGTTCCGCAAGGCGCTGTTCTTTCGCGACGAGGGGCATCTCGATCCGCGCAAGGCGCTGGCCGGTCTGCAACGGGTGCTGCTCGAGAGCGGCGTGCGTTTTCAATTCGGCTGTGATGCCGAGGACGTGGCCGGCGGCTTCGACAAGGTCATCGACTGCACAGGCGCCGCGGCAATAGGCCGGACCACGGACCTTCGCGGCGTGCGCGGCGAGATGGTGTTTCTCGAAACCACCGAGATCGCGCTGTCCCGCCCGGTGCGCCTGCTGCATCCGCGCATTCCGCTCTATATCGCGCCGCGCAGCGACAACCGGTTCATGGTCGGGGCGACGATGATCGAAAGCGACGATGCCGGACCGATCTCGGCCCGCTCGCTGATGGAACTGCTGAACGCCGCCTATGCCCTGCATCCGGCCTTCGGCGAAGCCCGCGTCGTGGAAACGGGCGTGGGCGTGCGTCCCGCCTATCCCGACAACCTGCCCCGCGTCGCGGTCGAGGGTAACCGGATCAGCGTCAACGGCTTCTATCGCCACGGCTTTCTGCTGGCGCCTGCGATGGCCGGCCAGGTGGCGGCAATTCTCACCAATTCCACCTCCAACCGCGAAAGGCACTGCGCATGACCTTCATCGTCAATGGCGAAGAACAGGCCGTCGAGGCAAGGACCCTCGCCGATCTGCTCCATGCCCTGGAATACGAGGGCGACTGGCTGGCGACCGCCGTCAACGGCGAACTGATCCACCGCGAAGATCGCCGCGACTTTGCGCTCAAACCCCTAGACCGGATCGAGATCCTGTCGCCGATGCAGGGAGGCTGATCATGCTGGACCTCTATGGAGTAACGGTCCGATCGCGCCTGCTGCTCGGCACATCGCGCTATCCCTCGCCCGCCATCCTGGCCGAGGCCGTAAAGGCTTCCGGCACGGAGATCGTCACGGTCTCGCTGCGCCGGGAGACGGCCGGCGGCCGCTCGGGCGGTGCCTTCTTCGAGCTGGTGCGCAGTCTCGGCGTCCGGGTCCTGCCCAACACCGCCGGCTGCCACAGCGCATCCGAGGCCGTGCTGACCGCGAAGATGGCGCGCGAGGTGTTTGCCACCGACTGGATCAAGCTGGAGGTGATCGGCCATCACGACACGCTGCAACCGGATGTCTTCGCGCTCGTGGAAGCGGCTCGAACCTTGAGCGACGACGGCTTCAAGGTCTTTCCCTATACGACCGACGATCTGGTGGTGGCGGAAAGGCTGATCGACGCGGGTTGCGAAGTGCTGATGCCCTGGTGCGCGCCGATCGGCAGTGCCGCGGGACCGCAGAACGTCACAGCGCTCCGCACCATGCGCCATCACTTTCCGGAGGTGCCGCTGATCGTCGATGCCGGGATCGGCCGACCGTCCCATGCCTGCCAGGTCATGGAACTCGGCTTCGACGCCGTCCTGCTCAACACGGCGGTGGCCGGCGCCGGCGATCCGGTCGCCATGGCCAAGGCCTTTGGCCAGACCATTGCCGCCGGGTTTGACGCCCATGGCGCCGGAATGCTCGAGCCCAGGGACATGGCCGTGCCCTCGACGCCAGTGATCGGCAAGGCGGTGTTTTCGTGAGCCTCGACCCTTTCTATCTGATCGTCGACAGCGCCGGATGGATCGAGCGCCTGGTGCCGCTCGGCGTGCAGCTCGTGCAATTGCGCATCAAGGATCGGCCCGACGCCGAACTGCGCAAGGAGATTCGCCGCGCCAGGGCCGTCTGCGCAGCCCATCAATGCCAGCTGGTGATCAACGATTACTGGCGCATCGCCATCGAGGAAGGCTGCGATTTCGTCCATCTGGGCCAGGAAGATCTCGCGCAAGCGGATCTCGGCGCCATCCGGGCGGCCGGCCTGAAGCTCGGCCTTTCGACCCATGACGAGGCCGAATTGCAGACCGCCCTGGCGGCGGGTCCTGATTATGTCGCGCTTGGGCCGGTCTACCCGACCGTGCTGAAGCAGATGAAATGGGCGCCGCAGGGTTTGGCAAGGCTGAGCGAATGGAAATCGCGCATCGGCGACCTGCCCTTGGTCGCCATCGGCGGTCTCAATCCGGAGCGTCTCGATGATGTCTTCGCCGCCGGCGCCGACAGCGCGGCCGTCGTCACCGATATCATCCGGCATGAGGCGCCGGAGGCCAGGACGCGGCAATGGATCGGCGCCACGGAGAGATGGCGGAAACCGGTGGCCCGGTAGACAGGAATTCCGGGGACCCACGGTCCGAATGCCGGTCCGTTCAACGCCCACCAATCGCCCTCAGGCCCGCTTCGGCAATAGTCCGGATTGCGACGCCATGCCGGGCGACTGCAGCCGCTGGCGGGTCTCGGACGGGCTCTCGTGAAAATGGGCGCGGTAGCTGCGGGAAAAGGCCGACGCCGAATTGAAACCGGTCGCGGCGGCAATGTCGGCAAAGGCGAGCCGGGTCTCGATCACCTTGCGGCGGGCGGCGTTAAGCCGAAGCGCCAGGTAGTGGATATGCGGTGCGGCGCCGATAGCCGCGATGAACAGCGACTGCAGCCGCCGTTCGCTGAGCCCGATGCGCCGCGCCAGCCGGACCAGCGACAGCGGCTGCTCGATATGCTCCTCCATGACGCGCATGGCCTGGCTGACGCGCGGGTCGGCCAGACGAATGCTGCCGGTCGACGGCATGGCGGTGGCGTCGCTGCGAACCCCGCCCTGCTCGTAGATGAACTGACGCGACACTTCGAGCGCCAGCGAATAGCCATGCCGGCGCCGGATCAGTTCCAGCATAAGGTCGAGGGTGGGAAGCGCGCCGCCGGTGGTGATGCGCTTGCCGTCGATCACGAAACGCTCGCGCACGGTCTGGACCTGCGGATAGGCGGCGGCGAACTCGTCGTGATCCTCCCAGTGGAGGGTCGCGGAGAAATTGTCGAGCAGGGCCGTGTCGGCGAGCAGCCATGCACCGGATTCGATGCCCGCCACGACGCTACGGTGCCGTGCGGACTTGGCCAGCAGTCTCTTCACCTCCGAGGTTGCGTGGCGTCGCCAGTTGTGGCTCGACAGCACGTAGAGCGGATTCTCCTCGCTGCCGGGCCGAAAAGCGCCGTCGACGGGAACCGGAATATGGCTCTTGGTCTCGATCGGCCGTCCGTCCGGGCTGAAGATGCGCCAGTCATAGAGCTCGAGCCCGCTCACCCGGTTGGCCAGGCGCAGGGGCTCGATCACCGAGGCGACGAGGATGAGGTTCGTCTCCGGCATGACCAGCAGATCAAGGACGGTCGGCGGGGGTGTCCGCTCGGACATGGGCAAGCTTCTCCGAGAATTTCCGATAATGTACAGATTGAATCCGATCCTGCAAAGCATCCCCGGAAATTCTCCCTCGTAATAGAGGCAATGAACGAGGGAGAACTGATCGTGCCTTTAGCCATGAACCGGGATGTCTTCATCACCTGCGCCGTCACCGGCGCCGGCGACACCACATCCAAGTCGCAGCATGTGCCCATCACCCCGAAGCAGATCGCCGAGTCCGCCATCGACGCCGCCAAGGCGGGCGCCGCGATCGTGCACTGCCACGTGCGCGATCCCGAGACCGGCGCCGCGAGCCGGCGCAACGATCTTTACCGGGAAGTCACCGACCGCATCCGCTCGGCCGATGTCGACGTCGTCCTCAACCTGACGGCCGGCATGGGCGGCGACCTGATCTTCGGCGATGTCGAGAGCCCGCTGCCGCTCAATCCGAAGGGCACCGACATGGCCGGCGCCACGGAGCGCGTCTCCCACGTCGCCGCGTGCCTGCCGGAAATCTGCACGCTCGACTGCGGCACGATGAACTTCTCGCTCGGCGACTATGTGATGACCAACACGCCCGGCATGCTGCGCGCCATGGCGCAGAAGATGACCGCGCTTGGCGTGCGCCCCGAGATCGAGGCCTTCGACACCGGCCATCTCTGGTTCGCCAAGCAGCTCGCCGAAGAAGGCCTGATCGAGGATCCGGTGCTGATCCAGCTCTGCATGGGCATTCCCTGGGGCGCGCCCGACGACCTCAACACCTTCATGGCGATGGTCAACAACGTGCCTGACAACTGGACCTTCTCGGCCTTCTCCATCGGCCGCAACGCCCTTGCCTATCCGGCGGCGGCGGTGCTCGGCGGCGGCAATGTGCGCGTCGGGCTGGAGGACAATCTCTATGCCGGCAAGGGCCAGCTCGCCACCAATGCCCAGCTCGTCGAAAAGGCCGTGTCGGTGATCGAAGGCATGGGCGCGAGGGTCATCGGACCCGACGAGGTCCGCAAGAAGCTCAAGCTCACCAAGCGCTGAAACCTGCCCGCCCCGGCATCGGCGGGGGCGGAAAGTCACAACGGAAAATTCGCGGGAAGACATTCGACATGAGCAGAATCCACAAGGCGGCCTGTATCGGCGGCGGGGTGATCGGGGGAGCCTGGGCGGCCCGCTTCGTGCTGGCCGGCATCGACACCCGGCTGTTCGACCCGCATCCGGACGCCGAACGCATCGTCGGCGAAGTCTTGGCCAATGCCGAGCGCGCCTATGACATGCTGACCATGGCGCCGCTGCCGGCCCGCGGCAAGCTGACCTTCGTCCGCTCGATCGAGGAAGCCGTCGACGGCGCCGACTGGATCCAGGAGAGCGTGCCCGAGCGTGTCGACCTCAAGCGCAACGTCCTGACGCAGATCGACGCGGCGGCCGATCCGAAGGCCCTGATCGCCTCCTCGACCTCCGGCATCATGCCGACGGACCTGCAGCGCGACATGAAGCATCCCGAGCGCATGTTCGTCGCCCATCCCTACAATCCCGTCTACCTGCTGCCGCTCGCCGAACTCGTCGGCGGAGCAAGGACCAGCCGGGCGACGCTGGAGGAGGCCCGGGAGAAGCTGGCGCCGATCGGCATGAAGGGCGTGATCATCAACAAGGAGATCGAGGCCTTCGTCGGCGACCGCCTGCTGGAGGCGGTCTGGCGCGAGGCGTTGTGGCTGATCAAGGACGATATCTGCGACACCGAAACGCTCGACGACGTGATCCGCTATTCCTTCGGCATGCGCTGGGCGCAGATGGGCCTGTTCGAGACCTACCGCATCGCCGGCGGCGAAGCCGGCATGCGCCATTTCCTCGCCCAGTTCGGTCCCTGCCTCGCCTGGCCCTGGACCAAGCTGACCGACGTGGTGGACCTCAACGACGAACTGGTGGACAAGATCGCCGGCCAGTCGGATGCCCAGTCCGGCGCCCGCGGCATCCGCGAGCTGGAGCGCATCCGCGACCAGAACCTGGTCGGCATCATGCAGGCGCTCAAGGCCGGCGACGCGGGCCGCGGCTGGGGTGCCGGCAAGCTCCTGGCGGATTTCGAGCAGCATCTGTGGAAAAACGCCCCGCCCGCGGTGGTGACCGATGCCACCACGCCGGTCAGGCTGGCGGAGTTCGAAGTCCATCCCTCCTGGGTCGATTATAACGGCCACATGACCGAGTACCGCTACAGCCAGTGTTTTGCCGACAGCGCCGATGCGCTGCTGCGCATGATCGGCGCGGACATGGACTATGTCGCCGCCGGCCATAGCTTCTACACGGTGGAGAGCCATGTGCGGCTGCTGCAGGAGTGCAAGAGCGGCGACCGGCTCTACGTCAGGGCGCAGATCCTGCCGTCGGACGGCAGGAAGCTGCATTCCTTCATGTGGCTGCATACGGCGTCGAACGACGCGGTCGTGGCGACCTGCGAACACCTGATGCTGCATGTCGCGTCGAAGGAGGGGAAGACCGTGCCGCCTGGCCCGGACATCCTGGCCAGGCTCGAACCGCTGATCGCCGGCCATGGCCGCCTCGCTCAGCCGGAGGCCGTCGGCCGCTACGTCGGACAGAGAAGCTAGGCATCATTTCAACCCGGGACCGAAGCATGGATTTCGCGCTGACCGAAGAACAGGAGATGATCGTCGACACGGTGCGCAGCTTCGTGGAGACGGAACTCTATCCATTGGAGAACGAGGTCGAGCGCCAGGGCTTCGTGCCGCGCGAACTGGGCCTGGAGATCGCCCGCAAGGTCAGGGAGATCGGCTTCTTCGGCTGCAACATGCCGCAGGAGATCGGCGGGGCCGGCCTCGACCACCTGACCATGACGCTGGTCGAGCGCGAGCTCGGCCGCGCCTCGCTGGCGCTCACTGTCTTCTTCGGCCGGCCCTCGGGCATCCTGATGGGCTGCAACGCGGAACAGCGCGAACGTTATCTCCTGCCGGCCGTCAGGGGCGAC
Source organism: Rhizobium sp. Q54 (assembly GCA_943370615.1). Taxonomy (GTDB): domain Bacteria; phylum Pseudomonadota; class Alphaproteobacteria; order Rhizobiales; family Rhizobiaceae; genus Allorhizobium. The sequence goes on from CALRRQ020000011.1 coordinate 106,466, forward strand.
AAGTTCGACGCCCTGGCCATGACCGAACCCGCCGCCGGGTCCGACCTGCGCGGCATGAAATGTTCAGCCCGGCAGGACGGCGGCGACTGGGTGATCAACGGCACCAAGCACTTCATCAGCCATGCCGACATTGCCGACTTCGTCATCGTCTTCGTCGCCACCGGCGAGGAGCAGACGGCAAAGGGCCCGAAGAAGCTGATCACCTGCTTCATCGTCGACCGCGACACGCCGGGTTTCACCATCCGCGACGGCTATTCCTCGGTCTCTCATCGGGGATACAAGAACTGCATCCTCGACTTCGACGATTGCCGCCTGCCGGCGGCGCAGATCCTTGGCGAGGTCCACAAGGGTTTCGAGCTCGCCAACGAATGGCTGACCGGCACGCGCCTGACGGTGGCCGCCACCTGCGTCGGCCGGGCACGCCGCGTCTTCGATCTGTGCGTGCCCTATGCCGCCGAGCGCCGTCAGTTCGGCCGCCCGATCGGCGCCAACCAGGGCGTCTCGTTCAAGCTTGCCGACATGATCACCGAGATCGACGCCGCCGAATACCTGGCGCTCGCCGCCGCCTGGCGCCTTGACCAAAAGCTGCCGGCGACAAGGGAGATCGCCTCGGCCAAGCTCTACGCCTCGGAAATGCTGGCGCGGGTGACGGACGAGGCCATCCAGATCTACGGCGGCATGGGCCTGATGGACGATCTGCCGCTCGCCCGTTTCTGGCGCGATGCCCGGGTCGAACGCATCTGGGACGGAACCTCCGAGATCCAGCGCCACATCATCAGCCGCGACCTGCTGCGGCCTTTCGGAGGATGAGGATGGACCGCACCGCCTGCCCGATGGAACCGCCCGAGACGATCCGCCGCTCATTGACGGGCGAGGCCGCCGAACCGTGCACGGCCGTGGTCAAGGGCCGTGGCGCTTCCGGTGCCGCGACGCACGCGGCCGAGGCGGCGCCCGGGGGCACGTCCTTCAAGTCGCTCGAGGCCGGCTGTTTCCTGGCCGGCAGGTGGCTCGCATGACACCAGCCTCTCCCGCCTCGCTGTCCCGCCTGATCCGCCCACAGTCGATCGCCGTCTTCGGCGGCAAGGAAGCGGCGCGCGTCGTGGAACAGTGCCGCAAGGCGGGCTATCGAGGCGAAATCTGGCCGGTGCATCCGACCAGGACGGAGGTGCACGGCTACCGGTGCTATCGTTCGGTCGCCGAACTTCCGCGCGGCCCCGACGCCGCCTTCGTCGGCGTCAACCGGACGCTCTCCATCGACATCGTGCGCGACCTCGCAAACCGCGGCGCCGGCGGTGCCATCTGTTATGCCTCGGGCTTCTCCGAGGCCGCAGCGGAGCTGCCGGACGGACCGGCGCTTCAGGCCCGGCTCGTCGAAGCCGCAGGCGACATGGCAGTGGTCGGGCCGAACTGCTACGGCTTCATCAACATGCTCGACGGCGCCCTGCTCTGGCCCGACCAGCACGGCATGGTGCGCACCGATCGCGGCGTGGCGATCCTCACCCAGTCGTCGAATGTCGCGATCAGCCTGTCGATGCAGGCCCGGGGCCTGCCGCTCGCCTACCTGATGACGGCCGGCAACCAGGCCCAGACCGGGCTTGCGGCCATGGCCCTCGCCGCCATCGAGGATGCGCGGGTCACCGCCATCGGTCTGCACATCGAAGGCTTCGGCGATCTGGCCATGCTGGAGCGTCTGGCCAGCCGCGCCCGCCAGCTGGGCAAGCCGGTGGTCGCGCTGAAGGTCGGCCGCTCGGTCGCCGCCCAGCGTGCCGCGCTCTCCCACACCGCTTCGCTGGCCGGCAATGACAGGGTCTCGCGCGCCGTGCTGAAACGGCTGGGGATCGGCCGCGTCGACACGCTGCCGCAACTGCTGGAGACGCTGAAGCTGCTTCACGTCTGCGGCCCGCTTGCCGCAAACACCGTGTCGTCGATGAGCTGTTCGGGCGGCGAGGCCTCGCTGATGGCCGATGCCGGGGTCGGCAGGAACGTCGATTTCCGCGACCTGCAACCGGCGCAGCTGCCGCCGTTGCGGCAGGTTCTCGGCGACATGGTGACCTTGTCCAATCCGCTCGACTACCACACCTTCGTCTGGGGCGACCGGGCAAAGCTCACGCATGCCTTTTCCACCGTCATGCAGGGCGACTACGCGCTCAACCTGCTGATCCTCGATTTTCCCCGCGCCGACCGCTGCGACCCGACCGACTGGATGACGACCATGCACGCGGTGATCGACGCCCGCCGTGCCACCGGTGCCAATGCCGGCGTGGTGGCCACCATGGGCGAGAACATGCCCGAGACCGCCGCCGTCGCCCTGATCGCGGCCGGGATCGTGCCCTTCTGCGGTCTCGACGAGGCGCTGGCCGCGGTGGAAGTCGCGCATGCCATCGACGTGGCCTGGGCGCGCGACGAGCCGGCACCGCTGCTCTGTGCCCGGACCTCGGGCACCGACATCGTCACCCTCTACGAGGATCGCGCCAAACCCGAACTCGCCCGCTTCGGCGTCACGGTCCCCGAGGGCAAGACCGCGGCGAGCCCGGAGGAGGCGGCGCGTCTCGCCGACCGGCTCGACTACCCGGTCGCGCTCAAAGCACTCGGCATCGCGCACAAGACGGAAGCGGGCGCCGTGCGTCTCAACCTCGCAAGCGCGCACGAGGTGAAGGTCGCCGCCACCGCCATGGCGCCCATTGCCCAGGGTTTCCTGGTCGAAACGATGGCGCCGCGGCCCGTCGTCGAGATGATCGTCGGCGCGATCCGCGATGCGGCGGTCGGCCCGGTTCTCACTATCGGCGCCGGCGGAATATTCGTGGAGCTGCTGGACGACAGGGGCATCCTGCCGCTGCCGGCGAGCACGCAGGACATCCGCGAGGCGGTCGCCGGGCTGAAAGTCTCCGCGCTGATCGCCGGTTACCGCGGCGCGCCGGCGGGCGATCTGGACGCCTTCGTGCAATTGGTCGCCTCTGTGGCAGAATATGTCGCAACCAATGCGGCCAAGGTCGAGGAACTGGACCTCAATCCGGTTCTGGTGCTGCCGAAGGGCAATGGCGTGATCGCCGTCGACGCCCTCATCCGGACAAGGAGTTGAACGCGTGACCGACCCCATCCGCACCCGCCGCGACAATGCCGTGCTCGAAGTGACGATCGACCGTCCGAAAGCCAATGCCGTCGACCTCGCGACCAGCCGCATCATGGGGCGGATCTTCCAGGATTTCCGCGACGACGACACTTTGCGCGTGGCGATCGTCACCGGCGCCGGCGAGCGGTTCTTCAGCGCCGGCTGGGACCTGAAGGCGGCGGCCGGGGGCGACGCCGTCGATGGCGACTATGGTGTCGGCGGCTTCGGCGGCATGCAGGAACTGCGCGACCTCAACAAGCCGATCATCGCCGCCGTCAACGGCATCTGCTGCGGCGGCGGCCTCGAGATCGCCCTTTCGGCCGACCTGATCCTCGCCGCCGAGCACGCCACCTTCGCGCTGCCGGAAATCCGCTCGGGCACCGTGGCCGATGCGGCGTCGATCCGGCTGCCCAAGCGCATTCCCTATCACATCGCCATGGACATGCTGTTGACCGGCCGCTGGCTGGATGCCGCGGAAGCCCACCGGTGGGGTCTCGTCAACGAGGTCCTGCCGGCGGGCAGGCTCCTGGACCGGGCCTGGGACCTCGCGCACCTGCTGGCGAGCGGCCCGCCTCTCGTCCATGCGGCGATCAAGGAGATCGTCCGCGATGCCGAGGGCAAGGATTTCCCGACCGTCATGAACAAGATCACCAAGCGGCAGTACCGGACGGTCGACGCTCTCTATGGCAGCGAGGACCAGATCGAGGGCGCGCGCGCCTTCGCCGAGAAGCGTCCGCCGGTGTGGAAAGGCAAGTAGCGTTTGAAAGCAGAGTGAGGCCGTGGCGATCGGCCTGATGGCAACATCGAAAGACCGCTCGCGTCACGGATAAAAATCCGGGCGATCCAACCAACAGAAAAGGGAACAGACGATGAGCGACCATACGAAATACCTCTCCAGCCGCGTCACCGCAGGCGCCATGAACCGCCGCGAATTCATGGGACGTGCCATGGCCGCCGGCCTGACGCTGACGGCCGCGAGCACGCTCTATGCTACGAGCGCCTCCGCCCAAGAGCCCAAGCGCGGCGGCAATCTGCGGCTCGGCCTCGAAGGCGGGGCGGCCACCGACAGCAAGGATCCGGCGAAATTCCTGTCGCAGTTCATGTTCTGCGTCGGGCGCTGCTGGGGCGACATGCTGGTCGAGAGCGATCCCCTGACCGGCGCTGCCGTGCCGGCGCTGGCCGAAAGCTGGGAGCCTTCGGCGGACGCCGCGACCTGGACCTTCACCATCCGCAAGGGCGTGCAGTTCCACGACGGCAAGACGCTGACCGTCGACGACGTCATCGCCACCCTCAAGCGTCACACCGACGAGAAGTCGGAATCCGGCGCGCTCGGCGTGATGAAGTCGATCAAGGAGATCAAGAAGGACGGCGACAAGCTGGTGCTGGCGCTGAGCGAAGGCAATGCCGACCTGCCGCTGCTGCTCAGCGACTACCATCTGGTGATCCAGCCGAACGGCGGCAATGACGATCCGCTCGCCTCCATTGGCACCGGCCCCTACAAGCTCGTCACTTTCGAACCCGGCGTGCGCGCGACGCTCGAGAAGAACCCGAACGACTGGCGTTCGGACCGCGGCTATGTCGACACGATCGAGATCCTCGGCATGAACGACGCGACCGCGCGCATTGCGGCACTCGCCTCCGGTCAGGTGCACTATATCAACCGCGTCGACCCCAAGACCGTCGACATGCTGAAGCGCGCGCCGAATGTCGAAATCCTCAGCACCTCGGGCCGCGGCCACTACGTCTTCATCATGCATTGCAACACCGCCCCCTTCGACAACAACGACCTGCGGCTGGCGCTGAAATACGCGATGAACCGCGAAGCCATGGTCCAGACCGTGCTCGGCGGCTACGGCAAGGTCGGCAACGACTTCCCGATCAACAGCACCTATGCGCTGTTCCCCGAGGGCATCGAGCAGCGCGCCTACGACCCGGACAAGGCCGCCTTCCACTACAAGAAGTCGGGCCATTCCGGTCCGGTGCTGCTGCGCACGTCGGAAGTCGCCTTCCCCGGCGCCGTCGATGCCGCCGTGCTCTACCAGGGAAGCGCCCAGAAGGCCGGGATCGACATCGAGGTGAAGCGCGAACCGGGCGACGGCTACTGGTCGAACGTCTGGAACGTCCAGCCCTTCTCCACCTCCTATTGGGGCGGCCGTCCGACCCAGGACCAGATGTATTCGACCGCCTATCTCTCGACCGCCGACTGGAACGACACCCGCTTCCTGCGGCCGGACTTCGACAAGATCCTGCTGGAAGCACGCTCCGAGCTTGACGAAGCCAAGCGCAAGGAGATGTATCGTGACATGGCGATGATGGTGCGCGACGAGGGCGGCCTGATCCTGCCGATGTTCAACGATTTCGTGAACGCCGCGCAGAAGTCGGTCAAGGGCTACGTGCATGACATCGGCAACGACATGTCGAACGGCTATGTCGCCACCCGTGTCTGGCTGGACGCCTGACATCAGGGACCTGGACCGTCGCCTCGCGCGGTTCTCCGTCGAACCGGCTCGCGGAACCGTCTCCGCGGGCCATAGCCCCATTTCTGCATATCGGCTGGATGTTCATGACCCAATTGACCGATGCCGGCGACACCCCGGCCCGCACCTTATCCGATCGGTTTCCCCTGATCGCGCTGGTGCTGCAGCGGCTGGTGCTCAGCCTGCTCCTGCTCCTGGCCGTCTCCGTCCTGATCTATGGCGGCGTCGAAGCCCTGCCCGGTGACTTCGCCACCACCTATCTCGGCCAGTCGGCAACGCCGCAGGCGATCGCCAATATCCGCGCCGATCTCGGCCTGGACCGCCCCATCGTCACCCGCTATTTCGAGTGGCTCGGCGGCGCCGTACAGGGCGATTTCGGCACGTCCTGGGCCAGCAAGAACTCGGTGACCGAGCAGATCGGCAGGCGGCTCGGCAATTCGCTGGCGCTGGCTGCCCTCGCCGCGGCGATCTCGGTGCCGCTCGCCGTCGGGCTCGGCATGCTGGCGGTGCATTTCCGCAACCGCATACCCGACCGCATCATCAACGTGATCTCGCTTGCCGCGATCTCGCTGCCGGAATTCTTCATCGGCTACCTGCTGATCCTGTTCTTCGCCATCAAGTTCAACATCGCCACCTTCCCCTCGACCGTGCATGACGGCATGGCGATGGCGGACCGGCTGAAGGCCATGGCGCTGCCGACCGCCACGCTGGTGCTGGTCGTGCTCGCCCACATGATGCGCATGACGCGCGCCGCCATCCTGTCGGTCATGTCCTCGGCCTATATGGAAACCGCGGAACTGAAGGGGCTCTCGGCCTTCCGCGCGATCGTGCGCCACGCCGCCCCCAACGCCATCGCGCCGATCGTCAATGTCGTGGCGCTGAACCTCGCCTATCTGGTCGTCGGCGTCGTCGTGGTCGAGGTCGTGTTCGTCTATCCGGGCATGGGCCAGTACATGGTCGATGCCGTGACGGTGCGCGACATGCCTGTCGTCCAGGCCTGCGGCCTGATCTTCGCCGCCGTCTACATCTTCCTCAACATGCTGGCCGACATCATCGCCATCGTCGCCAATCCGAGACTGAGGCATCCGAGATGAGAGCGAGAGAGATCCCCATCAGCGCCTGGATCGGCATCGGCGGCATCGGCATCGCCTTCGTCTGCGCCGTCTTCGCGCCCTTCATCGCCCCTTATGGCGAACGCGACATCGTCGGCAGCGTCTGGGAGCCCATGGGCGGCACCTATCTGCTCGGCACCGACAATCTCGGCCGGGACCTGCTGTCGCGCATGATCTTCGGCGCCCGCACCACGCTTGCCGTGTCCCTGGCCGCGACCGTCATTTCCTTCTCGCTCGGCATTTTCCTGAGCTTCACCGCCGCGGTGTCGCGCGGCCTGCTCGATCAGGTCCTGTCGCGCTTCAACGACCTGATGATGTCGATCCCCACCCTGATCTTCGCGCTCGTGGTGCTCGCCGTCCTGCCGCAGAACCTGCTGGTGCTGATCATGGTCATGGCCATTCTCGACTCCACCCGCGTCTACCGCCTCGGCCGCGCCGTGGCGCTCGACGTCGCCGTGATGGAATTCGTCGAGGCGGCGAAACTGCGCGGCGAAGGCAAGATGTGGATCATCTTCCGCGAGATCCTGCCCAACACGCTGTCGCCGCTGCTCGCCGAGTTCGGCCTGCGTTTCGCCTTCTCCATTCTGTTCCTCTCCACCCTCTCCTTCCTCGGGCTGGGCATCCAGCCGCCGGCCGCCGACTGGGGCGGCATGGTCAAGGACAACAAGGACGGCATCATCTTCGGCATCTCGGCGGCGCTTGTTCCCGGTTCCGCGATCGCCGTCCTCGCCGTCTGCGTCAACCTGGTGGTCGACTGGCTGCTCAAGCGAACCTCCAGCCTGAAGGGAGGCCGTGGCGATGCCTGAACTCTTGTCCGTCCGCAATCTCAAGATCGAAGCGACCGCCTATCCTCCGGGCGAGGCGCCCCGCGACATTACCATCGTCGAGGACGTGTCCTTCGACCTGAGCAAGGGCCGGGTCCTCGGCCTGATCGGCGAGTCCGGCGCCGGCAAGTCGACGATCGGCCTCTCCGCGCTCGCCTATGGCCGGGGAAGCGCGCGCATCACCGGCGGCGAGGTCCTGCTCGACGGCGAGAACATCCTCGCGCTCGACAAGGCCGGCATCCGCAAGGTGCGCGGTGCCCGCGTCTGCTATGTCGCGCAATCGGCGGCGGCCGCCTTCAACCCTGCCCATCGGCTGGGAGACCAGGTCATCGAGGCGAGCCTCACGCACAAGCTGATGACCGTGCAGGAGGCCCGCCGGCGGGCGGCCTATCTGTTCGGCGTGCTCGGCCTGCCTGATCCGGAACATTTCGGCGAACGCTATCCGCACCAGGTCTCGGGCGGGCAGCTGCAGCGCGCCATGACCGCCATGGCGCTCTGCACCAATCCCGAGCTCATCGTGTTCGACGAGCCGACGACGGCGCTCGACGTGACGACCCAGATCGACGTGCTGGCCGCGATCAAGCATGCGATCGAGGAGACCCGCACGGCGGCCCTCTACATCACCCACGATCTCGCCGTGGTGGCGCAGATCTCCGACGACATCATGGTGCTCCGCCAGGGCAGGACGGTCGAATACGGCACGACGCGCCAGATCATCGAACAGCCGGCGCAGGACTATACCCGCGCCCTGGTCAATGTTCGCCAGGCGAAGAAAGACGAGGCGAAGGACCAGAGCGACGCCCAGCTCAAGGTCGATCACGTGACCGCCGCTTACGGCAACGGCTTTACCGTGCTGCGCGACGTCAGCCTGCATCTGCCCAAGGGGCAGACGCTCGCGATTGTCGGCGAATCCGGCTCTGGCAAGTCGACGCTCGCCCGGGTCATCACCGGCCTGCTTCCGCCGCGCGAGGGCACGATCACCTTCGACGGCAAGCCGCTGACGCCGGCGCTGAAGAACCGCAGCCGCGACGAACTGCGCCGCATCCAGCTGATCTACCAGATGGCCGACACGGCGATGAACCCGCGCCAGACGGTGCGCGACATCATCGGCCGGCCGCTGACCTTCTATTACGGACTTCACGGGGCCGAGAAGACGGCGCGCGTCAAGGAACTGCTCGACCAGATCGAGATGGCGTCCGGCTTCGTCGACCGTTATCCGGCCGAACTCTCCGGCGGGCAGAAACAGCGCGTGGCGATCGCCCGGGCGCTGGCGGCGAAGCCCGAGCTCATCCTGTGCGACGAGCCGACCTCCGCCCTCGATCCGCTGGTCGCCGAAGGCATCCTCTCGCTGCTGATGCGCCTGCAGGCCGAGACGCAGGTGTCCTACATGTTCATCACCCACGACATCGCCATCGTGCGCGCCATCGCCGACAGCGTGGCCGTCATGCATCGCGGCCGGCTGGTGCGCTTCGGACCGAAGTCTCAGGTGCTGTCGCCGCCCTTCGACGACTACACCGACCTGCTGCTCAAATCCGTGCCGGAAATGGAGGTCGGCTGGCTGGAAAGGGCGCTCGCCACCCGCAAGATGAAGAGCGCGGGGAACTAGCACCTTGGGTCAGTGGGCATTCGCCCCTCATCCGCCTGCCGGCACCTTCTCCCCGTGAACGGGGAGAAGGACGCGAGCCGCAAGGCTACCAGTTCCCTCTCCCCGCTTGCGGGGAGAGG
>CALRRQ020000012.1:0-115312 GCA_943370615.1 Rhizobium sp. Q54
GGCCGCGCTCAAGGCCTATGGCGTGCACCATTACATCCTCGAACACGACAATCCGAAGGATGTGGGCCGCCTCATCAAGCGCTCCATCGCCGCCTTCAATACCTACTGATCTTCCACGGCATTTCACCCAATCAGGACATATTCCATGGCACGCGAACTCGGCGTCGGCATCATCGGATGCGGCAATATCTCGACCACCTATTTCTCGCTCGCACCGCTCTTCAAGGGGCTGAAGGTGCTGGCCTGCTCCGACCTCAACATGAACGCCGCCGAGCTTCGCGCCGAGGAATACGGCGTGAAGGCCCAGACGATCGAGGACCTGCTGGCCAATGACGAGCTGGACATCATCGTCAACCTGACCATTCCGGATGCGCATTACGCGGTGTCGAAGCGTATCCTCGAAGCCGGCAAGCACGTCTACTCGGAAAAGCCGCTCGTCCTTACCCTCGAACAGGGCGAGGACCTGCGGCGGATCGCAAGCGCCAAGGGCCTGTCGGTCGGCTGTGCGCCGGACACCTTCCTCGGCGGTGCCCACCAGCTGGCCCGCGCCTTCATCGACAAGGGCGGCATTGGCCGGATCACCTCCGGCACCTGCCACGTCATGAGCCCCGGCATGGAGATGTGGCATCCGAACCCGGACTTCTTCTTCCTGCCGGGCGGCGGTCCGATCCTCGACCTCGGGCCCTATTACATCGCCAATCTGATCAACCTGATCGGTCCGGTGAAACGCGTAGCCGCCTTGACCTCGATGGCGAGCGAAGCCCGCACCATCACCAGCCAGCCGCGCGCCGGCGAGGTGATTCCGGTGAAGACGCCGACCAACGTGCATGCGCTTCTCGAGTTCCAGAACGGCGCGACGATCACGCTTTCGGCCAGCTGGGATGTCTGGTCGCACCGCCACGCCAATATGGAACTCTACGGCACCGAGGGTTCGCTCTACGTGCCCGACCCGAACTTCTTCGGCGGTCTCGTCGAAGCCTCGGGCCGGGACAAGGACATCAAGCCGCTGGAGAACTGGGATCACCCCTTCGGCGTCAACAACCAGGACCACGCCAACGGGCCGCGCGCCAATTACCGCACGGCAGGCCTTGCCGACATGGCAGTCGCCATCCTCGAAGGCCGTGACGCCCGCTGCTCGCTCGACCGCGCCCTGCACGGCGTCGACGTCATGACGGCGATCCTGAAATCCGGCGAAACGGGCCAGTTCGTCACGCTGTCGACCACCTGCACCCAGCCGGCGGCACTCGGCATCGAGGAGGCCCAGGCGCTGTTGAGGTGAGGTCGGCGCAGGGCGGGGGTAATATGGGGCGGTGATTGCCCCCCATCCCCCTGCCGGGACCTTCTCCCCGCAGGCGGGGAGAAGGCACCAGACGGTGGCCGCGTCGGCCTTCTCCCCGTTCACGGGGAGAAGGTGGCGGCAGCCGGATGAGGGGCAGCCTTGTTTCGACGACCTTTCTGGAGAAAACCATCCATGACCTATACCCCCGCCGAAGACCGCTACGAGCGGATGACCTATAACCGCTGCGGCAGGAGCGGCCTGAAGCTGCCGGCGATCTCGCTGGGCCTTTGGCACAATTTCGGCGACGACACGCCACATGCGCTGAAGCAGTCGATCGTGCGCAAGGCCTTCGACCTCGGCATCACCCATTTCGACCTCGCCAACAATTACGGCCCGCCCGGCGGGGCCGCCGAGACCGCTTTCGGCGCGATCCTGAAGACCGATCTCGCGGGCTATCGCGACGAACTGGTCATCTCCTCCAAGGCCGGCTACGGCATGTGGCCCGGTCCCTATGGCGAATGGGGTAGCCGCAAATACCTGATCGCCTCCTGCGACCAGAGCCTCAGGCGTTTGGGGCTCGACTATGTCGACATCTTCTATTCGCACCGCTTCGACCCGGACACGCCGCTCGAAGAGACCTGCGGCGCGCTCGATCATATCGTCCGCTCGGGCAGGGCGCTCTATGTCGGGCTGTCCTCCTACAATTCGAAGCGCACCCGCGAGGCGGTCGCGATCCTGAAGAGCCTCGGCACACCTTGCCTGATCCACCAGCCGAGCTATTCGATGATCAATCGCTGGATCGAGGAGGACGGCCTGATCGACACGCTGGAGGAACTGGGCATCGGCTCGATTGTCTTCTCGCCGCTCGCCCAGGGCATGCTGACCTCGAAATATCTCGGCGGCATCCCCGAAGAGAGCCGGGCGGCGCAGGACAAGTCGCTCAACCGCGATTTCCTCAACGAGCGCAATGTCGAAAACATCCGCAAGCTGAACGCCATCGCCGAGCGACGCGGCCAGACGCTCGCCCAGATGGCGCTCGCCTGGGTGCTTCGCGGTGATCGCATCACCACGGCACTGATCGGCGCGTCGAGGCCGTCGCAGGTCGAGGACTGCGTCAGGGCGCTGGACAGGCGCAACTTCACGGAGGCGGAACTCGCCGAGATCGACACCTATGCGAAGGAAGCCGACATCAATCTCTGGGCCGCCTCCGCCGAGCGCAAGGGGCCGGCCCGCAAGAAGAAGTGAGCGGTTCTGCCCCTCACCCTGACCCTCTCCCCGCAGGCGGGGAGAGGGGATGGCCGAAGCGGTGCCGCATGTCCCTTCTCCCCGCCTGCGGGGAGAAGGTGGCGGCAGCCGGATGAGGGGCAATCGAAAAGCGAGGAGAGAGACTTGATCATCAACCCCATTCTGCCGGGCTTCAACCCGGACCCGTCGATCGTCAGGGTCGGTGAGGACTATTACATCGCCACCTCCACCTTCGAGTGGTATCCCGGCGTGCAGATCCATTACTCGCGCGACCTGGTCAACTGGACGCTGGTCCGCCGGCCGCTGGAGCGAAAAGCCCAGCTCGACATGCGCGGCAATCCCGACAGCTGCGGCGTCTGGGCGCCATGCCTGTCCCATGCCGACGGACAGTTCTTTCTCGTCTACACCGACGTCAAGCGTTTCGACGGCAATTTCAAGGACGCGCACAACTACATCGTCACCGCCCCGTCGATCGACGCCGAATGGTCCGATCCGGTCTATGTCAACTCCTCCGGTTTCGACCCGTCCCTGTTCCACGATGACGACGGTCGCAAGTGGTTCCTCAACATGCAGTGGAACCACCGCACCGAGAGCTATGGCGGTTCGCCCAAGCATCCCGCCTTCGACGGCATCCTGCTGCAGGAATGGGACCCGGCGAGCCGCAGGCTGGTCGGGCCGGTGAAGAACATCTTCCCCGGCAGCCCGCTCGGCCTGGTCGAGGGACCTCATGTCTTCAAGAAGAACGGCTGGTACTACCTGACCACCGCCGAGGGCGGAACCGGCTACGGCCACGCGGTGACGCTCGCGCGCTCGCGGGCGATCGAGGGCCCTTACGAGATGCATCCGGACACGCATCTGATCACCTCCAAGGATCATCCCGAGGCAGCGCTCCAGCGTGCCGGTCATGGCCAGTATGTCGAGACACCCGAAGGCGAGGTCTATCACACGCATCTCTGCGGCCGGCCGCTGGAACCCAAGCGTCGCTGCACGCTCGGGCGCGAGACGGCACTGCAGAAATGCGTATGGAAGGACGACGGCTGGCTCTACCTCGAAAGCGGCGCCCCGGTGCCGGCCGTCGATGTCAAGCCGCCGAGGCCGGTGGAGCGCATCGAGCGGCCCGAAACCATCCGCCGAGATTTTGACGGTACGGCCCTGCCGCCCGAGTTCCAGTGGCTGCGCACGCCGGAACCCGACCGCCTGTTCTCCCTTGCCGCCCGGCCGGGCCACCTGCGGCTCTTCGGCCGCGAAAGCTTGGGCTCCTGGTTCGAGCAGTCCCTGGTGGCGCGCCGGCAGGAGGATCATCGATTTCGTGCCGAGACCCGTGTGGATTTCACGCCCGACACCTACCAGCAGGTCGCGGGCCTCACCCACTACTACAATCGACACAAGCTGCATGCGCTGGGCGTTACCCTGCACGAGAAGCTCGGCCGTGTCGTGACCATCCTGTCCTGTGCTGGCGACTATCCCGATAGCCGGCTAAGCTTCCCCGCGGGCCACGGTGTAAGCCTGCCGGATGGCCCGGTCGACCTCGCCATGGAGGTGGCCGACAACGATCTGCAGTTCTTCTGGCGGCCGGCCGCCGGCGGCACGGGCGAGGGGAGCGAAGAGGCCGTCTGGCAACCGATCGGGCCCGTGCTCGACGCCGGCGTGGTCTCCGACGAAGGCGGCCGCGGCGAGCACGGCTCGTTCACCGGTGCCTTCGCCGGCATGTTCGCCTTCGACACCAGCGGCCGCGGCCAGCCGGCGGATTTCGACCATTTTGCCTATCGGCGGCGCTGAGCCCGGCCGATCTCCATCTTCTCGCCGCTGGGGAGAAGACGGGTCCGCCAATCTCACCCCAGCCGCTCGGCATGCCACTTCAAATGGTCGTCCATGAAGGTCGAGATGAAGTAGTAGGAATGGTCGTAGCGCTCGTGCATCCGGAGCGTGAGGGCGATGTCGGTGCCATGGATCGCCTCTTCGAACAGCCAGGGTTTCAGTCCCGTTTCGAGGAAACTGTCGGCCTTGCCCTGGTCGATCAGGAATTCGGGGAAGCGGGCGCCGTCCTCGACCAGCGCGCAGGCATCGTACTGACGCCAATTGGCCCGGTCGGCGCCGAGATATTTTTCGAACGCATCCTGTGTCCAGTCGGCGGTCATCGGATTGACGATCGGGGCGAAGGCCGAGCAGCTCTTGAAACGCTCCGGGTTCTTCAGCGCGATGGTCATCGCACCGTGGCCGCCCATCGAATGGCCGAAAATGCCCTGCCGGTCCATGTCAACGCGGAAATGCTCGGCGACCAGCGCCGGCAACTCTTCCGTGACGTAGGAATACATCTGGAAATGCTCGCTCCACGGGCTTTCGGTGGCGTCGAGATACATGCCCGCACCCTTGCCCATCTTCCAGTTGGTCAGCTCGTCCGGCACGTCCGTGCCGCGCGGGCTGGTGTCGGGGCAGACGATGATCAGCCCGAGCTCGGCCGCCATGCGGCGATACTCGCCCTTCTCCATGACATTGGCGTGGGTGCAGGTCAGCCCAGACAGATACCACAGCACCGGCCGGCGCTCGGCGATCGCCTGCGGCGGCACGAAGACGGCAAAGGTCATCTCGCACTTTGTCGTCTGCGATTCGTGGGAGAACACGCCCTGCATGCCGCCAAACGCGGTGTTCTGGGAGAGGATCTTCATGGGGACTGTCCTTGTTTGCCTAGCCGGCCAGCGACACCGCCCCGTTGACGGCGGCGGCGACCAGCACGGTATTGAAGAAATACGATACGATCGAATGGAGAAGATTGATCTTGCGCATCGACGTCGCGGTTATGGCGGTGTCGGAGGTCTGCGCCGTCATGCCGATGACGAAGGCGAAATAGAGGAAATCATAGCCGCAGGGGTCGGGCGATCCGGGAAATTCCAGGCCCCCGCGGTTGTCCGGCGCCTCCGTCGTGGTGTCGGGCCGCCAGTAGAGATGGCCGTAATGGATCGCCGCCATGGTGTGGATCGTCAGCCAGCCGCCGACTACCGAGGCAAAGGCCAGCACCAGTTCGAGCGCGTTGCCGCCGGTCTCGCGGTTGAGCGCCAGGAAGAGCGAGACGACCGCCACCACCACCGCGGTGAGCGTGACCAGCATGATGACGGGCGCCGGAGCATCGGCTTCCTCGGCCCGGTCCTTCAGATAGTCCGCGGTCATCTGAGGCAGGCGAAGCCCGATCAGCGTGAGGTAGGTGAGAAAGAACACGACCGCGCCGGCTTCGATCACCAGCCGAGGGCTGAACGCGGCGACGACGAGCACGGCGATCACCGAGGCTGCGAGTGCCGCGTAGAACGGTCCGTGCCGATGGTCGATCAGGCGGTCAAAATGGCTGGCCATGTCCGATCCTCCGGTGTGCGTCTGGTGTCGAAGGTGCTTCGACTAGCACGCCTTGGCCCGCCGGCAAAGGCGGTCCAGCGTTTCGAGGAAGGCCGAGCGGTCGCGCGGCGAAAAGGCGGCATTGTAGCCCTTGCTTTCGCCGGTCTCGCGCAGATGCGCGCCGAGATCGCGCATGGCGGTCGCCATGCCGATATTGGCCGTGTCGAACACCCGGCCGGTCGGCCCGGTGACGAAGGCCCCGGCCGCGACGCAGCGTCCGGCCAGCGGCACGTCGGCCGTCACTACGATGTCGCCGGCACCGGCGCGCTCGGCGATCCAGTCGTCGGCGGCGTCGAAGCCGTTCGACACGATGACGTTCTTGACCATCGGATCGCGCGAGGGCCTCAGTCCCGAATTGGCGACGAACGTCACCTCGAGGCCGTGGCGTTCGGCGACTTTCAGGATTTCCGGCTTGACCGGACAGGCATCAGCATCGACGTAGATCATGGGCATGGTGGCAAAGCCTATATCAGTCTTTGTAGAACCGGCGATAGTCCCGCGCCGCATGTATCAGACGGATGAGCTCGATCCCGCTGCCGTCCGCCAGCGGGCGGTAGATGACGACGTGGTTCTTGTAAGGAAACAGCCTGACATCGGGATGTCGAGCGAACCGTGCCGAACCAATCGAAGGGGTGTCGGAGACCAGCGCATAGCGCCGCTCCAGTTCGCGAACGAACCGGTCCGCCGCGTCGGGATTGTCTTGAGCGATATAGGCCCAGGCATCCCGCAGGTCCTGGACGAAAAGCGGGCGGCGGACGACCGTGCCCATTCAGCGCGCTTGGCTGCGGAAAGCCGCGAGAAGCGCCTCCGAATTCTCCATCGGTTCGGCCGGGCTGCTGGCGAGGCCGTCTTCGAGATCGCGCTCCAGCGTGTCGAGGAAGGCCAGACGGTCGTGGATATGGGTTTTCAGCAGGACGAGACCGGCGGTGACGACCTCGTCCGAATCAGCAAACGCACCTTCGCCCAGCAGCTCCTCGACGAGGTGCCGCTGCATGTCGGTGAGTTGATTCTGTACCACCTTGCCCATTTCGCTCCCTCTACTGAGGAAGGAAAATAGCATGACGGGCAGCGGGAGGCCAGCAAAGCCGCTTTCCGCGCAATCCGTCAGTCGCGCGTCCAGACTTCGCCGGTGACCTTTTCCGAGCCGCCATAGGTCCACACACCCTGCCAGGTGCCGTCGGGCTGCTCGAAATACATGGCGATGCCGAAATTGTCTTCCGCCACGTAACCGACCGAGATCGCGGTGTCGTCCTCGCCGGCCGGGCCCATCTCGAAGCGGTCACCGACGAACTTGGCGCCAAGCCCGGTGCCGATCGATTCCTTGCCGCCTATATTCCACACGACGATATAGGTTTCGCCATGACGGGTAACTTCCACCGTCCCGGTATATTCCTTGCCGTTGTCCGGGTTCATCCCGACGAGCGTGTAGCTGCCGGTCGGGTCGGCCGCGGCGATCCCGGGCAGAGCGAGCATGGCAATGGCAGTCAGTGCGTATTTGATCGACATTTCGATTTCTCCCCCAGCGGACCCGCGGAACGGACGATCCGAGCCGGCGCAATCTAGCATATTTTCCCGCGCTTGCAGGGGGAGGGAGTAAACGGCCGCCCTGACTATTTTCAGGACGGCCGTGACTTTGGTATCAATAGATCACGACGCCGCGGATCGATTCGCCCTTGTGCATCATGTCGAAGCCCTTGTTGATGTCGTCGAGCGGCATGGTGTGGGTGATCATCGGGTCGATGAGGATTTTGCCCTGCATGTACCAGTCGACGATCTTCGGCACGTCGGTGCGGCCGCGCGCGCCGCCGAAGGCCGTGCCCATCCAGTTGCGGCCGGTGACCAGCTGGAAGGGCCGCGTCGAGATTTCCTGGCCGGCGCCGGCAACCCCGATGATGACCGACTTGCCCCAGCCGCGATGCGAGGCTTCCAGCGCCTGGCGCATGACCTTGGTATTACCGGTGCAGTCGAAGGTGTAGTCGGCCCCGCCGATCAGGTCGCCATTGCGCTTGGTCAGGTTGACGAGGTACGGCACGATGTCGTCGCCGACCTCCTTCGGATTGACGAAATGCGTCATGCCGAACTTTTCGCCCCAGGCCTTGCGGTCATTGTTGATGTCGACGCCGATGATCATGTCGGCCCCGGCAAGGCGAAGCCCCTGCAGTACGTTGAGGCCGATGCCGCCGAGCCCGAAGACGATGGCGGTGGCGCCGATCTCGACCTTGGCGGTGTTGATCACGGCGCCGATGCCGGTGGTCACGCCGCAGCCGATATAGCAGATCTTGTCGAAAGGCGCGTCCGGGTTGACCTTGGCGACGGCGATCTCCGGCAGCACAGTGAAGTTTGAGAAGGTCGAGCAGCCCATATAGTGGTGGATCTTGTCCTTGCCGATCGAAAACCGCGAGGTGCCGTCCGGCATCAGGCCCTGGCCCTGGGTGGAGCGGATGGCGGTGCACAGATTGGTCTTGCGGGACAGGCAGGAATAGCATTCGCGGCATTCCGGCGTGTAGAGCGGAATGACATGGTCGCCCTTCTTCACCGAGGTGACGCCCGGGCCGACATCGACGACGATGCCGGCGCCCTCATGGCCGAGAATGGCGGGAAACAGGCCTTCCGGATCGGCGCCCGAGAGCGTGAAATCGTCGGTATGGCAGATGCCCGTCGCCTTGACCTCGATCAGCACCTCGCCGGCCCGTGGGCCTTCGAGCTGCACCGTCATGATTTCCAGCGGTTTGCCGGCCTGCACGGCAACGGCGGCGCGAACGTCCATGGTCTCTTCTCCGATATTGGCAATTGAGCGTTAGAAGTCTGGCACGGCGGACGCCATGCCCTCAAGGGGCCGGGCAAACAGCCCGTGGCGTGCGCCGCCAGGAACAGAATGGCGGCTCTGTCAGCGCGGCTCGATCAGCGGCACGTGGCGGGCCGAATCGCGCCTCATCTGGCCGGTCAGCCTCGGGTCGTCGGTCACCTCTATCATGAAGGCATAGGGCCTGAAGCCGGAGCGCTGGTAGAAGGAAAGGGCGCCCGGATGGTCGAAATGGCAGGTGTGTACCCAGAACCGCCGGATCGGCCGTGCCCAGGCCTTGTCGATCGCGGCATTCATCAGCATGCGCCCGGCGCCCTGGCCGATCGCATCGGTAACGAGGCCGAAAAAGGCAAGCTCGCATTCGCCCTCGGTGCGGAAATCGAGTTCCAGCAGCCCGATTCGGCGTCCGCCGTCTGTCAGCGCATAAACGTGAACCTGCGGATGGGAGAGAATCGCGTGCAGCTCCTCGTCGGACATGACGAGCCGCGAAAACCACATCCATTCCTCGCCGATGGCACGAAACAGCGCCCGGTACTCGTCCAGGTCGGGATTCTCCCAGCGTTCGATCGTCAGCCCCGGCTCGTCCGGGCGCGCGGGCCTCGCCGGTGGCTTTTCCAGCATTTCCAGGCAGGTGACGACATTGGCGATCTTGCCGGCGGGCACGGCCGAATAGCCGTCGGGGAGGGGAGGGTTCGCGGTATCCATGAGTGTCTTTGGAACCGTTCGGACCATCCAAGTCAAGGGGCCGAGGTCAGATCGGCGCGCCGGTGAACAGCCTGTCGCAGGCGTAGATGATTCCCCCGGCATGGATCGACAGGGCGGCGCAAAGCCCGAAACCGGTCATCAGCCGCTGCTGCGGGTTCATCGACTCGAGCACCAGCCGCGGCTTGACCTTGCGCGTGCGGATCAGGCTCAGGAGCGCAAAGACCGAAAGCCCGGCGATCAGCGCCTGGGAGGAGAGCCCGATGCGCCATCCGGCCCAGACGATCGCCGAGGTCACGGTGAAGGTGCCGAGCGTCTGCATCGGGCGCCCGGCAAACAGCTGGCGCAGCACCTGGCCGCCGTCGAAACGGTGCATCGGCAAAAGGTTGAGCAGGTTGAAGGCGGACAGGATTAGAAGCAGCACGAGAACCGGCGCAGCCATCCCGGAGGCGAGCAGCCCGTCTGAGACCGCCTCATGGGCGCCGATCAGGATCGGCACGGCAAAGGCCGAGACGCCTGCGCCCATCAGCGCGCAGGTCGCCACCTCGAACCGGCTGGCATAGGGCCGCCCGCCGATCGCGATGCCGCCGAGCAGCGGCACGAAGATCATCCGCGTGTTGAGATGGCCGAAGGTGCGGAAGGCCACCATGTGGCCGAGTTCGTGAAAGACGATCACCAGCGTCAGGAAGACGGAGATCATCAGGCCGTTGCTGTTGAAGCCGAAGAAGGGCCAGAGCATCAGCGTCGAGAGCGCCGCCAGCGCCGCCTGGCTCAGCGGGTGCTCGATCCGCCCGCGACGTGCCGGCTTGGTGCCGCCGAGATGCCGCTCCAGCGCGGCCATTTCCCGGTGCAGCAACAGGTAGCGGTAAAGCAGGAAGCCGAGGCCGCGATAGCTGTCGGTCTGTTCGATCGCCACCGTCGAGCCCTCGGTCGCCGGGCCGATCCGCCGGACCTCGCGATAGCCCGACCAGAAATCCATGTCGAGCGCGCTGTCGGCGACAATCCTGAGTTCGCAGGAAAACTCGCCGTCCGCGGTCACCCCGGTCCGGTCGATCGCCAGCACGCGGATGATCGGCCGGCCGCTGCGGTCGGGATCGCGATAGCACAGTTCCAGGCGGTCCGGCTTGCCCTCGATCGGCCGCACCGAGGCGACGGCCGGATGCCAGTCGGCAAGCCCGCCGGCGGGCCGGGTCATGTCCCATAATTCTTCCGGACGCCTGTCCAGCCGCCGCCTCACCGAGATGGTACGGGTACCGAGCGGCGCGGCCATCAGCAGCCAGATCAGGCCGAGATTGACGCCGAGCAGGACAAAGGCGGAGTGGAAGATCGTCATCGCGTCATTCCCTTCAGCAAGGCGTCGCACGGAGGACCGGTGATCATGCCACCATCTCCCCGTCGAGGAAGAACGAATCCGGCACCTGCAGCCAGCGTCGCGGCGCTTCCGTCCGCGCCGCGCTGCGGCTGCGCAACGACAGGACGGTCTCGATCAGCGGTTGCCAGTCGGGATGGCGGGCATGGGCTGCGGTCTGGCGGTCGATCGTCTCGAGAATGGCGATCTTGGCCGGGAGCAAGGAAGCGCCCGGGACAATCCGGTCGCGCAGCACCCGGTGCACAAAGGCAATGTCGTCCGCGCCGATCCCGCTGCGCAAGGCCCTGCTTGCGGCATAGGCACCGCGCCCTTCTGCAAGCGCGATCCTGAGCTGGTCGAGCATCAGAGCGCGCAGCGACGGCGGTACGTGACGGGCGATGTCCATCATGTGAAGAACAGCCGCAAGTTCGAGTTCACCCTCGATGACGCCGTCGTTCGACAGCACGCGTTTCACCCACTCGACATTGATCTCGTCGAGCGAGCCTATGGGATAACAGCGGTCGACGAGAAAGCCGGCCAGCTGTTCGATGAAATAATCGGCCCATTCCGGGCACTTCTCGGGACAGCAGGTGTTGAGTGCCAGGAGCGTCACGACGTCGTCGGGAGAGCGCACGCCCTCCGGAAACGTATATCTCCGCAGCTGCAACAGGTCCTCCACGGACAATCTGGTCTTCCCGGCGACGACACATGCCGGAAAAGAGAGCCGAAACTCGCTCATCTTTCTATCCCTGTTTCATCATGAAACTGGGCGGACCATAGCAAGGCAAACCTTGCGTTTCCGCCAAGGGAAGGGGTTAGCGAGTGCTTGAGCGGAAAGCTAAACTTGGCGCCTTTCGGCGGCGCGGCGCTGTTCCCGCCACAGAATGAACAGGCCCGAGCCGACGATGATCAGGATGCCGACCCATTTCGATACAGTGGGGAAGTCGTCGAACAGGGCATACCCCAAAATGGTCGCTGCGATGATCTCGAAATACTGGAAGGGCGCCAGCACCGAGAGCGGCGCCATGCGGAAGGCACGCACGACGATGAGATGGGCATAGCCGGAAATCGAGCCGAGAATCACCAGCAGGGTGAGCGCCAGCCAGGACGTGGGAAGCGAGATGGCGAAGTCTTCCTGTCCCATCGCATGGCCACCGAGGAGCACCGCGCCCATGAACAGCGTGCCGCCGATCCCGGCCATGGTCTGCATGGTCACCGGCGCGTCGGCCTCGCCGATGGCGCGGTTGAGGAACATGTAGAGCGCATAGAGGAAGGCGCAGGCGACCGGCAGCAGCGAGGTGAGGCCGAAGACGGCATAGCTCGGCTGGATGACGATCATCGCCCCGCCGAAGCCGACCACGATCGCCAGCCAGCGCCGCCAGCCGACCTTCTCGCCAAGGAAGACCGCCGAGAGCGCCGTCAGGATGAAGGGCTCGACGAAATAGATGGCGAAGACGTCGGCGAGCGGCATGTATTTGACCGCCGTGAAGAACATCAGGCTGGCCGCCCCGTGCAGCACGCCGCGCAGCAGGTTGAGCCCCGGGCGCTTGGCCGAAAGCGCGCTCCAGCCGTTCATGGCGAGCAGGAAAGGCAGGATGCAGACGAGCTGGAAGAAGAAACGATAGAAATTCACCTGGCCGGGCGACATGCCCTCGACATTCGCCATGTATTTGGCGATCGCGTCCATGAACGGCAGCACCATCATGCAGCCGGCCATCAGGGCCATGCCCTTGATCGTCGTGTCGGTGCCCGAGGGGCGGTTGTCGGGCATGGCAGTCGGCCTCGTTAAAGCGCTCACCAAGCACTTGTGCGAGAGTCGTTCAAGCCCGATCGAAGCGGGCGCGGTACGGCGCGTTGCGGGGGAGGCCGCCGCTAGGCGTCTGCCGGCGCCGTTTCCTACTCGGCAGGCAGCGATTCGCGCACGGTCGGCCCGAAGACCTCCTCGAAGGCTTCGCGAAGACGGATGTCGACATCCGCCATCATCACCAGCTGGCCGAGATCGACGAGGCTCGTCACGCCATAGGCGCTGATGCCGCAGGGCACGATGCCGGAAAAATGCGACAGGTCCGGATCGACATTGATCGACAGGCCGTGGAAGCTCACCCAGCGGCGCAGCCGGATGCCGAGCGCGGCGATCTTGTCCTCGGCCATCGAGCCGTCGGCAAGCGCCGGCTTTTCCGGACGACGCACCCAGACGCCGACCCGGTCCTCGCGCCGCTCGCCCTTGACGTTCATCTTCTCGAGCGTGCGGATCACTACCTCTTCCAGCGAGGCCACATAGGCGCGCACGTCCTGGCGGCGGCGCTTGAGGTCGAGCATCACATAGGCCACCCGCTGGCCGGGGCCATGATAGGTGTATTCGCCGCCGCGACCGGTGGAAAAGACCGGGAATCGGTCCGGCTCGATCAGGTCCGCGGAATCGGCGCTGGTGCCGGCGGTATAGAGCGGCGGATGTTCGAGCAGCCAGACCAGTTCGTCGGCCCGGCTATCGGCGATCGCCGCGACCTGGCGTTCCATTTCGGCGACCGCTTCCTCATAGGGAACGAGACCTTCGGATATGCGCCAGCGCACCGGCGGCGAGCCGGGTGAGGCGAACATTTCGGTGGAAAGGTCGGTGCGCTGCATCGGGAAAAGCCCTCATTTTCCCTCTACTTGGCAAGAAAGCCCATGGACTTCAAGGGCTGCGTCGCCATGCCCGGCGGGCACGCGCAACGGCCCGTCCGGGAAAACTCAAAAAACTGTCATCTTGGCCTTGTGCACCCTGAGTGCTTTTGCTACATGCAGCCCCGCCGGAGCAATTCGGCGCTACCAAGATGCGGTCGTGGCGGAATTGGTAGACGCGCAGCGTTGAGGTCGCTGTGTCGCAAGACGTGGAAGTTCGAGTCTTCTCGACCGCACCATTCTTCCCTCGGGAAGAATACGAAAGCCGGCTCGCCGAAAGGCAGCCGGCTTTGTCGTTTCCG
The DNA here is from genome assembly GCA_943370615.1 of Rhizobium sp. Q54. Lineage (GTDB taxonomy): Bacteria > Pseudomonadota > Alphaproteobacteria > Rhizobiales > Rhizobiaceae > Allorhizobium. The sequence continues at coordinate 13,725 of CALRRQ020000012.1, forward strand.
GATCTCACTTCAACCCGCTGATCAGTCCGTATCGCTCGGTATATGGGTATCGACGCCCATGGTGGTGATCATGTTGCGCACGGTCGAAACGCCGCTGACAGCAACGACGCGAAGCTCGATCATGCGCCGTTCTTCTGCCGTATCGACCCTGCCCCGCAGGGTAACGACATGGCCGTCGGCATGGATGTCGAGGGCGTTCAGAAGCAGGTCGGGCAGATCTTCGAGGGCTGCCGCGACATCGGCTTCGAGCTGGTCGCTGTTTTCGCGGTGGTCGGTCTCCGGCAGCACCGGAGAGACGAGCGGCGCCTGTCCGCCGTCGGTATCCACTTTGGTGACGCGGTAGCCGCCATTGCGCTCGCGGTCGAAATTGGCCCCGGTCTCTCCGTAGGCGTCGTTACCGACTGGTCGCGACGCGGCTCCCGCGCCGTCGTCATAGGGCCAGCCGTTCTCGATGTCGCGCTGTTCGAAGTCGCGGTAGTCCTCTTCGCGACTGAGGTCCTTCTTGGTGTTCGTCCCGTCGGCGATTGCCATGATGTCAGCTCCTTCATGTCTGTGTCCGATGGAAACGCATGAAGGGCGTCTTGGTTCGGCGCTGCCGCGCGCCGATGTCACCTGCCGCTCTTTTCCCATTTGCGGATCAGCCGGTCGCGCTTCAGCTTCGACAGGCGCTGCAGCCAGAACAGGCCGTCGAGCTGATCGATCTCGTGCTGCATGCAGATCGCCGGAAAACCCTCCAGCCGCTCCTCGTGGATAACCCCGTCGAGATCGCGGTAGCGGATGTCGACGGCGCGCGGCCGCGTCACGGTCTCGGTGGCGCCGGGCATGGAGACGCTGCCTTCTGTATGTTCCATCGTCTCCGGCGAGGACCACAGGATTTCCGGATTGGCATAGCTCCGCCGGCCACCGATCTCCGGCAGGTCGAGCACTACGAGGCGCAGCGCAACCCCGATATGGGCGGCGGTGATTCCGACGCCGGGTGCAGCCCGCATCGTGTCATAGAGATCATCGGCAAGGGCGCGCAGGTCGGTGTCGAACGCTTCGACGGGCAGGCAGGCGCGCCTGAGTGCGGGGTCGGGAAAACGGATGATCGGACGAACGCTCAAGGGGACCTCTTCGGCGGCGGACGGGTCTGGCAAAGCGGTGGCGCAATCGAGGCTGGACCTTGCTTCGCCAATAGGTTAGCAGGAAGCCTCGGCAATTGCATATCGCCCCGTTCGCTGTGCTGGGCAGTTGTTGACAATGCGTTTTCCCCAGCCATTCTCCTTGGCGGCGGGAAGCTGGGCAGTGATTTGATTTGGCGAGGGCGCGAGCATGACCGAGACCGGCGAAGACATCCGCGTTCGCGTCGTCCAGGACGAAGCCCCGGAAGACATCTATGCCGAAAACGGCTCGATCCGCACCGACTTCCTGGCCATGGTCGGGGCGGCGATCGCCGACCGTGACCTCCTGTTCCTGCGCCAGCGCGTCGCACGCCTGCACGAATCGGAACTCGGCGACCTGATCGAAGCCATCCAGCCGGACCAGCGCATCGCGCTCGTGCGCCTGCTGGGCGACGACTTCGACATGACGGCTTTGACCGAGGTCGACGAGGCGATCCGCCTGCAGATCGTCCAGCATCTGCCCAACGCCCAGATCGCCGCGGCGATTGGCGAACTCGATTCCGACGACGCGGTCTACATTCTCGAGGACTTGGACCACGAGGACCGCGAAGAGATCCTCTCGCAGCTGCCCTTCACCGAGCGCGTGCGCCTGCGCCGCGCCCTCGACTATCCGGAAAGCTCGGCCGGCCGCCGCATGCAGACCGAATTCGTCGCGGTGCCGCCGTTCTGGACGGTCGGCCAGACGATCGACTACATGCGCGACGAGGAAGATCTGCCGGAGAGCTTTACCCAGATCTTCGTCATCGACCCGACGTTCAAGCTGCTCGGCACCATCGACCTCGACCGCATCCTGCGCACCAAGCGTCAGGAGAAGATCGAATCGATCATGCGCGAGACCAGCCATTCGATCCCGGCCGAGATGGACCAGGAAGAGGCGGCCCAGCTGTTCGAGCAGTACGACCTTCTGTCGGCCGCCGTCGTCGACGAGAACGAGCGCCTGGTCGGCGTGCTGACCATCGACGACGTGGTCGACGTGATCCAGGAAGAGGCCGAGGAAGACCTGATGCGCCTCGGCGGCGTCGGCGACGAAGAACTGTCGGACAGCGTCATGGAAACCTCGCGCTCGCGCGTGCCGTGGCTGGCGGTCAACCTCTTCACCGCCTTCTGGTCGGCTTCGGTCATTTCGCTGTTCGAGGCGACGATCGAGCAGGTCGTGGCGCTCGCCATCCTGATGCCGATCGTCGCGGGCATGGGCGGCAATGCCGGCTCGCAGACCATGACCGTGACCGTGCGCGCGCTGGCCACGCGCAATCTCGACATCCACAATGCCTGGCGGGTCGCCCGACGCGAGGCCGGCGTCGGCCTGATCAACGGCGTGCTGTTCGGCTGCCTCGTCGGCCTGGTGGCCGGCTTGTGGTTCCAGGACGTGTCGATCGGCGGGCTGATCACCACCGCCATGCTGATCAACATGTTCGCCGCCGCCATGGCCGGCATCATGATCCCGCTTCTGCTCAACAAGGCAGGCGCCGACCCGGCCGTTTCCTCGGCGGTTTTCGTTACCGCGATCACTGACACGACAGGGTTTTTCAGCTTCCTCGGGCTTGCCACCTGGTGGTTCATGTCCGGCTGAAACGTGAAAAATTGACTTATACGTAAAAGTCAATATTATACCGTTTCCCTAATGAATCGGAACGGTTGTGAAGAAGTATTACAGTATAACTGAACTGACGCGCGAATTTGGAGTGTCGACCCGCACGCTTCGCTTCTATGAAGACGAGGGTCTGCTCCATCCGGAGCGTCGTGGCCGCACGCGCCTTTATCGTGCCGCCGACCGGCATCTGCTGCAGGAAATCCTGCGCGGCCGGCGGATCGGGTTTACCGTAGCCGAAATCCGCGAAATTATCCACGTCTACAAGGAGCCGCCGGGCGAGATCGGCCAGCTCAAGCTGATGATGAAGAAGATCGACGAGAAGCGCGACGAGCTTCGCCAGAAGCGCCGTGACATCGACGAGACGCTGGCCGAACTCGACAATGCCGAGGAAACCTGCCTGACACGCATGGTGGAAATCGGCGTCGGAACCTGATCCGGCGTCGCAGCGTCAGAGCCAGCGCCGGGTGCGCTGGCAATATTGCTCGAAATCGATCCCGAACCGGGCCAGAAGATGCATCTCCTCCTTGCGGATGGCGATGATCGTCGTGACGATCGCCGCGGCGAGGGCGGCGACGAAGAACCAGGCATTGCCGGTGAGGAAGCCGATCGCCACGGTGATCAGCGTATAGCCGAGATAGATCGGGTTGCGGCTGTAGCGGAACGGCCCGCAGGTCACCAGCCTCAGCGCGCCGCGATGCGGCAGCACGGTGGTGCGGTATTCGATCAGCGTCTTGATCGCCCACATGTCGAGGAACAGTGCGACGGCGACGAGCAGTCCGCCGATCGTATAGAACAGATAGCCGTTCGGCATCACCGAGGGCAGAATTCCGATGAACCGGTCGGCCAAAAGGGCGAAGAGAATGGCCAGGCCGTAGAGAACGGGCGGCCAGGGAAAGCTGAGCGGCTTCAATCTATAGGCATTCATGGTCAGGTCCTGTCATTGACTGATGGCCGAACATTCACGCGCAAGCTCTACGATCCGCTCATCCTTGTCCGGCAAGATTGCGCCAGACTGGAGAGGTGCGAGAAGCGACTGCTGCTGCAGCCGGTCGAGCGTGCAGGCACAGAAGCGGTTGCAGATCGCCGCCGGTGAGCCTTCGGCCAGGCAAGCGTTTTCACAGCTCGCCAGATAGGACTGTATAGGATCAGGTTTTTGTGGCGGCGCTATGATCGAAATCATGTAGACCATCGCAATCAGCACCGGCTGGTGCAGAAGATAGACGATCAGGCTGTGGCGCCCCGCCAGTCGCAGCCATCCCGGTCCGCCGGGAATTTGTGCGAGGCGCGTAAGCCAGCCGCGTGACAGCGCCAGCCGCGCCACGGCGATGCCGATCAGCAGCGCGCCGATCCATGGCAGCAGCGGCACATAATCGTTCGAGCGCGGTAGGTGCTGCGACAGGCCGATGAAGAGCAGTGCCGGGGCGTCGAAGATCTCCGAACGATAGACATTCGGCAGGGCGATCGCGGCGGCGGCCGCGGCCAGCGTGACGAGCGGCGGCAGGCGCACGAAGGCAAGGCCGATCAGGCTTCCAGCGGCGATCGCATGCAGGATGCCGAAGAAGATCATGCCCTCCGGCACGGCGATCGCGGTCGCAATGGTAATGGCGAGCGCCGCGGCGGCGATGACCGCCAGCCGCTTGGCGAAGGACCGCGCCCGGATCGCCGGATAATGCGCCAGCACGAGGCTGAATCCGGCGAGGAAAAGGAAGCTCGAGGCGATGCCGCGGGCATAGATCTTCAGCCAGCCATGGGTCGCCGTGCCCGGCTCCAGATAGCCGAAGAACTCGAAATCCCAAGTGAAATGATAGGTCGCCATGGCGATGAGCGCGAGGCCGCGCGCCGCGTCGAGCGCTTCGATCCGCCGGGGCGCCGCCGCCAAGGTCTCGCTTCTTTCCAGATCAGCGGTCACGCGCCGTCCTTCCCTCTTGCCGTCTCGTTCTGCGCCCCTGCCAGACCGCGCAAACGTGACCGTTTCATGGCGAGGGCGGCGGCGATTCGATCAGCGCCAGGCGCGCCTCGGAGAAGAACTGCCGGCGCAGGAGCACGATGAAGACGGTGACCGATGTCGCCATGAAGAGGTAGGGACTGGCGAACCAGCCGAGATAGCCGATCGACATGAACAGGGCGCGAAGCCCCGCATTGAAGTGGCTGGCGGCGATGATGTTCATGCGGATCGTCAGTTCGGCGGCGCGCGCCGCGGCCTCCGGATCCCGCCGCGCCTCGTCGGCCATCGGCAGCGCGCCGAACAGGATCGTGCAGTAGTTGAACAGCCGGTAGGACCAGCCGAACTTGAAGAAGGAATAGCCGAAAATGGCGGTCAGCACGAAGACCTTGAGCTCGAAGGTGGTGCGCCCGCCCGGCATGACGAAGGGCAGGTCCTTGAGCACCGTGTCCACCTGTTCGGTCTGGCCGAGAAGGGCGAAGCATCCGCCGATCGCCAGGATCGACGTCGAGGCGAAGAAGGCCGTGCCGTTCTGCAGTCCCGACAGGATCTGCGTGTCGATCATCTTCAGGTCGCGGCCGAGCGAGTTCATGATCCACAGGCGCCGGCGCTCGGCCATCGCCTGGGTGAGGCTGGTGCGGGCGAAGATGCGGCCCTGGCCGGTGATCCAGGCGAAGGCGAACCACAGAAGGCCGAACAGGCAAAGCGCGAAATAGTCGAGAAGCGTCATGGTGGCTCCGAAGCAGGGGGCTGCCTTTTTATGCGGACTTGCCCCTTTCTCCACAAGCGAATTAACCAGAATGCAAAACCTTGGTCTAAAACGGGGCAGTCTTGGGCCTTTCCGCCATAGGCGTGTTTACACTTAAGTCGTTGAAATAACGACTGCCTATGCGTTGGGTGCATGGCTGCTGCGCGTTGCGTGCCTTTGTTTTGCCTTTTTTGCAGTTGCGAAGAGCCGGGGATTTTAATAAATCGTTTCGCACGAAAGCGGTCGGGGGACGGCTTTCTGCCAACAACGCTTAAACGGAGTCTTCATGGAAGACAGCATCCAGAAATCCTGCTGGAACGTCACTTTTCGGGCATTGGTAGGGTTTGCCGGCATTCTGTGCCTGGCATATCTTTTTGGCAGTATCTGAACCGTTTTTTTCAATTCGGTTTCGGGCAGCGCGGGTTTAACGACCCGCGCTGTTGTCGTTTTGGGCCCTTTCCCATGTCGCGGCGGTGAAAATGGATGTCGGTCCGCCGCCGCATTCGCTATTCATGTTATTCTAGCCTGTGGCAAATGAGCCCGAGCAAGGCGGAGTCGGCATGTTCCTTTCGGTTTTCGATGTGTTCAAGATCGGGGTAGGCCCCTCGAGTTCCCATACGATGGGGCCGATGACGGCCGCCAATCGTTTCCTCGACCTGATCGCCTCCGACAGCTGGCCCCGGCCGCACGGGGCCCAGGTGGCGGCGCTGAAAGCCAGCCTGCACGGCTCGCTCGCCTATACCGGCATCGGCCACGGCACGGGCAGGGCGGTGATCATCGGCCTGACCGGCGAGGCGCCCGACAGGATCGATCCCGACAGGATGGACGCCATCGTCGAGGAGGTCGAGCGCAGCCACAAGGTGACGCCGCCCGGCCATCCGGCCTATCATTTCAATCCGAAGGAAGACCTCGTCTTCGACAAGAAGGTGCCGCTTTCGGGCCATGCCAACGGCATGCGGCTTTCCGCCCTCGACAAGGACGGGCGCGTTCTCTTGACGACGATCTACTATTCGATCGGCGGCGGCTTCGTCGTTACCGACACCGAGCTTCTCGCCATGCAGAAGGCGAAGAAGGCAGCCTCCAGCCACAAGGTGCCCTATCCCTTCGCCTCGGCAAAGGAGATGCTCGACATGGCGCGCCGCTCCGGCCTGACCATCGCCCAGATGAAGCGGGCCAACGAAGAGGCGGTCATGGACCGCGAGGCGCTGAATGCCGGCCTCGACCGCATCTGGGACGCCATGACCGGCTGTATCGATCGCGGCCTGAAGCAGGACGGACGCCTGCCGGGCGGGCTCAACGTGCGCCGCCGCGCCCGCTCGATCCACGACCAGCTGCAGGAGGAATGGCGCTCCAACCGGCAGAACCCGCTGCTCGCCAATGACTGGCTGTCGGTCTACGCCATGGCGGTCAACGAGGAGAACGCCGCCGGCGGCCGCGTCGTCACCGCGCCGACCAACGGGGCTGCGGGCGTCGTGCCGGCCACCATCCGCTACTACCTGCATTTCCACCCCGATGCCGACCAGGACGGCATCCGCGACTACCTGCTGACGGCCGCCGCCGTCGGCGGCATCATCAAGCACAATGCCTCGATCTCCGGCGCCGAAGTCGGCTGTCAGGGCGAGGTGGGCTCGGCCTCCGCCATGGCGGCGGCGGGACTGGCGGCCGTGATGGGCGGCAGCCCGGAGCAGATCGAGAACGCCGCCGAGATCGCCCTCGAGCACCATCTCGGCATGACCTGCGACCCGGTCGCCGGCCTCGTCCAGGTGCCCTGCATCGAGCGCAACGCGCTCGGCGCCGTCAAGGCCGTGACCGCAGCCTCCCTGGCCCTGAAGGGCGACGGCGAGCATTTCGTGCCGCTCGACGCCTGCATCGAGACCATGCGCCAGACCGGCAACGATATGAGCGAGAAATACAAGGAAACCTCCCTCGGCGGTCTCGCCGTCAACGTGGTGGAGTGTTGAGGGCGGGGGTCGGAGAGCCGCTTTGCCCTTGACGCCGGCGGTGAGCGGATTATCACCGGTGCCATGACACTGCACATGATCAAGCTCTGCGTCGGCGCCGACAGCCTCGACGATCTTCGCGAATGGGTTGCCGAGCGCGCACTGGTCGCGGTTGCCGCCGGCCTCGAACCGCAGTCGAGCCACGTCACCCGCATGGTGCCGAAGCGCATGGACGAACTGCTCGATGGCGGATCGCTCTACTGGGTGATCAAGGGCCAGGTCGCCGCCCGCCAGAAGCTGCTCGACATCAAGACCTTCACCGGCGCCGACGGCATTTCCCGCTGCGAACTGGTGCTCGGGCCCGAAGTCATCGAAACCGCACCGGCGCCCCGTCGCCCCTTCCAGGGCTGGCGCTACCTCGAACCCGACTCCGCTCCGCGCGACCTCGGCGCCTCCGGCGCCAATCTGGAGGACATGCCGGAAGATCTGAAGCGCGAACTGGCGGAACTCGGGCTGTTGTGAGGAGCGGCTTCGCTGACTGTCGGCAACGCAGTCGCGATCAAGGCTTGTTTCCTCTGGCGCGACCGTTCAAACCCTCGCGCTCCTCTGCTCGGACATTCCCAATCAGCTGATCAGATCCTGTTCCTTCTGACACCCTCTGCGAGCAGAATGAAGATCAGCCAGAGAAACAACACGACCTTGAAAACGTAGAGCGGAGAGAGTTCGTAGTCGGCAATCTCGGTCGAGAGGCGGACGGTGGAATGAACAATAACTATGGTTGGGATCGCGAGGGGAAGTTCCTCCAGCCAGTACTTTCGAACATCATCCGATTGCCATCCTCTTGTGCGACCGATGTCCGCAATGAAAAAGAACCAGGAGATGTATTTCGTTCTATACTGATAGATCAAGGTCAGGCCTACGAGGTTTGCGGCCACGTGGAGATATCCACCGCAATAGTGGGCCGAGGCATCTAGTAGGGCGACAAAGATCGCGACGAGATAGGTGGCCAGAACGAGCGAAAGTTTCCCGTCCGTCGGCCGTTCCTTGTGGTCAAATTTCAGCACTATCCGCCCTCTCAGTCGACCGTTTCGTCGCCTGATCCTTTTCGGTCATTGTCCTTGTTTTGCCAACTGTCCCGGTACTCGTCGCGGAAGCGATCTGCACGAATCCGCAGTTCTGACCTTTAGCCTACGGCTCGAAGCGGCTCGTCTCGTCGCGATCGCGCTCGTAGCGCCTGTTGAGCGGAAACGGCGGGAGCCAGGATTCGCGGCGGATGGTCCAGAGTTCGTAGGTTGGCGTCAGCTGGTCGATGTCGTCGAGCACGCCGAGGTTGACCTCGATCTCGTCGCCGCTGCGACCGAACAGCGGCGAGCCGCAACGCGGGCAGAAGTGCCTCCCGTCAAAATCGCGCGTTTCGCCCTCGATCGTCACCGCTTCCGCGGGAAAGATCGCCGAGGTCTGGAAAAGCGCGCCGTGATGCTTGCGGCAGTCGAGGCAGTGACAAATGCCGACCCGGTAGGGACGTCCCGTTGCGACAAGGCGGACATTGCCGCACAGGCAACCGCCGGTGAATCGATCCATGCTGCAGTCCTCCTCCACGATCGTGCCTCCCGTCCAAGACAAACGCCGCGAGGGCGGCAATTGTTCGCGGGCGGGATAGCGCGGTCTCGAAATTCTACGGAAATCTTCGACGCCCGCCGCCCGCGCGTCCTTTTATGCTGATATTGCCTGAGCCCGCGTGGCAAGGTGGCGGCGCCACAAGACGAAGGGCATCGTCAATATCCAGGCGGTGATCGAGTAGATGACGGATGCCAGCGTGGTTTCGGGCAAGCCTGTGCTTGCGCCGACCACCATGAGGCCGACGGCGATGCCGAGGGCGCCGTTCTGCGTGCCGGTCTCGATCGCAATCGCCGTCGCGTCCCGCGCACTCAGTCCCAGGGCGACGGCGCTGATCGAGCCCACTGCGAGCAGTGTGGCGTTGAGGGCGATCAGCACCGGACCCAGGGACGACATGTGAAGGACGAAGACGTTCCAGTTGCTGATCACGGCTGCCAGGATCGTGACCAGAAACAGCCAGAAGGCGACACGCTCGATCAGGGGGGAGGCAAGCGCGACAAAGCGAGGGAAGTAGCGCGTCGCCACCATGCCGAGCCCAACCGGAGCGGCCGTCAGCAGAAACACTTTGAGCCCGAGCGCGGTCACGTCGATGGGCGGCGCAGCCGCACCGAGGAAATGAGCGGCGCTGAACGCCACCACCAGCGGGAGGGTGACGGTCGATGCCAGCGAGATGAGCGCCGTGAGCGAGATGGACAGAGGAACATTGCCTTCTGCCAGCTTCGTGGCCGAGTTCGACAGGACGCCTCCCGGGCATGCTGCCAGGATCATCACCCCCAGTGCAATCTCGTTCGGAAGGGCGAAAAGCTTCGCCAGCGCCAGGGCTGCCAATGGCACCACGAGCATCTGGTTGAAAGCGCCGGTCGCAAAAGCCTTGGGCTGGGCGACCACAAGCCAGAAATCGGCAGGTCTAAGACCAAGGCCGAGGGAAAACATGATGACAATCAGAACGATCGGCAAAACAACTTCAATAATCATGAAAATAACTCCCGTCCGATGCAACCGGCCCTCCGTGCAACCGACTGACGGCTCCGATTGTCTAGATCAGGCTCAAACAGTCATCAAGCGACTGCTATTGGGTTTTGTGCATCCAAAACGAAGAAGACTGCACGAACCGACATGCAGCCCTGCGTCACATTCCCATGCCGTCCTGCTATTCTTCTTCCGTTGGGAGAGCGGTGCTTAAGTAGGGCTTTGCGCCCGGATCGAGGATCTGGGCGTCCGGCGAGATGACCGCACGTCGTGCGCTCGCAAGTGCCGGACCAGAGCTATCCGGCGACAGGAAGCATTGCTCGAACTTGGCATCGGCCGCAGTTGCTACGGAGCACTGAAATGGCGGATCAGGCGTTCCCGCAGGCCGTCCATGGGTGCTTCCGCTGCCTGCGGCGAGGGTGTCATGCCGGCATCGAAGCCATCGGCGACGAAGCGTTCGACAAGGCTTCGGTCGCGGCTGATGACGTGGACGGGAACAGCCCGCGAGGCATCGGGACCGGTGACGAGAGCCGCCGGCTGATGATCGCCCAGAATGACGAAGACCGCGTCCCGACCGTAGCGCAGCATGTAGTCCCCCAGTGCTTGGAGAGAATAATCGATGGTTTCGACATATTGGCGACGGACGCGATCGTGATCGGCCCACACCACGGCGGGCGTGTCACCGCTTTCGGCCTGGCCGTTGAAGACGACGCCATCGCCGATGGTGTCCCAGTCGATCATCTTCGGCACGGGCGTCCATGGCGCGTGGCTGGAAATCAGCGCGATTTCGGCCATGACGGGCTTGGTCTGAGCGTCGACCGGCTTGCGGGCAAGGCGATCGAAGGCCGCAAGCGTGTATTGGTCCGGCATCGTCACCCAATTGAACGGTTTTCCCCGATAGCCGAGGTCCTTCGCTGCGAGGATCTGGTCATAGCCGTAATAGGCAGCTTCCGGCCAGTCCATCGTGATCGCGGGCATGACAGCCACCGTCCGCCAGCCGGCCTCGCGGAACAGGCGGTTGAGGCTCGGGCGGTCACTGGCGATCAGCCGGTCGTAACGGGCCTGGCTGTCGACCCACAGGCCCGAGAGCAGCGTCCCATGGGCAAGCCAGCTGAGGCCGCCGACGGTCGGCGAGCGGGTCCAGCCGCTTGCCGAGGCGAAGCCCGCGCCCTCAAGCTGCCGCTGGATATCGGCGAGGCGCGGCCCGATCAGCCCGGCATAGCGCGGATCCTCGATGGCGCTTCGCCCGTAGGACTCGACGAAGACCAGGATCACGTCGCGCCCCCTGACGCGGGTGAAATCGCCAGGCCCGCCGCCAGGTTGGGAATCTTTGGCAAGCTGCGCTTCGAAGGTCCTGATGTCGGCGACGGAGCTTGCCACCAGGGAAAGGCGCTCACCAAGATAGGAAGCCACGCGAAGGTCGGCGACGCCCTGCGTCCCTCCGGTCGCGCCGTTCGCCACGAGCGCGAGGCCGCCGGCGAGGACGGCGGCAAAACCGGCGGCGACGATCCATCGGCGCGAACCATCCAGTTGCGTCATGCGCAGGCACGCCCACCAGAAAAGGGCAACGAGCATGCCAAGGGCCGCAACGGCCAGACTGATGGCAAGCGCGGCTCCGACCGTGCCGATCGTGCCGGACAGCATGTTCCAGCCATCGAGCAACATCTTTGCGTCGAGATAGGGATTGAACCGACGCTGGAAGGCCGAGATGACCCCGATATCCGCAAGCTTAAGAAACAGAAGACAAGCGACCGTTATGGTGGCAAGAAACGCTGTCACCATGGCCAGCCGCCGGGGCAGCAGCAACAGCGCGAGCGCGATCAGCGGCAACTCGACCGGCAGGCGCAGGAGGATTTGCGGATGGAAGGCGTCCGGACTGTTGGGCATCGTGCAGGCGGCAAAGCCTATGACGACGAAGGCGAGCACGGCGAGCCCTGCCTTCCACCCGGAGATCCGCGCGCTCCCGTCATTCGAGTTGAACCGCATCATTCCATTCACCCTTTCATCCGCAGACCAGGCCATCGCCCCGCAAGCTGCAATATCCACTCCGGCATGAGCCAGCCATGCGCAAGCTGAAGCCATTCACCATCGGCGCCGGCATCCTGCTCCTGGTCATCGTCCTTGTCCTGGTCGCGCCGTCGGGCGTGCTCGACGCGCTCGCTCGCGTGCCGACCGGACATGTCCTCGCCGCCCTTGCTGTGGTCCAGGTGCAGATCGTGATGTCGGCGCTGCGCTGGCGCTTCACCGCCGTCCGCCTCGGTCATCCCATTCCAGCGCCCGTGGCGATCCGCGAATATTACATTGGCGGCATTCTCAACCAGATCCTGCCGGGCGGCATCGCCGGCGACGCCGCCCGCGTCTATCGCAGCAGCGATGACGGCTCCGGCGGTTGGAAGCGTGCGGCGGCCGCGGTGGTGCTGGAGCGCCTGTCCGGCCAATTCGCCTTCTTTTTGCTGACCTGCCTCGGGCTGCTGGTCTGGGCGGTCCAGCTTCCGCAGACCATGCCCGCATTGTCCTCGCCCTTGATCTGGGTCGCCGTGGCTCTCATCGCCGCTCTCGTGGCCGTCGTCGTACGGCTGCGGATACCGTTCAGGGATCGCCTCGATCGGGTACTGCCCGATCTCGCTGCGGCGTTCTGGAGCGATGGTGCATTCGCGGTGCAGGCAGGACTCAGCATTCTGATCGTCGGCAGCTATGTTGCAACCTTCCTCTTGGCGTCGGATGCCGTCGGCGCGACGTTGCCGCCGATCGCTGCCGTCACCGTGATCCCGCTGTGCCTGCTGACCATGCTGGTGCCGCTTGGCATTGGCGGATGGGGCACGCGCGAGGCGGCCGCGGCGGCGCTGTGGCCGCTGTTCGGTTTCACCGGCGCCGAAGGTCTGGCGGCCAGCCTGTTGTATGGGGTTTTCTCGCTTGCAGGCACCGCTCTTCCCGGCCTGGTCGTCCTGGCGGGCTCGCTGCTCGGCGGTTTCATGCGCCGCAGATGATCTTGCGGCGCGAGTCATGACGCCAACCGGGCATAGATGTCTCCCGACGGGCTGTCCGGCGCAAGCCCTGTAAGGTCCCGCGACAGTGCGACCGCGTCCTTCCATTCGGCATCGACGAAGCGGTGGCTCTCGCCGATGACCCGCTTGAAGCGATAGTCGCCGAGATCGGCGAGCCGGATCATTGCCTCCTGTGCGACCTCGGGCAGGGCGGGAATATATTCGAAGGCAATGAGTCGGATCGGGCGGGACAGACCGCGCAATATGTCGCTCTCTGCTCCCTCGACATCAATCTTGCAGAATGCGGGCAGGCCGTATTTTTCGATCAGCCGGTCCAGTGTCGTCACCGGAAGCCGGAGTTCCCGGTCCCAGACCACATCCCGGAACCCTGCGACAGGACTGACACCGTCGATGAAGCGGTCCGATATGGTCGTGACGGTCGGATGGCGGCTGGAGATGTGGAGTGTGGCCTCACCCTCGGCGGCACCGACCGCCACGCGTTCGAAACCCTTCAGGCGCTCGGCCAGGTGCATCGCGATCAGGTCGGCGAAGACCGGCTGCGGCTCGACCGCAACCACTTCGGCGCCGAGCGAAAGCAAGGTCCGGCTACGGCTTCCCACATGGGCGCCGATGTCGAATACCAGGTCGCCGGGGGAAACCAGTTCGCGGTAGAAGCGCTTGAGCTGGCGCCGTCGCCATGGCTGCCCGTAATAGATCAGCAGGGACCGCGTGACGCCGATCGCGGTGTCGAGTTTGCCGGCAAGCATCATTCGTCCACCTCGGCTTCGCTGAGCAGATAGAGGCAATCGATCGCGAAGGAATAGGCAAGCAGCAGGAGCGCGATGGCGGCAAGCCATGACGACAGGGGCAAGGCGACGGCGGGCACGATAATCACGCATAGTATCGCAACCTGAACCACGCAGACGAGCTTGCGCCTCAGGGACGGCGGCAGCGCGCCGCCGAGACGCGGCACGGGATATTGCGCCAGCACGAATCCATAGCGCATCAGGCCGATCATCAGCACCCATGCCCCCGCCTTGCCGAGCAGGAAGGCGGCCGCGGAAAGACAGAAGATCAGCAGGGCATCGATCTCCATGTCGAACCGTGCCCCCAGGTCGGATTCCTGCCCGTAGCGTCGCGCCAGGTAGCCATCGACGCCATCCAGTGCAAGCGCCACCAGCACGATGGCTGCGAAGGTCCAGGATGCGCCCGAAATGCGCTCCGACGCATCCGGATAAAACACCGCCGCTGCAATCAGGCTGACGATGGCGGCCCGGATCGCGGTCACGGTGTTGGCGAAGCCGAAGCGTTCGAAGCCATGGTAGCCGAGGCCCTTGACGACAAGCGCGAAGATGAGGAGCAGCAGCACCGTGGCGGCGATGACGACGTTGCGACCGAGCGACAGATGCTGGGCGGCGGACAGGTAGCCAGCGATGGCGATCGCGAAGACGCAGCCAAGAACAGCCAGCGCATTGGCCCTCAGTGAAGGCGAAGATCCGCCGGCGGGGGCTGACGTCTGGATGGCCGATGGTTCGTTCGACAGCATGCTGGCCTATTCCGCGGCGGCGAGGGTCTCGATATCGAGCATATGGCCGGCCCGCGCCTGCTTGGTCATGAGGTAGCCGGCATTTTCGACCGTTACCGCACCTGTCAGCGCAACGCGACTCTCCACCTCGATGCCGCCATCCCGAAGTGCCGATATCTTGGCCGGATTATTGGTGAAGACAATGACTTTCGCAATGTCGAGCAGATGCAGCATGGCGATTGCCGCCGCGTAGCGACGGTGGTCGCTGCCGTAGCCGAGTTCGGCGTCGGCATCGATCGTGTCCAGTCCGAAATGCTGGTATCCGTAGGCCCGCATCTTGGCGCCGATGCCGGTGCCGCGCCCCTCCTGGTCGAGATAGAGAAGCACCCCGCCGCCCATGGCTTTCAACGCCCCAATGCCGTTGCGCAACTGGTCGCCGCAGTCGCATTTGAGGGAGGCGCGCGGCCGGTCCCTGCAGGACCCGGCGGCATCGCGTTGACGGATCATCTGTCGAATTTCTCGTTGGTTCGCCATGGCCAAACCGCTCGGGCGCACAAAATGACACGAGAAGTGCACGACAGCACAATTGCCGCCTGCGGCTTTGAGCGATCAACCGTGATACCGGAGCCGGAGAGGTCGACGAAACAGACCCGATGACGCCGCACGCAGATTCGGGGCATAGTGCGAGCCCAAGGAGATGATGAATGACGCCGGACACCAGAACAGCCGCCAGGGAAGGCGACAAAAACACGCGCGCCCTGTGGATTGCGGCGGCCGGCATTTGCGAGATCCGCGAGGCTCCGTTGCCTCCGCCGGCTGATGGCCACGTGCTGCTGCGCATGCAGTATAGCGGCATCAGCCGTGGCACGGAGAACCTGGTCTTCAATGGCCGCGTGCCGCCCTCCGAATTCGAAAGGATGCGCGGTCCCCATATGGACGGGGAATTCCCGTTTCCGGTCAAGTACGGATATTCGGCCGTGGGAACGGTCGAGGAGGGCGATGTTTCGCTGGCGGGCCGCTCCGTCTTCTGCCTTCACCCCCATCAGGATTTCTTCACGGTTGCCGCGACGGCCGTGACCCCGCTGCCGGATGGCTTGCCGCCGGCGCGGGCCGTGCTGGCGGCGAACATGGAAACGGCGCTGAACATCGTCTGGGACGCGGACATCCTGCCGGGAGACAAGGTCGCCGTCTTCGGTGCCGGTGTCGTGGGCGCCCTCGTCGCCTATCTGGCATCACGGATCGTCGGCACCGAAGTCCTGCTCGTCGACCGCAATGGCGCACGTCAGGGCCTTGCCGGAAGGCTCGGCATCGATTTTGCGACCGGCGAGGCGGTGGCTGGCGAATTCGACGTGCTTATCAACGCCTCCGGCTCGGCCGATGCGCTGTCGCAGGCGATCGAGCTGGCGGGGCAGGAGGCCCGGATCGTCGAAGCGAGCTGGCATGGCGACCGGCCCGTCAGCCTGCCGCTTGGTGGCGCCTTTCATGCCCGCCGGTTGACCATAGCCAGCTCGCAGGTCGGATCGCTGCCGCCATCGCGGCGGGCGCGCTGGACCTATGCGCGGCGTCTGGCCAAGGCGCTGGACCTGCTGCGCGATGAACGCCTCGATGCGCTGATTTCAGGGGAAACCCGTTTTGCCGACATCGAGGAAGGCTATCCGGCCATACTGGCCGATCCAGGGACGCTTTGTCATCGTATTCGCTACAGGGAGTAACAAGAAATGTTTGCCGTTGAAGTCCGCGACCATATCATGATCGCCCACAGCCTTCCCCGTCCCGTGTTCGGCCCTGCCCAGGGCATGCACGGCGCCACCTTCGTGGTCGATGCCGCCTTCTTCACCCGCGACGTCGATGACGACGGCCTGGCGGTGGATATCGGCGCCGCCACGACCGTGCTGGGTGAGGTGCTCAAGCCGCTGAACTACCAGAATCTCGATACGCTCCCCGTCTTTGCCAACAAGGTCACGACCACGGAAGTTGTCGCCAAGCACATTTTCGACGCGCTCGCAGTGGCCGTCGGCGAAAAGCGGCTGGGGCCCGGCAGTCATCGGATTTGCCGGCTGAAGGTGACGCTGCACGAATCCCATGCCGCGCGCGGCTGGTACGAGGCAGACCTTTGAGCCACCAACTCACCTTCGGCTATCCGGGCGACCTGTCCCTGAACACGGGCGGCTATGCCTATGACCGTCGCGTCATCGCCGGATTGCGCGACAGGCACTGGCATGTTCAGCCGCTTCCGCTGGGCGAGGGGTTTCCTTTCCCCATGCTTGAGGTGAAGCGGGAAGCCGAGCGCAGGCTGTCGCAACTGCCGGATGGCGCGCTGGTTCTGGTCGACGGGCTGGCGTTCGGCGTGCTGGACGCGTGGGCGGAGCGGGAGGCCCGCCGTCTGCGCATCGTCGCCCTCGTTCACCACCCGCTTGCACTCGAAACCGGGCTCGACGAGGATCAGCAGCAGTACTTCGCCGATTGCGAACGTCGCGCATTGTCCTTTGCCAGGGGTGTCATCGTCACCTCGCCGATGACGGCCCGGCAACTCGTCGCCCATTACGGCGTGCAATCCGACAGGCTGTCAGTGGCAATACCGGGCACCGATCCCGGGCCGATGGCCGCCTGCGACGGCGATCCGGCGCAGATCGTCTCCATCGGCACGCTGACACGACGCAAGGGGCACGACGTGCTTGTCGCCGCCCTGAAACAGATCGAGCACCTGGCATGGAAGGCCACCATCGTCGGCAGCCACCGGCTCGACGAGCGGACAGCCGGCGCCCTGGTCCGGCAGGTCGAGGCCCTTGGCCTTGCGGGGCGGGTGGCGCTTGTCGGCGAATGCGACGATGCGCGCGCGCTGCTGGCGCATGCGGATGTCTTCGCCCTTGCCAGCCGCTTCGAAGGCTATGGCATGGTGTTTGCGGAGGCGCTTTCCCAGGGCTTGCCGATCGTCGCCTGCCGCGCCGGCGCCGTTCCAGAAGTGGTGCCTGACGAAGCCGGCTTGCTTGTGCCGGTCGATGACGTCGGCGGTTTCGCCCTGGCGCTGCAAAGGCTCGTCGCCGACAAGGATCTGCGCCTCACAAAGGCCGCCGCGGCGAGACGCGCGGGCGCGCAATTGCCGGGCTGGGATGTGACAGCGGGGATCGTCGCCGACAGACTGGAGAGCTTGCAATGAGCGGTTTCGACAAGGACTGGCTGGCGCTCCGCGAGCCGGCCGATCGCGCGGCCCGTCACATCGGCCTGATGGATACGCTGGCAGGCTATCTCGACGACCGGCGAGACCCGCTTGTTCTCGACATCGGCTCCGGCACCGGTTCGACATGGCGCAGCCTCGAGGACAGGCTCCGCCCCGGCACGCGATGGCTGATGATCGACAACGACCCGCTGCTGCTCGAGGAGGCCAAGCGGCAGATCGGTGAACGCCAGGAGGTTGCATACCGCCGGCATGATCTCAACGATATCGACGGATTGCCCTTGGAAGGGGTGAGCATCGTCACGGCCTCTGCCCTGTTTGACCTGTGTTCCGATCGCTTCTGCGCAGCACTGGTCGACCGGCTGGCCTCTTCGGGCTGCGGTCTCTATGCCGCGCTGAACTATGACGGGGGAATGCGCTGGTCCCCGGCCCATCCGCTGGACGAGGACATGGTGGACCTGTTCAACAGGCACCAGCGCACCGACAAGGGATTCGGACCGGCGCTCGGCCCCGATGCGACCGCCTGTCTTTCCCGGCATCTGGCCGCACGCGGGTTCCGCATCATGATCGGGGAGAGTCCCTGGCGGATGGACAATGGCACAGCGGCCCTGCAGACGGAACTTCTGCGGGGCCTGCGCGCGCCGCTGCTGGAGATGTCCACTCTGCCGGAAGCCGCGATAGACGCCTGGCTGGAATACCGGCTTGCGTCGATACACGGAACGGACGGCTCAGGCCTGGTTGGCCACACGGACCTCCTGGCCCTGCCGGCCTGAAGTCTGTCCGGGCCGCAGCTGGCAATCGAACAGGATGTCGCTTCCAAGATTGTAGACCTCGGTGACCGGGCGATATGCGCCGGCCAGCCTCTCGATCGGCGACAGGCTGATGCCGCTCGGGCCGGAGCCGATGATGATCGGGGAAACCGCCACATGCAGCCGATCGACGAGACGCGCGTCGATGAAGCGGGCGATCGTGCGGGCGCCGCCCTCGATCAGGACGCGATGAAGACCGCGTTTCGCCAGGGCATCCAGAATGTCGCGCGGATCCAGTCCGCAGGCCTTGGGCTGGAGGCTGATCACCTCCGCACCCGGGAGCGCTTTTCCCGTTGCGCGGGCGCTGCAAAACACGATCACGGGCGCCCCGCCATCATGGAATAGGCTTTCATTGCCGTTCAGTTCCGCATGGCAATCCACGATTACGCGCACCGGCGACAGGCCCTTGACCATCCTGACCGACAGCTTCGGATCGTCGGCCCGGACTGTGCCGACGCCCACGATCACGGCATCCACCAGTGCGCGGCAGCGATGCAGGTGGGTTAGTCCGTCCTGGCCGGAGACGTCGCGCGCATCGCCTGAGGGGGTGGCGATGCGCCCGTCGAGCGATTGTCCCACCTGCGCCAGCACGAAACGATCCGATGCGACGGCGATCGGTCCGTAGAGGCGATAGGCCGCATCGGTGGTCGCAACCTCGCCCTTGCCCTGCCGGAGACCCAGCAGGCGAGCCCAGGTCGTATCGTTCATCTCCAAGCTGAACATCGCGGTCCCTAGAGCATCCGGTACAGGGTGTTGTCGCGTTTGATCACATGATGGAGCAGAACCGCGCCGATATGCAACGCGAAAAGCGCCAGAAGGATCCATGCGCTCCAGGCATGAATCGAAGAAAGGGTCCAGGCGATGTCGGGCGTCTTGTCCAGCGGGCTCCAGACTGGGATCAGGCCGAACCAGACAAGCGGGAACCCGTGGGCATTGGTGGCGAGGAAGCCGCTGACGGGCATGACGATCAGAAAGAGGTAGAGCAAGCCATGGACGGTCGAGGCCGCCATCCGCTCGATGGCGGGGCCCTCGGCATGCGGCGCCTTGACCAGGAGCTTGTTGCCGACCCTGAGCAGCATGATCCAGAGCACGAGAAAGCCGAGGCTCTCATGCACCATGTAGAAATCCAGCGTCACCTCCTTCTTGGTGAACTTGATGAAGAAGCCGAGCGGCCAGATCGCAAGCACGAGTGCAGCCACGATCCAGTGAAGAATACGGGATGTTGCCGGAAATCGCTCGACGCGGATGACCGCTTCAGAGGGACAGGTCGCCCGGGCAAGAATGTTCATTTCGCTGATCTTGGACAAGATGTTCCCCCGATTATCTAACCGCAGCAGCATGCCGAGAAGCCATGCATGGCTGGCGCGGATCATGGCCGCCAAAGCCTGCAGGAACACTAGTTTGCCGACGGGACCGCAGTAAATGACGTTTCGTGCAGGACATTTATATCCGCGTGCAAAGCAGTTCGTTCCTAAGGGTCCGACCACGACGCCACATGGCCTGATCAGTTTCGCAGACGCCGCTGGATCATGCAATCCGCCGCCCCGGTGATCGAAGGGCATTGGCACCAAGGGCAGGGGCTCTTCAGGTCCTCCTCAGGCTTCTTCCGTGCGCAGCAGCCAGTCGACAAAGTTGCTGCGATCGGCGCCTTTGCCGCTTGGAGACTTGCAGGGGTCTGACGAACCATGGCCCGGAGCAGATGGCCGAAGGCCTCGTTGACTGCGTTTGCCTCCGACGTCGTCAGCTTTTCCGCCCTGTGCTCCAGGGACGCCAGGAAGTCGCCGACGATGTAGGAGATCGGCCCCGTTACCTGCTGATGGGCGCCCTTGTCGAGTTCGTCGGCCACGTCCCAGAATTCGTCGCGGCTGAAGAACAGGCCGGAATAGTCGGTGACTTCCATCTTGCCTTCAAATGGCGTGGCATAGGAATGGAGCAATACCGGAACCGCCCCTCCGGAAGAACCCGTCGCGCACGTTGTTCGACCGGCTGGATAGCGCTTTCGTCCGCCGCGGAAGGCGGTATATCGCCGCGAGGTGACGGGCATGGCGCGCGGTTTTCCATCGATATTGCAGCGGCGGGGCGTCTGTCAAAACTGTCGGTCGCATGGTAAGTCACGCCATCCTGCATGATCCGCACACGCGCCCGGTAGGCGACGCTGCCACCTTGCGCCTGAGTGCGCTGATCGTGCCCATGATCGCTTCCTGACTTGGTCCACGGAGATTGTCGCTGGTCCACGGGACCAAAACCGGTGGAATTGGTCCGGAACGAAGTTGAACAAGACGGAAAAGAAAGTGCCTCAACAGCCTGTAAGAAAACAAAATACCGGATATTTCAAGGCTCCCGTCTTTGCCGTCGCCCCGATGATCGACTGGACGGACCGGCATTGCCGGTATTTTCACCGGCGCCTGAGCGGCCGGGCGCTGCTCTATACCGAGATGGTGGTGGCCGACGCGATCCTGCACGGCAACCGCGACCGGCTCTTGGGCTTCTCGCCGGAGGAGCATCCGGTGGCGTTGCAGCTCGGCGGATCGGATCCGGCAAAGCTCGCCGAGGCGGTGCGGATCGCGGCGGACTATGGCTATGACGAGATCAACGTCAATGTCGGCTGCCCGTCCGACCGGGTGCAGTCGGGCACCTTCGGCGCCTGCCTGATGCGCGAGCCGGAGACGGTGGCGGCCTGCGTGGCGGCGATGAAGGCGGCAGCTAACGTGCCGGTGACGGTCAAGTGCCGGATCGGCGTCGACGACCAGGCGCCGGAGGCGGTGCTGCCGGATTTCCTCGCCCGCATGGTGGCCGCCGGCGCCGATGCGATCTGGATCCATGCCCGCAAGGCCTGGCTGCAGGGGCTGTCGCCGAAGGAGAACCGCGACATCCCGCCGCTCGACTACGAGCTCGTCTACCGGATGAAGCGCGAGAACCCCAAGGTCTTCCTCGGCATCAATGGCGGCATCGACACGCTCGACAAGGCGCTCGACCATCTTTCGGTGATGGACGGGGTGATGCTCGGCCGGGCCAGCTATCACAATGCCACGCTGCTGACCGAGGTGGACGAGAAGATCTATGGCGAACCGGCCCGCGCGCCGGACTGGGACGGGGTGCGCGACGTCATGATCGCCTATGCCGAGCGCGTGATCGCCCAGGGCGGGCGGCTGAACCATGTCACCCGCCACATGATCGGCCTGTTCCAGGGTTTTGCCGGGGCGAGGCGCTACCGGCAGATCCTGTCGGACGCCACCAAACCCTTAGCCGGGCCGGAACTCATCGCCGAGGCCTTTGCCGCCGTCGACATCGCCGGCGGGCCGAAGGTTTCACCCGAGACCCGGCAGGCGGCGGTCGTCTGAGGCCGCCGGGCTGACCGGCCCGGAAAGCCAGGAAAGAACCCGGCACCCATCGGCGACGGAGATCATTCTCCCACACCTTTGCCCCACGGGGACGAAATTTTTCTTCTCGGCCAAGCCATCCGGACGGCACGTCCCGGGTCTGGACCTTCCCCAGCGGCAGCTCTTGCCCCACTGGTCAGCCGGTCCGCCGATGGCGCAACGAAAAACGGCGCCCCGAGGGACGCCGTTCGAATGGATCATCGCCCTTGGGCGAACGGGCTCAGAAAGCCTGGATGTTGACGGCCTTCGGGCCCTTGCCCATGCGGTCCGGCTCGGTGTCGAACGAAACCTGCTGGCCGTCCTTCAGGGTCTGGATGCCCGAAGCCTGGAGAGCGGAGATGTGAACGAAAACGTCCTTTGCGCCGCCTTCCGGGGTGATGAAGCCGAAGCCCTTGTCCTGGTTGAAGAATTTTACGGTGCCTTTGGTGGCCATGGGAGAGTTCCTTATCCCTTGTGTCGTTGGTTTCCCCTTGCCCGGCTGGCCGGAAGAGGGGGCGATATTGCCCTTCAGTGTGACGGGCTAGTCGGAAGTCGCGATAACGGGGAAAGAACGTCTACCAGCGGGGGGAAGCCCCCAGGACCGCTCCAGGCGGTCATACAGTCGGTCCAGTCTCCGGGATCATTAGTGCCCGAACGACGCCATTGCTAAGACCTTTTTCGGGAAAAGGCAAGGGCCAAACATGGCCGCCATCGGCGCGCCAACTTGGCAACCGGCTGAATCCATTAAGATTTGAGGGGTGCACCGCGCGGCCGGGCGGGTGCGCTGCGGTAGGGCGGCGCGCCGCCCGCCGCCACCCGTCGAAGGTCGCGGATCTCTTCACCGTCGTCATTCTTTGGACAAGCCGGCTTGCGACTTGAAGCGGGACCCGCGAGGCTTTAGGAACCTTGCGGGGGCAATGAAGACATGCCGAGGACAGGTGCCGCCGTGATCGATCCCTACCAACTGCTCGGACTGGAGCGCGACGCCGACGAGGCGGCGATCAAGGCCGCCTATCGCAAGGTGGCCAAGACCGCCCATCCGGACGCCGGCGGCGATCTCGACCGCTTCGCCGCGCTGACCGCCTCCTACGAGCTGCTCAAGGACCCGGTGCGCCGCAAGGTCTATGACGATACCGGCTACGACCCGCAGCTCGCCGACGCCACGGACCTGAAGGGTCTGATGATGCTCGAGACGCTGGTCAACGAGATGATCCTCGACGAGCGCGAGCCCGGCAGCTTCGACCCCGTGGCGGGCCTGCGCCGCAAGCTCACCGACGACCTGCTGAAGGCCCGCTTCCACATTCTCGAGCTGGAGCGCCACCGCACAAGGGTGCGCCAGCATGCCGACCGCATCGGCCGCAGGCCCGAGGCCGATGTGCTGGGCTCCATGCTGCGCGCCCGCACCCAGTCGATCACCGACGCCATCCGCGCCGCCGAAACCCAGATCGCCGCGATCGAGCGGGCCTATGCCATGCTCGAGGGCTATTCCTACGAGCTGGAGGCGGTCGCGCCGCAGAAGGCCGAGGCCGAAGCGGCGGAATAGGGGCCGGCCGGGACGGCGCATCGTTCCGACATGTGCTCTCACAGTGTCCAGGGCAGACCCTTGAGCATCTCGCGCGGCACGCTGGCGACCACGGCGCGATAGGCCGCGAGCGCGTCGCCGTCGAGAAGCGCCGGCAACTTGTCGCGCCGGCGCCGGATCCACCGGCGCACCACCGGCCGGTTGTCCGGATCATCGCACAGCACGGTGGCGGCGATCTCGAGGGCGGCATCCTGCAGCTCGCGGGTCTCCGGATCGGGCGAGGGGTGGGGTTCGGCGTCCAGCAGCAGAATGATGAGCGCCGCCCGCACCCGCGTATAGAGCGCTTCGAAGCCGGCCCGCTCCGTTTCCGTCAACTGGTGGACGCACCAGGGACGGAAGGGGGCCGTGTCAGGGTCGACATAGCGGCAGGCGCCGCTGCGCCAGCAGGCGCGAACCGGGCAGGCGCGCACCGGCACGCCGAGCAGCTCCGCCGTGCGCGCCATCAGCGGCTCCCGGATGTCATCGTCGATGTCAGGGACTTCGGGGTCCGGCAGTTCGACGGCTTCGTTCATGGCTTCTCTCCCTTGCCGGGCCTCGCCGGCTCCCGTCGGGCGGCCGGCCCCTCGTTGCGCGCCCTCACCTGAGGGCACGGGTTTTCGCCGGCCGGGCCTCTCGCCCTCCGGTTTGTCCGGTCTTCTTCATTCTCCCGGCGAGCCGGGACGGACGGGGCGCTGTCAGCTGCCTCGTAAGATTAGTTTATGTGGCACCTTCCAGCGCCCCGTTCGGCGGTTTTAGCCCCGCGACTTCGATCTCTCTGCGGCACCGGCCCTTGCCGGGGATTTTTAACGCAGGCCCGGTCTTCTGAACCGGCGGACGCCCGCACACCCTCGACAACCCGGTCTTACCACCATGCCACGCCACACAGGCGCACCCGGCGCGCTGTCAGGGCCGGCAAGGGATCTGGCCGTCCAAAGCCCGAGAACCTTGCCCCCACGTCGCCAGGGGAGACCATTTTCCGCGGACCCCGAAGGATCGGGCCTGCGATCGCCCGAACCCCTCAGCGCCGATCCCACCTCGCCGGGCACGCACACCCGGTGTATCCGATGGCGGGACGGGGATGAGTCTAAGAGGGTGGCCGGGGGCGGGGAAATGCGGGTGGGGGTGGTGTTGATTTTGTTGGGGGATTTGGGGTTGAGGGTGGGCGTATTTCCCCGTGTGAGGTGGGGGCGGAGGTGTGGAATGGGTAGGTGGGGCGACGTTGGAGCAGATGAACATATCGCCTGCAGAAATTCGGATCAATCCGTTCCCGCTTTGGAGAAGCCGAACGCGGTGAACACGAGAGTGGCTCGTGTCGATTGAGGCGATATTTATGTGAAAAATGCGTTCATTAGTTGATTTGCTCTAGGTCCAACTGCATGCTGGTTGAGAAAAGGGAGAGGAATATGTTGGGTGAACTGTTTTCTGGCGCAGGCGGCACAGTCGTAGGGGAGCTCTCAACTTCGATTATCCGGCACATCTATCACACGACTAGGAATCAGAGAGCGCTGACACGGGTGGCAGCTGGTGGCGTCCGCATCGATCCCATTGAACAAGTAACCGAGAAGCTTGCCGAAGCCTTTTCGAAGGCCGGTTTGCTGAATGAAGCAACCGAACGTGCTATTCGGCGCATGGCTTCACTTGGGTTGGTTGGCCATCTACTCGACGCTGCAGCTGCGGTCGCTTCTCCAGACTACACCTTCGAACTAATGCGGCTTCTTTTGAAATTTGACAAATCCAATCTTCCCCCAAATTTCGAACAGAATTTTTTCCGAGTAATAAGTGAGATCGCCACGCAACTTTGGCGTCTTCAAGACCGTACTGAAAAGAAAAGGGTTGAGCAGCGGTTTAGAAACACAGAGTCACAGATAGCACGCTTGCTGAAGACTCTCGAGGGGCAGCACGAAACGTTGGGATCTGCAGCACTGCAGATAGAAGCGTTGGGCGATTATGAGCACTTCATGAATGTTGTTGCGGAAGGCACCCGAATCGCACTGGATGAGATCGACATCCATGGCGCATCCGGAGAGATATCTAAGGCTTCATTGAACAGCATATTCGTCGACTGTCCCGTGCATCCTATAGCCCGCAGCGACGTCGCTGGTTTTCGAGAACGTATGCAATCCGACCTGAATGGGTACCAATCACACCACCAAGGTTGGCGCGGGATTCTTAGCTTGGGTCAACGGATTGTACTGTTGGGAGATCCAGGCGGAGGAAAAAGCACACACAGTCGAAAGATGTGTTGCGAGATCGCCAGCGTTACTATGGATGATCATTTCATCATGCCATTATTTCTGCAGCTTCGTACTTATGCTGCTGCTAAGAAAACCGACAGCACCAAGACGCTTTACGAATTTGTCCTGCGGCACGTTCGAGATATGTGCATGGGGTCAGACAAGGAAGACGTTGAGAAATATTTCCTTTACAATCTTTCAGTCGGGCGCGCATTCATCGTCTTTGATGGTTTGGATGAAGTTCTAAGTGATGCCGCAAGACTAGAGATATCAAAAGAAATCAGCGCATTGACGCGGAAATTTGTGCTCTCAACTTTCGTAATTACGTCGCGGTTCGTAGGCTATGAAGTAGCTCCTCTGGACAGCTTCACGCACGTGGCTATAGGTCGGCTGGATCCCAACTCTGTTGCCGAACTTTACAGAAAGGTCTCGGCACAGATCCTTGGCATGGATACTCCGGCGATTAACCGAAAACTGAAGACATTTCTTCAAACCGCGAATGAGAAAGCGAGGGAGCTGATTTCAAACCCTCTTTTGTTGACGCTGATCATAATCGTAGAGAACAAAAAGAGGGAGATACCAGACAACAGAGCTGATCTATATGCAATGTGCGCTGACCTATTGTTTGATAGATGGGACAGATTGAGAGATATTACACCGGATCTTCCCGAGAGATATAGACTATACGACCTTCTTGTCCATCTTGCGCATAAATTGTATGAAGATGATATTTATGGCGGAAGAGTTAAGCGTGACTCTTTGTTCAAGATAACAAAAGACTTTTTTATGAAGGACTATGTCGATAACAAGGAGGGTAGAGCGAGTGAGGCTGCGGCCAAATTTGTGGAGCACTTAACGGGCCGAGCCTGGATTCTCCATGAGGTTGGTGAAAATATATTTGAGTTTACTCACAGAACATTCTTAGAATATTTCTATGCAAAATACTTGGAGGCAAACTATGAAGGAACTTCCGAGATTTTTTCGGCCGTGGAAGGGTCAATCGTTGCCGGACAGAAGACCGTCCCGACCCACCTAGCCTTTCAAATTCGGACCAAGGACAATCGTCAGGCCTCAAGCAGGCTGGCCGGTCTAATCGCAGACTCGCTTCAGAGGCATCACAGTATGCATCTCGTCGAATTTTCTGCGCAAGCAGCCAGATATCTCCTGCCCACAGCGGACGAACTTGATCTATGGATCGGTCGAATTTGTGAGGAGTCTATTAGGACAAGTCATGTTGCTCCACTGATTGTGCTGTTTAGGAATGACGGTCCTCTTGGGGATGCTATTCGTTCGCGGCTTTGTGCATCGCTTTCCTCGGTTGACGGCATCCCCAAGCTTGCGAAGCTTCAGCCGTTGTTCAGTCAAATAAGCGAAAAGCTGCGCTTTAACAGTGTGGAAGCCCAAGGCTTGCGTGCGATTCTGAAGACAGCGATATTTGACAGATTTTCGACCTTGCAGGCTCGCTCGCCGTTTGTGACCAAGCTCTTTTTTGATCTCGGTTTCCCAACCGATTTTGACGCTTTGTCCCGCCACGGAACCAAGATTTGGTCCAACAATCAGTCTGGGTACGGCTCCGATGAGCGCTTGAGTGATGCGTTGATGATGCTAAGAGGGCTGTTGGGAGGGGACGACGAGGGGGGTAGAGATTTGCTGCCCTACAAGACTCTTGCGATGGCACTGGTTAAAGACGGTATTCCTCTGGCGGGAAATAGTTACGAGATCGATCCCTATCGAATGAGTAGAGTTGTCAAGGAATTGAGAATTGACCTCGGTGATTTACATAGTCTTACAGCCCATGAATTCCGAGCTGTATCGGTCTCATGCTTAATAGTTATGGAGTGTCTGTCGGCGTATAGTCAACGGAATGACTTTAACATTGGCATAAATGTTAAACGGCTGATCGAAGTTATGGGCGAAAGACCAGAATGCGTTGAACTTAAGGATGCTTTCGTTGCCTGGGTCAATGATGAGTTTTCTCTTTTCAGAAACAAATACTATTTTACGCCGCGTAAACTTGTAATCGAGAAATTGAGCCGTGAGCAGGTTAATTAGTCCTTTGGCTGCCCCGCCTCAACTCTTGCTAGTGAGGTGAAGGGTGGTACGGGTGGCAAAGGCACCCTCACCAAGTTCGCCACGCCAATCGGCTTCGCCTCCTGGGGCTCCATCGCCCTCGCGCGGCGCCGCGCTCGGGCCTCCGTGCGCTGAAATCGACTTTATCGATTTCTGGCCTTCGGCCACCGCTTCGGAGCCCACAAGGGGAGAGGAGGGTGTCGCGTTTGTGGCCTTGCCCCTCCCCAACCCTCACCACAAGGGGGAGGGAGCTTCTGGCGCCCGTCCTACTTGACCGGCTTCAGCGAGTTGATGATCGCCACCAGGTCGGTGGCGTGCTTTTCCTGTTCGCCCTTGGTGCCCCAGTAGGTGATGACCAGCAGCTTTTCCGGGTTGGGGGCGACGATCGACATGCCGATCGAGACCGGGCCGTCCTTGTCGGTGCCGTCCCAGTCGAGATTGACCATGTCCATGCCGTTCAGCTTGTCGGTCGACTGCTTGAGGCTGGCCGCATCGACGGTGACGCCGTTTTCGGTGAGGAAGTCGGCGGCGTCCTCGATGACGGCCTCGGTGGTCTTGGCGTCGGCGACGTCGATGAAGAAGTAGATCGCCTCGTCCGGCGAGGTGACCTCGGCGCCGGTGTCGGTTTCGTCCAGCGTCCAAGTGTCCGGCACGGTGATCGAGGCGATCGGCGCGTCGGACGGGAAGGACAGTTCGCCGGCCTGGGCGGCGGTGGTCAGGAGAAGGGCGGCGAAGGCCGCGGCGGCGAGGGTTTTCATGGGCGTGCTCCTTGGGCGGGCCGGATTGTTGCGGGCGCCAGCATAGCCGATGAGCGTGAACGGCGCGTGGCCCGGCGCGGGTGAAGCGGCGGGATTTTGCCGCTTGGACCGAAAAAGGTCCGCGGTGGGCAAGGGGTGTTGCGGCGAGGGGTGATCGCCGAGGTTCGGTCTTGCCCCCTCACTTGGAATTTCTAGCACTTAGCTTTGCTAAGGTGCTGAAATTCCATTCTCCCCCACCGAGGGCGGAGAAGGTTACCGTCCTGGCCGGCCGGTCTTGCCCTTGGTGCGGGTCTTGCGTTTCTGGTCGCCCGGATCCTCGTAGGAGCCGGCGCCGGGTTTGGCACGGATGATCGGGCGGGGGTCGTCGGCGGGTTTACCCCCCTCTGTCCTGCCGGACATCTCCCCCTCAAGGGGGGAGATCGGACCGCGGCCGGGCTCGGGCTTCGGCTTCTGCGGCAGCTTGCCGGTGACGGGTTTTTCGGTGCGGCCCACCGTCATTTCGTCGAGGCTGTTCTGGCGAAACAGGCTCCTCGATGCCGGCGTCGGCATGTCGGTCCCCGGGCCCATGTCGTCGAGCGTCGGCTTGGCGAAGTAGGAGGCGGTTTCCGATCTCCCCCCTTGAGGGGGAGATGTCGGCGCAGCCGACAGAGGGGGGTGATCCGCGGAGCCGTCGATGTCGGGTTTACCCCCCTCTGTCCTGCCGGCGTTCGTTGCTGCAATCGATTCGCTGGATCGATTGCTCGGCTTCGCCGACCGCTCCTCACCCCCCTCAAGGGGGGAGATCGACCCGGGGCGGCCGTCCGTATCCCGCGGCCGGCCGGTCTTGGAGCGGCCGGAGAGCGAGATGCGGGGTTCGCCGCCGCGTTCCAGTTGCCGTGCCTCGTCCTTGGCCATCGGGTCGTCCATGGCGGCGAGTTCGACGGCCTTGAGGCGCTTGATCTCGTCGCGCAGCCGGGCGGCGGCCTCGAAGTCGAGATTGGCGGCGGCGTCGCGCATCTGCTTTTCCAGCGCGTTGAGATGGGCCTGCAGATTGCCGCCGACCAGATGGCCGCCATCGGCAAAGCCCTTTCCGGCGACGCCGGAAATGTCGGCGCGCACATGGTCGCGCTCGTAGACCGAGTCGAGAATGTCGGAAATATGCGCCTTGACCGATTCCGGCGTGATGCCGTGCTCGATATTGTAGGCGGTCTGCTTCTCGCGGCGGCGCGCCGTCTCGTCCATGGCGCGCTGCATCGAGCCGGTGACCTGGTCGGCATAGAGGATGACCTTGCCGTCGACGTTTCGCGCCGCACGGCCGATGGTCTGGATAAGGGATGTCTCCGAGCGCAGAAAACCTTCCTTGTCGGCGTCGAGGATGGCGACGAAGCCGCATTCGGGAATGTCGAGGCCCTCGCGCAAGAGGTTGATGCCGACCAGAACGTCGAAGGCGCCGAGGCGGAGATCGCGGATGATCTCGATGCGCTCCAGCGTGTCGATGTCCGAGTGCATGTAGCGCACGCGCACGCCCTGTTCGTGCAGGTATTCGGTGAGGTCCTCGGCCATGCGCTTGGTGAGTACGGTGACCAGCGTGCGATAGCCCTTCAGCGCCGTCTCGCGGATCTCGCCGAGCACGTCGTCGACCTGGCTCTTGGCCGGGCGGATCTCGACTGGCGGGTCGATCAGGCCGGTCGGGCGGATGACCTGTTCGGCGAACACGCCGCCGGCCTGTTCCATCTCCCAGTTGCCGGGCGTGGCGGAGACGGCGACCGTCTGCGGCCGCATGGCGTCCCATTCCTCGAAGCGCAAGGGGCGGTTGTCGAGGCAGGAGGGCAGGCGAAAACCGTATTCGGCCAGCGTCGCCTTGCGGCGGAAGTCGCCCCGGTACATGCCGCCGATCTGCGAGACGGAGACATGGCTCTCGTCGATGAACAGCAGCGCGTTGTCGGGGATGTATTCGAACAGCGTCGGCGGCGGCTCGCCGGGGCGGCGGCCGGTGAGGTAGCGCGAATAGTTCTCGATGCCGGCGCAGGAGCCCGTCGCTTCCAGCATCTCGACATCGTAGCGGGTGCGCTGTTCCAGCCGCTGTGCCTCCAGCAGGCGGCCGCCCTTTTCCAGCTCGGCGAGGCGGACCTTCAGTTCCTCCTTGATCGACTTGATGGCGCCGTTCAGCGTCGGCCGCGGCGTGACATAGTGCGAATTGGCGTAGATCTTGACCGACTTCATGTCGCCGGTCTTCTTGCCGGTCAGCGGATCGAATTCGGTGATCGCGTCGATCTCGTCGCCGAACATCGAGATGCGCCAGGCGGCATCCTCAAGGTGGGCGGGGAAGATCTCGATGGTATCACCGCGCACGCGAAAGGAGCCGCGGACGAAGTTGATGTCCTGGCGCTTGTACTGCTGGGCGACGAGGTCGGCGAGCAGCTGGCGCTGGTCGAGCCGGTCGCCGACATTCATCTGGAAGGTCATGGCGGTATAGGTTTCGACCGAGCCGATACCGTAGATGCACGAGACCGAGGCGACGATGATGCAGTCGTCGCGCTCGAGGATGGCGCGGGTGGCGGCGTGGCGCATGCGGTCGATCTGCTCGTTGATCGAACTCTCCTTCTCGATGAAGGTGTCGGAGCGCGGCACATAGGCTTCCGGCTGGTAGTAGTCGTAGTAGGAGACGAAATATTCCACCGCATTGTCGGGGAAGAAGTTCTTGAACTCGGAGTAGAGCTGCGCAGCCAGCGTCTTGTTGGGCGCCAGGATCACGGCCGGACGCTGGGTGGCCTCGATCACCTTGGCCATGGTGAAGGTCTTGCCGGAGCCGGTGACGCCGAGCAGGACCTGGGTGCGGTCGTCATTGGCCAGGCCCTCGACCAGATCCTTGATCGCCGTCGGCTGGTCGCCGGCGGGCTGGTAGTCGGACACCATGCGGATCGGAATGCCGCCCTCGGACTTGTCCGGCCGGGCCGGGCGGTGCGGCGTCCAGATCTTGCCGTCCTTGAACAGCGGATTGCCGCTCTCGATCAGCGAGGACAGTGCCTCGACGGTGGCGGTGACGGCGCCCGGCGCAAGCGTGCCGGCATCCTCCAGCGACACGTCCATGCCGGCCACCGGGTTGAGGCCGGCGGCGGCCCGCGTCTTCGGGTCGGAGGAGCCGCCCATCGAGGTGCCGCGCGCGCTGCGGCTGGCGCTCGGGCTCGCCGCCTTGGCTCCGGACTTGGTCAGCGTCTTGGCAAGGGCCACCTGCTCGGAATGCTTGCGCGCCTCGATCTCGATCTTCTTGCGGTGTTTGCCGGCCTTGGAGGCGAGTTCGCGCTGGCTCTCGACCGACGCCGCCTCGGCCTCCGCCTCGAGCTGTTTCACCCAGTCGGAGACGCTGCCGGAGAGGGGCGCGCCTTCGAACGATGCCTGGGGAGCCTCCTCGAAACCTGAGGGGGCGGCGGGATTTTTCGGTGTCTTGGCCATGCGGCGAATATGGCGAGAGTCAGGGCGAAAGGAAAGGGGCGGCCGGCAAGAATGAGAACAAAAAAGCAACCGCGGTGATGCTGCTGACGGAAACTGTCAGGGGGCGAGCGGGAAGTGCGCGGGGCTAGTGCCGTGCCCACAATGGCCGCGCTGCTTCCGGGCGCCTTGGCGCTGCAGACGCCACCCTTGCCGCAGACACCGCCGGTCAATCAAGGCTTTCCAATCGCGCCAATCCAGCACTTTTCAAAATCGGCATCTGTGATGGCCTTGGCCCGAAATTGCGGGTCGCGATTGATCTCGTTCAAAGCAGGAACCGGAACCTCACCGAGCCGTGTTCCTCCGAATTCTCCGGCGCTGGAGGCATAACCTACTCTTCCGCTGGACCAGATTTCGACCTTCCGAACCTCCGCCCGATCCGCGTCAAGCTCGCTCCACAGGTCTACCGGATCATGGGAAGAAGTATGAAGCCAGCGGACGTGAATGTAGGTGTGTTTGGCCATCTCCAGATATTGGCTTCATTCCACGCAGTCCGCAATGTCGACGTCAAAGTAGCGCTCAAACTGTCCCCACCGGCAGGCCTGCCTTGCTGCAGGCGCTACAGTTGCTAGGATGCATGGTCGGCACTTGGAAGGGCATGGATGCCGGCACAGCGGGAGGCTTTGATGGCGGAGACCGTGCTGGACAGCCTGATGCCGGGACCGGAGGCGCTGGCGCGGATCAGGGCGGAGATCGACGGCTATAACGGGCAGCGGGCTGAGGTGGCTCGGCAGACCTGGATCCGGCTTGGGCTCCTGCTCGGCGGCTGGGCGCTGGTCTCCGTCGCGGTCTGCTGGCCGCTCGTCGTCGCCGGCAACAGCCGGGCCTTCGGCCTCGCCGGCGTCGCCATCCTGTTCAGCGGCTACTTCCTCTTCGACCGGGCGATGGCGCCGCGACGGCAATTTCGGCAGACAATGCGTGACCGGTTACTTCCGGCCGTTTTCGGCTTTGTCGACGATCTGCGCTACACCGGCAGCGGTTCGCCACGCTTTCTCGAGCGCATGCCGGGCAATGAATTCCTGCGTCGCACCCATAGTCGCCATCGAGACCAGTTGACGGGACGATATGACGACTTCCCCTTCACCCTGTGCGAAACCGAGCTTTCGATCGGCAATGGCAGCAAGCGGCAGATCACCTTCACCGGGGTCGTCGTCGCCTTCCGGCAGGAGGACGGTTTTCCCGGCACGCTGCTGGCGGCCAAGCGGCCGGGTCGGCTGGCAAAGGCGATCCGCAGCCTGTTCGAGGACGGAACACTGAGCGAGGTGAAGAGCGGCGACGTCGGCATCGACGCCAGCCATGAATTTCGTACCGACAGGCCGGAGGCGGCGGGGGCGCGGGTGGCGACGATGGCTAAGGCGCTCGACTATCTCGCCGGTGTCTGGCCCGAAGGCGTGATCCGCATCGCCCTTCGCCACAAGGACGGCTTTCTGCTGGTTCCGACGCAGAAGGACTTCTTCGAACTGCCGCCGATCGGCACGCCGCTCGATTTCGACGTTCACGTGCGACCGATGATCACCGATCTGATGACGCTGGTCTCGACCGCCCGGCTGGTCAGCCGCATATAGGGCATGTCCGGCCTCACGCCACGGCCTTGCGCACGTCCTTGGTCTTGCCGTGGCGGCCGATCCAGGCGACCAGGCTTTCGACCGGCATCGGTCGGGCGAAATGGTAGCCCTGGGCGATGCGGCAGCCGAGCGCGTCCAACACGGCGGCGTCCTGTTCGGTTTCGACGCCCTCGACGACGATGTCGAGCTTGAGGGCATTGCCGAGACCGACCAGCGCGGCGATCAGGTCCTGGTTGGCGCGCGAATCCGCCACGCCCTTGGCAAAACTGCGGTCGATCTTCAGCCGGTCGACCTTGAGGCTGATCAGATAGGCCAGCGACGAGTGGCCCATGCCGAAATCGTCGACAGCCAACTTGTAGCCGGCATTTTCCAGCCGCTTCAGCTGATAGCCGGCGCCCTCGGTGTCGAGGATCGCCTCCTCGGTGATCTCGATCTCGAGACGGGCCGGATTGATGCCGTGCTGCGAGGTCACGAGTTCGAGCATGTCGGCGACGGAATAGAGGGCGAATTCGCGCGGCGAGACATTGAGCGCGACAGTGACGTCCGCCAGGTCGAGCGCCGGCAGGCGGCTCAACAGGCGGCAGACGGCGGCGGCGACATGGGCCGTCAGCGACTCCGCCAGATGCAGAGACTGGGCCGCGGCGACGATTTCCGGCGGCGACACGAAGCCGAGCTGCGGGTGGTGCCAGCGCACCAGCGCTTCGAAACCGGCGATGGCCCCGGTCTCGAGATCGACCTGCGGCTGGAACCATGTTTCCACTCCGCCGCCGCGAATGGCGGCTTCGAGATCCTGCTCGATCAGGCGCTGGCGATCGGCGAGTGCCTTGAGGCCCGGATCGAATTCGCGGATCTGCCGGCGTCCCTTGCCCTTGGCGTCGTAAAGCGCCATGTCGGCGGAGGCCAGCAGTTCGTCGGCGCTGGTGGCATGGTCGGGAAAGGTCGCCAGGCCCATGCTGAGCGCGATGACCGACTGGCTGCCGCCGAAGGAGATGGGCGCGAGGCTTTCCTGCAG
This sequence comes from Rhizobium sp. Q54, assembly GCA_943370615.1. Taxonomy (GTDB): domain Bacteria; phylum Pseudomonadota; class Alphaproteobacteria; order Rhizobiales; family Rhizobiaceae; genus Allorhizobium. The sequence goes on from CALRRQ020000012.1 coordinate 48,212, forward strand.
CAGGGCCTCCGCATGGTCACGGCACCGCCAGCGGGCGTTCGGTCCGGACACGATGACGGCGAATTCGTCGCCGCCGAGGCGGGCGATCAGCCCGTCGTCGCGCACGGTGGCACTCAGGCGTTCGCCGACGGCGCGCAAGAGCGCGTCCCCGGCGCTGTGGCCGAGCGTGTCGTTGATCTGCTTGAAGCGGTCGAGGTCGATCAGCAGCAATGCCACTTCGCCGCCGATGGTCTTTTCCCGGGCGATGTCGCCGAGAAGGCGGCCGTTGAAGTGCATGCGGTTGGCGAGGCCGGTGATCGTGTCGCGATTGGCGAGAACTTCAAGGCGGCGATTTTTCTGGTGGATCGCGCCATTGGCGGCCTCCAGCGATTCCGCCAGCGTGGTCGCCTCCAGTTTGGCGAGCTCGTTGCTGACGAAGACGCGTTCGGCGGTCAGGTTGCTCTGCACCATCACGACCATCAGGCCGAGCACGTCGAGGGCCATGATCGCCGACGAGGAATCGCCGACATAAGACAGCCAGGCGACGATCGACAGCAGGATCGGCACGGCGAAGGCCATCGACATCTGCGAATAGCCGATGCCACGGATCATCGATCCGGCGGAAATGCCGACCATGATCAGGCTGATGGTGGCATCCTTGCCCGCAGCGCTGAAATCGGGAACGCAGAAGGGCAGGGACGCCCAGAGCAGACCGGTGACCAGTGCACCGAAGGACATGACGCGCAGCGCATAGTCGGGATCGGTATCGATATAGTTGAACCGGACCAGACGGTGGGCTGAGAAGGCGCGATAGGCGGCGGAAAGAACGGTTGCCGAAAGCCAGGCGGCGACGGGCGTGGACAAGCCGTAGCCGAGCACGACGATCAGGGCAGCCGACAGGGAGATGGCGATGTTGAAGGACAGTGTCGAGCGGAGCCCGATGACGATATGCGCCGCTTGTGCCCGTCTCGTAGCGGACTGCAATTCGGTGGCTGGGGGAATTGCTTGCTGATTCAAATGCAATATCCGATTGAAAATCGCTTCTCTGGAAAAACGGCTGTGATCCCTAGCCTGCAGGCTCGCATGATTCTGATAAAATTCATTTAACGCCTGTTGGCGCTCGGCGGCATTGCCGCTTTTGCCGGGATTCGTGCGCACTTGGGGTTGCAATCGCGGGTGTGGCCGGCGGTGCTGGCCTGCGGGCCGATTGCGGCAGGGCCGGCACTTGCGGCATGGTTTGACGATCGTCAGCAGATTCGTTATCGACGCCGCCCGATCGGCCGCGTCCGCGCCAGGCAGATTTCCCGCCAACAATCCCAAGGAATTCCGATGCCGACCTTCAGCCCCGCCGCCGTCTTGCCGATTGCAATGCTGGCTCTCTCCAACGTGTTCATGACCTTCGCCTGGTACGGCCACCTGAAGTTCAAGGGCACGGCGATCTTCCTGGCCATTCTGGTCAGCTGGGGCATCGCCTTCTTCGAGTACTGCCTCGCCGTGCCGGCCAATCGCATCGGTGCGCAGGTCTATTCGGCGGCCCAGCTGAAGACGATCCAGGAGGTCATCACGCTGCTGGTGTTCTCCGGTTTCTCGGTCTTCTGGCTGAAGGAATCGCTGACCATCAACCACTTTCTCGGCTTTGCGCTGATCGCCGGCGGTGCGGCGCTGATCTTTCGCGCCTGACGCGTTTGGATGCGGACTGGCTTGTCGCCGTGCCTATTCGGCCGGGACCGGCGTCGGCTTGCCGTCATGGTCGAGCGCCACCATGACAAAGGTCGCTGCCGTCACCTTTTCCATGGTGTGGGTGAGGTAACGCTGCGCCCAGACCTCGACGGCGAGCGTCATGGACGTGCGTCCGACCCTGGTGATGTCGGTATAGACGCAGAGCGTGTCGCCGATCTTGACCGGCATGGCGAAGGCCATTTCCTGGACGGCGGCGGTGACGACGCGGCCGCGCGCCCGCTCGGCGGCGCGGATGCCGCAGGCGAGGTCCATCTGTGCCATGACCCAGCCGCCGAAGATGTCGCCGGCGGCATTGGCGTCGCCCGGCATGGCGAGCGTGCGCAAGGTGAGTTCGCCGGTGGTTGCTGCTGCGCTGCGCATGGTGTTTCCCATCTCTCGTCGTCCGGATCTCTATCCCGGTCAGGAATCGTCCGCCGGCGGTGGGAGGGTATGAAATTGCCGCGCCGCGGGCAACAAGGCGGAAAATGCTCTCATACTTAAGTGCTAACCACCAAATTTAGGGTATCGGCGTTTATCGATTTCGTAAGTTTCGCATGGGATCATTCCCCTTGAAAAATATGGGGGAGTCACACCGTGAAGAACTTTAGCATCTCGATCAGGCTTTATCTGTTGGTGGCGCTAGCGCTCTGTGTCCTCGTCGCGACGCTGACTTTCAGCCTGTTCTATTCCTACAATTCGCTGGCCGACGAACGTCGCGCCGGGCTCGCCGCAATCGACCAGACGGCGCTCGCGGTCTTCGCCAAATATCACAAGATGGAGCAGGACGGCGCGCTGACGCGTGACGAGGCGCAGGCCAAGGCGCTCGAGGTCGTGGGCGCCATGCGCTACGGCAAGGACGGCTATCTCTGGGTCAACGACATGCAGCCGGTCATGGTCATGCATCCGATCAAGCCCGAGCTGAACGGCAAGAACCTGAGCGAGAACAAGGATCCGAACGGCAAGCACATCTTCATGGAATTCGTGAAGACCGTGAAGGCGAGCAAGGAAGGCTTCGTCGACTACTACTGGCCGAAGCCGGGCTTCGAGGCGCCGGTCCTGAAATTCTCCCACGTCGTCGGCTTCGAGCCCTGGGGCTGGATCGTCGGCACCGGCGTCTATGCCGACGACCTGGCCGCGATGTTCTACAGCAATGCCATGTGGTTCGGCGCCATCATCGCCGCCAGCGTGATCATCATCCTCGCCTGCGCCTATGCCGTCGTCCGCAGCGTCGTCCTGCCGGTCGGCCGCCTGAAGGCCGCCATGGGCCGCATCGCCGAGGAGAAGGTCGATACCGACATCGTCGATGCCGACCGCAAGGACGAGATCGGCGGCATGGCCGATGCCCTGATCGTGCTGCGCGACTCGGTACGCGACCGCATCAACATGCGCGGCCGCGAAGCCGAGCAGCAGCAGCGGCTGGATGCCGAGCGGCAGAACAACGAGACGGTGCTGCGCAGTGCCTCCGAGCGGCAGAACTACGCCATCCACGAGATCGGCGATGCGCTGGAGCGGCTGGCCCAGGGCGACCTGACGGTCAATGTCGGCGACATCGGTGCCGAATACGACAAGCTGCGCTGCGACTTCAACGCTGCCGTGGCCGCGCTCAGCAGCGTCATGGGCTCGATCAACCAGACCAGCAACGTCGTTAGCGACAGCGCCGGCGACATCAGCGAGGCGACCAACAACCTGTCGCGCCGCACCGAACAGCAGGCGGCCGCCCTCGAGGAGACCGCAGCTGCGCTGGACGAGATCACCGTCGCGGTGCGCACCGCCTCGGACCGCGCCAACGAAGCGCGCGACATGGTCGCCGAGACGAAAAAGAGCGCCAACCGCTCCGGCGAGATCGTCCGCAACGCGGTCGATGCCATGGGCCGCATCGAAAGCTCGTCGGCACGCATCAACCAGATCATCTCGGTGATCGACGAGATCGCCTTCCAGACCAACCTTTTGGCGCTCAACGCCGGTGTCGAGGCGGCGCGTGCCGGGGAAGCCGGTCGCGGCTTCGCGGTCGTCGCCCAGGAAGTGCGCGAGCTTGCCCAGCGCTCGGCCAATGCGGCCAAGGAGATCAAGACGCTGATCAGCGACTCGGCTGCCGAAGTCGGCAACGGCGTGGCGCTGGTGCGCTCGACGGGTGAGGCGCTGGTCGAGATCGAGAAACTGGTCAACCAGGTCAACGATCACGTCAACAGCATCGCCACCGCCTCGCGCGAACAGGCGACCGGCCTGCAGGAAATCAACACCTCGGTCAACCATATGGACCAGATGACCCAGCAGAACGCCGCCATGGTCGAGGAAACCTCGGCCGCCGGCCAGACGCTGGCGGAGGAAAGCCGCCATCTGCGCGAACTGCTGTCGCGCCTCAGGCTCGACCCGAGCGCCTCTGTGCAGTCGAGCCGGCGCCGCGCCGCCTGAGCAATGCGATGAACGGAAAAGCGCCGGCGGGGTCCTCCCGCCGGCGCTTTCGTTTGTCAGGATAAGAAGTCAGCGGGCGCCGCAGGTGGGGGCGAGCCGGCCAAGCGCGGCGGACGAGCCCTTGAGGGTGAAGCGCCGTGCCTTGAAGGCCTTCTCGTCCGGGGTAAGAGTGATCTCGCTGCCGGAGCCGAGCATCTTGGTCAGCGGGCCGGAAAAGGCGGCCGGCGCGTAGAGCACGCCGTCCATCGCTTCATACATCATCGTCACGTCGAGCGTCGTCTTGCCGTCGGAAAAGACCACGCGGCCGCTCCATTCCGGATTGCCGTCCGGCGGATCGCCCCGCCCGCCGTCGTCGAAGCGCAGGGCATAGGCGCCTTCCTCGCCGCATTGCAGATAGAGCATCGGCTCTCGTTCGTCGCCGGTCGCCGGCGTGCAGATATGGGCGGTGAGCGCCTTGCCGCCCTCGACCTCCCAGACTTCGGCCTTCCAGGCGTCGCAATCGGCGGCAAGCGCGGGCAGGGCGGTGGCGAGGGTGAGGAGCGGCAGCAGGCCGGCTGCGAGGCGGGAGGTCAGGCGCATTTCGGGTTCCCGGTTGCAAGAGCGGTTGATTTCGATCCAATCTAGGTCCGCGCCGCCATGCTAGACAAGGGAAGAAAGCGCTCCTTGTTTCTGAGGGGCGGGATCAGCACGGGAGACAGCCATGAGCCGCATCCTGATCATCCAGGGCCATCCGGACGCCAACGAAGCGCATCTCTGCCATGCGCTGGCCGACGCCTATGCCACGGGCGCCGCCGGGGCCGGCCATTCCGTCGCGCGGCTGGACTTGGCCGCCATCGACTTTCCGCTGCTGCGCTCGCAGAAGGAACAGGAAGGCGGTGCCGTGCCGGCCGCCATCGCGGCGGCGCAGGCCGAAATCAGCGCGGCCGACCATGTGGTGCTGGTCTTTCCGCTGTGGCTCGGCGGCATGCCGGCGCTGGTCAAGGCCTTCTTCGAGCAGGTGCTCCGGCCGGGCTTCGCCTATTCTACCGAGCTCGGTCCGTTGAAGGGTGCGCTGCTCAAGGGCCGGTCGCTGCGGATCGTCATCACCATGGGCATGCCGGCCTGGTTCTACCGGCTGGTCTACGGCGCGCACAGCCTCAAGGCGATGAAGGTCGGCATATTCGGTTTCGTCGGCTTCAAGCCGATCCGCGCAAGCCTGATCGGCAATGTAGCCGGCAAGGACGGGCGCGGGCGGGAAATATGGCTCGCCCGTTTGAAGGATCTCGGCGCAGCCGCCGTCTGAGGGACCGGGTGCGGCCCTATACCAAGGCTTAACGGCGGCGTGTTAGCCTTGATCGGGCAGAATTCCGGCTTCCGGCCGCGGCAGAGTGGGTTTCAGTATGGCGTCCTCGAATTTCCTGCAACGTCTTGTCCTGGTCCTCCTGCCGGCCGCGGGCCTCGTCTCCTGTGTCGGCGACGGCATGGCGCCGCCGACCGAAGTCGGTGCTGCGAGGCCGGCGCTCTCGTCGCGCGCCGCACCCGAAGGGCGCGTCGGCGACCGGGAACTGCTCGGGCCCGTCGGGGCGCCCGCCGCCTATGCGCCGGCACCGGCCGCGACCAGCCGCGCCTCCGCGGCGATCGACTATCTCGACACGCCGAACCTCGCCGGGGTGAACGGCCATTCGGACGACGATCCGCTCGGCGTCAACGATCCGCGGGGCGCTCCGGCGCTCGCCGCGGTGGACCAGCCGGTGCTGGTCGTCGACCCCGAGCCGTCCCTGATGCGCGAACAGGCGTTGCAGCAGCCCATGCCGCAGACGGCGGCCTATGCCATCCCGGCGGAAGGGGTGAACATCGATGCCGAGCTCGGAGTCGGCGGCGAAAACCCGCTCGGCGTCGGCGAGGCCGCAGCCCGGGCGCCGGCCGCACCCGTGGCCGCCCAGATCCTCGTGCCGCAGGGGCCGATGGCGATCGCCGAGGGCCAGACCAGCCAGCCGGTGGTCGACGGCATCGGCACCGACAATCCGGTGCCCTTGCAGGCGCCGCAGGGGCAGACGGCCGATCCGACGCTCTGACGGCGGAGGGTAGGGCCACGCGACCTCGCCCGGGGCGACGACAAGTCAGGTAAAATAAAAGCCGGCGCACGCGCCGGCTTTTGACCGATTGGCAATGGGGCGGGGGGCATCGCCGCCGGTCGCAAAGGAATGAGTGAAAAGTCTCGTCTGAAAATTTCGCCGTCAAAATGGGGCAGGGCTCTGGCGCCGTTCAAGCCTGGATCGTCTGCACGGCGTACCGCTTTGCGGCGACCGGACCTTGCCTGCGGGTGACGTTAGGCTAGAAGCATCACGGATTGATGACAGCCGCGGCAACCTTGCGGGGATCGTGCCGGGAAAGGACCTCGCGTGATGGCGCCCGTTTCTGAACTGCTGATGTTTGCCGGCCTGCTGGTGATTGCCGGCGGCGTGGCCGGACTGCTCGCCGGCGTCTTCGGCATTGGTGGCGGTGCGGTGCTGGTTCCGGTTTTCTACCAGGTCTTTGGTCTGGCCGGGATCGACGATGCGGTGCGCATGCACCTTGCCGTCGGCACCTCCCTTGCCATCATCGTGCCGACCTCGCTCAGGTCCTTTGCCGCCCATCGCCGGCGGGGCGCTGTCGACATGAAAGTGTTGAGGGACTGGGTGGTCGCCGTGCCTCTCGGCGCGATCCTCGCCGCAGTGATTGCCGCCGAGGCGTCGAGCGCGGCGCTGCGGCTGATTTTCGCGGTCATAACCCTGTTGCTCGCCTTCCGCATGATGTTCTTCTCGTCGCGCTGGCACCTCGGCACCGCCCTGCCGGGTGAGCCGGTGCACTTTGCCGTCGGCACCGGCATTGGCCTGCTCTCAGGCTTGATGGGGATCGGCGGCGGCGTGCTCAACAATACCTACATGACGCTCTTCGGCCGGCCCATCCACCAGGCGGTCGCGACGTCGGCCGGCGTCGGCGTGCTGATCTCCCTGCCGGGACTGTTCGGCTATATCTGGGCCGGTTGGGGAGAGAACGGACTTCCACCACTGTCGACGGGCTTCATCAACTGGATCGCCGTGGCCCTGATCATTCCGGTGACACTGGTCGTCGCGCCCTACGGCGCGAAACTGGCGCATGCGATGAGCAAGCGCCAGCTGGAAATCGGCTTTGGCCTGTTTCTGATCTTCGTCTCGGCGCGCTTCTTCTACAGCCTCTACGGCTGAGCGGCCGCGACAGCCTTCTTCAGGCGACGACGCCGGTGCGGCTCGCCGACATGGTCAGCTTGCGCTCGGCGCGCTCCTGCTGCGGCGAGCGGTTGTAGAGTTCGCGATAACACTTGGAGAAGTGCGAGGCGGAGACGAAGCCGCAGGCGACCGCCACCTCGACCACCGGCATCGATGACTGGACCAGCAGATGGCGGGCGCGGTCGAGACGGATCTCGAGATAGTAGCGGGCCGGCGAGCGGCCCATTTCCTGGCGGAACAGGCGTTCGATCTGGCGGCGGGACAGATCGGCATCGTCGGCAATCTCCAGCAGCGACAGCGGCTCGGCGAGATTGCTCTCCATCAGTTCGATGATCGACAGCACCTTGGAGTTCTGCACGCCGAGGCGGGCCCGGAGCGGCAGGCGCTGGCGGTCGGTCGGGCTGCGCACCCGGTCGGTCAGGTGCTGTTCGCAGACCCGGTTGACCAGGCCCTCGCCAAAATCCTGGCCGATCAGGTTGAGCATCATGTCGAGCGAGGCGGTGCCGCCGGCGCAGGTGTAGAGATTGCTGTCGACCTCGTAGAGATCGGCATAGACCTCCGCCTGCGGGAAGGCCTCGGAGAAGCCCGGCAGGTTTTCCCAGTGGATGGCACAGCGCTTGCCGTTGAGCAGACCGGCCTGGGCCAGCACATGGGCGCCCGTACAGAGGCTGCCGACGGCCGCACCCCGGTTATAGGCCTCGCGCAGCCAGGCATTGACCGACTTGTTGTGGAACTCCTCCACATAGACGCCGGAACAGACGATCACCATGCTCGGCCGGTTTTCACCGGACAGATAACGGCGTTCGTCGGCCAGCGAGGAGTTGACCTCCATGCCGATGCCGCTGGAGGAATGGACCTTTTGGCCATCCGTCGAGGCGAGGCGCCATTCATAGGCCGGATAGCCCAGCATGCGATTGGCGATGCGCAGTGTTTCGATCGCGCCTGCGAAGGGCAGGAGCGTGAAATGGGGGACGAGAAAGAAGACCAGCGAACGTTTCTTGGTCGGCGCCTTGTTCATGTGTGTGCCCAGTGTTCCCGCGTTTTTCGCTATTCCTTGCGTGGCAGGCGTCATGGAGATGTTCCGAATGCGACGCGTGTCTCAAGGAACACGGCAGAATAGCGCGCCGGGGGCAAAAATGCGACATCCGTCACGCACTTTTCTCATTGCGACCCGGCAGGGAGCGGTGCAGTTCTGGCACCTGGGGCATCAAGTTGAAAGTCCGATGGAATCTCGGGCGCGAGCCGGGATATGGGGAAAACCCGGCTCGGCCCGATTGCGACGCGGCGGGGCGGGCCGTGTCGCAAATGCCGTCAAAGCGGGCGCGCCGGCCGGTCGCTGGCCGGCCATCCGAGGTCCTTGCGCAGGTCGAAGGGCAGGGCTTCGAGCGCCCGGGCGTCGGCACGGCGTTCGTGCCACTGCCGCACGGCCCGGCCGGCGGTCATGAGGATTGCGAGAGGGTGCGCGACCGTCGGCAAGCGGCGGCTCTGCAGGGTGATCCGGCTATCAAAACCAACGAGGGTCATCGTCATCTTCCTTTTCGGTTGCCTTGGGGGCCTTTGCGTTTTGCGCCTGTATCATTCATCATTCAAACGAATGTTTATGATGCGAGCGATCGATTTCCGTTGTCTTTCTGGCGCGGCGACCGGGCCGGGTATTCCTCCGGTGGCCAGCCGATGTCGCGCTGCAGTTCGGGCGACAGGGCGGCCAGTTCACGCCGCGCCCTGAGATTTTCCCGTGCCGCCGGGTTCAGCGGCAGGCTGTCCTGCCAGCGGCGCATCATGTGGAGCATGGTTGCAATCAGCATTGTCGCCTCCTTCGGTTCTCTTGATGGTTGCAGCATGCGCGCTGATTGACATTCAATCAAACGCGATGATATCGTTCTTAAGATCAGTTTTATTGAAGGATGCGCACCGATGACCCTGATGATCCGCCAACCGCTGCCGCTGCTCGACAACGACATCCTGCGCACTTTCGTCGCCATTGCCGAGACCGGCAGCTTCACCTCTGCAGCCGACCGGGTGTTCCGCACGCCGTCGGCGGTTTCCATGCAGATCAAGAAGCTCGAGGAGCAGCTGAGTGCGACGCTCTTCCTGCGTGACGCGCGCTCCGTCTCACTGACCGAGAGCGGCGAGACGCTTCTGCCCTATGCCCGGCGCATGCTGGCGCTGTCCAACGAGGCGGTCGGGCGGTTCCGCATGCCTGAGATGAAGGGCGTCGTACGCCTCGGCGCGCCTGATGACATCGGCGAGCGCTTCATGCCGACCATTCTGCGGCGCTTTGCCGAGGTTTATCCGGCGATCATGGTCGACCTGACGGTCGATACCTCGGGACAGCTGCGCCGTCGCCTGCAGGAGCAGCGCCTCGACCTCACCCTGGTCAACTGCGCGCCCGGCATGGTGAGCCATGACGGCGAGGTGATCCACACCGAGCAGCTCGTCTGGGCCGGTGCCAAGTGCGGCACGGCTCATCTGCGCGATCCGTTGCCGGTGTCGATCTGGGAGGACGGTTGCTGCTGGCGGGCCGACGCACTGTCGCGCCTCGACCGCGACAAGCGCCCCTACCGAATCGCCTATCTGTCCGCCCACACCATGGCGCAGCGCGCCGCGGTCATCGCCGACCTCGCGGTCGCGCCGCTGCCGCGCAGCTACCTCACCGACGACATGACGGCGCTCGGCTCCAAGCAGGGCCTGCCGGATCTCGGCTCGTTCGAAGTGCGGCTGCTGACCGGGCCGGAGACCAGCGAAACCATCCGCGCGGTGGCCGACAGCGTGCGCTTCGCCTTTTCGGAAATGATCGGCATCGCCGCCTGATCAATCGGCTGCGGGGATTGGCGCGCCTTTCCCCGCTACCGCGTTATTCGGCCCCGTTCTCATACAGCGCCTGGGCTTCGCGCAGGACCTCATCGAGCCGGCGGCCTGGCCGGTAAGGCGCAAGGTGGTCCGGCATCGTCACGCCGGCCGGCACATGCGGGCTGATCTCGGCCTTGCCGATCACCGTCTCGACCGGAATGACGCCCGCCCAGACCGGCAGGCCAAAATCCTCCTCGTCGTCACCGACGCCGGCGGCGCGGTGTTTCGCCGAAGCGTCCTCGATCCGCATGCCGATGACCTTCGTCGCCTTCAGCTCCTGGGGATTGTCGGCACGCATTTCGGCGCTGCGGCCCGGATAGAAGCGGTCGACGATGGCCTTGAGCGCGCGGGCCTTCTCCTCCGGCTCGTCGATGATGCCGGCCGTGCCGAAGCACATGGCGGAGCGGTAGTTGGCGGAATGGTGGAAACCCGAGCGGGCGAGCACCAGGCCGTCGAGATGGGACACCGTCAGGCAGACCGGCGTGCCCTTTTCCAGCTGGCGCAGCATGCGGCTCGCCGATGAGCCGTGCCAGTAGAGCCAGTCGCCCTCGCGCCAGTGGATCGTCGGCGTGCAGAAGGGCTGGCCGTCGATCACATAGGCGACATGGCAGAGAAAGGCGCTGTCGAGCACGGCATAGACCGCGTCGCGGTCATAAGTACCGCGCTCGTGCAGGCGCTTGACGCGGTTGCGGGGCGTGGCGGGGAAGGATTTTTCCGGGGTCTGGATCGTCATGCTTGCCTCCTTGGCTGGCTTGAGGCAGAGCTACGCCGTTCGATTGGTTTGTAGAAGGTCCAATTCCATGAAGAAAAGTCGGACCAATGCGCCGGATTGGTCGAGCTCTGTGCCGGTGCTGCCGAAGGCCGGACCGCGGCGGCTGGCGCTCTATCGCGAACTGCGCCGGCTGATCGAGGGCGGCTCGTTGCCGCCCGGCGCCAAGCTGCCGACGACGCGGGATCTCGCCACGCGCTTCGGCCTGTCGCGCGGTGCCGCGGTTGCGGCCTACGAGATGCTGGTGGCCGACGGCTTTGCCGAGGCCCGCGTCGGGGCGGGCACCTATGTGGCGGCCGCCGTGCCGACGCGCGCTGCGCCGCAGCCGCCGGTGCTGCGCAATTCGCCGGCCGAAGCCGGCCCGCTTCCCGGCGCGCTCGGCTGTTCGGCCGCGGACGCCCGCACCATCCAGGTCTTCCGCACCCTGCTGAACCGCCATCTGATGCAGCCTTCGCCCCGACATTTTCACTATGCCGAGCCGGCCGGATCCCTGGAACTGCGCGAGGAAGTCGCCGCTTATCTCCGAGCCGCGCGCGGGGTGAACTGCACGGCCGATCAGGTGGTACTGACCTCGGGCACGCAGCAGGCCCTGGACCTCGTCATCCGCACGGTGCTTAAACCGGGCGATCCGGTCTGGGTCGAGGACCCCTGCTACCCGATGGCCAGGGTCGCCCTTGCCGCCGCCGGCATGCGCATCACCGGCGTGCCGGTCGACGCCGAGGGGATCGATACGGAGGCGGGGATCGCGCGTTCGCCGCATGCCCGCGCCGTCTACGTCTCGCCGTCGCACCAGTTTCCGCTTGGCGTGACGCTCTCCATGCGCCGTCGCCTGGCCCTGATCGACTGGGCCGTGCGCAACGACGCCTTCATCATCGAGGACGATTATGACAGCGAATATCGCTTTGCCGGTCCGCCGCTCTCGTCGATGCAGGGCATCGATGCTGAGGGCCGGGTGATCTATGTCGGCACCTTCTCCAAGGTGCTGATGCCGGGCTTGAGGATCGGCTATCTGGTCCTGCCTCCGCCGCTCTGCGCGGCGCTGCTCGACGTGCGCGCCCGCACCGACCGTTTTCCCTCGACGCTGGCCGAAGGGGCGCTGGCCGAATTCCTGCGCGACGGCCATTTCGCCGCCCATGTGAAGCGGGCGCGGCGGCGTGTCCGGCAGGCGCGCGACAGCCTGGTCGCGGCGCTCGACGGTTCTGGGCTGGAGGTGACCAGACCCGAGCAGGGCCTGCATCTGCTGGCCGGCCTGCCCGACGGCGTGCGCGACCTCGACATCAGCACGGAGGCCCCGCGGCACGGTTTTGCCGTGCGGGCGCTCTCGCCGATGTATGTCGATGCCACGCCGCGCCAGGGACTGGTGATCGGCTTTTCCGGTTTCCCCGCAGAAGAACTGGGCGAGGCGGCGCGCCGCTGGGTGAAGTCGCTGCGGTTCTAACCGGCGGCGCTTCGTCTATTCCCTGTTTCTCCGCCGCCTGCGGCCACCACCGTCGCCTTCGCCCTCGCTGAGGATCTTGCGTTCCGGCAGCGTCACCGCCGCGGCGAGCCGGGGGAAGGGGTCGACCTTGTTCGGCAGGGCCATGGCGTCGATGAAGAGCTGCTGGAAATGCGGCTCCAGCGCCGTCTCGATCTTCTCGATGCGGGTGACGGTGTCCTCGATCTCGCGACGGTGGTTGCGGTTCAGAAGCGCCATCAGCGCGCCGGTGCCGGCGGCATTGCCGACCGCCTTGACTTCGGAAAGCTCGCAGTCGGGAATGAGGCCGAGCACCATGGCGTATTTCGGATCGATGAAGGAGCCGAAGGCGCCAGCGAAGCGGATCGTGTCGACGGTCTCGACCTCGAGCTTTTCCATCAGGAGCTTGATGCCGGCATAAAGCGCCGCCTTGGCGAGCTGGATGGCGCGCACGTCGTTCTGCGTCACGGTGATCGTCTGGGCGCCGTCATGCAGCAGGTAGGAGAAGGTGCGGCCGGTCGACAGGATGCGCGGGCTTTTCTCCGCCATGGCGCCGTCGACGACGCCGTCGGCGGAGATGACGCCGGAGAGATACATTTCCGCGACCACCTCGATGATCGCCGAGCCACAGATGCCGGTGATGCCGGTCTTTTCCGCCGCCTCGGCAAAGCCGTCCTCGTCGGACCACTGCTCGACGCCGATCACCTTGAAGCGGGGTTCGAGGGTTTGCGCGTCGATGCGCACGCGCTCGATGGCGCCCGGGGCGGCGCGCTGGCCGCAGGAGATTTCGGCGCCCTCGAAGGCTGGCCCGGTCGGCGAGGAGGCGGCAACGGTTCGCTGGCGGTTACCGAGCACGATCTCGGCATTGGTGCCGACATCGACCAGCAGCATCATGCGGTCCTGGCGGTGCGGGCCTTCGGCGAGCGTTGCGCCGGCCGCATCCGCGCCAACATGGCCGGCGATGCAGGGCAGGAGATAGGTGCGGGCGCCGGGATTGAGGACAAGCTCGATGTCGCTCGCCGCGCATGAGATGGCGCCGGAGACGGCAAGCGCGAAGGGCGCCTGGCCGAGCTCGGTCGGATCGATGCCGAGGAAGAGGTGATGCATGATCGGATTGGCGACGAACACCGAATCGAGAATGTCGCTGCGGGCGACGCCGCCCTGGGTGCACACCTGGTCGACGAGTTCGGAGACCGCCTGACGCACGGCCTTGGTCATGGCTTCCCGGCCGTCCGGGTTCATCATCACGTAGGAGACGCGGCTCATCAGATCCTCGCCGAAGCGGATCTGTGGATTGGACGTGCCCGACGAGGCGACGACGCGGCCGGACAAGAGCGAGACGAGATGCATGGCGATCGTCGTCGAGCCGATGTCGCAGGCAAGGCCATAGGCCTCGTTGTGCAGGCCCGGCCAGAGCGCGATGATGGTCGGACGCTGGGTTTCGCTGTCGCGGTGGATGGCGGCGGTCACCGTCCAGTTGCCCTTGCGCAGGATCTTCTGCACCTGCGGAAGCAGATAGGGCTCGACCTGCAAGTCGGCATAACCCCAGTCCTTCTCCAGCATGACCTTCATGCGGTCGAGATCACCCAGCGGCTTGTGCATGTCGGGCTCGTCGACCTCGACATAGCAGAGATGGACGGCGGGATTGCGCTCGATCACCCGGTCGCTGGCGGCCTTGCGCACCACCTGGGCATTGACCACGGCGTCCTGCGGCACGTCGACGACGAGATCGCCTTCGATGGTCGCGGAACAGGAAAGCCGCCGGCCCTCGGGCAGCGTGCGCACCTCGTCATAGCGCTTTTCCTTCGGCCCGGGCGGCGAGATGTGGTCGTTGGACGATACGATGCCGTGCTTGGCGAAGTTGCCTTCCTGCACCTCGATCTGGCACCGCCCGCAGGTTGCACGCCCGCCGCAGACGCTCTCGACATAGACGCCGAGCTGGCGGGCGGCATCAAGGACCGGGGTGCCGACCGGGAACCGGCCGCGCTTGCCGGACGGCATGAAGAGGACGAGGGGGTCTGTCTGGGATGCGTCCGTCATGATCGTCTTTCCGGCGTCTTCAAGGAACGGGATCGAGGGCTGGGTCCCGGCAGGATGCCCGCGACGCGGATGTGATAGTTGTCTATTCCCGACATGAAAAGATCACCAAGCGGAAATTCGGTCGCGCGGCGAGGGCGCGAATGGGGCGGATAGACCAGAGCGTGAAAAAGAGATCGGTCTTGAAGGACGCTGCCGAGCGCCTCTTCGACGATCCGGTCTCAAGCGCGGCTGGCATGGTAGGCTTTGGTCTTGAGTGTTATCAGCAATGGCGCAGAAGGTTGAACCACCAGTGTCTTCCATTTCCGGTGTTGCTGGAGGCGTCTCTCCCGCGCATGATAGGCCTTGCGCCAAAGGAGGCGTATCCCTGCAGACTTCAATCACATGCAAGAACTGCAGCCGGCGCCGCGATTCTGCGTTCGCCTTCGGCCTTAAACCAAGCTGTCACCTGATTCTTTTTGCATGCGGAGATGTAGGAAAGATTTTTAGTTGCCGTCAGAAATATACGCAACAAAATGCATTGCCTGTGGCTAAGGTTCCCGTTTAGCGAGGCTAACTATGAGTTTATGCATGTTGTGATTGTAAAATGGAAGGTATATGAATGTCTTCTCCATTTTATTTCCCTCAAAGGAAACAATCATAATAGAAGGGAAAATATAAACTCCAAATACCAAATAACCAGAAACCCAAACGTCGCACGCTCCAACTTCGGAGCAGCGGTGTGATGGCTTTCCAAATATTGTGTTTATTTCACTATAGCTTTTGCCGTCTATTTGTTCATTCCAGTTTTCGGGATTGTGGCCAAATAGTATATATATTGCAAATATGAAAACTACAAGCATTATTAAATATCTCATTCCGGTATTCCATCGCTTTGAAATATAAATTGTGCAGCTCGTGTCGCGTGGAGCTATCCATGATTTGATAGGTAGTCAAAGCTTCTGTAGGCGCCGTCGCTACGTGCTGTTCCCATGGAGATTCCTCCACCAAGCGGGGAGTGTACAGCTTGTCGAGAAAGAGGATAGGAAAACGTGAGCCAATCATTCCCGGATGATGAAAATGGAAACAGTCTTCGCCGGATGCGAGACAATGGAGATGATTTGTCCAGGTCGAGAGATGTGGATTTCTCGATTGTCTTTCCGAAGGAGAGCTCAGCAATTGATTTTATGGATATCGTGCAAGGCGATTTCGATAGAATTTGCTACCAAAGGACCGATGGTGACGACGATAGCGAAGATGAGTTTCCCTGGGATGTCACCGCGACGATATTGATGGTGCCAAGTTATCAGCATATCTCAAACATAGAAGCATTCCTGCAAGAAGTCGCCGGAAAATTCGGAGGTAAGATAGACGGCTGGGGATGTTTCGCCGTGAAGTCGAATCGGAACTGAATCGAAAGAGCCCGGCGCTTTTGCGTCCGGGCTCTGGAAGATCGACAAGAATATCGCCTATTCCGTCGCAGCACCGGCACCCGCCCTTGCCGCACGGCCGCCGCGGCGGCCGGAGGAGGCGGCGGGGGCGGTGGTGGAGGGTGCGGCGCCAGCTTCCGCCGGCTTGTGGTCGCGATAGGTCATGATCCAGTTGCCGCAATTGGGATCGGTGCCGTTCAAGACGTTTGCGGCGCGTACGGCTTCCATTTCCTGCGGGCGGCAGGGGTTCATGATGGCCGAGGTCATGCCGGCGCCGATGACCATCGGGATGAAGCCGGCATTGATGCCGTGGCGGTGCGGCAGGCCGAAGGAGATGTTGGACAGGCCGCAGGTGGTGTTGACCTTCAGCTCGTTGCGCAGGCGGTAGAGCAGGGCGAAAACCTGGCGGCCGGCATCGCCCAGCGCACCGATCGGCATGACGAGCGGGTCGACGACGATGTCGTGCGGCTTGATGCCATAGTCCATGGCGCGCTCGACGATCTTCTTGGCGACCGCAAAGCGCACGTCGGGATCCATGGAAATGCCGGTCTCGTCGTTGGAGATGGCGACGACCGGCACGTCGTACTTCTTGCAGAGCGGCAGGATGGCTTCGAGCTTTTCCTCTTCGCCGGTGACCGAATTGACCAGCGGACGGCCCTTGGCGACCTTCAGCGCCGCCTCGATGGCGGCGGTGACGGAACTGTCGATCGACAGCGGCACGTCGACCAGGCCCTGGACGATCTCCATGGTCTTGACCAGCAGGCCCGGCTCGGTCTCGTTCGGGTTGACCGAGGTGACGCCGGCATTGACGTCGAGCATGGTGGCGCCGGCGGCGACCTGTTCCAGCGCATCCTTGATGACGGTGTCGAAGTTGCCCTCGATCATCTCGGCGGCAAGTTTCTTGCGGCCGGTCGGATTGATGCGTTCGCCGATGACGCAGAACGGCTGGTCGAAGCCGATGATGATTTCTCGTGTGGCGGATGCGACGATGGTGCGGGTCATTGCTGTTTCTCCGGTCGGGCGCTTCGACTAGGTCTAGCGGGCCTAAAATGGGGTTGCAAGCGCGGCGGAAAGGCCGCGGCTCAAGCCTTCAGTTCGGTGTTTTCGGTTGGTGCTGGGCGGCAAGCCCGGCCATCTGCTGCTGGTCCTCGACCTTTTCTTCCCGGATCTGCTCGAGCCGTTCGGCAACGAGCGCATCGACGGGGTTCGCCTCCCGCTTCCATGGCTTGCGGCCCTTGAGGACGCCCGATTCGTGGACGATCTCGGCGACATATTCCTCCTGGCGATAGGCCATCACGTGCATGCCGGAAATGCCCTCGATCTCCTTGACCTCGTTGATAATGTCGATGCAGAGCTGCTTGCCTTCCTTCTTCTGATCCTGCGCCCCTTCGAGGCGCTTGATGACCGAATCGGGGATATGGATGCCCGGCACGTTGGAGCGGATCCACTTGGCGGTCTTGGCCGAGGCGAGGGGCCCGACGCCGACCAGGATGAAGCATTTCTCATGCAGGCCGAGATCGCGCACCTTCTTCATGTATTCGCGGAACATCGGCACGTCGAAACAGTACTGGCTCTGCACGAACTGCGCGCCGGCCTCGATCTTCTTGGCGAGGCGATAGGGACGGAAATCGTAAGGCGGTGCGAACGGATTGATGGCGGCGCCGAGAAACACGTGCGGCGGGGTGGACAGCTTGCGGCCCGAGAGGAATTTCGATTCGTCGCGCATGGTGCGCACGGTTTCGAGCAGCGACATGCAGTCGAGGTCGAATACCGGTTTGGCGCCCGGCTGGTCGCCGGCCTGGACCCCGTCGCCGGTCAGGCACATGATGTTCTGCACGCCCATGGCGGACGCGCCCAGCACGTCGCCCTGGATGGCGATGCGGTTCTTGTCGCGGCAGGCGATCTGCATGATCGGCGCATAGCCCATGCGGGTCAGGAGCGCGCAGATGCCGACGGAGGACATGTGGCAGTTGGCGCCGGAGGCATCCACGGCATTGATGCCGTCGACCCAGCCGTCGAAGACGGAGGCGCGCTCGTAGACGTCCTGCGGATCAGCGCTGTCGGGCGGATTGAGCTCGGCGGTGACCGCGAATTCGCCGCGCCTCAGCACCCGTTCCAGCCGGCCGCGCGAGGAATGGCCGGGCAGGGGATCGAGCGGTGCGCCGGGATCGTGCGGGTTGATGTCAGGGCTCATGATTTCCGTTCCGAAGTGGACGTTTCGCGGGACGCCGCGGCTTCGGCCGTGACGCGCAGCCAGGACGAGGTTTCGCGCAGCGACTGATTGACGGGCTTCTGCACCTTGAGGATCGCGTCACCGTTGACCATGTTGCGCGAGCCGGACCAGGCCTGGACCCAGACGCAGGGCATGTCGGGTTCGACCTCGCAATTGCCGTTGGCGCGAACGCCGCCGCACGGGCCATTGCGCAGTTGCTTGGGGCAGTTCATCGGACAGGACATGCCGGTCGAGGACAGGACGCACTGGCCGCACATGCGACAGTCGAACAGCAGTCCCTTGACGTTGCGCTCGACGAAGGTCACCGGCTTTTCGACCCGGGCGTAACCGAGCTTGTTCCACAGCGGATGAAGCAACAGGAAGGCGTTGGCGAAACGGCCATAGAACCATTCGAGGAAACGCGAATGGCGCACCGACCAGAGACGGATCGTATAGGAGCGGCGGGCGCGGCGGTTGGGCGAGACGCTGCCGGGCGTATAGGCGCCGGTCGCGGCCTTCTTCGCCGGGGCGGCGTTGCCGGGTGCGGGCTTTCCATCAACCATTTTCGCGACCTCCGGCATGAACGAGCGCAACGAGGCGAGCCTTGTCATAGGCCGCCTCCAGCGCGGCGGCGGCCGCGTCGGCTTCAGCCTCGAGGTCGTCGCCGACCGGCTCGGGATCGCCCTTGCGCCACTCGGCGAGATAATCGTCGGTTTCGGCAGCACCGGTGCGCATCGCGGCCATGTCGATCGCCTCGGTGAACCGCAGCGACAGCTCGCGCTTGGCGGTCTTCCTGCCCTGCTTGACGATCACCTGGGCGGGAATGTCGCGCCAGTAGACGATGATCCGGTCGGCCATGTCCTCACTCTCCCTTTTCCGTCACAATGCACAGGCCGAAAGCGACGGACTGCGCTTGCGACGACGTCGCACAGAGCAAAAAGCGACGTGGCCAAGAATTACCAGATTCGCCGCCGGATTCCGTTGGCAAGCCAGGTCCAGATCGGCGGCGGAAAGCGCAAGGCCGACGGCCCCTCCGGCTCGAAGGGCGCAAGGCGACCGTCGACCGCATCCTGGACCGCCTGAAGCGTGATGTCGATTGCCGTGACCGTCAGCAGCAGCGGGTAGGTGGCGATGGAATCGCCCTGATCAGGCAGGGTGCGCACCTCGTAGAGCGTGCCGCCGGTATCGGTGCCGGCATCGACCAGATGGAGGGTGGCGCCGAAGTTCGCGGCATCTTCTTCGACCAGCGACCAGTAACCGCCCATCTGGCCGCGATATTGCGGGTTGATGCCGGCATGCAGGTTGATCACGGGGCAGGGCAGGGCGGCGAGGGCAACTGGGTTCATCAACCGGGTGCTGACCAAGAGGACGGCGGAGGGCTTGAACTGCGTGACCAGTGCGCGGGTCGCATCGTCGTTGATCGAGGCGACCCGATGGACCGGAACCTCTGGTGGGATGGCGGGTGAAAGACCGGCCGAAGCGACAATGGATGCGATCCGCCGCCTGGCGAGTGGCCGCAGCAACCGTGCGGCGATCATCGTGGCCAGTTGACCGAGCGCCTGGATCCAGCCGAGCCGGGCGGCCCGGCGCTGGGTGATCGCCCATTTCGATTCCGGCCGTTCGACGACGACGTGAAGCTTGGGGAAGCGTTGAGCCAGCGCGTTGATGACGAGCGCCGGATTGGTCCCGCCGGCGGTCATCACCATGACGGTCGGGGATTGGGACTGGTTGGCCTGCTGCGCGCTCATACCCTTTGGCACCTTCTCGATCAGACGACCAGGAATAGCACGGCGCCGGCCGTGTAGACCACGAAGGATGCGACGACCAGGGAGACCGCGCCGACCGCGGCGCCGATCAACACGCCGAAGCCGTCGCATTGGGAATGGGCAAAGCCGATGATGGCGAGCGCCAGCGCCGGCAGCCAGTTGCCGAGCGGGATCGGCAGGAAGACGACGACCGCGAGCACCAGCGCGAAGAAGCCGATGAAACGTTCCGACAGGCGGCTTTCGAGGAACCAGAAGCGCGGCTTGACGCAGGTCTCCGCCCGCTTCAGCCAAGGGGACAGGCGGTTGACGACGAGCCCGAAGGTCGCGGTCGTCACCCCATAGTCGCCGATGCGGCGGGGAAGGTAGATGCGGCCCTCGGCCGAGGCGAACATCTGCCAGGCGATGAACATCAGCGGCAGGCCGAGAAACAGCGTGGCGCCCGGCGGCATGGGCACGAGATTGGGCAGCGCGAAGACGAGAAGGAAGGCGCCGAAGGAGCGGTCCTGGAGGGCGATCGCGATGTCGCGAATGGTGATCGTCGGCTTGTCGTGGCGCGACAGGCGGACGAGAACCGCCGAGAGAGGCTCCGGCACCGCCTTCTCGTCGGCTGCCGTGAAATCATACGCTAAACTTCCCACCCCGTCGGTCATGCTTTTCAAGCCTTTTCATTGTTGCTTCGACCTGATGCCATCCTGCTATGGGTGGATTGCCGAGGCATTAAGGCGCAACTTATTTAGGCAGGCATGCTGAAAGTTGAGTTAAAAGCGAGCAATTCCGGATCGCCGGCCGGACGCTCGACAATCGGAAGTGTTGCATAACCCTGCGAGCGACGCCCGCTTTTTTGTCCTGCCATGTTTTTGGCCAAAGCCGGTGCGATGGACGCAAAGTCTGTTGAACCATTCGGGGGACGATGATGTCGTCAAAACGCATTTCCACGGCCGCAGCCCTTGGCCTGTCGCTCCTTGCACTGACCGCTTGCGGCAATACCATCCGCGGACTTGGCCGGGACATGGGCAATGCCGTCGACGCCACGCAGGATGCCGGCCGCAGCGTCGCCAATTCGGTGAAGTAGCCGCGAGGCGGGGCGGCTCGGTATGCCCGTCCGGCCCTAGCCCAGGGCGCGCAGCGCCGGTTCGAGGTCGCCGTAGCCGGTGAAGCGGTATTCATAGTCCAGGCGGAGATAGTCGGCCGCCCATTTCGCCTTTGCCTGCAGGGCGGGATCGTCAGTCTGCGCCAGATAGACGATCTTGGTGTAATTGCCGAACACCATGTCGCGAAGCTCCGGATGCGTGTCGAGCTTCAAGGGCTCGATGACGAAGGCCTCGAACTGGCGGGTGATCAGGTCCGTCAGGTAAAAGGCGGTGAATTCATGCTCGCATTCGGCCAGGAATTTTTCCGTGCCGGAGAAGAAGGCGTAGCAGTGTGGCCCGGCGATGCGCTCTATGCCTTCCTCGGCGCAGATCTTGTCGATCTGGCCCTGGGTGCCGCATTCGGCATAGCCGATGAAGATGCGCCCGTAGCCGGCGGCTTTCGCCGCGGCGATCTTTTCGCGCAGCGCCGGCGCGATCCTTTCCGGATAGACATGCCAGATCGCCGGCAGGCATTCGAGGTCGATATGGTCGAGGCCGTTGGCGTCACGAATAGCCAGGATTTCGCGGGCGATCGCGCCGCAGGCGATGATCTGAACTTTTTCGGCGTTGGCGCGTTTCATGGTCGTATTCTCGACATTTTTCGAAGATGCCCACCCAACATGGAGCTTTCTATCATGAACACCCGGAAACTCACCCTCGTCGCCGTCCTCATGGCATCGGCCTTCGGTCTCGCTTCGTGCGGCAACACCATTCGCGGCATGGGCAAGGATACCGCCAACACCGTGAATGCGACGCAGCAGGCCGGGCAGGACGTCGAAAACGCCGCGAACTGACAATTACAGGGGCTAAGGTCGGACCGGACGCCGGGCATTTTCCCGGCCGCTCACCGGGACGACCGGAGCCACGAGGAGATCGGATCATGACGCTCGACACCGTCGCCAAGTTCAGCGCCGTCTACATCCTGACTATCGTCGTATCCGCCAGCGGCTATACGCTGTGGGAAGGATACCATCCCCGCACGACGGGCGCCTCCGCCGAATACCAGACAGCCGACCGCTGACCGCGGTCGGCTTTGTTCTGTCAGCACTCAGGCCTGGGCGGCCAGGCTGTTGTGCTTGCGGGCGATGAATTCCTTCGCCGTTTCGACGGCGACGGCCGCATCGCGACAATAGGCATCGGCGCCGACCGCCTTGCCGAATTCCTCGTTGAGCGGCGCGCCGCCGACGAGCACGATATAGTCGTCGCGCATGCCTTTTTCCTTGAGCGTGTCGATGACGACCTTCATGTAGGGCATGGTCGTGGTCAGAAGCGCCGACATACCGAGGATGTCGGGCTTCTCCCGCTCGATCGCTTCGAGATAGTTCTCGACCGGATTGTTGATGCCGAGGTCGATGACGTCGAAGCCCGCCCCTTCCATCATCATGCCGACCAGGTTCTTGCCGATGTCGTGGATGTCGCCCTTGACGGTGCCGATCACCATCTTGCCCTGCTTCGGGGCGCCGGTGGCGGCGAGAAGCGGCCGCAGGATGGTCATGCCGGCCTTCATCGCATTGGCCGAAAGCAGAACTTCCGGAACGAACAGGATGCCGTCGCGGAAGTCGATGCCGACGATGCGCATGCCCTCGACCAGGGCCTGGGTCAGCACGTCATAGGGCGTCCAGCCGCGCTCGAGCAGGATGCGCGTACCCTGCTCGATTTCCTCTTTCATGCCGTCGTAGAGGTCGTCGTGCATCTGCTGCACAAGCTCTTCGTCGGACAGATCTTCGAGAATGATTTCGTCGTCTGACATGGGGCGCATCCCGATTGGTGTTTGGCGATTCAGATCGCAGTCGGCTAAAAGACTGCCTCATCGGCAGTTAAACCTCAAGTTCGCTAAAATCTCTTTTCGAAAGCGACGTCGCAGCCGTGAAAAGCGACGGGGACGAATCCGGGTTCTGTCGCAGCCGATGTCTGTCTGGCGCAAGTGGTTGGCGCATTAAGGAATGTTTCCCACGCGAATTCGAATAGCATATTGAAAAGGAAGCAGCGCGAAGCGCGACAACGAGGAAGCCCAAGATGGACGAGATCACAGAGACCGGCGCGGGCCGCCGCACCCGAAGCGAAGGTCGCGGCGCAGCCGCCAGGCGCGCATCGCGCACCGGTGGCGGTGCCGGGCCGTCGATGCCCTATATCCAGCGCAAGATCCCCGTCTATGAAGTGCTCGACGAGGAAGGCCTTCAGATCATCGAGCGCAATGCCGACATCATCCTCGAGGAGATCGGCATCGAGTTTCGCGACGACGCCGAAGCGCTCGACATGTGGCGTGCCGCCGGCGCCGAGGTGAAGGGCGAACGGGTACATTTCCCCAAGGGCCTGTGCCGCGAACTGCTGAAGACCGCGCCTTCCGAATTCACCTGGCACGCCCGCAATCCGGCCCGCAGCGTCCAGATCGGCGGCAAGGCCACCGTGTTCGCCCCCGTCTACGGTTCGCCCTTCGTGCGCGACCTCGACGGCAATCGCCGCTATGCGACGCTCGAGGACTTCCGCAATTTCGTCAAGCTCGCCTACATGGCGCCGTCGATCCACTCGTCCGGCGGCACGGTCTGCGAGCCGGTCGACATTCCGGTGAACAAGCGTCACCTCGACATGGTCTACAGCCATATCAAATATTCCGACAAGCCGTTCATGGGCTCGGTCACCGCGCCTGAACGCGCCGAGGATTCGGTCGCCATGGCCAAGTTGGTCTTCGGCGACGAGTTCGTCGAGAACAACTGCGTCATGCTGAACCTCATCAACGCCAACTCGCCTATGGTGTTCGACGAGACCATGCTGGGCGCGGCCAAGGTCTATGCCCGCCACAACCAGGCCTGCGTGCTCTCGCCCTTCATCCTGTCGGGCGCGATGAGCCCGGTCACGGTCGCCGGCACGCTCACGCAGATCCTTGCCGAGGTTCTGGCGGGCGCGTCCTTCACCCAGCTGGTGCGCCCCGGCGCGCCGGTGCTGTTCGGCACCTTTGCCGCCTCGATCTCGATGCAGTCGGGCGCCCCGACCTTCGGCACGCCGGAGCCGGCGCTGGTCTCCTACGGTGCCGCCCAGCTGGCGCGTCGTCTCGGCCTGCCGTTCCGTACCGGCGGCTCGCTCTGTGCGTCCAAGGTTCCGGACGCCCAGGCCGCGCATGAGAGCGCCAACACGCTCAACATGACGCTGCTCGCCGGCACCAATTTCGTGCTGCATGCCGCCGGCTGGCTCGAGGGCGGCCTGTCGGCCTGCTACGAGAAGTTCATGATCGACCAGGACCAGCTCGGCATGATGCAGAAGATGGCGATGGGCGTCGACCTGTCGGAAGACGGCCAGGCGATGGACGCGATCCGCGAAGTCGGCCCCGGCGCGCACTATCTCGGCTGCGCCCATACCCAGGCCAATTTCCAGACCGCCTTCTACCGCTCGGCGCTGGCCGACAACAATTCCTTCGAACAGTGGGAAATCGAGGGCAGGAAGCGCGTCGAGGATCGCGCCAACGCGCTCTGCCGTTCGTGGCTCGACTCTTATGAAGCCCCGCCGCTCGATCCGGCCATCGACGAGGCGCTCACCGCCTACATCGCCGGCCGCAAGGATTCGATGCCCGACGCCTTCAGCTGAATCAATCCCGGCACCGCCAGGGAGCAAGGCGGAGCGGCGAAAGTCGCGGACATGATCCAGGAATCGGTCTGGCGACCGCACTACAAATACGAGGGGCCGCGATGAGCGGCCTTTCACCATTTCAGGAGAGCATCGCGGCGGACCTCGCGCCGCATGGGTTGCGCCTGCGCGGCACTGCGTACTTTCCGCAGGGCGAGGGCGGGCCGCGACTTGCCGGCGGGCAAATGGCGCGCTCGGTGCTGCTGATCGGCAATGTCGGCGGCTCGATGTGGCCGGCCTTCTGCGCCTGGCGGGCGGCACAGCCGGACCGCGGCGGCGTTCATCCGCTCGACCGCTGGTCCAAGGCGGTGATCGGCACGATTGCCGAGACGACGGGTGCGACCGCCTATTATCCGTCAGACCCGCCTTACCAACCGTTCCAGCGCTGGGCCGTGATGGCCGAAGGCCTGCGGCCATCGCCGCTCGGCATCCTCATTCACCCGCAATACGGCCTGTGGCACGGCTATCGTGGGGCGCTGGGATTTTCCGGAGAATGGGACGAGGGGGAGGGGCACTTGTCCGCGGCCCATCCGTGCGACACTTGCGGGGACAAGCCGTGCCTGACGCGATGCCCGGTGGGGGCGGTTGCGGCCGGCCGCTTCGATGTCGCGGCCTGCCGGCAGTTTCTCGCCGCCGACCAGGACTGTGCACACTGCATGGACAAGGGTTGCCTTGCCCGTGGCGCCTGTCCGGTCGGAGGGGAATTCCGCTACCCGGAAGACCAGTTGCGCTTCCATATGGACGCGCTCGGCCTGCCTCCCGGGTAGATGGCTCAGGCGGCCTTGGCGACCGGGACCTTGCGTGCGGCCCCGGGGCGGGCGGCCTTCTGCGGCATCATGGCGGTGACCGCGTCGGCGAGCCGTGCGGCGTTTTCCAGCGCCTTCGGCAGGTTGGAGACATCGTCCGCATTCAT
The DNA here is from genome assembly GCA_943370615.1 of Rhizobium sp. Q54. Classification (GTDB taxonomy): domain Bacteria; phylum Pseudomonadota; class Alphaproteobacteria; order Rhizobiales; family Rhizobiaceae; genus Allorhizobium. The sequence continues at coordinate 73,706 of CALRRQ020000012.1, forward strand.
CGCCTGCAGCATGCCGCCCTTGTCGAAGACGTCGCGATAGGCGGCGCGCTCGGCAATCGCGACCGACAGGGTGGAAATGCCGCGCGCGGCGAGGAAATCCTTGGCGGCCTGCAGGGCTCGGGTGGTCACCGCGGCATTGACCCGGGTCAGCACGACCGAGTGCGGAATGCGCACGTCGCAGCTTTCGTCGAGCTCCTTCAATAGTTCCAGCACCTCGGCGCCGCCCTGAGCATCCATGGCGCAGCCCTGGACCGGGATCAGCACGTGATCGGCAAGGCCGACGGCCTTGGCGAGCAGCGCGTCCTGGCTGGACGGCAGGTCGATGAGGATATAGCCGCCGCGCTTCTTCGCCCTGGCTGTCGCGGCTTCGATCGTTTCTTCGTTGACCGGGGCAACGGAAATCAGGCTGCTGGCGCCGGCAATCGCATGCCAGCGGCTGATCCAGCCGCGCGGGTCGGCATCGAGAATGGTCACGCGGTTGCCGCGTCCGGCGAGTTCGCTGGCGAGAATGAGGACTGCCGTGGTCTTGCCGGCGCCGCCCTTGGTATTGGCAAATGTCAGTACTGGCATATCATTTCCTTCATGAAAAAAAGGGTCCGAGCCAAGTCATCGCTCCAAATTGCAGCCGGGGGGGCATGCTGCCTGACGGGCATCTTTGGTGGCCATGGTTAATGGAACGTAAATGCCCGGAATGTTTCGTTAACGATCAGTGGGTCCGATCTCCGGCTGGCGGCGCGCCGGATAAGGCGCTAAAGCTGTCGCCGGACTTTAAGGCGGGGCGTCATGCGGTTGATTTTCATCACCTTGCTTTTACTGCTTGCGGCGCTGCAGGCGTCGCTTGTGACGGCCGAGGACGGCTGTTCGGCGCTCCAGAACGGCGGGAATTCCTACACCGTCTGCACCGCCGATCCTGTCCGCTCCCTGATGCGAATCTACCACCGCGACCCGCAGGGCCAGCCTTTCGGCAGTTTTGATTCCCTCGCACGCCAGCTCTGGAAGGAGCGGCACTACCCGATCATCGCGATGAATGGCGGCATGTATCACGACGATTTGTCGGCGGTGGGGCTATTCGTCGAGCATGGCTTCGAGCGGCAGGCGATCAGCACCAAGGCGGGCTGGGGCAATTTTCACCTGCTGCCGAACGGCGTCTTCTGGCTGAAAGGTGGCCGGGCAGGGGTCACGGAAACCGGGCGCTACATCAAGGATCGGATCGCGGCCGACTATGCGACCCAGTCCGGGCCGATGCTGGTGATCGACGGGCAGATCCACCCGCGTTTCCTGCCCGACAGCGACAGCCTGAAGATCCGCAACGGCATCGGCGTCGATCAGGCGGGCAGGGTGCATATGGTGATTTCGGAGACGCCGGTGCGATTCTACAATTTCGCCCTGCTGTTCCGCGACGGGCTCGGCTGCCGCAACGCGCTCTATCTCGACGGCACGATCTCGAGCCTCTACGACGCGGGAACGGGGCGGCGCGACCGCCTGTTCCCGCTCGGGCCGATCATCGCGGTGATCGGCACCGTGCCGCAATAGGCCGATGTGTCGTACTCAGACCGCCGCCTTCGGATAGGCGCGCTCCAGGCCGCCGGAACGGACGAGGCCGTTGCGCAAGGCGAGATAGGCGGGATGCTGGCTCGAACGGGCGGCTTCCATCAGGCGGATCTGCAACCGGGCGGGCGCTGAATTGCCGAGCCACTCGCCGCAGCGCTCGAGCTTCAGCGAGTTGAGGAACTTCGCCTCGCTTTCGCGATCGATATGGAGCGCGAGACCGTCGAACAGGACATTGTCGTGTTCCGGGTTTTCAAAGACGAGCTGGAGAAAGGCCTTATCGGTCTCGACGAGGCTGCGCAGCTTGTCGGCGACCGTGGCGCTGTCGAGAGTGGTTGTCTGGGTTTGCGGCATTGACGCCTCCTTCTCCATGCATGTTTGGCTGTCGTGATAGTCGTGGATTGGCCGGATGATCAAGGCCGGCCGGCGGAAAATGGGCCTTTGGGAAAGGGCAGTTCCGGCACGTCGAAATGATCGGGTTCGAGCCCCTGCCGCGCGCGCTCGACCATCATCTCATAGGCCCGCTCGAGATGGCGGGTGAAGCGCAGAGTGTCGAAGAGCGGCGCTGCGAAGCGGTTTGCCGCGATCCGCCCGCGGATCTCGGCGAGGCGGCCGGGATCGCGCGCCAGCGCGACGCAGAGTTCGACCATGCCGTCCTCGCCCTCGGCGACCAGATCCGGCAGACCGAGCGCGGTCAGCAGGCTTTCCGACACCCGCGAGGTGAAATTGCGTCCCTTGCAGGTGATGACCGGCAGGCCCGCCCAGAGCTTGTCGGAGGTCGTGGTGTGGCCGTTGGTCGGAAAGGTGTCGAGGGCGATGTCGGCAGCCTGAAGCCGCGCAACGTGTTCGGGATAGTCCGCGCGCCGGGCAAAATGGATGCGCCCGGCGCCGATGCCGAGCGTTGCCATGAAGGCGCAGAAATTCGCCTGGGCGTCAGGGTCGTCGCACATCATCCAGAGAATGCTCTTCGGAATGGCCGCGAGCACGCGGGCCCAGAGCCTTGCGGTGCGCGGCGAGATCTTTCTGACCGCATTGAACGAGGCGATGACGAAGGCGTCCGTCGGCAGGCCAAGGCTTTCGCGCGAGGCGGCCGGGGGCAGGGCACGGTGGACGCTGTCATTGGCCTGGTAGCTGTGCGGCAGGCGGCAGAGCTTCTCGTGGTAATAGGGCTTCGACGCATCCGGCGTGACGATCCTGTCGGAGACGATGTAGTCGCAGTCGATCCCGGTTCCGCAGCCGGGAAAACCGAGATAGGCGACCTGGATCGGTGCGAGCCCGCGATTGACCAGGCTCACGCGCGCACCGCGCGTGTGGCCCTTGAGATCGACGAGAATGTCGATGCCGTGCGATCGGATGAGGTTCGCTGCCTGCTCGTCGTCGAGTGCCCGGATCGGAACGATCGGTCCGTACTGCGCCCGCATTCCCTGGTCGACCGACAGCACGTCGTCGTCGGTGTAGCAGAAGACGGTGACGTCGAACTTCGCGCGGTCGTGGGCCATTAGCACGCCCTGGAACAGGCGCATGGTCGCATGCTGGTCGCAGACGTCGTTCGACAGATAGCCGATGCGGATCCGCTCGGCGAAGGTATGCGGCACGGCGCGGCGCGCAGCGCGAGACTGCGGCGTGAAGGCAGTACCGCCATGCATCCGGGTGATGCGGGCATTGAGGCTCTCGTCGTCGCACCACATGATGTGATCGTGCGGGTCGTCCACGGCGAAGGCGGCGGCATCGCCGGATTTCATCCGCTCCAGCAGACGGGCATCCTCGGCCTCGCATTCCTCGAAGCACAACTGCTCGCGCAGCAGGCTGCGATAGGTGTTTTCCGCCTCGATGTCGAAGGGGCCGCCGCGCGCCGCCTGGCGGGCCAGCACGAGGGCCGGCGCCCGGCGTCTCGCCCGCTTGAAGCTTCGGGCGGCCAGAAGGCGCAGCATGCGGGCGTTCTGCGGGTCGAGATCGGCAGCCTTCGCATAGAACTGGGCCGCCTGTTCCGAATTGCCGAGTTTGGCATGGCTCTGGGCGGCCATCAGCACCAGCCTGGCATCGGTCGCGGTCCGGGCGAGCAGGGGCGTCAGCAGGGCGACGCAGTCCTGGTAGCGGCCGGCCCGGTAGGCGTTGATCGCGTCCGGCAGTCCTTTTGCCGGCAGTCCTTTGGGCGGTGGCATTCTCGGCGCTGTTTCCCTGAAATCGACGGTTCGTGGACACGCTAGGGGCCGAGGCTTATCCAAGGCTGGTGCGAGCCCTGCCGCCGGCATGGCGTTTGGTTGACAGGCAAGGCGCGAATGGAAAGGCTGTCGCGACGATTGGCCGTCGATTCGCGCCAAGACAACCATGACGTCGCGTGCCGCGACGGGCGCCTTCCAGGTCGGAGCCTACACAATGCCAGAATTGTCCATCTGCATGCCGAGCAATCGCAATCTCGAGCAGTCTCGCGCGGCGATCGACAGCGCGATCGCCTATTGCGAGGCACGCGACGCGGTGCTGATCGTGTCCGACAATTCCGGCGATCCGGAGAAGCGGGCCCATTTTCACAACCGCTCGCCGCGCCTCACATGGATCGACGCCGGCAACGCCTCGCCCTTCGCCAACATGCGGCTGGCGCTGGACGCGGCGACGACGCCTTTCGTCATGCCGATGGGCGACGACGACGAGATCCATGCCGTCGAGGGCCAGCCGACCTTCGATCTCGCCGGCCTTCCCTACGACTACATGGGCGTGCTGCCGGTGAGCGTCGTCTTTGCCGAAAAGCACGGCACCATGCATTCCAAGGCCTTCGCGCTGACCGACGAGGATCCGGGCGAGCGCATGGGCCAGTATATCGGCGGCGCCAAGGGCAATAACAGCCTCTACTACAGCATGTTTCGCCGCGACGTCTTCTCGGCGCTGCTGCACGACTTCGTCGAGCACCATCCAACCAAGGGCATGTATTGCGACTGGGCGCTGCTTTTGGCGCTCATCTGTTACGGCAAGATGGCGCACGATCCGGGCACGGTCTTCCGCTACAACATGGGCAACTGGGATTCGGCGGAAAAGATCGGCGACATGTATGTCGATCTCTATCGCAATGCCGGCCTGCCGGCCGAGGCGATCAAGTTCGACAGCCTGCTGATGTATCTCGACACCTTCGTGTTCGCCATGCGGCAGGGAAGCCCGGTGCCGCCGGACCAGCGCCAGCGTCTTGGGCGGATCGTAACCAACCGTCTGCTCGGCTCCTTCATCCAGAAGGTCGCCAACGCGCCGGAAGCCTATGACGGAACGGTCCGGCATCTGGCGACCATGGCGCTCGAGGAGCCGGACAGCTTCGTCGAGTTCCAGATCGCCATGATGATGGTCGACCGGCTGCAGCCGGGCCTGAAGGATCGCTACGTGACTTTCGTCAGGACCCTGATGGCGCCGGCCGGAACCGGCGCCTGAGGACGTCTCAGCCGCGGCGGCGCGTGCGCCGTCCGCTTTCCTGTGCACCCGATTCGGTCGCGGTCTTGTTGCGCAGCGGGCCGATCTTCTCGACGATGGTCTCGATGGTCGGGCGCGGTCCCGGCGTATAGCCGTCGATCGCGGCGCGCATGGCGGCCAGATGGCCGCAGGACGTGCCGCAGCAGCCGCCGATGATTTTTGCGCCCGCATCGCGCGCCAGCCTCGCATATTCGGCCATCAGCGGCGGCGTGCCGGAATAGTGGATCTCGGTGCCGCGGAACTCCGGAATGCCGCAATTGCCCTTGACGATCACGGTCGCGGCAGGATCGGCGGCGGTCATGTCGAGCAGGCTTGCGAGGATGTCCGAAGCGCCGACGCCGCAATTGGCGCCGACCGCGAGCGGTCCCGGACCGATGTCCTTGGCGACGCCGTGGATATCCTTCGGGTCGAGCCCCATCATCGTCTTGCCGGCGGTGTCGAACGAGCCGGTATAGGTATAGGGCAGGCCGACCTTGACGGCGGCTTCGGCCGCAGCCCGGATTTCGTCGGCCGAGGACATGGTCTCGATCCAGGCGACGTCGGCGCCGCCGGCCTTCAGGCCCTCCATCTGCTCGACGAAGGCGGCCACCGCCTCGTCATAGGTCATGGCGCCGAGCGGCTGCAGCAGTTCGCCGGTCGGGCCGACGGAACCGCCGACGATCACCTTGCGCGGCGCCTTGTCGGCAACGGCGCGGGCGATCTCGGCCGCCTTCTTGTTCAGCGCATGGACGCGATCCTGAGCATGATGCAGCTTGAGGCGATGGCGGGTGCCGCCGAAGGAGTTGGTGAGGATGATGTCGGCGCCGGCATCGACGAAGTCCTGATGCAGCTTGGTGATCTTTTCCGGCTGGCTCTCGTTCCATAGCTCCGGTGCTTCGCCGGCTTCGAGCCCCATGGCGAAGAGATTGGTGCCGGTCGCGCCATCGGCGAGCAGCACGCCCTTCTCGGCCAGGAGTTCGGAAAGCGGATTGGGTGCGGTCGCCATGTTCTCGGTCCTCATGAAATCTGTGCTGCAGGATTTAATGCCTATTGCCCGGGGCTGCAACGGACAAACGGAAGGGCAGGGGCGGGAGGCCGCGTTTATTGCGCCGCGTCGAAGCGATGGGGATGGCCGGCCGGCGTCACCATGGCGGCCATGGTGGCGGTCATGTCGATCGAGCCGACGACCTGTCCCGCGGCGTCGACGACCGCAGCTGCGGTCGCGCCGGCCTCCAGCATGGTCCGGGCGGCGGTTTCGAGGACCGCGTCGACGGGCACGGTCGGACTACCGTGCGGCGCGGGCTTGGGCGTCATGATCGCGCCGGCCTGGATCACCCGTGTCCGATTCACCTCGCGCACGAAGGCCGAGATATAGTCGTCGGCCGGCTGCAGCACGATCTCCTGGCCGCTGCCCTGCTGGACCACCTCGCCGTCGCGCAACACGGCGATCCGGTCGCCGAGCCTCAGGGCCTCGTCGAGATCATGGGTGATGAACACCACCGTCTTCTGCAGCTCCCGCTGCAGATCGAGCAGCATGGTCTGCATGTCGACGCGGATCAGCGGGTCGAGCGCGGAAAACGCCTCGTCCATCAAGAGGATGTCGGCATCGGTGGCGAGCGCCCGGGCAAGGCCGACGCGCTGCTGCATGCCGCCCGACAACTGGTTGGGATAGTGGCTCTCGAAGCCCGAGAGACCGACGCGCTCGATCCAGCGGCGTGCCCTGACCAGGCTCGCAGAACGGTCGACGCCCTGGATGTCGAGGCCGTAGACGGTGTTTTCCAGGACCGTGCGATGCGGCAGGAGGGCGAATTTCTGGAACACCATGGCGGTGCGGCCGCGGCGGAACGCCCGAAGCTCTGCGGGCTGCATGCGGCAGACGTCGACCCCGTCGACCAGGACCTCGCCGACCGTCGGCTCGATCAGCCGGTTGATGTGGCGGATCAGCGTCGACTTGCCGGAGCCGGACAGGCCCATGACCACCGTGATGCAGCCGGCCGGCATGGTGATGTTGATGTCCTTCAGGGCGATCACATGGCTCGATCGCTCGTTGAGCTCGGCCTTGCCGATGCCGCCCTTCACCGCCTCGACGAAATCGCCGCCACGCGGTCCGAAGATCTTGTAGAGGCCGCGTATCTCGATGCTGCTAGCCATGGACGACCTCGGTATAGCGCTGGATCCGCTTGCCGAAGGCCTGGCTGGTGCGGTCGAAGACGATGGCGATGACGACCAGCGCGAAGCCGTTGAGGAAGCCGACGGTGAAGAACTGGTTGGTGATCGCCTGGAGCACGTTCTTGCCGAGCCCGCCGACGCCGATCATTGAGGCCACGACGACCATGGCGAGCGCCATCATGATGGTCTGGTTGATGCCGGCCATGATGGTCGGCAGCGCCAGCGGGATCTGCACGTCGAAGAGCTTCTGCCGCGGCGAGGATCCGAAGGCGTCGGCGGCTTCGAGCACTTCGCGGTCGACCAGCCGGATGCCGAGATTGGTCAGCCGGATCATCGGCGGCACGGCATAGACCACGACGGCGATCAGTCCCGGCACCTTGCCGATGCCGAAGATCATCACCACAGGGATCAGGTAGACGAAGCTCGGCAGGGTCTGCATGACGTCGAGCACCGGGTTGACGGTGGATTGTATTCGGTCCGAGCGGGCCATCAAAATGCCGATCGGCAAGCCGAGGACAATCGAGATCAGCGTGCAGACGGTGACCATGGCGAGCGTCACCATCGTGTCCTGCCAAAGGCCGACAAGGCCGATCGCGGCCATGGAGAGAAGCGTCCCGAGCGTGATCCGAAGGCTGCGGCTGGCGAGATAGACGATCGCCGCGAGGATGGTGAGAAAGACGATCCACGGCGCGCCGACGAACAGGTTTTCCAGCCAGTTCAGGAACCATTGCAGCGGCTGGAGCGCGCTGTCGAGCGTGTCGCCATAGGCGCGCACGAATGCCTTGAAGCCGGCGTCGATCGACTTGCGCATCTCGCGCAGCAGGTCAGCGTCGAGCGCCGGAAACTCGCAGAGCACTTGCGGCAGTTGATCGCAAAGCATGTCCTACCCCTCCAGTCCCTTCGGCCGCTCCGGGCATCCACCTCGATCCTCCCGTGCAAGTTCGCGCCAATGCGACGGGTCGGGGATCGCGCCGCGCGCCGCCGACCGGTCGCCCGCGCGCGGCTAGGATCAGAGGCCGGCCTTGACCTTCTCGGCGACGTCGGGGGCAATCCAGGTGGTCCAGAGGTCCGGATAGGTTTCGAGGAAGTGCTTTGCCGCCTCCTCATTGGTCGCCTGGTTCTCGTCCATCCAGGCGAGCACCTTGCCGACGGTATGGTTGTCCCACTTGCGCGTTTTCAGGTAGTCGATCGCCACCGGATTCTTCTCGGCGAATTTCTGCGTGACGACGGTGTAGACGTCCGAGACCGGATAGGAATTGACCTTCGGCGCGGCGCAGTCGGCGACCGCCGTGCAGGCGTCCCATTCGGCCTTGTCGTGGCCGACGCCGAAGGACAGCTTGACCATTTCATACTTGCCGAGAATGGCGGTCGGCGCCCAGTAGTAGCCGAGCCAGCCGGTCTTCTTCTCGAAGGCGCTGGCGATCGATCCGTCCAGCCCGGCAGCGGACCCGGTGTCGATCAGCTCGAATCCCTTCTCCTTGGCACCGAAGGCCTTGTAGAGATTGGCGGTCGATATCTGGCAACTCCAGCCGGAGGGACAATTGACAATGGCGCCCTTGGACGGATCCTCAGGCGCGGGGAAGAGTTCCGGATGTTCGAGCGCCTGCTGCACGGTCTTGATCTCGGGATTGGCGTCGGCGATGAATTTCGGGATCCACCAGCCCTCGACGCCGCCGTCACTCAAGATCGGTGCGAGCTGCAGGAGACGGCCTTCGGCGACGGCCTTTTCCAGCACTTCGCGGGCCGAATTCACCCACATTTCCGGCGCGATGTCGGGCTCGCCCTTCTCGTTCATCGAGGTGAAGGTCGGCATGGTGTCGCCGGTCACCAGCGTCGCCTTGCAGCCATAACCGCTCTCCAGGATCATCTTGTCGACATGGGCGGCGACGCCGGCCGAAGCCCAGTTCATCTCGGCGATCGTCACCTCGCCGCATTCCGCGGCCTGGGCCGCGCCCGGCAGAGCATAGAGGGCTGCGGCAAGGATGGTGGACGCAAAGAGCTTCTTCATGAGCTTAAGACCTCCCAGTCTCGATCTTTGGCGACGCACACGCGGCGGCGCGAGGGAATTGGTGCTGATCCTTGGCACCTAGGGCGAAAACGGCAGGAAACAAGCCATGCCCGCATACTTGTCGAACGGTCTGTGCCGGCGGATCGATCGGAGCACGCCGGCCAGCCTAGGGGTTCCGGCGCAGAAATCAATCTCGGATGGTCATTCAGGCGGTTGGCCGCGATCGCGACACGAGCCCCAACCGAACCCGAGGACCAACGCGCCCGGCGAAAAAAACAAAAATCCGTCGATCGACAACGGCGAGCTAACCATCCGGTAAGAAATGCCGCGCTACAAAGCTCCCAACGGCGCGTAATTGCCGTCAGCGCCTCCGGAGTTGGTTTTGCGTCCCGGAGCGCTGCAGTTCTTTCGGCGAAAGGGCCCTGCAGTGGCCCGCCGCTTTCTCCCTCGACGTCGAAGTACTGGTGTACCGCACTGCGCCGGCCGTCGGCCGCCAGCCTATTGTGATTCCAGACGAATTGGCGCAATGGGGAAGCATGACGCGGCACCACGGGCGGTCCAGCCACGGTTGCGTGCGGCGTGGACGCGGTGTGCCATGGCGCGGCCGGGCGGGTTTCTTCGCCCTGCGTCGTGCAAAGCTTCCATTGCGTGAGGCGATGACCATTGGGGACGAGCGATGGCGAAGGCGGTGATGCTGCAGGGGACCGGGTCGGACGTCGGCAAGACGGTGCTCGTCGCCGGGCTTTGCCGGCTTGGCGCCAATCGCGGCCTGAAGGTCCGGCCGTTCAAGCCGCAGAACATGTCCAACAATGCCGCCGTCGCCGATGACGGCGGCGAGATCGGCCGGGCGCAATGGCTGCAGGCGCTGGCCTGCCGCGTGCCGTCCTCCGTGCACATGAACCCCGTGCTGCTCAAACCCCAGTCCGAGACCGGCAGCCAGATCATTCTGCAGGGCAAGGTCTTCGGTCAGGCCAGGGGGCGCGACTATCAGAAACTGAAGCCGCAGCTGTTGTCGGCGGTGCTGGAGAGCTTCGACACGGTCAAGGACGGCGCCGATCTCGTCGTCGTCGAGGGCGCGGGTTCGCCCGCCGAAATCAACCTGCGGGCCGGCGACATCGCCAATATGGGCTTTGCCACCCGAGCGGGCGTGCCGGTGGTCTTGGTCGGCGATATCGACAGGGGCGGGGTGATCGCCTCGCTGGTCGGCACGCACACGATCCTGCCGGAAGAAGACCGGCGGCAGATCGTCGGCTACATCATCAACAAGTTCCGAGGCGACGTCAGCCTGTTCGACGACGGGATCGAGGCGATCGGCCGCTTCACCGGCTGGCCCTGCTTCGGCGTGGTGCCCTGGCTGAAGGCCGCCGGGCGGCTGCCGGCCGAGGATTCGGTCGTGCTGGAGCGGCTGGCGAGCGGCCGTGCCGGCGCGCTGAAGATCGCCGTGCCGGTCTTGTCGCGCATCGCCAATTTCGACGATTTCGATCCGCTTGCCGCCGAGCCCGAAGTGGACCTCGTCTATGTGCGGGCCGGCGAGTGCCTTCCCGTCGATGCGGGTCTCGTGATCCTGCCGGGATCGAAATCGACGATCGGCGATCTGGAGGACCTGCGCGCCAATGGCTGGGACGCCGATCTCGCTGCCCATGTCCGGCGCGGCGGCCGGGTGATCGGCATTTGCGGCGGCTACCAGATGCTAGGGCGCACCGTCGCTGATCCGCTTGGACTGGAGGGTGAAAGCCGCACGGTTGATGGACTTGGCCTCCTGGACGTCGACACGGTGATGGCGCCGGAAAAGACGGTGCGCAACAGCCGCGCCCGCTCGGTCGAATTCGATGCGGAGCTTTCGGGCTACGAGATCCATCTCGGCGTCACGCACGGCCCGGATTGCGCCCGCGCGGCGGTGATCATCGAAGGGCGGCCGGATGGCGCGCGCTCCGGAGATGGCCGCGTGATGGGCAGCTATCTGCATGGCCTGTTTGCCAGCGATTCCTACCGGGGCAGACTTCTGGAGAGTTTTGGGATCAGCGGCGGGGGAGGCGACTACCGCCAGAGTGTCGAAACGGCGCTGGACGAACTGGCCGAAGAGCTTGAGGCGCGGCTGGCGCCCGAGTGGCTGCGGCAATGGCTGGGCTGAAGATAAAGCTCCGGCCGTAAGACGTCTTGGCAAGACGTCGTAAGCTTATTCAGCGGCGACGTCGACCGGCGAGGCCATCAGCTGGTTCTGGCCTAGCGAGTTGTCGTTGTACTTGAAAGCCAGGATGCTGAGCACCGAGGCGATGATCACTAAGAATATGGCGCGCATGTATTTGCTCCTGATACTCGCTCCTATAACCACATTGCGGCAAAACTGGTTCCGTCGCGCCTAAATCCATCGGTAAAATCCGAACGGTCGGCGTTTTTATTTCGCATGGCGAAGGCACAGCCTTGTGGAGATTGAACCTCCTGACGGGCACCGGGCCCATGTATCCGACTTCGGCCCAAACCGGCGGCTACCAATGACACCCTATCATTGCGCCAGGGCGAAATCGACCGGCCATTCCGCAATGTCGGAATATGCGCTTTCATAATCTGTTTCGTCGGTGACGATCTTGCCTCGGCACTCGATCCTGCATTGGAAGATTTCGGGCGAATTCAAGTGCTTGCCGTTGGAGAAGTAGTATTGAGATTTGACGCGACGGCCCTTGTTCACCACACCAAGGGTCAAACTGGCTGTAAGCGTCGCAGAGACGATCTTGTCTGTCTGAATATGGTTGGCTGCCATGTCCGAGGCAAACCAACACTGCAACTCATTGGCGATGGTGAGGGAGGGAATGTCCTCGCCACCAAAACTGCAACGGCCGCTCACAACATCGATTGCGAGGGTGCCGCTGCCCAGTTCTGCAATCTGCTGATAGCTATTCATCAGCCTCCAGCCACAAAACATGTGGCAGAGCGTGAAGACTGCATGGTTCAGGCGCTTTCTTCTCATGTCTTCACACCCGGCCGAAGTCCCTGACAGACAAGTGCCACTTCGAACCATTGCGCCCTAAAGCTGCTGATTTCGGTCGACCTTGGCGGAGGAGGTGGGATTCGAACCCACGGTACGGTTTCCCGCACGCCGGTTTTCAAGACCGGTTCCTTAAACCGCTCGGACACTCCTCCGGTCAACCGCCTTATGCGCAATGACAGGGCGCTTGGCAAGACGGTTTTGAGCACGGCGGGAAAACGTCCGAGGCCCTGCATCGCAGCGGTATTCCGCGGCATTGTCGGCCACTACCGCCCATTTCATGGCCTAGTATGTCGTCATTCTTGTTATCTGTCTATTAACCATGATCGCATTTGTTCCGCATCGTTTGAGGCAATTGTTCGCAATTCTGCCATGTTGTGGCCGATTTACTGCATCGTATCAGGACGGTCGGCAGTCGCTTTCGGGCAGGACTGCGGCGGCAGGGGGCCGTGACCGAGCATTGGCAAGTGGGACAGATGACGGATATTGGCGGCGCAACTCTGATCGGCGGAGCGAAATGGCTCGCATTGACCGTGCTCTGCGCCAGCCTCGCCTCCTGCGCCACGACGGGCGGCAAGAGCGAGAACAAGAACAAGCGATCCAAGGAATATTTTGCCGAGTCGGAATACGGCGTGAAGGCGAGCCCCCGCATGGTCAAGAACGGACCGGTGCCGAAGGGCGGCGGGCGCTACATGGTCGGCAAGCCCTATACCGTGAAGGGCAAGGTCTACGTCCCCAAGGACAACCCCAATTATGACAAGACCGGCATCGCCTCCTGGTACGGCTCGGCCTTTCATGGACGGCAGACCGCCAATGGCGAACTCTACGACCAGCATTACCTGTCCGCCGCCCATCCGACGCTGCCGCTGCCGAGCTATGCCCGCGTCACCAACCTGACCAATGGCAGCTCCGTCATCGTGCGCATCAACGATCGCGGACCGTTCCATTCCGACCGCATCATCGACCTGTCGAACAAGACCGCCGACATGCTCGACATGGCGCACAGCGGCACCGGCAAGGTCCGCGTGCAATATGTCGGCCCGGCCCGCATGGACGGCCACGACATGCCCTATCTGATGGCCTCCTACATCAAGAAGGGCGACCGCTCGCCGGCCGTCAACCCTGAGGGCCAGATCGCCAGCGGCGTGATGGTCGCCTCGGCCGACAATTCGGTCATGCCGATGAGCCCGTCCTATGCCGCGCCGACGATGACCAGCCTTGCCGGCCCGACGCCGTCCGCGCCCTATCCGGCGGGCGGCATGGCCGCATCCGCCACCGGCGCCTTCGACCAGTTCGTGATGCTGCCGGAATTCGGCCCCATGCCGAGCGAGCGTCCGCTCGACGGCCAGTATCTGAGGGTTCCCGCCGCCAGCGCCGCATCGGCCTATGCCGCGCAAGCGGCCACGGCGCCGTCCGCGCTTGCCTTCGATGCGATTATGGTGCGCAATGACGGCCTGACCGAGGCCTCGATTCTGTCCTCGGTCGCGCGCGGCACCACCAAGCTCTCCGCGTGCCGTTAGACACCAGGCCGGTCGATGCGCCGCAAACCGGGGCGAGCGGCCCCAGCGGCGATGAACAGAAGTAGACCATGCGACACAGCCTTGCCCTTGCCCTCCTGTTCGTCGCCTTCATCCTTTCCACTCCCGTATCAGCCCAGCAGGCCGTATCGAAGGTGTTCGAGACCAAGGCCGCCCAGGTCCTGATGATCGAGGCCTCGACCGGCACCGTGCTGCTCGCCAAGGGCGAGGACAAGCCGCTGCCGCCCGCCTCGCTCGCCAAGTTGATGACGCTGGAGGTCGTGTTCGATGCGATCCGCCGGCGCGAGATCGGACTCGATACAGTCTACAAGGTCTCCGAACACGCCTGGCGCACAGGCGGCGCGCCGTCGCGCACCGCCACCATGTTTGCCGCGCTGAAATCCGAGTTGCGCGTCGAGGACCTCCTCAAGGGTATCACGGTGCAGATGGCGAACGACGCCTGCATCATCCTGGCCGAGGGCATGGACGGCAGCGAGGAAAAATTCGCCGGCCGCATGAACGCGCGTGCCAAGGTCCTCGGGCTCACCGCCAGCACCTTCGTCAATCCGACCGGCCTGCCGGCCCCGGGAAACCGCACGACGCTGCGCGACATGGTCACGCTGGCGCGGCATCTGCAGGCGACCTATCCGGATTTCTACCGGCTGTTTGCCCAGCCCGAATTCGAGTGGAACAAGATCCTGCAGCGCAACCGCAATCCGTTGATCGGCCGTGCTGCCGGCGTGGACGGGCTGGCTTCGGGTTTTGCCGAGGAGAGCGGCTATGCGCTGGTCGCCTCGGCGGAGCGCAACGGGCGCCGGCTGTTCCTGGCGATCAGCGGCTTGCCGAGCGACAAGGAGCGGACGGAGGAGGCCGTGCGCCTGTTCGACTGGGCCTTCGGCGCCTTTGAGATGCGCCATCTGTTCAAGCCGGGCCAGACCGTCGGCGCGGCGAGCGTCTATGGCGGCGATGCCGGCACGGTCGATCTCGTGGCGGATGGGCCGGTCGACGTCTTCGTGCCGATCGACGATCCGGAGCGCCTGCAGGCGCGCATCGTCTACCGCTGGCCACTTAGGGCGCCGCTCGCCGTCGGCGCGCAAGTCGGCGTTCTCCAGCTGTCGTCGGGCGAGCGGCTGCTGCGCGAGGTCAAGCTGCAGAGTGCCGCCGCGGTGGGCGAGGGGACGCTGCGCCAGAAGGCCGGCGACGCCCTGTTTGAACTGCTGTTCTTCTGGCTCTGAAGCTCGTCGAGTCTATCCATAGGCTTCCGATTGCGGTTTCGCGGCCCTATGTAATGCGCTAAACAGGGCGAAACGGCCGGCGTGGCCGAAAAGACAGGGCGAAGATAGTGTCGACGGGTGCCGGATTGTTCGTAAGTTTCGAGGGAGGCGAGGGGGCCGGAAAGTCGACCCAGATTCGCCGTCTGGCCGACAGCTTGCGCCGCAAGGGCCTCGACGTCATCACCACGCGCGAGCCGGGCGGTTCCGCCGGCGCCGAGGCGCTGCGCCACGTGCTTCTGTCCGGTGCTGCCGAGCCCTTCGGCATCCGCATGGAAGCACTGCTGTTCGCCGCCGCCCGCAACGACCATGTCGAGACGGTGATTCGACCGGCGCTCACCAAGGGCTTCGTCGTGCTGTGCGACCGCTTCATGGATTCCTCGCGCGTCTACCAGGGCGTCACCGGCAATCTCGAAGTCGAGTTCATCGACGCGCTGGAGCGCATTGCGGTGAACGGCGTTGTTCCCGACTTGACGCTGGTGCTGGATCTTCCGGCCGCAACCGGCCTCGAGCGCGCCCGCGGCCGTCTGGCTGCCGAGGCGAGCGGCGAGGCGGCACCCGATCGCTTCGAGCGCGAAGAACTCGATACCCACGAAAAGCGCCGCCAGGCCTTTCTCGACATCGCCGCCGCCGATCCGAAGCGCTGCCGGGTGATCGACGCGAACCGGAGCGTCGGCGAGATCGCCGAGAGCATCGCCGAGGCGGTCCAGCCGCTGCTGGCCGGCCGGAGAGCGGTCAGCCAGCCGGAAACGGTCGGCGCCGAATGAGCGAGGAACGTCAAGGTGTGCTCGACGGGGCGATTGCGCCCGCCGTCAACACGAGGCTTTTCGGCCACGAGGCGGCGGAGGAATTCCTGGCGCGCACCTATCGCTCCGGCAAGGGCCACCACGCCATCCTGATCGAGGGACCGGAGGGGATCGGCAAGGCGACGCTCGCCTTCCGTTTCGCCAATCATGTCCTGTCCCATCCGGACCCCGAAAGCGCGCCGGAGCGGATCGCCGACCCGGATCCGGAATCCGGGGTGAGCCGGCAGATCGCCTCGGGCGCCAGCCACAACCTGCTGTATCTGGCCCGTCCCGTCGACGAGAAGACCGGCAAGGTCAGGACCGCGATCACCATCGACGAGGTCCGCCGCGCCGGCCATTTCTTCTCGCAGACCTCCGGCACCGGCAACTGGCGCATCGTCATCATCGACCCCGCCGACGACCTGAACCGCAACGCGGCGAACGCCATCCTGAAGATCCTCGAGGAGCCGCCGAAACGGGCCATGTTCCTGGTACTGTCGCACGCGCCGGGCAAGCTCCTGCCGACCATCCGCTCGCGCTGCCTGCCGCTGAAGCTCTCGTCGCTCCCGGACGAGGCCATGCGCCAGGCGCTCGGCCAGCTGGGGCTGTCGATTGCCGAGCCGCAGGCCGGGCCGATCCTGGCACTCTCCAAGGGCAGCGTGGCCCGGGCGCTGAAGCTGGCAAACTACGGCGGAGCCGACATCATCGAGGCCTTCGAAAAGCTGCTCGGCGAGCAGGGCCCGGCGGCGCGGCGCACCATGTACAAGCTGGCCGATGCGCTCAGCGCCAAGGATAGCGACGTCGCCTTCGGCTTCTTCACCGAGCATCTCGGAGAATTCCTGATGGAACAGGCCCGCGCTGCCGCGCTCGCCGGCGATCTCGGCCGGGCGGAGCACTATGCGCGGCTGTCTGCCTCGATCACCGAGCAGCTGACCATTGCCGGCGCCTATAATCTCGAGCGCAAGCAGACCATCCTCGACATTCTCGCCACCGTCGCCGCCTAGACGGTGAAGATGCCCCGGCTGCCGCGCCATCGCCCCGGCGCAAGGCAGCTGTTCGATAAAACTGCTGTTTCTAAAGGCGCAGGAATGCTCTAAGAACCGGCGATACTCCCACAGGCGCAATCGACGCGGATCACAAAGACCGACCATGAACGACACCTACTTCATCACCACAGCCATCGCCTATCCGAACGGCAAGCCGCATATCGGCCATGCCTATGAGCTGATCGCCACCGACGCCATGGCGCGGTTCCAGCGGCTCGACGGAAAGGACGTCTTCTTCCTGACCGGAACGGACGAGCATGGCCAGAAGATGCAGCAGACGGCGCGGGCAGAAGGCATCGCGGTCGAGGATCTCGCCAAGCGCAATTCCGACGAATTCCGCGCCATGGGCCGGATGCTGAACTCGTCCAACGACGACTTCATCCGCACCACCGAACAGCGCCACCACGTCACCGTCCAGGAAGTCTGGCGCCGGATGGAGAAGAACGGCGACATCTACAAGGACAGCTATGCCGGCTGGTATTCGGTCCGCGACGAAGCCTATTACCAGGAAGAGGAAACCGAGCTGCGCGCCGACGGCGTGCGCTACGGACCGCAGGGCACGCCGGTCGAATGGGTCGAGGAGGAAAGCTATTTCTTCCGTCTCTCGGCCTATGAGGACAAGCTGCTGAAGCTCTACGAGGACCAGCCCGATTTCATCGGTCCGAACGAGCGGCGCAACGAGGTGATCTCCTTTGTCAAATCCGGTCTGAAGGATCTGTCGATCTCGCGCACCACCTTCGACTGGGGCATCAAGGTTCCGGACGACCCGAAGCATGTCATGTATGTCTGGGTCGACGCGCTGACCAACTACATCACAGCGACCGGCTATGTCGAAGACCAGAACGGCCCGCGCGCCAAGTACTGGCCGTGCGACGTGCACATCATCGGCAAGGACATCATCCGTTTCCACGCCGTCTACTGGCCGGCCTTCCTGATGTCGGCGGGCCTGCCGCTGCCCAAGCGCGTCTTCGCCCACGGCTTCCTGCTCAACAAGGGCGAGAAGATGTCGAAGTCGCTCGGCAACGTCGTCGACCCGGTCGACCTGGTCAACCATTTCGGCCTCGACCAGGTGCGTTATTTCTTCCTGCGCGAGGTCTCGTTCGGCCATGACGGCAGCTACAGCGCCGAGGCGATCGCCACCCGCATCAATGCCGACCTCGCCAACGGCATCGGCAATCTCGCCTCGCGTTCGCTGTCGATGATCGCCAAGAACTGCGACGGCAAGGTGCCTTCGCCCGGTCCGCTGACGGAGGCCGACAGGGCGATGCTGGCGACCGCCGATGCCATGCTTGCCACCTGCCGCGCGGAAATGGCCGAGCAGGCGATCCACAAGGCGGTCGCGACCATCATCGGCACGGTCAACGAGGCCGACCGTTATTTCGCCGCGCAGGAACCCTGGGTGCTGCGCAAGACCGACGTGCCGCGCATGGAAACCGTGCTCTACGTCACGGCCGAAGTGGTGCGCCAGATCGCCATCCTGTTCCAGCCGATCATGCCGGCTTCGGCGGAAAAGCTGCTGGACCTGGTTGCGGCTCCCGCCGACAAGCGCGATTTCGCCGCCCTTGGCGAGGCTGGCCGGCTGGTTCCCGGAACCGAGCTTCAGGCACCGGCGCCGGTCTTCCCGCGCTATGTCGCGCCGGAAGCGGACGCGAAGGCTTGATACGTCCATGCTGATCGATACCCATTGCCATCTCGACTTCGCCGACTTCGACGCGGAACGCGACGAACTGGTCGCCCGTGCCAGGGAGGCCGGCGTCGCGCAGATGGTGACGATCTCCACGAGGGTGAAGAAGCTCGACACGCTGCTGGCGCTGACGGAGCGCTATCCGGGCGTCTTCTGCTCGGTCGGCACCCATCCGAACAATGCCGACGAGGAGCTGGACGTCACGGCGGACGATTTCGTCCGCCTGGCGGAAAGCCATGACAAGATCGTCGCCATCGGCGAATGCGGGCTCGATTATTTCTACGACACGCAGAAGCCGGAGGACCAGAAGACCGGATTCCTGCGCCAGATCGAGGCCTCGCGCCGTACGCAGCTGCCGCTGGTCATCCACAGCCGCAGCGCCGACGAGGACATGGCGGCGATCCTGACCGAGGAAATGGGGAAGGGGGCCTTCCCTTTCATCCTGCACTGCTTCTCGTCCGGTGAGGCGCTGGCGAAGACCGGCATCGAGCTCGGCGGCTATGTGTCCTTCTCCGGCATCCTGACCTTCCCCAAGTCGACCGAACTGCGCGACATCGCCAAGGGCCTGCCGCTCGACCGGCTGCTGGTCGAGACCGACGCGCCTTATCTCGCGCCGAAGCGCTGGCGGGGCAAACGCAACGAGCCGTCCTATGTGGTCAACACGGCCGAGGTCCTGGCCGAGACCATGGGGGTGAGCTTCGACGAGATGGCGCGGATCACCACCGACAACGCCTTTCGCCTCTTTACCAAGATGCCGAGGCTCTGAGCATGATCTATCGCCGCCGCTTCACCATCCTCGGATGCGCGTCGTCGCCCGGCGTGCCGCGCATCAACGGCGACTGGGGCGCCTGCGATCCGAACAATCCGCGCAACCGGCGCACCCGCGCCTCCTTCATGGTGCAGCAGATCGCGCCCGACGGCGGCATGACGACGGTGATCGTCGATACCGGCCCGGACTTTCGCGAGCAGATGATCGCCGCCAAGGTGCAGCATGTCGACGCGGCGATCTATACGCATGCCCATGCCGATCATCTGCACGGCATTGACGACCTGCGCGGCTATTTCGTCATGCAGAAGCATCGCATCCCGATCTATGCCGAGGCCGACACCATGGCCCGCATCCGCCAGGGTTTTGGCTATTGCCTGGAAACGCCGGCCGGCAGCAACTATCCACCGATCGTCCTGCCGATCGTCATCGAGGATCTTTCGCAGCCGCTGGAGATCACGGGGAAGGGCGGCACGATCCGCTTCCAGCCGCTGGTCCAGCAGCATGGCGACATTCCCTCGTTGGGGCTCAGGATCGGCGATGTCGCCTACTGCTGCGACGTCAGCGACTTCCCCGACGAGACCGTCGCCAGGATGGACGGCCTGGACGTGCTGATCATCGATGCGCTGCAATACCGGCATCATCCGAGCCATCTGTCGCTCGAACAGGCGCTGGGCTGGATCGAAAGGCTGAAGCCGCGCCACGCCTATCTGACCCATATGCATATTCCGCTCGACTATGAGACGGTGATGGCGGAAACCCCGCCGCATGTCGAACCGGCCTATGACCAGCTGGTCTTCGAGGTCGACGTCGAGGTTGCGGGCTGAAATGCTCGCTCCGCACGTGAGAATTGTTCGGCAAGCTGTTGATTTCGTGAATGTTCAGCGAGGAGAACTACGATGAACTGCATTTTCATCCAGGTGCGCTGCCGGCCCGGCAAGACCTATGAGGTGGCGGATCGCATCTACGAAAAGGAAGTCGTGTCCGAACTCTATTCGACCAGCGGCGAATATGACCTCCTGGCCAAGATCTACGTTCCCGACGACCAGGACGTGGGCAAATACGTCAATGCGATCTTCGTCGACATTCCTGATGTCGACCGCACGCTGACGACGCTGACATTCCACGCATTCTGACTTCGACGGGGCCTGGCGTGAGACCGGGTCCTGGTATGGCGGTCATGGTCAAATGCTGCTGAACACCCGGTTCCCAGTATCCCCGTGAGTTCCATAATCTATCTTATGCGATCTCTGTAAACGAAGGCCGGCGTCTATGGATTGAGCTGTGTCGCCTGTCAAAAGACGACATTCTTGCAGGAGCCTGTGAGATGGGCTCTCAAACATGCACCAACGGCCCCGACGATCATCGACGCCGAGATCAGATCTGCAACGACCGAGCTAGGAGAAGTCCATCTCCGGGAAAAACGTCCAGATACTGATCGCACTGTCCGCTTCTATATTCGCGCTGTGCAAGGTCAGAATGATGGGCGGCGCTGTGGTATCGAGCTGAATCCTGGCGAATAGAAGCCGGGCACCATCGTCATGGTGCTTCAAGTCAACGTCCAGACGGCAGCTCTTCGAGCCGCGGATTGCGGCCGAAGATTCCTCGAACTGCTCCCGCATCGACGCGGCGTTGGAAAATGGCTGGTCGGAGAGCGCCTGAAACCTATCCCAGTCCGCGGCCTTGGCTGCATCCAGGATAACCTCGATCCGAAATCGCTCCTGAGGCGTCAGGTCGTGCATCAACTCTCTCCGGAAAAGTGGTCGCTCTGACCGCACAAGTCGGTTGCTGGCGGCCAGTACCCTCACCTGCCCAACATCTTCTCTGCAACACGGCCGCCGTCAGACAAACGGCCGGTCCGCCAGCATCTCCTCCGCCTCGTCGCGGTCCATGTCCATCACCCTCCGGCCGATCTCGAAGCCGAAGCCGTTGCGGGCGAAGGCGGAGAACTCTCGTGCCCGTCGCTTGTCGTCGAGTTCGACGTCGGGCCGGCGGTACGGACCGAAGGCCCGCTTGCGGGCGAACACCAGAGCCGAGAGGAAATCGTCGGTCTCCTCCAGCGCCTGCTGGACGATCTCGCGATCGACGCCCTTCTCGATCAGCTTGCGGCCGATGGCGCGCTTCGACTTGCCGCTGCGTGCCGAAGAGCGTGCCCGGATTTCTGCATAGGCCGTATCGTCGAGCGCCAGCATGGTGCGGCCGAACGCCACCGCCGCGGCCGAAAGCGCCTTCACCTGCGCCTGCGAAATGTCCTCGAACTTCTGCTTGGCCTTGCGCGCGATGGCGTCGGAGAGTTCCCGCTCGGTCATCATCCGGCGCGAGAGACGGTAGAGCGCCGAATTGCGCGACCAGGCCAGCATGCGCGGCGTCGGTATCTCGGCCGCCGGCTCTCCCTGATGTTCGTCCTCGCTCACGCTCTTCCCATTCTCGCCGATGCGCTGTCCGCCCTGGGCCCGTCCGCGGAATATCATATTCGCCGGCGCTTGCGCCATCCCGGATCGCTCAGGCGAAGCGGGTTGGCTCGGCATGGACGATGACGCCGGTACGGCCTACGAGACGTTCCGGCAAAAAGACGGCGACAGTCTAACTTTGCTTCCCAACGCGATTAGCAAGAAAAACATATTCTGATATTCTTTATAAGCGAATCGACCGCAGAAGTTTTCGCAGAGATGAAAGTGAACCCATGAACGAGCGCGAACAACTTGAAGTATGGGCACTGCGTCGGGCGGAAGAGATAGTCTTGCGCGAGGGCGTCGGCCTGATGCAGGCCGCGCAATGGCTCGACAAGAAGCTGACGGTCCGGACCTCCAAGCAATTGCGCAAGGCGATTTGCGATTCGCTGCTCGAGGCCATGGCCCTGCCGCGCTTGCCCTCCCCGCAGGAACAGGCCCATTCGCAGGGCAAGATCGACGCCAGGCCATAGGCGCCGGCAACCCGCTTTCTTCATTGTTCGCCATCCGGCAACGGTTTGTCGCGCAGCTCCGGCATTTCCCCGCCCGCCCGCGCCGTCTATGGGTGGATCTCACGAAACGCGGGAGACACACCAACCATGCTCGTCAACGGAAAATGGACGGCCGACTGGCAGCCGGTACAGGCGACCGACGCCAAGGGCGGCTTCGTGCGCCAGACATCCGGCTTCCGCAACTGGGTGACCGTTGACGGACACGCCGGCCCGACGGGTTCCGGCGGCTTCAGGGCGGAAGCCGGGCGCTACCACCTCTACGTGGCGCTGATCTGCCCGTGGGCATCCCGCACGCTGATCGGCCGCAAGCTCAAGGGGCTTGAGGACGTCATCTCGGTGTCCGTGGTGGAACCTGCCCTCACCGACTTTGGCTGGCGCTTCGGTGATTTCCCGGGCGCCGATCGTGACACCGTCAATGGCGTGACCTACCTGCACGAGATCTACACCAGGGCAGATTCGACCTATACCGGCCGCGCCACCGTGCCGGTTCTGTGGGACAAGAAGACCGGGACCATGGTCAACAATGAATCGGCCGATATCCTGCGCATGATGAATACGGGCTTCGGCGCCCTCGCCCGCAATGACATCGATCTCTATCCGGCGCCGCTGCGCGACGAGATCGAGGCGCTCAACGCCGAGATCTATCCGAAGCTCAACAATGGCGTCTACCGCGCCGGTTTCGCCACCACGCAGGTCGCCTATGAGGAGGCCTTCGCCGACGTCTTCCACATGCTCGACATGCTGGAGGCGCAGCTGTCCGACGGACGGGCCTATCTGAGCGGCGATCAGGTGACCGAGGCGGATATCCGCCTGTTCGTCACGCTGGTGCGTTTCGACGCCGCCTATCACGGCCTGTTCAAATGCAACCTGCGCCGGCTTGCCGACTATGCGGCGCTGTCCGCCTATATGCTGCGGATACTTGAATTGCCCGGCGTGCGCGAGACGGTCAGCATCCCGCACATCAAGCACGGCTATTATTCGATCAAGGCGCTCAATCCAAACGGCATCGTGCCGGTCGGTCCGGACCTTCCTGGGCTCGATTCCGTCACCGTGCCGCGGAGCTGACCATGTCGGACGCAACCCGCCTCGTCATCTTCCTGCATGGCGTCGGCAGCCGGGGTGAAGACCTCCTGCCCCTCACCGGCCCCTTGCGCCACGCCTTGCCGGGAACGGCCTTTGCCGCGCCCGACGCGCCCTTCCCCTTTCCCTACGGCATGGGCCATCAGTGGTTCAGCATTGCCGGTGTGACCGAGGACAACCGGGCCGGCCGCATCGAGGCCGCCCGCGCCGACTTCGATCGCGTCATTCGTGAGGTTATCGAGGCATACGGATTCACTGAAAAAACCGACCGGGTCGCCTTCGTCGGTTTCTCGCAGGGCACGATCATGGCGCTCGACGCGCTGGTTTCCGGACGCTGGCCCGTCGGCGCGATCGTCGGCTTCTCCGGCCGCCTCGCCTCGCCGCTGCCGCTCTCACCGTACAAGGCGACGCCGGTGCTGCTCGTTCATGGCGCTGCGGATTCGGTGATCCCGGCCGCACAGACGGTCAAGGCCGCCGCGACCTTGCAGGACCTGGGCGTCGACGTTCAAAGCCGGATACTTCCCGGTCTCGATCACACGATCTCGGCGGAAGGCATTGAATTGGCGGGAGCGTTTCTCGCCGACCGGCTCGGCGACTAAGGGCTGGTCCCCCAAACTCTAGTCTTTAGCCGGCAAGGGATCGCAAACCACTTCGCAAAAGCCCCTCTCTGGCCTGCCGGCGTTTGTCACTGCAATCGATTCGCAGGATCGATTGCTCCACTGCGCGGACCGTTCCGCACCCCTCAGGGGGAGAAGACCAGTAGGTTGCTCCGCGCTCTACCGAAACGACGGCGGTAGCCCCTCCCCCTTGTGGGGAGGGGTTGGGGAGGGGAATTGGGTCGAATGCGGCGCACGGCCAACAAGCGCCCTCGTCTGCCCTTCCGCCCCGTCACACCGGATCGATGTCGCCTCTCGCCCACATTTCCATGGTCTCGGCCTTGAAGTCCTCGAAGCGGCCTTCCTCGATCGACTTGCGGATGCCCTGCATCAGTTCCTGGTAGTATGACAGGTTGTTCCACGACAGCAGCATGCCGCCGAGCGCTTCGTTGGAGCGCACCAGGTGATGGAGATAGGCGCGGGAATAGTCGCGGCTGGCCGGGCAGTTCGACTGGTCGTCGAGCGGCCGCATGTCTTCCGCGTGGCGAGCATTGCGGATATTGACCTTGCCGCGGCGGGTGAACGCCAGGCCGTGGCGGCCGGAACGGGTCGGCATGACGCAGTCGAACATGTCGATGCCTTCCGCGACCGATTTGAGGATGTCGTCGGGCGTGCCGACGCCCATCAGGTAACGCGGCTTTTCCACCGGCAGGACCGGCAGCGTGATGCCGAGCATCTTCAGCATGACCTCCTGCGGCTCGCCGACCGCAAGGCCACCGACAGCATAGCCCTTGAGATCGAGCTGCTTCAGGCCCTCGGCCGAGCGCACCCGCAGTTCGGGGATGTCGCCGCCCTGGACGATGCCGAACATTGCCTTGCCCGGCTGTTCGCCAAAGGCGACGCGGCAGCGTTCGGCCCAGCGCAGCGACATTTCCATCGCCCGCTCGATCTCCTTAGGCTCGGCCGGCAGCGCCACGCATTCGTCGAGCTGCATCTGGATGTCGCTGTCGAGCAGGCCCTGGATCTCGATCGAGCGTTCGGGCGACATGTGATGGGTCGAACCGTCGACATGGCTCTTGAAGGTCACGCCCTTTTCGTCGAGTTTCCGAAGGCCCGACAGCGACATGACCTGGAAGCCGCCCGAATCGGTGAGGATCGGCCCGGGCCAGCGGATCAGTTCATGCAGGCCGCCGAGGCGGGCGACGCGCTCCGGACCGGGGCGCAGCATCAGGTGATAGGTGTTGCCGAGAATGATGTCGGCGCCCCCTTCCCTGACCTGGTCGAGATACATGGCCTTGACCGTGCCGACCGTGCCGACCGGCATGAAGGCCGGCGTGCGGATCACGCCGCGCGGCATGGAGATCTCGCCGAGGCGGGCCTTGCCCGACGTGGCCTTGAGGGTGAACTGGAAGGTGTCGTGCATCGGTTCAGGTGTCTTTCCGGAAGAGCAGGCTGGCATCGCCATAGGAATAGAAGCGGTAGCCGTCCGCGATCGCATGGGCATAGGCCGCCCGCATGGTGTCGAGGCCGGCAAAGGCCGAAACCAGCATGAACAGCGTGGACTTCGGCAGATGGAAATTGGTCATCAGCACGTCGACGGCGCGGAAGCGGTAGCCCGGCGTGATGAAGATGTCGGTCGCGCCAGACCAGGGCTGGATCTCGCCCGCCTCGGAGGTGGCGCTTTCGAGCAGGCGGAGCGAGGTCGTGCCGACAGAAACGATCCGCCCGCCCCGCGCCCTGACGGCATTGAGCGCCGAGGCGGTGGCGCGCGAGACCTGGCCGATCTCGTGGTGCATCTTGTGGTCGGCGGTATCCTCCGCCTTGACCGGGAGAAACGTGCCCGCGCCGACATGCAGCGTGACGAAATGGCGTTCGATCCCGGCGACGTCCAGCTTGGCGAAGAGATCGGGGGTGAAATGCAGGCCGGCGGTCGGGGCAGCGACGGCCCCTTCTTCGCGGGCATACATGGTCTGATAGTCGGTCCGGTCCTTCTCGTCCTCCTCGCGCTTGGAGGCGATATAGGGCGGCAGCGGAATGTGGCCGACCGTGGCGATCGCCTCGTCGAGCGCGGCGCCGGAAAAATCGAAGCGCAGGGTCACCTCGCCCGCCTCACCCTTCTCCTCGATCACGGCGCCGAGCGTACCGAGCAGGCAGGCATTGCCGGAATGGCCGAATTCGATGCGGTCGCCAAGCTTGATGCGCTTGCCGGGGCGGGCAAAGGCCTTCCAGCGGCTGCCATCGACCCGCATGTGCAGGGTGGCGGAAACCGGCGTGCGCTCGGCCCCATCGCGCAGCCGCACGCCTTCGAGCTGGGCCGGGATGACCTTGGTGTCGTTGAACACCAGCGCGTCGCCGGCCTTGAGAAAGGACGGCAGGTCGCAGACCCGGGCATCCTCCAGCTCGGGCGTGCCGTCCGGCCGGACGACGAGCAGCCGCGCCTGGTCGCGCGGGCTCATGGGCCTCAGCGCGATACTCTCGTCGGGAAGATCGAAATCGAACTGGTCTACGCGCATCGCCGCGACAACTCCTCAAAACGCGAAAACCCGCCCGGGCGCGATACGCCGGGGCGGGTCTCCAGATAAGGCCCGATCAGGCGTCGGCGGCGACCTTCATCGAGACGATCGAGTCGGGATCGCTGACGGGCTCGCCCTTCTTGATCTGGTCGATGACGT
This sequence comes from Rhizobium sp. Q54, assembly GCA_943370615.1. Lineage (GTDB taxonomy): Bacteria > Pseudomonadota > Alphaproteobacteria > Rhizobiales > Rhizobiaceae > Allorhizobium. Next base: position 100,222 of record CALRRQ020000012.1, read on the forward strand.
CCATGCCGTCGATGACCTGACCCCAGACGGAATACTGCTTGTTGAGCCAGGGCGCATCGGTGAAGCAGATGAAGAACTGCGAATTGGCCGAGTTCGGGCTCTGCGAGCGGGCCATGGAGCAGGTGCCGCGCACGTGCGGGGTGGCAGAGAATTCGGCCTGCAGGTCCGGCTTGTCCGAACCACCCATGCCGGCCCGGCCCGGGTTGAAGCTCTCGCCGCCCTTCTTGCCGAACTTCACGTCGCCCGTCTGGGCCATGAAGTCGGGAATGACGCGGTGGAAGACGACGCCGTCATAGGCGCCTTCGCGCGACAGTTCCTTGATGCGGGCGACATGGCCGGGGGCCAGATCCGGGAAGAGCGCGATCACGACCTTGCCCTTGGTGGTTTCCATGATGACGGTGTTTTCCGGATCCTTGATCTCGGCCATGATATTTCTCCTCTTTGGGGCGGATGCCCGATTGTTAATTCTTGCCGACGGTGACCTTGATCATGCGGTCGGGATCGGAAACTTCGCCATTGCCGCCGTCGCCGCGCTTGATCTTGTCGACCAGTTCCATGCCGGAAACGACCTTGCCGACGACGGTGTATTCGCCGTTGAGCGGCGGATAGTCGGCGAACATGATGAAGAACTGCGAATTGGCGGAGTTCGGGTCCTGCGAGCGGGCCATGCCGACCACGCCGCGCTCGAACGGAACCTTGGAGAACTCGGCCGGAAGGTCGGGCAGCTTGGAGCCGCCGGTGCCGGCGCGGCCGGCATTGAAGCCGTCTTCCATGTCGCCGAATTCGACGTCGCCGGTCTGGGCCATGAAGCCCTCGATGACGCGGTGGAAGGCGACGTTGTCATACTCGCCCTTGGAGGCCAGTTCCTTGATCTGCGCGACATGCTTCGGCGCGACGTCGGGCATCAGCTCGACGACGACCGGGCCATCCTTCAGCTGGATGGTCAGCATATTGTCGTCCGAGGCGGCGTTCGCCGGCCCGAAGGCGGCGACGGCGAGGAAAAGGGCAGCGGCAACTTGAAAGAGTTTCATGATCACTCCAATGACTTAAACGATGATCAGCGCGAGAGTTTGGACTTCAGCGCCTGGAAGACGACGGGCGGCACGAAGGCACTGACGTCGCCGCCCATGGAGGCGATCTGACGCACCAATGTGGCCGTAATGGGCCGCGAGGCCGTCCCGGCGGGCAGGAAGATGGTCTGCAGATCCGGCGCCATCTGGAAATTCATGCCGGCCATCTGCATTTCGTAATCGAGATCGGTGCCGTCGCGCAGGCCGCGGATGAGGAGCCTTGCGCCGTTCTGGCGGGCCGCATCGACGGCCAGCCGATCGAAGGCGACGACGGAGACGTCGCCGGCGCGGTCAGGAAGGCTTTCGGCAATGGCGGCGGCGATCAGGCCGGCCCGTTCGTCATAGCTGAAAAGCGGCGTCTTGCCCGGATGAACGCCGATCGCGACGATCACCTTCGACACCACGTTCAGTGATTGCACGAGCACATCGAGATGGCCGTTGGTCATCGGATCGAATGAGCCGGGATAGAAAGCGATCGTCATGGCAGCCCGATGGTTGTTTCGACGCCTTTTGTCATGGAAGCGCGCCTGCCGCAAGTCATTTGGACCCTCCCCGCCCCTGCCCGGCGGATGAACGGATCCTGAATAAGGCATTCAAGACGGCTTCAGCTGCGGGGGTTCACAACGCTGTCAGACGGGGCAGGCAAACATGCCGCCCACCTGTGCCAGGGAACCACGATGCTTGCACTTCTTGCCATATTCGCCGTAGTCGCCGCCCTTTTCACTGAGTTCGGCCTGCTGCTTTTGCGCGCCTATCTGGAGGCCGGCGGAACCGCCTTCGGTCTCTTCCGTCGCGAAGATGAACGCCAGATGAACGGAACGTTAAGGCGCGTTTCAGCTCGCCTCGAATAAAACCGATTTAATGGCATGGAACGATTGTCCGTGCCGCGCATTTTCACGGCAATCCAGGCCGTATTCCGAAAGGACGACTTCGATGCACGACAAGGTTACGATGATCAATCTCGTATGGGTGGCCATGATGACGGCGATGCTCGCCACGTCCGCCACCTTCTACATGAACGACCGGGCCGAGGCGAACAACTACGGTCCGCAGCTCGCCCGCTACTATCCGGTCGGGCGCTAGTCGCACCGCTTCGCCAATGGAATTCGGATTGCGTGCCGCAGGATAAGGAAAGGAAGGACGAGCATGTTCACGACACTGATGATTCTCACCGCCCTGATCTGCGGCATGTTCATCGCCTCCGTCGCCTCGACGATCACCGCGCTTCGCCGCGAAGGCGATGAGTTCCGCGCCATGGCCGAACGCCACCGGGCATTCTGATAAGGTTTGGTCGTTCGCGGTAACACCCGCCCGGATCCACCCTGCCGGGCATGTCCGCCAAGCGAGGCTTCAATTCCTGCATTGGCTGTATGACCTCCAATGAAAAAGGCCGGAGCATCCTTGAAAGATGCCCCGGCCTTTTCATGTCGGGGCCGCCGTTTCCGGCGGGCTTTTTTGTCATTCCTCGGTATCGCCCGGAGCCGCTGCATCGTTGGCAGCCGGTGTCGCATCGATATCCGGCGCGGTCTCGCCCCCGGCATCGGAGGTCGCTTCGAGATCGCCCTCCTCGTCGCCTTCCGGCTCGTTGATGCGCTCGACCGATACGACCTTCTCGTCCTTGGCGGTCGAGAAGATGGTGACGCCCTTCGTCGCGCGGCTGGCGAAGCGGATGCCGTCGACCGGAACGCGGATCAGCTGGCCGCCATCGGAGACGAGCATGATCTGGTCCTTGTCCTCGACCGGGAAGGCGGCGACCAGTTCGCCGATTTCCGCCGTCTTCGACGTGTCGGTGGCGCGGATGCCCTTGCCGCCGCGGCCCGAGATGCGGAAGTCGTAGGACGACGACCGTTTGCCGTAGCCGCGCTCGGAGACGGTGAGCACGAACTGCTCGCGCGCCTTCAGTTCCTCGTAGAACTGGTCGTCGAGCTGACCTTCCTCGGTCACCTCTTCGCCGACGAGCGCGATGTCGTCCTCTTCCAAGCCGCTGGCGCGCCGTTCGGCTGCCGCGCGCTTCAGATAGGCGGCGCGCTGCCATGGCTCGGCATCGACATGGCCGAGAATGGTCATGGAGATGATCCGGTCGCCTTCGGCCAGCGAAATGCCGCGCACGCCGATCGAGTTGCGGCCGGCAAAGACGCGCACGTCGTCGACGGGGAAACGGATCGCCTGGCCGAGCGCGGTGGTCATCAGCACGTCGTCGCGATCGGTGCAGGTCTCGACCGAGAGGATTTCATCACCCTCGTCCTCGAGTTTCATGGCGATCTTGCCATTGCGGTTGACCTGGACGAAGTCGGAGAGCTTGTTGCGGCGAACCGTGCCGCGGGTGGTCGCGAACATGACGTCGAGATTGTCCCAGCTCTTTTCGTCCTCCGGCAGCGGCATGATCGTGGTGATGCGTTCGCCGGGCTCCAGCGGCAGCATGTTGATCAGCGCCTTGCCGCGCGAGGTCGGCGTGCCGATCGGCAGGCGCCAGACCTTCTCCTTGTAGACGATGCCGCGCGAGGAGAAGAACAGCACCGGCGTGTGGGTATTGGCGACGAACAGGCGGGTGGCGAAATCCTCGTCCTTCATCGCCATGCCGGAGCGGCCCTTACCGCCGCGGCGCTGGGCGCGATAGGTGGCGAGCGGCACGCGCTTGATGTAGCCGGCATGCGACACGGTCACCACCATGTCCTCGCGGGCGATCAGGTCCTCGTCGTCCATGTCCGGACCGCCCTCGATGATCACCGTGCGGCGCGGCGTGCCGAATTCGTCGCGAACGGCCGTCAGCTCGTCCTTGACGATGGTCTGGATGCGCAGGCGCGACGACAGGATTTCCAGATAGTCGGTGATCTCGGCGCCGATCTTGTTCAGTTCGTCGTCGATTTCGTCGCGGCCAAGGGCCGTCAGGCGTGCCAGACGCAGTTCGAGGATGGCGCGGGCCTGTTCCTCGGAGAGGTTGTAGGTCAGATCCTCGTTGATGCGGTGGCGCGGGTCGTCGATCAGGCGGATCAGCGACTCGACGTCATGCGCCGGCCAGCGGCGGGTCATCAACTGCTCGCGCGCGGTCGCCGGATCGGGCGCACGACGGATCAGGTTGATGACTTCGTCGATATTGGCGACCGCGATGGCGAGGCCGACCAAGACATGGGCGCGGTCGCGCGACTTGCGCAACAGGTACTTGGTGCGCCGGCTGACCACTTCCTCGCGGAAGGAAACGAAGGCGCGCAGCATGTCGAGCAGGCTGAGCTGTTCCGGCTTGCCGCCGTTGAGTGCCACCATGTTGCAGCCGAAGGAGGTCTGCAGCGGGGTGTACCGGTAAAGCTGGTTCAGAATGACGTCGGCATTGGCGTCGCGCTTCAGTTCGATGACGACGCGATAGCCCTCGCGGTCGGATTCGTCGCGCAGGTCGGAGATGCCCTCGATGCGCTTCTCGCGCACCAGTTCGGCCATTTTCTCGATCATCGTCGCCTTGTTCACCTGATAGGGAATCTCGGTGATGATGATCTGCTCACGGTCGCCACGCATGGGCTCGATGCGGGCCACGCCGCGCATGATGACCGAGCCGCGGCCGGTCTCGTAGGCTGACCGGATGCCGGAACGGCCGAGGATCATCGCGCCGGTCGGGAAGTCAGGCCCCGGGATGATCTGCATCAGGTCCGTCAGCTCGATCGCCGGATCGTTGATCAGAGCGATGCAGCCGTCGATGACTTCGGTGAGATTGTGCGGCGGGATGTTGGTCGCCATGCCGACGGCGATACCGCCGGCGCCGTTGACCAGCAGATTGGGGAAGCGGGCCGGAACGACCGACGGTTCCTGCATGGTGCCGTCGTAGTTTTCGCGGAAGTCGACGGTTTCCTTGTCGAGGTCGTCGAGCAGCGAGTGCGCGACCTTCTGCAGGCGGCATTCCGTGTAACGCTGGGCGGCCGGCGGATCGCCGTCGACGGAGCCGAAATTGCCCTGGCCGTCGATCAGCGGCAGGCGGAGCGACCAGTCCTGCGCCATGCGCGCCAAGGCGTCATAGATCGCGGCATCGCCGTGCGGATGGTACTTACCCATCACGTCGCCGGTGACGCGGGCCGACTTCACGTATTTCTTGTTCCAGTCGATCCCCATCTCGCTCATCGAGAAGAGAATGCGCCGATGCACGGGCTTCAGACCGTCGCGGACGTCTGGAAGCGCGCGGCTCACGATCACGCTCATTGCGTAATCGAGATACGACCGCTGCATTTCCTCCATGATGGAAATAGGCTCGATGCCTTGCGGGTACTTGCCGCCGCCGGGAGTGTTTTGCTCAGTCAAATCAGGTCACGATCTCTGTTCGGAATCACTGCGAAGTTTATAGCCGAAAGGGCTGGAAAGCGCCAATTTTGCCCTGCCGCGCGGGGTGGTTATAAACAGTCTTTTGGCGCGTGGGAAAGCCAAGCCGATCAAGAACTTGCCAAGACTGCCCGGCTGGCATTTAAATGCTCCGGCAAAGCGGGGGAATATCCATGGTCGGCACGGATTCGATGATCAACGCCTTCACGACGTTGCTGGTCACGGTCGACCCGCCGGGGCTGGCGCCGCTGTTCCTCGGGCTGACGGTGGGCATGAACCGCGGCGAGCGCCGACAGGTAGCCGTGCGCGGCTCGCTGATCGCCTTTGCCGTGCTGGCGGTCTTTGCCCTGTTCGGCGCCAGCATACTCGGCGCGCTTGGCATCTCCATGGGCGCGTTTCGCATTGCCGGCGGGCTGCTGCTGTTTGCCATTTCCTTCGAGATGATTTTCGAGAAGCGCAACGAGCGCAAGGAAAAGACGTCGGATGCGGCGATCACCAAGGACCACATCCACAATCTCGCGGTCTTCCCGCTGGCCATCCCGCTGATCGCCGGGCCCGGGGCGATCTCGGCCACCGTGCTGATCGCCGGCACGATGGACGGGGTCGCCGGCAAGATCCAGCTGATCGCCGTCATCGCCGTCTGCCTGGCGCTGGTCTTTGCCGCGCTGATCCTCGCCGAACGGCTGAACCGCTTCCTCGGCGTCACCGGTCGGGCGCTGCTCACCCGCCTGCTCGGCGTTCTGCTCTCGGCGCTCTCGGTCCAGTTCGTCGTCGACGGTGTGAAATCGGCTTTCCTCGGCTGAAGCCGGCCGGAACATGTCCGGCCGGCCCTCGCGTCGTCAGGTTTTCAGAAAGTCGACGAGCGCTGCGTCGAAGCGTTCGCTCTCCTCCAGCTGCGGCGTGTGGCCGCTTTTCTCGAACATGCGCACGGTGAGGGCGGCGAAGTCGGCCTCGTAAGGCTGCCAGGCCTCCGGCGGCGCAATGAGATAGTCATGGCTGCCGAGCGCGAGCAGCACCGGCGCTTTGACGTTGCGCGCGAGCGCATGCATGTCGATGTCCCGAAAGACCTCGCCCCATAAGTGATCAAAGCCGATGTCGTTGACCTGCACGCCGTCCCACAAGGGGCTTGCATCGAAGGCAGCGTCGAACCAGCTGCGGGCGCCGAGGCGGATCAGCAGATGCTTGAAGCGCTCGCCGGGATGGGCGGCGATATCTTCCGCAAGCTTCCCCATCTCGCCGGCGAAGATCGCCTTGCGCGCGGCAGTCGCCCCCTCTTCGAACCGGCGTTCCGCCCATTCATTCATCGCCGCGCTCTGGCTGGGACCGGTACCGACCATCGCCACATGCGTGACCTGGCGGGGATGGCGCCGCGCATATTCGAGCGCCATATAGCCATGGCCGGAATGACCGAGTATGGCGAAACGCTCGAGGCCGAAGGCGATCCGGGCCCGCTCGATGTCGGCAATGATCGTGTCGAAGGCAAAGTCGTCCGCCCGGACACGGCCAAGCGGCCTTGCAAAGCAGCGGTGATCGACGAAATGGAGACGCATTGAGCGCCGGAGCGCCTGCGAGAACGTGCGGGTGTAGTAGAGCCAGCTGCCGATCACCAGCAGCGGCGTCCCCTGCCCTTCGATGCTGAAGCCAAGCTCATAGGTGCCCGAGCGGATGGTGCCGCGCTCGGCGCGGCCAGAATATTGCTTTTCCATGATGTTCTTCCGTATGCGCCGGATGCCGGCCGCACACAGCAGCCCGCGCGATCCGGTCGTTGATCCAGGACATGCATCCGCGCCCGCCGCCGGCAAGGCGACGTCGGTGACGGAGCGGTATCGAGGACTGCGTCGCTAACGGATCAGGCGCATGGAGGTCCCGGTGGTTGGAAGAACTGTCCCGGCCACACGAGCCGGGCCGGCGGCAAGCCGCGGCATTCGTACGATAGCGCTGACGCGCGCACCGGGCAAGACACCGGGTCCGGGCGCGCCACCGATCTGACCGGGGCTGCGGTGCCACGGACCAAAGCTGACAGCATTCCCTCGCAGCTCACAGCCTCACGGCGGGCGAGCGTGGACGGTGGCCGCACGACAGTCGGAATGAATTCAGCGCTGCGCCTTCAGGATGCGTTTCCAGATCGTGCCCCCCAGATAGCGGTTGAACACGACGAAATAGGCGATCACCAACGCGAACAGGATGAACGCCGGCAGCCCGTTCAGCTGGAACCCCTCTTCCGTGCGCCCGCCCGTCACCGAGGCGACGGCAAAGCCGAGCACGAAGAAGGCGGTGAAGAAATCCAGCAGAAACGCCAAAATGATGCGCCATGAGGCAGGCCCGGCCTGCGGTTTTGTCTCGTCCATCGTGATACCCCCTCGTATCCCTCATAAATCACGCGTGTCGGACCGGGCTTCCCGCCGACGGCCCACGGCAATGAAAAAGCGGCGCCGAAGCGCCGCCAGACATCAGAACGGGATGTCGTCGTCCAAATCGCGGGAGAAGCCGCCGGACGGGGGAGCGCTGGCGCCGCCCCGCTGCTGGCCGCCGCCGCGCTGGGGTGACGGCGCGCCGTAATCATCGCCGCCGCCGCTATAGCCGCCGCCGAAGTCGCTGCCGCCGCGCGAGGCGCCGGCACCGTCGCCGCGACCGCCGAGCATGGTCAGGTTGCCGTTGAAGCCCTGCAGCACGACTTCCGTCGAGTAGCGGTCCTGGCCGTTCTGGTCCTGCCATTTGCGGGTCTGCAGCTGGCCTTCGACATAGACGGTCGAGCCCTTCTTCAGATACTGCTCGGCAACCTTGCACAGGCCCTCATTGAAGATGACGACCTGATGCCACTCGGTCTTTTCCTTGCGCTCGCCGGTGTTCTTGTCGCGCCAGCTTTCCGAGGTGGCGATACGCAGATTGGCGATCGGACGGCCGTCCTGGGTCCGGCGGATTTCCGGGTCGGCACCAAGATTGCCGATCAAAATTACCTTGTTGACGCTGCCAGCCATAACACTCACCTTGCTGCCGCCATCATGCGGCTCCGAAACAGAGAAATCCGCCCACCTTAAACCAAACCGTCCAACGGTTGGGCGGCGATCGGGGTTAATCCACAAAGAAAATGTTCTTTATTTGTTCTAGTAATGCACTAGGATGCTGTCAATAGAATCATTTTGCCGCCCATTAATCCACTCCCGCCGCTCGACAGGGGCGCGGGCGTCACTAAATAAGGAGAGCCCTCCTCCCGAGCGCCCTCCCTGCAGAGCTTTGTCCAGTCGAGACCAGTCCACATGAGCGATTTGAAGCATATCTCCATCCGCGGCGCGCGCGAGCACAATCTCAAGGGCATCGACCTCGATCTGCCGCGCAATTCGCTGATCGTCATGACCGGCCTGTCCGGCTCGGGCAAGTCCTCGCTCGCCTTCGACACCATCTATGCGGAGGGCCAGCGCCGCTATGTCGAGAGCCTGTCGGCCTATGCCCGCCAGTTCCTCGAAATGATGCAGAAGCCGGATGTCGACCAGATCGACGGCCTGTCGCCGGCGATCTCGATCGAGCAGAAGACGACCTCGCGCAATCCGCGCTCGACGGTCGGCACGGTCACCGAGATCTACGACTACATGCGCCTGCTGTTCGCCCGCGTCGGCGTGCCCTATTCGCCGGCGACCGGCCTGCCGATCGAGAGCCAGACGGTCTCCCAGATGGTCGACCGCATCCTCGCCTTCGAGGAAGGCACCCGGCTCTACATCCTGGCGCCGATCGCGCGCGGCCGGAAGGGCGAATATAAGAAAGAGCTGGCGGATCTGATGAAGAAGGGTTTCCAGCGCGTCAAGATCGACGGCCAGTTCTACGAGATCGCCGAGGCGCCGGTGCTGGACAAGAAGTTCAAGCACGACATCGACGTGGTCGTTGACCGCATCGTCGTCAGGCCCGACATCGCAAGCCGGCTGGCCGACAGTCTCGAGACCTGCCTGCACGTCCTCTCCGACGGGCTGGCGATCGCCGAATTCGCCGACAAGCCGCTCCCACCCGAGGAGACGGCCGCCGGCGGCAGCGCCAACAAGTCGCTCAACGACACGCACGAGCATGTGCTGTTTTCGGAAAAATTCGCCTGCCCGGTTTCCGGCTTCACCATTCCGGAGATCGAGCCACGGCTGTTCTCCTTCAACAATCCCTTCGGCGCTTGCCCGACTTGCGACGGCCTCGGCTTCCAGCAGAAGATCGACACCGCGCTGATCGTGCCGGAAAGCCAGCGCCGGCTGAACGACGGCGCGATCGCCCCCTGGGCGAAATCCTCCTCGCCCTATTACGACCAGACGCTCGAAGCGCTCGGCAAGGCCTTCGGCTTCAAGCTTTCGAGCAAGTGGTCCGACCTCAAGGAAGCCGCGCAAAAGGCGATCCTCTACGGCACCGAGGAGAAGATCGACTTTCACTATGCCGACGGCGCGCGCTCCTACACCACGACCAAGACCTTCGAGGGCATCGTGCCGAACCTCGAGCGGCGCTGGAAGGAGACCGACAGCGCCTGGGCCCGCGAGGAGATCGAGCGCTACATGTCGGCGGCCCCCTGCCCGTCCTGCAACGGCTTTCGCCTGAAGCCAGAGGCGCTGGCGGTCAAGGTCAACGGCCTGCATATCGGCCAGGTGACCGAGATGTCGATCCGTGTCGCCGGCGGCTGGTTCGCGACGCTGACAGAAAAGCTGACGCCCAAGCAGAACGAAATCGCCGTGCGCATCCTCAAGGAGATCCGCGAGCGCCTCGCCTTCCTCAACGATGTCGGCCTCGATTATCTGAGCCTGTCGCGCAATTCCGGAACCCTGTCGGGCGGCGAGAGCCAGCGCATCCGGCTCGCCTCGCAGATCGGCTCGGGACTGACGGGCGTGCTCTATGTGCTCGACGAACCGTCGATCGGCCTGCACCAGCGCGACAATGCGCGGCTGTTGGACACGCTGAAGCACCTGCGCGACATCGGCAATACGGTGATCGTCGTCGAGCATGACGAGGACGCGATCCTGACCGCCGACTATGTCGTCGACATCGGCCCGGCGGCTGGCATCCATGGCGGCGAGGTGATCGCCCAGGGCTCGCCGCAGGACATCATGGCCCATCCGAAATCGCTGACCGGCAAATATCTGACCGGCGAGCTCGGCGTCGCCGTGCCGTCCGAGCGCCGCAAGCCGAAGAAGGGCCAGCAGGTCAAAGTGGTCGGCGCACGCGGCAACAACCTGAAGAACGTCACCGCCGCCATTCCGCTCGGCGTGTTCACCGCCGTCACCGGCGTGTCGGGCGGCGGCAAGTCGACCTTCCTGATCGAGACGCTCTACAAGGCCGCCGCGCGGCGCATCATGGGCGCGCGCGAAAACCCGGCCGAGCACGACCGGATCGACGGCTTCGAATTCATCGACAAGGTCATCGACATCGACCAGTCGCCGATCGGCCGCACGCCGCGTTCCAACCCGGCGACCTATACCGGCGCCTTTACCCCGATCCGCGACTGGTTCGCCGGCCTGCCCGAAGCCAAGGCCCGCGGCTACCAGCCCGGCCGCTTCTCATTCAACGTCAAGGGCGGCCGATGCGAGGCCTGCCAGGGCGACGGCGTGATCAAGATCGAGATGCACTTCCTGCCCGACGTCTACGTCACCTGCGACGTCTGCCACGGCAAGCGCTACAACCGCGAAACGCTCGACGTCACCTTCAAGGGCAAGTCGATCGCCGACGTGCTGGACATGACGGTCGAGGAAGGCGTCGAGTTCTTCTCGGCGGTGCCGGCGGTGCGCGACAAGCTGCAGGCCCTGTTCGATGTGGGGCTCGGCTATATCAAGGTCGGCCAGCAGGCCAACACGCTGTCGGGTGGCGAGGCGCAGCGCGTCAAGCTGGCCAAGGAACTGTCGAAGAAATCGACCGGCCGCACGCTCTACATCCTCGACGAGCCGACCACCGGCCTGCACTTCCACGACGTCGCCAAACTGTTGGAAATGCTGCAGGAACTGGTCAACCAGGGCAATTCCGTTGTCGTCATCGAGCACAATCTCGAAGTCATCAAGACCGCCGACTGGATCCTCGACTTCGGCCCCGAAGGCGGCGACGGCGGCGGCATGATCGTCGCCGAAGGCACGCCGGAGGACATCGTCAAGGTCGAGAAATCCTATACCGGCCAATTCCTCAAGGAGCTGCTGGAGCGCCGGCCGATCAAGAAGCGGCAGGCGGCGGAGTGACGGATGGCGAATACCACCTTCCACTTCTACTCCGAAGATCCGCGGTCGGTTCACGCTTTCCTTTACCGAAGCGGAAGGCCGGGGATCGTGCGTTTTCACGGAAGGAAGGCTGGCAGGCTGGCGGTTTACAGAATGACTGTTGTTCTGGATGATCTAAAGACGGCCGGCGAATTTGAAGCATGGCTTGATCGTCGATCAAACAAGGTCCGACCTGCTCAGATCGGGCTCAAGTCGGATTCCGGGGTACTTTATCGGCTCCATCAATCGACACTCCTGGATCGCATTCGCCGACGGCTTTTTGATCTCTTGGGATCCGCCCGACTGCTGTCGACGGAGGACCGATGATCTCAATCGGCCAGTACGTTTCGTCGTTTGTCCGCCGCCTAGGCGCGGAGGCGTGGCCGGTGATGGAAAAAATTTCGCAGCCCTTCATCGCGCCCGCATAAGAGGCGCACCGCCATCTGTCTGTCGAGGAGAACTGACATGACCAAATCCGGCACAATCCGCACCGGCATCGGCGGCTGGACCTTCGATCCCTGGGAAGGCACTTTCTATCCCGAGACGCTGGCCAAGAAGCGGCAGCTCGAATTCGCCAGCCGCGAGCTGACGGCGATCGAGGTCAACGGCACCTATTATTCGAGCCAGAAGCCGGCGACCTTCGCCAAGTGGGCGTCGGAGGTGCCGGAGAATTTCGTCTTCTCGCTGAAGGCCAGCCGCTTCTGCACCAATCGAAAGGTGCTGGCCGAGGCCGGGCCGTCGGTGGAAAAATTCCTGACCCAGGGCATCACCGAGCTTGGGGGCCACCTGGGGCCGATCCTCTGGCAGTTCATGGGCACGAAGAAGTTCGAGCCGGACGATTTCGAGGCCTTCCTCGCACTCCTTCCCAAGAGCCAGGACGGGATCGCCCTTCGCCATGTGGTCGAGCCGCGCCACCCATCCTTCCAGGTGCCGGAATTCGTCGCCCTGCTGGCGAAATATGACGTCGCCGCCGTCTGCGCCGATCACCATGACTATCCGATGTTCGCCGACCCGACGACCGATTTCGTCTATGCCAGGCTGCAGAAGGGCGAGGACGACATCCCGACCTGCTATCCACTGAGGGACATCGACGCCTGGGCAGGCAGGCTGAAGACCTATGCCCGCGGTGGCATGCCGGAAGACCTGCGGGCCATCGCCCCGGACAGGTCCGTCGACAAGGCACCGCGCGACGTCTTTGCCTTCTTCATTTCCGGCGGCAAGGTCAATGCGCCGAACGGCGCGCGCGCCTTGCAGAAGGCGGTCGCTTAAGCGGCGTTTGCCGCCGCCCGAGCGGGCATTCGCAGCAAGTTGTGACAATGACGATTCTGGACTAGCGTCTGTCGCTTGGTCGGGCGCGTTCGACGTGGATTCGTCCAACGCTCACCAGCTTTGCCGGTGCATGCCGTCGCATGCGATTCGGCCCGTTTGTTCCGGGAATGCCGCATGTCAGGGATCGTCGTCTTCATCAATCTGGCCGGGGCGGTCGCTCTGCTGCTCTGGGCCACCCGCATGGTTCGCACCGGCATCGAGCGCGCCTATGGCAATCTGCTGAAGGAGCGGCTCAGGCTCGCCGTCAGCAACCGGTTCTCTGCGGCTGTCGGCGGCTTCTTCTTCGCCATCGTGCTGCAGAGCGCCACCGCAGTCGCCCTGATCGTCTCGTCCTTCGTCGCCGGCGGTTACGTCTCGTCCGGCATCGGGGTCGCCACCCTGCTCGGCGCCGATGTCGGCTCGGCCTTCGTCGTGCGCATCCTGCGCTACGACCTGTCGCTGCTGATCCCGGTCCTGCTGCTGATGGGCACGATCGCCTTTCGCGCCTCGGAGGAACGCAACTGGCGCCAGGCCGGCCGCATCCTCTTCGGCCTCGGCCTGCTCCTTTTGTCGCTGCGGCTGATCGGCGAGGCGTCGGATCCGCTGCGCTCGAGCGAGATCCTGCCTTTGGTGTTCAACTACCTGTCGCGCGACTGGATCACCGCCTTCCTGCTGTCCGCCCTGCTCGCCTGGGCCTTCCATTCGAGCGTGGCGACGATCCTGCTGTTCGCCTCGCTCGCCGACCGTCATCTGCTGCCGCCGGCGCTGATCATCCCGCTGGTGCTCGGCGCCAATTTCGGCGCGGCCGTCATCGGCGCGATCCTCACCAAGAATGCCGAGGCCGGCGCCCGCATCGTGCCGCTCGGCAATGTCGTCATCCGCGGCCTCGGCACGGTGGCGGCGCTCGCCCTGCAATTCGCCCTCGGGTTGGATCCCCTGCTGTTCGCTGCCCAGCCGGGCGATGCCGTGGTGATGATCCATCTGGCGATCAATTGCGCGGTGCTGATCTTCGGCCTGCCGTTCAGCGGCATCGTCGCACGGGCGCTGGAGGCGGTCTTGGCCGGGCCGGCGCCGGAGGCGGCCGCGCCGATGCGCCTGTCGGTGCTCAATCCGGCCGACCTCGCCAATCCGCGCCAGGCGATCAGCAATGCGACGCGCGAGGTGCTCACGGTCTGCGAGAAGACCGAGGTTATGCTGAACTGGATCTTTGAGCTCTACGAGAAGTGGGATCCGAGGAAGATGCAGCGGATCGAGGCGCTCGACGACGAAATCGACGCGATCCACCGCGACATCAAGTTCTATCTCGCCCGCATTTCCGAAAGCGCGCTCGACGAGGCCTCGGCCGCGCAGTGCCAGGCGCTGCTCGGCACGACCATCAAGATCGAGCAGGCCGCCGACATCATTTCGCAGAACATGCTGAACCGGGCCCGCAAGAAGCATGACCGCAACGCCGCCTTCTCGCCGGAGGGCTGGGCGGAACTGACGGCCATGCACAACGAGGTGGTGAAGAATGCGCGCCTCGCCTTCAACCTGCTGGTCAACCGCGACGTCGAACATGCGCGCCAGCTGGTGGCGCGCAAGGAGGCGGTGCGCAATCTGGTGCGTGTGAGCGAGGAACAGCACATGCAGCGGCTGCGCAACGGCAATGCCGCGAGCTTCGAATCGAGTTCGCTGCATATCGACACGATGCGCGACCTGAAGGAGATCAACTCGCTCTTCGCCTCGATCGGCTATCCGCTGCTCGAGGACGAGGGCATGCTGCGCCGCAGCCGGCTCTTGTAGTCCTTGTCGTCAGGCAGCGGCCGGTTTGCGGCCAAACCATTGCGGGTTGAAGACGTTCATCACCAATCCGACGACGATCAGCACGGCGGCGAGGATGCGCAAGGGACCGAAAGCCTCGCCGAGCAGCAGCGCCGCCGACGACATGCCGAAGACAGGCACGAGCAGCGAGAACGGCGCGACGGTGGACACCCCGTAGCGGCTGATCATCGCGCCCCAGACGGCGAAACCGAAAATGGTCGCGACATAGGCGACGAACAGGACCGCGCCGGCGCCCGCCAGATTGATGTTGGCGATGGCGGCGAGATCGCGGTCCCAGCCTTCGAACAGCGCCGAGATGATGATGAGCGGGATCGGCGGTACGAGGCTGACCCAGACCATCAGGTTGAGCATTTGCACGTTGCCGGCCTTCTTCATCAGCATGTTCGAGCAGGC
>CALRRQ020000013.1:0-109793 GCA_943370615.1 Rhizobium sp. Q54
CGAGCAGGCCCAGGCGATCGCCGCGGCAATGGCGAGAGCCAGACCCGTCACTGTGAAATCGCCGTCGATCGACGAGGCGATGAGTGCGATGCCGGTAAAGGCGACCGCCATGCCGGCCAGCTGCAGCGGGCGCGGTTTTGCCCCGAAGATGAGGAAGGCAAGCAGAACCGTGAAGAACGCCTGCGACTGCAGGAGCAGCGAGGCGAGGCCCGGTGGCACGCCGACATCCATGCCGATGAACAGGAAGGAGAATTTCACCACGCCCAGCATGATGCCGATGCCGATGATGATCCGCCACGGCACCTCGGGCTTCGGGATAAAGAAGACCAGCGGCACGGCGGCGAAGAAGAAGCGCAAGGCGGAAAACAGCAGCGGCGGGAAATTGTCCAGCCCGAGCTTGATGACGACGAAATTGAAGCCCCAGAGTGCGGCGACCAGCACCAGCAGCAGGACGTGAACGGGTCTCATGCGATTCACCCCTCGGTATTCGCCGAGCGATACTACGCCGCGCGGCGGCGAAGGAAGCGCATTGTCGTTATGTCACAGTTCAATATGTCTGATGAGTTCTTCGGCGTTGAGTCCCCTGCCCGCTCGGGTGCCAGCCTCGCCATGGTGCCAGACGCCGGCCGCCGCCGCCTCGAAGGCCGGCATGCCCTGGGCCAAGAGCCCGCCGATCATGCCGGCAAGAACGTCGCCGGAGCCGGCGGTGGCAAGCGACGGCGGCGCATTGGTATTGACCAGCGCCCGCCCGTCGGGCGCGGCAATCACGGTGTCTGCGCCCTTGTAGACGACGACCGCATGGGACCGCACTGCCGCGGCAAGGGCCATGTCGATCTTGCTCAGGGCTTGATCGCCGGCGATATCCGGAAAGAGCCGGGCGAACTCGCCCTCGTGCGGCGTCAGCACAAGCCGCGTCTCTCCCGTCGAGAAAGCCTTGAACAAGGCAGACGGATCGTCGCGAAACGACGTGATGCCGTCCGCGTCGAGCACGAGCCGGCGTTCGTGAAGCGCCAGGGCGAAGTCGCGCGCCTTGGCGCCGACGCCGAAGCCGGGGCCGAGCACGAAGGCATTGTGGCGCGGATCCTCGAGATAGGCGGAAAGGGCAGCAAGGTCTTCGACCGGTTTCAGCATCACGGCGGTCAGCTGCGCGGCATTGGCCTCCAGCGCATTTGTCGGCGAAGCGATGGTGACGAGACCGGCCCCTGTCCGTAGTCCAGCGGCGGCGGAGAGCCGGGCCGCGCCGGTCGCCGTCGCGGGGCCGGAAAAGACCGTCAGATGGCCGCGGCGAAACTTGTGGGCCTCCGGATCGGCCTTCGGCAGAAGTCCGGCCCAGGCGGCCGGCGTATTCAGCATAGCCGGCCCGGCCCCGGCCGCGACGATGCGCTGCGGAATGCCGATGTCGTATATCTCGACGGGGCCGCAGAGGCGCCGACCCGGCATCAGGACGTGACCAGGTTTGCGCGCCATGAAGGTGACGGTGTGGCATGCCTCGAAGGCCGCCCCGAGCACCCTCCCCGTGCGCCCGTCCAGACCCGAGGGCAGGTCGACGGCGATCACCGGCAGTCGCTGCGCGCCGACCTTGTCGATGACCGCCGCCACGGCGTCGGGAACCGGGCGGTCGAGCCCTGCGCCAAAAATCGCGTCGATGATCGCGTCGCCCGGCCTCGGATCGTAGCGGTCGAGCGCTTGACCGGCGATGGCGCAGCGGGCAAAGGCCGTGGCCGCATCGCCCTTCAGCCGCGCCGGATCGCCAAGGCGGAACACCGCGACCTCGGCGCCGGCATCGAAAAGCGCCCGTGCCGCGACATAGCCGTCTCCGCCATTGTTGCCGGGGCCGCAGAGCACAACGAAACGCTGTGCGCCGGGCAGGAGCCTGAGCGCCGCTGCCGCCACCGCCTGCCCCGCCTTCTCCATCAGGCCGTAGGAATCGATGCCGGACCGGGCCGCCGCCTGATCGGCGCGGCCCATGGCGGCAGGTGTCAGAAGCCAGGTTTCATGATCGCTTTTCATGCAGCCATCAAAGCAGATTCCAGGGGCCCGGGGAACGGAAAGCATGCGTCAACGGCAGATGATGAATAAATCGGCATTTGCATAATTAGTGGCCTTTTAAATGTGCTGAATTGCGCGCCAGCGGAAAATTCGGCGATTTGCCTGCGACGAAAGAACCGCGCGAAATTTTAGTTTTTTGGCAAAACACGCTGGCGTTTTGCCCGGTCTTGCGCGAGATTTGCCTCGGGAACGCGAATTTTTCCCGTTTTCGATCGCAGTTTGTGCCATAACTGGCACGTTACATGCATCGAGTTGGCCGAGCGGGACTTTCCGCCATGTTGAGGGAAGCGGAGATATATTTTCTCATGAAAAAGATCGAAGCGATCATTAAGCCTTTCAAGCTGGACGAAGTGAAGGAAGCCCTTCAGGAAGTCGGCCTGCAGGGTATTACGGTCACGGAAGCCAAGGGCTTCGGCCGGCAGAAGGGCCACACCGAATTGTACCGCGGTGCGGAATATGTGGTGGACTTCCTGCCCAAGGTGAAGGTCGAGGTCGTTCTCGCCGACGAAAACGTCGAAGCTGTCATCGACGCGATCCGCAATGCCGCCCAGACGGGCCGGATCGGCGACGGCAAGATTTTCGTTTCGAACGTCGAGGAAGTCGTTCGTATTCGTACCGGTGAAACGGGCGTCGACGCCATCTAACGAGATCCTCCCGCATCGGCGGGACCGGACTTCATCATCGTCATCACACTCAAGGAATTCAAAAAATGACGACCGCACAAGACATTCTGAAGCAGATCAAGGACAACGACGTCAAGTTCGTCGACCTGCGCTTTACCGACCCCAAGGGCAAGCTGCAGCACGTCACGATGGACGTCGTCTGCGTCGACGAAGACATGTTCGCCGACGGCGTCATGTTCGACGGTTCCTCGATCGGCGGCTGGAAGGCGATCAACGAGTCCGACATGGTCCTGATGCCCGACCTGGACACGGTCCACATGGACCCCTTCTTCGCCCAGTCGACCATGGTCATCATCTGCGACATTCTTGATCCGGTTTCGGGCGAAGCCTATAACCGCGACCCGCGCGGCACCGCCAAGAAGGCCGAAGCCTATCTCAAGGCATCGGGCATCGGCGACACCGCCTTTGTCGGTCCGGAAGCCGAATTCTTCGTCTTCGACGACGTGAAGTACAAGGCCGACCCCTACAACACCGGCTTCAAGCTCGACTCGACCGAACTGCCGTCGAACGACGACACCGACTATGAAACCGGCAACCTCGGCCACCGTCCGCGCGTCAAGGGCGGCTATTTCCCGGTTCCGCCGATCGACAGCCTGCAGGACATGCGCTCGGAAATGCTCACCGTTCTGTCGGAGATGGGCGTCGTCGTCGAAAAGCATCACCACGAAGTGGCAGCAGCCCAGCACGAACTCGGTATCAAGTTCGACGCACTGGTCCGCAACGCCGACAAGATGCAGATCTACAAGTACGTCGTGCACCAGGTCGCGAACGCCTATGGCAAGACGGCAACCTTCATGCCGAAGCCGATCTTCGGCGACAACGGTTCGGGCATGCACGTTCACCTGTCGATCTGGAAGGACGGCAAGCCGACCTTCGCTGGTGACGAATATGCCGGCCTGTCGGAATCCTGCCTCTACTTCATCGGCGGCATCATCAAGCATGCCAAGGCGCTGAACGCCTTCACCAACCCGTCGACCAACTCCTACAAGCGTCTGGTCCCGGGTTATGAAGCGCCGGTCCTGCTGGCCTACTCGGCCCGCAACCGTTCGGCTTCGTGCCGCATCCCGTTCGGCTCGAACCCGAAGGCCAAGCGCGTCGAAGTCCGCTTCCCGGATCCGACCGCCAACCCCTATCTCGCCTTTGCCGCCATGCTGATGGCCGGCCTCGACGGCATCAAGAACAAGATCCATCCCGGCAAGGCCATGGACAAGGATCTCTACGACCTGCCGCCGAAGGAACTGAAGAAGATCCCGACCGTCTGCGGTTCGCTGCGCGAAGCGCTGGAAAGCGTCGACAAGGATCGCAAGTTCCTGACCGCCGGCGGCGTCTTCGACGACGACCAGATTGACTCGTTCATCGAGTTGAAGATGGCCGAAGTCATGCGCTACGAAATGACCCCGCATCCGGTCGAGTACGACATGTACTATTCGGTCTAACGGCCCCGCCCGGTTCGCCTCGCGGCGGGCCGGCTGCCAAGAACGGCAAAACCGGCGTGGTCTGCTCGACTGCGCCGGTTTTTTCATGTCTCGATAAATTAGGTTGTTCTTGTGAAATGATTTCGGTGCGTTACGGCTGCTTCTTCAGGCGCTGCTTGAGAAGGTTCAGATACTCTTCGTTGGCGTCGGGGGCCGTCGCCGGCTGTTTTGCGGGCGCCGTGCAGGCCGGCTTGTAGTCGATGGCCATGCCCGCCTTGACACAGGTGCCCACCTGCCAGCCGGGCGGCAGTGCGGTGAGATCGACGGATTTCCACTTCGGGTGCCCCTTGGCCTCGAGCGCCGGCATGCCGTTGAGGATCAGGCTGGAAAAATCCGAGACGGAGCGGCAGCTCTCGCGGTGATAGGCGTTCTTCTTCGGATCGTAGTCATAGGTCATCAGCACCGCCTTGACGGCGACCAGGTCGACGGGCTCCTGCTGGAAGGAATAGGTCGCGGCCGGCACCGTCGCGGCCGTGTAGGTGGCCAGCAGCGGCACATCCTTGATCGGCAGCAGATGGAACTTCGTGCCGTCGATCTGGGCATTGGCAAACAGCGGCGCCGGTGCCCCCGCCACGTAGAAGAAGGCGTCGATCTCGCCCGACAGCAGCTTCGGCAGCGCCTCATCCGGATTGATCGTCAGCCGTTCGGCCGCCTTGATCTGCAATATGTCGAGCATCAGCGTGGCGGTCAGATAGGTGCCGCTGTCGGCTTTGCCGATGGCGATCTTCTGCCCGGCGAGACCCTTGAGATCGGCCACGCCGCTCCGCGCCAGCACATGGACCTCTTCATTGTAGAGCGGGAACATGATGCGCACGCCGCGCACGGCCTGCTGTACTTCCGGGTCGTTGGCCTCGAAGGTCTTCAGATATTCGAGCACGTCACTCTGGACGATGCCGAACTGGGTGTTGCGGCGGTTGCGCACGCCGACGAAGTTTTCCAGCGAACCGGCGCTCTCCACGACGTTGAGGCCAAGGCCGCATTCGGCGCCGAGTGCGGCTATGTCGCGGCCGATGCGGATATAGGTTCCGCTCGGCCCGCCGGTCATGATGTTGCGCTCGAAGCTGTCGGCCGCGGCTGTCGTGGCGACGAGGGCGAGCCCCAGGGCCGAGAGGAATGTGACGAATTTCGTTGGCATGGCGAGGGTCCTTTCGCTCAGCAGCCGCTTTTCAGGTCGCGCATCAGGTTGCGAAGCGTCACGACCGGCACGGAGCGGAACACCGACTGCAGGCCGGTCGTCACGCACTCGCCGGACACCAGCAGGCTCCGCAGGCGCTGATAGTCGTCCGCCGACAGCCGGTCGAGGCCAGGCGTCCTCGCGAGCGCGGCATCGACGGTTGCGGGGTCGCGCGGCGCATTGGCGATGAGCGGCAGGTCTTCCGCGCTCTCCGGCGGTGCGGCCGGCGTTTTGTCGGGCGCCTTGTCTTCACTCGGAGCGCTCTGCGCCCTTGCGGCTTCGAGTTCGGCCTCCAGCCCGGCGCTGCGCTCGCGCTCGCGGGCGAGCTTCTCTGCGGCATCCTTCAGCGCGTTCTGGCTGCGTGCCAGTTCGGCCCCAAGGGCGTCGCGCTCGGCCGAGATCTTGCTCCCGTCCGCCTCGGCCTTGGCCAATCTGTCCGAAAGCTCGGCGATCTGCGCCTGAAGACGCGGGATCTCGACGGTCTTCAGGGCGACCAGGGCCTTGCCCGCCTCGCCTTCCGACGCATCCAGCCTTTGCCTCAGGTCGGCAAGGGCGGCATCGGCTGCCTGCCTGGCACTCGTGGCGTCCCGTTTCGCGGTTTCGATCGCCTTGTCCTGCGCGATGCCGTGCTGGCGGGATTCGGCCAGGGCCTTCGCCAGCCGGGCGTTCTCCTCCTTCTCCGACAGGAGTTCGCGGCTGGTCGCCTCGAGCGTGTCGGCCATGCTGTCCAGTTCGCTACGCTGGCTGTCGAGCGTCTGCCTCAGGGCCGCCGTCTCCGGGTCGCTGGCATTGAGGGCCGTCTCCGCCTGCTTGCGCGCCTCCAGCGCCTCGGCGAGGCGCCGGTTGGCGTCATCGAGCCTGGCGGAAAGGTCGGCGATCTGTGTGTCGGCCGTGGCCAGGCGATCGGTGTCCTGCAGGGTGAAGTAGCGCATGGCGCCGTAGCCGGCCGCCGCCCCGAGCACCAGGCTCACCAGGATCGCGACCAGCAGCCCGAACGGTGATCCGCCGCGCGCTTGGCTCACCTGCGTATCCCTGCCCCATTGATTGCTCACGGCATCTCCGCTTCGGCCTGTATCCGTTGCCGTCTGGGTAGCGTGAATTGCCGGCCCGTGCAAGTTTCCGCCCGGCCGTACCGGGGCGAGGTTTCGCGGCTTTCCATCGCCGCATCGCCCTTGTAGTCTCCGCTTCGCCGCCGTGGACCACGGCGCGCCCCGCCCCCTGCCTCACAGTATCCGAAAGCCAGATCGCCTCCATGCCCCAGACCAAAACCTCGGCTGCTCCGAGACCGCTCGACTGGCTGCTCTATTTCCTCGCGCCGGTGTTCTTCTCCAGCAACCTGATCTTCGGTCGGGGCATCACCGGCGAAATCGCGCCCTTCACCACGGCCCTCCTGCGCTGGGCGGGCTCGGCGCTGATCATCTTTCCCTTCGTCTACGCCGAGCGCCGGGTCTGCCTTGCCTTCGTGCGCTCGCATACCGGCATCTGGCTGACGCTCGGCATTCTCGGCATGGGCATTTGCGGCGGCTTCGTCTATTGGGCGCTGACGCTGACGACGGCCTCCAACGCGACGCTGATCTACACCACATCCTCGCTGTTCATCATTCTCGCGCAATGGCTGTTCCAGGGGCGCCGCATCTCGGCCGTCGAACTGGTGGGCATGGTCGTCGCCTTTGCCGGCGTCGCCGTCATCGTGCTCAAGGGGGATTGGACCGCCCTCTTCCACCTGCGCTTCAATATCGGCGATTTCGGCATCCTCGCCGCGGCGATCGCCTTTGCGCTCTATTCCCTGCTGCTGCGCCACCCGGCAGTGCAGGCCATGCCGCCCATGCCGCTGTTCGGCCTGCTGTCGCTGTCGGGCACGCTGGTCCTCGTTCCGCCGGCCCTCTACGAGGCGCTGACCGGCGGCCTATTGCCCGATACGACGAGCGACTGGACCAAGCTTCTCGGCATCATCCTCTTCGCCTCGCTCGCCGCCTTCTACTGCTTCCAGCATGCGGTCCGGGTGTTCGGCGCGGCCATGGCCGGCATCACGCTCTATCTCATGCCGCCGATGTCGATCGTCATGGCGGTGATCTTCCTCGGCGAAAAGTTCCAGGCCTATCACGCGGTCGGCATCGTGCTGGTCATGGGCGGACTGGTGCTGGCGACGGCACCCGGGCGCCGCGGCGCCAGACCGGCGGACTGAGCGAAAGCATAGCCGGGTCTTGATGTTTCGCCCATTCCTCCCCAAATTCATGGGGAAAGGAAGTGAAGCCCATGAAACAGCGCAACGCAAAATTTGGCATTGGTGAAGTCGTTCGCCATAAGGTCTTTCCGTTCCGTGGCGTCGTCTTCGACGTGGATCCGGAATTCGCCAACAGTGAGGAATGGTGGAACGCCATTCCGGCCGAAGTGCGCCCGTCCAAGGACCAGCCCTTCTACCATCTGCTCGCCGAAAACGCGGAGACGGAATATGTCGCCTATGTCTCGGAGCAGAACCTGGAGAAGGATCTGAGCGAAGAACCGCTGCGCAATCCGCAGGTACAGCAGATCTTCGTGCGGGAGCAGGCGGGACACTACAAGCCCAAGGCAAGCTTCGCCCACTGACGCGCAGACGTCTCCACGACCATCGAAACAACGAAAAAGGCCCGCGCGAGCGGGCCTTTCCATATCCATATCTCGGCAATAGAGAGAAATCAGTTGCCCTGCTTGGCGGCGTCCTGCGCGTCGTTGATCGCCTTGTTGCGCTCTTCCTGCTTCTTCTGCATGGCTTCCTGCAGGAGGCGCTGGCGCTCTTCGGCCTGCGACTGCGACATGGCCTCGCCGTCATAGGCGCCGGTGAAGCCTTCGAGCGGGATCTTGATCGGGTTCGGCGCGCGGCGGAAGTTGACCGAGGTCAGGACGACCTCGTTGCCCTTCTTCAGGCTGGCGATCAGCGCGTCGGTCAGCGGCATTTCGGCCGTGCAGCGGTCCGGCAGGCAGACCGTGTAGTCGAGCTTGACGCCCTTGCCGCCGTCGATCTGCATCATGATGCCCGGCGGGATCAGGCGAGCCGAAGGAACGGTGACCTGGATGAGCTTGCGGTTGATCTTGCCTTCGATCGAGATCAGGCCGACAGCCGTGATCAGCTGGCCGTTCTGGGCGAGCTGCTGGTTCTGGACGACGCAGACGTCGGCCTCTTCCTGCTTGGTGCAGGTCTTGAACCACTTGGCCGGGCCGGCAGCCGCGGGAGCTGCTGCGTCCTGGGCACTGGCTACCATCGGGGCAGATGCCGCGCCGAAGGTCAGAACGAGAGCAGACAGTGCGGTCCGCGTAGCTTTGGTTGCATTAAACATCATAACCTAATCCGTCTCCTGAAAACCGATATCGGGCACTTGTAAGGCCGCGACACTCGCCGGTCGTGCTGCCTGTCAACTGTCGTCCAAATGAGGCAAATACATGACCTTGGCACCCGGCTCCCCTGTTACATCGCGAAGTCTGGAATATCCAGTCTTTCTTTGGGCGCATAGGGGAACAGCGCGGCTTTTTGCATGGCGATGTGTTTGTTTTATGGTGTTCATGTTAGCCTAGCCGAGAATCTCGGACCTCGCGGAAAGGATAATTCGTGCGTCGTTTAGCCCTCAGCCTGCTCTTCCTCGCCCAGTGCAGCCTCGCCCACGCCGAGCCGGTGCACGGGATCGCCATGCACGGCGAACCGGCGCTCGGTGCGGATTACACGCACTTCCCTTACGTCAATCCCGACGTGAAGAAGGGCGGCAGGATCAGTTACGGCGTCGTCGGCACCTTCGACAGCCTGAATTCCTTCGTCCTGAAGGGTATGCGCACGACGGCGCGCGGCATCTGGGACCCGGAATACGGCAACCTGTTCTACGAATCGCTGATGAGCCGCTCGAGCGACGAGCCCTTCTCGCTCTATGGCCTGCTCGCCGAAACCGTCGAATGGGACGAGGACCGGACCTTCATCCAGTTCAACCTCAATCCCAAGGCCCGCTGGCACGACGGCAAGCCGGTGACCGCCGAAGACGTGATCTTCTCGTTCAAGCTGCTGCAGGAGAAGGGTCGCCCGCCCTATAACAAGCGTCTCGCCGTGGTTGAGAAGATGGAGAAGATCGGCGACAACAGCGTGCGCTTCACCTTCAACGACAAGGCCAACCGCGAGACCCCGCTGATCCTCGCCATGTCCCCGATCCTGCCGCAGCACGCGGTCGATCCAGCGAAATTCGACCAGACCTCGCTGGAAATTCCGGTCGGTTCCGGACCCTACAAGATCAAGTCGATCAAGCCCGGCGAGAAGATCACCTATGCCCGTGATCCCAACTATTGGGGCAAGGACATTCCCGCAAAGGTCGGCTTCGACAATTACGACGAGATCTCCGTCACCTATTTCCTCCAGGATTCGACCCTGTTCGAAGCCTTCAAGAAGGGCGACGTCGATGTCTATCCGGAGGGCGATTCCGGCCACTGGGAGCGCGCCTACGATTTCCCCGCCGTCAAGAACGGCGATGTGGTCCGGGAGGTCTTCCAGCCCGGCCTGCCCTCCGGCATGCTCGGCTTCGTCTTCAACACCCGCAGGCAGATTTTTGCCGATGCCAAGGTGCGCGAAGCCCTGTCGCTGGCCTTCGATTTCGAATGGGTGAACAAGAACCTCTATGGCGGTGCCTTCAAGCGCAGCCAGAGCTTCTGGCAGAATTCCACGCTCGGCGCCTTCGGCAATGCCGCCGATGACCGCGAATTCGCCCTGCTCGGACCCGCCAAGGACCGCATCGCGCCGGAAATCCTCGCCGGGACCTATGCCATGCCGGTTTCCGACGGCTCGGGCGCCGACCGCAAGGTCCTGCGCCAAGCCGTCTCGCTGCTCGCCGAGGCGGGCTATGCGATCAAGGGCGGCAAGATGCTCGACAAGGCTGGCAAGCAGCTCACCTTCGAGGTGATGACGCAGAACGAGGGCCAGGAGAAGATGGCGATCGCCTATCAGCGCGCGCTGGCCCTGATCGGCATCCAGATGTCCATCCGCACGGTGGACGACGCGCAGTACCAGGCGCGGTCGAACAGCTTCGACTACGACATGATCGTCAAGGCTTACACCTCGTCCCTGTCGCCGGGCGCCGAGCAGTTCAACCGCTGGGATTCGACCTCGCGTGATGCGCAAGGCAGTTTCAACTATGCCGGCGTCGCCGACCCCGACATCGATCGCATGATCGAAGCCCTGTCGAATGCCCGCAGCATGGAGGATTTTCGCGCCGCCGTGCGCGCCTATGACCGCCTTCTGGTCGCCGGCCACTATGTCGTGCCGCTCTACCATATCGGTGAGCAGTGGGTTGCCCGCTGGACCCATATCGGCCGGCCGGAGAAGACGCCGCTTTATGGCTACCAGCTTCCGGTCTGGTGGGACGCGCGGGCGCAGTAGCGCTCGCGGACTGCCTTTTCCCGCGGCGGTTACGCCGAGGTAACCGGTTGAAATGCGCCGCGATTGCCCTTACGTGGCAGCGAACGGTCATTTCGGCCCCAGCCGCCCGGAAAGGAAAGCATCATGGAACGCATCACCGTCGACATCGTCTCGGACGTCGTCTGCCCCTGGTGCTATCTCGGCAAGGCGCGCCTCGACCTCGCCATTGCCGAGGTACAGGGCGAGATCGGCGTCGACGTCAACTGGCGGCCCTACCAGCTCAATCCGGACTATCCGCCGGAAGGTGTCGACCACCAGAAGGCGCTCGCCGAAAAGCTCGGCGGCAAGGACAATATGGACCGCGCCCACGCGCAGCTGCGCGAACTGGGTTCGGCCGTCGGCATCGCCTTTGATTTCGGTGCGATCAAGATCGGTCCGAACACGCTCGACGCGCACCGCCTGATCTACTGGGCCGGCGTCGAGGACCGCGAGATCCAGGATCGCGTCGTAACCGCGCTGTTCAAGGCGAATTTCGAAGAGGGCCGCAATGTCGGCGACCCGGTGGTCCTGCTCGACATCGCCGAGGCCGCCGGTCTCGACCGTGCGCTCGTCGACGCGCTGCTGACCGGCGACGCCGACAAGGCCGAGGTGCTCGGCGAGATCGAGGCCGCCCGGCAGATGGGCGTCAACGGCGTGCCCTTCCTGATCTTCGACCAGCAATACGCGGTGAGCGGCGCACAGACCCCGGACGTGCTCGCCGGTGCGCTGCGCGACATCGCCCGGATGAAATCCGAAGCGCTTGCAAAACTCAATTGACGCGCTGCGGGAAGCTTCGTAAGCACGGCTGATCTCCTTCCTCCCCGGGACATTCTGCCGTGCGCTCCGATCTCATTCTTCGAGGCATTCTCATCGCCTTCGCGGCCTTTGCCGCCTATGCGGTCTCCGATGCCTGCGTGAAACTCATCGAGGGGCGCGTCAGCCCCTTCGAATCCGGCTTCTTCGGCGCCGTGTTCGGCATTGCCGCCCTGCCTTTCCTGATGAAGCGCGGCGACCGCTGGCAGGACGTGCTGGCCACCACCAACCGTCCGCTGTGGCTGCTGCGGTTCTTCTCCGCCGGTGCCGGCATCATCGGCAGCGTCACCGCCTTCACCCATCTGTCGATGGCGGAGGCTTTCTGCCTGATCTTCCTGCTGCCCTCCTTCGTCACCATCATGTCGGTGGTCTTCCTCAAGGAGCCGGTCGGCATTCGCCGCTGGGGTGCGGTGATCATCGGTTTCGTCGGCGTGCTCGTCGTGCTGCGGCCGGGTTTCCGCGAACTCTCCATCGGCCATGTCGGCGCCGTCTTCGCCGGCCTCGGCGGGGCCCTGTCGATCGTCATCTATCGCGCCATCGGCCCGGCGGAAAAGAACATCTCGCTCTACGGCGCAGGCCTGCTCGGCGGGCTCGTCATCTGCGGCCTGCTCATGCTCGGCGATTTCCGCTGGCCGGCCGGCGAGGAATGGCTGCTGCTCGCCGGCTACGGCCTTCTCGGGGCACTTGGCAATGTGCTTCTGATGTATTCCGCCTTCTACGCACCGGCAGCCGTCGTCGGCCCGATCCAGTACAGCCAGATGCTCTGGGGCATCCTGTTCGGCTACCTGATCTTCGGCGACCGGGTCGATCTGCCCATGGTCGCCGGCATCGTGCTGATCATCGGCTCCGGTCTCCTGACCATCAGCCGCGAGCACACCAAAGGCGTGGCGCTGCCGCCGGCCGTTGCCGGCAAGGACGAGGCGGCGCTGGCGATCAAGCCGGAAGACGAGACGGCCTCCGGCTGACGACGCCACGACCCGCCGATTAAGCCTTCGCCAGTTCCGCGAGCTGCGTCATCACCACCGCCGCCCCCTGCAGCCGCTTTTCCGGCGTCGGCAGGTCGCGCGTCAGGAACACGCTCTGGTCGGGGCGGATCTTGGCCATCGAACCCTGCTTGGCGATATAGCCGACCAGCGCCGCGGGGTTGGGAAACTGCTTGTTGCGGAACTGCACGACGACGCCCTTCGGCCCCGCCTCCAGCTTGTCGACATTGGCCTTGCGGCACAGCGCCTTGATGTAGACGACCTTCAGGAGGTGCTGCACCTCGATCGGCAGCGGTCCGAAGCGGTCGATCATTTCGGCGCCAAAACCGTCGATCTCGTTGAGTTCGGTGATCTCGCCAAGCCTCCGGTAAAGGCCGAGGCGCAGATGCAGGTCCGGCACGTATTCGTCGGGGATCATCACCGAGGTGCCGACCGAGATCTGCGGCGACCAGCCGCTGTCGGTCACCTCGTCGTCTCCCTTCACCTCGGCGACCGCCTCCTCCAGCATGTGCTGGTAGAGTTCGAAACCGACTTCCTTGATATGGCCGGACTGCTCTTCGCCGAGCAGATTGCCGGCGCCGCGAATGTCGAGGTCGTGGCTCGCCAGCTGGAAACCGGCGCCGAGCGTGTCGAGCGATTGCAGCACTTTTAGGCGGCGCTCCGCCGTCGTCGTCAGCACCTTGTTGACCGGCAGGGTCAGAAGCGCGAAGGCGCGGACCTTGGAGCGGCCGACGCGGCCGCGCAGCTGGTAGAGCTGGGCCAGGCCGAACATGTCGGCGCGGTGAACGATCAGCGTATTGGCGGTCGGCACGTCGAGGCCCGACTCGACGATCGTGGTCGAGAGCAGCACGTCATAGCGGCCGTCGTAGAAGGCATTCATGATGTCTTCGAGTTCGCCCGCCGCCATCTGGCCGTGGGCGACCGCGACCTTCAGTTCCGGCACGTCCGACTGCAGGAAGGCCTGGATATCTGCAAGGTCGGCCAGACGCGGGCAGACGTAGAAACTCTGGCCGCCGCGATAGTGCTCGCGCATCAGCGTCTCGCGGATGACGAGCGGATCGAAGGGCGAGATGAAGGTGCGCACCGCCATGCGGTCGACCGGTGGCGTGGTGATCAGCGACAGTTCGCGAACCCCGGTCATGGCGAGCTGCAGCGTGCGCGGGATCGGCGTCGCCGAAAGCGTGAGTACATGCACGTCGGTCTTCAGGTCCTTCAGGCGTTCCTTGTGCTTGACGCCGAAATGCTGCTCCTCATCGATGATCAGCAGGCCGAGATTGGCGAAGCTGACGCCCGCGCCGAGCAGCGCATGGGTGCCGACGACGATGTCGGTCTTGCCTTCGGCCACTTCCTTCTTGACGAGGTTCAGCTCCTTGGTGCCGACCAGGCGCGAGGCTTGCTGGATGCGGATCGGCAGACCGCGGAAGCGCTCGGTGAAGGTCTTGAAATGCTGGCGTGCGAGCAGCGTGGTCGGCACGACGACAGCCACCTGGATGCCGTTCATGGCGGCGACGAAGGCGGCGCGTAGCGCCACTTCCGTCTTGCCGAAGCCGACGTCGCCGCAGATCAGCCGGTCCATCGGCCGGCCGGCGCCGAGATCGCCGCGCACCGCCTCGATGGCGTTCAGCTGATCCTCGGTCTCGTCATAGGGGAAGCGGGCGGCGAACTCGTCGTAAAGCCCTTCCTGGGTGGTCAGCACCGGCGCCATGCGCATCATGCGTTCCGCCGCAACGCGGATCAGGGCGCCCGCCATGTCGAGCAGCCGCTTCTTCAGCTTCGCCTTGCGCATCTGCCAGGCGCCGCCGCCCAGCTTGTCGAGCTGCGCGTCGCTCGATTCAGAGCCGTAGCGCGACAGCAGATCGATGTTCTCGACCGGCAGGAACAGCTTGGCGTCGTCGGCATAGCGCAGTTCGAGGCAGGCATGCGGTGCGCCTGCCGCCTCGATGGTGCGAAGCCCGACGAAACGGCCGATCCCGTGTTCGGCATGGACGACGATCGAGCCCTCGTCGAGGCCGGCCACTTCCGAGATGAAGTCGGCGGCCCGCTTGCGGCGCTTGGAGCGGCGCACCATGCGGTCGCCGAGAATGTCCTGTTCGCCGACGATCACGAGGTCGCCGGCCTCGAAACCGCCCTCGAGGCTGAGCACGGCGGTCGCCGCCTCGCCCTTCTTCAGCCCGTCGAGATCCTTCAGCGCCGTGACCGGCTTCAGGCTGGCAAGCCCGTGTTCGTCGAGCACCTGCAACAGGCGGTCAAGCGAGCCCTCGGACCAGCCGGCGATCAGCACCTTGGAGCCCGCCGCGCGCTTCTCGGCGATGTATTTCACCGCCTGGTCGAAGACGTTGGTGCGCGTATTGCCCTCACCCGTCTCGATCGCCGTCTTGGCCCAGCGCGGGCCGGGGCGCGCGGCGATCTCGATCACCTTGCGCGCCTCGCCGTCATGCTCTGCAAAAGGGGTGAGCCTCAGCGGCGAATGCGCGTCGAGTGCCCGGCCGAATTCGGCGGCGCCGAGATAGAGCCGCTCCGGCGGAACCGGCTTGTAGGGCGTGCCCTGGGACAGATGGCCCTTGCCGGGCGTGCCGGTGTTCAGCCGCGCCTCGTAATAGTCGCGGATCAGCTTGGCGCGCTCTTCGGCCGCTTCACGCACGGTATGGTCGGTGACGATACGGAAGCCCTGGAGGTAGTCGAACACGGTGTCCAGGTGATCGTGGAACAAGGGCAGCCAGTGTTCCATGCCGGCATAGCGCCGCCCCTCGGAGACCGCGGCATAGAGCGCGTCGTCGCGGGTGGCCGCGCCGAACAGCGAGAGATAGTTCTTGCGGAAGCGGCTGATCGAATCCGGCGTGAGCGTCACTTCGCTCATCGGATGGAGGTCGAGCGATCGGGCCTGGCCGATCGTGCGCTGGCTGGCCGGATCGAAGGTGCGGATGCTCTCCAGCGTGTCGCCGAAGAAGTCGAGGCGCACCGGCTCTTCCGAGCCCGGCACGAAGACGTCGAGAATGCCGCCGCGCACGGCGAATTCGCCGACCTCGCGCACTGTCGCCACACGCTCGAAGCCGTTGCGCTCCAGCCGGGCGGCGATGTCATCCATCTTGATCTGGTTGCCGGGGCGGGCCGAGAAGCCGAGGCTGTCGATCACCTCGGCCGGCGCCACCTTCTGCAGCATGGCATTGACGGTGACCAGCACGATCGCCGCATGCGGCTTCTTGCCGTGGGAGACGAGGCCGGACAGGGCCGTCAGGCGGCGTGCCGACGTATCGGCTGAAGGCGATACGCGGTCATAGGGCAGGCAGTCCCAGGCCGGCAGCGTCAGCACCGGGATTTCGGGCGCCGCAAACGACAGGTTCTGCTCGATGTCGGCCATGCGCTGGCCGTCCGACAGGATATAGGCGACAGGCTGGCCGAGGCGGGCGAGTTCCGCCAGCACGAAGGCGTCCATGCCGTCCGGCACATGCGAAACGGTGAGCGCGGACTTCGCCGCCGCGATCGTCCTGGTATCGAGAAGAGAGATCATTCCGAGCGTCCGAGCCCTTCCAGCGTGACCGGCGAGAAATCGGGGCGACAGGCGGCGATGCGCTCGAACAGCGGCGTTTGCAGATGCGCGGGCACAGGCGATGCGCCGGTGATGTATTTCACCAGGTCCTGGTCCTCCTCGCTCATGATGCGCTCCAGCCCGTCGAGCGTGGCGTCGTCCATGGCGGCGATTTCGGCTTCGGCGAACTGGCCGAGGATCAGGTCCATTTCGCGGATGCCGCGGTGCCAGCAGCGGAACAGAATGCGCCGGCGGCGCGGATCGAGTTCTGCACTGCTGAGGATCAAACCGGTCATATGCAAACACCTTCCTGTTGATGCGCCTCTATAGCGCCGTCCCAACCGCTTGTCAGCCTTGCCAAGCCGGTAATTCTCGGCGCATTTTGCCAGCCATCATGCGGCCAACGCTTCTCGATCCCCTGTTTGCCTCCGTCGCTTCGCTGTCCGGCGTCGGGCCGAAGCTTGCGCAATTGCTGGCGAGCCTGCTCGGCCGCGAGGATGCCGAGGACGCCCGCGTCGTCGACCTCCTGTTCCTCGCCCCGTTCCGGCTCATCGATCGGCGCAACCAGCCGGGCATTGCGCTCGCCCAGCAGGGCGCGATCGTCACCATCACCGGACGGGTCGACCGCCACCAGCCACCGCCGCCCGGCAAGTCCAGCCTGCCCTACCGCGTCTTCCTGCACGACGAGACCGGGGAGCTGGCGCTCACCTTCTTCCGCGTCAAGGGCAACTGGCTGGAAAAGGCCCTGCCTGTCGACGAGACGATCATCGTCTCGGGCAAGGTCGATTGGTTCAACGGCCGCCCCTCCATGGTGCATCCGGACCTGATGGTGAAGGCGAGCGAGGCGGAGAACATGCCGCTGGTCGAGCCCGTCTATCCGCTCACCGCCGGGCTTTCGCCAAAAGTGCTGCGCAAGCAGATCGAACATGCGGTCGAACGCGTGCCGGAGCTGCCGGAATGGGCGGACCCGGCGCTCGTCACCCGACAGGGTTTTCCGAGCATCCGCCAGAGTTTTGTCGACCTGCATCATCCGCGCGACGAAAAGGATGTCGATCCGCAGGCGCCGGCGCGGCGCCGGCTCGCCTATGACGAATTCCTCGCCGGCCAGGTGTCGCTCGCGCTCGTGCGGCAGAAGCTGCGCAAGGTGCCGGGCTCGCCGGTCAGGGCAACCGGCGAGATCTCGGGCAAGATCCTCGCCGCCCTACCCTTCTCGCCGACCGCAAGCCAGACGCTGGCGATCGCCGATATCCTGAAGGACATGTCCTCGGACACCCGCATGCTGCGGCTGCTTCAGGGCGACGTCGGGGCCGGCAAGACGCTGGTGGCGCTGCTTGCCATGGCGGCGGTCGTCGAGAGCGGTGGGCAGGCGGTGCTGATGGCGCCGACCGAAATCCTGGCGCGCCAACACTACGCGACGATCTCGAAATTTGCCGCGAGCGCCGGCCTCAAGGTCGAGGTGCTGACCGGCCGCACCAAGGGCAAGGAGCGAGAGGCGATCACGGAGCGGATCGCCTCGGGCGAGGCGCAGATCATCATCGGCACTCATGCGCTGTTCCAGGACACGGTCAACTACCGGAACCTGATGCTGGCGGTCGTCGACGAGCAGCATCGTTTCGGCGTGCACCAGCGCCTGCGGCTGACCGCCAAGGGCATCTCGCCGCATATGCTGGTGATGACCGCCACCCCGATCCCGCGCACGCTGGTGCTTGCCGCCTTCGGCGACATGGACGTATCGAAACTGACCGAGAAGCCGGCGGGCCGGAAACCGATCCAGACGGTGACGGTTCCGAGCGAACGGACCGGCGAGATCGTCGAGCGCCTGCGCGCCGCGGTCGCCGAGGGCAAGAAGGCCTACTGGATCTGCCCGCTGGTCGAGGAATCCGACGTTTCCGAGCTGATGTCGGCCGAAGAGCGCTTTGCCGTGCTCGAAAAGGCGATCGGCGCGCCGATCGGCCTCGTGCACGGACGGATGAGCGGGCCGGAAAAGGATGCGGCCATGCTCGCCTTCAAGAGTGGCGAGACGCGCCTGCTGGTGGCAACGACCGTCGTCGAAGTCGGCGTCGACGTGCCGGACGCCACCATCATGGTGATCGAGCACGCCGAGCGCTTCGGCCTTGCCCAGTTGCACCAGCTGCGCGGGCGGGTCGGGCGCGGCGATGAAGCCTCGAGCTGCATCCTGCTCTACAAGGGACCGCTCGGCGAAACCGGAAAGGCGCGCCTGTCGATCCTGCGCGACAGCGAGGACGGCTTCCTGATCGCCGAAGAGGACCTGAAGTTGCGCGGCGAAGGCGAACTGCTCGGCACCCGCCAGTCCGGCACGCCCGGTTTCCGGATCGCCAGCCTGGAGGCCCATGCCGACCTCCTGGAAATCGCCCGCAAGGACGCCGCCTATCTGCTGGAGCGCGATCCCGACCTGATGAGCCCGCGTGGCGAGGCAGTCAGGACGCTGCTCTACCTGCATCGCCGCGACGAGGCGATCCGGTTCCTTAGGGCGGGGTGACGGCACGGAACCGACCACCTGTCCGTGCGCTGTATGTGGTCGACAAGCGAAGCGCAGCGTCAGGCGGCGGCGTCAGGAAGCGTCGGGGGCTTGTAGTCGGGCATGACGAGGCCGCCGGAGAACAACATCTTGGCCGCCTCCTCCGGGCTCATGTCGAGCACCTTCAGCTTGTCGCGCGGCACGAAGAGCAGGAAGCCGGCCGTCGGTACGGGTGTCGGCGGCAGGAAGACCGCGACCATCTCGACGCCGTCCTCGTTGAGCTTTGCGGCGATCTCGCCCCTGGCCTCCGTGGCGATGAACACCAGCGCCCAGACGCCGGGCGACGGGAATTCCATCAGCCCGACCTTCTTGAAGGAAGAGGACTGGTCCTTCAGCACGGATTCGAAGATCTGCTTCAGGCTCTTGTAGAGCGTGCGCACCAGAGGCGTACGGTGGAAGATGCGCTCGCCGAAATCGACGATCGAGCGGCCGATCAGGTTCTTGCCGAGAAAGCCGATGAGGGTGATCGCGACGAGCGCCAGCAGCAGACCGAATCCGGGAATGGCGAACTGCAGGTAGCTTTCGGGGTTGTAGCGGCTGGGAATGTAGGGCTTCACCCAGCTGTCGGCCCAATGGATGAACGACCAGGTCAGCCATATGGTGATGGCGACCGGCGCGCAGATGATCAATCCCGTGAGGAAATTGTTGCGGATGCGCGTCGCCAGCGAAATTCGCTCGGGGCTGTCGTTCATCGTCTCGCCGTTATGCTGCATCGCCGAAGAAAGCCGGATGGAACGCGACCATGCCCGACGGGACTTCGCCGTGCAAGGGCAGGACGAGGAAAAATTCGGGCGGAACGCCTGTCGTCGTCAGCTCCGGCCGGGCGGTGAAACCGAACCGGTTGTAGTAGACGGGATCGCCGGCCAGGGCGAAGCCCGAAGCGCCCTGCGCCTCGAGACTTGCCAGGCCCTCGCGCATCAGCGCAGAGCCTATACCGCTCTTCTGCCGGTCGGGTGCCACCGAAATCGGCCCGACCCCGTACCAGCCGCCCTCGCCGCCCGACAGAGTGACCGGCGAGAAGGCGACATGGCCGACGATCTGGCCTTCGTCTTCGGCGACCAGCGAAAGCGTGAGCTTGCCGAGGCGCCGCAGGCGTTCGATGATCTGCGGCTCCGACCCGTCGCTGTATGGATGGCCGTCAAAGGCAGCCGCGGTGAGCGCGCCGATGGTGGCTTCGTCCCCGGGCGCTTCCGGCCGGATTCTCATTCGACGGTCACCGATTTTGCCAGATTGCGCGGCTGGTCGACGTCGGTGCCCATGAAGACGGCGGTGTGATAGGCAAGAAGCTGGATCGGCAGCGAGAACACCATCGGCGCGATGATTTCCGCCACGTTGGGCAGTACGATCGTCGCCATTGTCTCGAGCTTCGATGCGGCGGCGCCCTTGTCGTCGGTGATGAAGATGATCCGGCCGCCACGGGCTGCCACTTCCTGCATGTTCGAAACGGTCTTTTCGAAGAAGCGGTCGTGCGGGGCAATGACGATGACCGGCATGTTCTCGTCGATCAGCGCGATCGGGCCGTGCTTCAGCTCGCCGGCGGCATAGCCCTCGGCGTGGATATAGGAGATTTCCTTGAGCTTCAGCGCGCCTTCCATGGCCAGCGGATAGCTGGTGCCGCGGCCGAGATAAAGCACGTCCTTGTACTTCGACAGGTCGCGCGCCAGCGCTTCCATCTGCGGCTGGATGGCATTCAGCACCTGGCTCATGATGCGCGGCATTTCCGCCAGGCTCTTCACCAGCTGCTTTTCCTCATCGGCCGAAATCGTCCCGCGCGCCTTGCCGGCGGCGATCGCCAGCGAACCGAGGACGGCGAGCTGGCAGGTAAATGCCTTGGTCGATGCGACGCCGATTTCCGGTCCGGCAAGGATCGGGAAAATGGCATCGGCCTCGCGGGCGATGGTCGATTCCTTGACGTTGACGATGGCGCCGATCTTCAGGCCCTCGTCATGGCAGTAGCGCAGCGAGGCCAGCGTGTCGGCGGTCTCGCCCGACTGCGAGATGAACAGCGCCGCCTGGTCCTTGGACAGCGGCATTTCGCGGTAGCGGAACTCGGAGGCGACGTCGATCTCGACCGGCAGGCGTGCATAGCGCTCGAACCAGTATTTGCCGACCAGGCCGGCGAGATAGGCCGTGCCGCAGGCGGAGATGGCAAGGCCGCGCAGCGACTTGAAGTCGATCGCCGCGTCGATCGGCTTGACCGTATGGCCATGGAAATCGACATAGTGCGACAGCGCGTGGGAAATGACCTCCGGCTGCTCGTAGATTTCCTTTTCCATGAAATGGCGGTGATTGCCCTTGTCGACAACAAAGGCGGTTGCCTGGGAAATCTGGTGCGCGCGCTCGACCGGATTGCCGGCGAAGTCGATGATCTCCGCGCCGTTGCGGTGGATGATGGCGCAGTCCCCGTCGACCAGATAGGCGATCTCGTTGGTGAACGGGGCGAGCGCGATGGCGTCCGAGCCGAGAAACATCTCGCCCTTGCCGAAACCGACGGCGAGCGGAGGTCCGAAGCGGGCGGCCATGATCGTGTCCGGATCGTCGGCGAACATCACCACCAGCGCATAGGCGCCCTTGACGTGGTTCAGCATGGCGAGCATGGCGGCTCGGTTGTCGAGGCCCTTGCGGCGATACTTGGCGATCAGCTGGGCGACGATCTCGGTGTCGGTCTGGGTGGTGAAGACGGCACCCTCGGCCGTCAGCTCGTCGCGCAGCTCGGAAAAATTCTCGATGATGCCGTTATGGACGACGGCGACGCCGTCGACGAAATGCGGGTGGGCATTGGTCTCGTTCGGTACGCCATGGGTGGCCCAGCGGGTATGGGCGATGCCGATCGTGCCCGACAGCGGCTCGGAATCGAGCTTCTTCTCGAGGTTGAACAGCTTGCCCTCGGCGCGGCGGCGATCCATCACGCCATTGTCGATGGTGGCGACGCCGGCGGAATCATAACCGCGATATTCGAGCCGCTTCAGCGCATCGACCAGACGCCCCGCAACCTGTTGATTCCCGACAATACCGACAATGCCGCACATACATTTCTCCGTCTGGCTTCATCCTGGGCGCCAGTCCTAATGGTTTTGCCGATTTGCGCAATCCGCGCGCCGGTCACATTCGGTTTCGCAACGTTACGCAGCCGCAGCAATCAGGGCTTCGCGCTGCGGGAGGCCTTGAGGGCGTCGTTGCGGGCGCGGATGGCCTTGGCCCGTTCCGGCTTGATTTCCTGCCGGGCGCGACCGAGCGCCAGGGCGTCGGCGGGCACATCCTCGGTGATGACGCTGCCGGAGGCGACGAAAGCGCCGGCGCCGACCGAGACGGGCGCGACGAGGGCGCTGTTGGAACCGATGAAAGCCCCTTCCCCGATCCGCGTCTCGTGCTTGTTCACCCCGTCATAATTGCAGGTGATGGTGCCGGCGCCGATATTGGCATTGGCGCCGATCACGGCGTCGCCGATATAGCTCAGGTGGTTGACCTTGGCGCCCTTGCCGATCTCTGCCTTCTTGACCTCGCAGAAATTGCCGACCTTGGCGCCTTCGGCGAGATTGGCGCCGGGGCGCAGCCGGGCAAACGGGCCGACGGTCGCGCCTGCCGCCACATGGGCGCCTTCCAGATGCGAAAACGCGTGGATGATTGCCCCGCCTTCGACGGTGACGCCCGGACCGAACACGACGTTCGGCTCGATCAGCGCATCCTGACCGATCTCCGTGTCGTGGCTGAGGAAGACGGTTTCCGGCGCGATCATCGACACGCCGGAGACCATCAGTTCATGACGGCGGCGTTCCTGCCAGAGCCGCTCGATCACGGCGAGCTCGGCGCGGTTGTTGCAGCCGGTCAACTGGTCTTCCGGCGCATCGACGGCGACCGTGCGGCCGCCGAGCAAGCGGGCGATCTCGACCAGGTCGGTCAGATAATATTCGCCCTTGGCATTGGCATTGCCGATGCGGGTGAGGAATTCGAGCGCCTTGCGACCGTTGATCGCCATCAGGCCGCTATTGCACCAGGTGACGGTGCGCTCGGCGTCGGAGGCGTCCTTCTCCTCGCGGATGGCGATCAGCTCGCCGTCCTTGACGAGCAGACGGCCGTAGCCGGTCGGATGCGCGGTGTGGAAGCCGATGACCGCCACGTCATTGCCGTCGGCCAGCGCTGCCCGAGCGGCCAGGAGCGGTTCGGCGGTGATCAGCGGAACGTCGCCATAGGCGACGAGAATGTCGTCATAGCCGCGGGCAATGGCATCGCGCGCGGCGAGCACGGCATGTCCCGTGCCCAGCCGCTCGGTCTGGATGAAGGGCGTCACGTTGACGCCGCCGATGCTGCCGGCCTTCGCCACCTTTTCCGTGTCGCGCCCGACCACCAGCGCCACGTCGCTGATCCCCGACGATGCGATGGTCTTCATCACATGGGCGATCATCGGCAGGCCGGCCACGGGATGCAGCACCTTCGACATGGACGACTTCATCCGGGTGCTTTCGCCTGCGGCGAGGATGACGGCGAGACAGCTGCGGCTCATGATTACTCCCAGCGGATGGAACAGGATTCGAAAAGATCAAGCGACGGCAGTCTCATAGCAGCAACCGCCAAATGGAACCAACAGCAAAAGGGGCGCCGCAAAGCAGCGCCCCTTTCAAAAATCATTGCAGCCGGAATTATTGCGGCAGCTTGTCGTCGACGCCGGCGATGTAGAAATTCATGCCGAGCAGCGCGCCGTCCTCGGCCTTTTCGCCGTCCTTCAGCCAGTCCGAACCGTCCTGCTTCTTGATCGGGCCGGTGAACGGATGCAGTTCGCCCGACTTGATCTTGGCTTCGGTTTCCTGGGCCAGCGCCTTCACGTCATCCGGCATGTTGGTGTAGGGCGCCATGGTCAGGATGCCGTCCTTCAGGCCGTCCCAGATCTGCTCCGACTTCCAGGTGCCGTCCAAAAGGGCCTGGGTGCGCTTGATGTAGTAGGCGCCCCAGGTGTCGACGATCGCGGTCAGCTGGGTTTCCGGGCCGGCCTTGATCATGTCGGAGGCCTGGCCGAAGGCCTTGATGCCGCGTTCGGCGGCAACCTGCATCGGCGCGGTGGTGTCGGTGTGCTGGGTCAGGATGTCCACGCCCTGGTCGATCAGGGCCTTGGCGGCGTCGGCTTCCTTGCCGGGGTCGAACCAGGTATTGGCCCATACGACCTTGACCTTGAAGTCCGGGTTGACCGACTGGGCACCGTGCATGAAGGAATTGATACCCATCACGACTTCCGGGATCGGGAAGGAGGCGATGTAGCCGGCGACGCCCTTCTGCGACATTTTCGCGGCGATCACGCCCTGGATGTAGCGGCCTTCATAGAAGCGCGAATTGTAGGTCGCGACATTGTCGGAGGCCTTGAAGCCGGTGGCGTGCTCGAACTTCACGTCGGGGAACTTGGCGGCGACCTTGACGGTCGCATCCATGAAGCCGAACGAGGTGGTGAAGATAAGCTTGCAGTCGGAACGGGCGAGACGCTCGATGGCGCGCTCGGCATCGGGGCCTTCCGGAACGCTTTCGAGGAAGGGGGTCTCGATCTTGTCGCCGAAATGCGCCTGAAGCTGCTGGCGGCCGATGTCGTGCGCCTGCGTCCAGCCGCCGTCCGTCGTCGTGCCGACATAGATGAAGCAGACCTTGGTCTTGTCTTCGGCCTGGGCGGAGCCTGCGAAGCCGCCGAGAACGGCAGCGCTCGCGGCGAGTGCGATAAGCATCTTTTTCATGGGGAACCCCTTCTGGTTGTTGATAAAGGCTTTTGATTTTACCGGTCAGGCACGAACGGCTTGCCGAGCGAGGCCGGAGTGTTGATCAGCGTGGTGCGCCGATTTTGCGAGATAATCACGAGGACCACAATGGTCGCGGCATAGGGCAGCGCGGAAAGAAGCTGCGAGGGTAAGCCGATGCCGAAGGCCT
This sequence comes from Rhizobium sp. Q54, assembly GCA_943370615.1. Taxonomy (GTDB): domain Bacteria; phylum Pseudomonadota; class Alphaproteobacteria; order Rhizobiales; family Rhizobiaceae; genus Allorhizobium. The sequence continues at coordinate 24,548 of CALRRQ020000013.1, forward strand.
GGCCGTGCAGCTGGCCGATGGTGACGGCGCCGAACAGGTAACCGCCGGCCAGCACCCGCCACGGCCGCCACGAGGCGAAGACCACCAGCGCCAGCGCGATCCAGCCGCGGCCGGCCGACATGTTCTCCACCCATTGCGGCGTATAGACGAGCGACAGCTGCGCTCCGGCGAGCCCGGCGCAGGCACCGCCGAACAGCACGGCGAGATAGCGGGTACGGATGACGTGGATGCCAAGCGTGTGGGCCGACCCGTGATTGTCGCCGATCGCCCGGAGTTTCAGGCCCGCCCGCGTGCGGAACAGGAACCAGTTGACGCCGAGGACGAGCAGCACCGACAGGTAGAAGATGATGTCCTGCCGGAACAGCAACGGACCTAGGACCGGGATGTCGGCCAAAAGCGGAATGGCGATCGGCTGCAGCTTGACGCCCGGAACGCCGACGAAGCTCTCGCCCAGCATGCCCGATACGCCGAGACCGAGAATGGTGAGCGCCAGGCCTGTGGCCACCTGATTGGCGACCAGCGTCAGCGTGAGGAAGGCAAAGAGCAGCGAGAAGACGGCGCCCGCGAGGATGCCGGCACCGACCCCCATCAGCGGCGACCCGCTCAGCTGCGCGACCGCGAAGGCACACACGGCGCCGATGATCATCATGCCCTCGACGCCGAGATTGAGCACGCCCGAGCGTTCGGTGACGAGTTCGCCCATGGCGGCGATGACGAGCGGCGTGGATGCCGTGATGACGGTGAGCAGGATGGCTTCGAGGATCATCATCGGCCGGCTCCCGCGATGAGCGCGCGGCCTTTGCCGAGCACGAGACGGATGCGGTAGTGGATCAGTGTGTCGCAGGACAGCACAAAGAACAGCAGGAGCCCCTGGAAAACCCGCGTCACCTTGTCCGAAACCCCAATCGACAGCTGCGCCCCCTCCCCGCCGAGATAGGTCAGCGCCAGCACCAGACCCGAGGCGATGATGCCGAGCGGGTTTAGACGTCCGAGGAAGGCGACGATGATCGCGGTGAAGCCGTAGCCCGGCGAGATCGACGGCTGCAGATGGCCGATCGAGCCGGAAACCTCGGAGATGCCGGCAAGACCGGCAAGCGCCCCGGAAAACAGCATGGAGAACCAGATCATGCCGCGCGAGGAAAAGCCGGCGAACCGCCCTGCCCGCTCCGACTGGCCGAGCACCACGACCTGGAAGCCTCTGAGCATATAGCGCATCATGAACCAGACGCCGACGGCGGCGATGATGGCAAAGGCAAAACCCCAGTGGGCGCGGCCCGACGACAGCATTTCCGGCAGCACGCCCTCGGTGACGAAGGAACGGCTCTGCGGGAAGTTGTATCCCGCCGGATCGCGCCAGAGGCCGCGCACCAGCCAGTCGAGGAAGAGCTGGGCGATATAGACCAGCATCAGGCTGGTGAGGATTTCATTGGTGTTGAACCGCGCCTTGAGCAGCGCCGGGATCGCCGCATAGAGCGCGCCGCCGACCATGCCGAGGATCATCATCAGCGGCAGAAGCAGCGGCGAATGCCATTCGTAGAACACCACCGGCAGGAAGGAGCCGGTGATCGCGCCGATGGTGAACTGCCCCTCGGCGCCGATGTTCCAGTTGTTCGAGCGGTAAGCGACCGACAGGCCGACCGCGATCAGGATCAGCGGCGCCGCCTTGATGGCGAGTTCGTGCAGCGACCAGACCTCGAGCAGCGGCTCGATGAAGAAGCTGAACAGCGCGTCGACCGGGTCCTTGCCGAGCAGGGCGAACATCAGTCCGCCGAAGATCACGGTGAGCGCCAGCGCGACGAGCGGCGACACGATCGCGAAGAAACCGGACATGCCGGGTCGACGTTCGAGTTCAATGCGCATCAGCCGTCTCCAAACCGTGCATGCCGCCCATCAGGAGGCCGATCTTCTCGCGCGTCATGGTCGCTGCCGGATAGCTCTGCGACAGACGACCCTCGGAAATGGCCGCGACCGTCGTCGCCACCTCGAAGATCTCGTCGAGATCCTGGCTGATGACCAGCACCGCCGATCCGGTGCGCGCCAGGTTGATCAGCGCCTGCCGGATGCGGCTGGCAGCACCCGCATCGACGCCCCAGGTCGGCTGGTTGACGATCAGCACGGCCGGCTGGCGGTCGAGCTCGCGGCCGACGATGAATTTCTGCAGATTGCCGCCGGACAGGGAGCCCGCGGCCGGATCAACGCCGCTCTTGCGCACGTCCATCGCCTCGCAGATGCGCTGCGTCGCGCCCTTCACCGCCTCGTGGCGGATCAGTTTCAGGATCCCGCCGGAGAGAAAGGACCGCGCATCCGACCGGTTGCGGGCGAGCAGGAGATTGTCGGAGAGCGAAAGCGCAGAGACGGCGCCGTGGCCGTTGCGTTCCTCGGGCACAAAACCGGCGCCGAGCAGTCGGCGGCCATTGATGCCGGTCCGCCCGACGGCGCGGCCGCGGATGCGAACGGCTTCATTGTCGTCGCTCGTGTATTCGCCCGACAGCGCGTCGAACAACTCGCCCTGGCCATTGCCCGCGACACCGGCGATCGCCAGCACCTCGCCGGCCCGGACGCTGAGCGACAGGTTCTTGAGTTCCATGGCAAAGGGTGTGCGCGGGCGAAGCGTCAGGTTGCGGACTTCCAGCTGCACGTCGCCGGCCGACCCCCCGTCGTCCCGCATCACGGTCGCGACCTCGCCGCCGACCATCATCCGGGCAAGCGTGGCCGGCGTCTCGCCGCGCGGATCGCAGGCGCCGGTGACCTTGCCGTGGCGCAGCACGGTGGCGCGGTCGCAGATGCGCTGCACCTCTTCGAGGCGGTGGCTGATGTAGAGGACCGAGCGGCCCTCGGCCTTCAGCTTGAAGAGCGTCTCGAACAGCTTGTCGGCTTCCTGCGGGGTGAGGACCGAGGTCGGCTCATCGAGGATGATGAGTTTCGGGTTCTGCAGCAGCGCCCGGACGATCTCGATGCGCTGGCGTTCGCCGACGGACAGATCGGCGACATGGGCGGCCGGATCGAGCGGCAGGCCATAGGCCCTGGAAAGCTCGGCGGCCTTCTGCGAGATTTCGTCGATCGACACGTTTTCGTCGAGCGCCAGCGCGATGTTCTCCGCGACGGTCAGGGCTTCGAACAGGGAGAAATGCTGGAAGACCATGCCGATGCCGAGGCGCCGTGCGGCAGCGGGCGAGACGATGTCCTCCGGCTTGCCCTTCCAGCAGACGCGGCCGGACGACGGGGCGAGAATGCCGAACAGCATCTTGACCAGGGTCGATTTGCCGGCGCCGTTTTCGCCGAGCAGCGCGTGGATCTCTCCATGGCCGATCTCAAGGTCGATGCCGTCGCAGGCGGCAAAGCTGCCGAAAAGCTTGGTCAGCCCCTCGACGGCCAGAAGTGGTTCGGTGTTCGTCATGTCACCCTTCGGCACAGTTCCCTCTTGCGCTCGCACCGCACCCCCAAGCGTGCCGATCAAAGCGAAAAACGATATTGATACGCGCTTTGCGCCATCCGGCAACCGACCCCCGACAACTTTTTTTGCACTTGCACATAGAAGCCGATGGTTCAGGACTTCGACCGGCCGAGCGAGGGAAACCACTGCAGCACCGCGCCGATGCCGTAGAGGTAGATGCCGGTGATGATGAAGCCGGTCGTCACCCAGTCGGGCGTATGGAAATGCTTCAGAAGCGCATAGCCGCCAAAGCCGCACCAGAGGAAGAAGACCGCCAGATTGAGCGGCCGCAGCCGCTGGACGCGCACAGGATGGAGGAAATGGATCGGCAGGAAGGTCAGCACCACGGAGGCGATGACCACCACCAGCGCCGTCGTCGCGTCCGCATCGATGACGAACAGGGTGAACACGATCATGTTCCACACGACGGGAAAGCCGGAGAAGAAATATTCGTCGGTCTTCATGCCCATGTCGGCATAGTAGATGGCGCTCGAGACGACGATCATCCCGGCGGCGACGAAGGACCAGGGCTCGCCGATCATACCGCTCTGGTAGAGCGCAAAGGCCGGCAACAGGACATAGGTGACGTAGTCGATGATGTTGTCGAGCGTGTCGCCCGACCAGTTCGGCAGGACTTCCTTGACCCGCACCTTGCGGGCGATCGGCCCGTCTATGCCGTCGACCAGAAGCGCCAGGCCCAGCCACCAGAACATGTCGACGAAGCGGCGCTCGGCCGCCGCGACCACACCCAGGAAAGCGAGGAAGGAACCGGAGGCGGTCAGGATGTGGACGGAGAAGGCACGCATTTCCGCGTAAGGCACCCGCCGATAATTGAAGATCTTCATATTCGGTTTTTTGCCCCGCTCTTCGCCCTCCATTTTCGTATCGACCGAAACCGCATTTTTTGCAACCGCGTTGGCGAAAGATGAACACTTTTAGCGGGGCTCCCTTGCCGCAGGAAGGACGGAGGCCTGCGCCAATTCGGCTTATGGATTTCTGCACGCGGGCGCTCTAGATAGAGGGAAACGCAAGAGGTGGCCCACATGAAAGAGTTCGATATCGCCGTGGTCGGCGGCGGCCTTGCCGGCTCCGTCGCCGCGCTGGCGCTTTCCCGCGGCGGACGTCGCGTCGCCTTCGTCGCCCCGCCGACTGCCGGCGATCGGCGCACCACGGCGCTGATGGACCAGTCGGTCCGCATGATGGAGCGGCTCGGCCTTTGGGAGGCGGTGCTGCCCGCCGCCGCGGCCCTCTCGACCATGCAGATCGTCGACGGGACCAACCGGCTGCTGCGCGCCCCGATCGTCGCCTTTCGCAGCGCCGAGATCGGTCTCGACGCCTTCGGCTACAACATGCCCAACAGCGCCCTGCTCCAGGTTCTGGGCGATGCGGTCGCCGCCGAACCCAACATCACGCCCTTCCCTTCGATTGCCGAAGACATCGCCTTCAGCCCCGACAAGGCCGTGATCCGGCTGGAGGGTGGCGAGAGCCTGGAGGTCGCCTTCGTCGTCGGCGCCGATGGCCGCAAGTCCAGGGTCCGCGAAAGCGCCGGTGTCGGCGTGCGCACCTGGTCCTATCCGCAGACCGCCGTCGTGCTCAATTTCGCCCATACCGTGCCGCATCGCAACGTCTCGACCGAGTTTCACGGCGAAAGCGGGCCCTTTACCCAGGTTCCCCTGCCCGGCCAGCGCTCGAGCCTGGTCTGGGTGGTCGATCCGAAGAAAGCCGAGCGCCTGCTGGCGCTCACGAATGAAGACCTGTCCCGCGCGGTGGAAACCCGAATGCAGTCGATGCTGGGCAAGGTTACGGTCGAGGACGGGGTTCAGGCCTGGCCGCTTTCCGGCATGAGCGCCAATCGTTACGGCACGGGCCGCGCCGCCTTCATCGGCGAGGCAGGCCATGCCTTCCCGCCGATCGGCGCACAGGGGTTCAATCTCAGCCTGCGCGACATCGCCGCCCTCGAAGACATCCTGTGCGACCGGACCGGCCGGCCGATTCCCGCCGACGCCGGCAATCGCTTCGATGCCAAGCGCCGCGTCGACGTGATCAGCCGCACGGCGAGCGTCGACCTGCTCAACCGCTCGCTGCTGTCGAGCCTTCTGCCGGTGCAGATGCTGCGGGCGGCGGGCCTGCAGGTGCTTTCCAGCGTCGCGCCGCTTCGCCATCTGGTGATGCAGGAAGGTGTGGCGCCCGGCCGGGCGCTGCGTTCCTTCCCGAGTTTCTTAAGGGAAAAGATCCGGCGGTAGGATCCCGTTGGTGATGGCATAGAGCAGGCCGGAGACCGACAGCACAGAAAGCACGGTGGTGATGAGGATCGTCGCCGAGGCGCGCTCCTGCCAGACGCCGTATTGCTGGCCGATGACGAAGACATTGGTCGCCGTCGGCAGCGAGGCGAGCAGGACCGCGGTAAAGATCCACAGCGGATCGAAATTGCCGACCAGGCCGAGCACCACATAGACCAGCAACGGATGAAGCAGCAGCTTGATCGGCACGATATAGCCGATCTCGGCGGGAATGCGCTTCAGCGGACGCAGCGCCAGCGTCACGCCCATGGCAAACAGCGCGCAAGGGGCAGCCGCCTGGGCGAGATAGTCGATCAACCGCTGCAGCGCGAGCGGCGGCTCGAAATGCAGCCCGGCGGCCAGGAAGCCGATCGCGGTGGCGATGATGAACGGGTGATAGGCGATCTTTTTCACGACATCGAGCGCCACCCGGCTGCGCGGCCGCTCGTCACCACCGGCAAAGGCCATCAGCGCGGGTGCGGCGATGAAATGGGCGGCGTTCTCGAAGCAGAAGATCAGTGCCACCGGCACGGCCGCGGCTTCGCCAAAGGCCAGCAGCGCCAGCCCCGGTCCCATATAGCCGATATTGCCATAGGCGCCGGCCAGCGCCTGGATGGTGCAGTCGGGGATCGTATTGCCCCGCACGAACCGCCCGATCAGGAAGACGAGAACGAAGATCGTATAGGTGGCGGCGAGCGAGGCGGCGATGAAGTCGACGCGGGTCAGTTCCTCGATCGGCGTGCGCGACACCAGCTTGAAGAACAGCGACGGCAGCGCGATGTAGATCACGAAGAAGTTGAGCCAGCCCAGCGCCTCGGCGGGCTGGCGCGTCAGCCGGCCCGAAACATAGCCGATCAGGATCAGGCCGAAGAACGGCAAGACCAGTGCGATGATGTCTGCCAAGCCGCCGCTCCTCGCTTCCCGGGGCCGGACGCATGCGACCCAATCCCTTCGGCCTTAGCCGATTTGCGACAGGATTGGAAAGGTCTGCTGGAACCAAATCGCCATGTCGGCGACGAATCCGAAGATAAAGGCAAGGCCGGTGAGCACCAGCAGGCCGCCCATGATCTTCTCGACGAGGCCGAGATGCCGGCGGAAGCGGGTGAGGAAGCGCATGAAGGCGCCGGAAAAGGCGGCGGCGATCCAGAAGGGCACGGCGAGACCGAGCGAATAGACGGCGAGCAGCAGGGCGCCCTCGCCCACCGTATCGCGCGCCGCAGCGACGCCGAGGATGGCGCCGAGCACCGGGCCGATGCAGGGCGTCCAGCCGAAGGCGAAGGCGAGCCCCATGACATAGGCGCCCGACAGCGTCGCCGGCTTGCCGCCGCCGGAAATGCGCATCTCGCGCGACAAGAGCCCGATGCGGAAGACGCCGAGGAAGTTCAGGCCCATGATGATGATGATGACGCCGCCGATCTTGGCCAGGAGGTCGAGATGCTGGCGCAGCAGCGTGCCGATGGTCGAGGCCCCGGCGCCGAGCGCGACGAACACGGTGGCAAAGCCGAGGGTGAAGGCAAGCGCCGAGAACATCACCGCGCGCCGCGCCTGGCGATCCTCGGTCGCCACCCCGCCGCCGCGGAACTGGTCGACGGAAATGCCGGCCATGTAGCAGAGATAGGGCGGAACGAGCGGCAACACGCAGGGCGACAGGAAGGACAGCGCGCCTGCGAACAGCGCGCTGAGCAGCGAAATCTCGGCAATCGACACGAAGCAAACTCCCTTAGCGGCCCGGTCCGGCCTTCCTAGCGCCACCGTCCCCCGCTTGCCAATCACCTTTCCGTTCGCTGCGACAATTGCGCGCCATCTTGCTCGCAGTCCCGAAAATTTCGGTTGACCGGCAAGGGGCACCTGCCTATGTAACGCTCACTTCCGCGGGGACGCCAAGTCCCCCTTGGGAGAGCGTAGCTCAGCCGGTAGAGCAACTGACTTTTAATCAGTAGGTCCAGGGTTCGAATCCCTGCGCTCTCACCACCGAAGTCTCAACGATTTCAATGGTGTAGACATCGTAAATGGCGGTCAACCGTACCTCACGTTACCGCCTTTTTTCGCGTTTTGCAGACCTTTTACGGCACATGGGCGGCGCATGACACACGATTCGCGCCGAGCACTGGTCCCTGCCCTGCATACGGTTCCGATATCCCGCCGGCGCTGCGGCAACGTTTTACGACCGGATGGTGGCCGGCAGGACGATTCGGCTAGGCCGAATTTAACGACCGTAACGCCCTTCTGAGTTCCGATTCAACATTCGCTCGAGCTCGGCGGTCGGATGCGGTATTGGCCACAACCTGGCGGACCGCACGGTCGCCGAAGTGGAATTCGATCAACAGGTGGCGACACTCCCTGACCAGCGTCCAACCGTCAGCGCCGACTGTATCGGCGACAACGTTCACGTCGCGGACCGCCCTCGCCTTCATGCTGCGGCAACGGCCTGTGCGGGCTCGCCAAAAGGCGACGCATCGAAATGCTTTGGCGCGAACCAATCCAGCCGCAACTCGTCGCGACCAATTCCGGACGTGCGCTCGACGTACTGCAGCAGGGCAATAGCCATGCGGCGCATCCGCTCAAGCCGTGCATCGTTCGCATCCTCGCCTTCGCCGACCCCTTCGAGGTCGCCAGCCAGCACGGCAGCAAAGAGCAGCGCCGCTTCCGGCGAGCCGGCCGGGTGCCAGGAAGCTTCGTCAGCGAGAGTATTGACGCGTCCGGTCAGGATCCTGCAGGCGGTCTCGTCGCGCGCCACGTCGGCCGCGTCATGCTTCTGGATCGTGCGGTGAACCTGGCGAACCAGTTGGGTGGCGACATGAAAAGTATTGCTCATGGTCATTGTTCCTTCGCTGTTGATTGGCAAAGGATGGCGCCGAACCGGAAAGGAGTCAACAATACATTTAAATATAAACGTTCATATAGTTCAACAAATTTGTAAAACTACTTATGATCACCAGTTTTACAAATTTGTCGTCATAGTAATCAATGCAGGCTATACTAAAATTATCTAACCTTTTGCATTGGGATAGCTCGCCGCTGATGCGGGCGATATCCAGGGCGCCGGATGGCCGGTAATTTCCTTCACGGCCGCTGGAACGGCAGCATTCAGGTCACTGATTATCAGATAGTCGGCTGACGTCGGTGCCACGCTCGCCGAAAGCTCGTTGAGAGTGCTGCAGAACACGCGCGCCTCCTTGAGCAGGCGCGCGTGTTGGATTTCGGAAAGTTTGGCTGGTCTCTTGCTTCTCATGTTGAGAACATAGAAAGAACACACAGGATCCGCCAGCACTTCCGACTAGCTGTTCCGCAATCATCCCCAAGATTGGGTCGCTCGCCACGGTAGCGAGAGTTGACGGACCGGCACTTCAATGCAAGTCTCCACGTGGGGTTTAGGGGGAGATTCAATGAAATTCAAAGTAGTTGCAGCAACCTGCGCGGTTGCCATCGTATCGTCGTGCGCATCCAAGCCGTCCGACATTGACGCGGCCTATGTCTCGCCTGCGCTCTATGAAGGATTGACCTGCGATAGGCTGCGCGAAGAGGCGACCGCCGTTTCCGCCCGTGCAATCGCTGCGAGCGGCGTGCAACAGAAGAAGGCTGACAACGATGCGCTCGCGGTCGGCGTCGGCGTGGTGTTATTCTGGCCGGCACTCTTCTTCGCAAAGGGCGACGGTGCGTCAGCTGCGGAAGTCTCTCGTCTGAAGGGGGAAATGCGTGCCATCGAGACGGCCTCGATCAAGAACAATTGCGATATTCGCTTCGAGACCGCCCCGCCGCCGAAAAAGCAGAAGCCGAAGCCGTAGCTTCTCGGTAGCGCTATCGGGTTCAGCTAACCAACGGGAAGTCCATTGACTCTCCGCCTCATGAGAACATATTGAGAACGAAAGCGAGGCGGCCGCTTTCGAATGCAATACTGTTTTACGAGGACTGAGCCATGCACGCCGAACGCCAGGAACCTGAAACCATCCCCGAAGATCCCGTCGAGGCCGCTCTGGCCTGGCACCAGGGCGACCCGCGCGCTGCGATCGCCACGCTGATCGAGGACTGCCGGCATCTGCGCCATCAGCTGGCGCTGACGGAAGGCGCTATGAGCCGCGGCATGACGCGCGGCTGGACACCGAGCTTCGACCGGGGCGAATAGCCATGCCCGCCAGCAATTATCGCGGCCGGGCACATCCCTATCTCGAAAACAAGATCCCGACGCTGGAAGATGCCGACGCGCTCGGCCAGTTCGTGCGCGCCGGCTGCCTACGCTGCAAGACAGTGCGCTTCTACCGGCCGGCCGACATCAAGGCACTGATCGGCGAGAACATCCATGTACTGCACCTACAGGACAAGTTCCGCTGCGACGCCTGCCGGAGCAAGGAACACATGGCCGTCGAGTTCAAGACGCTGCTTGCCCGTGAAATCCCCGGCCTGGTCGTTCGCGAGCTAGTCGAGGTCCGGTTGGTGAAAAGGCCGGTCTGGCGTGATAGAAAGCTCTGAGCAAGGAGGCGCCCCATGTGCAATCTCTACAACGTCACGACCAACCAGGAGGCGATCCGGGCTTTCACCCGCGCCATGGTCGACAATCTCGGCAACCTCGAGCCGTCCATTGATGTCTACCCGGACCAGATGGCGCCGATCGTGCGCAACTCGCCGGCCGGCCGCGAGCTGGCGAGCGTGCGCTGGGGTCTGCCGAGCTCGCGCCAGGCCCTCTTCCAGGCCGCCTCCAAGCGGGCCGACAAGCTGCGAGCCAAGGGCAAGGAAGTCGACTTCGACCAACTGCTGAAGATGGAACCGGACGGCGGCACGACCAACGTGCGCAACACCGCGAGCAAGCACTGGACGCGCTGGCTCGGCGTCGAAAATCGCTGCCTCGTTCCCGTCACACGGTTTGCCGAGCCGGACCCGGCCAGCAAGGTCGAGGGCGGGCGCACGCCGAATGCCTGGTTCGCGCGCAACGCCGATCAGCCGCTGATGTGCTTTGCCGGGATCTGGGTGCCGCAGTGGGAGAGCGTGCGCAAGGTCAAGGATGGCTTGATCAAGGCAGACCTCTACGCCTTTCTGACGACCGAGCCGAATGCTGTCGTGGCGCCGATCCATCCGAAGGCCATGCCGGTGCTGTTGACCGAACCGGATGAGATCGAGATGTGGATGACGGCACCCTGGGAGGCAGCGAAGGAACTGCAGCGCCCGCTGCCCGAGGATCGGCTGATCCTTTTGCCGTCAAGAGCGGCCTAACAAGATCGAGGAAGCCCAAAGGTGAGAATTGCCGTGTTCGTCCTGCTCGCCGCGCTGGTCATGCTCACGCTCGCTGGAATCGGCTTGCAGCTCTGGCAACTGGTGCACTGACCTCAATGCACCTTTCGTCCGTCATCCTCGCCTCGAGCCTTCAGCTGCCGCTCGACCTCGGCAAGAGCCATGGCAATGCGGTAGGCGAGAAGAGCCCGCCTTTCCGCAAGCGCCTTATCGCGCAAACGAAGCAGAAGCTCACGGAGCTGGCTGAGTTCGGTCATCCTGAATATGGTGCGGCGGACGTCGCCGGTGCCTGATCTGCTCCAACTCCGCCTCCTCCTCCACCGACTGCATCAAGGCCATTTCGATCAGGTAAGACAACACGGGGCTTCCGTGCCGGGCTGCCATCAATTTCGCCTCTGCAAGCGTCTCTGCAATTGGTCCCATAATACCCCCCACAAGGTATCTCAAAGCCGCAAGTTGGACGCTACCATAAGTGGAGTGAAATTCTACTGGCAATTTTGACGGGGAATGAAGTTGGCAGGCCTGAATTAGGCTTTCGTGAAATGAGGAGACCGCCGCGATCAACGATCCGCTGCCGAATATTCGAGCGCGGCGGTGCGAGATGGTTCCTCCGATCGCAGCCGGGTGGGCCAAAGCGGCTCGGGTCTGAGTGCATCACCCGAAAGGTTTAAGATCGATAGTCACTTACCGCCGAAACTGTCGGCGCCTGGCGCTTGCTTGTCCGGCTCGGCATGATCTCTCTTTTGATCGATCGCCACCTCTTGTCCGGCCAACGGCACAACTCACGCGCCAAGATTCCTTCCGAAGTGACGGTTGTGATCGTCGCATGTCCGCCGATGCCACGATGGACCTGCCGCTGATGCTGCAGCATGTCGATCATCGCGCCATCAAAATCGGCTCCGCACATTGCCGTCACGTCCGCGAGGATCTTCATGTCCGGCATAGGCGCAAAAATAGAGTGATCGACCGCGACCCAGGCGAAACGCGGCGCGCGGCGGCTACTGAGGTAGCGAATGAATGACTGCCCATTGGGATCGACGCCCGTAAGAACTATTTCGAACGCCCCGTAAGCTGGGATTGGGTTCTTCCACCAAAGCCGCCTTCTTATGGTGCGAGGGCCATTCGCCAGTAAGTCGTCCAGTGTCGCGAAGTTGGGCAATATCCTGCGTAGTCGGTCAAGCGTGCCAACGTGACCGCGAAAGGTAACAACCGCATTCAAATGCGGCATGGCGATAAATTTCTCGCCGCGGCGGATTAGGACATTTCCAGCGCTATAGGCGGAGTCGGAAACGACAACCGCGGCGCCAGGGAAAATCGCCACGTTTGTTGCGGTCATCGACGCGCGCCTACGAAAAAGGCTTCTCCGTTCATCGCTGCATATGTTCCGAGGTATAGAACATTGGCAAGAAACACGTTTGGCGCAAGCGAGGCAATCATGATGGGGATGATTTCTAAGCCAGTCATTGTGGGTCTCCTTGGGGATCGTGTTGATTTCAGCCGCGGTAGTCACCGCCGGCTCGCTGTTGCTGGTGACTCGCGATTGTTGGCAGCACTTGCTGTTTAGACGCGGATAGAATTCGCGGCGCCGCCTCAGTGACCTTGCGCTGAGACACGGACTCAACGAACGGCATAAGATTGCCGTTGTTGTCCGCGCTGACGCCGACCGTGACGTGCACGGCACTCTCGCGAGACGCAGAGCGCTGCACCGAAGGCATGCGCGGTGCGCTGCCGACCATGCCGCCGTTGGCATATCCAGCTAGTTTGGCAAGGTTCTTGGCGCCTAGTTTCTTGGTGGACTTAGCGTCAAAGACGTATTCGCCCTTGTGGACGATGCCGGCCGGCTCGTACTTGCCGCCATTGCCGGTGTACCCGCCCCTGGCAAAGCCGAACAGACTGAACAATCCACCAAGCAAGCCACCGCCCATTACGCCCGTGCCGCCAAGCCCGAACGCAGCGTTGAGCGCAACATCAATGAGCTTGTCGACAACCTTGTTCAGCGCGCCAGCGAGCGCTTCAGCCATCGACTTGCCTTGACGTAGGTCGTTGATGAAGCCTGACGCAACATCCTTTCCGGTCTGCTTGAAGTCTTCGGCCGCCTGCCGGACGCCTTCCTGGCTTTCCTGCAGTTTCTGCGCCTCGACGCTCGCCTGCGCATATCCTTCGGCGAGCTGCGCAATGCTCGTCTTCAACTGCGGCGTGATTGCGAGCCCGGCTTCCTGCGCCGCGGCCAGAAGGTCGTGCTCGGTGCGCGCCTTCTCCATCGCATAGCCGTAGTCGTCGACCAGCGGATTGACCGTGGCCTGCGCCGCCGTCTCTGCCTGGAGCGCCGCGGTGCGTTCGCGGATCTGCTGGACCTCGCGCGCGTATTCGGACTGCTTCGACTTTCCGCCGCCGCCTTTGGAGCCGACAGGCGCCTTGAAGTCCTTGATCGACACAGGGTTGACGGCCACCGGCTTGCGCGCGCCACCGCGGGTGGATGAGCCCCCCATGTTGCCGTTGGTGGTGGCGTCAGTTGGTGCGGGAACTGCGGTTAAGCCACCCGGTCCTACCTTGTAGCCGCTCACTGTCTCCGGCATCGCGCCAGCTTCAGCGCGCAGTGCGGCAAGTTCATTGCGAACCTGGCCGATACGCTCGAGCGCGTCAGTGTTGTCGAAGCCAAGGCTGGTATTGAGCGCTATGCGCTCCTGAAGCATCTTGACTTCTGCCTCTAGCGCAGTGACCTTCGCGTCGGCTTCCTTCTTGTCGACGTTGACGACGAGGCCGTCTTTGGTGGCGCCGACCAGTTCGGCAAACTTTTCGAAGAACTTGGAATCGCCGAGGTCGTTCAGGAAGTTCGATAGTGCGCCGTGAGCCTTCCTGATTTCTTCGATGAAGCCAGAAACGTCGAACCGATCGAGGATCTTCGCAAGGGTGTTGATGCCGTTCGCCAGGTTCTCGCTGGCACCAGTAGAATTATTGAACTCCTTCACTGAGCTAATCAGTGCCGTGTTCAGGTTCGTCATCGACTGCTGGAGCGTGAATGTCGCGCCGGCTGCCTTCTGCTCCAGCATCGGAGCTCCGGCTTCGAATGCGCGGAAGAACGCTTCCGATGAAATCTTTCCGTCAATGACAAGCTTCTTCAGCGCGGAAACGGACCCACCTGCTTCCTTGAGGCCCGCCGCTACGGCCTGTGCAATGGTCGGCGCACCTTCAAGGATGGAATTGTACTCTTCGGCCTGTACCTTGCCGGCGCCAAGCGCCTGGCCCAACTGCAAAAGTGCTCCGCTCGCCGTCTGCGCATCTGTTCCGGCGACGCGAAGTGCAAGCGCCACGTTGTTCGTGAAGCCAAGCAGTTCTTCGCTGGTGACGCCAAGCTCTTTCTGAGCCTGCGCTGCTTTGCCGTAGAGCGCGGCCAGCGTTTCGATGGGGGCGCCGTTGGCCATCGCTGACTTGGCCAGCGAGTCGTAGACTTTCTCGAGTTCGGCACCGGACAGTCCGGCCACCTTGAGCGAGTTGTCGATGCGCGTGCCGGCCTCGGAAAGCGAAGCAAGGCTGCTGGCGACTTTGCCAGTCAGAAGCGCCGCCGCGATCTGTGCGCCGGTCCTGGCGAATGACGCACCGATGGCATTGCCCGCCGAAGACGCCTTCTTTTGGATGGCCCCAAGCTGCTTGTTGGTGATGCCTTGCGCGCGAGCCATGGCCCGCTCGTACTTGGTGAGGTCAGCCGATAACTGAACTACGAGGCGTTCGAGATCTTGGGTTGCCACTATTCGGGCCTCATATCGCGAACGAGAGTCCAGGCCAGAAGCATCCGCTTCGCGTGCTCTGCTCGTCCGGTCTCGGCAGCCCATACTGCCAGACCGCTCTCAATGAGCGCGTCGGCAACAACAGTTGGAGGGCTGCCTTTTCTCAGTGACCGCAGCGCGCAACGACGCGCGGCCGCGGAAGCGTCCGTGAAGGTGTTCATTGTTTGCGGGTTCCTACGAAGGCGCGCAAAGCGACAGGAATCGGTATAGCCTGATCTTGGATGCGCGGTTTTTTGGGGAGGGACGTGTGATTCCCACAGCTTGGGGAACATGGGCCAAGTTCTGGCTTGGCTTTTCGTGCGGTATCGTTGCGATAGCGATCGCAATTGAGATCGTGAGAGCGTTCGCTACACACGAAACCGAAGCGATCTTCTTCGGAGCGACGGCATGGCTAGGAAGATTTCAATGGCTGTACGAATATCAGACGCTCATTACAGGCCTTGCCGCGGTCTATGCGGCAAGCATGAGCGTGCGAACGATCCGAGATCAGATCAAAGCGTCAGATCTAGCCGCTCAGCGCCAGATCGATCATTCCGCCGAGATTGAGAAGAACCGGAACGACGCAAAGAACGCGGCGGCCAGGGCCACCTTGCCACTCACTTTGAGCACCATTTGTGATTATTCCGAGAACTGTGGGAGCCGCCTTTACAATTTGCTGCTGTCTCATCCGTCAGATGAAGCAATCAAGGCCAACGACATCCCCCAATTCCCCCCAGTACCATCGAACGCGGCCGGAGAACTAAAGGAGATGATCGAATACTGTCAGCCGTCTGAAAGACCATATATCTCGTCCATCATCAGAGAGATGCAGGTGCAGAGCTCCCGTTTGCGTGGCATGTCATCGGATAGCAGAAAGGGATCTATCCGAAGAACAGACGTCATCAGTTATCTCGCTGATTCGGTCGAAATATATGCACGGGCCAGCGAGCTTTTTGAATTCGCACGCGACCCTCATGCGCAGGTTCCTTCATCTGTCAGCTCGAACAGCGTAAGCACTGCAGTGCACGTAATGGGCGTCTGGAACCACGAAATAATGGAGCGCGTAGTCCTCCAGGTAACACTAACGGCAGACGGCAGCAGAATGTGAACCTGGCTCCCGCTACGGCATTGACTGCAGCGCCATAAGACGACGCTATCGGCGCGCACGTCGTCTTGCGGCGCGCGGATCGCCGAACTCGCGGAGCGCCCATGCATCTTGGTCGTGGTGGCGCCGTGACGTTTTCCACGTCTCAATCAGTTGGTCGGCGAATGCCAACCAAGCTTCAACCGCATCATCTCGCGATGGATTGCCGCGTTCGTCGACCCAAACGCCAGCGTCGCGCAGGTCGCCGAAAAAATCGCGGCCGGTCTCGAGGTACAGTTCCCAGGCGGCGACATTTCCGGCCCGCGTTTTAGCCTTCCGTCTTTTTACCGGCATATCTACCTCCGGTTTGACCGCAAAGCCGGCGGCCGACCGGCGTCTGATCCACCATCAAAATCCAAGTCGAGTTCGCGCACGAGACGAGCAAAGGCCAGCCGCGCATTATGCATGATGCTGACTTCAGGCCGCTCTTTCGGCTGCTGGAAGCGGTCCCTGTATGTGTGTCCTTCGGCCGCGATGACCTCGCGACATGTCTGAACCTGATCCCAAGCTTCCGCGGCGAGAGTTAGGATTCGGATGTGATGGTCCTCTAAATTCCACTCGTCCACGACGCTTTTGAACCACCTGGCAGTGCCTTTTTGCAGGTGTTTAGGCGGTCTGGATTGGCTTGACGCCTTTGTTTCCGGCACTTCTTGCACCTCGATTTTTTTGTTGAACCGGGGACTCCCTCATGCACGCGTTGGGGTCCCGCCGGTCAGTGAAAACGCAGGTTGGCAACTTTTGCCCACCCCCCCGTCAGCCTCCGACGCCTCTCATCCGCGAGAGCACGCCGATCGAAGTCACGTGCGCCCCGCGGTCGGCGATCGAGACCTCTGCCAGGTTCGCCCTTACAACAGTTCGCAACGGACGCGCGCCGGCTCTGTCCCAAGTCTCATCCGTTGCCCTGAACGAAATTGACCAGCCCGTGAACTCGCCGAAACGCGAACCATGCAACAGGCGGTCCCCAAGGTCGTCGTCAGGGCAATCAAGCTCGACCCACAAGCCGGTGTCATCGCAACTGATGCGGAATGCGCCGTCTTCTGTCGTGGTGATTGTCTGGTCCCGATCGTGATTGATACGCACTGGCGTTACGCGCGGTATCACTAGCGAGTGCGGCAGGAATACCTCGTCGAAGTCAGGTCGAACAGCTGACGGAACGCCCCACCGCAAAGCGTAACCGGAAAGAGTCCGGCTGCCTGGCAATGGTGGACGCCCGCTTTCCGTGAACCACATTAGAGCCCGCGCTTCTTGCGCTCTGCCGCCATTCGGGCTTTCGCCTGCAATGCCGGCGATTTGGCGCGACGTTCTTTTAAGATGCGCGCGACGTCGTGCGGATCGGAAGGTAGCACTTCCATCTTGCCGTCAACGACGGTGGTGCGCATCTCCGCCTTTATGTGCTCGCGGCGGTCGCCGGATGGTTTCAGTATCTTCATGCTTTCAACTCCTTCGGAATTTCCGACGACTTGATGAATCCGGATCCTGCGGCCTCTCTTAGCCAGCCCGCCAACCTGCTGCCGTTATGACCGAAAATCGCATGCGCCTGCATTGGCGCGAGCGCGCCAGTCCAAGCCACATCTTCTCGATTGAGCGCGGCGATGATAGACAGAAGATCCTCGTGTGCGTCATGCGCAGCCAGCAGCGCAGCAGCCAGCGCCTTGACCGTCTCGCCGTAGGCCGGCGCGACCTCGTCGCAAATCACGCGACTTGCCCCAAAACGCGCGGCCTGCAAGCGCTGCGTCGCAATCTCGAGCGCCGCCCTGACGTCGACGCGCTCAGCCGCTATAGCCTTCAGACGCGCCCGAATTCCATCCGGCGGGTCGTCCTCGCCTGGCGCCTCGTCACCCAGCAACCTTGCAACGCGGCCTGTCTTCTCGGCAGACGGAGGGCGATTGGAGATCCGATAGAGAAGCTCGGATTCCTCTGCGTCCAGGCTCGTCGCGGAAGCCCTCAAGCGCGCGACTAGCGCCTTCGCCGCCGCATACTGCGCATCGGCGCTGTCGAGGCTTCGGACGACTACAGATGCGGTTTGTTTTGTGGCCATGTGTTAGTTCCTTTTGAATCTGTCGCGAAGTCGCGGGCGTCCGGCGCGCACCTCCGGTGCGGCTGCAATAGCAGCGGCGAGCCTTACGAATGTCTCTGGCCCAACCCGCACCTCGCGGCTGTACGCTGGCCGCTGGTGCGGCTCGTTTCGGTAGAACGTTAGCGTCTGCACCCCGTGGTCGCTGCCGCGAAAAGTCACAGAGGCGCCCGGTGCCAACGTGTCAATTTCCAACTCAAGCAGGTCGTTGGGCTCCTCGATGAACCGGGCGAGAACCTTGCCAAATGATGGCCCGCCGTTGCCAGGCAGAAGAGTCAGGTAGTCGCCAACTAAAGGCGAACCGACCGCGATGGCTATGATAATAGCGGCGATACCGTCGGCGCTGATCTGGCTGGGATGGCCTTGCGTCGCGCTGAGTATGCCAGACGCCTGCAAACGCTGCGCATGGCCGCGGGCCGCCGACTTCGGTAGGCAAAGGATGTCGTCGAGCATGTCGACGACTTGTCGTAGCGTCGCCATAATTCGTCCTTTCGAATGTGAGGTTTCGGCAAAAAGCGGTAGCCCTCGCGGCCATGCAGCTCGCGAGGGCTCGATCAACGACGCCGGCAGCGGTGTCGGATGCGGTAGATGGGAAAGCCAGGACGGCCCGTTGAAGAGTACCGTCCTGGCACGGTGAGCGACCGCGCGCGGCCACCCACAACCGGAACGGTGAAGCGCCCCGAAACAGTAAAAGGCCCGCATCGCTGCGAGCCTTCCCTCCCTACCCATTTGGCGCGGGAAACTGAGGTACCCCTATGCAGCCTTGCGGTCCGCGGACCGCCAGTGGCGGTCAACGATCTCGAATCCGTCGAAGACACGGGCGCGGGCTTCCCCCTTTGCGCCCTTGCTGCCGGCGCCAAGACGCTTGCCAATTTCCTCAAGCGTCAGGCCGTCCACGACGGACCACTCGAACGCATCAAGGATTTTCGGCACGTAAGCCAGCTTGGAGCGCATGATGGCCAGTTCACGGCGCGCATCGATCGCCGCTAGGATTGGCCAGTCGCCTTGCCATTTCTTAGGGACGCGCGCCGCCATGTTCCGACGTGGCTGCACGTCGGAAATCGCCTTTTTGCCCTTCACCACTTTCGCCCCCTTTCGCCTGCCGTCTGCGTCGACATTCTCCACCATGTTGAGGTTGGTGGCTTGATCGCCGACAAGCTCGACTGGACGTGTCGCAGTGTCGTGCAAATCCCGATAGCGCTCTGCTAGGGCCAGGCAATGCGCATTGCCTTCGGTGCGCAGGAGCTTAGCCAGCGGCCAGTCCTGATTATCGTTGGCGGCCTGTGGCTCGTGGAAATTGGATGAGTAGACGGCAACGCCACGTCGTCGGAATGCGTCGAGGTCGGACCCCGTGACTTTCGGACCTGTGAGTGTCGTGGGTCGATGCGGACCCATGTTGCTCGCTGGCCATTCCCAGACCTGGCCGTCAGTGTTCTTTCGTGCAAATTTAATCTTCAACGTCTTCACCCGCTGAAAGAGGATATGCTACCGGACTAGCCGGCGGGCTATAGCCGCTTTGCGGCTCACATGCGCTTGTCTTCGCGCGATAGGTATATTGTATTCGTCGACAGGATCGTAAAGCGCGGCAGAGAAAAATACCGGGCGGCAGTGTCAAATTCCGAATTTTGCGGATGTGAAGAATTGATTACCGCGCCGGTCCTGCGGCAGGCGGACAGAGCGATCGCTTACACCCCTCCGGCTTGACGTCGCGCTGCAATCTGCAACGATGTCGCCTTCAGCTAGGAGGTGAAGTGTGTCGATCGACTGGATGACCAGGCTGATTCTCGCCGGAGACATCGCGAAAGAAGCCGCCGGCACAATCCCACAGAGGCTGGCCGCTGACGACCTCACCGTGCTCGAGGCTTCGCGCATGTATTCGGAAGCCGAACGCAACGCTCGGGCGATGGACGAACTCGTCGAGATGATGGCCGATGAGGGCGTCGATGATGCCCTGCTCGAAGCGGCCGAGGCGCTGCAGGACGTCTGGGACGGCCTGACCATTGCCGCGGTTAACCGACTGCGGGAGCTTCAGGGATTACCGCCTGTCGAGATCGCTGCGTCGGATGAAGACGACGATAGCGACGAGTAGCGCCAGAAAACGTAATGATTTCTCGCGCATGCGCTTGCGCTTGCGCGCGCGGGAGGCAAAAATCTGTGTTAGCACTAACGTTCGATTGGACCGCGGGTACGGCGGCCGGCGGTCGCAGAGATCGACATACCCCCCCTTGGTGCGCTCCATCAGACTTTCAGGATATCGAGATAGAGAACTGGTTGCTCAAGCGCCTTGTTGCTCGGCGTATCAAGCAAGGTAAAGCCGACCTTTTCGTAGAAGGCGACCGCCGATTTCTTGGAATCCACCACCACGAATCGGCAACCGACGTGAGGCATTATAGCATTCTTGATGACCCCAACGGAGAAGGAAACGAGTGCCTCACCTATATGTCGACCGCGATATCGGCGATCTACTGCGAGCCGTGCGATCTTCACAGCTGGGAATGTCTTATGTTCGAAGTGACCGTTTTCCCCCAGGACGTCATTTGGCGTTTCCGTAAGGATTTCTCCGCAAATAAGGGTCACATACGCGATGATTTTTCCTTCAACGAACACGCCGTATGTTCGTGCAAAGCTATTCTCTTGGTATACCTTTGCCTTCTTCTGCAGAAAAGATTTGAGCGGCTGAAAGTCAGCGTCCCCAAGAGAAAGCCCGGTGACGCTGTCACCGGGCTCAATCAAACGTAGATCGAATTCATCATCCATTGGAGCCTGATTACTTTGCAGGCGCCTTCAGCGTTAGGCGGACTTTACCGTTGGACTGATACTCGCTGAAAAGTTTATTGCCACGCGCCACTGTGTCATGAGCTGTGGCCTTGGGCTTGCCGTACGTGACTTGGTTCTTGAATTTCTTTGCGTCGGTCTCAGTGAGCTTCACCTGACCGAAGGCGCTAGATATAACAGCCATGATGCGCTCCTTTCTGTCGGTGTCCATTCTTATGGTTGTTGATTGATATATAGTTTATTGACTCCGCCTTAGCAACGTGATACGAACCTCGCGTCTCGGTTCGTATCACGCAAGGCAATTTTGCCCTGCAAATATTTTCTCCAGCGTTCACAGGGACTTAACGCGAATTATCGTTTTTTGTTCCGGAGAGATAGGTCAGGCCCGTCTTTTTCGCAAGACTCGCGTTATTTTCATTCGCCGCCTTGGGTGGCTCGCGGCCTGTCAACTTGGTGAACTCCTCCCAGGTCAAGCGGCGTCCACGGTGCGGACGATCACCATCTGCGAGCTGTGGTGCGGTCATGCGGTCTCCTTGCTTTCAAGGTGTATTGCCTCTAGGCTCAACCCATGGATGGTTTTCTCAAGATCGTAGGAATGGCGACATTCGTGCTGGCACTCGGCGCGGTCGTCATCTTGGCCGCGAGCTCTGGTGGCGCCGGCATGATGACGCTGATCTATGCGCTGCCGGTTATGGTGGGCGGCGCGGCGACATATGCGCTGGGCGCCATCCTGACCAATCTTATCGCTATCCGCGCCGCATCCGAGCGGCAAGTGGAGTTTCTCAGCGACATTGCCGCGGCGCAAAGGCGCGGTTCATCCGCTGTGAATGGATCATAGCGGATCCGGCCCCATCCGCCTTACTTCCATTTCCATGACCAGGCTGGTCGTGCCGTTGTGGGCGATCTCGCAAACGTAGACAGGATCTCCGTCCTCGTCTTTGCCGACACCGATGACTCGGCAACGCTCCCAATTCGATAGGCGCTTTCCGTCAATGTGTTCGATGACGAAGCGCTCGGCGAAATAGGGGGTGACTGCGAACATTCGTTTTCATCCTTGGTAATCTCCTCTTGTTGATGTGTGCGCCGACCGATTTGCGCCGACTGATTTTCTTGATTAACAACCCCGCGCGACGACCTATCCCTAAAGAGATATGGTCGTCGGCGCAGGTGATTTGCGCCGACTGCGCCGACGCATTTGCGCCGACTAAACCGTCGACGCGAAGACAGGCTCAATGAAGTCTCGCGGCTTCCGGGCTACATCACAATGGCGGTTCACCACTTTAAATTCGCCTAGGCTAACCCATGCATCGACCATCTTCTGACCGTCCTTGCGGTCGGCGGCGAGACCGAGCTCGACCATCAAGTCGGCTCCGGATGGGCGACCCTTTGCATCGTACTTGTATGAGGCGCTGCGCATTCTGTTCTTCACTCCGTCCAGAATGTGGCTCGGCACGTCAGCGACAACAGACACTAACTTTTGCGCCCGTACTTGGCCGATGTCTTCCGCAGAAGGCCACCGCCAAGCCTCCACGACCCCAACCTCGTCGCCGCCAACTGCTAATCCCCGGCCATTGCCTAGCGGCACGGAGACGAACCGACGCCAGGACGACGAGCCCGAGGCGACCATGTTGACTTTCCCGAAATCGACACGGAAGAACGAGCGGTGGTTTTCGACGCCAGCCTTGTCCGCTTCTTCCTTAGTCATGACGTTGAAGACGCGCATGCTGCGCACCTTGTCCTTGAACGCGCCGCCGCCTCGAGCGCTTTCAGCCGTAACCTCGCCAAGTGATTTAGTAACGTGGTGCACGAGCTCGACGCAGCAATTGGCTTCGTCGGCAACCCGTACCCATGCAGCAGTCACGCGCTGCATCGCGCCGTTGTCATTTTCTTGGGCTTCGTGGGTGGAGACAAACGGATCGACGATTAGGACGTCGATCTGGCGCCGCTGGATTTCGGTGACGAGATCCGCAACGAACGGCTCGACAACCTTCAGATCCCGGCCTTCCTGACGTGCGATGACGACAGGCTGGTCGCGGCCGGAGTCTGTGAAGAGCCGACTCCCGATTTGATCATTTGTGACGCCAAAGTGCTTGGCGGCCGCGTGGAAGCGACG
Source organism: Rhizobium sp. Q54 (assembly GCA_943370615.1). GTDB lineage: Bacteria > Pseudomonadota > Alphaproteobacteria > Rhizobiales > Rhizobiaceae > Allorhizobium. Next base: position 47,353 of record CALRRQ020000013.1, read on the forward strand.
ATCAATTTCGTCCTGCGGATCTTCGGCGTTGATCCACCAAACACGCAGTGGCTTGGTTAGAGGGCCATCAGGATCAAGCAGAGGGCGACCTGTGACCATTGCAAGGGATTCACTGATGCTATGGGCCGTCTTACCGCCACCGCCTGGGCCGACGCTGGCAACAGCGTAGCGCCTGATGTAGTGACCGCCGAAGAGCCATTCGCGCATCGGCAGCGTGGACGGGTCGCGCAGACTAAATGAGGTCGCAGTAATTGGCTTCGGTCGCACGGGCAATTCAACGAGTTTGGAAAAGCCAGGGCCATAGAAGACTGCCCTTCCGCCCTGCCATTTTATCTTGCCGGCCGCTCCGCCGATCACGGCATTGTATAGTGTGTCCCCAACCAAAACAGATTCGGGTGTACCGTATGCGACCAGAAAGGAATTGAGCCGCGAGTTGTCGTTGGCCGCCCCATGGCGGCGTTCAAACCTATCGGCGAGCTCGGCCAGTTCCGGCATCATTGGCGACAATTCGTGGCTGTCTACGGGGCGAGTTGCTCTAGGCGGCTTTGCTGTGGTCATTTCGGGCGACTTCCCCCATTGCAAGCATTGCGAGCGCATCGGCAACCGCCGGCGCGAATGTGACCGCGGAGCCGCCAGAAATGGACGGCCCGAACACGCGAAGGCCATTGTCGGCCTGGACTAATCGAAGGTCGTACGCCTTAATTCCTGGCGCCAGCTCGGCATCGAAACGCGCGATGTTCTTTCCTCCCGGTGGTGCCAGGCGAATGTTGAAAATTCTCATTGATTCTCCATTTTTAGGTACTTGCATAAATGCCTACGCAGCAGCCTCTTGTGCGGCCAGCCATTTGGTCAGGCTGGAACGCCGAGCGGCTACGGTCCCACCCAATTTGAATGACGGTAGGACGCTGTCATAGATCAGGCGATAGGTCTGTCGCTGATTGATGCCGAGGAAATCGGCAATAGCCTTTGCTCCAAAGAGCAGATCGGCAATCGGCAGGTTGTCGTTGTTGTGCTTCATAAAGTCCTCCATTTGTCAAGCCACAATCGGCGGGCGACGGGGAGATAAGAAAAACTGACAACATCGGCCACCCCCTACCTAAAATTTTCTTTCGTTGCCGGATTCCACCATGTGCCGTATGGATAATGTGTCGAAATATCAGGAGGTCGCATGGCCAAAATTAAAAAACGCACTTGGAGCAATGCCAGCGGCAAGCACGAAGCCTGGCAACTCGACTTTACGGACAAAGACGGAAGGCGACACCGCGAGCAGTTCAGCCTGAAGCGGGATGCTGAGAATAGGCTTGCCGACCTGCAGGGCTCGACGCGTGCCGGGACGTATCGCCCTCTCGCGGAAGCCAGACGCGTGGGTGACGCCTGTGAGGCGTTCCTGAAGCACATGGAAGTCAGACACGGGAGGAACGAGAAGGTGACGACAACGTACCTCAAGGCTTGCCGTCAGCATTGCCAGAACTGGATAGATCCGGCTGGCGACTACGTTGAAAGGAAGTCCGAAAAAATTGGCTTTAAGCACGGTCTTGGCAGCATCAAGCTTGCCGACCTTCGCGCCTCCCACGTTGTCACCTTCCGAGATGAGATGCGGAACCACGGCGCGGGAATCGTCACCACACGGCGCGTCATCGGCACGCTGTCGCGCGTCATCAAGCATGCATCTGAGCGAGATATGGTGGCGTCCAATGTTGCCAAGGGGGTCCGAGTGACCGGCACACGGGAGGAGGACCGCGAGAAGGTCAAGGCCCCTTCCCGCGCCGACGTTGCCGCTTTGCTGCAACAGGCGGAAGGCGTGGACAAGCTGGCGGTGATGTTCGCCGCTCAGACGGGTCTACGCGCGAGCGAGCAATGGGCGTTGCGTTGGCGCCACCTAGACTTAGATGCTGGCCGTGTGACCGTTCAGGAGCGTGTGGACGCATTCGGAGAGCTCGACACAACAAAGAGCAAAGCCGGCAATCGAACCGTGCCGTTAGGAAAGGCGCTTGTCACAGCCCTTAAGCGGCATCGCGACACAACAAAGCACGACAAGGAATCGGATTTCGTATTCACTAACTCGCGCGGCGGGTTCATTCGGCACACGAACCACACGAAACGGACATGGCTGCCACTTATTGAGCGGGCCGGTATCGAACCCATCGGGTGGCACTCATTGCGGCACTTTGCAGTCAGTGCATGGATTGCGGCGGGATTCCAGCCTAAGGAAATCCAGACGCTAGCCGGTCATGCCTCGTTCCAGATCACGATGACGACGTACGGGCACATGTGGGAGAAGGAAGACCACCAGTCCAAATTCGACGCCATCGCCGACGCGCTCGCTTGACTAATTGGCACATGGATGGCACACGATGCCACACATTCCCTGCCCTATATAGTTTTAACTTGTGACTTTTAATCAGTAGGTCCAGGGTTCGAATCCCTGCGCTCTCACCATAAAATCAATAACTTATCCTGATTTAAGTGGTGTGAATGTCGCTTTAGCAAGCACATAGCAAGCAATCCGTGGGAATTGCAGCCCTCATTTAAGGTAGCGAACGGTACCGTCGCAGCAAACCATCAAACGCGAAAGCCACTCTGTCCTCGATTCGCTCCCCTTCGGCCTTTAGGCGATCATAGGTCTTCCAGTGCATGCCCTTTGGCTTCGGCGGGAACGGATCGTCAAAACTTCCCCTGTCGCCCAACTTGTTCCTGATCCGGGATGACCTCGCGCAAAGGCGCCCAAAGTTATCTTCCCTTTGCGTGGCGTAGCCGAGATTTTGGCATTTGCGACAGCGGAAGTAGATGCCGCCATAAAGCACAAGGCAGCGTCGTTGGCAGCCGGGACAACACATATAAAGCCGCTCGCCACCGAAAGGCTGGCCCACCCTCTGCAGGCTGATATGCTCGTTGATCTTCATCCATTCGCCACCGGCCGGTCGCGCTTTGTAATCCAGCTCCAAAGTGGCGCCATGAAAGCGGTATTCAATCCAGCCCGTTTGTTCCCCTCCGCGGGACCACGACAATGTACCCCGGTGGCCAGCCTTGAGAAGGCCGGCTTGAAGCATATAGCGAAGATCAACCCGAAGGCTGGCTTCGCAGGTATCACGTGAACTCAGTCGCCAACGGTTGCCCGATCCAATGCCGCCCATGTACGCCTCAGATTTTACCGAAATCTTGTGGCAAGTTATAAATCAGGCATCAACGGTGTTCCACCGCATAGATATGGTTCGCGATTGAGTCTATCCAAAGGTACTTTTCCGGACCCGGCTCGACACCGGCTGAAACTGCCTCTGGCGCCGTCAGATCACTTAACTTCTGCAAATCTTCATCCATGGCGGCATGGATCGCCCGCCACTTCTGATAGGCCATTTCCGAAGTGTCCTCGCCGTCGCGGTAGAGCCGCAGTTCTTCGTTTGCACGGTTGATACTAAAGCGGTGTTTAACCAGCAGATGGGCCCAAATCGTCCTAGTGTTCGCAATCCAACAGATTCGCGGCTTTATCATGCAGGACATCTCAGATCCGACTGAGATCGCCAAATATTTCAGGCCCGCCTTTTTGATAAGAGGCGGCACTTCACGCGCTGCGCCCACAAGATCAAAACTACACGCCAAATCAAAGACTCGCTGATGCGCATCCCGATTATGGCTCAGAATTCTTGGCCCGAGGTGGTGCTCTTGGGCACTGTAGTTGGCCAAGGAGTCATCATCGGACTCTGAGACAGCCAGTTTGGCATAGTCCCGCACGCGTTTTGTGGTCAAGAGTTCGCGCAATTGCATCGAAGTAGCGACCCGCTCTTGATAGTGAGAAGCGACTTCAGCCCAATTGATGCGCTCGATTACTTCCATAGGACACCCCCAGTCGTTCCCAGTTACCCTGCATAGAGCGCCGCCTGCATCCGTTTGTAAGCATCCTTGATCACGGCGAGATCGCCTAACTTCGCCCGTCCCTCGGCAACGCTCCCATATCGGGCAATCAGATATTGCCCAAGCTTCTTGGTCCCAAGCTCCCGCTCGCCGTTGACGACATAGGCCCTCAGGATTGCTACCAGAAGCGATTGAAGCTCGCCGTTGAACTCGCTCAGTCCCTTTGCTTCCGTCACTGTTGCGCGGGTGGCCCGTGTCACGGGCGGGTTTGTGAAGAGGATATAGGCGAGCACGTCGAAGAGGTCGGAATCCTTCGCGTCGATCAGTTGGCGCATATCGTCCAGGCGCTCTTCGTCATAGCCTCGGTCCAAGAGCTGTCCCAGGAAGGCTTCGCGGTTGTCGGGATCGCTCCAGGCGGCGCGCAAGGCGTCTTCGTCGGGAATCATCTGCGACAGGTCACCGAAAAGGCGTTTCAGGAATTCTACGCCGGAAATGGGCCGGCCTTCCGAACTCCAGTAACTGGTGGTGGCGATGTAGCGGATGGATCGCTCCTTGCCGTCGGCGAGCTTCACCACGATCTTGGCCGGTGGCTCCTCTCCGCCCTCACCGTCTCCCGGTTCATCCTCGCCCCCGAAGGGTGGTGGATCTGGTTCACCCATGCCAGCGGGTCCCGGTCGCGGCACCGGTTTGACCGGTTCTTCGGGCGGACCATCCCAGGCGGGATCGTGGAAGTTTTCGTAGGCCTTCACGAAATCCCAAATCGTGAAGAAGTCCTTGCCTTCATAGGTCCGCGTGCCGCGCCCAATGATCTGCTTGAATTCGATCATCGACTTGATTGGGCGCATCAGCACGATGTGACGGACATTGCGCGCATCGACGCCCGTCGAAAGCTTCTGCGAAGTCGTGAGAATCGTGGGAATCGTCTTGTCGTTGTCCTGGAAGTCGCGAAGGTGCTGGTCGCCGACAGCCCCGTCTTCCGCCGTGACACGGTGACAATAGTTCGGGTTCGTGCTCGTCTTCAGTTGGTTGATCAGATCTCGCACCAACGCCGCATGCGCCTGCGTGGCACAGAAGACCAGCGTCTTCTGCCGCTGGTCCATTTGATCCATGAATTCCTTGACGCGGCTTTTCTCCCGTTCCTCGATCACGATCTGGGTGTTGAAGTCGCTTTCGGTGAAGCGTGTCCCTTCCTCGATCTCGCCGCTCACCAGATCGTCGGACCCGTCATAGACATATTCGTCGATGGTGCTCGCCATCTGGCGAACCTTGAAGGGCGTCAGGAAGCCGTCTTCAATGCCGTCCTTCAGCGCATAGGTGTAAACGGGCTCGCCGAAATAGGCGTAGGTGTCGGCGTTGTGCTTGCGCTTCGGCGTCGCCGTCAGTCCGAGTTGGGCTGCAGGCTCGAAATATTCGAGAACCGCGCGCCATTCACTTTCGTCCTTGGCGCCGCCCCGGTGGCATTCGTCGATCACGATGAAGTCGAAGAAGTCTTTTGGATACTGCGTATAGACCGGCTCGCCCTCGCCGGTCATGAAGGTCTGGAAGATGGTGAAGAAAAGGCTGGCATTCTTCGGTACCTTCCCCTTGTTCTTGGCAATGGTGCCGGGATCGATCCGGGTTACGGCATCATTCGGAAAAGCGGAGAAGGCGTTGTAAGCCTGATCGGCAAGAATGTTGCGATCGGCAAGAAAAAGGATGCGCGGACGGCGCACCGGCTCGCGTGACAGGTTCCATTTGGCCTGGAAGAGCTTCCAGGCGATCTGGAAGGCGATCGAGGTTTTTCCGGTGCCGGTGGCGAGCGTCAGCAGAATTCGCCGGTCACCTTCGGCAATGGCATCCAGCGCCGCTGTGATGGCCCGGTGCTGGTAATAGCGCAGCTCCCACTTGCCGCCGTCAGTTTCGAAATCGATTTCGCCGAAGCGGCCGCGCCAACTGTTTGGGCGGGAGAAAGAAAGGTCCCAGAGTTGGTCCGGAGTCGGGAAGGGCAAGGCAAGATCGCCCTCCTTGCCCGTCTTCATGTCCACGTGATACCAGCTCAGCCCATTCGAGGCATAGGCGAAGCGCGCGGCGAGCCTTTCGGCATAATCCTTGGCCTGCCCTACCCCGTTGCGGTGGCTTACAGAGGCTTTTTTAGCCTCCAGGACCGCCAGCTTGTGCCCCTTGTAGATCAGCACATAATCGCAGGAGAGAGACTTGCCGCGACGGCCTCCCGACATGATCCGGCCTGGACAGATGACCTCCCGTCGCACCTTCGAGCCGTCCAATACGCCCCATCCTGCCGCGGTAAGGATCGGGTCAATTCGGTTGGCGCGGGTATCGGCTTCGGTTTCGTCAAAGCTCATGTGACGAGCCTATTCTCAATTACTAACCTTCGCCATTTGTCTTGAGACTTTCCGCCATCTCCCATCACGGCCCGATCGATTTGCTCAGGCGTCATGGAAAATCTGGCGGCCAAGGCGTCCATCGCTTCGCAGAATGCGTCGTAGTGGTCGGATGAGTTGTGGGGTGACACCACGAAATCAACAGCGTGGCTTAGTCCGTCCGGTTTCCAGCGGATGGACTTATCCATCAAGACCACCTCCCGGCCACAAAGCAAGTTGATCGAGCAACCAGCCCATTGGTCCATAATGAAAGCGTGCTTTGACGGATCGTTACGCGGCGACAAGAAGTAGATCAGTTTGGTGAAGAAAGCCGGCCCCATCCCCTTAATCTCTTTGCGCGCCTGCAAAGTCAAAAATGCTTGGTAGGCGGACTTCCGATCAAACCCACCTCTCCTGATCTCGTCGGCCAATGACAGCCAATTTGACGCACTTACCAGCGAATTCCGATTGGCGAGGCGCATTCCACCCCATGCTAGAATAGCTGCGCTTACGGTAGCTGTGTTCAGCGACTTGTTAGCCACAAGAGCGAAGATCTCACTGCGGTTGATACGGCCATCCGTCAATGCCTCCATCTGCACGTCGGGAAAAGCTGCGGCAAAGGTCCTTGCCTTTTTCCCCGACCCGTCGTCGGGATCGCGCCGAGTAGAGAGACAAGAGGCGAATTGCTCCAGGATTTGCGGAACGAACTCTGTCGTGATGCACGAGTCCATCAGATCTTCAAACCATGTTTTTCCTCAAGATGCTTAAGCACCTTGTCGAGGGCTGACATGATGTAGAGTTGGTTCGCCCCGAAAGCGTAGTAGCAACGCCCCAGCATTTCCGGATCGAGTCCCATGGAGACGGTTTTGTAGGAGAATTTCCTCTTGGCCCCTTGGTCATCGACGACCGTCACTGGGTAACGGAAGCTCCGGCCCTCGCCTTGGAACACTCCACCCGGCCCCCAATTTTGGATGCTGCCGTTGTAGCATTCGTTGCCGACGATGTACTCCAGCTCGTCCAGCAAAGCCGCACGCTTCTTCGAAATCTTCTTGCCCACCCCAACGCCCCCTCGCCTTAAGATTGAAACACTAAAAGGCGCCTCACAACCCGTCAACAGCATGAACTCGCTCGCGGAGTGAATTCAGTTCGGAGTTCCATCGAGCAACTAAATCAGCCCGTCGATTTCCAACCCTTCGGCCCCACCTTGGCAGACGGGACATTTGCGGTGATGAAAGTCCGATCCATTGGCTCCATATCGATGGCCGCAGATCGACCCTCGGATGTCTCGGCTCGCGCACAACACCACCCAGACATATTGGCGATGGTCGGTGCCGGACCGCTCGCTCCGCAATAGCAAAATCTGATCGTTTGCGTTGATGTCGCCGATCTGGCGTTTGGATGTTGTCATTCGGTTTCCCGTTAGGTCAATTCGCCCGCAAAGGCTTTCTGCAAAAGTGATTGCTTGAGATCGGAGAGGTCCTGCAATTTCAGTCGATATCCATCCTCTAATTGCTCGCAGTCACCCTTCAGGCGATCCAGCTTTTCAACAATTGCTCTTTGTTCTTCTTCAGGTGGCAATTGAAGCCTGAATTTCCCGACACTCTCCCCGGCGAGATTCGGTTGCGCCGCTCCACCAATGAACCTGCCAATTTCGGCTTTTCCCAAGTCGCTGGTCAGGAAGTAGTATATGTATTTGTCAGAAATTCCTTTTGTCGGTCTAATGATTATTAGTGAAGATGCGACGGCTCCATTTTCATAGGGGGCGACGAACGCTGTCTTACCAATCGTTGCGCCACGCAAACAAAAAACCAAGTCGCCAGTTTGTATCTTTCCGCCTCTCAGCGTTTCGAATTTCTGCCGAGAAATGTAGTTCATCTTCGATTCTGACAGTGACCCGTCTGGTAATATATGACCCGTATTGATCCAAGGAACCCCTTTGACCACATACTCGCTCTTGTTTGGGTAGTTCTTGCCTCGGTCACCATTATGGAAAGTGACCAACTCTTTAAGCTCCACCTCGGGCCATTCATCGGCTCCAGTCGGGCCGTCCTTTAGGCGGCTTCCACCAAGAGCCATTGCTACACCCCGTTCAAACAACTCCCGCACATTCTGCAAATTGGCTTCGGCATTGGCGCGGGCGCGGTCCAACCCCTCAAAGGCTTTGTCCAGAATGGTAACAATCAGCTGTTGTTCTTCCAGCGGCGGAAGGGGGATTGTTAGTCCGTAGACATCGTTCCTGTTGATTCCCGGCTTCACCCCCCGGGCCATACTGGTGAGATTGAGCCTTTTTAGCGCATAATGGAAGAAATCGAAGTTTATGCGATTTTGATCATGTTCAGTAAAGTAAGTCACATCCGAGGGCCAAAATGGTCCGTCCACTCGTGTGATTTCTCCGGCCGAGCCTTTTCGGCCGATTACCAATGATGGACCTTCAGTAAGTTGCAGATCGGTCCAATCCATAACGCCGTTAGCGCCGTAAACGGGTACTGTTCCTCCGGGATGACGTTGGCCTTTCGCCAATGCTTTTCCGTAGTTGAGAGTGACGAGATCCCCAAGCTCTATTTCGACCCAGTCCGCCTTCACATCAGCCCCCGGATGTTTTCAAGGATGTCTGCTGTTTCCGCATCGCGAGCCAACATATCGGCGATAATGGCATCCGGGCTCCGCAGGGCTTCCTTTTCCGGTGCGTTGGGATTTTTCACCGAAAGATCAAAAGTCACTTCATCCAGATCACCGCGTTTGACCAACCAACTCTTCGGCCCATCGGCGAAGCTTTTTTGCAGCTCGACAAACTCTTTAAGGTCCTCGTCATTCAGCGGATTTGTTTTGCCCATGCTTCGGCCCGGGTCCAGCTGATAGAACCACGTCTGCCGTGTCTCCTCGCCCTTCTCGAAGAACAGAACGACGGTTTTGACGCCAGCCCCTTGGAACGTGCCTTGCGGGCAATCCAACACCGTGTGGAGATTGCAGGCTTCCAGCAACTCCTTACGCAACGCAACGCTCGCGTTATCGGTGTTCGACAGGAAGGTGTTCTTGATGACAACAGCGCCGCGCCCACCAGCCTTCAGCTTACGAATGAAGTGCTGCAAAAACAGATAGGCCGTCTCGCCAGTGCGGATCGGAAAGTTCTGCTGGACTTCACGTCGCTCACCGCCGCCAAAGGGCGGATTAGCGAGGATCACGTCGTGCCGGTCCTTCTCCTGGATATCCATCACGTTTTCATTCAGCGTGTTGGAGTGGATCAGGTTGGGCGCCTCGACCCCGTGCAGGATCATGTTCATGATGCCGATGATATAGGCGAGGCCCTTCTTTTCCTGTCCGTAGAAGGTTTTCGTCTGCAGCGTCTCGTAGTCGGTCCCGGACAGCTCCTTCCCGCGCAGATAGTCATAGGCCTCGCACAGGAAGCCGGCGGAGCCCACTGCGCCATCATAGATCGTTTCACCGATCTTGGGCTTGACCACCTCGATCATTGCGCGGATCAGCGGACGCGGGGTGTAGTATTCACCGCCATTGCGCCCGGCATTGCCCATGCGGCGGATGCGTGTTTCATAAAGCTGCGAAAGTTCGTGGCGCTGCGCCTGGGTGCCGAAGGATAGCCCGTCAATGGTTTCCAGCACATCGCGCAGGATATAGCCGGACCTAAACTTGGAGCGCAGTTCGGTGAAGATCTCGCCGATCTTGTATTGCAGGGTCTGCGGCCCGGTGGCCGATTGCCGGAACTTGGCAAGATAGGGAAACAACTCGCCGTCAACGAACTTGATCAGGTCATCACCGATCAGCGCGGCATTGTGATCAATATCGCCATTCTTCTTCGGTGCCGCCCATTTGTCCCAGCGGAACTCGCCGGTAATGATCGGCGTATAATCCTCGCCATCCAATTCGGCCCGGTCACGCCGCTCAGCCTCCAGGTCATGCAGATATTTGAGGAACAGAACCCAGGAGGTCTGTTCCACATAATCCAGCTCGTTGGCCACGCCTTCTTCGGCGCGAAGGTCTTTTTCAATCTGATTGAATGCGTTGTCGTACATGAATTGCCGATCACAAGAGTCTAAATGGGCCTATTTTAGAATGGGCAAGGGCCGGAGCTGAAAAGAGGAATCGCACCGGCGGTGGCGCGACTTTAGATTTGCCCACGCAGAGAGGCAAACCCTATCGGAGGTGGTGTCCCACCTGTGGGATCAATGTAATAAAACACCCCTTCTTGGCTGTTCTCTCCTCTCCGTCAGCTAGCGCAGATCTGATTTACAGGCGTCAGAACGTATAAATCGGGCTCTATGTGCCTCCCCTTACGGAGCAGTTTGATCAAGCCCAGACGGCAGAGCTCCCGCTTGCAGCGATCTATGGTGCTTTTGGAGAGGAAAAGTCCACCAGACTTCGAAATAGCCTCCGCCACGACAGCAAAGTGCCGATTGGGAAGGTGGTCATGGTTCGACAGAAGGTAGCCGTAGAGAAGTAAGCAGTTACCGGCCTTGGACCCTGCTTTTTTAGAAATCAGTTCGTATGCTGCACGGGAAAACTGAAATGATGAAAGCTTACCACCGTAGAGCCGCCCCTCAGCTCGGCGTTTCCAGACCGACTGGCAAATTCTCTCGATTTCGGCGGCGCTAAAAGTTTCATGCTCTTCACAGTGAATCTTCGCCCAAAGCGCAAGAGCGTTCACTAGGGCGTCAAGCGTCGTATCTTCGCGCGCTAACGTACACGCGTGCCGAAAAGCAGCCTTGTTTCGATTTCCGACTGTCACGCGGTTACTGGTAAAGGCCTGGGTAGCGAGCACCACCGGCGAAGCGCTTCCTGGGGATTTCGCGAGCGGTGTGGTCGATAGTGGCCGAATAAGCTGGAAGGGAACCAAGTCGCCGATAGGCTGAACGTGTCCGCTGACCATATGGTAAGTACGCCCATCTGGGCGCACTGATCCGGGACCTACGACGAAGTGATTGGCTCCCGCTTTAAAGTCGATCTGGACACTGCCTGTCTTGAGGTTCCTCGGTATGGGTTCACCGCACCGGAAGTAAAGATGGACACCCCTCGACGAGCGAACTTGGAACTGCGCACCCGGAAAATGATCTGAAACAAGCTTTTGCGTATTCTCGTCCCATGTGTCGCAGTCAACAATGGCAAGCCCGTCTAGTCGAATGCCATAGGTGCAGGAGTTAGCTTTCTCCATAACCGAGACGACGGTCGCCAGCGGCATGCGCTTTAGTTCGGGCCGATTCCATCCCTTCCTCAAAGGTTGCTTTCCGGTTTCTCCTCCACAAGGAATCAGGTGATAGCCAAGCTCAAACAACGCTCGCATCTCGGCGAGCGGAATTCTTGCCACTGGAGCAGAACAAGCGAAGGGGACGTTGCAAGCATTGTGGTTCGATGCTAATGCGTTCAAGCACTTAGCCCTTCAAAACAGAGTGGTGAGAGTGTGATCCGGCGGCAATCGGTCTGTTTGGCGACCGTCCGATTGTTTGCCGGCGTTTCGATCAGGCTGTGCCTTTACAGCCGTATTCCGATGTTGATTGGAAGCTTTGCGCTTCAATCCAGGCTTCGAGGTCCGAAGGCCTGTAGGCCACCCGCCGTCCAAGCTTGATGAACCGGGGCGATACTCCCGACAACCGCATTTTCGCGAGTGTCGAGGGGGATATATTCAGAATGCTTGCGGCCTGTTCGGCGCTGATCAAATGATCCATAGAGATTCCTTTTTCGAGGTCGTGCCTGGGAGGGCTTTAACGGCCTGATTCTACAGGAAACCAGAGGAAAAATCATCTCACTCAGTCCTGCGCACTGGGTTTTCCCCAAGCAGAAACGCACTTCTGAGAGTAAATCGACATGCACGATTGTTTATGTTGCTTCGCACCTAAGAGCTCACCACGCGGAGTTTTGGTAAGATATCAATCCTGCTACCGATCAGACTTGCTGCATGCTTCATCGGATCATCGGCAAGATGCGCGTACCGTGCCGTTGTCTGGGGCTGGGAGTGTCCAAGCAGCTTCCCAATCATCGGCAGAGACATGCCGCTTGCAACAGCGATCGACGCGAACGAGTGACGCAAGTCGTGAATACGCAGATCCGGAAAACCGGCCCGCTTCCGAATGGCGTCCCAAGGTTTCTGCAGGTTGACGAGCGACGAACCCTTCTTTTGTCCGCAAATGATAAAGGGATTGCCTTCAAGTCGCGGGATCGAATCCAGCACCTGCAGGGCCGGCGCACTGAGATAGATGGTCTTGGCGCCCGTCTTTGAATCCGGCAGGCGGATGCAGCCAGCACCAGAATCGAGCCATTGCCACTGCGCCGACAAGATCTCATTCAGCCGGGCACCCGTGAGGATCAACAGCCGCACCGCAGCGATGACATATGGACTCGCAGAACCCTCCGCCTCTACCTCACCTAGAACCTCGCCCAGTTGTGCGATTTCAGCGGGAGAGAGGAAACGCTCCCGCTTGCGCTCCCGGTAGAGTTCGACATGCAGCGCCGGATTTGTCAGGTCCGATCTGAACCCGTTTCTTTCGCACCAATTGAAAAACTTGCGGAGAACAGCCAACAGACGATTCGCCTGATATGGCGTGGCTGAGAGGCTGTTGTGCAACTGAGCGACGTTCGCCCGCGATATCTCTGTGATTGGCATGCGGCGGAGGCGGGCCGGGACAAGCTTGGTGATGAGGCGCTTGTATTCGGCGGAGGAGCGCCCCTTTAGCTTCGACTCCGCATGCTCTTTCAAAAACTGATCCAACAGATCACCTGTGAGGGATTCCTCCCGCTTAGCGACGCGCTCCGCCATGGGATCTTCACCCCGTGCCACCTTTCGCAGTGCTGCCTGCGCAAGCGAACGGGCTTGATCAGGTGTGATCGGACCGAATGCCCCCAGCGTCATGCGTCGCGACTGACGACCAACCCGATACTGCAGAATGAAAACCTTTTTGCCCGCTGGCGTCACTTTCAAGCCGTAACCCGTCAGCTCGTCATCCCAGACGAACGAATCTTTAGCGGATGGTGCTGCCGTCTCGACAAGGCGCTTGGTGATTTTTGACATTGCCTACCTGCTTACTAGCTCAATCCAGTAAGCACATAGTAAGCGAATGTGGCGGAATCCGCAAGAATCTCGGTGACTCTCAGGGTCGCAGTTTCCCAGCTTTCCTGCGCTTTCGTCGACTATTGTGAAAACTCCGGCTATCCCAATGACAGCGGGACAATCAAACTTTTAATCAGTAGGTCCAGGGTTCGAATCCCTGCGCTCTCACCACATCTTCTCCCCATATCCGGCCCATTGTTCTCTCATGTGCAACTGCTCGCCGCTTGATTGCTGCGGGCCGAGCCTTTATGCCTCGCCGTCTTTTGACTTAAACAGCAACGGAAGTGCGCAATGGGAACGCTCTATGGAATGCTCGTCGCGATCGGAGTGTCCCTGCTCTCGATCGGCGGCGTCACGGCCACCGCCATCTACCAGCTGTCCCTCGCCCACGAGGCCGAGTACCTGGAGGATATGGCCGTGCTCGAAGCGGAAAGCCGCCGCTCGCCCCTCTTGGCTCAGATAAAGACCGGCGACGAGAACCGGATCCTGCCGGCGGCCTGACCCGGACCCGGTCCCCCGCAGTCCGGGACAGACCTGTCACAATTGTGATTCGAGCGGCAGCAGCCCGGTGACAGTCGCGACGAAGCGGCGCCAGTAGCTGGCTCCCGGTTCGTCGTGCTCCGGTGGCTGGTTCGGTTCGCCGTTCCATTGCAGCGCACCGCCCTCGATGCTGAGCCTGTAGGCATGGGTCGGGCCACTATGGGTGAGGAATTCGCGGCGCACTTCGGCCGCCAGATCCGCATCACGAAACAGCACGCCCATTTCGGTGTTGAGCGCGATCGATCGCGGGTCGTAGTTGAACGAGCCGATGAAGCCGGTCCGGCCGTCGACGGTGAAGGCCTTGGTGTGCAGGCTGGCATTGCTGGAACCGAACAGCGAAATCCGCCCCGGCCGGCTCTCCGCCTTCAGCTCGAACAGATCGATCCCGCTTTCAAGCAGGCCTTCCCGGTAGTGGGCATAGGCGCCGTGAACGGCGGCGACGTCGGTCGCGGCGAGCGAATTGGTCAGGACCTTCACCTCGGCCCCACGCTCGACCAGGCGGCGCAGGCTGCTTGCGCCCTCGTCGCCGGGAATGAAATAGGGCGAGGTGATCTCCAGGCTGGTGGTCGAAGAGGCGATGACCGGGTCGATGCTCTCGTTGAGCCAGCTCTGCTGTCCGACATCGAGAACCTTTTCCGGCGGATCGGATACGACCTCGGCCGAGGCCGTCCAGTGCGTCGCGCCTTCCGATACCAGCGCTTTTGCCGCCTCTTCCCCCTGTTTCAGGCGGGACAGGTAGAGCTTTGCCGGCTCGCTCGAGGCCGCCTGCTCCAGCCGCGCCCGCAGCCGGATCAGTTCCCGGCGTTCGGGATCCGACAGGCTACGGATCGGCAAGACCACCGGGCTGTTCCAGAATCGGTCGAAGATGGTCGCGGTCTGGGCGACCGCCGGACCGACCATGGAGACGTCGAGATCGCGGAAATTGGCGGTGTCGGAGGCGCCGAAATAGGCGTCGCCGATATTGCGCCCGCCGACGATCGCCAGCCTGCCATCGGCGATCCAGGCCTTGTTGTGCATCCGCCGCGTGACGGTGAAGATGCGCAGCGCCATGTCCATGCCGCGCGCCAGCGTGCTGTCGCGGCTGAGCGCCGGATTGAAGAGCCTGACCTCGATGTTGGGATGGCTGTCATAGGCCAGATAGACGTCGTTGCCGCCGCGTGCATTGATGTCGTCGAGCAGGATGCGTACCCGCACCCCGCGATCGGCCGCCGCCAGCACCTCCCGGCCGAGAAGCCCGCCGGTGAAATCATCGCGCCAGTAGTAGTATTGCAGGTCGAGGGTCCGGCCGGCGGAGCGCGCGGCATGGGCACGCACCGCAAAGGCGTCGATGTCGTCGGAGATCAGCCGAAGCCCGCTCTCGTCCGGGTGGCCAACCGTCAGCGGACCGATCTCCCGGTCGAGCGGGGTCTCGCTGTCGGCGACCGGCAGCGCGTAGGAGGCCGGCCCGCGCGCCTGCGCGGCGAACCGACCGTAGAGATAGACGGCAAGCCATGAGGCCACGGCAAGGGCGACGACGCCGATCAACACGAATTTCGCAATGCGCAAGCCTGACCTCCGGATCCCACTGCAGCGTTCGGATAACGCGCGGGCATAGGAACTGTTCGATGCGGCCTGCAATTATCGACAGGAAAATCAGCGAATGCCGCGGAGCGCCGAGGATGGCGTGGCGCGCGTCACGCGCCAGGCAGGATAAAGCGCGGCGAGCGGCCCGACCAGCACGACCCAGAACAGCGCCTCGGCGACGATGCCAAGGCTCAGATAGGGTTCGAGCAGGCCCGCCGAAATGCGCAGCCACGACACCAGATGCATGCCGGCAATCCCGAGCCCGACGCCGATGAAACTGCCGATCAGGCACATCATCAGCCCCTCGACCACCACCAGCATGCGGATGCGCGCCGGCGTCCAGCCGATCGCCGCGAGGATGCCGAATTCCTGGACGCGCTCGGAGACCGACATCAGCAGCGTATTGGCCACCAGGATCGACGAGGCGAGGATCATGATCAGCGAGACTGCCGAGGTGACCGCGTCCACCGTCTTGACGAAATCCATGTTCTCGGCGAATTCAGCGCTGTCGCTCACCTCGATCGTCGGCGAAACCTTGGCGAGCGCCGCCTTGACGGCCGCCGCCCTGTCCGGTTCCACAGGACGCTCCAGGCGGATCTGCACCAGCGAGACGCTGGCCGGGCGGCCGAGAAGCTCCTGAAGCCCCTTCAGCCGCGCCACCGCGACATTCTGGTTGAACACGGAGTCCGGCACCGAAATGCCGGTGATGCGGAAGGGTTCGTACTGGATCTGGATTTCGTCTCCAACCGTCTTGCCCAACGCTTCGGCGACGGTGCGGCCGAGGACCACTTCGCGGTCGCCAGTCGGGATTACACCCTGTTCCAGGTCGAGCGAGCGCCACAGGAAACTGTCCTCCGGCCAGCCGGTGACGAAGATATTGGCCTCGTCGTCGACCTCGGCGATCGTCAGGACGATTCCCGCCGCCTCCTCGACGCCTGGCACGGCGTCGAGCTTCTCGACCAGTTCGGCCGAGATCGAGCTGCTGACCAGGCTGTAGGTGCCCCGCTGGCTGACGACATAATCACCGCCGACATCGCCGACGCCCTGGGCATAGCTGTCCTGCAGGCCGCGCGTCAGGCCGGTAAGCGCGACGAAACTTCCGACCGCCACCGCTATGCCGAGCACGGTGAGCGTCGAGCGAAGCTTCTGCGACAGGAGGTTTCGGGCGGGCAAGGTCAGGAGATTCATGCAGAAACCTCGGATGGCGCGGCAAGCCGTGGAACGCGCTGGTCGGAGACGATCCGCCCGTCGACCAGTTCGACGCGCCGGTCGCAACGCTCGGCGATCGCCCGGTCATGGGTGACGATGACCACGGTGATCGCATTGTTGCGCTGAAGGTCCTCGAGCAGGTCGATGATGTCGGCGCTGGACCGACTGTCGAGACTGCCGGTCGGCTCATCGGCGACGATCAGTTGGGGGCGATTGGCAAGCGCCCGGGCAATCGCCACGCGCTGCCGCTCGCCGCCTGACAGTTGCAGCGGGTGCTGCCCGCCGCGCTGGCCAAGGCCCAGCCGCTCCAGCAGTTCCGCCACCCGGTCGCGCCGGTCGCGCGCGGAAATCCCCTGCCACAGCATGGCGAGTTCGATATTCTCCGCCACCGTCAGCGACGGGATCAGATAGAAGGATTGGAAGACGAAGCCGATCCGCTCGGAGCGGATGCGCGCCCAGTCGGTCCTGCCCCGGATGATCTCGCCGTCGAACAGCACCTCTCCGGAGCTCGGCTCTTCAAGCCCGCACAGCACGTCGAGCAGCGTCGACTTGCCGCTGCCGCTCGGGCCGGTGATGGCGATGAAATCGCCGCGCGCCACGGAAAAGGACACGTCGTCCAGGGCGATGATGCGGCCATTGTCGTAGACACGGCGGCAATTGCGGAGTTCGACCAGATGGGACATGCGAAAGCTCTCAGTTCCGGCCGGCGAGTTCGGCGCGCAGGCTCTTGGTCAGCGCGGCGAGCGAACCGCCGAGCGCCTTGAGGCGTGGCGCATAGTCGTCACGGCGGGCAATGGTCAGCGAGGCGCCATTGCCGACGATGTCGACGAGGCAGAAGGACCCGCCGCAGGGCCGCATCTTCCAGTCGAGCCGGCGCGCGCTGCCGTCGCGGCGGATCTGCGAGGTCAGCACCACGACATCCTTCGAGCCCAGGGGCTTGGCCTCGTTGACCCGCAGCCGGTCGTCCGGGCGGATGCGCCGATCGAGCTCAACGGCCATGACGTCGCGCAGGACGAGCCGGAACTCCCGGCGCTCGGCCTCGCTGGCGCTGTCCCAGGCCTTGCCGGCAACCTTGCGGGCGATTTCCCCAAGATCGAGGTAACGCTCGAGCAGAGGGGCGAGTTTCGAGGCCGGACCGCTGGCCGAGGCGACGGTCAGGGCGTGGATCTTCTCCACCGCTGCAATGGCGCCGTCGACATTGGCCGCTGCCGCCGGAGACGATGCGCCGGCCAAAAGGGTGACCATGCATGCCAATGCAGTGAGCAGCCCGCGCCAACGATGGCGTGCGCGGCCAGAACCTTCGAACTTCAACCAAGAGTACATGCCAACCCCAGAAAGTATTCCGCAAGATGAATGCGGCACAACTTTCCCTTTTCCCATGCGCGAATCGTCCCCGCGACTACTCAAGCGCGCGCTTGACATCATATGTACGGCGTACCTAATGCGCAAAGGAAAAGGCTTCTCGGCCAATTGGCAATTGGCCGCAGGGAGGCGGGGGCTGCATCCGGGTCTTCTTGGCTCGGGGTTCGACGGAATCGGTGATGACAAGTGACTGGACTGCGCCGATTTCGGGTGCCTATTGCGAACGGACTGCGCCTGGCTTCTGGGGCGAGCCGCTGAATGCCGGTTCCAGCCTGCTGGTCATCGTCGTCAGCCTCCTGGCGCTCGTCCACGTGCTGCGTCGTCGCTCTCTTTCTCCCGGCCTGATCGCGCTGATGGCGCTCGCGCTGGCGATCGGCATCGGCTCCTTCCTGTGGCACACCTTTGCGACGCGCTGGGCCGAACTGGCCGATGTTTTGCCGATCTGGGCCTTCGTCGCCCTTTACGGCGCCGCGGTGCTGAAGGATTCGGTGAAAACGTCCTACAGCCTGCCGCTCGCGGTCGCTTTCGGGGCCATGGTCTTCGTCGCCGGGCTGGCGCTGTCGATGCGGGAAACGCATATGCTGGGCGACACCGTCAGCGGCTCCACCCAATACCTGCCAGCGCTTTTCGTCGTCTTCGCCGCCGGCCGGGTGGCATGGAAGGAGCGTCATCCGTCGTTTCGCCTGATTGCGGTCTCGAGCGTGCTGTTCGCCCTCTCCTTCACCTTTCGCAGCCTCGACATGCCGCTCTGCTCCGTCATACCCTTTGGCACGCATTTTCTCTGGCACGTGACGAACTGTCTGGCCTTCGGCGTCTTG
The DNA here is from genome assembly GCA_943370615.1 of Rhizobium sp. Q54. GTDB lineage: Bacteria > Pseudomonadota > Alphaproteobacteria > Rhizobiales > Rhizobiaceae > Allorhizobium. The sequence goes on from CALRRQ020000013.1 coordinate 66,108, forward strand.
CTGGCCGCGCTCATCCGCTTCTCGCCGGACAAGGGCCGGGCTGCGGGCAAGTGACGCGGAAGTTCCGTCCGCAACTTTTGCGGCGAGACCTTACTATTACCAAGATTTAACTTCGCTTCGACCGGAGGCTGTGACACACCAGCCCTAGGCGATACCTGCGGTGGGGCGGGGCTCGCCGGGCTGCAATTTGCCAGGATTTGACACGGGTCAATAACTGCCCGCCGCATTCCGGCGATACAGACTGAACGATGATCGGAGAAGATGGACGCGACATGACGAGCGATTCCGAGACAACCCCATCCCCCGCCACCAGGAACGAGGCCGGCGAACTCGCCGCGCTGCTCGGCAGTTCCCACAAGCGCCAAGGCCGGTCGCGCTGGACCTGGCGCCTGCTGGCCGCCGGCGTTCTGATCGTCGGCGCCTATGGCTACTGGTCCTACAGCAATGAGGCGACCGCCTACACCTACACGACCGCGGCCGCCAAGAAGGGCGACCTCACCGTTCTCGTCACGGCGACCGGCTCGGTCGAGCCGACCGTGCAGGTTGACGTGTCGAGCGAGCAGTCGGGCACGATCCGCGACGTGCTCGTCGACTACAACAGTGCCGTCAAGAAGGGCGAAGTCGTCGCCCGTCTCGACACCGCCAAGCTCGAGGCCAACGTCAAGAGCGCCGAGGCGAGCCTGCTCTCGGCCAAGGCGAGCGTCGCCAAGGCGGACGCCGACATGAAATCGGCCAAGGCGACCTTCGATCGGCTGAAATCCCTGGTCAGCAGCCGCGTGTCCAGCCAGCAGGAGATGGACGCAGCGGGGTTCACCTTCGAGGCGGCAGAGGCTACCAAGGCGAGCGCCGAGGCCAATGTGCTGTCCGCCGAGGCCGAACTCGAACAGGCCAAGCTCAATCTCTCCAAGGCGACGATCGTCTCGCCGATCGACGGCATCGTGCTGTCGCGCGACGTCGACCCCGGCGCCACCGTCGCCGCCTCGCTCGAGGCACCGACCCTCTTCACCATTGCCGGCGATCTCCGGCAGATGGAATTGCAGGTCGATATCGACGAGGCCGATGTCGGTCAGGTGGCGGTCGGGCAGACGGCGACCTTCACGGTCGATGCCTTCTCCGACAAGCGCTTCCCGGCCGAGATCACCGACGTGCGCTATGCCTCGGAGACCGTCAACGACGTCGTGACCTATATGGGCATTCTGCGGGTCGACAACGACCAGATGCTGCTCCGGCCCGGCATGACGGCGACCGCCGACATCGTCGTCCAGTCGATCGCCGGCGCGCTTCTCATCCCCAATGCCGCCTTGCGCTATTCGCCGCCGCAAAGTGCGGCCGCCACGAGTTCCGGCGGCAGCGGTGTGTTCAGCTTGTTCCGCCCGCCGCGCATGGGCTCGATCAGCGCTCCGGAACCGGAAGGCAGCGAACGCACCGTGTGGCTGATGAAGAACAACGTTCCGACGGCCGTCAACATCGAGATCGGCGCCAGCGACGGCCAGAGCACCGTCGTCACCAAGGGCGCCATCGCCGAGGGCGACCTGCTGATCACCGATGCTGCGGAAAAGAACGGCTGAGGGCGCGACATGGCCAGCCCTCCCCTCATCCAGTTCCAGCAGGTCTCCAAGATCTACGGCCGCGGCGAAGCGACGATCCGTGCCCTCGACAATGTCGACCTGGTGATCGAGAAGAACGAGTTCGTCGCGATCATGGGTCCGTCCGGCTCGGGCAAGTCGACCGCGATGAACATCCTCGGCTGTCTCGACGTGCCGAGTTCCGGCGAATACCTGTTCCAGGGCATCAAGACCTCGGGGCTCGACCGTGGACAGCACACGCTGCTGCGCCGGCACATGCTCGGCTTCGTGTTCCAGGGATTCAACCTGCTCGCTCGCACCTCGGCGGTGGAGAATGTCGAACTGCCGCTCGTCTACCGCGGCATGGAGGCCGGCGAGCGCCGCCGTCTCGCCAATATCGCCCTGGCGCAGGTCGGCCTTGCCGGCCGCGAGAGCCATACAACGCAGGAATTGTCGGGTGGCCAGCAGCAGCGCGTGGCGATCGCCCGCGCCATCGTCACCAGCCCGAAGGTGCTGCTCGCCGACGAGCCGACCGGCAACCTCGACACCAAGACCAGCAAGGAGATCATGGAACTGATCACCGGCCTCAACGAGGAGCACGGCATCACCGTCATCATGGTGACGCACGAGGACGACATCGCCGCCTATGCCAAGCGCAACCTGCGCTTCCTCGACGGCCGCCTGCATTCCGACAGCCAGAACGGAAAGGTCGCCACCAATGTTCTTTGAGACGGTCAAACTGGCCTTGCGCGCCATCAGCCGCAACATGCTGCGCTCCTTCCTCACCGTGCTCGGCGTCGTCATCGGCGTCGCCGCCGTCATCGCCATGGTGACGATCGGCAATGGCACGACCGCGCAGGTGACGGCGGAGATCTCCAAGCTCGGCACCAATCTGCTCTTCGTGCGCCCCGGCCAGTTCGGCCCGGGTCGCGCCAGCTCCGACGCCAAGAAGTTCACCGAACGCGATGTGCAGGCCGTCCGCGACCAGATCAGCGGCCTGCGCGCCGTGGCCGGCGTCAACCAGTCGAGCCAGGTCGCCATCTATGGCGGCGAAAACCATCAGACGACGGTGACCGGCACGACCAGCGGCTATTTCATCGCCCAGGACTGGACGATTGCCAGCGGCCGGACCTTCCTGCCCTCCGAAGAGCGCGGCGGCCAGGCTGTGTGCGTGATCGGCGAAACCGTGCGCAGCGAACTGTTCGGCTCCACGCCGGCGCTGGAGCAGAGCATCCGCGTCGGCGGCGTCTCCTGCGAAGTCATCGGCACGCTGGGCAAAAAGGGCCAGAGCGGCATGGGCAGCGACCAGGACGACATCGTCGTGATGCCGCTCAAGGTCTTCCAGCGGCGCATCGGCGGCTCCACCGAAGTGTCGAGCATGATCCTCTCGGCCGAGAACGGCGTATCGACCTCGAAGATCCAGGCCAATGTCGAACGGCTATTGCGCGAACGGCGCAAGATCATCGCCGGCCGCGACGACGACTTCACGGTCAACGACATGACCCAGATGGCCTCGACGCTGACCGGCACGACGACCCTGATGACCGGCCTGCTTGGCGCGGTGGCCGCCGTCAGCCTGCTGGTCGGCGGCATCGGCATCATGAACATCATGCTGGTCTCGGTGACCGAGCGAACCCGCGAGATCGGCATCCGCCTGGCGATCGGGGCACTGGAACAGCAGGTGCTGATGCAGTTTCTCGTCGAGGCGGTGACCCTGTCGCTCGCCGGCGGCATCATCGGCATCCTTCTGGGGCTTGGTCTCGCCTACAGCGCGGTGTCCTACATGAATGTGCCCTTCGTCAGCAGCCCCTCGGTCATCGTGCTGGCCTTCGGCTTCTCCGCGGCGATCGGCATGGTGTTCGGCTATTTCCCGGCGCGTCGCGCCGCCCAGCTGAACCCCATCGATGCCCTGCGGCACGAATAGCCATCCGCTCCCTTACAGGGAAATGCCCGCCGCGCCACGAGCCGCGGCGGGTCGCTCGTCCCCCGCCGAATCTGGCTTCCTGGCCTATCCCGTCATCGTGAGCACGGGTCCAGGTTCTCGCCGCCGACGTCGCTGATATATCACCCTGACTTGCCATTCCGAATGCGACATGGCAAGTTGAAATATATCAGCGGAGGGGCGCATGACTGGAATCACCGGCTCGCAGAGTCACCTCGCCTATCTGGCGCTGGAACAGCAGATCGTCACGCTGAAGCTGAAGCCCGGCGCCTTGGTCAACGAGCGGCAACTGATCGAGCTGTCCGGCTATGGCCGCACTCCGGTCAGGGAAGCGATCCAGAAGCTCGAATGGCAGGGCCTCGTGCTGGTCCGCCCGCGCGTCGGCCTGCAGATCGCCGAGATCCAGCCGACCGACCACAAGGCCATCATGGCGATCCGCCTGAAGCTCGAACCCCTGTTGGCCAGGCTCGCCGCCGAGAATGCCGATGAGACGCAGCGCGCGGCCCTGCTCGACTGCGCCCAGGCGATGACCGCGGCGGCCGCGGCCGGAAGTTTCGACGCCTTCCTCAGCGCCGACAAGGCCTTCGACGAAATCCTCGAAGAGGCCTGCCCCAATCCGTTCCTGATCTCCGCCCTCGCGCCCCTCCAGTCCCATTCGCGGCGCATGTGGTATGCGCGCGCCACTGTGGGCAAGATGGACCGCTCGGTCTCGCTGCACGTCGCCGTGATCCGTGCCATCCAGCAGGGCACGGGCGACCTGGCCGAGAGCGCCATGGAAGCGCTGATCGCTTATCTCAGCGAAGGCTGAGCGCCGCCAGCCTCCCCAAGGTCTGTCCCGGCAAAGCAAAACGCCCGGCCAATGGCCGGGCGCTGCATTTTGGACGATGGGCCGGATCGTCTCAGCCGACGAAGGCGCGCTCGATGACGAATTCCGCCGGCTTGTTGTTGGCGCCTTCGGTGAGGCCAGCCTTTTCCAGCAGGGCCTTCGTGTCCTTGAGCATGGCGGTCGAACCACAGATCATGCCGCGGTCTACCGCCGGATCGAGCGGCGGCACGCCGAGATCGGTGTAGAGCTTGCCGCTCTCCATCAGGTCGGTGATGCGACCCTGGAACGGATAGTCCTCGCGGGTCACCGTCGCATAGTGCTTGAGCTTGTCGCCGACGATCTCGCTCAGCATCTCGTCCGCCCGGATTTCGTTGATCAGGTCGAAGCCGTACTGCAGCTCGGCCACTTCGCGGCAGGTGTGGGTGAGGATGACCTCCTCGAACTTTTCATAGGTTTCCGGATCGCGGATCAGGCTGGCGAAGGGCGCGATCCCGGTGCCGGTCGAGAACATGTAGAGACGCTTGCCGGGCGTCAGCGCGTCCAGCACCAGCGTGCCGGTCGGCTTCTTGCGCATCAGCACGCGGTCGCCGGGCTTGATCATCTGCAGGTGCTGCGTCAGCGGACCTTCCGGCACCTTGATCGAGAAGAATTCGAGTTCCTCGTCCCAGGACGGGCTGGCGATCGAATAGGCGCGATAGATCGGCTTGCCGTCGACCATCAGGCCGATCATGGCGAACTCGCCGGAACGGAAGCGGAAGCCGGGCGGCCGCGTCATGCGGAAGCGGAACAGCCGGTCTGTATAGTGCGTCACGCTGAGCACGGTCTCGGCATAGACGCCTTCCGGGACGATCAGTTCCGCATTCTCGGTCTTGACGGGAGCATTCATGCGTCTTTGGTTCCTATGGTCGCCTGACTGACTTTCGCTGGCAGCCCTATACCGCAAGTCTCGCGGCGGAAAAAGCCGGCATTTGGCCGCGCCCAGCGTTTCGTCGTCTCAATCGGATGCCTCAGTCGAGATCGGCTTTCCTTGACCTCCGTCAATTCAGCCCAAATACATCTCGATTTTCTTATGTTTTACGCCCCGCGGCCGCCGATCCGGCGCCAGCTGAAGCCGCCGGCCTCGGTCGAGGGTACGGCGCTCGGCTGATAGCGTTCGGCGATGCCCGGCAGCCGATTCTCCGCCAGACGCGCCAGCGCCACCGGATTGGAGACGGCAAAGCTGGTGAACCCGGTCCGGAGCATCAGCGGCACCTGGTCGATCAGCACGTCGCCGACCGCCCGGACCTCGCCGGCAAAGCCGAGGCGCTGGCGCAGCAGCGTCGCATGGCTGAAACCGCGGCCGTCGCTGAAGGCCGGAAAGCTGATCGCGACGAGCGCGATGCGGTCGAGATGCGGTGTGAGCCTTGCGACGTCGTCCGCCGGTCTCAGCAGCACGCCGAAGCCGTTTTCGTTGCTGTGTTCCACCGCGTCGAGGAAGGCCTCCAGGCCGACGATGGCGCGCTCGCCCTCGCCTGCCTTGATCTCGTCCGTCTCGATCACCCAGGTGTCGTTGTCGAGGAAACCCGACTGGTTCCAGATCTTGGTCATCTTGTCCATTTCTCAGGCCGCCTCGGCCGTCTGCCCGTAAAGTGCTTCCTTGAAGGGCTTCGGACCGACGCGGCGATAGGCGTCGATGAAGGTTTCCTTCGGTTCGAGGCGCAGGCCGAGATAGGTGTCGACGATCGTTTCGATGGCGTCGGTCACCCGCTCCGGCTCGAAGCCGCGGCCGATGATCTCGCCGATCGAGGTGTTCTCGTCGCCCGAGCCGCCGAGCGTGATCTGGTAGAGTTCAGCGCCCTTCTTCTCGACACCCAGCAGGCCGATATGGCCGACATGGTGGTGGCCGCAGGCATTGATGCAGCCGGAGATCTTGATCTTCAGCTCGCCGATCTCGGCCTGCCGCTCGGGCGAGCCGAAACGCGTCGAGATTTCCTGGGCGACTGGGATAGAGCGCGCATTGGCCAGCGCGCAATAGTCGAGCCCCGGGCAGGCGATGATGTCGGTGATCAGGCCGGCATTGGCGGTGGCGAGCCCGACGGCCTCGAGCGCCTGGTAGACGGCGTAGAGATCGCCGAGCGCCACATGCGGCAGGATCAGGTTCTGCTCGTGGCTGACGCGGATCTCGTCGAAGGCCAGCCGCTCGGCAATGTCGGCGACCACGTCCATCTGCACGTCGCTCGCATCGCCCGGCGTGCCGCCGATGGGTTTCAGCGAGATCGTCACCATGCCGTAGTCCGGATGGCGGTGCGGCTGCACGTTCTGTGCCGCCCAGGCGGCAAAGGCACCGTCGGCCTTCTTGGCGCGGGCCAGCGCCTCCCAGCCATCGGCACGGTCGGGCAGAGCCGGCGGAGCGAAATAGGTCTCGATCGCGCGGATGTCGCCTTCCGGCAGCTTCAACTCGCTCTCGCGGATCTGCTGGAATTCGGCCTCCACCTGGCGCGTCACTTCCTCGACGCCGGTCTCGTGCACGAGGATCTTGATGCGGGCCTTGTACTTGTTGTCGCGCCGGCCGTGCAGGTTGTAGACGCGCACGATCGCCGTCACATAGGTCAGCAGGTCCTCTTCCGGCAGGAAGTCGCGGATCAGCTTTGCCACCAGCGGCGTGCGCCCCTGCCCGCCGCCGACATAGACGGCGAAACCGAGCTCGCCGGCCTCGTTCTTCTTCAGGTGCAGGCCAATGTCGTGCACCTGGATCGCGGCGCGGTCGCGCGGCGCGCCGGTGACGGCAATCTTGAACTTGCGCGGCAGGAAGGAGAATTCCGGATGGACGGAGGACCACTGGCGCAGGATCTCGGCATAAGGCCGCGGATCGGCGACCTCGTCGGCGGCCGCTCCGGCGAAATGGTCGGCCGTCACATTGCGGATGCAATTGCCCGAGGTCTGGATGGCATGCATCTCGACGCTGGCCAGGTCCTTGAGGATGTCCGGCGTGTCCGACAGCTTCGGCCAGTTGTACTGGATGTTCTGGCGCGTGGTGAAATGGCCGTAGCCCCGGTCGTAGCGGCGGGCGACATGGGCCAGCATGCGCATCTGCTTAGAATTCAGCGTGCCATAGGGAATGGCGACCCTGAGCATGTAGGCGTGCAGCTGCAGGTAGACGCCGTTCATCAGGCGCAGCGGGCGAAACGCATCCTCGGCGATCTCGCCCGAGAGGCGGCGGGTCACCTGGTCGCGGAACTGCTCGACGCGGGCCGAAACGAAGGCGTGGTCGAATTCATCGTAGCGGTACATGGAAATCCTCAGGCGGCAATGAAGGCGGGATCGGCGAAACCGTGGCCGTCCGCATAAGCAATGGTCGGGCCTTCGGCGCGGATGCGCTCGCGAAGACGCAAGGGCCGCAGCAGGCCGCCCTTTTCCTCGACCTCGATGACGTTGACGTCGAGAACGACGTTGCTGGCGAAGGCCTTGCGGCCGGCATCCTCGATCGCCGCGACCGCTTCGGCGTGGCGCGCCACGAAGGCGTCCTGCAGCTTTTCGGTCCACCGGCCGTTGGCGTCGAGCCAGACGGCAATGCCGTCGCCCAGGCGATTGGCGGTCAGTACTTTGTCTGCCATGTCATGTCCTCTCGAAAGGGGCAAGGCTGGCGATCGTGCCGCGCAGCGGTTCGGAACGGGTGAAATTGCCGCCGGCGACGGCATCGCCGATGATCACCATCACCGGGCCTTTGAGTTCGTCGCGCGCCTCGAGCGCCGGCAGCTCGGCCAGCGTGCCGTGCATGAGGCGGCTGTCGCGCCGGCCGGCATTCTCGACGACGGCGACGGTTGTGTCTTCGGAAAGCCCCGACGCCATCAGGCGGGAGGCCACGGAAGCGGCATTGCTGCGGCCCATATAGACGGCGACCGTGGCACCGGACAACGCCAGCCGCGCCCAGTCCGGCAGCGTTTCGCCATGCAGGTCGTGGCCGGTGGTGAAGACCAGCGAGGATGCCACACCGCGCAGCGTCAGCGGCAGCTCGAAATCGGCGGCGGCGGCGAGCGCCGAGGTGATCCCGGGCACGACCTCGTAGGCGACGCCCGCGGCACGCAGCGCCGCCATCTCCTCGCCGGCCCGGCCGAAGACCAGCGGGTCGCCCGATTTCAGACGCACCACGCGCTTGCCCTCGCGGCCGAGTTCTACCAGCATATCGTTGATCTCGTCCTGGGTCTTCGAGTGGCAGCCCTTGCGCTTGCCGACGGGAATGCGGGTCGCGTCGCGGCGCCCCATGTCGATCACGGCCTGCGGCACCAGCGCGTCATGCACGATGACGTCGCATTCCATCAGCAGCCGGTGGGCACGCAGGGTCAAAAGGTCTTCCGCACCCGGTCCGGCGCCGACCAGGAAGATGCGGCCCTCGACCTTCTCGTTCACCGTATCTTTGAGCAGCCGCGTGGCGCGGCGGCGTGCATCGCTCAAGTCTCCGGACGCGACGGCATCGGCAACCTGGCCCTTGAAGAACGAGCGCCAGAACAGCCGTCGGGCCAGACCGCGCGGCAGGAGGCGATCGACTGCGCCGCGATAGCTGTTGGCCAGCTGCGCCAGATGCCCGAGGGTCCGGGGCAGCAGCCGGTCGATGTCGGCGCGGATCATCTGGGCAAGCACCGGGCCCGCCCCTTCCGTACCGATGGCAACGGCGATCGGTGCCCGGTTAACCAGCGCCGGCGTATAGAAATCGCAGAAGTCCGGCTGGTCTACGGCATTGGCCGGAATGCGGCGGGCGCGGGCAGCCCGCACGATGGCACGGTCGAGTTCCGCATCGCCGGTCGCGGCGAACACCAGGACCGCATCCTCGACCTGGGCGGGGGCAAAGCTGCGGGCAACCGTCTCGATGTCGTACTCGACGAGATAGGCGGCATAGTCGGCATCGGGCGCTTCGGCATAGGCGACGATCCGCGCCTGGGTATTGCGCAGCAGGCGGGTCTTGGCAAAGGCCTCCGGCCCGTTGCCGAACACCACGGCAACGGCGTTCGCGACCTTGAAAAAGGCCGGAAATACCGAAAGTCGCTGTTCGCTCACGCCCATGTCCGATTCCGCGTTCTGGAAGACTGCCCATTTATCCCCGTATTCGACAAGGGATTGAAGAAACAGAAATCCGTCGGGCTTCGGAGAAGGATATTTCTTTGCTAGGCTTTGCGCGGAAGTGAGCAAATCTCACCGAGCCGCGTCGAGCGGGGCGCGGCAGCGCGACAAAACCCACGGGATAACGGCGCTAAGGAGGAAAATTGCGCCTTCCGCCGATCATGGCCGGCCGTTAGGATCGCCCCTCACCCAGCCAGGAGACCGCCTTGACCGACGCCGACCTCACCCGCCGCCTGCTCGACGTCATCGAACACGATATCCTGCCGCTGACCGAAAAGGGTGTCGCGGCCGGCAACAAGGTGTTCGGCGCGGCGATCCTGCGGAAATCCGACCTGTCGCTGGTGCTGGCCGAAACCAACAACGAGCTGGAAAACCCGCTCTGGCACGGCGAGGTGCACACGCTGAAGCGCTTCTACGAACTGGGCGAACGGCCGGCGACCAGGGACCTGATCTTCCTGTCGACCCACGAGCCCTGCACCATGTGCATGTCGGCGATCACCTGGGCCGGCTTCGACAATTTCTACTATTTCTTCAGCCATGAGGACAGCCGCGACGCCTTCGCCATCCCGCACGACCTGAAGATCCTGAAGGAGGTCTTCGGCCTCGAGCCGGGCGGTTATCGCAAGGCGAACGCCTTCTGGAACTCCTATGCCATCGGCGACCTGGTCGCGGTCGATCACGATGCCGAGCGGCTTGCGGCCCAGTCGAAGCGCATCCGCGCCGTCTACGACCGGCTCTCGCAGGACTACCAGTCCGGCAAGTCCGACAACGACATTCCGCTCAACTGAGCGCCCAGCACAGAGGCCCGCATGGAACCCTCCAAGGACATTTCCCGCCTGCTCGACATCATGGCGGCGCTGCGCGAGCCCGAGACCGGCTGCCCCTGGGACGTGGTGCAGACCTTCGAGACGATCAAACCCTATACGATCGAGGAGGCCTATGAGGTGGCAGACGCGATCGAGCGCGACGATCCCGACGATCTGTGTGACGAACTCGGCGACCTCTTGCTGCAGGTGGTGTTCCACGCCCGCATCGCCGAGGAGGCCGGTCTCTTCGCGTTCGGCGACGTCGTGGAGGCCATCACGAAGAAGATGATCCGGCGCCACCCGCATGTCTTCGCCGTGTCGGATGCGACGACACCGGACGCCGTCAAGCTGCAATGGGACGAGATCAAGCGGCAGGAAAAGCAGGAACGCGCTGAGCGCCACGCCGCCCGCGCCAAGGCCTCGGGCAAGCCGGTGGCTGACGATCCGAAGGCCGGCTTCCTCGGCTCGGTACAGCGTAGCTTCCCGGCGCTGACCGAAGCCCTGAAACTTCAGGAACAGGCCGCCAAGGTCGGCTTCGACTGGTCGGAGGCCGAACCGATCCTCGACAAGATCGAGGAGGAGATCGGCGAACTGCGCGAGGCTCTGAGGGCCGGCGAGGATAACAAGATCGCCGACGAACTCGGCGACCTGATCTTCGCGCTCGCCAATATCGGCCGCCATGTGAAGGCCGATCCGGAACAGGCCCTGCGTGGCACGAACACGAAATTCCGCAGGCGGTTCGGATACATAGAGCGGACTCTTGAAGCAAATGGTGAGAGCTTGCAGGGGGCGACGCTGGAGCGGATGGAGGAGTTGTGGCAGGCGGCGAAGGCCGGCGAGCGGCAGAGCGATTGATCCCAGCGACCTTATCGCCCGGCGGGCGACGACTTGACGAAATCGATGAAGGCACGCAGCGGCGCAGGCACCAGGCGCCGGCCGGGATAATAGAGGAACGGACCCGAAAAGCTCGGCCACCAGGGTTCGAGAACCGGTTCGAGCGCGCCGCTGTCGAAATGCGGGCGAAGCCAGTCCTCGAAGAGCGCGACGATGCCCGTGCCGGCGATCGCGGCGTTGACGGAGAGATCGCTGCCGCCGCCGGCCGTGACGAGCAGCGGACCGGACGGCTCGATGACCACCGTCTCACCCTCGCGCTCGAACTCCCACACCGTCATGGCGCCGCTGGAGAAACGCGATCTCAGGCAAGCATGCGCCAGCAGATCGCGCGGATGGTCGGGCCGCCCGCGTCGGTCGAGATAGGCGGAGGAAGCGCCGAGGGCAAACCGCTGGATGCGCGGGCCGATCGGCACGGCGATCATGTCGGGGCTCAGCCGCTCGTCATAGCGGATGCCGGCGTCGCAGCCGGCGGCGATCACGTCGACAAAGCTCTCTTCGGTGATGACTTCCAGCTGGATGTCCGGATAGGCCTCCAGGAACGCCGGAACGATCTGCGGCAGCACCAGCCGTGCGGCGCTCACGGGCACATTGAGACGCAGCGTGCCCTGCGGCCGTTCGCGAAAACCGTTGACCACGTCGAGCGCGGCTTCCATTTCCGACAGCGCCGGCATCAGACGGTCCAGCAGGCCCCTGCCGGCCTCCGTCGGCACCACGCTCCGGGTTGTGCGATTGAGCAGCCGCACGCCGAGCTGTGCCTCCAGCCGGCGCACCGCATCGCTCAGGCCCGATGCGCTGGCGCCGCTGAGGCGCGCGCCCTCGCGAAAACCGCCGGCCCGCGCCACCGCCACGAAAGCAGAGAGATCGCCCAGTTCCACATTCATTGTCCGCCTCACCGTACAGCCCGTGCAATTCCTATCCGGTTATCGCGCAGCCCGGCAAGCGCTAACTCATGGTCATCGGAACAAGGAGATCGATATGAACACGATGAACACCATGAACAAGGCCGGGACGTTTGCCCTGGGGGACCGCAAGGTGACGAGAATGGGCTATGGCGCCATGCAACTCGCCGGGCCGGGCGTCTTCGGACCGCCCAGGGACCGTGACGCCGCGGTCGCCGTGCTGCGCGCCGCCGTCGAGGCCGGGATCGACCATATCGACACCAGCGACTTCTACGGCCCGCATGTGACCAACCAGATCATCCGCGAGGCGCTGCACCCCTACTCCGAAGATCTGACCATCGTCACCAAGATCGGTGCGAAACGCGGCCCTGAGGGAACCTGGGACCTGGCCTTCACCGCCGCAGAACTGACGCAGGCGGTGCATGACAATCTGCGCAATCTCGGTCGGGAGACCATGGACGTGGTCAACCTCCGCCTGATGTTCGATGTTTATGGGCCTGCCGAAGGGCCGATCGAGGAGGCGGTGACTACGTTGGCCGAGCTTCAGCGTCAGGGGCTGGTCCGGCATATCGGGCTCAGCAACGCCACCGCCAGACAGGTGTCCGATGCCCGCAGGATCTGCGACATCGTCTGTGTGCAGAACATGTACAATGTCGCGCATCGCCACGACGACGCGCTGATCGACGATCTCGCCCGTGACGGCATCGCTTATGTGCCCTTCTTTCCGCTCGGCGGCTTTGCCCCGCTGCAATCGGCGACCCTCTCCGGCGTCGCCGAACGCCTCGGAGCCACGCCCATGCAGGTGGCGCTGTCCTGGCTCCTGAAGCGCGCGCCGAACATCCTTCTCATCCCGGGCACGTCGTCGGTCGCGCATCTGAAGGAGAACCTCGCGGCAGTGGATCTCGTTCTGCCTGACGATGCGATCCGCGAACTCGATTCGATCGGAGGCATGGCCGCGGCGCACGGCTGAGGGTCGATGGGGCGGCCGTCATCGACCGGGATGGGTCGGACCGAGCCGCTTCATGGGTAGATCGACGAAGTGATCAGCGAACCCCTGGAGACGCCAACCGCGACGAATAGGACAAGGTCGCCGACGAAATCGGCGACCCGGACTTCGAGCACGCCAATGGCGGTCGCCATGGCAGGGAAGGATGTGGAGGCCATACCCATATCAGGTAGCATGTCTCAATTATTTCAAGTCAATAGGATGCGTTTTTGATTTAGCAAATTAGGAGCACGAAGGAGCGGTGCTGGGCCGGATCAAGGCGCCTTTGGCACACGGCGAAGCTTCCTCCGCCCGAGGTCGGCAGACGCGGATCAGACCAGCGCGAGACGCAAATGCGGCGGCCACTGCCTTAACGGTCGTGCAGACCCTTCCCTGCCAGAATCCTGTCCCGCAACTTCCGGATACGCCCTTCGCGCGTCGCTGCCTGCTTGGGCTGCCCGAAAAACAATGCATAGCCGCGCCGGCGTCCCGGCGTCAGCTTTTCGAAAGCCTCCTGCAACGGCGGGTCCGCCTCCATGGCCGCGATCAGTTCCTCGGGATAGACGAAGTCGTTCTTCGCAAGATCGACCGTAGCGCCGGCCTTCTCAAGTTCCATGGCTTCCAGCGCATAGCTGCGGATTACCGGCTCCATCTTGCCGATCTGGTCAAGGTCGGCAAACTTCAGGACCCGTGATGAACGGGAATTCTCGCCCGGCGCCATAAGCAGGTTCTGCTCGTCCTTCAAAAGCACACCTTTGAAGAAGCCAAGGGTGGCATGGTTCTTGAAGCCCCAGAGGATGGCGACATTGGCGCCGTTATAGGTGTAGCACGGCCCGCGCCACTTGAATTCTTCCGTGAGCCCACAGTCGAGCAGGATTTCCCTCAGCGCCCGCAGTTCTTCCGGCCACACCTTGGCCTCGGAGAAGAAAGAGTCCAGCTTCTGCCGTTCGTCGCTCATCACATCCTCCTGGGGATAACTCTGACCAATGAGGCGGCTCTACCAAGTAGTGTCACCTGTCCATGACCTCGAATCATAGTCCGCTGGCTCCTCCGGCACAGGATTCCCGAACGTGTGGAAATGACATCGGAGACTGTCACGTAGAGAGAGCGCCTCACGGTCACTGAGAAATCCAAGGTCAAGCACGATCGGTCTTTTCTGCACCATACGCTCTTCCGCTTGAGGCATCGGAGGACCTGCCGGGGCGGCCGGCGCCGGCAATAGTCGGTCGGCAACAAGACTATAGGTCGGCAGCTTTCCGTAGCTGCCGGTTCTTCCGAGGTGAACGGATTGCAGCTCACGCCAGTCGAACCTCAGATTGACCGGCGCCCCGAGAACCAGCCCTTCGGTTGATACCGAGACAAGCAGAGCATTTCCAGGGCGGTAGATTGGTGACTGACGACGCGGACCGCAAGAACGACGCCGCTCACAACAGCCGCTGCAGTCAACAGGAACTCGATTGCTGGCGCAAGACCAAGAACGGACGACACCCACAGACTGCATGCCAGTCCCGCCAACGCAAAAAACAACGAAAGCGCCAGGTCGGGACGGTCCTCACGCAGTAGCTCCACCACCTCGCATGGATCGCCTGCGGGATCTCTATCGCACACTTGCGGGTTTGGAATTCCGTTTGTCACGACCGTTCTCGAAAATCTGTACCTTACGTGCACCAGACAATTCGTGACCGCTCGCAGCCCTTGCGTCGACAGTCGCGGAGAAAGAAGCCGCTATGTCGGGCATCCATTGCCCGGCGGCCTCACCGCTCCCAGTCTTCCTTCTCCGCCTTCTGGCCGCTGCCGAGCTTGCGCTCCAGCTCGTCGGCCTGGCGGGCGGTCAGACGCAGGTCGAGGCTGACGGAGCCGTCCTCGTTGTCCTCGCGGCCGTCGACCACGGCGTTCTCGTAGGCCCAGGAGATCAGCGCCTGCTTGTCGGCGGGAATGACGATCGTCGCTTCGGTCAGCACGCCGGACAGTCTCTCGGAGATCACGTCGAGCAGGCGGTCGACGCCTTCCCCGGTGATCGCCGAGACGGTCATGACGTTTTCGCGGGTTGCCGCTTTCTGCAGCAGCGCATCGTGCATTTCCGGCTCCAGCCGGTCGATCTTGTTCCAGATCTCGATGATGCGCGCCGACTTCTCCTTGTCGTCGATGCCGAGGTCGGAGAGGATGCGCAGCACGTCGCCCGCCTGCGCGGCATTGTCCGGATCGGACATGTCGCGCACATGCAGGATGAGATCGGCCTCCAGCACTTCTTCCAGCGTGGCGCGGAAGGCGGCGACCAGATGCGTCGGCAGGTCGGAGATGAAGCCGACGGTGTCGGAGAGGATCACGGTCCGGCCATGCGGCAGCTTCATCCGCCGCAGCGTCGGATCGAGCGTGGCGAACAGCATGTCCTCGGCCAGAACCCCTGCCCCGGTGATCCGGTTGAACAGCGTCGACTTGCCGGCATTGGTATAGCCGACCAGCGCCACGATCGGATGCGGCACCTTGCGGCGCTTGGCACGATGCAGCTGACGGGTGCGGACCACCTGCTCGAGCTCGCGCTCCAGCTTGATGATCTTGTCCTGCAGCATGCGGCGGTCGGCTTCGATCTGGGTTTCGCCCGGACCACCCATGAAGCCCGCGCCACCGCGCTGGCGTTCAAGGTGGGTCCAGGACCGCACCAGGCGGCCCTTCTGATAGTTGAGATGGGCGAGCTCGACCTGCAGCGTGCCTTCCTTGGTGGAAGCGCGGCGGCCGAAGATTTCGAGGATCAGGCCCGTGCGGTCGATGACCTTGGCGTTCCATTCCTTCTCGAGATTGCGCTGCTGAACCGGCGTCAGCGGATGGTCGACGATGACCAGGCCGGCATTGTGCTCATCCAGCTTTTCGCCGATCTCGGCGATCTTGCCGCTGCCGAGCAGGGTCGCCGGGCGCGGCTGATTGACCGGCACGATCAGGCCTTCGCCAATCCGAAGATCGATCGCGCGGGCAAGGCCCATGGCCTCTTCCAACCGGGCTTCGTTCGACCGGGTGGGAGCGACCACGCTATTGTCCGAACCGGCGGCGGGTGCCGCATTGCGGCCCTGCTTGAGGACCGGAACGATGACGACGGCACACATGTCATCCCGGGGCTTTTCGTCCTCCGGGATGATCGATTCGTTTTTCGTGTCTCGGGTGGTTATGGCTTCAATCCTGTGACGAAGAGGTCTCTTCGCTTTCGAACATCTGCATCGGCTGGCCCGGCATGATGGTCGAGATGGCGTGCTTGTAGACGAGCTGCGAATGGCCGTCGCGGCGCAGCAGGACGCAGAAATTGTCGAAGGACGTAACCACGCCGGTGAGCTTGACGCCGTTGATCAGGAAGATCGTCAGCGAAATCTTCTGCTTGCGTACGGTGTTGAGAAAAAGATCCTGCAGGTTCTGAGAACGTTCCGCCATGGCGCCGCTTCTTTCTTTTTTGCCGGCCTTTGCGCCGGTGTAATTATTGTTCAAGCTTGTCAGAAAGGTAGGGTTTGTCCCCTGCAAGCCCTTTATCTGGAAGTTGGTATCAAATCGCCGTCTTTTCCGCAATGTCGAAAAAGGCGGACCGGATTTTCTCCGAAAATGTGCCCGGATGACCGTTGCCGATGGTCTTTCCGTCGATCTCGACGATCGGAAAACAGATGCTGGTGGCCGCCGTGATGAACACTTCGCGGGCGGCGAGCATCTCGTCGCGCGAGAACTCGCGCTCCACCACCGGAATGGAAAGGCTCTGCGCCACATCCTTCAGCGTCGTGCGGGTGATGCCGCGCAGGATGCCGTGCTCGGCCGGGCGGGTGACGAGATTGCCCTCGCCGTCGACGATCCATACATTGGTCGCCGCCCCTTCGGTCACCATGCCGCGCTGATCGACATAGATCGCCTCCTGGGCGCCCGCCTCCTTCGCCGCCTGCCGGGCAAGCACGTTGGGCAAAAGCCCGACCGTCTTGATGTCGACCCGGTCCCAGCGGTTCTCGGCAACCGTGATCGCCTTCAGGCCGTTGGCGTTCTTCGCTGCGATGATCTTCGGATCGGTGCTCTTGGCAGTGACGACGAGCGACGGCACCGTGCCGGGCGCGGGAAACACGTGGTCGCGCCGCGCCTCGCCGCGCGTCACCTGCAGGTAGAACAGGCCGTTCTTCACCCGGTTGCGCCGCGCCACTTCCCGGATGACCCCGACCAGCGCTGCGCGCGACATCGGCGATGCGATGCGGATCTCGTTGAGCGAGCGATCGAGCCGGTCGAGATGGCGCGAGAGATCGACGATCATTCCGTGGCGGATCTCGCAGACCTCGTAGACCCCGTCGGCGAACTGGTAGCCGCGGTCCTCGATATGCACGCCGGCATCGCGGTGCGGCAGGTAACGGCCATTCACATAGGCAATTCTCGGCATCTTGGTCCCGTCCGATCGGTTTCTAGAAATACTGGATCGACACGCGGAACATCTGCTCGACGTCCCGGACGGCCGCGGCCGCGGCAAACAGCACCACCCGGTCCTTCGCCTTGATCTTCAGGTCGCCGTTCGGTCTGAGCACCGTGCCGTCGCGATAGATCGCGCCGATGCGGATGCCGGGCGGCAGGTGCAGGTCGCGGAAGGCGACGCCGACCAGCGGCGAGGTCTCCAGCGCCTCGGCCTCGATCACTTCGGCCATGCCCTTCTGCACCGCATAGACGGAGCGGATTCGGCCCTTGCGCACATGCTGGAGGACGCGCGAGATCGTCACCGCACGCGGGTTGATGTGGTGGTCGATGCCGATCGCGTGGGTCAGATCCTGGAAGCTCGGATTGTTGATCAGCACCATGCCGGCCTTGCAGCCCATGCGCTTGGCCATGGCGGCGCTGAGGATATTGGTCTGGTCGCTGTTGGTCAGCGTCACCATCAGGTCCGCATCCTGGATCTCGGCCTGCTGCAGAATGTGCTGGTCGAGCGCCGAGCCGTGCAGCACGATCGAATTGCTGAGCTTGTCGGACACCATGACCGCCCGTTCGGCGTCGCTCTCGATGATCTTGACCTTGGTCTTCGGCTGCACGTCCTCGATGGCGCGCGCCACGTAGTAGCCGATATTGCCGCCGCCGGCGATCACCAGCCGGCCCGCCTCCTGCTCCTCGTGCCCGAACAGGCCGAGCGTGCGGCGGGTGTGGTCGCGCTGGCAGATCACATAGGCGAGATCCCCGACCAGCAGCTGGTCGGTCGAACGGGCCACATGCAGGCGGCCATTGCGGTAGATCGCCGTCACCGTCGCCATCAGGTCGGGAAAGAGCTGGCTCAGCTGCTGCAGCGGCGTATTGAGAACCGGGCAGTCCTCCATGCACTCGATCGCCACCATGGTGATGTGGTCGTCGGCGAAGCGCACGATATCGGTTGCGCCGGGGAAGGAGATGCGCCGCAGCACCATCTTGCCGACCTCGATCTCCGGCGAGATCGTCACGTCGATCGACATGTTCTGCCGGCTGAACAGGTCGGCATATTCCGGTTTCAGATAGTTCTGCGCGCGAATGCGGGCGATCTTGGTGGGCACGGAAAAGAGCGCATGGGCCACCTCGCAGGCGACGATGTTGACCTCGTCGTAGAGCGTGACCGCAATGATCATGTCAGCCTGGTCGGCGCCGGCCTTGGCCAGCATGTCGGGGTGCGCGCCGTGGCCGACATAGCCGCGCACGTCCAGCGTCTCGGTGATGTGATTGACGAGCGAGGCGGAGGTGTCGATCACCGACACGTCATTGTCCTCCTGGGACAGACGCTCCGCGATGCCGTAGCCGACCTGTCCCGCCCCGCAGATGATGACTTTCATGATGGCTCTTTCAGAGAATGATCCGGATGCGGGGCCGCCCGGCCAGCGGCCCGCAGCCCGTTATACGCCAAGCGATTTGAGTTTGCGATGGAGCGCCGAGCGTTCCATGCCGACGAATTCGGCCGTGCGGGAAATGTTGCCGCCGAAGCGGTTGATCTGCGCGATCAGGTAGTCGCGCTCGAACATTTCGCGCGCCTCGCGCAGCGGCAGGGTCATGATGTGGGTGTCGTTGCGCGCCGAGATCTTCGGCAGCATGTCCGACAGGTCCTGCGGCAGCATCTCGGCGGTGATGTGCGTCTCGGCATTGTCGCTTTGCGCGAGAATCATCAGCCGCTCGATATTGTTGCGCAGCTGCCGGATATTGCCCGGCCAGTCATTGGCCTGCAGCACCGCCATGGCGTCCTCGCCGATCTTGCGGGCGCGGATGCCGGCCTGCTCGGAAATCTGGCGCATGAACATGTCGACCAGGAACGGGATATCCTCCCGCCGTTCGGCGAGCGCCGGGACCTTGACCGGCACCACGGCCAGGCGATGGAAGAGATCCTCGCGAAACCGCCCCTCGGCGATGAGGCTTTCCAGATTGTAGGCGGAGGACGAGATGATGCGCACGTCGACCTTGACCCGCTTCGACCCGCCAACCCGCTCGAACTGCTGCTCGACCAGCACGCGCAGGATTTTGTTCTGCGTCTCGCGCGGCATTTCGCCGATCTCGTCGAGATAGAGAATGCCGCGATGCGCCTCTTCCAGCGCGCCGATGCGGCGCGGCTGGCCGGGCGTGCCCTCGGTGCCGAACAGCGCGATTTCCATGCGCTCCGGCGTGATCGTCGCGGCATTGAGTGCGACGAACGGGCCGCCGGCCCGGGCCGAGCGCTTGTGGATCATGCGGGCGACCAGTTCCTTGCCGGAACCGGAGGGCCCGAAGATCATGATGCGGCTGTTGGTCGGCGCGATCTTCTCGATCGTCTGGCGAAGCTGGGACACAGCGACCGAGGTGCCGATCAGTTCGGCGGCATCGCCGGTGCGCTTCTTCAGCTCCGTGACTTCGCGCTTCAGCTTCGAGTTTTCCAGCGCCCGTTCGGCGATCAGGATCAGCCGATCCGCCTTGAACGGCTTTTCGATGAAGTCGAAGGCGCCGCGCTTGATCGCCGAGACCGCGGTCTCGACATTGCCGTGGCCGGAGATCATCACCACCGGAAGCTCCGGATGACGGCTCTTGATCTCGTCGAGCAGCGACAGGCCGTCGAGCCGGCTGCCCTGCATCCAGATGTCGAGGAAGACCAGGCGCGGGGCGCGGTCGGAGATCGCCGCAAGCGCGCTGTCCGCGTCATGGGCGGTGCGCGTTTCGTGTCCCTCGTCGCTCAGAATACCCGAGACGATCTCGCGGATATCCTCCTCGTCGTCGACTACCAGAATGTCAGAGGCCATGGACCATTTCCCTGTTGCTTTCGGCGTCCATGGCGGCCGGCGTCTCGATCCGCGGCAGGACGATGCGGATCATCGCTCCCCTGCCCCGGTCGAATTCCGCGGGTGCATCGTGCAGCTCCAGCTGCCCGCCATGTTCTTCGATAATCTTCTTCACGATCGCGAGACCAAGGCCGGTGCCCTTGTCGCGCATCGTCATGTATGGCTCGAGAATGCGGTGCCGGTTCTCCACCGGCAGGCCGCGCCCGTTGTCGATCACATCGACCACGAAGCGATCCTGCTCGTGGTCGAAAGCGGAGCGGACCAGCACCTTGCCGCCATCGCTCAATTCCTCGCGCGGCACCGCCTCGATCGACTCGACCGCATTCTTGATCAGGTTGCCGACCGCCTGGCCGAGCATGCGCGCATCGAAACTGCCCTCGAGCGGCTCGTCGCCGAATTCGCGCGTGAAGGTGATGTCGTGGTGGCCCATCTCGCGTAGGAACACCGCGTCGCGCAGGATG
Organism: Rhizobium sp. Q54; assembly: GCA_943370615.1. Classification (GTDB taxonomy): domain Bacteria; phylum Pseudomonadota; class Alphaproteobacteria; order Rhizobiales; family Rhizobiaceae; genus Allorhizobium. The sequence continues at coordinate 86,833 of CALRRQ020000013.1, forward strand.
TGACGCAGGTCGGACCGCTGCTTGGCCGGCTTCGGCATGCGGGCGAAGGCGGAGAATTCGTCGACCATGCGGCCGATGTCCTCGACCTGGCGCACGATCGTGTCCGTGCACTGGTCGAACACCGCCCGGTCGTCCTCGGCGATCTGCTTGCCGTAGCGACGCTTCAGCCGTTCGGCCGAAAGCTGGATCGGCGTCAGCGGGTTCTTGATTTCGTGGGCGATGCGCCGCGCGACGTCGGCCCAGGCGGTCGACCGCTGGGCGATCACCAGGTCGGTGATGTCGTCGAGCGTGATGACGTAGCTGTCAGCCGAGCCGCGCGTTTCCTCGCGCGTCACCTGGACATTCAGGGTACGCTCCTTGCCGCCGCGGATCAGATTGATCTGCTCGCGATATTCGCCGCGGTGCCTGACGGCCGCCTCGGCGAGCACGCGATCGACCTCCGGGGCGACGAGGTTCAGCTTCTTGCCGATCAGCTCTTCCGTCGGCAGCGCCAGGAAATATTCGGCCGACGGGTTGACGATGGTGATGACGCCGTCGTCCTCGACCCCGATGACGGCCGCCGTCACGCCCGACAGCACGGCCTCGATGAAGCGGCGGCGGTCGTCGACCTCGTCCTTGGCCTCGAGGATTTCGTCGCGCTGGGTGCGGATCTGCGAGATCATCTTGTTGAACGTGCGCGACAGGCTGCCGACGTCGCCATCGGCGACGCGCACCGGCACGATGACGTTCCAGTTGCCCGAGGCGATGCTGTCGGCCGCGCCGATCAGCAGGCGGATCGGCCGCACGATCCGGTCGGCGACGGCGATCGCGGTCCAGATGGCGGCGAGCAGGACGATCAGTGCAAAACCGAGATAGAGCACGGCAAAGGCGATCTGCAGCGTCGTGCGTCCGGCTTCCATCGCCTTGTATTCGGCGGTGTTCTCCTCCATCAGCCGCATGGCCGACATGACCTTCGGGTCGACCGCGCGGATCGTGTAGAGGAAGGTCCCCGAGATCGAATCAAGCTTGATGATCGCGCCGACCAGATTGGTGACCCCCGGCGGGATCAGCGTCGGCTGGCCGGCGGCAGCGCTCTCGAGCGCATCCTTCGGGATCGCCGGCAAGGGCTTGTCGGTCGAGATTTCCGCCTGGGTAATCGCCGAGCCGTCCTGGCGCACGAGAAAGGCGCCGAGCAGGCCGCGGCCCTTGGCCTGGCGGGTCAGGAGCTGCACGAAGCCGGTGCGGTCGAGATAGTAGAGAGACCGGTTGCGCTCCAGGTCGTTCGCCATCGACACCGTCTGGCCCTGGAGATAGCTGGCATTCTCCATCATGTAGGCCTGGGCGATGTTCATCGACGACGACACGATCGACTGGGTGCGGATCGAGAACCACCGGTCGAGGCCGACATTCAGCGTGATACTGGCAAAGATCGCCACCAGGATTGCCGGCGTGATCGCGACGATCGAGAACAGCACCACGATTCGCACGTGCAGCCGCGCCGCCGCCCGGCCCTTGGTGCGCGCGCGCACCAGCCGGGTGACCTCACGGCCGATCAGGAACATCAGGCCGACGATGAACAGCGAGTTGATGATGGCCGAGGCGATCAGCACGTTCGACGTCGGTTCGATCGAGGTCAGGCCGAGCAGCACGGGCAGCGTGAAGACGGCGCAGGCCAGCGCACCGCCGGCCAGTGCCAGGCCCGGAAGGGCGAAGGATGCCCGGCGATCCTGCGCCAAAGCGGGATCGCTTTCCGCCACGGATTCGGTCATTCGCCTGATCATTAACAAGAACTCCCGCGCTCTGCGCATGACGAGCTGTTCCCCGATTTCGCGCAGACGACGACGGTCGTGGGAGTCACGACCTCGTGTCCATTGAGCAACGCATTGTGGCGAAAATGCAACGGGCCTCGCCGGCTTGTCAAGCCGAGCGGGAACTGCGGTAGACCGAGACGCCCAATTCGCGGATTTTCTTGCGCAGCGTATTGCGGTTCAGCCCGAGCAGATCGGCGGCCTTGATCTGGTTGCCGCGGGTCGCCGTCAGCGCGGCGAGAATCAGCGGATATTCCACTTCCGTCAGCACCCGTTCATAGAGACCGGAGGGCGGAAGCGCGTCGCCGAAGCCGGCGAAATAGGTCCGCATGTTCTCCTCGACCGCCTGGGCGATCGTCATCGGGCCGGACGGAACGCCGGTCTTGGCGATCGGGCTGTCGGATATGTCGGAACGCAGTTCCTGGTCGACGATCTCGCGCGAAATGACATCCTGCGGATAGAGCGCCATCAGGCGCCGCACGACGTTTTCCAGCTCGCGCACATTGCCCGGCCAGGAATAGGACTTCAGCACTTCCAGCGCTTCCTGGTCGAAACGCTTCGGGTCGAGGCCTTCCTTCTCGCCCTGCTGGATGAAGTGGCGCACCAGGTCGGGAATGTCCTCGGCGCGGTCGCGCAGCGGCGGCAGCCGGAGCGGCACGACGTTCAGGCGATAATAGAGGTCCTCGCGAAACAGGCCCTGGTTGATCGACTGCTTGAGATCCTTGTTGGTCGCAGCGACGATGCGCACGTCGGTGCGGATCGGCGTGCGTCCGCCGACGGTCGTATATTCCCCCTGCTGCAGCACGCGCAGCAGCCGGGTCTGGGCATCCATCGGCATGTCGCCGATCTCGTCGAGGAACAGGGTGCCACCCTCGGCCTGTTCGAAGCGGCCGGTGGAACGCGTCTGCGCGCCGGTGAAGGCGCCCTTCTCGTGGCCGAACAGCTCGGATTCGATCAGGTCGCGCGGGATCGCCGCCATGTTGATGGCGACGAACGGGCCGTTGCGGCGCTTGCCGTAGTCGTGAAGCGCGCGCGCCACCAGTTCCTTGCCGGTGCCCGACTCACCGGTAATCATCAGCGTCAGGTCGGTCTGCATCAGGCGCGCCAGCACCCGGTAGATTTCCTGCATGGCGGCGGAGCGCCCGACCAGCGGCATGCCATCCTGCGTGTCGTCGTCGAGCCGTGCCGGCTTCTTCTTCGGCTCGGCAAGGGCGCGCCCGATGATGGCGATCAGCTCGGTCAGGTCGAACGGCTTCGGCAGATAATCATAGGCACCCTTTTCCGAAGCCTTGATGGCCGTCATGAAGGTGTTCTGCGCGCTCATCACGAGGACCGGCAGGTCGGGCCGCGCCTTCTTGATGCGCGGCAGCAGGTCGAAGGCGTTCTCGTCCGGCATGATGACGTCGGTCACCACCAGATCGCCCTCGCCGGCCGAAATCCACCGCCACAGCGTCGCCGCGTTCGAGGTGATGCGGACATCGTAGCCGGCCCGCGTCAGCGCCTGGTTGAGAACCGTGCGAATGGCGGCGTCGTCGTCCGCGACAAGAATCGTGGCAGTCATCGGGTGTTTCCTGTGGAGTTCGCCGGAAAGGAGTCGTCGAGCGCGATGTCCTTGGAGACGGGCATCAGCACGCGGAACGTGGTTCGGTTGGCCTGGCTTTCGCATTCGACGATGCCGCCATGGCCGTCGATGATCTTGGCCACCAGCGCCAGCCCCAGGCCGGAGCCGTTGGTCTTGGTGGTGATGAACGGATCGAACAGATGCGGCAGCAGGTCGGAGGGGACGCCCGGACCATTGTCATGCACGCAGAATTCGAGCGGCAACGAAATCTTTTCGCGCGTGCCCGCAACCGAAAGGCGGATGCCGGGGCGATAGGCGGTGGTCAGCTGGATTTCGCCGTCGGGCCGGTCGCCGATCGCTTCCGCCGCGTTCTTGATGAGGTTGAGGAAGACCTGCACCAGCTGGTCGCGGTTGGCATAGACCGCCGGCAGCGAGGGATCGTAATTCTCGGTGATCTTGATGTGACGGGCGAAGCCGGCCTTGGCGATCGCCTTTACATGGTCGAGCACCGAATGGATGTTGAGCGCGATCCGGTCGACCGGACGCTCGTCGGAAAAGACCTCCATGCGGTCGACGAGCGAGACGATGCGGTCGGTCTCGTCGCAGATCAGCCGGGTCAGCGGCCGGTCTTCGTCCGGCACCGAGGTCTCGAGCAGCTGGGCTGCGCCGCGAATCCCCGAAAGCGGGTTCTTGATCTCATGCGCCAGCATGGAGGCAAGGCCGGTCACCGAGCGGGCCGCGGTGCGGTGCGTCAGCTGCCGGTCGATCTTGTCGGCCATCGAGCGTTCCTGCAGCACCACGACGACGCTGCCCGGCTGGCTGAGCACGGGGGCGACATAGAGGTCGACCAGTTTCTCCTGCCCGAGCCGCGGCGAGCTCAGGTCGACGCGGTATTCGTTGACCGGGGCGCGTCGCTCGCGCACCTGCTCGATCAGCGCCAGCAGCGGGCTGCCGAAGGGAATGAAGGTCGATATCCGATAGCGCCGCAGATGGCTGGCGCTCGCCCCGAAGAAGGCCTCGGCCTCCCAGTTGGCAAACGCGATATGGCCGTCGGAATCGACCATGACGACCGGATGCTGGATGGCATTCAGCACCGCCATGGCCACGCTGTTGCTCAGGTTTTCGTCGGTCATGCAGCCTCCCGCCGGCGATCCGTATCCATTGCCGCATCCGCGAGGCATCGCGCCAGCGCCTTCGAGACGAAGGTTGAATCCCTGGATGTCATGATTTCCGCCTTCTGCGCCGCCGGCACATGCGGCGCGAACCGCTCCAGATACCAGCCGACATGTTTTCGCGCATGCCTCACTCCGACATCGGCGCCGTAGTGCTCGAGCATCGCCTCATAGTGCCCGGCGGCCAGCTCGGGGATCTCGCTGCGATCCGGTCCCGCATGGCCGGCGACCCAGCCGGCGTGCCATGGCCGCCCCTGGCAGGCGCGGCCGACCATCACGGCATCGGCACCCGAACGGCGGCGGATTTCCTCGGCATCCTCCCGGGTCTCGACATCGCCATTGGCGACGAGCGGCACGGAGATCACGTCGCGCACGGCGGCGATCGCGTCCCAGTCGGCCCGTCCCTCGTAGAACTGCATGCGGGTGCGGCCATGCACGATGATCATCTGCACGCCGGCCGCCTCTGCGCGGGCCGCGATCTCGGGCGCGTTCAGCGAATTTTCGTCCCAGCCCAGGCGCATCTTCAGCGTCACCGGAACCTTGACCGCCCGAACCGTCGCCTCGACGAGCGACAGGGCGTGATCGGGATCGCGCATCAGCGCCGAGCCGGAATAGCCGCCGATCACCTTCTTCGCCGGGCATCCCATGTTGATGTCGATGATGTCGGCGCCATTGGCCTCGGCGATCCGCGCGGCCTCCGCCATCCAGTGGGCCTCGCGGCCGGCAAGCTGGACCATGTGCGGCGTCAGCCCGGCGCCCTTCAGGCGCGACCAGGATTCGGCGGCGTTGTGCACCAGTTCCTTGCTGGCGACCATCTCGGTCACGACCAGTCCGGCGCCATATCGCCAGGCGAGCTGCCGGAACGGCAAATCGCTTACACCGGACATCGGAGCCAGGATCACGCGATTGCGGATCGCGATCGGACCGATCTCGAACGGTGACTGCAGTGCGCTTGAACTCAATTGATTATCTTTCAGGCATTCGAGGTATATGCACGATTTTTAGCCATTAAATACCGCCTTGCCAAGGGCTTTCCTCGGGCCTGCAACTAAATTCGAACGGATGCTGGAAAATCGATCTGGCAGCCGGTAGACCACACCCACGAGTTTTCTATGTCAAGGCCGGACACTGCAATGCAGCAATGCACGAATACAGCCATCGGCATCATCATCGTCGCCGCGGGACGCGGCGAGCGTGCCGGCTCATCTGTCGAAGGCCCCAAACAATACAGGCGAATCGGCGGAAAGCCGGTGATTGTCCATACGCTGGAGAGGTTTATTGCCTGGCCGAAGACGGCAAGGATCGTCGCGGTCATCCATCCCGACGACGTGACTCTTTTCGAGGATGCGCGGAACGGCCTGTCCGGCGGCACAGCCGTCGACATATGCTTCGGCGGCAAGACGCGCCAGCAGTCGGTGCTGGCGGGCCTGAGGGCACTGTCCGGTTCCGGCATCACCCATGTGATGATTCACGACGCCGTGCGCCCCTTTTTCGACGAGGACCTGCTCGAACGGATCGCCGCGGGCATCGAGGCTGGCGAGACCTGCCTTCTGCCCGCCATGCCGGTCACCGACACACTGAAACGCGGCGATGCGGCCGGGCTGGTGGTCGAGACCGTGCCGCGTGCCGGCCTGTTCGGCGCCCAGACGCCGCAGACCTTCTCCTATCCCGCGATCCTTGCGGCCCATGAGGCCGCCGCGACCTCCGGGTTGGACGATTTTACCGACGACGCCTCGATCGCCGAATGGGCGGGCCTGCCGGTCCGCCTGGTCGAAGGCTCGCCCGACAATGTGAAACTGACGCTGCAGAGAGATATCGCCATGGCCGATGCCAAGCTCACCCGCCAGAGCCTCCCGGACGTGCGCACCGGCAACGGCTACGACGTGCATCAACTGGTGCCGGGCGACGGGGTGACCCTGTGCGGCATCTTCATCCCGCACGATCAGGCGCTGAAGGGCCATTCCGATGCGGATGTCGCCCTGCATGCGCTGACCGACGCGCTGCTCGCCACCTGCGGTGCCGGCGACATCGGCGACCATTTCCCGCCCTCCGATCCGCAGTGGAAGGGCGCGCCGTCGCGCATATTCCTCGAACATGCAGCTGCGATCGTCCGCAAGGCCGGCGGCACCATCATGAATGCCGACATTTCGCTGATCGCCGAAGCGCCGAAGATCGGCCCGCACCGTCAGGCCATGCGCGAGAAGCTGGCCGAGGTGCTGGCCATCTCGCTCGATCGCTGCTCGGTCAAGGCGACCACCAACGAGACCATCGGCTTCGTCGGCCGCCGCGAGGGCATCGCCGCGATAGCAACCGCAACCGTCGTCTTCGCCGGAGAGGCCCGATGAGCCTCTATCCGGCCGACATCGAAGACATGGCGGCCAGCATCATTGCCGCCTTCGGTGCGCGCGGGCTGACCCTTGCCACGGCCGAATCCTGTACCGGCGGACTGATCGTCGGCGCGCTCACCGAGATCTCCGGCTCGTCCGCCGTGGTCGACCGCGGCTTCGTCACCTATTCCAACCAAGCCAAGATCGATCTTCTGGGCGTGCAATCTGAAACGCTGGAGCGCCATGGCGCCGTGTCGAGACAGACGGCCATGGAAATGGTCGAGGGAGCCTTGAGCCGCTCGGGATGCGATGTGGCCGTGGCGGTCACCGGCATTGCCGGTCCGAGCGGCGGCACGCAGGAGAAGCCTGTCGGGCTGGTCCATCTGGCGGCGCGATCGCGCAAAGGCACCCTCCTCCACCGCGAAATGCGCTACGGCGAGATCGGCCGTTCGGAAATCCGCCTGGCGACTGTTCGCACTGCGCTCGAAATGCTGATCGAGGCGGCAGGCTGAGATGGCAAAGCCGATCGCCCGGATCGCCCGCACCCTGCTGAACGCGGCGGTGGCGGTCTGCCTGACGGCCTTGTCCGTGCCGGCCGCTACCTCCCCCTATGCCCCGGGATCCATTGCGCCGACACCCGACCAGGCAGTGCTCGACCGGGCACTTGCGGAATTCTATGGGGCGTGGAAGTCGATCTATCTGCGTGAGGGCTGCGGCGAAGGCCGCGTGCTGGTGCGGACCGACGGTGACGGCAAGCCCACCTATGGCGGTTCGGCCAAGGCGACGATCACGGTCTCCGAGGCCCACGGCTACGGCATGCTCGCAACCGTGATGATGGCCGATGTCGACGCCGACGCCCGTCGCCTGTTCGACGGCATGCTGCGCTTTTTCCACGACCACCCGGCCAGTTCCGATCCGGGCCTCATGGCCTGGAACCAGGTGGCGGACTGCACGGATGCCGGCGAGGACGTCGGGGGCTCCAACAGCGCGACCGACGGCGATCTCGACATCGCCTATGCCCTGCTTCTGGCCGAGCGCCGCTGGGGCAATGACGGCACATTCGACTATGGCGCCGAGGCGCGGCGCGTGCTGACCGCCATCCACGCCCATGAAGTCGCCCAGCCGGGCAACATCCTGCTGATCGGCGACTGGGCCAAGTCGGGCGACGATGCGACCTATGCCGCGACGACGCGCTCGTCGGACTTCATGCAGTCGCATTTCGCCGCCTTTGCTGAACGCACCGGCGACCGGCGCTGGCTCGATCTGCGCGACGCGATCTACGGCGTCATCACGACCGTCGGCGAGAAATATTCCCCCCGCACCGGCCTCATGCCCGATTTCATCACCGGTCTTCCCGACAAGCCGAAACCCGCCCCGAGCGGCTTTCTCGAAGGCGACCATGACGGCGCCTATTCGTGGAACGCCGCCCGTTATCCCTGGCGGATCGGCCTCGATTTCCTGCTGACCGGCGACGAGCGGGCGTTGAATGCGCTCCGCCCGTTGAACGCCTGGGCAAGACAGGCGACCAAGGGAAAACCGGAGCGTTTCGCCGACACCTACCGGCTGAACGGCAAGCCCGTACCCGACGCCGGCCGGAACCAGATGGCCTTCGTTTCGATGCTAGCCGTATCCGCGATGATCGATGCCGACAACCAGGAATGGCTCGACGCCCTGTGGGGCGCGATGGAGAAGAAGCCGGTGGCCGAGGAAGACTATTTCGGCAATACGCTGAAGCTGATGGCGATGATCGCCGTCACCGGCCACTGGACCACGCCCTGATCCCAAGGGTCAGGGCAAAGCCCTGATCCCCAGGTTCAGGGCAAAGCCCTGATCCCGCTCACCCGGTCGGTGTCAGTCGGTGTAGATCTTGTCGGCGCGGGTCTCGAAGGCTTCGGCGAACATGCGGAAGGCGCGGTCGAACATGGAACCCATCAGCGCGCCGAGAATGCGGTTCTTGAACTCGTAGTCGATGAAGAAATGCACCGAGCATCCGCCGTCGCCGGTCGCCTCGAAGCGCCAGCGATTGTCGAGATAGCGGAACGGCCCCTCGATATATTTGACGTCGATGGCAAGTTCCGCCGGGTTCAGCAGCACCTGGGTGGTGAAGGTCTCGCGGATCGCCTTGTAGCCGACCGTCATGTCGGCGACCAGCAGCTCCTTGCCGTCGCGCTCGCGGCGCGAGCGGATGGCCAGCGCCTCGCACAGCGGCAGGAATTCCGGATAGCGCTCCACATCGGCGACGAGGGCGTACATCCGTTCGGGAGAATGCTTGACGGGACGGCGGGTTTCGAATTGCGGCATGGGCGAGAGCTAATGTCGCCCGTCGAGATTGGCAAGTAGCGCGCGGCTGTCGCCACGCGATTTCAACACCAGAAGCGGAATTTCCCCTTCATATGCCGCCAGTCTCTCGATGATCTTCGGAGCCGAGTCGCGTTCGAAGTGCCAGACATAGCGCAGGAATTCGAGCGAAAGCCGCTCCGGGCAGCCCTCGGCCATTTCCGGGCGGGTGCGCCCCGCATAGCGGAACCAGCGCGTGACGACACCGTAGAGCGAGACGTGCCGCGGCGGACGCAGCCAGATCACCAGGTCGGCGCGCGCCAGGCGCTCCGGCAGCGTGCGCGGGCTCGTCCCGTCCATCACCCAGCGCGGCAGGGCGACGAATTCGGCGATCCGCCGGTTGGCGTCGTCGCGCGGCCGCGCCTGCCAGCCGGGCAACCAGAACACGTCCCGGTCCATCGATACGTAGTGCAGCTTGAAACGTTCGGCGAGCGCCCGCGCCAGCGTGCTCTTGCCGCTGCCCGAGCAGCCGATCACCAGGATGCGCGCGGCCCCCGGCAGCAGACGCACCGCCTCGGCCCTGTCGATTTCACGGGATGCCATTCAGATCTCACGAACTTATGCCGCACCGGACTTCCCGCGCGCTGTAACAGCTCCGTATGACAGTCTCTTGTCCTCGCGGCTGAGCGGCAGAATTCACGCCGCCTTCACCGGCGGGCGGAAGGCACCGGCTCGCCGGGCCGCGGACTGCCAACGGGAAACCATTTCCGCTTGGCAAGGCCGAGCTTGACGCCCCAATCCTCGAAGATCCATGGAATCACCTGCTTGCGTCCCTTGACGAAAGGAAGTGCCGCAGTGTCGAGATGAATGAACGGCAGGAACGGGTTCGGTCGCTGCGACGCGTAGATCTCGACGCGGATCGACGGCCGCGCCGACGAACCGCGCGCATGGAATCCGAACGTATCGCCGACGACCAGCGTATTGGCCGGCACGGCAAACACGGTCGGTTCGGGCAGGTGCAGATACTTCAGCTCCTCGCGGTTCAGACGCCAGGCGCCGCCGCCGTGGTTTCGCGAGGCAAGGATGCTCTTGCGCTTGTGCCAGGCCAGCCGGCGCCTGGTCAGTTTGTGCGAACCCTTCACATAGGTGAACGGACCCTCGTCGACGGGTACGTCGTGCAGGAAAAACCAGGCCTTCACGGTCGAGTGGAAGGTATCCATGTGCAGCTTGGTCTGCGGGTCCTTGCCCTTTTCCTCCGGCGAGGCATCGGCGAAGATCGTCTGAACGCTGATCACCGGCTCGACGTCGAAACCGCCGACATAACGAATCAGGTTGGTCCATTCCGGGCTTTCGAGGAAGGCCTTGACCGCCGGCAGTCCGGCGACCACCTCCGGCGTCAACGGCGTACGCCGGGTCACCGCATTGCCCTCGTACATTTCCCGCGCGGGAACCTGAAGGCCTTCGATTTCGGCCACCAGTTGGCGGAATTGGTCCGCCGGCACCAGGTCGCGCTTCTCGACATAGCCGTTCTCGGCATAGGCCTGCCGGTCGGCCGGCGCGACCAGATGCTCGAGCTTGCGCCGGCGGCGGTCGACCATGCGGGCCGCGGTCTTGACGCGCCAGATGTGCAGCCCGCGCTGGTTAAGCGCTTCGCTGCCGATGATCGGATTGCTGGAAAAGGACTTCTCCCCCGTCAGGATCTGGATCACATACCAGGGGGAGAGCAGAATGTCCTTGGGCTTGAACGCCATGCACGGCTCCTCGATCAGTGTCGCGTGAGGCGCGCAACCTAGCGTCGTTCGTCCGGCCTGTCGACTACCGTCTCGCCCAGAGCTTCTCGCGGTTGGCCTTCAGCCGGGCGAAATCGTCGCCGGCGTGATGCGACGAGCGGGTCAGCGGGCTGGCGGACACCATCAGGAAGCCCTTGGCATAGGCGACCGTCTCGTAGGACTTGAACTCGTCCGGCGTGACGAAGCTCATCACCTTGTGGTGCTTGCGGGTCGGCTGCAGGTACTGGCCGATCGTCAGGAAGTCGACATCGGCGACGCGCAGGTCGTCCATCAGCTGCAGCACTTCATTTCGCTCTTCGCCCAGCCCGACCATGATGCCGGACTTGGTGAACATGGTCGGATCGAGTTCCTTGACCCGCTGCAGCAGGCGGATCGAGTGGAAGTAGCGTGCGCCCGGACGCACCGTCAGGTAGTTGCCGGGCACGGTTTCGAGATTGTGGTTGAAGACGTCGGGCTTGGCGGCGACGACGCGCTCCAGCGCGCCGGGCTTCTTCAGGAAGTCGGGCGTCAGGATCTCGATCGTCGTCTCAGGCGAAGCCGCACGGATGGCGAAGATCACCTTCTCGAAATGCTCGGCGCCGCCGTCGTCCAGATCGTCGCGGTCGACCGAGGTGATGACGACGTGGGAGAGCCCCATCTGCTTCACCGCCTTGGCGACGTTCTCCGGCTCGGCCATGTCCAGCGCATTGGGCTTGCCGGTCGCGACGTTGCAGAAGGCACAGGCACGCGTGCAGATCTCGCCCATGATCATGAAGGTGGCGTGCTTCTTGTCCCAGCACTCGCCGATATTCGGGCAGCCGGCCTCTTCGCACACCGTGACGAGCTTGTTGTCCTTCACGATCGACCGCGTTTCGGCATAACCCTTGGAGGTTGGCGCCTTGACGCGGATCCATTCCGGCTTGCGCATCACCTCGGTATCCGGGCGATGGGCCTTTTCCGGATGCCGGACGCGAGCCTGCGGATCGTTGATCTTGTCAAGAATGGTAACCACGTGTCGTTACTCCGCGCCGCTTCTGCCGGGCGCTCTTAGCATTGATGGCTGTAGGTGAAAACCAGCGTGTCGGTGGTCGAGCGCCCTGTCGGCTGGCAGCGCTCCATCACCTCACGCGTGCCGCGCAGGGTGACCCGCGTCTGGTTCCGGTCGACCGGACCTTCGACATAATACTCGAGCGGCGTGCCGGGGCAGTATTTGGAGAAGACCCGCGCCGTGCCGGAATAATAGCCGTCGACATTGGCCCCGTTGAACAGCAGCGTGCCGCGCCTTACGCCAGCCTCGCGCATGCCGGACTTTGCCCGCTCGTAGTAGAAGGCCCGCTGGTTGCCCGCTGCCTTCAAGCGCATCAGGGAACCGTTGTGGTCCCAACAGCTGTCGGCAAGGGCAGCAACCGGCACCAGCGCAACAAGGCCGGATGCGAAGAACACGGCGCTCCGTCTGGCGAACCTGAGAAACATGCCCTGTCCCTTCCCATTTATCCAAGATGTTCCGCCGCCCTAGCGGCGGATGAGCTTCACCGCGTAGAGCAGGAGGCTGGAGCCGACGAAGCTCGTCAGCAGGAAGCCGAGCCAGTCGCCCTGGACCACGATGCCGAAGCGGCGGAAGATCGCCGCTGCCACCACCGCGCCGACAATGCCGATGATGATGTTCATGATGATGCCGTAGCGCATGTCCAGGAACTTGCCCGCCATCCAGCCGGCGAAGCCGCCGACGATGATGGTCAGGAACCAGCCGATCTCAAACCCAGCCATTGCCTACTCCTTCGCTTGAACAATCCCGCCCCTATATAGGCGGCGGGAGAAGGCCTCACAACTCGCCTTTAGGCGTTGAGCGCCCTTCCATAGGCATCCAGAACGCTTTCCTTCAGCGTCTCGGAAATGGTCGGATGCGGGAAGATCGTGTGCATCAGTTCTTCCTCGGTCGTCTCGAGGTTCATCGCCACGACGAAACCCTGGATGAGTTCGGTCACTTCCGCCCCGACCAGATGCGCCCCCAGCAGTTCGCCGGTCTTCTTGTCGAAGATGGTCTTGACCATGCCCTGGTCTTCGCCAAGCGCGATCGCCTTGCCGTTGGCGACGAAGGGGAAGCGGCCGACGCGGATGTCGCGGCCTTCCGCCTTCGCCTTGGCTTCGGTCAGGCCGACGGAGGCGACCTGCGGATTGCAGTAGGTGCAGCCGGGGATCTTGGCCTTGTCCATCGGATGCACGTTCGGCAGGCTGGCGATCTTCTCGACGCAGATGACGGCCTCGTGCTCGGCCTTGTGGGCGAGCATCGGCGGACCGGCCACGTCGCCGATCGCATAGATGCCGGCCACATTGGTCTTGCCGTAGCCGTCGATGGCGATGAAGCCGCGATCGGTCTTCACGCCCAAAGCTTCCAGCCCGATATTCTCGATATTGGCCTGCACGCCGACGGCCGAGATCATCCGGTCAGCGGTGATCTTCTCGATCGAGCCGTCCTTCTTCTCGACATGGGCGGTGATCGAGTTGGCGCCCTTCTCGACCTTGGCGACCTTGGCCTCCAGCAGGATCTTCATGCCCTGCTTGTCGAACTGCTTCTTGGCGAAGGCCGAGATCTCGGCATCCTCGACCGGCATGACCTGGCTCATCACCTCGACCACGGTCACGTCGACGCCCATGGTGCGGTAGAAGGAGGCGAACTCGATGCCGATGGCGCCTGAGCCCATGACCAGCAGCGACTTCGGCATGGAATCCGGGTTCATCGCCTCGAAATAGGTCCAGATCAGCTTGCCATCCGGCTCGATGCCGGGAAGCGCGCGCGGACGCGCACCGGTGGCGACGATGATGTGCTTGGCCGTATAGGTGCCCTCGCCCAGCGTGTTCTTCGGCAATGGTGCCTGCGGCTGGACGATCGTCTTGGTGGTCTTGGAGACGACGATTTCGCCGGGCTTGGTCAGCTTGGCTTCGCCCCAGATGATGTCGACCTTGTTCTTCTTCATCAGGAAGCCGACGCCGCCATTCATGCGTTCGGCAATGCCGCGCGAACGGGCGATGATGGCCTTTAGATCGGGCGTGATCTTGCCTTCGAGCGTCAGGCCGTAATTCTTGGCGTGTTCGGCGAGATGCAGGACTTCCGCGGACCGGAGCAGTGCCTTGGTCGGAATGCAGCCCCAGTTGGAGCAGATGCCGGCGAGGTGCTCGCGCTCGACGATCGCGGTCTTCAGGCCCAGTTGGGCGGCACGGATCGCGGCAATGTAACCGCCGGGGCCGGAGCCGATAATGAGAACGTCATAGGCATTCGACACGGGTCTTCATCTCCTCTTTGAGGGTGGGCTCCACCTCGACGGCGGAGCCCCTCCGGGGGATGAAGCCGGGCCGGATCAGGCCTTGGTCAGCATCCCGTAGATTTCATCCTTCAAAACCATGCGCTGCTTGCGCATCGTTTCCATCTCGACGTCACCGACGGGCTCCACTTCGGTTTCCGAACGATGGATGGCACGGTTCACGTCGCGGTATTCCTCGAGCAACTTGGCAAAACGCTCGTCACTCAGCTTGAGCGCATGCATCTTCTCGGCATATTCCGGAAACTCGTCGTGGATTTCGTGCGGGGTATTCGACATCAGGTATCTCCTCGTTTTGTCGGTCGATACCCGTAACCTAGTCACCCCAATACGCCACTCCCTTGATCTTGATCAACTTTCGCCGGGCATTTCGTCAAATCCCCAAGAGCATGCGCACCACCGGTTCAATGCCGCGTCCGATCGCCCTTGTGTTCTCGGCGTCGAGATGGATGCCGTCGAGTGGGCTGGTCTGCGACACCGAACCGGCATCGAAGAAGCCGCATCCGGTCTCGTCCGCAAGATCCCGGTAGAAGCTCGCCAGCATCGCCGATTCCTCCAGCGCACCGCGGAACATCGCGGCGAAATGCACGTTCGACGTCTCGCAGATCGCCGGCGGCGCAACGACCAGGATCTCCGGCACCTCGAAGCCAAAGCCCCAGTCATGGTGCCGGATCAGCTTGACCAGCCGGTCGATGCCCTTGGTGGCTGCGATCGCCGTACCGGCAATGCCGCGCTTCATGTCATTGGTGCCGAGCAGCAGGATCACCAGATCCAGCGGCTTGTGGCTTTCCAAGACGCTCGGCAGGAGCTTCACGCCGTTGCGCTCGCAATCGGCGAGATGGTCGTCATAGGCGGTCGTGCGTCCGTTCAGCCCTTCGGCGATCACGTTGACCTCGGGCCCGAGCGCCGCGCTAAGCACGCTCGGCCAGCGGTCGCCATGCGGATGGCGACCGACTGTCAGCGGATCGTAACCCCAGGTCAGGCTGTCGCCGTAGCAGAGCACGGTTTTCATCGCCGTTCGCCTCCGCCCTTAGACGAGCATGCCCATCGGGTTCTCGATGTAGCGCTTGAAGGCGCCGAGCAGTTCGGCACCGAGCGCGCCGTCGACGCAGCGATGATCAGTCGACAGCGTCACCGACATGACATTGGCGATCTTCATCTCGCCGTTCTTCACCACCACCCGCTGCTCGCCCGCGCCGACCGCAAGGATCGTCGCATGCGGCGGATTGATGACGGCGGCGAACTGCTTGACGCCCATCATGCCCATGTTCGACACCGAGGTAGTGCCGCCCTGGTATTCTTCCGGCTTGAGCTTGCGGTCCTTGGCGCGCTTGCCGAGGTCCTTCATCTCGTTGGAGATCGCCGAAAGTGTCTTCAGCTCCGCGTGTCGGATGATCGGCGTGATCAGGCCGCCCGGGATCGACACGGCGACGCCGACATCGGCGTGCTTGTGTTTCACCATGTTGGTCTCGGTCCACGAGACATTGGCATCCGGAACTTCCGTCAGCGCCATGGCCATCGCCTTGATGATCATGTCGTTGACCGAAAGCTTGTAGGCCGGTGCGCCGTCCTTGCGGGGGGCGGCGTCGTTGAGCTGGGCGCGCAACGCCAGCAGCGCATCCAGTTCGCAATCGACGGTGACGTAGAAATGCGGAATGGTCTGCTTCGATTCGACCAGCCGCTTGGCGATGGTCTTGCGCATGCCGTCATGCGGCACGAGTTCGTAGGAACCCGGCTCGAACAGCTTGAGCACGGCTTCTTCCGAAGCCCCTTTGGCCGTGGCCGGTGCGGCAGCAGCGGGTGCAGCGGCAGTCGCCGCCGTCGGCGCAGCCTTGGCGCCACCGCCGGCAACCGCCTTCTCGACATCGCTCTTGACGACGCGGCCATGCGGACCGGAGCCCGACACGGCAGACAGGTCGACACCGGCTTCCTTGGCCAGGCGACGGGCGAGCGGCGAAGCGAACACGCGCTCACCGGACTTGGCGACGGGTGCCGGCGTCGAAGGCGCGGGTGCCTTGTCGGTGATCGGTGTCGAGACGGCAGGCGCCGCTTCGGCCTTCGCGGGTGCCGCCTCGGCCTTGGCCGGCGCGGCGGAACCGCCGCCGGCCGCAGCGGCCGCGACGTCTTCGCCGTCAGCCGCGAGGATGGCGATCAGGGCATTGACCTTGACCGCTTCCGTACCGGCCGGAACGACGAGCTTGGCGACCGTGCCCTCATCGACGGCTTCGACTTCCATCGTCGCCTTGTCGGTCTCGATCTCCGCGATCACGTCGCCGGACTTGACCTTGTCGCCTTCCTTGACCAGCCACTTGGACAGGTTGCCCTCTTCCATGGTCGGGGAGAGTGCCGGCATCGTAATGTTGATCGGCATGTGCTGACCCTCCCGTTACTTGTAGCAGACGGTTTTGACCGCCTCGACCACTTCGCCGACATTCGGCAGAGCGAGCTTTTCGAGATTGGCGGCGTAAGGCATGGGCACGTCCTTGCCGGCGATCGTCAGGATCGGCGCATCGAGATAGTCGAAGGCCTGCTGCATCACGCGGGTGGCGATTTCCGTGCCGACGGACGACTGCGGATAGCCTTCCTCGACGGTCACCAGACGGCCGGTCTTCTTCACCGATTCGATCACGGTCGGCAGGTCCATCGGGCGGATGGTGCGAAGGTCGATGATCTCGACATCGATGCCGTCCTTGGCCAGTTCCTCGGCCGCCTTGACCGCATAGGTCATGCCGATGCCGAAGGAGACGATGGTCGCATCCTTGCCCACCTTGTGGACGCGGGCCTTGCCGATCGGCAGGACGAAGTCGTCCATCTTCGGCACTTCGAACGAATGACCGTAGAGGATTTCGTTCTCGAGGAAGATGATCGGGTTCGGATCGCGGATCGCAGCCTTCAGAAGACCCTTGGCGTCAGCCGCCGTATAGGGCTGGATCACCTTGAGGCCCGGGATATGGCTGTACCAGGCGGCATAGTCCTGGCTGTGCTGCGCGGCCACGCGGGCGGCTGCCCCGTTCGGGCCGCGGAACACGATCGGCGCGCCCATCTGGCCGCCCGACATGTAGAGCGTCTTGGCGGCCGAGTTGATGATCTGGTCGATCGCCTGCATGGCGAAGTTGAAAGTCATGAACTCGACGATCGGGCGAAGACCGGCCATGGCCGCACCGACGCCGACGCCGGCAAAGCCGTGCTCGGTGATCGGCGTGTCGACGACGCGCTTTGCGCCGAATTCCTGCAGCAACCCTTGCGTGATCTTGTAGGCGCCCTGATATTCGGCGACTTCCTCGCCCATGATGAAGACGTCGGGATTGGCGCGCATTTCCTCGGCCATGGCTTCGCGGAGCGCCTCGCGCACCGTCATCGTCACCATTTCCGTGCCGGCCGGAATGTCCGGATCGGACGCGACCTCGACCTTCGGCGCAGCCGGAACGCTGGCCGCATCCTTGGTGGCGGTCGGCTCGGCAGCCGCTTCGCGGGCCTTGCCGCCGGCAGCGTCGGCGGCCGGCGCCGGCGCAGCCTTCGGCGCCGGAGCGTCCGAGGCGCTCTCGCCATCCTGCAGCAGCACGGCGATCGGCGTATTGACCTTGACGCCTTCGGTTCCGGCGGCGATCAGCAGCTTGCCGAGAATGCCTTCATCGACGGCTTCCACTTCCATGGTCGCCTTGTCGGTTTCGATCTCGGCGATCACGTCGCCGGACTTGACGGCGTCGCCTTCCTTCTTGATCCACTTGGACAGAGTGCCTTCTTCCATCGTCGGAGAAAGGGCGGGCATCAAAATTTCGATCGGCATGGGTTCCCTCCCCGATTACAGAAGAATGTCGGTGTAGAGCTCGGATACATCCGGCTCCGGATCGGCCTGGGCGAAATCGGCACTGTCGGCGACGATGTCGCGGACGTCCTTGTCGATCGCCTTCAACTCGTCCTCGCTCGCCCAGCCCTTTTCGAGCAGGCGCGCACGCACCTGTTCGATCGGATCGTGTTCGGAGCGCATCTTCTGCACCTCGTCCTTGGAGCGGTACTTCGCCGGGTCGGACATGGAGTGGCCGCGATAGCGGTAGGTCATCATTTCGAGGATGACCGGACCCTTGCCCGTGCGGCAGTATTCGGCGGCCTGTTCGGCAGCCGCCCGGACGGCGCGCACATCCATGCCGTCGACCTGGAGGCCCGGAATGTTGAAGGCGAGGCCGCGCTGGGCGAAATTGGTCTGGGCCGAGGCGCGCGAAACGGCGGTGCCCATGGCGTAGCGGTTGTTCTCGATCACGTAGATGACCGGAAGCTTCCACAACTCGGCCATGTTGAAGCTCTCGTAGACCTGGCCCTGGTTGGCCGCACCATCGCCGAAATAGGCGACCGAGATCTGGCCGTTGTCGCGGTAGCGGTTGGCGAAGGCGAGTCCCGTGCCGAGCGACACCTGGGCGCCGACGATGCCGTGGCCGCCGTAAAAGTTCTTCTCCTTGGAGAACATGTGCATCGAGCCGCCCTTGCCCTTCGACAAGCCGCCGCGACGCCCGGTGAGTTCCGCCATGACGCCGCGCGCACTCATGCCGCAGGCCAGCATGTGGCCGTGGTCACGGTAACCGGTGATGACCTGGTCGCCGTCCTTCAGCGCCATCTGCATGCCGACGACGACAGCTTCCTGGCCGATGTAGAGGTGACAGAAGCCGCCGATGAAGCCCATGCCGTAGAGCTGGCCGGCCTTTTCCTCGAAACGCCGGATCAGCAGCATTTCGCGATAGGCCTTCAGTTCGGTATCGCGGTCGAATTCGGCGATCGCTCCTTCGCTGAAGTCCTTCTTGGCTGGCTTGGCCGTAGTCTTGCGACCGGTAACAGTCGCGGCTTTTCGCGGCGCCATTCATCCCTCCCTAGGGTTATGTCGGATCTTTGTTGGGCAGCAGAATAGGCAAGAAAGGCGCGCTGGGCAATGCTATAAATGCATGGCTCTTATTCAATCTAACTGATTGAACGTAAACGAGAATCTACGATTAACCGGATTTCAGTTAATTCAAATAGCTGTCAAATATGACGATTTCGTCCGGCCGCGACATGTTGAGCTGATATCGCGCTTTCTCGTCCATCATGTCACGTTCGAGCGAGCCGTCGCTCAGCAGCTGAACCTGGCGTTCCAGGCGTTCGCGACGTCCGACCAGCTCGGCAAGCTCGGCGCTTCGCGCAATGCGCTGCCGCTCGAAATCCTGCGCGGCGCGCAGGCCGTAGTCGCCATGCAGGGAATGATAACCGAAATAGGAGAGAAACGCGACAGTGACGGCAGGGAGAATGAGACGACCGAATTTTCTCTTCTTGTGATGCCTAGTCCACATGCGGATGATGCCTTGAAACGCAAAACTATCGTTTCAAATTATCGGCGATAGCTTAACCGATCGTTGACCGTGACGGGCACCCCAAGAAAAAAGCCGCGTCCCTTTCGGAACGCGGCCCTGGATGGTGATGCGATCGGCGTCAATCAGGCGCGCAGGATCGAGGTGCCGGCGTAGCGGGCCTGGGGGCCGAGCATTTCTTCGATGCGGATCAGCTGGTTGTACTTGGCCAGCCGGTCCGAGCGCGACAGCGAGCCGGTCTTGATCTGGCCGCAGTTGGTGGCGACGGCGAGGTCGGCGATCGTCGAGTCCTCGGTTTCGCCTGAACGGTGCGACATGACGGCGGTGTAGCCGGCCTTGTGCGCCGTTTCGACCGCGTCGAGCGTTTCCGTCAGCGAGCCGATCTGGTTGACCTTGACGAGGATCGAGTTGGCGACGCCCATCTTGATGCCGTCGCGCAGGCGGGACGAATTGGTGACGAACAGGTCGTCGCCGACCAGTTGGCACGACCTGCCGATCTTGTCGGTCAGCGCCTTCCAGCCGTCCCAGTCGTCTTCCGCCATGCCGTCCTCGATCGAGATGATCGGATACTTGGCGGCGAGTTCCGCGAGGTATTCGGCCATGGCCTCCGGCTCGAGCGTGCGGCCCTCGCCTTCCATGACGTACTTGCCGTCCTTGAAGAACTCGGTCGAGGCGCAATCGAGCGCGAGGTGGATGTCCTCGCCCGGACGGTAGCCGGCCTTCTCGATCGACTTCATGATGAAGTCGAGGGCTTCCGGCGCGCTCTTCAGGCCCGGTGCGAAACCGCCTTCGTCGCCGACATTGGTGTTGTGACCCTGGGCCGCCAGTTCCTTGCGCAGCGTGTGGAAGACTTCAGAGCCCATGCGCACGGCGTCGCGCATATTGTCGGTGCCGACCGGCATGATCATGAATTCCTGGAAGTCGATCGGGTTGTCGGCATGCGCGCCGCCATTGATGATGTTCATCATCGGAACGGGCAGAAGATGGGCATTGGGGCCGCCGACATAGCGGTAGAGCGGCAGGCCGGTGGCTTCGGCGGCGGCCTTGGCGATGGCGAGCGAAACGCCGAGGATGGCATTGGCGCCGAGGCGCGACTTGTTGGGAGTACCGTCCAGCTCGATCATCAGATTATCGATCTGGATCTGGTTTTCGGCTTCGAGACCGCCGATCGCGTCGAAGATCTCGGTGTTGACGGCCTCGACGGCCTTTTCGACACCCTTGCCGAGATAGCGGCTGCCGCCGTCACGCAGTTCGACGGCTTCGTGCGCGCCGGTCGAGGCGCCCGACGGAACGGCCGCCCGGCCCATGCTGCCGTCTTCGAGATAGACATCGACTTCGATGGTCGGATTGCCGCGGCTGTCGAGAATTTCGCGGCCGATAATGTCGGTGATGGCAGTCATGGGAGCCTCCCTGCTGGTGGGTCGGATTGAGGATGGCCTGTCTTAATCGATGATGCGGAAAATACAATGGCAGCGGCATGACAGATGCCGAAAGGCAATGCCGACATCAGTCCCAATGCAAAACGCCGGCCCAAGGGCCGGCGTCTGAAAGCAAGAATTGTCGCGTGGTCGCCCTTAGGCGGCCTTGGCGATCGCGTCGAAGGCCAGCAGTTTTTCCAGCAGGCGCTTCATCTGGCTGATCGGCACCATGTTCGGGCCGTCCGACGGAGCGTTGTCCGGATCCTGATGGGTCTCGATGAACAGGCCGGCCACACCGACGGCGACCGCGGCGCGCGCCAGCGTCTCGACGAATTCACGCTGGCCGCCCGAGGAGCCACCCTGCCCGCCCGGCTGCTGCACCGAATGGGTCGCATCGAAGACCACCGGAGCGCCCATCGCCGCCATGATCGGCAGCGCGCGCATGTCCGAGACGAGAGTGTTGTAGCCGAAGGACGCGCCGCGCTCGCACAGGAGAACGTTCGCATTGCCGCTGGCATTGATCTTGTTGAGCACGTTCTTCATGTCCCAAGGGGCGAGGAACTGGCCCTTCTTGACATTGATGACGCGGCCGGTCTGGGCTGCGGCGACCAGAAGATCGGTCTGGCGGCAGAGGAAGGCCGGGATCTGCAGGACGTCCACGGTCGGCGCGACCAGCCGGCAGTGCTCTTCGGTATGCACGTCGGTCAGCACCGGGAAGCCGTATTCCTTCTTCAGATCGGCGAAGACCTCCATCGCCTTTTCCAGCCCGATGCCGCGCTCGGCCGAAAGCGAGGTGCGGTTCGCCTTGTCGTAGGACGACTTGTAGACGAGGCCGATGCCGAGTTCGCCGCAGATCTCCGAAAGCTGGCCGGCGATCATGAAGGCATGGTCGCGGCTTTCCATCTGGCAGGGGCCGGCGATCAGCGAGAATCGCTTGGAATTGGAGAAGACCGCCTTGGCGGTGCCGTCACCGACGACGACTTCGGAATGGGTCGGATTGCTCATGAAACCTCCTCGAATGCGAAGGGCACGCCCTGCCCCGCCTCGTGCGGAACGATCAGGCGCGCGCCGCGGCGGCTGAATGCGATGCCCTTAGCAGCGAGAAGCCGCTCTGTCACGCCGATATCGGCGACCTTGACGACGATCAGCCGGCCCTTCAGTCCGCGTCCGCTAATCGCGGTATCGAGCCCGAAATAGCCGGAAAGCCCGGCCGGCGTCAGGACCTCTATCGCGACATTGGCCGACTGCAGCGACAGCCCGAAGGAATGCGCCTCGACCGCGCGCTGCTCGAACACTTCTTCCAACAAATACTGGAAGTCGCTCGGATTGTCCTCGCCGAGCACGACAGTCGACAGGCCGAGCGCGCCGTTCTCGTGTCGCGCCAGCGCGCCTCGATCGGCCGGCAGCGGATTGACCCGCTCGCATGCAAACAGGAAGAAGTCGGGTGCCCGCAGGTCGGCGGCGAAGGCGAGCTTGAAACCGCCCATAACCTCGGACCCATCCGCCATCTTGAACATGCGTTCGAAAGGCAACATCGGGCCGCCGGAAAAGCCCTCTGCGACGAAGCGCCGATGGTCGGCTTCCCCGTCTGCGGTCTTGACGACGATCGCCGAAAGCCCTTCCGGGCCATTGCGGAAGCGAAACGCCTGGTCGCGCGCCACGAACATGTTGCCCGCTTTCGCCGCCGCCTCGCATTCCTCGCGGCTGGCGATCGCCAGCGGCTCGAGATAGGTGTCGTCGCCGAAGAACACGCAGGCGTTCTCCGTGCCGAACGGATGGCGCGCATCGGGTGCCACGGTGAAGCCCAGCGCGGTCAGGCGCTCGCGCGCCGCCTCGAGCGACTGGACCGGAAGGACGAGGTGGTCGAGACCCCGCGGCTTGTTCAGTTCGGACATTCGGCACCTCTCGTCGGCGGGCGTGATCGCGCGGAGATTTGCGCCATTTGATCCGGATTGGCAAGCTGGCGGCGCGAGCCGGATGTTCGTGGCAGCCCGCATGTC
>CALRRQ020000014.1:0-108689 GCA_943370615.1 Rhizobium sp. Q54
GCCGAAACCGTCGAGACCGCGGCGCGGCTGGAATCGCTGGGTCAGTCGCTAACTAGCTGAAAACGAAGTGGTTATGCATCGCTGTTTCTATCTGAAACTCTAAACATCACGCCATCATCAAAAAATCGCTTTTCTGTGTGATGTTTTGAGGCTATAAGTTGACCGATCGGTTGGCGAATTGGAGTTTTGCCGGCCGCGCCTGATGCTTGAGGAGGAGTCGATCAATGCAGCAAGCCTTCATCTGTGATGCCGTGCGCACGCCCGTCGGCCGTTATGGCGGGGCCCTCGCATCCGTGCGGGCCGATGATCTCGCTGCCTTGCCGCTCGCCGCGCTGATGGCGCGCAATCCTGGCGTCGACTGGTCCAAGGTGGACGATCTGATCTACGGCTGCGCCAACCAGGCAGGCGAAGACAATCGCAATGTCGGCCGCATGGCCGTGCTTTTGTCCGGCATGCCGATCAATGTGCCTGCAACCACCGTCAACCGTCTGTGCGGTTCCGGCATGGACGCCGTCGGCATGGCGGCACGCGCCATCCGCGGCGGCGATTGCGACCTGGTGATCGCCGGCGGCGTCGAGAGCATGACGCGGGCGCCCTTCGTCATGCCCAAGGCGGATGCGGCCTTTTCCCGTTCGAACGCTGTCTACGACACGACGATCGGCTGGCGCTTTCCCAATCCCGAACTGAAGAAGAAGTTCGGCACCCATTCCATGCCGGAAACCGCGGACAATGTCGCCGAGCAGTACAATGTCAGCCGCGCCGATCAGGACGCCTTCGCCGCCCGCAGTCAGACCCGCTGGGCTGCCGCCCAGGCCGCCGGCGTCTTTGCCGACGAGATCGTGCCCGTCACGATCCCGCAGAAGAAGGGCGAGCCGCTGATCGTCTCTGTCGACGAGCACCCGCGCCCCGGCACCACCGCCGAACAGCTGTCGAAGCTCAAGGGCGTCAATGGCCCGGACCTCAGCGTGACGGCCGGCAATGCCTCGGGCGTCAACGATGGCGCGGCCGCTCTGGCGATCGCGTCGGAAGCCATGTCGAGGGAGCAGGGCCTCGTGCCGCGCGCCCGGGTCGTCGCCATGGCCGCAGCCGGCGTGGAGCCGCGCATCATGGGTGTCGGCCCGGTGCCGGCGGTCCGCAAGGTCCTGGCCCGCGCCGGCCTGTCGCTTTCGCAGATGGACGTCATCGAACTCAACGAGGCCTTCGCCGCCCAGGCGCTCGCCGTCCTTCGGGAACTCGGGCTTCCCGACGATGCCGCGCATGTCAATCCGAACGGCGGCGCCATCGCGCTCGGCCATCCGCTCGGCATGTCCGGCGCCCGCCTCGTCACCACCGCCATGTACCAGCTGCACCGCACCGGCGGGCGCTACGCGCTCTGCACCATGTGCATCGGGGTCGGACAGGGCATCGCCATCATCATTGAACGGATCTGAGCAGGGAGGAAACCGCCATGTACGCACAAATGGTCAAGACCGACAGTGATCGGGTGAAATCGCTGAACGAGATGTCGCCGGAGGAGCGGGCCTTTCAGGAGCGCATTGACCGCGGCGAGAAGATCGAGCCCAAGGAGTGGATGCCCGAGAGCTACCGGAAGACGCTGATCCGCCAGGTCGGCCAGCACGCCCATTCCGAGATCGTCGGCCAGCTGCCGGAAGGCAACTGGATCACCCGTGCGCCGACGCTCGAGCGCAAGGCGATCCTGCTGGCCAAGGTGCAGGACGAGGCGGGCCACGGCCTCTATCTCTATTCCGCCGCCGAGACGCTCGGCGTCAGCCGTGACGAGCTTCTGGCGCTGCTGCATTCCGGCAAGATGAAGTATTCGTCGATCTTCAATTACCCGACGCTCAACTGGGCCGATATCGGCGCGGTCGGCTGGCTGGTTGATGGTGCTGCGATCATGAACCAGGTGCAGCTACAGAAGACCTCCTACGGTCCCTACAGCCGCGCGATGATCCGCATCTGCAAGGAAGAGAGCTTCCACCAGCGCCAGGGCTACGACATCATGATGAAGATGGCCGCCGGCTCGCCGGAGCAGAAGGCGATGGCCCAGGATGCGCTCAACCGCTTCTGGTATCCGTCGCTGATGATGTTCGGCCCGTCCGACAAGGATTCGGTGCATTCCGCGCAGTCGATGCAGTGGAAGATCAAGATCAACACCAATGACGAGCTGCGCCAGAAATTCGTCGACCAGACGGTGCCGCAGGCGAAGTATCTCGGCCTCACCATTCCCGACGAGAACCTGCGCTGGAACGAGGAGAAGGGCGGTCACGACTTCTCCGAGCCGGATTGGGAAGAATTCTTCAACGTCATCGCCGGCAACGGACCCTGCAATGCCGAGCGCCTTGGCGCCCGCGTCACCGCCTGGGAAGAAGGCGCGTGGTTCCGCGACGGCCTGATGGCCCATGCCGAGAAGCAGGAAGCGCGCCGCGCCGGTCGCAAGGCCGCCTGATCGATCCAATTCGGGAGCGGGGCACCCGCTCTCGTCCGTCACCTGAACTTGGGAGGAATAGCAATGTCCAGCGAATGGCCCCTTTGGGAAGTCTTTATCCGCGGTCAACATGGCCTCAACCATCGCCATGTCGGCAGCCTGCATGCCCCGGACGCCGAGATGGCGATCCGCAATGCCCGTGACGTCTACACCCGCCGCAACGAAGGCGTGTCGATCTGGGTGGTGAAGTCGGCGGAGATCACCGCGTCTTCGCCGTCGGAAAAGGGCCCGCTGTTCGAGCCGTCGAACTCCAAGGTCTATCGTCACCCGACCTTCTTCGACATCCCGGCTGAAGTGGGGCATATGTGATGGCGACCGCGATCCCGGCGGTCGATCAGGCCGCATTCTTCGAATGGCTGCTCAGAATGGGCGACAACACGCTGATCCTCGGGCACCGCGTGTCCGAATGGTGCGGTCATTCGCCCGTGCTGGAAGAGGACATCGCGCTCGCCAATGTCGCGCTCGACCTGATCGGCCAGACCCAGTTCTGGTTGGGTTTGGCGGGTGAAGTCGAAGGCAAGGGGCGCACGGCGGACAATCTCGCCTATCTGCGCGATGCCGCGGCC
Source organism: Rhizobium sp. Q54 (assembly GCA_943370615.1). Taxonomy (GTDB): domain Bacteria; phylum Pseudomonadota; class Alphaproteobacteria; order Rhizobiales; family Rhizobiaceae; genus Allorhizobium. The sequence goes on from CALRRQ020000014.1 coordinate 3,052, forward strand.
TTCCGCAACGTGCTGCTCGTCGAGCGCCCGAACGGCGACTTCGGCAAGACGCTGATGCGGCAGTTCCTGTTTGACGCCTATCACCTCGAAATGCTGCGCGCGCTGATGTCTTCCAGCGATCCGCGCGTGGTGGAAATCGCCGGCAAGGCACTGAAGGAAGTTTCCTACCATTTCGAGCGTTCGGCCGACCTCGTCATCCGTCTCGGCGACGGAACCGAGGAAAGCCATCGCCGCATGCAGAAGGCGCTCGACGATCTCTGGCCCTACACGGCCGAGATGTTCCTCGACGATTCCGCCGACGAAGCCGTAGCAGCAGCCGGCATCGCGCCGCTTCCCTCGGCGCTGAAGGCAGCCTGGGACGGTTCGATCAGTGAAGTGCTCGCGGAAGCGACGCTCGTTCGCCCGGAGGGCAGCTACCAGCACAAGGGCGGCAAGCGCGGGATCCACACCGAGCATCTGGGCTATATCCTCGCCGACATGCAGTTCCTGCAGCGGGCCTATCCCAACTCGGTCTGGTGAGGGCGGTGCCATGGACGCCAGGACACTGCCTGTACCGGAAGAGGTCTGGCGCTGGCTGGGCGAGGTGCCGGACCCGGAAATCCCGGTCATCAGCCTGACCGATCTCGGCATCATCCGGGACGTCGCCTGGGACGGCGACACCCTCGTCGTCGCCGTTACCCCGACCTATTCGGGCTGTCCGGCGACGACGGTGATCAACCTCGACATCGAGGCGGCGCTTAGAAACCGCGGCATCGAAAAGCTTCGTCTCGAGCGGCGCCTGTCGCCGCCCTGGACGACCGACTGGATCAGCGAGGAGGGCCGCGACAAGCTTCGCGCCTACGGCATTGCCCCGCCGATCGACGGAACGGCCGCCGACGGGCGACTGATGGCCCGGGCAAGCCGGCTCGCCGGTTCGAACCTCGCCGTCGCCTGTCCCCGGTGCGGCTCGACGCGGACCGAAAAGGTCAGCCAGTTCGGCTCGACACCGTGCAAGGCGAGCTACCGATGCCGCGACTGCCTGGAACCCTTCGACTATTTCAAGTGCATCTGAGGATGCGGAGGACATAACGCATGGCACGCTTTCATCCCCTGACCGTGACCGACATCCGCCACGAGACCCGTGATGCGGTGGTCGTCACGCTCAAGCCGCGCGAGGAGGATCGCGCAGCCTTCGACTTCACCCAGGGCCAGTACCTGACTTTCCGTCATGATTTCGACGGTGAGGAACTGCGCCGCTCCTACTCGATCTGTGCTGGCAAGGACGAAGGCGTCCTCAAGGTCGGCATCAAGCGCGTCGACGGCGGCGCCTTCAGCAACTGGGCCAATGGCAATCTGGCACCGGGCGACGTGATCGAGGCCATGCCGCCCATGGGCCGTTTCTACATGGACATCGATCCGGCTGCCGGGAAGCAATATCTTGGCTTCGCCGGCGGTTCGGGCATCACGCCGCTGCTGTCGATCATCAAGACGGTCCTGGCGCGCGAACCGAAGTCGCAGTTCACGCTCGTTTACGCCAACCGGCAGATCAACTCGATCATGTTCCGGGAGGAACTGGAGGATCTGAAGAACACCTATCTCGGCCGCTTCTCCGTCCTGCATGTTCTGGAAAGCGAGGTGCAGGAGATCGACCTGTTCACCGGCCGCCTCGACGAGAGCAAGCTCTCTGCGCTGTTTTCCACCTGGATCGACCCGAAGTCGATCGATGCCGCCTTCATCTGCGGGCCGGAACCGATGATGCTGACCATCGTCGCCAGCCTCAAGGCGCACGGGCTGAAAGACGAGCAGATCAAGTTCGAACTCTTCGCCTCGGGTCAGCCGGGCCGCGCCAAGAACCGTGTCGCATCGGTGAGTGCCGAGGAGGCCGCGGCCGTGGTCGAGGCCACCATCACGCTCGACGGCACGACGCGGACCTTCAACATGCCCAAGCACGGCGTCAGCATTCTCGAGGCCGCGATCGCCCAGAGCATTGATGCCCCCTTCTCCTGCAAGGCGGGCGTCTGCTCCACCTGCCGGGCGAAGGTTCTGGAAGGCGAGGTCGAGATGGACACCAACCATGCGCTCGAGGACTACGAGGTCGAAGCCGGCTACGTATTGACCTGCCAGTGTCACCCGCTGACCGAGAAGGTCGTGCTCTCCTACGACGAATAACCTCCCAGGCGGCGGGGCCTTTGGCGCCCCGCCGACCGCACTGAATAAACCGATCCAGGAAGGATGACTTCATGAATGTTTCGGCTCGCGTTCCGCGCCGTCTCGAAAGCTATGTCTGTGGCCGCTGGACCCCCGGCGACAAGCAGGGCGTACCGCTGCTCGATGCCTCGACGGGTGCCGCAATCGCATTCATCGACTCGACCGGCATCGATTTCGCCGCGGTACTCGCCTACGGCCGCGAGGTCGGTGGACCGAATCTGCGGGCGCTCTCCTTCCACGAGCGCGCGCAGATGCTGAAAGCCCTGGGCCAGGTCCTGATGGACATGAAAGAGGAATTCTACGCCGAGAGCGCTCTCACCGGCGCGACCCGTGCCGACGGCTGGGTCGACATCGAGGGCGGCATCGGCACGATGCTATCCTATTCGTCCAAGGCCCGCCGCGAGTTGCCCAATACCCGCGTACTGCTCGATGGCGACGTCGAGTTGCTGTCCAAGGACAACAGCTTTTCCGCCCAGCACATCCTCACCCCGCTGCATGGTATCGCCGTGCACATCAACGCCTTCAACTTCCCCGTCTGGGGCATGCTCGAGAAGATTGCCCCGACGCTGATCGCCGGTGTGCCCTCGCTGGTCAAGCCGGCAAGCCAGACCGCCTACCTCACCGAACTCGTGGTCCGGCGGATCATCGAGACCGGCATCCTGCCGGAAGGTGCGCTACAGCTGGTGTCCGGCTCGGTCGGCGACCTGCTCGACCATGTCGAAGGCCAGGACGCCGTGACCTTCACCGGCTCGGCCTGGACCGGCCGCAAGCTCAAGTCGCATCCGGCGCTGGTTGCCAATTCGGTTCGCTTCACCATGGAGGCCGACAGCCTGAACGCGTCGATTCTCGGACCCGATGCCGGTCCCGGCACGGAAGAGTTCGATCTCTTCGTCAAGGAAGTGGCCCGCGAGATGACGTCGAAGGCCGGCCAGAAATGCACGGCGATCCGCCGTGTGATCGCGCCCAACGCCCATGTCCAGGCCCTGATCGCCGCGCTCGGTGATCGTCTCACGAAGACCACGCTCGGCAACCCCTCTGACGAGGGCGTGCGCATGGGGCCGCTGGCGAGCCTTGCCCAGCGCGACGAAGTCCGCGAACGCATCCGCGACCTGTCGGCCGACGCCGAGATCGTCTCCGGCGATCCGGACAATGTCCGCATCTTCTCCGGCGATGCCGAGAAGGGCGCTTTCCTCAATCCCGTGCTTCTCTATTGCGACAATCCGTTTGCGGCCACCGCTGTTCATGACGTGGAAGCCTTCGGCCCGGTGTCGACCGTGATGCCCTATGACGGGCTGGAGGAAGCCATCGCCCTCGCGCAGAAGGGCAAGGGTTCGCTTGCCGCTTCCGTCTTCACCAATGATCCGAGGGTTGCCGAAGAGATGGTGATCGGCATGGCGCCGTATCACGGCCGTATCCTGATCGGCAACCGCGCCTCGGCCAAGACCTCTACCGGCCACGGCTCGCCGCTTGCGGGGCTCGTCCATGGCGGACCAGGCCGCGCCGGCGGCGGCGAGGAAATGGGCGGCATGCGCGGCGTCAAGCACTACATGCAGCGCACCGCCGTGCAGGGCACGCCGCGACTTCTCTCGGCCGTCACCGGCCGCTGGCTCGAAGGGGCGGGCGCCGCCGACACCAGCGTGCATCCGTTCCGCAAGTCGCTTGCCGAGCTGAAGATCGGCGATCAGATCGTCACGGCGAAGCGGACGGTGACGCTCGAGGACATCGAGCATTTTGCCCGCTTCACCGGCGACACCTTCTACGCCCACATGGACGAAGCGGCCGCCAAGGCCAATCCGTTCTTCGACGGCCGCGTCGCCCATGGCTACCTGATCGTCTCGTTCGCTGCAGGCCTGTTCGTCGATCCCGATCCGGGTCCGGTGCTCGCCAACTACGGCGTCGACAATCTGCGCTTCCTGACCCCGGTCAATCCGGGCGACACGCTGCAGGTCCGGCTGACCTGCAAGGAGATCAATCCCCGCGCCAATGCCGACCACGGCGAGGTGCGCTGGGACTGCCAGGTGACCAATCAGGACGGTGCCGTCGTCGCGCAATACGACGTGCTCACCATGGTCGCCAAGACCTGGAACGCGGCCTGATCACAAACGAAAACCGACGGCGGGCGAGGCGCCGGCCGTCGGTTCAGGATTGGTCACGAAAGCGGATCACCCGCGTGTGGCGTTCCGGGGCCCGGGTTCAGCGAACCGCCTTGATGCCTTCGAGAATAAGCGTCGTCGCCACGTCGGCATAGTCTTCCCGCGTGATGCGGCCGCCGTCGCGGAACCACATGTAGACCCAGTTCATCATGCCGAACAATGACATGGTGACGGGCATCAGCAGGGGTCTCTCCTTGCTGTCGAGCTCCGGATTGATTTCCTTCAGCACGTTCGAGAAACGGCGCACGATCCGCCGTTCGATCGCGGTGATGCCTGCCTTCTGCTCGTCCGAAAGGGCCGAGGTGGCGTTCAGCTGTACCTTGTGCTGGTTGTCGGCGCCGCGATAGTTTTCCAGAACCACACCGACCAGCCGGCGGAGCCGCTTCTCCGGCACCTCGCTCACGTCGTCGGCCGCCTCGATCGCCTGGTCGAGCTCTTCCAGATGGGTGATGATGATCGCGTAGATCAGCGCATCCTTGCTGGGATAGTAGTGATAAAGCAGCGCCTTCGAGACGCTTGAATGGGTTGCGATCTGGGACATGGATGCCTTTTCCATGCCCTGCTCGGCAAATACGGCGGCGGCATTGTCAAGAATGCCGCGGCGTTTTTCCTCAAAGTCGGTTGCCCGGGTCCGAGCCATGTTTTCGCTTTCCTGCTTGCAGAACGCCTGCAATAGGGGGGCACGCATGCCCCCGCTTCACTATAACAATTGCCTTTGAGCTGTCACGGGTGGCCGTTCAGCTCTTCGGGCGGTTGTCCACCACGCGCTTGGCCTTGCCTTCCGAACGGGCGATGGACGTCGGGTCCTGAACCTCGATCTTGGTGCTGATGCCCACCACGCTCTTGATGTGGTGTGCCAGTTCCTTGGCCGATTGGGCGCGCGCTGCCGCATCGGTGTAGTTGGCTGCGCATTCGACGTGCACGGTCATGTTGTCCATGCGGCCGGCGCGGGTGAGCTCGATCTGGAAGTGCGGGGCAAGGCCGCCGCATTTCAGGATCTGTTCCTCGATTTGCGTCGGGAAGACGTTGACGCCACGCAGGATGATCATGTCGTCGCTGCGGCCGGTGATCTTCTCGATCCGGCGCATCGAACGTGCCGTGCCCGGCAGAAGACGGGTCAGGTCGCGTGTGCGGTAGCGCACCATCGGCAGACCTTCCTTGGTGAGCGTGGTGAAGACGAGCTCGCCGAGTTCGCCATCGGGCAGCACCGCGCCCGTCACCGGGTCGATGATTTCGGGGTAGAAATGGTCTTCCCAGACGTGCAGGCCGTCCTTCGTTTCCACACATTCATTGGCGACGCCCGGCCCCATGACCTCGGAGAGGCCGTAGATGTCGACGGCATGCATGTTGAACGCCTGTTCGATCTCGCTGCGCATGGCATTGGTCCAGGGCTCCGCGCCGAAGATGCCCACCTCGATCGAGCTTTCGCGCGGATCGATGCCCTGGCGGCGGAACTCGTCGAGGATCGACAGCATGTAGGATGGCGTGACCATGATGATGCGCGGCTTGAAGTCGTTCATCAGCGTGACCTGGCGCTCGGTCATGCCGCCCGAGATCGGCACGACGGTGCAGCCGAGCCGTTCGGCGCCATAGTGCGCGCCAAGGCCGCCGGTGAACAGGCCGTAGCCATAGGCGACGTGCACGATGTCGCCCGGCCGGCCGCCGGAGGCGCGGATCGAGCGGGCAACGACATCGGCCCAGACATCGATGTCATGCTTGGTGTAGCCGACGACCGTCGGCTTGCCGGTGGTGCCGGAGGAGCCGTGGATGCGGACCAGCTTTTCGCGCGGCACGGCGAACATGCCGAAGGGATAGGTGTCGCGCAGGTCGGTCTTGGTGGTGAAGGGGAATTTCGCCAGATCCGACAGCGTCTTCAGGTCTTCCGGATGCACGCCGTGTTCGTCGAACCGCTTGCGATAGAACGGCGAGTTTTCATAGGAATGCTTCAGCGAGCGCTTCATCCGGTGAAACTGGAGCGCCGAGATTTCATCCCGAGAGGCGATTTCGATCGGGTCCAGATCTTGGGGACGGGTTACAAAGTCGAGCATGATTTCCTCCCTGGAAAGCGTCTTGGTTCAGGCGGGATCGGGCAGGTGAGTGCCCTTCACCGTCCGCGACAGGCCGCGAAACTCGGCGACCCGGTCGCCGCTCTGATTTGAAATGCTGATGTCGTAGATGCCGGACCGGCCCTTGCGCGAGACCTCGCGCGCCTCAGCCGTCAGCCGGTCGCCGATCCTCCCCGGACTGATATAGGTGATCGAGCAGTTCTGCGCGACGGTCAGCTGATTGTAGCCGTTGCAGGCAAAGGCGAAGGCGCTGTCGGCGAGCGTGAAGATATAGCCGCCGTGGCAATTGCCATGACCGTTGGACATGGTTGCGGTGATGTCCATCGACAGCGTGGCCTGTCCGGGTGCAATGCGATCGATGCGCATGCCGAGGTGTTGCGAGGCGGTATCCAGCTCCCACATCGCCTTGGCGCAGGCTTCCGCCATCTCCTGTGCGTTCATCGTCATTTGCCCGAAAACTCCGGCTTGCGTTTCTCGAGGAAGGCGGTGACGCCTTCGGCATAGTCCGCGGTGCGGCCGGCTTCGCGCTGGCAGTCGCGTTCCATGTCGAGCTGCTCGTCGAGGCTGTTGGTGGCCGCAGCCTGGATGAGCCGCTTGGTGAGGCCGAGCCCGCGGGTTGCGCCCTCGGCGAGCGACCGGGCGAGCATTTCCGCTTCCGTCATCAGCTGATCGTCATCGACCGCTTTCCAGATCAGGCCCCATTCGGCGGCGCGCTCGGCCATCAGCGGCTCGGCGGTCATGGCGAGCGCCTTGGCCCGCGGTTCGCCGAGAATGCGGGCGAGGCTCCAGCTGCCGCCAGCATCGGGGATCAGGCCGATCTTGGCGAAGGCCTGGATGAACTTCGCCGAGCGGGCGGCCAGCACGATGTCGCAGGCAAAGGCGATATTGGCGCCGGCACCGGCCGCGACCCCGTTGACCGCGCAGATCACAGGTTTTTCCAGCGAACGGATCAGCCGCAGCGTCGGATTGTAGAAGGTTTCGAGCGTGTGGCCGAGATCGGGGGTAGGGCCGCCCTTGCGCGGATCGCGGTCGCCGAGATCCTGGCCGGCAGAGAAGCCGCGGCCCGCGCCGGTCAGCAGCACAGCGCGCACGTCGGCATCATCGTGGGCACGCTGAAGCGCCGCGCGCAGGGCGACGTGCATCTCTTCATTGAACGAATTGAGTTTGTCCGGCCGGTTCAGCGTCAGCCGCAGAACCCCGTGATCCATCGTCACCAGCACGGTGTCGGATTGGTGCATCGCTCTCTCCCTGGTCCCCGCTCCGAATTTTCCCGGGGGCGTAAAAAGATCTTGCATAAACCGACCGGACGGTCAATGATAAAGGCAGGAGTAGGGAGGAATTTGCCATGGAAGACCTGTTCGGCCGTCATCGCGGTCTACTGGAGACGGCTGTCAAAGCCCTGTCCGACCGGGGTTTCTGGTCGCCCTTCCCGGAAGTTCCGAGCGGCAAGATCTATGGCGAGACCGCCAAGGACGAGGGCGAGGCCGCCTTCAAGGCGCTCATCGGCTCGCAGTTCGAACTGCCCGGTCACCCGGAAGACAAGCGCCTCGGTTCCGAAGTTTCGCCTTGGGGCCTCGACCTCAAGATCCTTTATCCTGTCACCGATGCCGCGACGCTCGTTGCCGCCTCCGCCGCTGCCGGCGAGGCCTGGGCCGATGCCTCGCCGGAGCTGCGCGTCGGCGTCTGCCTCGAAATCCTGACGCGCCTCAACCGCATCAGCTTTGAAATGGCCAATGCCGTCATGCACACGACCGGCCAGGCTTTTCCCATGGCCTTCCAGGCCGGCGGCCCGCATGCGCAGGATCGTGGTCTCGAAGCGGTTGCCACGGCCTGGGTGGAGATGACCCGCACGCCCGGCCAGGCCACCTGGGAGAAGCCGCAGGGCAAGGCGGCACCGATCGTCCTGGAGAAGACCTGGCAGATCGTGCCGCGCGGCGTGGCGCTGGCCATCGGCTGCCAGACCTTCCCGACCTGGAACACCTATCCGGGCCTGTTCGCCAGCCTCGCGACCGGTAATACCGTGATCGTCAAGCCGCATCCCGGCGCCATCCTGCCGCTCGCGCTGACCGTGAAGGTGGCGCGCGAGGTGCTGGTCGAGGCCGGTTTCCCGGCTGACGTGGTCTTGCTGGCCGTCGATCAGGCCGGTGCGGAGATCACCAGGGAGCTGGTGACCCACCCGGACATCGCCATCATCGACTACACCGGCTCCAGCGCTTTCGGCGAATGGGTGCGAAACAATGCCCGTTCCGCCCAGGTGTTCACCGAGGAAGCCGGGGTGAACTCGATCGTTGTTGCCGCGACCGACGATTTCTCCGGCATTTGCGCCAACATCGCCTTCTCGCTGTCGCTCTATTCCGGCCAGATGTGCACCGCCCCGCAGGACATTTTCGTGCCGCGCGCCGGCATCGAGACCAATGAAGGCCGCAAGAGCTTCGACGAGGTGGCAACCGCGATCGGTGCTGCGGTCGACGCTCTGCTGAGCGATCCAGCCCGTGCGTCCGGCGTCTGCGGCGCGATCGCCAATCCGGCGACGTTGGCGCGGATCGACAAGGCGCGCAGCTTCGGCCGCATCGTCCGCGATTCGCAGCCGCTGGCCAGCGGCTCCAGCGCCACCCCGCTGATCGTCGCCGTGGACGATGCCGAGACCAAGGTCCACGAGGACGAATGCTTCGGACCGGTTGCCTTCATCGTCGCCGTCGACAGCGCCGAAGCGGGCATCGATGCCGCAGCCAATCTGGCCCGCCGCAAGGGTGCCATCACCGCCGCACTCTACGACACGAACGAGGTCCGCATAGCTCACGCGGTGAAGGCCTTCGCCCGCGCCGGCGTCAACCTGTCGATCAATCTGACCGGCAACATCTTCGTCAATCAGTCAGCGGCCTTTTCCGACTTTCACGTCACCGGCGGCAACCCCGCCGGCAATGCCAGCCTGACCGACACAGCTTTCGTCGCCAACCGGTTCCGGCTGGCGATGTGGCGCCGCCCGAAAGCGGCGTAACCGACTTTTAGTTCAACGTTCTCAGGGAGGAGACACAATGAAAATCACCACGACAACCGCACTCGCCACGCTGATGGCACTGGGCATCGCAACCGCAGCCCAGGCCGAGATCAAGATCGGCGCCACCGTTTCGGCAACCGGCCCCGCCTCGTTCCTCGGCGACCCGGAAGCCAAGACGCTCGAAATGCTGGTGGAGGAGATCAATGCCGCCGGCGGCGTCAACGGCGAACCGCTGAAGCTCGTGCTCTATGACGACGGCGGCGACCCGAACAAGGCGCGCACCTTCGCCACCCGCCTCGTCGAGGACGACGAAGTGGTGGCCATCATCGGCGGCACGACGACCGGCACGACCATGTCGATCATCCCGGTTGCCGAAGATTCCGAGGTTCCCTTCATCTCGCTCGCCGGCGCGATCGAAATCATCGATCCGGTCAAGCACTGGGTCTTCAAGACCCCGCATACCGACCGCATGGCCTGCCAGAAGATCTTCGAGAACATGAAGAAGAACGCGATCACCAAGATCGGCGTGATTTCCGGCACCGACGGCTTCGGTGCTTCGATGCACAAGCAGTGCGTCGCCGTTGCCGGCGACTACGGCATCGAGATCGCCGCCGACGAGACCTATGGCCCGCAGGATGCGGACATGACCCCGCAGCTGACCAACATCAAGGGCACCGCCGGCGTGCAGGCCGTGCTGAACGCCGGCTTCGGCCAGGGCCCCTCGATCGTGACGCGCAACTATTCGCAGCTGGCGGTCGGCCTGCCGCTCTATCAGTCGCACGGCGTCGCGTCCGACGGCTTCATCGAGCTGGCCGGTGCCAAGGCCGCCGAAGGCGTGCGCCTTCCCGGAACCGCCCTTCTGGTCGCCGGCATCCTGGCGGATGGCGATGCCCAGAAGGCTGTCGTCACCGCCTACAAGTCGGCTTACGAAAAGAAGACCGGCTCCGCCGTCTCGACCTTCGGCGGCTACGCCCATGACGCGCTGCGCATCCTGGTCGATTCGATCGGTCGTGCCGGCTCGGCGGAACCCGAAGCGATCCGTGACGCGATCGAATCCACCAACGGCCTGGTCGGCACCACCGGTGTGGTGACCATGACGGCGGAAGATCACCTCGGCCTCGATCTCTCGGCATTCCGCATGCTGGAGATCAAGGACGGCGGCTGGACCATCATCGAGTAAGTACCCGGGCCGCCCCGTTTTCGGGGCGACGGCATTTGGCGTGGAGCCTGCCGGTCACAGGCAGGCTCCACCTCAAGAACAACCGGCCACAGTGGGGTCTTCGATGCCTGAACTGATGCAGTTCCTTCTTTCCGGCCTGACGGTCGGGGCAGTCTATGCGCTGGTCGCGCTAGGCTTCACCATCATCTACAACGCCTCGGACGTGGTGAATTTCGCCCAGGGCGAGTTCGTCATGCTGGGCGGCATGATCACGGTGTTCGCCTTCGACGCCGGCCTCCCGCTGCCGCTGGCCGCGCTGATCGCCATCACCGTGACCGCGGCGATCGGCGTCGCGCTGAACAGGCTGGCGATCGGACCGGCGCGCGGCGCGCCTGTCGTCTCGCTGATTATCATCACCATCGGTGCATCGATCTTCATCCGCGGCGTGACCCAGCTGGTCTTCGACAAGCAATTGCATCGCTTTCCGGCCTTTACCGGCGACGAGCCGATCCAGATTTTGGCCGCCACCATCCTGCCGCAGAGTTTGTGGGTCATTGCGGGCGCCGTTGTCGTGTTCGTCGGGCTCTGGCTGTTCTTCACCCGCACCCTGACCGGCAAGGCGGTGCTCGCCACGTCCAACAATCGCCTGGCGGCCCAGCTCGTCGGCATCAACACCAACTGGGTCATGACGCTCTCCTTCGCGCTTTCGGCCGCCATCGGCGCGCTCGCCGGCGTGCTGGTCACCCCGATCACGCTGACCAGCTACGACCTCGGCATCGCGCTGGCGCTCAAGGGTTTTGCCGCAGCCATGCTCGGCGGCATGGGCAATCCGAAGGGTGCGCTGGTCGGTGGCATCCTGCTTGGCCTGTTCGAGGCGCTGACGGCCGGCTTCATCAGTTCGCAATACAAGGACGCCGTGGCCTTCGTCGTCATCCTCGCCGTCCTCTTCGCCATGCCGCAAGGCCTGTTCGGGCGCAATTCGGTCAATCGGGTGTAATGATGCGGCTTACGACAAAACAGACCACTCTTCTGGTGCTGGCGCTGCTGATCGCGGCGACACCCTTCTTCTTTCCCTCGGCCTTCTATTTCCGCGTCGGCTCGCTGCTGTTCGTCAATGGCGTGGCGGTGCTCGGCATCGTCATCCTGACGGGCTTTGCCGGACAGATCAGCCTCGGCCATGCGGGCTTTGCCGGCATCGGCGCCTATGCCTCGGCGCTGGCGCCCGTGCATCTCGGCCTGCACCCGGCTTTCGCCGCTGTGCTCGGCGCGGCGCTCTCGGCTGCGATCGCCTATGTGGTCGGCCGCCCGATCCTGCGGCTCAAGGGCTACTACCTGGCCGTCGCATCGCTCGGCTTCGGCATCCTGGTCTCCATGGTTCTGTCCAACGAGGCCTGGCTCACCGGCGGACCGGACGGCATTGCGGTGGCCGATCTCGGCTTGCGCCAGGCGCTCGGCCAACTGGGGCTCAAGCTCTCGGCGCCGGAATTCTGGTACTTCTTCTGCGGGCTCTGCCTGCTGGTGGGTGCCTGGCTGGCGCTCAATCTCTACGACAGCCCGACGGGACGCGCGCTGCGTGCCCTGCACGGCTCGGAAATCGCCGCAAGCACGGTCGGCGTCGACGTCGCCCGGCTGAAGCTGCAGGCCTTCGTCATCTCGGCGGTCTATGCCTCGGTCTCCGGCTCGCTGCTCGCTTTGCAGAACAAGTTCATCACGCCGGATGTCGCGGGCTACATGCACTCGATCGAGCTCGTCACCATGGCCGTGCTCGGCGGCGCCGGCTCGGTGCTCGGCGCCATTCTCGGTGCCGGCATCCTGACGCTCCTGCCGCAGGTGCTCACCGTGTTTGCCGAATATGAGCAGGTCATGCTCGGCCTGGTGATGATGCTGGTCATGATCTTCCTGCGCGAGGGCCTGTTACCGTCGCTTCTGCGCCAATTCACCGGGAGGGGAGCATGACACTTCTCAACGTCGAAGGACTGGGTATTGCCTTCGGCGGCCTGAAGGCCGTCGACAATGTCAGCTTCTCCGTCAATCCCGGGGAAATCGTCTCGGTCATCGGGCCGAACGGGGCGGGCAAGACCACACTGTTCAACATGATCTCGGGCGTCTACATGCCGAAATCCGGCAAGGTGCGACTGAACGGCGAGGAGGTGACCGGGTTTTCTCCGCATCTTCTGGCGCGCCGCGGCATGTCGCGCACCTTCCAGAACCTGCAGATCTTCCAGAACATGACGGTGCTGGAAAACGCCATTGCCGGCTTCCATCTGCGGGAAAAGGGATCGGTATTCGCCGACCTTCTCGGGCTGCCGGCGTCGCGCCGGCGCTCCAGGGAGGCCCAGGCCGGGGCACGCGAACTGCTGGCTCGCGTCGGTCTTGCCAATGCCGCCGAACTCGAGGCCGGAAACCTGTCCTACGGCGCGCTGAAGCGGCTGGAAATCGCCCGTGCGCTCGCCCTCGACACCAAGGTCCTGCTGCTCGACGAACCGGCCGCCGGCTGCAATGCTGTCGAGACCGAGGAGATCGACCACCTGATCGCCGAGGTCGCGGCCTCCGGCGTCGCCATCCTTCTGGTCGAGCACGATATGAAGATGGTCATGCGCATCTCCAACCACATCGTCGTCCTCGATCATGGGGTGAAGATCGCCGAGGGCGATCCCGCCGCCGTCGCCCGCAATCCGGATGTCATCGCGGCCTATCTCGGAACCCAGGCACAGGAGGCGTCCCATGCTCACAGTTGAGGGCCTGCGCTCGCGCTATGGCCGCATCGAAGCGCTGCACGGCATCGACCTGCATATCGATTCCGGCGAGATCGTCACCATCGTCGGCGCCAATGGCGCCGGCAAGACGACGCTCTTGCGCTGCCTGTCCGGTCTGCAGCCGATCAGTGCCGGGCAGATCATCTTCCGCGGCGAGGCGCTGGCCACCACGCCCGCCTACAAGCGCCTGAAGCGGGGGCTCGCCCAGTCTCCCGAAGGCCGCCAGATCTTCACCAACCTGACGGTGGAAGAGAACCTGCGCCTCGGCGCATTCCTGTTTACCGATGACCGGGTCGACCGGGACATGGAAAACGCCTTCCAGATGTTCCCGATCCTCAAGGAGAAGCGCAACCTCGCCGCCGGCGGCCTGTCGGGCGGCCAGCAGCAGATGCTGGCGATCGCCCGCGCGCTGATGGGACGTCCTTCCTGCCTGCTGCTCGACGAGCCCTCGATGGGCCTGGCGCCGATCCTCGTCCAGCAGATCTTCGACGTGGTGAAGAGCATGCGGGACCTGAAGGTCACCGTGCTGCTGGTCGAGCAGAACGCCTTCGGCGCACTTTCCGTCGCCGACCGAGGTTATGTCATGGAAACCGGCAAGATCACCATGGAAGGACCGGCCGGCGAATTGCTTGCCGATCCCCGCATTCGAGAAGCCTATCTGGGAATCTGATCACTCATGTCCGTCGTCACCATCGCCCTTCAGGGAAACATCGCCGTCGTCACGATCGACAATCCGCCCGTCAACGCCTTGAGCCAGGCCGTGCGCCAAGGCCTCGTCGATGCGGCGGGCGCGCTGGATGGCGATCCCGATGTCTCGGCCGTGGTGCTGGTCTGCGCCGGGCGCACCTTCATCGCCGGCGCCGATGTCAGCGAATTCGACAAGCCGCCGCAGCCGCCGCATCTGCCCGACGTGGTCTCGGCCATCGAGCTCGCGGCCAAGCCCTGGATTGCGGCGATCCACGGGTCTGCCCTCGGCGGCGGCTTCGAGGTGGCGCTCGGCTGCCGCTTCCGGGTGGCGGCAGCGGATGCCTCGGTCGGCCTGCCGGAAGTGACGCTCGGGCTCGTTCCCGGTGCTGGCGGAACGGTGCGCACGCCGCGTCTCGCCGGCATCGAGGCGGCCGTCGATCTGGTGACGACGGGCAAGCCGGTGCGCGCGCCCCGGGCTCTGGAGCTTGGCCTCATCGACCGGATCGTCGAGGGCGATCTGCGCACGGCTGCCATCGGTTTTGCCCGCGACGCCCTTTCGCATCCGCTGCCCCAGCCGCTGTCGCTTCGCCCGGCGCCGACGGTGCCGGACGCTTTCTGGATGGAGGCCGAAGCGGCCATCGCCAAGCGTGCCAAAGGCGAGGTCGCGCCGCTCAGGGCACTTTCCTGCCTGCAGCGGGCGACCGAAACCGACTTCGCCGCGGCGATGCAGTTCGAGCGCGCCACCTTCCTCGAACTGCGGGCCTCCGACCAGGCAGCGGCACTCCGCCACGTCTTCTTCGCCGAGCGGGCAGCCCCGCGTCCGGCATGCTTGTCGGGCGTACAGGCCTTGCCGCTCCGAAATGCGGCCGTCATCGGCGGCGGCACGATGGGCGCGGGTATTGCCGCGGCGCTCCGCGATGCAGGCCTGCCGGTCATCCTGATCGAGCGGGACGATGCGGCCGTTGAGCGTGGCATCGCCAATCTGAGAGACATCTTCGCAGGCGCCGTCAAGCGCGGGCGCCTGACCGAAGCCGCCGCCGAGGTTCGGCTTGCCGGCGTGACGGGTTCGACGGACTATGCTGCCCTTGCCGATGCCGACCTCGTGATAGAGGCGGTGTTCGAGGAGCTTTCGGTCAAACGCCAGGTGTTCGAGCAATTGGGCCGCGTCTGCCGCCCTGACGCGGTGCTGGCGACCAACACATCCTATCTCGATCCGCGGGCGATCGCCGAGGGGCTGCCCAATCCGGCCCGGTTCATCGGCCTGCACTTCTTCAGCCCGGCCAATGTCATGAAGCTGCTGGAGATCGTGCCGACGCCCGAGACCGCCGACGCGACGCTGGCGACCGGCTTTGCCCTGGCCCGGATGCTCGGCAAGGTGCCGGTGCGCGCCGGCATTTGCGAAGGCTTCATCGGCAACCGCATCCTCAAGCGCTATCGCGCCGAGGCGGAGGCGTTGCTCGGCCAGGGCGTGACGATTGCCGCCGTCGATGCGGCCATGCGCGGCTACGGCTTTGCCATGGGCCCCTTCGAGGCGCAGGACCTCGGCGGTCTCGATATCGCGTTCCTGCAACGTGAGGGCGCTCGTGCGGCGGGGCAGGATGTTCCCGAAACGCTCGGCGATATTCTCGTGCGTGCGGGCCGCAAGGGCCAGAAGACCGGCGGCGGCTGGTATGACTACAAGCCCGGCGATCGCCGGCCTGTTCCTTCGGACGAGGTGACCCGCCTTCTTGGCGCCCGGATCGAAGCCGGCCCGGCACTGGATGCCGCGGCGATCGCCGATCGTCTGGTCGGGGCCATGGCCCGCGAGGGCGAAGCCATTCTGGCAGAGGGCGTCGCCGAAAAGGCTGCCGACATAGACCTCGTCGAAATCCACGGTTACGGTTTCCCCCGCTGGCGCGGCGGCCCGATGTTCGGCACTCGGACGACCTCCACCTGACAGACAACCCCGGCTCGTCCTCCTGAGCCGCTTTGCCGTCCGTCGCAGCTGCGATGGACGGTTCCAGATCTTTCCGAAACATTTATTCGGTAGCCGGCGAACTGTTTGTTCGGTGCTGGACGCGTCCGCTTGAGCGCGGCATCTGCCTCCGGCCGCGCGGCCCCGACTCTGCCGTCCTCGACCACGCTCGCGAAACAATCCCAAGTCTCGTGTGAGCGCATTTCTCCACGGGAGGAGTGCGACCACTGTGGCATGGCATATGCATTTCCGCGCTCCGGACGGTCTGTCGCAACTTTTTCTTAAGGGCTCTTGACGCGATGGTATTAAAATATACCGTAGGCCAATCGAGATATAAAAATAACATTTTCGATGTGGGAACGGAATGGCGACGGTCAAAGAACGCTTGCTCGACAGTATGGAGAATTCGACCGCCGCCGGCCGGGCGATCGCCACCTATATGCTGTCCAACCTGAGCGAGCTGCCCTTCGAGACGGCCGCCAGTATTGCGGCCAAGGTCGGTGTCGGCGAGATGACGGTCGGACGCTTCTGCCGCTCGCTGGGCTACAATCATTTCAAGGAACTGAAGGCCGACCTGAAGGATGATTTCGGCGACAGCCCCTGGCTGGTCGGCGACCGGCTGAAGGATTTTGCCGCCCGCGCCCGTTCCGGCAATGACCAACTGGCAGCCGGCCTCGAAATGGAGATCGGCGCGCTGGTTCGCGTCTATGAACTGGCACAGACGCCGGAGTTCGACCGCTTCATCGCCCGCCTCAGCACGGCCCGCAAGGTTTACTGCGCCGGCTTCCAGACCGAGCGTGGGGTCGCATCCGTGCTCGCCCACCAGCTCCAGTACCTGCGCGACGAAGTGCATGTCGTCGACGTCGCCGCCGGCAATTTCGTCGACGTGCTGCTCACCGATCCGACCGGCATCATGCTCGTGGTGATCGACACCCGCCGCTATTCGCGCCAGAGCAAACTGCTGGCCGAGGCTGCCCATGCCAGGGGCATTCCGGTCACCATCCTCACCGACACCTATTGCGACTGGGCGACCTCGGTCTCGAGCGAGGTCTTCGCCGTGCCGACGGCGCTCAACCAGTTCTGGGACTCGCTCAGCCCGCTCGTCTCGCTCGTGCAGCTCGCCATCAACGGCGTCTTCAGCCAGCTGGGCGCCGAGGTCGAGGACCGGCTCGGCCAGATGTTCAATTGCTACAAGACCTTCACGGGCTATGCCGGAGGCACCCCGGAAGACTGACAAGGCCTGAAACCTCCACCCGTCATGCAAAGCTAAAAAAGGGGAACGCAGACGATGACCAAGATGAAGTGGGAATTCAAAGGTGCGATGATCGCGCTGACACTCGCCTGCGCTGGCACCATGCCGGCATCGGCGCTCATGGCGGCGGAAGCCGTCTTCGTACTGCCGTCGTCGGAAGCCGGCGCGGCCAACCACGACCCGATCCGCGGCACGCTGATGACGCTTGCCGATGCGCTGATCTACGACCGGCTCGTCGTTCAGGGCGCCGACCAGGGCTATTATCCGCACCTGGCGACCAGCTGGGAAACCTCGCCCGACGGCATGAGCTGGACCTTCCACCTCAAGGAAGGCGTCAAGTTCCACGACGGCGAACCCTTCAACGCCAAGACCATTGAATGGTGGATCCCGAAATTCGCCGGCACCGAGAACGAATATCTCGTCGGCGGCATCGACAAGGTCGAAGTGGTCGACGACCTGACCGTGCGCTTCATCATGAAGCACCCGGATGCCAACCTGCTCTACAATCTGTCGAGCGCCTTCATGGGCGTTCCGAGCCCCAAGGCCTTTGATGCCGAGGGCACCAATTACGGCGTGACGGTTGCCGTCGGCACCGGCCCCTACAAGCTCGAAAGCTTCACCACCGGCGTGGAATCCGTGCTCGTGCGCAACGAGGACTACACCTGGGGCAGTGCCGCCTCCGAAAACAAGGGTCCGGCCAAGATCGACCGCCTGACGCTGCGCGAAATCGCCGATTCCTCGACCAGCTTCCTCGAGCTGAAGACCGGCGGCGTCGACGCCGTTCTCGACGTTCCGAGCGACATCCTGCCGCAATATGCGACGCTCGAAAACGCCACCGTGCAGAGCATGGCCGGCTTCGGCACCTTCTACATGCCGATCAACACGACGGTTGAGCCCTTCACCGACCTCAAGGTCCGCAAGGCCACCGCGCTGGCCGTCAACCAGCAGGAAATCCTCGACAAGCTGTTCGGCGGCAGGGGACTTGCAGCCCACAACTTCCTGATCGCCTCGCTGCCGGAATCCAAGGTGGACCCGAAGTTCAACATCTCCTACGATCCCGAACAGGCGAAAGCCCTGCTCGAGGAAGCCGGCTGGAAGGCCGGTCCCGACGGCACCCGTTCGAAGGACGGCAAGCCGCTGACGGTCACGCTCTGGACCCAGAGCGACACCGAGTTCAAGCGCCTGTCGGAAGTCATCCAGGCACAGCTGAAGGCCGTCGGCATCAACGCCGAAATCACCGTCTTCGACACCAGCTCGATCCGCGCCGAATACAAGAAGGGCACCCAGCAGCTCGCGGTGCGCAGCTATGGCTGGAACAATGCCGACATCCTCGACTGGTTCTTCTCCGGCGAGCGTCTGGGCTACCCGAACGTCTCGATGTGGAAGGACCCGAAGGCCGAGGAGCTGCGCGTCAAGGCCCTGACGGCGTCGAAGACCCCGGAAGAACGGGTCGCCAACTTCATCACCTATCATGAATATGTGCTGGACCAGGTCCCCTTCGCGCCGATCTACGAGCCGGTCCAGACGGTCGTCTTCAACAAGGAGCGGCTGAGCGTGCCGGCCAAGATCAACGGCCCGCAGTTCTCCGCACAGACCGTCCTCGACATCGACGTCAAGGAATGATGGTTCGGGGACGACGGATATGATGGGTTATGCGCTCAGGCGCCTCCTTGCGATGATACCGGTCTTCTTCGTCGTCTCCGGCGTGGTCTTCCTGATCGTCCATCTCGTACCGGGCGATCCGGTGGACAATCTGATCAGGACCGGCTCCTCGCCCGACCAGCGGGCGGCGATCATCGCCCGCTACGGGCTGGACCGGAGCATTGTCGAGCAATACCTCACCTGGCTCGGCAATGTCGCCCAGGGTGACCTCGGGACGGCGATCGTCATGCGCCGCCCCGTGGCCGACCTCATCCTCGCCAACCTGGCTCCGAGCCTCGCGCTCGGAACCTGGGCGCTGGCTTTTTCCGCCGTGTTCGGCATTCTCGCCGGCGCGCTCGCCGCCACCTATCGCGACCGTTTCGTCGACCACTCGCTGATGGGGCTGTCGCTGCTTGGGTCCACCGTGCCGACCTTCTGGCTTGGCCTCCTGATGATCATGCTGTTTGCCGTCCAGCTCGGCTGGGTTCCGGTCTCCGGCGCGCGGCACTGGACTTCCCTCATCCTTCCGGTCCTGACCGTCGGTCTCGGCGGCATGGCGCTTGTCGCCCAGGTGACGCGTGTCGCCATGATCGAGACCGCGCGCGAGGATTTCGTCATGCTGCTGCATGCCAAGGGCCTGTCGCGTTTCCGCATCCAGATCGCCCATGTGCTGCGCCATGCACTGATCCCGGTCGTCACCATCCTCAGCCTGCGCATCGGCCTGATCGTCGGCGGCTCGGTGACGGTGGAATATGTCTTTGCCCGGCCCGGTCTCGGCTCGCTGCTGATCCGCGCGCTCGGCCAGCGCGACTATCCCCTGATTCAGGGCTGCCTGCTGTTCCTCGCCATGGCCGTCATGCTCGGCACGCTGCTCGGAGATCTGCTGCAGGCCGCCATGGACCCGCGCCAGCGGGAGGAAGCCGCGGCATGACTTCGCACACCCGTCAGGCCTCCTTCCTGTCGCGTCTCGCGGCACTCGCGCCTACGCCCGGCGCTGCCCTCTCCGGCATCGCGCTTGCGGCCCTCGCCATCGCCGCGATCGGCGCCCCCTGGCTGTCGCCCTATGCCTATGACGCGCAGAACCTGTCGATCGCCAACCAGGCGCCCTCCGCCCTGCATTGGTTTGGGACCGACGAATTCGGCCGCGACATTCTCTCCCGCGTGATCTACGGCGCACGCACCTCGCTGAGCGTCTCCGTCGTGTCGATCACCCTGTCGCTGCTCGGCGGCATCCTGATCGGTTCCGTCTGCGGCTATCTCGGCGGCCGCTTCGACCGCCTGATGATGTCGGCCGTCGATCTCACCTGGTGTTTCCCGGAAATCCTGCTGGCGCTGCTGATCGTCGCGATCCTGGGCCCAGGCTCGGGCAGCACCGTGCTCGCCATCGCGATTGCCTATCTCGCCCAGTTCACCCGCCTGACCCGCACCCAGATCATCACGCTGAAGCGCCAGACCTTCGTCGAGGCGAGCCGCAGCATGGGCGCCGGCCCGCTGCACATCATGATGCGCCGGCTCTTGCCCAATGCGATCGCCCCCGTCGTCGTCGTCGCCATGCTGTCGACCGGCAACGCCATCCTGCTCGAGGCGACGCTCGGCTTCTTCGGCATGGGCGCCCAGCCGCCGGTGCCGAGCTGGGGTGGCATGATGAGCACGGGCTCCGCCCAGCTCTTCAACGCGCCCTGGGTCATCCTGTGGCCGGGCATCTTCGTCGCCGCTTCGGTGATCTTCATCAATCTGTTCGGGCAGGGCGTGCTGAAGTCCCTCGACGTCAAGGCGAGGATGAGAAGCTGATGGCGCCCCTCCTCAAAGTCGAGCAGCTGCATATCGGCTTCGGCCCGCTCGAACCGCTTGCCGGCGTGGACATCGCCGTCGACCGCGGCCGCATCCTCGGTCTGGTCGGCGAATCCGGCTCCGGCAAGTCGATGACCGCCATGAGCGTCATGGGGCTCCTGCCCCTGATGGGCGGGCGCATCAAGTCCGGCCGCATCGTCTTCGACGGCACCGATCTGACCACGATCAGCGAAAGGGACTACCGCAACCTGCGCGGCGGGCGCATCGCTCTGATCACCCAGAACCCGATGACATCGCTCGATCCGGTGATGCGCGTCGGCCGCCAGATCGATCAGGTCGCCGAACTGCATCTGAAGCTCGACCGCAAGGCGGCAAAGGAAAAGACCATCGGCCTGATGGCGCGCATGCGCATTCCCTCGCCGGAAATGACCTATGACCTTTTCCCGCACCAGCTTTCCGGCGGGCTTCGCCAGCGTATCGTCATTGCCATGGCGCTCGCCGGCGATCCGGATCTGCTGATCGCCGACGAGCCGACCACGGCGCTGGACGTCACCGTCCAGGCGCAGATCATCGCGCTGCTCTCGGAGCTCGTCCGGGAACAGGGTCTGGGTCTCATCCTCATCACCCACGACATGGGTGTCGTCGCCCAGACCTGCGACGAGGTGGCCGTCATGTATTGTGGCAAGGTCGTCGAATATGGCCAGGTCAACGCCATCTTCGATGCGCCGCGCCATCCCTATACCCGCGCGCTGATCGGCTGCATCCCGCAGCCCGGCATGGCGCCGCGCAGCCTTGCCGGCATCCCCGGCATGGTACCGCCGGCAAGCGCCATGCCCGCCGGCTGCCGCTTCAATCCGCGCTGTCCGCTGGCGATCGACGTCTGCCGCAGCGCAAGCCCGCCAAGCGTGATCGAGGCCGGCCGCTCGGTTGCCTGTTTCCTCGCCGAAGGAGAAAGCGCATGACGCCGCTTCTTTCCATCCGCTCGCTCTCGCGCGTCTTTTCCAGTGGTGGCGGCCTGTTTGCCAAGAAGCGTCGCTTCCGTGCCGTCACCGACGTGTCGTTCGATCTGGAGAAGGGCGAAATCCTGGGCGTCGTCGGCGAGTCCGGCTGCGGCAAGTCCACGCTCGCCCGTCTCGTCTCCCGCCTGATCGAGCCGAGTGCCGGTGAAATCCTGTTCGACGGCGAGGACATCCGTCCGCTCAAGGGCCGCACGCTTGCCCGGTTGCGCCGCCGTTTCCAGATGGTGTTCCAGGATCCCTATTCCTCGATCGATCCGCGCCAGTCGATCCGCGACGCCTTGCTCGAGCCCTTCGATGTTCAGGGCATCGCCATGAGCCGGGCCGAGCGCGACGCGAAGGTGGCCGAACTGCTCGCCATGGTCTCGCTGCCGGCCCATCTCGCCGACAGCTACCAGCATCAGCTCTCCGGTGGGCAGAAGCAGCGCGTCGGCATCGCCCGGGCGCTGGCGCTCAATCCCTCCCTGGTGGTGCTCGACGAGCCGACCGCCTCGCTCGACGTCTCGATCCAGGCGCAGGTGATCAACCTGCTGCAGGATCTGCGCGATCGGCTCGACCTCACCTATGTGTTCATCTCGCACGATCTGGCCCTGGTGCAGTATTTCTGCGACCGCATCCTCGTCATGTATCTCGGGCGCATCGTCGAGGTGCTTCCGCGGGGAGCGACGCCCACCCATCCCTATACGGTGGCCCTGCTCGACAGCGCCTTCGTACCCGATCCGCACAATCGCCGCGACATTCCCCGCATCCGCGGCGAGATCCCGAGCGGCTATGACGAGCCGCGCGGCTGCGCCTTCGCCAGCCGTTGCCCGCTCGTCGAAGACCGCTGCCACAGCCAATTGCCTCATCTGAAATCCCTGTCCGGAACCCATGCCGTGGCCTGCCACGTCAAGGGCACGGCGCCCATCATACTGGAGACCGAGAATGCCGTTTAAAGTTCTGACCGCCGAATTCATGCACGAATCCAATACGTTCAGCATTCGAAAGACCGGCATTCCGGAGTTCCAGCGCGAGACCCTGATGTTCGCCGACGAAGCAATCGCCAAGCGCAGCCAGTCCAATACCGGCCTTGCCGGTGCGCTGGTGTGCCAGAAGGAATTCGGCTGGGACATGCGCCATTCTGTCAGCGCCTGGACCGAGCCGTCGGGCCCGGTGACCGTCGAGGCCTATGAATACCTGACCGGCAAGATCGTCGAGGCCGCCAAGGCGGAAAAGTTCGACGGCATCCTGCTCTGCCTGCACGGCGCCATGGTGGCCGAGCACACGGATGACGGCGAGGGCGAACTGCTGGAGCGCCTGCGCGCCGTCGTCGGTCCCGATCTGCCGATCGCGGTCACCCTCGACCTGCATGCCAACGTGACGAAGCGCATGTGCGCGCTGGCGCAGATCCTCGTCTCCTACAAGACCTATCCGCATATCGACCTGCGCGAGACGGCCTATCATGCCGGCACGCTGCTCAACCGCACCATGAAGGGCGAGATCGCCCCGAAGACGCTGCGCATCCAGCTCCCCATGCTGGAAGAGGCCAATGGCGGGCGCACCGATGTCGGCGCCATGGTCGAGCGCATCGCCAAGGCACGCGCCTACGAAAAGAACGAACCGGGCGCGCTCGCCGTCAGCATCAACGGCGCCTTCCCGGAAGCCGATATTCCGGAAGTCGGCCCGACCGTGCTGGTCACCTATGACGGCGATCCGGCCCGCCACCAGGCCTTTGCCGAGACGCTCGCCGCCGACATCTGGGAAAAGCGCAATGAGGTGATGAACACCTTCCATCCGGTCGAAACGGTCGCTGAGATGGCGCGCACCTATCCGAAGTCGAACGGCCCGCTGATCATCGCCGACTATGCCGACAATCCGGGCGGCGGCTCCTACGGCGATTCGACCAACCTGTTGAAGGCCATGCTCGAAGCCGGCGCCGACGACGCAGCCTTCGGTCCGATGGTCGACCCTGAGGCTGCCGCCGAACTCGCCGCCAAGGGCGAGGGCGCGACCGTGACGATCGCCATCGGAGGCAAGACCGATCCGCGCTTCGGCGGCGAACCGCTGACGGTGACCGGCACCGTTCGCCTCGTCAGCGACGGTCATTTCGTCGGTGACGGCCCGATGGTCGGCGGCCTGGAACAGAGCTTCGGCACCAGCGCCGTGCTGGTCGTCGACGGCATCGAGGTGCTGGTGACGAGCGTTCCGCTGCAGATGCTCGATCTGCAGCAGTTCCGCGCCTTCGGCATCGATCCGGCGAAGAAGCGGGTGGTCGGTCTCAAATCGATGCAGCACTTCCGCGCCGCCTTCGAGCCGATCGCCAGCAAGGTCGTGGTTTGCGACAGCGGCGCGCTCTGCACGCTCGACTATGCCCGACTGCCCTACAAGAAAATCCCGCGGCCGATCTTTCCGCTCGACAGGGACGTGGCGCGCTGAACAACAGCGCCGGAGGAAACGACATGGAGATTTTCGACGTTGCCGTCGTGGGAGGCGGCATCGCCGGTGCATCTTTCGCCTATCGGGTAGCCGGGCATCGTTCGCTCGTCCTGCTCGAGGCGGAGGCGCAGGTGGGCTATCATTCGACCGGCCGCTCGGCCGCGGAGTTCTCGCGGCAGTTCCAGAACGAGACGACGGGCCTGCTTGCCGACGCGTCTTACGACTTCCTGGCCAACCCGCCTGAGGGCTTCGCCGACGTGCCGCTGCTGATCCCGCGCGGCAATCTGGTGATCGCCAGCGAGGAGCGCTTGCCGAAGCTGGATGCCGCCTTCCGCGAAGTGATCGCCACGTCGCCGCAATCGCGATCGGTTTCCATCGAGGAGGCGATCGCCATGGTGCCCTTCCTCCGGCCCGACTACATGGCGGGCGCCTTCTATGACCCAGCCTGCTGGGACATGGAGGTCGAGAGCATCCTGCAGGGTTATCTCCGAGGCGCGCGCCGCAACGGCGCCGACATCCGTACGGGCTCGCCGGTTGCCGCGATCGAGCGGGACGGCGGCATCTTTCGGTTGCAGACGCCCCAGGGCCCGATCCTCGCGCGCCGCATCGTCAACGCGGCCGGCGCCTGGGCGGATCGGATGGCGGAGCTCGCCGGTCTGGCTCCGCTCGGCATCGTGCCGCATCGGCGCACCGCGATCACGATCGATGTGCCCGCCGACTATGACCTCGGTCCCATGCCGGGCGTGAACGAGGTGGACGAGGATTTCTACTTCAAGCCGGAAGCCGGCAAGCTGATGGTATCGCCGGCCGATGCGACGCCGAGTGATCCGTGCGACGCCCAGCCGGAGGACATCGACGTCGCGTATGCCGCGCACTTCCTCGAGCAGTCGACGACGCTTCCGGTGAAGACCATTTCGCACAAATGGGCGGGACTGCGCTCCTTCACGGCCGACAAGCTGCAGGTCGTCGGCTTCGACCGCCAGGATCCGGAGTTCTTCTGGCTGGCCGGCCAGGGCGGCAGCGGCATCCTCACCTCGCCGGCGCTCTCCGAATGGGCCGCGAGCCTGTTCCTCGACGGTCATCCGCCCGAACGGCTGGTCGGTCTTGGTCTGGAGCCGGAAATCTTCTCTCCCAGCAGATTGGCTGGCTGATCGGCATTGCGGGTGCCGGCGCATCTGCAGGGGCGCGATCTCGGGGCAGAGCAGGGCGGTGGGCTGGGCCGGAAACAACAATTCAGGCCATGTGTTTTGCGCATAGCTGCACTGCAACAAAATGCCTATAAAATGCGCATGGATCGGATATAGTCATTTTCAACGAAGCGATGCACCTCCTCCCGCAAAGCTTCGTGTTCAGACGGCCCTCTCCTCCTCCCAGGGCCGTTTGTCAGAGCAGCGACACTCCTCCTCCCAGTCGCTGTTCGGTTCTTTTCGAAAAGCCTGCCGCACCTCCTCCCGCGGCAGGCTTTTTCGTTTTGGAAACTCCCCCGCACGAACCACCGTCAAGCCCGACAGCGGCAGGCTCTCCGGCGCCGGGTGACCAGAACCGCCCTCGCGGCGACACGTCGATCCGTGCCATAGTGCGGCGCTGAAACTGAGAGTGATTCCGTGCCGCAGTCCGACCGCACCACCGACGCCCTGTTCGACACCAACGAGAGAAAAGATCCGCTCGCGGTGCTGAGAAACGTCTACGGCTATCCGGCCTTCCGCGGCAAGCAGGCCGCCGTCGTTGAGCAGGTGGTGTCGGGCGGCGATGCCGTGGTGCTGTTTCCCACCGGAGCCGGTAAGTCGCTTTGTTTTCAGATCCCGGCCCTGTGCCGCGAAGGTGTCGGCATCGTCGTATCGCCGCTGATCGCGCTGATGCGCGACCAGGTCGAGGCGCTGAAACAGCTCGGCGTGCGGGCCGCGGCGCTCAATTCCTCGCTGACCCGCGAAGAATTCGTCGAGGTTCGCCGGGCGATCGGCAGCGGCGCTCTCGATCTTCTCTACGTCACGCCGGAGCGCATCGTCACGCCCGGGTTCCGGGAGTTGATCGCAGACGCTCGGATCGCGCTCTTTGCCATCGACGAGGCGCATTGCGTCTCCCAATGGGGCCATGATTTTCGCCCGGAATATCGCGAGCTCGGCCAGCTTGCAGAGCTTTATCCGGGCGTACCGCGGCTGGCGCTGACGGCAACCGCCGATCCGCACACGCGCGAAGACATCATCGACAAGCTTGGCCTCCGCTCGGCGGAGGTCTTCACCACCTCCTTCGACCGACCGAACATCGCCTATGAGATCGTCGAGCGCGACCAGCCGCGCCAGCAGCTGTTGCGCTTCCTGTCGCGCCACAAGGGGTCGAGCGGCATCGTCTACTGCCTGTCGCGCGCCAAGGTCGAGGACACGGCCGAATGGTTGAACACTCAAGGGGTGCGGGCGCTCGCCTATCATGCCGGCATGGATCGGGCCGTGCGCGACGCCAACCAGGATGCCTTTCTCAAGGAAGAAGACCTGTGCCTGGTCGCCACCGTCGCCTTCGGCATGGGCATCGACAAGCCGAACGTGCGTTATGTCGCCCATCTCGACCTGCCGGGCTCGGTCGAGGCCTATTATCAGGAGACCGGCCGCGCCGGCCGTGATGGACTGCCCTCGGATGTCTGGATGGCCTACGGCATGGCCGATGTCATCCAGCGGGGCCGGATGATCGACGAAGGTTCCTCGGGCGACGACATCAAGCGCGTCGAACGGGCCAAGCTCAACGCGCTGCTCGCCATCTGCGAAACCCCCGGCTGCCGGCGCCAGGCGATCCTCGCCCATTTCGGCGAGGCGCATCCCGGCCATTGCGGCAATTGCGACACTTGCCTGAAGCCCGTCGAGACCTGGGATGGCACGGACGCGGCGATCAAGGCCCTGGCGGCTATCTACCGCACCGGCGAGCGCTTCGGCACCGGCCACCTGATCGACGTGCTCATCGGCGCCGAAAACGAGAAGACAGCCCGCTTCGGCCATGTCGACATGCCGGTCTTCGGTGCCGGCAAGGACATGCCGTCGAAGACCTGGCAATCGGTCTACCGCCAGCTGCTCGCCGCCGGCCTCGTCAGCGTCGACCATTCCGCCTTCGGCGCGCTGAAGCTGGAGCCTGCGGCGCGCGCCGTCTTCAAGCGTGAACGCGAGGTGCGTTTCCGCAAGGATCGGCCGACCACGGGCAAGGCCTCGAGAGGCGCGTCGTCAAGTTCGGCCAACGCGAGAGCGGCGCTGGAAGGCTCCGACATGGAGCTGTTCGAGGCCCTGCGTTCGGCGCGCATGGCGATCGCCAAGGAACTCTCGGTTCCACCTTATGTCGTCTTTCCCGACACGACGCTGGTCGCCTTCGCTAAAGAACGACCGACGAGCCATGACGATCTGCTGTCGATCTCCGGCGTCGGGCAGTCGAAACTGGAGCGCTATGGCGATGCCTTCCTGGCCGTGATCCGGGCGCGCCAGAGCTAGCCCGGCCGCCGCAACGGTTCAGCGCTTCAAAGGGTGGCGATTTCACACGCCGGCGCAACGGCGGCACCGGAACGATAGGCCTCGATGAAGGCGTCGATCGGCAGGCGGCGGATGTCGGCAAGCGCGCTGCGGAGCTTGTCATGCGGCCAGTCCCACCAGGCGATCTCCATCATGGCTTCGGCCTGGGTCTCGGTGAAGCGTCGCTTGATCACCCTGGCCGGCACGCCTCCGACGATCGTGTAGGGCTCGACATCCTTGGAGACGACGGCGCCGGCGCCGATCACCGCTCCGGTGCCGATGGTCACGCCGGCAAGCACGGTCACGCCATGGCCGATCCAGACGTCGTGGCCGATCGTCACCCAATGGTCCTTGCGCCACTGGAAGAAGTCGTGGTCGTCCTCGCCAAGGCCGTATTGCGCGGCGCGATAGGTGAAGTGGTGCTGGCTCGCGCGCCAGGTGGCGTGGTTGCCGGGATTGATCCGCGCGCCCTCGGCGATCGAGCAGAACTTGCCGATGGTCGACCAGACGACATTGCCGCCCTTGACGATGTAGGAATAGTCGCCGAACTGGCTTTCGCGCATGCTGACATGGGCCTGGATCTCGGTCCAGCGACCGAGTTCGCAGCCGATCACGCTGGCGGTTTCGTGGATGGTTGGCTGTTCGGTCAGCATTTTCATCGCGTGGTTCCCATTTGTCCGATGAAGCGCGCCCGGATGAACGCGGAAAGGGCGTCGATGACGTAGACCATGGCGATGATCAGGAAGATGATCGACCAGGCCTCGTCCCATCGATAGGCGCCGATGCGGTCCGACAGCAGGAAGCCGATGCCGCCGGCGCCGACGATGCCGAGAATGGTGCCCGAGCGCACATTGGATTCGAAATTGTAGAGGGTGATCGACAGAAGCACCGGCATGACCTGGGGCATCATGGCAAAGCGGACCGCCTGCAGCCGCGAGCCGCCGGAAGCGACCACGCCTTCGACCGGCTTGTTCGAGGTATTCTCGATCGCCTCGGCATAGAGCTTGGCCAGAACGCCGATCTCGCTCACGGCGATCGCCAGCACGCCGGGCAAGGGGCCGAGCCCGAAGGCGCGGATGAAGACCAGCGCCAGGATCAGCGTCTCGAAGGCACGGATGACGTCGAAGCCGCGCCGGACGCCGAAGCGCAGGAAGGCGAACCGGTTGATGTTCTTGGCCCCGAGAAAGGAAAGCGGAAAGGCGACCAGGGCCCCGAGCGCCGTGCCCAGGAAGGCCATGGCGAGCGTTTCGCCCAGGCCGTTCAGGATGTCGGCGATCTGGCGCCATTCGGTCCAGATGTGCGGCGGAAACATGAAGGACAGCACCCGCCCAAGCCGCGAAAGCCCCATGACGATGCGCTCGGGCGAGAAGCCGAAGTCGTAGAGGCACCAGGCGAAGATCGCGGCAAAGGCGGAGAACAGCGCGATGCGGCGCATCCGCTCCGCCGGGGACATGCGGAAGGCATCCGGCATGGCCTTGCGCCAGGCGGCGATGTCGTCGGGACTTATCGTCTGCATCAGGCGTTCCTTTCGAGGCCGATCACGCGGTGGCGCAGCTCTTCCGAACCCCAGTCGATGACGAAGACGGCTGCGAAGATGATCAGGAAGAGGGCGGAGAGATCGGTATATTCCTGCAGCGAGACGGCGGTGCGCAGTTCCTGGCCGAGACCGCCGGCGCCGACATAGCCGATGATCGAGGAGGAGCGCACGTTGATCTCGAAGCGCAGCAGCGTGTAGCTGATGATATTGGGCAGGACCTGCGGCACGGCGCCATATCGGATCTGGTCGAACCAGCTGCCGCCGGCCGCTTTGACCCCCTCCAGCGGCCGCATATCGATGTTCTCGTTGACCTCGGAGTAGAGCTTGCCGAGCGAGCCGCAGGTGTGCAGCCCGATCGCCAGCACGCCCGCCATGGGGCCGACACCGAAGCAGAAGACGAAGATCAGCGCGAAGACGAGTTCCGGTACGGTGCGCGCCACTTCGAGGAACCGCCGCGTCAGCGACAGGATCCACCGGTTCGGGCTGATATTGCGGGCAGCGGGAAAGGAAAGGAGGAAACCGCCGGCGACGCCGAGGCTGGTGGCCATGAAGGCGATGAGCACGGTTTCCAGCAGCAGCCAGCCCCAGATCTTCCAGCGCCAGAACCAGGTGGCGAGATCCGTCCCCAGGGTCTCCCAGGAGAGGGCGGGCAGGGTCTTTGCCATGTATTCCCCGAGGCGCGGCAGGCCGGCCAGCAGGATCCAGCGTTCCGCGCGGCTGCCGTCGGTCAGGGTGACCTGGGTGACCTTGAAGAAATTGGAGAAGTCGGCGGTGATGATGAACAGCGCCACGAGCACCAGAGCGACCAGGGCCGTGCGCAGCCGGGCCCTGTTGCGATGGATGGCATAGCTGCGTTCGAAGTCCAGAACCGCGCGGTATGAAGGGTGGTGGAAGGCTTCGGTCATGGTGTCATCCCATGAGAGAACGGGCAGGCGGGGGGTCGCCTGCCCTTCGACGGATGGCTCCGCGCGATCAGCTCTTGCGCTGGGCTTTCAGCCAGGCGCGCATGTCGACGATCCACTGGTAGCGATCGTGGTTGACTTCGACATAGCCCTTGGCGGTGGAGCTTTCGGCGCCGCTCATTTCCTTGAAGGCAGCCGGGTCGGCCGTCGGCACGTTCTTGACGGCATCCTTCATGGCGGTGATCAGCTCGGCCGGAAGGTTCTTGCGGGCGGTGAACGGGCCGGAGGTGATCTCGGGCGACTTCCAGATCCAGCAGACTTCACCCTCCTTGATCATGCCCTTCGACACCATGCGCTGGGGGATGCCGCTCTTCTCGTTGTTGATGTAGGTCGCCGCAGCGTCGAACTGGCCGTTGACGACGCCCTGCACGCCGGCTTCATGGCTGCCGGAGAAGGGAATGGCGGAGAAGTAGGTCGACGGTTCGAAGCCCTGCTGCACCAGATTGTAGTTCGGCACGGCATAGCCGCTGGTCGAGTCCGGGTCGGCGAAGGCCAGGACCTTGCCCTTCAGATCCTCGATCTTCTTGTAGGGGCTGTCGCAGCGCACGGCGACGATCGAGTAATAGCCAGTCGAGCCGTCTTCCTGCATGGCGGTGAGGAGCGGAACGACGCCGCTATTGGTCTCGGTATAGGCGGCCGCATAGGCGGACGAGCCGAGGAAGGCGAATTCGATCTGGTCGGCGGCCAGCGCCTGGATCACACCGTCGTAATTGCCGGCGGTGAAGATCTCGACGTCGACGCCGAGCGTCTTTTCCAGATAGGCTTCGAAGGGCTGGTAGCGGGCGATCCGGTCCTTTTCGTTCTCGCCCGAAAGGATGCCGAACTTGACGACCTTGTAGTCGGTCTTCCAGTCGGCGGCGACGGCGGGAAGGGATGCGAAGGCGAAGAGCGCTGCGGCGGCAATAAATCGCATGGGTATCTCCATTGAGCTTGAGAGTCAGGCCGGAACCGCGGGACGGATCGCCGTCGAGGTCACGGATTCGTTGAAGTCGCTGAGGTCGTCGCTGCCATAGATCTCGCGCACGACATCGGTGGTGAGTTCACGGGCGCTACCGTCGAAGACGACGCGGCCGCCGCGCATGCCGATGATCCGGTCGCAATAGGCGCGGGCCGTGTCGAGGGTGTGCAGGTTGACGAGGACGGTGATGCCGTCCTCGATGTTGATCGACCGCAGCGCATCCATCACCCGCGTCGCGTTGCCGGGATCAAGGCTGGCGATCGGCTCGTCAGCCAGCAGGATGCGGGGGTTCTGGACGAGCGCCCGGGCAATCGCCACGCGCTGCTGCTGCCCGCCGGAGAGCGTTCCCGCCTTCTGCAAGGCCTGCGGCGCCAGATCGAGACGGTGCAGCGCGCGGATGGCAAGCGCCCGCTCGGCATCGGTGAAACGCATGGCCATCGAACTGGCGAAGCCATGGGCCGCCAAACGGCCGACGAGTACATTGGTTAGCACGTCGAGCCGGTCGATCAGGTTGAACTGCTGGAAGATCATCGCGCACTGGCGGCGCCAGTCGCGCAGCGCCCGGCCCTTCATCGTGGTCACGTCCTGCCCGGCGAAGGTTATGCATCCATCGGTCGGGTCGACCAGCCGGTTGACGAGACGCAGAAGCGTGGACTTGCCGGCACCCGAACGTCCGATGATCCCGACGAATTCGCCGGAACCGATGTCGAGGCTTACGCCGTCCACCGCGCGGGTGGCGCCGAAGCTGCGGCCAAGGCCGCCGAGGGAGAGCGTGTTCTTTTCCATGGCCAGAGGGTGGCGATGGTCTGTGACACGGGAATATCATTCGAATGAATTTAATTTAGCGGATTTGTGACGTCGCCGTGACGCGCAAGTCCAGTCTGCGCAGGCGATCTCGCGTCCCCCGATCGCCAACAGGGACAGGGCCGGCAGCGGTGCCGGCCCCATCCGAAGGGTTCCGCGATGACGCGCCGATGACGGCTTCAGGCGGCGCGCTGTTGCAGGATCGAGCCGTCCGAATAGATCTTGGCGCCGGCGCGCAACGTCGCCCTGACATGGCCGATACCGGCATCGTCGGCGATGACGAAATCGGCGGTCTTGCCGAGCGCAATCTCGCCGCGGTCGTCGAGACCAAGGGCCTTGGCCGGATTGAGGGTGGCGAGCCGCGTGGCGCCGGCCAGACCATCGGGATCTGACTTGGCCAGTTCGAGAATGGCCGGCAGGATCGCAGAGGGGTGGTAGTCGGAGGCGAGGATGTCGAGCACCCCTTCGGCATGGGCGTCGCGCGCCGAAAGATTGCCGGAATAGGATTGGCCGCGCAGCGCATTCGGCGCGCCCATCGCGGTCGCGAGCCCCATCCTGCGGGCCTCGCGAGCGGCCTCCAGCGTCACGGGAAACTCGCTGATCGCCACGCCCAGATCATGCATCAAGGCGACCTTTGCCGGTGTGTCGTCGTCATGGCTGGCAAGGGCCACGCCATGGGCGTGGCAAACGGACGAAATCGCCTGCAGCGTGTCCGCCATGATCTCGGCCGGCAGCGTGCGCTCCTCGATACGCCTGGCGACGGATTGCGCCGCCTCTTCGCGGCTCATGCCCTTGTCCCGGGCGATCTTGTCGACGTGCCGTTCGATGTCGCGATACTGCCCCTGGCCCGGCGTATGGTCGGTCAGCGAGATCAGGTCCACCGCACCTTCGGCGATCAGGGCTTCGATGACGGCGAGCGCCTTGGGGAAGGTGATCTCGAAGCGGGCGTGAACCCGATGGTCGACCAGCAGCTGCGGCCCCATGGATTTCAGGGCCCGGATCACCGCGCTGGTATGTTCGTAGCTGCGCAGATGTCCATAGGTGGACGAAGGGCTGAAGGACACGGCCGCATAGGCCGTCGTAATTCCCGCCACGGCCAGTCGTCGGTCGAGATCGCGCAGACCCAGTTCCAGCGGCATCGGTACGTTCGGCCGGGGCTCGACCTCACGCTCGATCATGTCGCCATGCATGTCGACGAAGCCCGGCATCAGCAGGAGACCGTCGCCCGTGATCGCCGCACCGGCAACCGGCCCTTCGACGATTTCGGCAATCCTGCCATCCTCTACCTTGATGGAGCCGCGGTCGATGACGCGGTCCGCCAGTACCACCCGGAAATCAGAAATCCACATTCTCGCTCGCCTCCTCGGCTGTCAGTTCGATGTCGCGGTCGACGAGGCCTGCCACGTCGCCGGGATGATGGAAGACGCCGATCATGGCGACACCCTGGGCTTTGAGGTCCGCGAGCCGGCGCACCAGCGCGGCGCGGGCGTTGACGTCGAGCGAGGCGGTCGGCTCGTCGAGCAGAAGCAGGCGCTGCGGTAGGATGAGCGCGCGCGCCAGGTTGACCTTCTGCTGCTCGCCGCCGGAAAACGTGGTCGGATAGGCGCGCCAGAGGTCGCGCTTGACGCCGAACTCCTCCAGCCAGCGGCGCGCCTCGACCAGTGCATCGCTGCGGGCGATACCGGCTTGCCGGAGCGGTTCGGCGACGATCTCCTCGGCGGCGACGCGGGGCCTTGCGATCAGGAACTGGGTGACGAAGCCGATCTCGCGGCGCCGGAGCAGCGCGATGTCGACGTCTGCGGCGCGGGCAAGGTCGATCCGGCCTTCCGCCGTGTGGTACCAGATGTGCCCGTCGCGCGGCAGGTAGCTGCGATAGAGCGTGCGCAGCAGCGTCGATTTGCCGACGCCGTTCGGCCCTTTCAGCAGCAGGAATTCGCCGGCGTTGAGGGTGAAGCCGATGCCGGAAAAGGCATGCAGCCGCTGGTCGAGATGGTGCATGTGGAAGGTCTTGGCCAGACCCTCGACCTGAAGAACGGGTTGCATCATGGCCTCACAGTTTCGCGTGGACGAGTTGCTGGGTATATTCGTGCTGCGGGTCCTGGAAGATCTGGTCGACCAGGCCCTCTTCGACCACGCGGCCGCGGCGCATCACCATGACCCGGTCGGCCATGGTCCGGATGACGCCGAGGTCGTGGCTGACGATCACCATGGTGATTGCGCGGTCGCGCTGCAGCCGCTTCAGCGTGTCGAGCACCAGCGCCTGGACGCTGACGTCAAGGCCGGTGGTCGGCTCGTCGAGCAGGAGCAGCGCCGGCTCGAGCGCGATCGCCTTGGCAAGCTGGACACGCTGCTGCATGCCGCCCGAAAGCTCCATCGGCCGTGCGTCCATGCGCGACAGGGGGAATTCGGACGCGTCGAGCGCTTCGCGCGCCCGGCCACGAAGTGCTTCGAAGCTGCGTTCGCCTGATATCAGCAGCCGTTCGGCGACATTGCCGGAACTGGTGTGGTTCATCAGCAGGCCGAGATGCGGGTTCTGATAGACGATGCCGATCTGGCGCGCGCAGAGCATGCGCCTCTCGAAGCGGTCGAGGCCGAACAGATTGGTCGATAGCCCCGGCAGGTTCAGGCGATAGTCGCCGGCATCAGGTGTATCCTCGAGGTTCATCATCCGCAACAGGGTGGATTTGCCCGAGCCGCTCTCGCCGACGATGCCGAGCACCTCGCCGGGATAGACCACGGCGGAGACGTCGCTCAGCGCCACGACATCGCCATAGCGCCGGCTCACGCCGTCAAGCGTCAACAGCGGCGGAGTCGTCATCAATTGCGGCGGCAGCAGTTCGAGCCGGGCGCTCGCGCCGTGTATATCCTGCATGTTCATGGGCGGAACTCCCCGTTCTGATACCAGGTCTCGCCGGTCACCAACGCCTCGCCTTCGGCGCGCCGGATCGCCTTGACGCCGAAATTGCTGTCGGACAGTTCATGCGCCGAGGTCCCGTCGTCCTGCGGTATCTCGTTCATGAAATAGCCTTTGACACCGGAGCGATGGCAGGTGAGGCCCGCATGATCCTCCACCTTGTAGGGCACGTCGGAAAACACCAGCGGCTCGACGCGGGTGAAAGGCGGCACGGCATAGAGTCGCTTCTCGCGGCCGGCCGACAGGAAGGTCAGGTGCTGGGCCAGGTGGAGCTTGGGCACGTCCCAGCGCGGGATCGGAGAGGGCGTCATGACGTGACGGCCGTTGACCAGGGAGGGATAGGCCGCACCCTGCATGATGCGGCCGGAGCGAACGATCTGCTCGTAGAGCGTCAGCCACAGCCGGCTGTAGTCGGCATCGCCATGCATCTGCCGGGCGACCGACATGTTGGGCTCGACCGGCCGAAGCGGTTCCGGGTTCGGCACCTGCAGGACGAGGATCTGGTCGGGTCCTAGTTTCTCCTCCGGTATCCGGTGGCGGCTCTGCAGGATCGTCGCGTCGAGCGTGTCGAGCGTTTCCCGGGCGCCCGAGACGCGGGCAAGGAAGCGGCGGATCGATGCGGCGTTGACGCTGTCGTCTGCCCCCTGGTCGATCACCTTGACCGAGGTGTCGGGCCTGATCAGGGTCAGCGTGACCTGCAACCCGCCGGTTCCCCAGCCGCGAGCGATCGGCACTTCGCGGCTGGCATAGGGCATCTGGCAGCCGGGAACGGCGATCGCCTTCAGCATCTTGCGGCGGATCTCGCGTTTGGCGGAGGCATCGAGAAAGCCGTAGCTGAAGGCTTCCCAAGGTTTTGTCAGCGAAGCGAGCGTCATGCCGGCTCCTCCTGCTTTTGGCTGGCCGGCATGGCAGGCGCCGCCTTCCTGGCGTTGGCGTCGCGAAGCGCGTCCAGCGAGGACTGGAAGGTGACGTAGTGCGGCAGCTTGAAATGGATGCAGAAGCCCGAGGCTTCCACGGGCTCGGTATGGTAGAGGAAGAACTCCTCGTTCACCGGCGAATTCTTCGGCGCACCCGGTGCATTGAGATCGAGCGTCGCGCCGGCGATCACCTTCACCTCGTTCCAGCCGAGCGTGGCGCAGAAGCCGAGCTCCAACTTGCCCGACTTGCCCTTGGTCGTCACCTCGGCCTGCGACACCTTCACCCGACCCGCGGAAAAGACGGTGCCGCGCGGATGGCGGACCCGAACCTCGGCTTCGGCGAGGCGAAGCTCGTTCACGGTCGGGTGGGCGTTGCCGTAACCGCGCATCGCCGAATAACCGAGCGTGAGAACGCCGCCGGTGTCGGCGCGGGCCAGGCTCTGCAGCGTGTGGGCGCGTTTGGCCGGAAAGAGCAGCGGCTCGCGGGTCAGATCGGGAATATCGTCGGGTGCCACCGCAACGGCGGGCACGTCGGCGACGAGCCCGGCCGCCTTCTGCCAAGCGGCGAGCGACGGCTGGCGCGCAGGCGCCGGGCGGGCGGCCGGCTCAACGGCCGGCGGCACGAAAGGCTGGCCTTCCAGCACGCCGGTCGCCAGCAGGCGGTGCGAATAGTCGAGCGTCGGCCCCAGCACCTGCCCGCCCGGAATGTCCTTGAACGCGGCGGAGATGCGCCGGTGGGTGAAGAGGCTGTCCTGCGTCACCGTCTCTGCGATGGCGAGCCGCGGCTGCGTGGTGCGCCATGCGCGCAGCAGAAGGACGGCCTCGTAGAGATCGCCGCCGGACTGGGCCAGCGCCAGCGCGGCCAGATCCGGTTCGTAGAGCGAGGCTTCGCCCATCACCCGGTCGATCAGCCAGGGCAGGGCCTTGCGGATCTCCTCCACCCGATCCGCGTCGATCGGACCCAGTTCGGCGCGGTAGAGCCGCTCCGATTGTTCGATGGCCCGTTCGCCACCCCTTGTCGCCACGTAGGCCATCACAGCACCTCGATTGTCGTGGAGCGCGGCAGGCCGAGCACCCGGTCGCCGTCGATCAGGAAGAGTTCGAAGCCCGTCGGATAGACGCAGCGTGCCGCCCGGATCGCCCAGACCTCGTCGGGAAGACCGCCCACCGTCACGTCGACCGCGGTCTCGATGCCGGGACCTGAAAGACGAAGGCGCCGGCCCTCGCCAAGTCGCGCCGTGGCAAAGACAGTCGCGCCCTCGTCGGGATAGGCATGCGAACCTGCCGGCACCAGCGAGAG
Organism: Rhizobium sp. Q54; assembly: GCA_943370615.1. GTDB lineage: Bacteria > Pseudomonadota > Alphaproteobacteria > Rhizobiales > Rhizobiaceae > Allorhizobium. The sequence goes on from CALRRQ020000014.1 coordinate 40,001, forward strand.
CGCGGAAAGCCCGGCGGCTCCGTCGAGCGACAGGAAGGCATGGTCGGCAGCCTCGGCCGGACCGAGCGTCGCACCCGTCGCGGCGATGGCGGGCAGCAGCGCGGCATTCTGAGAGAACACCCGGCATTCCCGGTCGATCAGGGTTTCCGCGATCGCTTCCAGGCCTGGTTCCGGCAGTTTGCGGATCGTGCCGGGGCGGGCGAGCGCCCACATCAGGGCCTCATAGGTGGCATTGGTGCGGATCTCCTCGGCACCGCGGCGCGGTGCCGCGATCGGCGAAAGGGGATCAAGGGCAAGCGGCTCCATCAGAAGGTCTCCATGTCGACGCGGGTGGCCTCCACGGCGCAGAGCCGCTCCATGTCGGCCTGCCGGCTGCGCTCCGCTTCGGCAGCGATGAATTGCGCGATACGGGAAGTGTCCTTTTCTGCCATGGCGGCAGCGTCGATCACGGCCATGGCCATGGCGCGCTCCAGGTCGCGACCGGTCACCATACCGTAGCCCTCGATCGCCGTGCCGGCGAGGCGGATATGGGCCTCCGCGACCAGCACTTCGCCAAGATGAAAATCCGTGCCCGCGACGGTGTCGCGCATCGGCAGCATCACCAGCCCGGTGCGGCTCTGTACCACCTCGATCTCGCCGAGGGCGGGGAGCAATTCCTCGGCCATGGCTTTCAAGGCTGCGTCGTCGGCGCGTGCCAGCGTGTCGAGCCAGTGGGCGTGGCGCGTCGTGCCGGCACTGGCGGCGCCGGAGATGTCATCGATCATCGGAATTCCTTTCCTGGCCGCCGGGCGCGGTCTCTGGATCGTCGAGGCTGTCGAAGCTGAACTGCACCCGGTCCCCGGCCCAGACCGCTTCGGAATAGCCGATGGACCGGCCCTCCGCCGTGACGTCGGTCTTGGTGACGACCATCACCGGGTGGTCGGGATGCTGGCTCAGAAGCCGCGCTTCGTCGGGCTCCGGCCGGCGGGTGAATATGGTGGTGCGCTTGCGGAAATAGTCGGCGATGCCATGGTCGCGATAGATCTCGGTGATCGACGTGCCTGTCGCCCGCCGTTCGGCAAGGTCCGGGAACAGGGCGACCGAGTGGAAGGACATGCCGAGATTGATCGGCACCCCATCGGCCAGACCGCGCCGCAGCAGGCGATGCACGGGCGTTCCCTCGGCGATTTCGAGCGCCTGCGCCACCCGCGGCGGGGCGGGCAGAATCTCGGCCGAGATGTGCTCGCCCTTCGGCGAAATCCCCTGCTCCAGCAGGTTCTGGCGGAAGCGCGTGCGCCGGCCGATCTGGTAGGTGATCTGCGGCATGGCCTCGACGAAGGTACCGCGGCCCTGTTCGACCCGCAGCTTGCCCTCCACGGCGAGCGAGGCCACGGCGCGGCGCACCGAATGGCGTCCCGCACCGAAGGCGACGCAAAGTTCCGGCTCGGTCGGCAAGCGTGCCCCAGGTGCCAGCTTGCCGGCGGCGATATCGTCCGCCAGCCGGTCTCGAATTGTCAGCCAATTATCCCGCCGCATGCGCTCCACTCTGATTCATCCGGATGAATCCGGACGTAGCCGAGTCTTGTGACGCTGCGATGACGCGCCCTGTCGCAGAGAGAGTTTTCCCGCAATCTGGCGGGAAGAAGAGAAGCGGCGACGGACGAAGATTAGCCGGCTACTGAATGCCGCTGGTATTGCCGTGATCTATGCCTCAATCAGGCGGGCAGCGCCGTCGATGATGACCTGTGGCAGGGGCAGGGACCGGCGGCCCGCCAGGTCGAAATAGACCGATACCGCGAGAAGCTCGGCGCAGAGCTCTCCGTCGGCCTTGTTGGTCAGACGGTGATGGGTGGAGAGCGAAGTGCGCCCGACCTTGACGACCGAACTGTAGATTTCGAACAGACTGCCGACCGGCAGTTCCTGGCGAAAGTCGATCTCGTAGCGACGGTCGGCCCAGCCTTCGCGGCGTTCCTTGATCCAAGACGCCGAATAACCCGCCGCGGCCATGAGGTGCCACAGGGACTGGTCGAACGCGGCGATGTAGAACTGCACGTTCATGTGCCCCATCGCATCGCATTGAGCGGGGTAGACCACCCCCTGATAGGTCAGGATTGCCATTGCGCGTTCGTCCTCCGCTTTTCGTTCGGCCCAGGCTTCGGCTTTGACGATAAATCAAATCGTGCAATAGCTACAGCCACATGCATTCACTTTGGGAATGATCTGGCGATGGTGGGTCCGCGACGACGTTTCGTTTGGGAATTGGACTGGAACCTGCTGCGAACCTTCATGGTGATCGTGCAGGAAAAGGGGCTGACGGCTGCGGGCGAAAAGCTCTCTCTGAAGCAGCCGACCATCAGCAATGCCCTGCGGCGGCTGGAAATCCACATGGATTGCCGGCTGATCGAGCGCAATGCCTCGCATTTTGCCGTGACGCCAGCGGGCCAGCGTCTCTTCAGCGAATGCGTCGCCCTGTTCGACATCGTCTCCGGCCTGCCGCAGCACATGGAGGAACTGCCGGGCGACGTGACCGGCCATATCGATATCGCACTTGCCAGCCATGTGGTCTGCCCCTTCTTCGACGAGGTACTCGCCGGCTTCCACCGCGCCTTTCCCCAGGTGACGATGTCCATGACCGTCTCCTCCAGCCGTGACGTCGCCGGCGCCGTCGCCAACCGTGATGCCTGTTTCGGCGTCTGCCTGATGGAAGAGCGCCATCCCAAGCTCGAATACGAAGTCCTCTATCGCGAGGGCTTCGGCTATTTCTGCGGCGTCCGCCACCCGCTGTTCGGCAAGTCGGACATTGCCTTGTCGGACCTGCGCCACGAACCCTATGTGTCGTTCAAGACCGACCAGATGTCCGGCGCGCTTTGGCCCGTCGCCCTGCTGCGCCAGCAGGAAGGTTTCGAGGGCGCGACGATCGGCACCTCCTCGCATCTGGAGGAGGTCAAGCGGCTCATCATCGCCGGCTTCGGTTTCGGCCCCCTGCCGATCCATGTGGTCGAGGACGACCTGCGTGCCGGACGGCTCTGGCGGCTGCCGCCCTACGAGGCGGTGCCGATGGTCGACGTCCATTTCGTCCATGACCGTTCGGCGCGTCGCGGCCGGGCCGAGAGCATTCTCGTCGCCGAACTGCGCCAGGCGATCGCAGCCCGGCCGATCGAGACCCGCACCTATCCCTGAAGACGTTCGACGGAGATGCCTCCGCCGCGATCGGTCAGCGCGCCTTCGATCCATAGCCGTCGAGGAAAGACGTCAGGTTGTCGCCGAGCTCGTCGCAGAGATAACCGCCCTCCTGGACGATGACCGCCGGACGGCCGAGCCTGGCGATGGCTTCCCCGATCAGCGCAAAGCCGGGTGTCGACACGGAAAGTCCACCGAAGGGATCCTTCTCGAAGGCGTCGAGCCCGAGCGCGATCACGATCGCTTCGGGGCTGAAGGCCTCGATCCGGCGAAGCGCTGCGGACAGGGCTTCCAGATAGGCCGCGTCGTTCGACTTGCGGGCCAGCGGCAGGTTGAAATTGTAGCCGAGGCCAAGGCCCTCGCCGCGTTCGTCGGCATGGCCCCAGAAGAACGGATAGAAGCGTACCGGATCGGCGTGGATCGACACCGTCAGCACATCGGCCCGCTCGTAGAACACGCCTTGCGTGCCGTTGCCGTGATGCAGGTCGACGTCGATGATCGCCACGCGTTCGGCCGAGCGGCGCAGCCGCTGCGCGGCGATCGCCGAATTGTTGAAGAAGCAGAAGCCGCCGGCGACGTCGCGGAACGCATGGTGGCCCGGCGGACGGCAGAGTGCATAGGAGGCGCTTTCGCCGGCCATCACCGCATCCGCAGCCGAGACCGCGCTCCAGGCGCTCCAGCAGGCGCTGTCCCAGGTCTCCGCCGAGATCGGGCAGGAGGTGTCGGCCATGTGATAGCCGGCCTGGCCGACGGCGGAGGCCGGATAGGTTCCCGTGCGGGCGATCGGGTGAATGTTGGGGATCACCTCCTCGGAAGCGCCCTCGATATGCTGCCAGCGCTGATAGATGCGCTTCAGGAAGTCGAGATATTCCGGCGTGTGGATCGCCGAGATCGGCCCAAGACCATGCTCGGCCGGCCGGGTGACGGTCAGGCCGGCGGCGCGGGCGCCCTCGAGCAGTCGCTCGACCCGTTCCGGCTGCTCCGGATTGGGCTGGCGGCCGCCGCTCGACAGGAAGAATTTCGGATCGTGGCGTTTCTGTTCTTCGGCGTAGAAGACTTTCATCTCTCTCGACTTTCCCTTCCGGCGTGGCCTGCCGACCATCCGCCGCTTGATACCCCGGCGTCGGGCCCGCTCCTTGCCAGAGAGGCCCGCCGCATGCCGTCCGTGCCGGCGGTGCGATCCGCCGGATTTCCTAGAAGGCCACCCGGTCGCCGCCCTTGAGGCCGAGCATGGCACGCGCTTCCTCCGGTGTCGCCACGTCGAGCGACAGGCCTTCGAGGATCGTCCGGATGCGTTTGACCTGCGCCGCATTGGACTTCGCGAGTCCCTTGCCGTCGTAGAGGCTGTCCTCCAGACCGACGCGAACGCTGCCGCCCATGGTCGCGGCCATGGTGATCATCGGCATCTGGTGGCGGCCGGCGGCGAGCACCGAGAAGCGATAGTCGTCGCCGAACAGCTTGTCGGCAATCCGCTTCATGTGGACGAGGTTTTCCGGATCGGCCCCGATGCCGCCGAGAACGCCGAAGACGAACTGGATGAACAATGGCCCGGAGACCAGCCCGCGATCGCGGAAGTGAGCGAGCGTATAGAGGTGGCCGACGTCGTAGCATTCGAACTCGAAGCGCGTGCCGCAGCCTTCGCCCAGCCGTTTGAGGATGGCCTCGATGTCGGCGAAAGTGTTCTTGAACAGCGTGCTGCGGGTCGCTTCGAGCAGCTGCGGCTCCCATTCGTGCTGCCATTCGCGCGGCCGGTCGAGTGCCGGATAGAGGCCGAAATTCATCGATCCCATGTTGAGCGAGCACATTTCCGGCTCGGCCGAGATGGCCGCTTCCAGCCGGTCGTCGAGCGTCATCAGCGACGAGCCGCCGGTCGAGATGTTGATGACCGCGTCGCAGGCCTGCTTGATCACCGGCAGGAAGCGCATGAAGACGGCGGGATCGGCGGTCGGCCGCCCGTTTTCCGGATCGCGGGCGTGCAGATGCAGGATCGAGGCGCCGGCCTCGGCGGCTTCGATCGATTGGGCGGCAATGTCTTCCGGCCTGTAGGGCAGGTGCGGCGACATGGACGGGGTGTGGACCGAGCCGGTGACGGCGCAGGTGATGATGACTTTCTTCGATTTCATGATGTCCACGTGGTCAGTTGGAGGAGCCGAGAGCGCGGCTGAGCACATTGTGCGTCACCTTCTCGACCATGGCGTCGGACCGCAGCAGCCCGGCGACCCATTCGCAGGTGCCGGCATGGAAGACCTCGCCCTCTCCCTTGCGGAAGCTGACGATCATTCCGTTGCTGTAGCGGACCTTTTCGAGGTTTTCGTCGCTGGCCTCGCCGTAGAGCGTCTCGGCGATGAACCGGCCGTCCTCGTCGCCGAAGAAGCGGTCTTCGGGCGCCAGCACGTCGTTTTCCTCGACCGAGCTCGCCATGCCGAGCGCCAGGATTTCGAGGCCCGCCGGCGCGCCGCTGGTGGCGGTCGGATAGGGCCGGCCGTAGCGGATCTCATAGTCCAGGCCGTCGACCTCGTAGCCGTAGATGTGGCTTTCGGCGCCGAGCAGGTCGCCATAGAACAGGCCCGTGCCGGCAAAGGCCCAGTGTTCCGGCCGGCAGATCGGAAAACCGCGCGCGCCGCGCGGCGAACATCCGCCCCAGCCGGCATAGACGCCATTGGTGGAATTGAGACCGAAGGTCATGGCTCCCGGCCGGCCGATTTCCGGCGCTTCCCAGCTGTTGGTGGCGCGTGTCAGGTCGCCGGTCCGGTAGATGGGGTCTTCGGCGCGGGCCCGGTATTTGTAGCAGACCTGGGCGCGTCCATCGTCTTCCAGCCGTGTCTGCCACATGAAATTGCCGGCGAAGCGCGCGGCAAAGCCGCCCCGCTCGACGAAGCGGTCGACGGTGTCGCGCATTTCCCAGGTCCAGTATTCGTCGTGGCCGACGAAGACGACGCAGTCATAGCCGTCCAGCAGTTCGGGAGTGAATTGCAGCTCGTGCTGGGTGGCGAGGTCGATGCCGTAGCCGGCGCTCTCCGCCCAGCGGAAAAAATGGCTGTCATAGCTCGCCCAGCCGGAAGACGCGTATTTCTTCGAATGGCCGGTCGCATAGGCCCATTCCATATGCGGATAACGCGGCACGGTTCCCGGCGGCAGGCTGACCTCGACCGGCACGCGCGGCGCATCCTGCGGAAGCACCACGAAGCCGCGGCACCACGGGCGCTGCGTGCTGACGCGCGTCGCATACTGGTCCCGGTTCGCCCCGGTGATCCCCTGGTAGTGGTTGGAGCCGCCCCAGGTGTTGTAGGCGGTCCAGGTGCCGGTCGCGGTGATCTGCAGGATGCGGCCGGGCTTTGCGCCGACCGCGGGACAAAGGATGAAGAGATGGTGGCTTGTGATCGGCTGGCCGTCGCGGCCTTGCGCCGTCAGCGTGAGCCGATAAGCACCCGAGGTCCACTCGGGCGGAATACGGAAGCTGTGGCTCGGCTGCCAGCCGCAGCCCTCGACCGAGCACTGGTCCGGGGTCTCCTGCCAGAAGGTCGGGATGCCGCAAAGCGACAGAGCATGCTCTTCGCTCGCGCCGTCGCGCACGATCTCGATATCGCAGGTCGAGGCCGTGGAGCTGATGAACAGCGTCACCTCGTCGCCCGGATGGTAGGAGAACCGGTCCGAATAACACCAGATCTCGCCGCGCTCTCCGTCCATGCCGGGATATTCGTAATAGTGCCCTCGGACGGCTTCGCGGCGCTGCGCCTGCGTCAGGCCGAAGTCGGGGAACAGATCTCTTGCCATGGTCATTCGCCTCGTCTCCTGTCAGGCATTGAGAAATTTCCGGAGGAAGGTGCGCGTCCGCTCCTGCTTCGGCTGCGTGAACAGCTCGTCGGGTGTTCCTTCCTCGATCACCGTGCCGTCGGCCATGAACAGCACGCGATCGGCGACTTCCGCGGCGAATCGCATTTCATGGGTGACGATCACCATCGTCATATGCTCGCTGGCGAGCTGTTTCATCACCAGGTTCACCTCGTCCACCAGCTCCGGATCGAGCGCCGAGGTTGCCTCGTCGAAAAGCATGACCTTCGGCTGCATGGCGAGTGCCCGGGCAATCGCCACGCGCTGTTTCTGCCCGCCCGAAAGCCGGGCCGGGAAGGCGTCGATCTTGTCGGCGAGCCCGACCTTTTCGAGCATGGTCAGGGCCAGCTTGCGGGCGGAGGCCTTGTCGACGCCCTTCAGCTTGGCCGGGGCGATGGCGATGTTGTCGCAGACGCTGAGATGCGGAAACAGGTTGAAGTGCTGGAACACCATGCCCATCTGCTGCCGCACCTGATTGATGTGCCGCTCGAAGGCGCGCGCCGGCAGCCTCTGGTTGACCAGCACGCCGTCGAGCCAGACTTCGCCGCTGTCGAGGGTTTCCAGGTGGTTGATGGAGCGCAGGAGCGTGCTCTTTCCCGAGCCGCTCGGCCCGATCACGGCGATGATCTGGCCGCGCGCCACGCTGAAGTCGATCCCCTTGAGGACCTCCAGCGGACCGTAAGCCTTGCGCGCACCGCGCACGTCGATCATCGGGCGGACTTCGTTCATCGCGAAAGCTCCACTTTGCCTTCGATCCGGCGCAGGCCGGCTTCGAGGATCAGGTTGAGAATGTAATAGAGCACGGCCGCGGTCAGGTAGAACTCGAACGGCCGGTAGGTCTCGCTGATGGCCAGCTGCGCGCTGTGCACGATCTCGGCAATGCCGATCATCGAGACGATGGCCGATTCCTTCAGCAGCGCGATCATCATGCTGCCGACGGCCGGAAGCGTGTTGCGAACCGCCTGCGGGACGATGATATAGACGAGCGTGCGGTGGCGGCCGAAGCCGAGGCTGCGGGCGGCCTCGGTCTGCCCCCGGTCGACCGAAAGAACGCCGGCCTGGAAGATGTCGGCATTGTAGACGGCGAAATGCAGACTGAGCGCGATGATGCCGGCGCCGAGCGCCGGAATGTCGATGCCGATCTGGGACAGGCCGAAATAGATGAGGAACAGCTGCAGCAGAAGCGGCGTTCCCATGAAGAGCCACATGAACAGCCGGATCGGGTAGCGGACCAGCGCCGATCCGTAGAGGACCAGAAGGGCGAAGCCGATCCCGGCGAGCACGCTGATCACCGCCGAGGTGACCGACAGCACGACAGTCCAGCCGAGCCCTTCGGCCAGCAGCGGCCAGTAGGCGAAGACGACGGTGAAATCGAGGCCCTGCATCGCTTAGACCTCTTCCGCATAGGCGCGATCGAGCAAGCCGATCAGCAGTGTCAGTCCATAGACCATGATCATGTAGAGCACCGCCGTCACGGCAAATATCTCGAACGGCTTGTAGGTCGAACCGATGAAGCGCTGCGCCGTATAGGTCAGTTCCACGACCGAGATCGTGGCGACCAGCGCCGTGCCCTTGACCAGGGCTACCGCATTGACGCCGAGCGGGCGGATCATCAGACGGGCCGCCTGGGGCAGCACGATCCAGCGCATCGACTGCGCGCGGCTGAACCCGAGCGAGCGGGCGGCCTCCGTCTGGCCGCGGTCGACCGACAGGATGCCGCCGCGCATCGATTCCGCCATGTAGGCGCCGATGTTGAGGCCGAGCGCAATGGCGCCGGCGGCGAAAGGTTCGAGCTGCAGGCCGATCTGCGGTCCGCCGAAATAGAGCAGGAAGATCTGGATCAGCGCAGGCGTTCCCCGGAACAGGCTGACATAGATCGTGCCCAGCACCCGGAGCGGAGCGAGGCGCGACAGGCGCGCGGCCGTCAGCAGCGATGCGACCGACAGCCCGATCACGAGCGATACGAGAGAAATCTCGACCGTCGTCCATGCGGCCTGGATGAAGGCCGGCAATATTCGCAAGATCAGGTCGGTATCCATGCAAAAGGCCTGTCGATCACGGGGCCGGCGCGATGGCGCCGCGGGAAAAGCGGTGTTCGGGATAGGCTCCGCGGCGGGCGCGGAGCCGTGCCTGGCCGGCGGGATCGCCTGATCCCGCCGGCCGGTCAAATTCAGCGGATGTCCGCGCCGATCCACTTCATCGAGATGGTCTCGTAGGTGCCGTCCGCCATCATCTCGTCGAGCGCCTTCTGCATGGCGGCCTTGAGATCCGGATTGCCCTTGCGGATCGCGATGCCGATGTTGACGGCGCCGCCGTCGATTTCGCCGGTCTCCAGCTTGCGGACCTTTTCGCCATTGTCCTTCATGGCGACCATGACCGGAATGCTGTCGACGACGATCGCATCGACGCGACCGGACTTCAGCTCGAGAAAGAGTTCCGGCAGGCCCTTGTAGGTGCGGATTTCCCAGCCGCCGCGCTCGCGTGCCCACTTTTCATGCGTTTCGCCAAGCGTCACGCCGATCGTCTTGTCCTTCAGGTCGTCGAGCGACTTCACGGCGGAATCCGTCGCGACGAAGATGCCGCGGCCCGAACGATAGTAGGGGCCGACGAAATCGACGGCCTTTTCACGTTCGGCGGTGATCGTCATGCTGCCGATGATCGCATCGTATTTGCCGGCCAGCAGGCCGGCGATGATGCCGTCCCAGGCGGTGCTCACGGCAACGCCCTTGACGCCGAGGCGCTTGGCGATCTCGTTGCCGATATCGACGTCGAAGCCGACGACCTGGTTCGTGTCGTCGACGAAGCTGAAGGGCGGGTATGCGCCGCTATTGGCGAATTTGAACTCGCCGGCGGCCTTGACGGTTTCGAGCTCGTCGGCAGCGGCGGCGGACGGAAGTGCAGCCGCAGCAATCGCAATACCGGCAGCGAGCGCGCACGACAAAATGGCTTTCAACATGATCGTTCCCCTTATCTGGTTAGCGCGACAACCGCCTGGCTCAAGCAAGACGACGGGCCACGAACTGGAAGGATCCCCCGACATCCTGCATCAAGCAAATAGATAGAGGAAATAACAAACATAGTTTCAGGGAATGATGCGGGCGCTTCAGTTCAGTGGTCGCGGAAGCCTTCGACCACCGGCAGAAGTTCAATTGCCTTTGCCGTCGGCGCGCGGATGCGCTATTGGCTCGGCGGTCCCATGCGGGCGAGGCCTGTGCCCAATGTGTTTCCGATCGGCGCGGCGCCCGTGTGACACCGGGAGGTCGCTCAGGTTTCCGGCCGCGGGCACGAAGGCGCTGGCGAGGGACGTGGTCGCGGAGGAGGTGAATGGATGAGTGAAAAGCTGTTTCTCGCGATCGGCGAGGCCATGGTCGAACTTTCCCAGGCCGAGGGCGGCCTGTGGCGCATGGGCTATGCCGGCGACACGCTCAACACCGCCTGGTATGTGCGGGCCTGCCTGCCGTCGGACTGGCGGGTGTCCTTCTTCACCCGGCTGGGAACGGACCCCTTTTCCGAGCGCATGCTCGAATTCCTCGGATCGAACGACATCGACACCCAGTTCATCGCGCGCGATCCTGAGCGCACGGTCGGCCTCTACTCGATCGAGCTTCACGACGGCGAGCGCAGCTTTTCCTATTGGCGCGGCCAGTCCGCCGCCCGCCGCCTGGCCGACGACGAAGCCGCGCTCGAAGCGGCCATCGACGCTGCGGACGTCGTCTACTTTTCCGGCATCACGCTCGCCATTCTCGAGCCGGATCGTCGGACCGCCCTCCTGCGCCTCGTCGGCAAGGCGCGCACAGCGGGCAAGCTGACCGTCTTCGACCCGAATATCCGGCCGCGTCTCTGGGAGAATGTCGAGACGATGCGCGCGTGCCTGTCGAGCGCCGCGGCAAGCGCTGCGATCGCCCTGCCCAGTTTCGACGACGAGGCCTCGGTTTTCGGCGACGCCGACATCGAGGACTGCGCCGACCGCTGGCTGCGGAATGGCGCCGGCGAAGTCGTGGTGAAAAATGGCGGCGGTCCGATCGCCGTTGCCGCGGCACAGGGTGCGATCAGGCGGATGAGCTTCGACAGCGTCAAGCCGGTGGACAGCACCGGAGCCGGTGATTCCTTCAATGGCGGCTATCTGGCGGCCCGCCTGGGCGGCGCGTCTCCGGACGAGGCCGCCAAGCAGGGTCATGCAGTCGCCTCCCGGGTAGTCCGCCACCCCGGTGCGCTCGTCCCGCGCGACAAGCTCGGACTGTCCGGCTAGCCGTTGTCGCTTCAGCCTTCGCCCTATATGTCATTGCCGGCTTTTTCGGCAGCTCTTCGCTCCGAGTCTTGACGTGAGTCAATTGCACACAGCGCCGCTGTGCTAGATTGGCTCCATTGAAACAGGAGGGGCTTTGTCATGGGGTATATCAAGACACTGACTGCAGCAGCCATTGCGGCGATGCCGATCGTGTTCGCTGTGGGGGCGGCCACACCGGCGGCGGCGCAGAGCGGCATGACCTGCGAACAATTGTGGTATGAGCGAAACGCGATCTATGCGGCCAAGGGCTTCTGCTTCAAGACGCAGCGCGCCCGCAACGTCTTCGGTCGTGCCTGCTTTCCGCCCTACGGCAAGTTGACCCCGGCCGAACAGCGCCGCGTCAACAATATCGAGCAGTGGGAAGTCTATCAGGGCTGCCGTTGAGTTCGCCTACCGGCAGTTTCGAAATTCAGATCGGCGGGGGCCTCTCCCCGGGTCGCCAGATGGTGGCCCGGGGAATTTCTTGTCGGTTCAGCGCGGCGGAGGCGCGATTGCGTCGCGGCCAGGCGAGCCTATTGCCGGACTTTCATTTTTCCATAGGATGAAAGAAAACGAAAGGGGAGGTGCGGATGCTGTTTACCAGCCGTCAGGTGGAAATCATGGCTCTCGCCAAGGCGGAGGGTCGCGTGCTGGTCGACGAGCTGGCCACACGCTTCGCCGTCACGCCCCAGACCATCCGCAAGGATCTGAACGACCTGTGCGACGGCAAGGCGTTGACACGTATCCACGGCGGCGCGATCTTTCCGAGCGGCAACGAGAACGTCAAATACGAGGCTCGCCGTTCGATCGCCGCGCCGGAGAAGCAGGCGATCGGCCGGGCTGCGGCCGCGCTGATTCCTGACAACTCCTCGCTGTTCATCAATATCGGCACCACGACCGAAGCCGTCGGCGAGGCACTGGTCGACCATCGGGAACTGATGGTGATCACCAACAACATCAACGTCGCCAATCGCTTGCGCGTCTTTCCCTCGATCGAGGTGGTGATTGCCGGCGGGGTGGTGCGCGGATCGGACGGCGGTATCGTCGGCGAAGCGGCGGTCGACTTCATCCGCCAGTTCAAGGTCGATTTCGCCGTCATCGGCGTCTCGGCGATCGACGAGGACGGCGCGCTTCTCGACTTCGACTATCGCGAGGTCAAGGTGGCCCAGGCGATCATCGCCAATGCCCGCCATGTGATCCTGGTCTCGGATGCCTCCAAGTTCGAACGCACCGCCCCGGTGCGCATCGGCCATATTTCCCAGGTCCACACCTTCATCACCGACCATTGTCCGATCGACTCGATCCGCCGGATCTGCGCCGAAAGCGACGTCCATCTGGTGGAAACGCAAAGCCAGCCGGATGATGCCGACGAAAGCCGGTAGTTTTTCGTTGATGTTCGTTTGACATTCGCTTCTCTTTCAATTTAGATGATTGAGCTTTCGTAATTGCCTGAATTTGTGCAATGCGAAAAGGGGAGCGGGGAGCGAATGTCGGTCGAGACGGTTTTCGACATCTTTGTCATCGGTGGCGGCATCAACGGCTGCGGCATCGCGCGTGATGCGGTGGGGCGCGGCTATACCGTGGCGCTGGCCGAAATGAACGACTTCGCCTCGGGCACGTCCTCCGGCGCCACCAAGCTGATCCATGGCGGCCTCCGTTATCTCGAATATTATGAATTCCGCCTTGTGCGCGAGGCGCTGATGGAGCGCGAAGTGCTGTGGGCCATGGCGCCGCACGTCATCTGGCCATTGCGCTTCGTCCTGCCCTTCCAGAAGGGCGGCGTCCGCCCGGCCTGGCTGATCCGGCTCGGCCTTTTCCTCTACGACCATCTCGGAGGCCGCAAGCTCCTGCCGGCGACGAAGACGCTGGATCTCCGCCGCGACCCGGCGGGAAAGCCGCTGAAGCCGATGTTTTCCAAGGCCTTCGAGTATTCCGACGGCTGGGTCGATGATGCCCGTATGGTGGTCCTCAATGCCCGGGATGCCGCCGATCGCGGCGCGACGATCCTGAGCCGCACCAAGGTCACCTCGGCGCGCCGCGAGAACGGGTTCTGGACCGTCACGGTGCGGGACCAGGCGACTGGCCAGACGCAGGCCTTCAGGGCGCGCATGCTGGTCAATGCCGCCGGCCCCTGGGTCGACCAGGTGCTTGCCGGCGCTTTCGGCCGCAACAATGTCCACAATGTCCGGCTCGTCCAGGGCAGCCATATCGTCGTGAAGAAGAAGTTCTCCGACAAGCGCGCCTACTTCTTCCAGAACCCGGACAACCGCATCATTTTCGCCATTCCTTACGAGAATGATTTCACGCTGATCGGCACGACGGATCGTGACTATACGGACGATCCGAAAAATGTGAAAATAAGCGAAGAGGAAATCGCGTATCTCTGCAACGCCGCCAGCGAATATTTCGCAGAGCCGGTGAAGAAGGACGACATCGTCTGGAGCTACTCGGCCGTGCGCCCGCTTTATGACGATGGTGCGTCGAAGGCCCAGGAAGCGACGCGCGACTATGTGCTGAAGCTCGACCGGCGAGCGGAGGAAGCGCCGCTTCTCAACGTCTTCGGCGGCAAGCTGACCACCTATCGGCGGCTGGCGGAGAATGCGCTGGAGAAGATCGGCGAGGCGATCGGCGCCAAGGGAAGCGCATGGACGGCGAAGAGCAGACTGCCGGGCGGTGATTTCGAAGCGACGGCCTATACGGCCGAAGTCGATGGCTTGCTCAAGGCGCATCTGTATCTCGATCGCGGCCATGCGGAGCGGCTGGTCCGCTGCTACGGCACCGATGCGAAGACCATCCTGTCCGGTGCAGCACGCGCCGAGGATATGGGGCGGCATTTCGGCGGCTCGCTTTACGAATGCGAGGTCCGCTGGCTGATCGAACGGGAATGGGCCTGCAGCGCGGAAGACGTGCTGTGGCGCCGCACCAAGCAGGGTTTGTTCCTGACGGCCGGGGAGGCCGCGGAACTGGAGAAATACATGGCAGTCGCCGCCGCCCGCTAAGGGTGAGGCGCCTGCTGGAAGATAGCCGACGGTTCGGAGGAGGCCCGAGGAATAGATGCTTGAATTGCGCAATGTCTCGAAGATGGTTGCCGGCGAATATCATATTCGCCCGACCGATCTCGTCTTGCAGCGAGGGTCGCTGAACGTCCTGCTGGGGCCGACGCTCTCCGGCAAGACCTCGCTGATGCGCTTGATGGCGGGTCTCGACAAGCCGACCGGCGGATCGATCCATTTCGACGGCGTGGATGTCACCGGCGTGCCGGTGCAGAAGCGCAACGTCGCCATGGTCTATCAGCAATTCATCAACTATCCGGCATTGACCGTTTACGAGAACATCGCCTCGCCGATGCGGATCGCCGGCAAGGATTCCGCCACCATCGACCGCGAGGTGAAGAAGGCCGCCGAGCTTCTGCGGCTGACACCCTATCTCGACCGCACGCCGCTCAACCTGTCCGGCGGCCAGCAGCAGCGCACCGCGCTGGCCCGCGCCATCGTCAAGAACGCCAATCTCGTGCTGCTCGATGAACCGCTCGCCAATCTCGACTACAAGCTGCGCGAAGAACTGCGCGAGGAATTGCCGAAGATCTTCGCCCAGTCCGGCGCGATCTTCGTCTACGCCACGACCGAACCGTCGGAAGCGCTGCTGCTCGGCGGCAATACCGCGACCCTCAGCCAGGGTGCTGTGACGCAGTTCGGCGAGACGATCCAGGTCTATCGGCACCCGCTCGACCTCCTGACCGCGCGCACTTTCGCCGATCCGCCGCTCAACACGATCGAGCTGGTGAAATCCGGCGGGCAGTTCCTGCTCGCCGGCCGGCCGATCCTGCCGGTTCCGGCGCATCTGGCCGCCATCGCCGACGGTCCGGTGACGATCGGCTTCCAGCCGCATCACCTTTATCTCGAGCGCAACGACCATGCGACGACCGCGCTTGCGGCCAGGACGCTGGTGTCGGAAATCGCCGGCTCGGAGAGCTTCATCCACCTCAACTTCGCCGGCGCACGCTGGGTCATGCTGGCCCACGGCATCCACGACATCGATCCGGATCACGAGCTCGAAGTCTTCATCGATACGCGCCACCTGATGGCGTTCGGCTCCGACGGGCGCGCGCTCGTCGATGTCGCCGCGGCGTAAGGGGAAGAGACCATGGCACGCATCAATCTCGACCATATCCGCCACGCCTACAGCCCCAAGGCCAAGGCCGCCGGTGACTACGCCCTCAAGGAAGTTCATCACGAATGGGCCGACGGCGGCGCCTATGCGCTGCTCGGTCCGTCCGGCTGCGGCAAGACCACGCTGCTCAACATCATTTCCGGGCTCATTCACCCCTCGGACGGCCGCATCCTGTTCGACGGCGCCGATGTCACCGCGCTGTCGACCGAGGCGCGCAACATCGCGCAGGTGTTCCAGTTCCCGGTCGTCTACGACACCATGACGGTCTACGACAATCTCGCCTTCCCGCTGCGCAACCGCCATGTACCGGAAGCGGACGTCGACCGCCGGGTCAAGGAAATCCTCGAGATGACCGATCTCGCCGGCATGGCCGGCAGGCGGGCGCAGGGGCTCACCGCCGACCAGAAGCAGAAGATCTCGCTCGGCCGCGGCCTCGTCCGCTCCGACGTGAACGCCATCCTGTTCGACGAGCCGCTGACCGTCATCGACCCGCACATGAAGTGGGTGCTGCGTTCGCAGCTGAAGCGGCTGCACCGCCAGTCGGGCTTCACCATGGTCTACGTCACCCACGACCAGACCGAGGCGCTCACCTTCGCCGACAAGGTCGTCGTCATGTATGACGGCGAGATCGTCCAGATCGGCACGCCGGCCGAACTCTTCGAGCGTCCGAGCCACACCTTCGTCGGCTATTTCATCGGCTCGCCGGGCATGAATTTCGTGCCGGCTGCAGTGAACGGATCCACCGCCGTCGTCGGCGAGCAGACCATTGCGCTGAACGGCGCGCCGACCTTGGCCAAGGGCGCCAGGATCGAGCTCGGCATCCGCCCGGAATTCGTCCGGCTCGGCCGCGAAGGCATGCCGGTCACGATCACCAAGGTCGAGGATACCGGCCGCCAGAAGATCGTCCGCACCCTGTTCTGCGGCCATCCGCTGTCGATCGTCGCGCCCGAGGATACGGAGATCCCGAGCGAGGCACGTGTCACTTTCGAAGCCCAGGCCATCGGCATCTATGCCGACAGCTGGCGCGTCGGGCAGGAGGGCTGAACATGGAAAAGACCTTCAACAACAAGGCCTGGTTCCTGGTCCTGCCGGTTCTGCTGCTGGTGGCCTTCTCGGCCGTCATCCCGCTGATGACCGTGGTCAACTATTCGGTCCAGGATACCTTCGGCAACAACGAGTTCTTCTGGGCCGGCACCGACTGGTTCACGGAAATGCTGTCGTCCGACCGCTTCTGGAACGCGCTCGGCCGCAACCTGATCTTCTCCATGGTGATCCTCGCCATCGAGGTGCCGCTCGGCATCCTGATCGCCCTCAACATGCCGAAGAAGGGGCTGGGCGTGCCCGTCTGCCTCGTGCTGATGGCGCTGCCGCTGCTCATTCCGTGGAACGTGGTCGGCACCATCTGGCAGGTCTTCGGCCGCGTCGACATCGGTTTCCTCGGCCACTACCTGACCGTGCTCGGCATCGACTACAATTATACGCAGGACCCGGTCGACGCCTGGGTGACCGTCATCGTCATGGACGTCTGGCATTGGACGAGCCTCGTCGTTCTGCTCTGCTATGCCGGCCTCGTCTCCATCCCGGATGCCTATTACCAGGCCGCCAAGATCGACGGCGCCTCGCGCTTCTCGGTGTTCCGCTACATCCAGCTGCCGAAGATGAAGCGCGTGCTTCTGATCGCCGTGCTGCTGCGTTTCATGGACTCGTTCATGATCTACACGGAGCCGTTCGTCGTCACCGGCGGTGGCCCCGGCAACTCGACGACCTTCCTGTCGATCGACCTCGTCAAGATGGCCGTCGGCCAGTTCGACCTCGGTCCGGCTGCCGCCATGTCGATCATCTACTTCCTGATCATCCTGCTCATGTCGTGGGTCTTCTACACGGTCATGACCAGCCACGACGCCCAGGCCAAGTGAGGGGGGAACCAAGATGAACCACGACAAGAGCCGCTTCTCCTTCCTGATCCCGACGATCTACATCCTCTTCCTGCTCCTGCCGATCTACTGGCTGGTCAATATGAGCTTCAAGGAAAACAACGAGATCCTCGGGGCCTTCTCGCTGTTTCCGCAGAACCCGACGCTCCGGAACTACATGGTGATCTTTACCGACCCGTCCTGGTACAACGGCTATATCAATTCGATCATCTACGTTGTGATGAACACGGTGATCTCGGTCGCGGCGGCCTTGCCGGCGGCCTATGCCTTCTCGCGCTACCGCTTCCTCGGCGACAAGCACCTGTTCTTCTGGCTGCTGACCAACCGCATGGCGCCGCCGGCCGTGTTCGCGCTGCCCTTCTTCCAGCTCTATTCGGCCTTCGGCCTGATCGATACCCATATCGCCGTGGCGCTCGCGCACTGCCTGTTCAACGTGCCGCTGGCGGTCTGGATCCTCGAAGGTTTCATGTCCGGCGTGCCGAAGGAGATCGACGAGACGGCCTATATCGACGGCTATTCTTTCCCGCGCTTCTTCGTGAAGATCTTCATGCCGCTGATCGCGTCGGGCATCGGTGTCGCCGCCTTCTTCTGCTTCATGTTCTCGTGGGTCGAGCTGCTGATCGCCCGCACGCTGACGACGACCGATGCCAAGCCGATCGCCGCCACCATGACCCGCACGGTCTCGGCCTCGGGCATGGACTGGGGCGTGCTGGCCGCCGCCGGCGTGCTCACCATCATCCCGGGCGCGCTCGTCATCTATTTCGTCCGCAATTACATCGCCAAGGGCTTTGCCCTGGGCCGCGTCTAAGGGAGGGAGGCTCAAGATGGACTTCTCATGGATGGCATGGACGCTGCCGACGGCGCTGTTCTTCATCGGCATCTTCACGCTGATCGCCTGCATGGCGGTCTGGGAATATTTCTCGCCGGGCGGCAATCCGCGCATCGGCGTCCTGCGGTTCGAAACGACGCGAGGCGATCGCCTGTTCATCTCGCTGCTCGGATCCGCCTTCATTCACCTCGCTTGGCTGGGGCTCGGAGGCCCCAACCTGTGGTGGGCTCTCGCCTTGTCGGTGGTCTACGCGATCGGCGTATTCCGCTTCGTCTGAGGCTAGAAAAACGGATGGCGGGTCGCGCCGCCATCCCGGACTACGGACTACGAAGAGACTGCAATCGCAACCTTTGGGAGGAAAAACATGCGAAAGCACCTTTTGACGACGACCGCAGCCATGCTGCTGGCGATGACTGGCTCGGCCTTTGCCGGAATGGACGAGGCCAAACAGTTCCTGGACAAGGAGGTCGGTGACCTTTCGACGCTGTCGCGCGCCGACCAGGAAAAGGAAATGCAGTGGTTCATCGACGCTGCAAAGCCTTTCGCTGGCATGGAAATCAAGGTGGTGTCGGAAACCATCACCACCCATGAATACGAATCGAAGGTCCTGGCGCCCGCATTTACCGCGATCACCGGCATCAAGATCACCCACGACCTGATCGGCGAAGGCGACGTCGTCGAAAAGCTGCAGACGCAGATGCAGTCGGGCGAAAACGTCTATGACGCCTATGTCAACGATAGCGACCTGATCGGCACGCATTGGCGCTACCAGCAGGCCCGCTCGCTCACCAAGTGGATGGCGAACGAAGGCAAGGACGTCACCAATCCGGGCCTCGACCTCGACGACTTCATCGGCATGAAGTTCACCACCGCTCCGGACGGCGACCTCTACCAGCTGCCCGACCAGCAGTTCGCCAACCTCTACTGGTTCCGCTACGACTGGTTCAACGACGAGAAGAACAAGGCCGACTTCAAGGCGAAGTACGGCTACGACCTCGGCGTTCCGGTCAACTGGTCGGCTTACGAGGACATCGCCGAGTTCTTCACCGGCCGCGAGATCGACGGCAAGAAGGTCTATGGTCACATGGACTACGGCAAGAAGGACCCGTCGCTCGGCTGGCGCTTCACCGATGCCTGGCTCTCCATGGCCGGCAACGGCGACAAGGGCCTGCCGAACGGTCTGCCGGTCGACGAATGGGGCATCAAGGTCGATGAAAACTCCCGTCCAGTCGGCTCCTGCGTTGCCCGCGGCGGCGACACCAACGGCCCGGCTTCGGTCTACGCCATCCAGAAGTACCTCGACTGGTTGAAGGCCTATGCACCGGCATCCGCCCAGGGCATGACCTTCTCGGAATCCGGTCCGGTTCCGTCGCAGGGTGAGATCGCCCAGCAGATGTTCATGTACACCGCCTTCACCGCCGACCTCGTCAAGGACGGCCTGCCGGTGGTCAACGCGGACGGCACGCCGAAGTGGCGTTTTGCTCCGAGCCCGCATGGCGTCTACTGGAAGGACGGCATGAAGCTCGGTTATCAGGACGTAGGCTCCTGGACCCTGCTTAAGTCCACCCCGGACGACCGCGCCAAGGCGGCCTGGCTCTATGCCCAGTTCGTCACCTCGAAGACCGTGGACGTCAAGAAGAGCCATGTCGGCCTGACCCTCATCCGCGAGTCGTCGATCCAGCATCCGAGCTTCACCGAGCGCGCTCCGAAGCTTGGCGGTCTGATCGAGTTCTACCGTTCGCCGGCCCGCGTTCAGTGGTCGCCGACCGGCACCAACGTTCCGGACTATCCGAAGCTGGCCCAGCTGTGGTGGCAGGCGATCGGCGACGCATCCTCGGGTGCGAAGTCGGCGCAGGAAGCCATGGACTCGCTGTGCGCCGAGCAGGAAAAGGTCATGCAGCGCCTGGAACGTGCAGGCGTTCAGGGTGACATCGGCCCGAAGCTCGCCGAAGAGCACGACCTCGAATACTGGAACAAGGATGCGGTTTCCAAGGGCAACCTGGCGCCGCAGCTGAAGGTCGAGAACGAGAAGGAAAAGCCGATGACCGTCAACTACGACGAACTGGTCAAGAGCTGGCAGAAGTAGTCTTCCCTCGTTAGCATGACAAAGGACCGGGGCGCGAACCACGCGCCCCGGTCTTCATCCAAGGAGACCAAGCCCGATGAGCGGATACATTCTGGCAATCGACCAGGGAACCACCTCGACCCGATCCATGGTTTTCGACCAGGACATGCACATCGTAGGCGTCGCCCAGCAGGAGTTTACCCAGTTTTTCCCAAATTCCGGCTGGGTCGAGCATGACGCCGAGGAAATCTGGCAGAGCGTGCTTTCGACAAGCCGCATGGCTGTCGCCAAGGCAGGCATCACCCTCAGGGACATCACCGCGATCGGCATTACCAACCAGCGCGAGACCTCGGTGGTCTGGGATCGCCGGACCGGCGAGCCGCTCCACAGGGCGATCGTCTGGCAGGATCGCCGCACCGCCCGCTTTTGCGAGGAGCTGAAGGCCAGGGGACTGGAGCCGAAATTCACTGAAAAGACCGGGCTCTTGCTCGATCCGTACTTCTCCGGAACCAAGCTCGCCTGGGTGCTGAATCAGGTCGAAGGCCTGCGCGCCCGCGCGGAAAAGGGTGAGATCTGCTTCGGCACGGTCGACAGCTGGCTGATCTTCAAGATGACCGCCGGCCGGGTTCATGCGACCGACGCCACCAATGCCTCGCGCACGCTGATCTATGACATCGGCGAAAACCGCTTCGACGACGAACTTCTCGAGATTCTGCAGATCCCGCGCGCCATGCTGCCCGAGGTCAAGGATTGCGCCGACGACTTCGGCGTGACCGACCAGGAAGTCTTCGGCGCCGAAATCCCGATCCTCGGCGTTGCCGGCGACCAGCAGGCAGCCGTGATCGGCAATGCCTGCTTCGAGCCGGGCATGATGAAGTCGACCTATGGCACGGGCTGCTTTGCGCTCCTCAACACCGGTTCCGACCGCGTTGCCTCGTCGAACAGGCTGCTGACGACCATCGCCTATCGGCTGGGCGGAGAAACCACCTACGCGCTGGAAGGCTCGATCTTCATTGCCGGTGCCGCCGTGCAATGGCTGCGCGACAGCCTGGGTTTCATCGGCAGTTCCGCCGAAACCGACGGCTTGGCCGCCAAGGCCGATCCGAATCAACGTGTCTATCTGGTCCCCGCCTTCACCGGGCTCGGCGCACCCTATTGGGATGCCGAGGCCCGCGGCGCCATGTTCGGCATGACCCGCAACACCGGCCCCGCCGAGTTCGCCCGCGCCGTGCTTGAAAGTGTTGCCTACCAGACCCACGATCTTCTGGAAGCCATGAAGAAGGACTGGGACGGCGCCAGCGAAAAGACGGTGCTGCGCGTCGATGGCGGCATGGTGGCCTCGAACTGGACCATGCAGCGCCTGGCCGACATCCTCGCAGCACCCGTCGACCGTCCGCAGATCCTCGAGACCACGGTTCTCGGGGCCGCCTGGCTCGCCGGCTCCCGCGCCGGCATCTGGCCGGATCGACAAGGCTTTGCCGAGCATTGGAAGCGCGACCGCCGTTTCGAGCCCGACATGGCTGATGACGAGCGCCGGACAGCTATCGCCGGTTGGCGCGACTGCGTCGCGCGCTGCCTTACCAAACACAGCTGACAAGAACGCTTCCCCTCGGCCGTCGGGCCATGGCGGGGCGCTACGTTCCTCAGGCGGCGGCGACGGAGTTCCCGACCAGTTCGCCGAACTTCGAGAAGAACTCACCTGCGAGCTTCTTCGAGGTCGAGTCGATCAGCCGGCTGCCCAGCTGGGCGATCTTGCCGCCGACTTCGGCCTTGACCGTGTAGGTGAGGATCGTCGCATCGGGTCCGTCGGCCGCAAGCGAAACATCGGCGCCACCCTTGGCAAAGCCGGCAAGCCCGCCTTTGCCTTCCCCCGCAATCGTGTAGGAATGCGGCGGATTGAGGTTCTGCAGTTCGACGGCGCCCTCGAACTTCGCCTTGATCGGACCGATCTTCAAGACGACCTTCGCGGTCATGTTCGTGTCGGAGGTCTTCTCCAGGCTCTCGCAGCCGGGGATCGCCTGCCGCAGGATTTCGGGGTCGTTCAATGCCTGCCACACCGTCTCGACCGGCGCTTCGATCCGCTCGCTGCCACTCATGTCCATGATGTCGTTCCTCTTCCCTTAGGCCTGTTGTGCCGTTTCGTCGCGCTGACCGCGGCGACGGATTGAAATGATTTCCGCGAGAACTGAAAGCGCGATCTCTTCCGGGGTGATGGCTCCCAGGTCGAGCCCTGCCGGACCCTTGACGTGGTCGAGGGCGGTCAAGCCGACGCCATCTTCGGCAAGTTCCTGCTTCAGGGCCGCCATCTTCCGATGGCTGCCGACGAAGCCGATATAGTCGGCCCTTGCCGCGACCGCGGCCTTGAGGGCCGCCTCGTCGCCGCGCCCTTGGGTCGAGACGACGAGGTAGCGCTCACCAGGAGCGTCTGGGGCGATCCCGAAACCGTCCACCACATGGTCGGCATCCGTCGTCTCGACGAGGTCGTCCATCGGAGCGGCCAATGTCACGTTGAAGCCGAGCGGACGCGCCTGCGAGACGAGCGCCAGGGCAACCGGGCTCGCGCCGAACACGACGAGCGTCGGTCTTGGCAGAACCGGCTCGACGAAGACATCCATGGTTCCCTGGCTCGGGCACATGTTGCGGGCGAACTGCACCCCCTCGCGCGCCTCGCCGGGCTTGACACCGAGATCGGCAAGCAGGTCGCCGGGCTGGATCGAGACGAGCCGGGACTTGCCGTCGCGCAGCGACTGGGTCGCCGCACGCAGCACCGCTCCCCGCGCGCAACCGCCTCCGATCCAGCCGGCAGCGATGGTGCCATCCGGCCTGATGATCGCCTTTGCGCCCGCCTTCGCGGCCGTCACCGAGACAGTTCTGACCACGGTCGCCAGCACGAAGGCCTCTTCCGAGGATTTGAGCTTCGCCACGAGGTCCATCACGTCGATATGCATGGTCATGGTTGCCTCCTTCACAGTCGGGCCAGATAGGGTTCAAGGGCTGCGAGGCTCTCCAGCGAATGGGCGGGCGCATGCAGATCGACATGGGGCAGGGCGGCCTTGATCCCCGCGGCCTCCGGCGCATAACCGTCCCAGCCCATCATCGGGTTCAGCCAGACGATGCGCCGGCAGCGCCGTCCGAGTGCCGCCATCTCCTCGCCGAGCCTTGATGCATCCCCGGTCTCATAGCCGTCGGAGACGATCATCACGCAGGTTCGCGAGTGAATGACCCGGGCCGCATGGTGCCGGTTGAAGTCTGCAAGACAGTCGCCGATCCGCGTCCCGCCGCCGGCTCCCCGCGCCATGATAGACAGTCGATCGAGCGCCCGGGCCGGGTCGCGCTCCTTCATCGCGTCCGAGACATGGGCGAGATGGGTGTGGAAAAGGAAGGCTTCCGCTTCGCGAAAACTGTCCAGCACGCCGTGGATGAAGCGCAGGAAGACACCGGTATACATGCTCATCGAGCCGGAAGCGTCGAGCAGGAGCACGAGTCTCAGCGGTTTCTGCCGGCGCTGGCGCATCACCAGCGAAACGGGCACACCGCCGTGGCCGATATTGTGATGGATCGTGCGGCGCAGGTCGACGCGATAGCCGTGTCTGCGGGCCAGATCGCGCCGCGTCAGGCGCGCCTGCATGGCACGCGCCAGCTGGGCGGCGACAGCATGGGCGCGCTCGACTTCGTCCGGATTGGCAAGCTTGCGAAAATCGGTTGCTGCGATGTTGTCGATCACCGAAGCTCCCTCCATCCGGCCCTCGCCGGACTGGTCAATCCCCTCATCGCCGGAGGAAGGCACCTGGTCGGTCGCCTCGTTGCCTGAGGCTGTCGCCTCCCGGTCCTGCAATGTCTTGAGTGAGGGATTGGCCGTCGGCATTGGCGAACCGGAAATAGCGGAGCGCCCACGCACGTGCTTGCCAAGCCAGAATGCGTCGAACAGGCCGTCGAAGCGTTGCCATTCGCTCTTGCGCGCACAGAACAGCTGCTTGAAGGCCTGCCGCATCAGAGAGGGTTTTGAGGCATAGCCTGCCGCCATCAACGCCGCCGCGTCCGTGCCCTCGGAGAGCCCGACGGCGAAGGCATTGTCGCGCAATGTCCTCAGGAAGGCCGAGAGCTTTTCCGAGACCAGCCCGGAGACGGCGTCCATTTCGTCCTGGTTCATCGGCTGGCCGCAGCAGCTCATGCGACCCTCCCCAGCAATCGTTCGGTGACCTCGCGACCGATTCGCGTCCGGTCCTCCCGTGTCTTCAGGAGACAGAGCAGTGTCTGGTGCACAGCCTCAGGATTGTCGTGCAGGTCGCGCAGGTTGAGCCCGAGCAGTGCGGCCGCCCAATCAAGCGTTTCGGCAACCCCCGGAACCTTTCGAAGGTCCTCCTTGCGGATCGCCTCGACCATCCGGGCGATCTGCAAAGACAGCGATGCACCGATCCCGGCAAGATGGGACATGATGATGCGCGCTTCGCGGTCCGGTTCGGGGAAGTCGACATGGTGGTAGAGGCAGCGGCGGCGAAGGGCGTCCGAGAGCTCGCGCGTTCCGTTGGACGTCAGGATGACATGCGGGACCGTGGTCGCCGGAATGGTACCGAGTTCGGGAATGGAGACTTGGAATTCCGATAGTACCTCCAGCAGGAAGGCCTCGAACTCTTCGTCTGCCCGGTCCACTTCGTCGATTAGCAGAACCGGGGCCACCGGTTGCCGGATCGCGGCGAGCAGCGGGCGCTCCAGGAGATATTTCTCCGAAAAGATTTCGTCTTCGATCTCGACCGCCCCGCGGCCTTGATGCGCCTGGATTGCCAGCAGCTGACGCTGATAGTTCCATTCGTAAAGAGCCGCCGACTGGTCGAGCCCCTCGTAACACTGCAGCCGTATCAGCCTGGTGTCGTAGAGGTCGGCAAGGGCAGCCGCCACTGCTGTCTTGCCGACCCCTGCCTCGCCCTCAAGGAGCAAGGGTCGTTTGAGAAAGGCCATGAGCGAGATCGCCGTCGCCAGTTCGCCGTCGGCAATGTAGCCGGTAGCCGAAAGACGGGAAGCGATGTCGTCGCGATTGAGCTTGCTCATGGTTCGTATTGCTTCTTTCGATGGTCACAGAACGCACGGCCTGACTGCCGGCTTGCCCCACAGGACGGGAAAACACTCCTTCCCAACCCTCCCCACAAGGGGGAGGGCTTAACCCAGCCGAACCCTCGGCGGACAAAAGCGAGCGCTTTCGGCGCGGTCTTCTCCCCCTTGTTGGGGAGATGGCCGGCAGGCCAGAGGGGGCTTTTTCTCGTCGCCTGCCTTACCCCGTGACGCCGAGCCGCTTGGCCGCTTCCCAATTGCGCCAGAAGTCGTGCGGCATCTGGATATGGGTCGAGCCGAGGAAGGAGAAGGCGTCGTTGACGGCATTGGAAAACGCCGGCACGCCGCCGACATTCGGGCTTTCGCCGACACCCTTGGCTCCGATCGGATGATGCGGGGAGGGGGTGACGGTATAGTCGGTTTCCCAGTGCGGGGTCTCGACCGCCGTCGGAATGAAGAAGTCCATGAACGAGCCGCCGAGCACGTTGCCGGTGGCGTCGTAACGGATCTCCTGGCCCATCGCGATGGCGAAGGCCTCGGTCAGCCCGCCATGCACCTGTCCCTCGATGATCATCGGGTTGATGCGGGTGCCACAATCGTCCAGCGCGTAGAAGCGGCGGATCTTGTAGACCCCGGTATCGACATCGATGTCCATGACGCAGAAATAGGCGCCGAAGGGATAGGTCATGTTCGGCGGGTCGTAATAGCTGACCGCTTCCAGGCCCGGCTCCATGCCCGGAGGCACGCTGTGATAGGCCGCCCAGCAGATGTCCTTCATCGACTTGTATTTCTCCGGCAGGCCCTTCACCCGGAAACCGTCGACATCCCATTCGAGGTCGCCCTCGTGCACTTCCAGCAGATAGGCCGCGATCATCTGCGCCTTGGCGCGGATCTTGCGGGCGGCCAGCGCGATTGCAGCGCCGGCGACCGGCGTCGAACGCGAGCCATAGGTGCCGAGACCGTAAGGCGCCGTATCGGTATTGCCCTCTTCGACCATGATGTCGTCGGCGGGAATGCCGATCTCAGTGGCGATGATCTGGGCCCAGGTCGTCTCGTGACCCTGGCCCTGGCTCTTGGTGCCCATGCGCGCGATGCCGGCGCCGGTCGGATGCAGGCGGATCTCGCAACTGTCGAACATGGCGATCCCGAGGATGTCGCAGTTCTTCGACGGCCCGGCACCGACGATCTCGGTGAAGAAGGACACGCCGATCCCCATGATCTCGCGGGTTTCGCCACGCTTGAAGGCCTCGCGCTTTTCCGCCTGTTCGCGCCGGAGACCCGCGTAGTCGATGGTCTCCATGCCCTTCTGCATGGCGGTGTAATAATCGCCCGAATCATATTCCCAGCCGAGCGCCGAGTGATAGGGAAACTGCTCCGCCTTGATGAAGTTCTTCAGCCGTAGCTCGGCCGGATCCATGCCGAGCTTCTGGGCGAGGATGTCCATGCCGCGCTCGATGCAATAGGCGGCCTCCGTCACGCGGAAGGAGCAGCGATAGGCGACGCCGCCCGGCGCCTTGTTGGTATAGACGCCGTCGACCGCCAGATGCGCGACCGGGAAGTCGTAGGAGCCGGTGACGATGTTCATGAAGCCGGCCGGCCACTTCGACGGGTCGGCACAGGCGTCGAAGGCGCCATGGTCGGCCAGCACGTGGACGCGCAGCCCCGTCACCTTGCCTTCCTTCGTCGCGGCGATTTCCGTCGTCATGTGATAGTCGCGGGCAAAGGAGGTGGTGGTCAGGTTCTCCATCCGGTCCTCGACCCATTTCACCGGCTTGCCGGTGACGATGGTGGCAACCGCCGCGCAGATATAGCCGGGATAGGCGCCGACCTTGTTGCCGAAGCCGCCGCCGATGTCCGGCGCGATCACATGGATCTTGTGCTCGGGGATCTTGGAGATCAGCGCCACGACCGTGCGGATGACGTGCGGCGCCTGGAACGTGCCCCAGATGGTCAGCTCGCCCTTGATCTTGTCGAAGGAGCAGACGCACTGGCAGGTTTCGAGCGGCGACGGATGGGTGCGATGATAGGAAATCATCTCCTTGATCGTCACGTCCGCCTTGGCGAAGGCGGCGTCGGTGAGCTCGCGGTCGCCGACGGTCCACTCGAAGATGTGGTTGTGGTGCTTGCGGGGGCCGTGCGCCCCTTCCGTCTTGCCGGCGAGATCCTCGCGCAGCACGGGTGCATCGGCATCCATGGCGGTGAAGGGATCGATGAGGGGAGGCAGCGGCTCGTACTCGACCTCGACCGCGCCGATGCCGTCGTCGGCGGCATAGCGGTTGGTGGCGACGACGAAGGCGACCTCCTGGTTCTGGAACAGAACCTTGCCGTCGGCCAGCACCATCTGCACGTCGCCGGCGAGCGTCGGCATCCAGGCGAGGTTGACGGTCTTCAGCGTTTCCGCAGTCAGGACCGCAAGCACGCCCGGCACTTTCAGCGCCTTTTCCACATTGATCGACTTGATGCGTGCATGGGCGTGCGGCGAGCGGACGAAATCGCCATGCAGCATGCCGGGCAGCTTCACGTCATCGACGTAATTACCCTTGCCCTGGGTGAAGCGGATGTCCTCGACGCGCTTGCGCTTGCAGCCCATGCCTTCGAGGCGGGCTTCTCTCTGTTCCCGCGTGGGAGTCATGTCGTTCATTCTGCTGCCTCCTGGAAATCGGTGCCGTTGATCTTGGCGGCGGCGTACTGGATCGCCTTGACGATGTTCTGGTAGCCGGTGCAGCGACACAGGTTGCCGGCGATCCCGTAGCGGATTTCCTCTTCGGTCGGGTTGGGGTTTTCCTGCAGCAGGCGGTGCGCCCGCATGATCATGCCCGGCGTGCAGAAGCCGCATTGCAGGCCGTGCATCTGCCGGAAGCCTTCCTGCAGCGCCGAAAGCGTGCCGTCTTCATTGGCAATGCCCTCGATCGTCGTGATGTCGGTGCCGTTCGCCTGCACGGCGAACATGGTGCAGCTCTTTACCGAACGCCCGTCGATGTCGACGGTGCAGGCGCCGCAATGGGTCGTCTCGCAGCCGATATGCGCGCCGGTCAACAGCAGCTGTTCGCGGATGAAATGGATGAGCAGGGTACGGGGCTCGACGAGGCCTTCGACCTCCGCTCCGTTCACCATCATCTTCACATGGGTCTTCGCCATACTCTTGTTCCTCCTCAGGCCGCTGCACGGGACGCGGCGCGTTGCAGCGCCCGCATGACCATGATGCCGCCGACATGGGTGCGATATTCGCTGGTGCCGCGCGCATCGGCCGCCGGGTTCATCACCGCGCGTGCTGCCGCGGCTGCCGCCTTCAGTGCCGCGTCATCCAGGCTCGTTCCGATCACGGCCTGAGCTGCCGCTTCCGCCAATAGCGGCGTCTCGGACAGGTTGGTGAGCGCGATCGAACAGGCCGTGACCTTGCCGCCCGCCATGGTGAGGGTCACGGCCGCAGCCGCGGTGGCATAGTCCCCGACCTTGCGCTTCAGCTTCTCGTAGGCATAGCCATGGCCGGCCGGCTGCGCCGGGATGGAGATGGCAGTGAGGATCTCGCCGGGTTCGAGCGCGGTGAAATAGGCGCCCTGGTAGAAGTCCGTTGCCGGCACGTCGCGGGCGCCTTCGGGTCCTTCGAGACGATAGCTCGCACCGAGCGCCATCATCACCGCCGGCATGTCGTTGCCTGGATCGCCATTGGCGACATTGCCGCCGAGCGTGCCGACATAACGAACCTGCGGGTCGGCGATCATCAGCGCGGCCTCTTTGAGGATCGGCAGATGAATGGCGATGTCCGCGGAATTGATGAGATCGTGCTGTGTGGTCATCGCGCCGATGACGAGCGCATTGCCGTCGCGACAGATGCCCTTAAGCTGGCCGATGCCGCTCAGATCGATCAGATGCTCGGGCGTTGCGAAGCGCAACTTCATCATCGGGATGAGGCTGTGACCACCTGCGAGCGGCCTGGCTTCCTCGCCGAGATCGGACAATAGTTTCACCGCATCGGCGAGCGTTGCTGGCCGATGGTATTCGAATTCGCCTGGTATCATGGTCTCCTCCCATCCGTCGGTCTGGCGTCGACACGAACGATGGAGGAAGGGTGTTCGCGCTTTTGATGATGCGCAAGCGGCGGGCCCAGATCCCGTCACGAAGCTCGCCGTTTCGCACGAATTGCGGCATTCGCCGCACGAACTGCGTCAGGCGTTCTGACTTACTGGCGCATGGCGGCGCGGCGGACCAGTCCGAGCCGTGCCTTGACCTCGGCGATCTTCGCCCGGCTGACCGGAACCACGTGTGGTACGGCCCCATCAAGCTCGATAATGGCGCCGTCGCCTTCCTTGCGCAGGAAGCTGACATGCGGCAGCGCGACGATGTGGCTGCGGTGGACGCGGGTGAATAGGGCGGGATCGAGACGCGCCTCGGCCTCGGAAATCGACCAGGGACACATGCGTTCCCGCTGCCCGTCGTGGATCAGCGTGTAGTGGGCATCGGCCCGGATGCTGCGGATGTCGGAAATGTCGATCAGCAGGGTTCCCTCGGTGCTGACCACCGGAATGCGGCTTACAGGCATCTGCTTCGGCTGGCCGATCCCGCCCAGCGGAAGGGCGCGTGACGCCGGCTGGTCGGCGAGGCGCGGTGGGCGGGTGTCGGGGTCGGCCGGTAGATCGATGGTGTCGCTGTCGGTTTCTTCAGGTCCGAGCGTTGCCAGTCTTTGCCGCTGCTCCGGGACGAGGAACAGAAGGAAGCCGGCGGCGATGACGAAACAGAGAAGCGCGACCGCGAGCGAGAGCAGTTGCGGGGACGCGACCAGGCCGCCGAATTCATGGTGATGGCCCGCGCCGGCGGGGACGAAGTGCATGCCGTACATTGCGGTATAGTGCATTCCGGAAACGGCGATGCCGAAGGCGATGGCGCTCAGCACCAGCCGCAGGCCGCCCTGACGCGCCAGGTAGATCTTCAGGCCGCCATAGGCGGCGGCAACGGCGATGGCCACCGACAGCACGAGCATGCCGTAGTCGTGCTGGATGGAGAAATTGCCGGCAAGTCCGTGGATGCCGACATAGTGCATCGAGGCGATGCCGAGCCCGAGCAGCAGGGCCGAAGCGCTGACCCGCCCCTCGGAGGGCCTGCCGATGCTGACGAAGAACAGCGAGATCCCAACCACCAGGGCGCATAGCAGGAAGGAGATGACGGTCGGCAGGACAAGGTAGCTCGCATCCGCCGGGATCGGCGCCGCCAGCATGCCGACGAAGTGCATGGTCCAGATGCCGATCGCGAGAAAAGCGGCCGCGCCGGTCAGAAGCAGACGCGGATTGGCGTGCGGTGCCGTGCGGATGCGGGCCGCGATGCCGAAGCCCGTATAGCCGCCCAGTATCGCGACGGCGACCGAAAGCGCCACGAGGAATGGATCGTGTCCTGCGAACATCAACTCTTTGGCTGCCGCGTTCCTCCGCCGGCAACCGCCTCCTGCCGGAAGGGTACAACTGCGGCGGCGAGATTGGCAAGCCAAGCGTGCGCGCCGGGTCCGTCATACAGGCGCGGGACCAATGGGTGGGAGCAGGCTTAGCCCAGCGCTCAGTCGATCATGGCGAGGAGGGTGTCGAGGCGGTCGGCCTCTCGCGGCAGCTTGTCCTGCCGCAGCCTGGCGATGCGCGGAAAGCGCATGGCGACGCCGGACTTGTGCCGCGTCGAGCGGGCAATGCCTTCGAAGGCGACCTCGACGACGAAGCCATGCTCCGGCTCGGCCCTCAGCGCCCGGACCGGGCCGAAGCGGTCGACGGTATTGTTGCGCACGTAGCGATCGAGGATTTCGAGCTCCGCATCGGTGAAGCCGAAATAGGCCTTGCCGACCGGAACCAGCACGTCGCCGTCCTCTCCTTTCGTCCACACCCCGAAGGTGAAGTCGGAATAATAGCTGGAGCGTTTGCCGTGCCCGCGCTGCGCATACATTAGAACCGCATCGGCATTGAACGGCTCGCGCTTCCATTTGAACCAGGGCCCCTTGGCGCGTCCCGCCTGGTAGACGCTGTCCAGCCGCTTGATCATCACGCCTTCGATCACCGGATCGGGCGGATCGGTGCGCAGGCGTTCGAGCTCATCCCAGCTGGAAAAGGGCACGAGCGGCGAAAGGTCGAAGCGGGTGGGCTGGCTGGCTTCGATCAGGCCCGTCAGGCGCTTGCGGCGCTGGACGAAGGTCTCCCCGCGCACGTCCTCTTCGCCCTGGAAGAGGATGTCGTAGGCACGCAGGAAGGCCGGATATTCCCCGAGCATTTTCGACGACACCGCCTTGCGGTTCAGCCGCTGCTGGAGATCGGAGAAGGTGCGGGTGGGCTCGTTCGAGCGCAGCGTTCCGCCGATCAGCAGCTCTCCGTCGATCACGGCCTCGAAATCCGCCGCCTCGACGACATCCGGGAAGGCGTGGGAAATGTCGTCGCCCGAGCGCGAATAGAGCCGCGTGCGGCTGCCGGAGCGCGAAAGCTGGACGCGGATGCCGTCCCATTTCCATTCGGCGGCGAAATCACGCGGATCGAGGGCGTCGAGATCGCTGTCGCTCACCGGCGTCGACAGCATGACCGAATGGAAGATCGCCGGGCTGGCGAGCGCCGGCTTTTCTTCCGCGCCTTCGAGCCAGGCAAACAGAGTCTCATAGGGCGGTGCAAGGCCGTGCCAAAGGGTCTCGATCTCGGTGATGTCCTTGTTCCCCAAGGTGGCCAGTGCCTGCTTGGCGATGCGCGCGGACACGCCGATCCGCAATCCGCCGGTAACAAGCTTGAGGAAGGCGAAACGGCCCGAACTGTCGAGCCGGTCGAGCAGGTCGCGCACCGCCCCGCGGACTTCCGTGCGCCCGAGCGACCGCATCTTTTCCACCACCGCCGAAAGCCGCGGCTGGTCGGCGTCTGTCTGCGGCCTGTCCTTCTCGCCGTCCCAGACAAGCGCGATGGTTTCCGCCAGATCGCCGACATAGTCGTAGGAGTAGCGAAACAGCACCTCGTCCAGGCGTTCCAGCACCAGTTCGCGCAGCATGGCCGGCTTGACCGTGCCGATATCGAGCGTGCCGGCGAGCGCTGCCAGCGCATAGCCGCGATCGGGGTCCGGCGTCGCGCGGAAGTAGTCGACGAGCAGGGTGAGCTTGCCGTTGCGGCTCGGCGTCAGCACCAGGCGGTCGAGGAGATCGGCAAAGGCCTTCATCCCGCGTCAGTCCCCCTCGTCTTCGTAGCCGACCAGATGCAGCGGCCGCGCGGCGATGCCCTGGAGCTCGCACCATCTGACCAGCGCCTCCTCGCGGCCATGGGTGACCCAGACTTGCCCGGGCTGCAGTTCCGAGATCGTCGCCGTCAGTTCCGGCCAATCGCAATGGTCGGAGATGACCAGAGGCAGTTCCACGCCCCGCTGCTTGGCGCGTTGGCGCACCATCATCCAGCCCGAGGCGAAGACCGAAAGCGGATCGGCGAAGCGCCGTGCCCAGCGGTCGTTGAAGGCCGACGGCGGTCCGACGATCACGGCGCCGCGGAAGTCCTGCGCATCCTGGTCATCGTCGGTCGCGGGCCGCAGGTCGCCGAGGTCGATGCCCTGGCTTTCATAATAGGTGCAGAGCTTCGACAGTGCGCCATGGATATAGATCGGTCGGTCGTAACCGGAGCGGCGCAGCAGCGAAATGACCCTTTGCGCCTTGCCGAGCGCATAGGCGCCGACAAGATGGCTGCGTTCGGGAAACTGGCGAAGCGAGGTCAGCAGCCTGGCGATCTCGTCGGTCGGGTCGGGATGGTGAAACACCGGCAGCCCGAAGGTCGCCTCGGTGATGAACACATCGCAAGCCACCGGCTCGAAGGGCGCGCAGGTCGGATCGGGGCTGCGCTTGTAGTCGCCGGAAACGACGATCCGGGTCCCCTCCTTCTCGACGGCGATCTGCGCCGATCCGAGCACATGCCCGGCCGGATGGAAGCTGAGGCCGACACCATTGAGGCTGAGGCTCTCGCCGAACGCGACCGCCTGCTCGCTGCCGCAGAAATCCGCGCCGCAGCGGATGCGCATGATGTCGAGGGTCTGGCGTGTCGCCAGGACCTTGCCGTGCCCCGGCCGTGCGTGGTCGGAATGCCCATGGGTGATCAGCGCCCGCTCGACCGGCCGCACCGGATCGACGTAAAAATCGCCCGCGGGGCAATAGAGACCCGCCGGGGTCGGATAGAGCAGGGCTTCGGGCTTCATCATCAGGTTTCAGATAGGGCGGCGA
This sequence comes from Rhizobium sp. Q54, assembly GCA_943370615.1. Taxonomy (GTDB): domain Bacteria; phylum Pseudomonadota; class Alphaproteobacteria; order Rhizobiales; family Rhizobiaceae; genus Allorhizobium. The sequence goes on from CALRRQ020000014.1 coordinate 73,502, forward strand.
CACAAGCCCTACCAGAGGCCTCACGCCGAGAGGCGCGTCACGGCGAAGTAGCCGGCGGTCGCGGCGGCGGCGGTGAGGAAGCTGCCCCAGGCCATGTCGACGATGCTGACCGGAATAGACCAGTCCTTCAGCGTCGCGAGATTGGTCATGTCATAGGTGCCGTAGGCGATCAGGCCGAGGAACGCGCCCCCCGCCAGCGCCGCCAGCCAGTTGCCGCCGGAGACCGCCGGCATCACGGCGAAGTAGACGATGCCGGCGACATAGACGAGATAGAACAGGCCGGCGGCTGCGAAGTTGGGCGTCGCCAGAAGAAGCTCGCCGACATGACGCCGGTAGAAGCCTATGGCAATCCGCGACAGCCACAGATAGTCCAGCCCGAAGAACACGACGGCGGTGGCGACGTAGGCAATGGCATAGGTCATCATGGTCTGCTCCAGGGGCGGTGGGGTGACGTGTTTCGGTGTTCAGATGCCGAGCATCGGCTGGACCAGCCGCACCAGCAGGCTGCGGAATTTCAGCGGCGCGTCGGTCACGGCAAGGCAGATGCAGTCCTCGTCCGGCGTCGCCACCGGCTGGTGCTGCATGCTCTCGTCGGCTTCCTCCAGGTCGCCACGCCTGAACAGCGACTGGCCGTCCTGGAAACTGCCTTTCAGCACCAGCGTCAGCTCCCGTCCACCGTGCGAATGCTCGGGCACCGGCTTTCCGGCCGGGATCTTCAAAAGCCGAACGCTCGTTTCGCGATCGCTCGTGGGAATGCGGATGTGATAGGCGCCGCGGCCGAGCGCCTTCCATTTCAGATCGGCGAGGTCGCCGCCGAGATAGGAGCGCAGAGGCTCGGGAATGACGGCGTCGCCGGCCGGTGCTGCCGGATTGGCGGGCTCGCGCGGTGACGGCGGCGTGCCGTCGGAGAGGCGCGCCTTCATCGCTTCCCAGCTTCCGTCGTCGGCTTGTTCGTCACAGGCCATTTCCAGCATTTCGCCGCCGGCATGTTCCATGAAGTCGAGCCGGCGCCGACAGGAGGGGCAGAGCGCCAGATGGGTGGCGATCGCAATGCTCCAGCCTTCGGCGAGCTCGCCGGCAGCGTAGGAGAGCAGGAGTTCGTCGCTGATATGGTGCTGAATGCTCATGCGCGTTCCTCCAGCGCGGCGCGCAGTTTGGCGAAGGCGAGACGGATACGCGATTTCACCGTGCCCATCGGCAGTCCGAGTTTCGTGGCGATCGCGCTGTGCGACGCCTCGTTGTAGAAGGACAGCTTCAGCAGCTCGAGCTGCTCGGCCGGCAGGGTTTCCATGGCGCGGCGAAGCCGGTCGGCCTCCTGGCGCCCTTCGAATTCCACGTCGGCCGGAGGCACGTCGTCGGGCACGAAGGCCGGATCGGTCGGGTCGAAGACCGGCCGCTTCTCCTTGCGATAGGCATCGATGCGCAGGTTTCTGGCAATCGTGAAGATCCAGCTCGAGACATTGCCTCTGGCCGGATCGAACTGGTGCGCCTTGTTCCACACTGCCAGCATGGTTTCCTGCATCAACTCTTCCGCGCCCTGGCCGTCGCGGGCGAGCTTGGCCATGTAGGCGCGGACCCGCGGGCCGTAATGACGGAACAATGCCTCGAAGGCTTCGATATCCTTGTTCTGCCCGACGGCCGCCAGCATCTGTGAAAGGCTTCGTTGTGAAATCTCGTCGTTGGTATCGCGCGCCAAAGCCGATTTCTTCCCGTGATTGAGCGTCGCGGCTGTCGTTTGCCGCGCATAACGCCTCATAGCATTGTGGCGGGGATCCGCCGAGATGAAAACTGCTCTTGTCATGATCGCCGTTACGGGCCTCGCCGCGGGCCGGATCACCGGCGGCGAATTTTTCGCCGCGGATCGATCCGGTCCCCGCCGCGGTCCGTACTGTGGCGCAGTGAACGAATAAGGAGGGTCATTCCATGGATACCGGCTTGGGCAAGGCGACAGTATGGGGCAGGCGCAGGATCGCAGTGGTCGGGTCCGGCATTTCGGGCCTGTCCGCCGCCTGGCTGCTCAGCCGCAGCGCCGACGTCGTGCTCTATGAGGCGGAAGGCCGGCCGGGCGGCCACTCCAATACCGTGCTGGCGCGCTCGGGCGATCGCGACATCCCCGTCGACACCGGCTTTATCGTCTATAATGACCGCAACTATCCGAACCTGGTCGCGCTTTTCGACCATCTGTCGGTGCCGACGCTGCCTTCGAGCATGTCCTTTGCCGCGTCGATCGATGGCGGGGCGTTCGAATATTCCGGCTCCGGCCTCAAGGGACTGCTGGGCCAGAAGTCCAACCTGCTGCGACCGCGCTTCTGGTCGATGGTGAAAGATGTGCTGCGCTTCTACAAGGAGGCGCCGGCCCTGCTTTCTCGCCCCGAACTGGCATCGGTGAGCCTCGGCGACTACCTCGCCTCGAGCGGCTATGGCGCGTCCTTCATCGAAGACCACCTCCTGCCCATGGGCGCGGCGATCTGGTCGACGACGGCCGGCGAGATGCGGCTCTATCCGCTGCACGCCTTTATCCGCTTCTTCGCCAATCACGGCCTTCTGTCGCTCGACGACCGGCCCAAGTGGCGGACCGTGGCCGGCGGCAGCCGCGAATATGTGAAGCGCCTCCTCGCCGATTTTTCCGGCGAGCTGCGCCTTGGCCGGCCGGTGCAGGCGATCCGCCGCGACAAGTTCGGCGTCGAACTGACCGACGTTTCCGGCCTTGCCGACCGGTTCGATGACGTCGTGCTGGCCACCCATGCCGACCAGTCGCTGAAACTTCTCGGCGATGCGGATGCGGCCGAACGGGAAACGCTCGGCGCATTCCAGTATACCCGCAATGTGGCCGTGCTGCATTCCGATCCACGATTGATGCCGAAACGCCGCCAGGTCTGGTCAAGCTGGAACTACATCGCCGAACGTGACGACGCCGGCAACAAGGCCCTGTGCGTCACCTACTGGATGAACCACCTGCAGTCGCTCGACCCGGCCCGGCCCCTGTTCGTCACGCTCAATCCCTGCCGTGCCATCGATCCGCGACACGTTATCCAGGTCTTCGACTACGAGCATCCGCTGTTCGATCTCAAGGCCAATGCGGCCCAGCGGCGTCTCTGGCAGCTGCAGGGTCGCCGCAATACCTGGTTCTGCGGCGCCTATTTCGGCAGCGGTTTCCACGAGGACGGTCTGCAGGCGGGCCTTGCCGTGGCGGAAGCGCTCGGCGGTGTGCGCCGGCCATGGTCCGTCGAGAACGAATCCGGACGCATCGACCATGTCCGACAGCTCGAGGCGGCGGAATGACCCTGGCATCGGCCATATACACCGGTCACGTAGCGCATGTCCGCCACAGGCCGCGGCAGCACAAGCTGCGCTACAGCGTGTTCTCGCTGCTGATCGACCTCGACGAACTGCCGCTGCTCGATCGTTGCCTCGGCCTGTTCGGCCACAACCGGCGCGCCGTCTTCTCGCTGCGGGATACCGATCATGGGGATGGAACCGTCGGCGGGCTCAGGGCCTGGGCCGAGGCGCACCTCGATCGCGCCGGCGTGTTCGAACCCGGCATGGCGATCCGCATGCTATGCTATCCGCGCATCCTCGGTTTCGTCTTCAATCCGCTGACGGTCTATTTCTGCCACAGGGCCGACGGTTCGCTCGCCGCCATCCTCTACGAGGTGTGCAACACCTTCAAGGAACGCCACACCTACGTCATTCCGGTTAGCGGCGACGGGCAGGCCGTCACCCACGCCTGCGCCAAGGAAATGTATGTCTCGCCGTTCATTCCGATGGATTGCACCTACCGGTTTCGCATCCTGCCGCCCGGACCCGCCGTCACCGTCAATATCAGCGAGAGCGACGGCGAGGGCCTCCTGCTGTTTGCCTCCTTCGCGGGCAAGAGACGCGAACTTTCGACGCGCTCCCTCGCCGCCATGCTGGTCGCCTATCCGCTGATGACGCTGAAGGTGCTGGCCGGGATCCACTGGGAGGCCCTGCGTCTCTGGCTGAAGCGTGTGCCGATCCATCGTCACACGCCCGCGAACGCGCGGATCGCCAGTACGGTCGTTTTCAAGAATGGGATGGAAAAACCATGAGTCATGCCGAACAGGGAACATCGACGGTCGCCGCGGCGCGCCCGATCTGGCAGCGGATGTTGTGCCACTGGGCCGACAGGATCGCCGTCGGGCGCCTCGTGCTGCAGTTCGACGGCGGCGGCGAACATATCGTGAAGGGCGCTGCGCCGGGTCCCTCCGCGGTGCTGATGGTGCGGCGGCCGCGCGTGCTGCTGCGGCTGATGGCCGGCGGTACGCTGGGCTTTGCCCGCGCTTATATCGACGGCGACGTCGACAGCCCGGACATCGGTGCCGTGCTGGAACTGGCGGTCGCCAACGAGAAGGCCTTTTCCGGATTGATGGCGCCCTCGGCCGTGATCGGCGGCCTTGCCCGTCTTCGCCACCGTCTTCGGCGCAATTCGCCGAAGGGTAGCCGGCGAAACATCTCCTTCCACTACGATCTCGGCAACGACTTCTACAAGCTTTGGCTTGACCGGACGATGACCTATTCCTCGGCCCTGTTCGATGCCCGCACGCAGAGCCTCGCCGAGGCGCAGGAGGCGAAATATGCACGCATCGTCGAGGAGCTGGAGATCGGCCCGGACGACCATGTGCTGGAAATCGGCTGCGGCTGGGGCGGCTTCGCCGAATATGCGATCCGGGCCACCGGCTGCCGCGTGACGGGGCTGACGCTTTCGGTCGAGCAGGCCAGGTTCGCCGAGGATCGGCTGGAGCGCGCAGGTCTATCCGATCGCGCCGACATTCGCCTGGAAGACTACCGCCACTGCCAGGGTCGTTTCGACAAGATCGTCTCGATCGAGATGTTCGAGGCCGTCGGCGAGGAGAACTGGCCGGTCTACTTCGAAACGGTGCGCGACCGGCTGAAGCCGGGCGGCAGCGCCATGGTGCAGTCCATCACCATCCACGAGGACCGCTTTCACAGCTACCGGCGCAACGCCGACTTCATCCAGACCTACATCTTCCCCGGCGGCATGCTGCCCTCGGTCGAGGCCTTCAACGAAGGCGCCCGGCAGGCCGGTTTGACCGTCGGGCACATGCTGGCCTTCGGTCGGGATTATGATCGCACGCTGATCGCCTGGGACCATGCCTTCGTCGCCAACTGGCCGTCCATCGAGACGCTCGGCTTCGACCGCAAGTTCTACAAGCTCTGGCGCTTCTACCTTCACTACTGCGCCGTGGGCTTTCGCACGGGACGGATCGACGTCGTCCAGTTCCGTCTCGACAAGACCAGATAGCGCCTCAGTCCGGCGATCGAAGCATCCGGCGCGTCAGCCTGAACCGCAGGCGCGCCGGGAGCGCGTGCAGCAGCTTCATCGCGACCGCCATCTTCCACGGGAAGACGATCTCGTAATGGCTGGCCGTCAGGCCTTCGGCGATCGAGTCGGCCGCCGATTCGGCCGAGACGAGGAACGGCATGGGAAAATCGTTCTTGCGGGTGAGCGGCGTGTCGACGAAGCCCGGATTGACGATCGAAATCCGCACGCCATGGGCAGCGAGTTCCGGCTGAAAGGCTTCGCACATGACATTGAGCGCCGCTTTCGTCGCCCCATAGCTTGCCGCACCCGGCAGGCCGACATAACCGGACACCGAGGCGACCACGGCGATCTGTCCGCTCTTGCGCGCAATCATGGCAGGCATGACCGCCTCCAGGCACTGCGCGGTGCCGATCAGATTGAGGCCGACCATCTTGCCGAAGCGCTCGCTGTCGAAATCCGCCGCATAGTCGCGAAAATAGGTGCCGGCCGCGAACACCGCGAGATCCACGGCGCCGAGATCCGTCCCGATCGCCCGGAAGGTGGCTTCCACCGCTTCGCCGTTCGTCACGTCGAGCGGGAAGGCGACGATCCGACCTTTGCCCTCGGCGGCCAGCGAAGCGAGTTCGTCGACGCCGCGGGCGCTGGCGGCAATGGTCCAGCCGTCGCGGGCGAGACGCAGTGCGAGAGCGCGGCCGATGCCGGAGCTGGCGCCGGTGATCCAGGCAATGCGCTGCGGTGCTGCCTTGCTCGCGTCCGCCCGCCGTGTGGTGCTGATCGTTTCCATGAAAACCTCTCGAACCGTTTGCCCTATCCTCTGGATACGGCAAACGGCTTCGATCGGTTCAGATCGGGGGACGAGGCGTTCAACGGCCGCCGTTGACGGCGACGAAGCTTTCCATGCGCAGCAGCGCCAGCTCCGGCTGGTCGAGCACATTGGCCTGGTCGGCGAGGCGGAAGACGTCGCAGTAATGCAGGATGCCGCGGGCCGACTGCATGCCGGCGGGCATGGTGAAGTGGTCCTGATGGCCGTTCAGCCAGGCGAGGAAGACGACGCCCGCCTTGTAGTACTGCGTCGGCGCCTCGAAGATCTTGCGCGACAGCGGCACCGTCGGTGCCAGAACCCTGCGGAACTCCTCGCGATCGCCCTTCGCCAGCGCCGCCAGCGCATGCGAGGCCTGCGGCGCCACCGCATCGAAAATGCCGAGCAGGGCGTGGCTGTAGCCGTCCGGGCCGTCCTCGATCAGGTCGGCATAGTTGAAGTCGTCGCCGGTGTAGCACAGCACCCCTTCGGGCAGCCGTTTGCGCAGCGTGATCTCCTTGGCATTGTCGAGCAGCGAGATCTTGATGCCTTCGACCTTGTCGCGGTTCTCGTCGATGATCGAGATCACGGTATCGAGCGCCTCGTCGAAGCTGTCGCTGCCCCAATAGCCGGCGAGCTGCGGGTCGAACATGCTGCCGAGCCAGTGCATGATGACCTTGTCCTTCGCCTGGCGCAGGATGCGGCGATAGACGGCGCGGTAGTCGTCAGCGGATCTCGCCACGCGCGCCAAGGCCCTGCTGGCCATCATGATGGTTCTGCCGCCATTGGCCTCGACGAAACCCATCTGCGTCTCGTAGGCGCGGATCACGTCGTCGAGCGAGCGGGCATCGGCAGGCGCGAGATGATCCGTTCCCGCGCCGCAGGCAAGGTCGGCTCCCGGCACGTGGCGCGCCTCGGCCAGCGAGCGGCGGATGAGCTCCTGCGCACCCGCCCAGTCGAGCCCGAGGCCACGCTGCGCGGTATCCATGGCCTCGGCGATCTTGAAGCCGAGGCTCCAGAGATGATGGCGGAAGGCCATGGTCCGGTCCCAGTCGATCGCCGGTGCGCCCCAGGGATCGCGATCACGAAACGGGTCCGAGACGACGTGCGCGGCGGCATAGGCAATGCGGTTGAAGCGCGGCGGTGCGGCAGGCCGTGCGGTGGGCGTGCCGACCAGGCGATAATCCTCGATCGTGCCATCCATCTGCGGCAGGGTAATGGTCTGCATCATGGCTTCCTCCTCCATGGTTCGATGGCTCAATAATTTAGATCGTTCCAAATGGCAAGTCCGGATATCGGCGCATTTCCGCTTATTGGCGCGCCGTTTGAGACGACTTAGCAGAAAGCGCATCCGATAAAATGGTTAGATAAAGCAATATAAACAGTCAGAGGGATATGTGCACGACCCCGTGACGCCAAGCCCCCGATCACGATCGAAGGAGAATCGCTTTTCGTGCTTGACAGATTTGGATCGTTCCAATTATGAGTCCAATCCAGATTGAAATTCGGGAGGATCCGCAGATGGGAGAAAGGGTGACGGTCATCGACATCGCACGCGCCGCCGGCGTGTCGAAGTCGACCGTGTCTCTCGTCCTGCAGGGTAGTCCGCTGGTCAACGAGGGAACGCGCGCCAGGGTCAACGCGGCAATCCGCGAGCTCGGCTATGTCTATAATCGCGGCGCGGCCAATCTGCGCCAGTCGAACGCCAAGTCGAAGATCATCGGCGTGGTCGTCAACGACCTGACCAACAGCTTCTTCGCCGAGCTTGCCGTCGGCATCGACATGACGGTCCAGTCCGCCGGCTTCGTCCAGTTCCTCGCCAATTCGGCGGAAAATCCGGATCGCCAGCGCGAGGTCGTCAACTCGATGCGCGAGCACGGCATATCCGGCCTGATCATCTCTCCGGCGCGCGGCACGTCCGCCGCCGACCTGAAGCCCCTGGCGGCTGCCGGCATTCCGGTGGTCGCCGTGGTGCGCAACGTGCCGGGCGCGCGGGTCTCCTCGCTGCTGTCGGACAATGCCGCCGGCGCCAAGGCCGCGGTTGAACATCTCATTTCGCTCGGCCATCGCCGCATCGCTTTTCTCGGTGGTTTCCCGGATACGACCGTCTTTTCCGAGCGTCTTGGCGGCTATCGCGAGGCGCTGCGTGCGGCCGGTCTCGATTGCGGCGACGATCTGGTCATGGCGTCTGCCCCTTCGCGCGTCGGCGGTATGGTCGCGATCGAGCGCTGCCTGGCTCTCGCCAATCGCCCGACCGCGGCGCTGTGCTTCAACGATGCGGTCGCCTTCGGCGTCTGCGACGGCCTGCGCAAGGTCAGGCTCGATCCGGGCGCGGATTTCGCCGTCGTCGGCTTCGACGACGTCATCGAGGCAAAGACGGCGGTGCCGGCCCTGACGACGGTGTCGATCGACCCGCAGGGCATGGGCCGTCGCGCGGCGCAACTGCTGCTGAAACAGATCAATGCCGGAAAGGTGGAGCCCGAGGCTGTCATCAGCCCGGCGCACCTGGTGGTTCGCCGCAGCTGCGGCGCGGAGGGTGCCCTGGGAGAGGGGCATATCGGCGGTTTGACAATGGAGGGCGCGGCGACAGTCGCGCTTTGAGGAAGTGAAATTCAGCGCGGCCGGGAGGCCGGCGCGGGAGGAGGAAGCATGGTTCGCTGGGGCCTGATCGGCGCAAGCACGATCGCACGCGAATGGGTCATCGGAGCGATCCGCGCCAATGGCGGCGAATTGGCATCCGTACTGAGCAGCAATGCCGAACGCGGCAGCGCCTATGCCGCGGAGAACGGCATCGCCCGCGTCGCTGCGACACTCGACGAGATCGTCAACGATCCGGCGATCGACGCCGTCTACATCTCGACCACCAACGAACTGCATCGCGACCAGGCGATTGCCGCCGCCCGTGCCGGCAAGCATGTGCTCTGCGAAAAGCCGCTGGCGCTCTCCCTCGACGACGCGCGGTCGATGATCGCCGAAGCCGCAGAGGCGGGCGTGGTTCTCGCCACCAATCACCATCTGCGCAATGCCGCGAGTCACCGCGCCATGCGCGCGGCGATCGCCGAAGGCCGGATCGGAAAGCCGCTGGCCGCCCGGGTCTTTCATGCGGTCTATCTGCCGCCGCACCTGCAGGGCTGGCGCCTCGAACGGCCTGATGCCGGCGGCGGTGTGATCCTCGACATCACCGTGCACGACGCCGATACCCTGCGTTTCGTCCTCAATGACGATCCGGTGGAAGTGACCGCCTTCAGCCAGTCGGCCGGCATGGGCCAGTCGGGCCTCGAAGATGGCGTGATGGGCGTCATGCGCTTCAAGTCCGGCCTGATCGCCCAGTTCCACGATGCGTTCACCGCGAAGTTCGCCGAAACCGGCTTCGAGGTGCATGGCACGGAAGGATCGCTGATCGCCCGCAATGTCATGACCCAGCGCCCCGTCGGCAACGTCGTGCTGCGCAATGCCGAGGGCGAACGCGAACTGCCGCTCGACCAGCAGGATCTCTACGAGCGCGCCATCGCCAACTTCCATGCCGCCATTTCCGGCAAGGGTAGCCCGTCGGCCACCGGCGAGGACGGCCTGTGGTCGCTGGCGACCGGTCTCGCGGTCGTGCGATCGGCCGCAGAGGGTGCCGCCGTCAAGATTGAAACCGGACTTTGAAGAAGACCATGAGCAAGCAGATCACCCCGGCCGAAGCTGCCGCCCTGATCCCCGATGGCGCCATCGTCTCCGTCTCGTCGTCGAGCGGCCTCGGCTGCCCGGACCTGATGCTGAAGGCGATCGGCGAGCGCTTCACTGCAACCGGCCATCCGCGGAACCTGACGACGCTTCATCCGATCGCCGCCGGCGACATGAGTGGCATCAAGGGTATCGACCATATCGCCCGCAAAGGGCTTCTGGCCCGCATCATCGGCGGCTCCTATCCATCGGGACCCTCGACCTCCGAACCACCGCTCATCTGGCAGATGGTCACCGGAAACGAGATCCCGGCCTACAATATCCCCTCCGGCATTCTCTTCGACATGCACCGCGAGGCGGCGGCCAAACGGCCGGGCGTCATCACCAAGGTCGGCCTGGAGACCTTCGTCGATCCGGATCGCCAGGGCTGCGCCATGAATGCGGCCGCGGCCGAAGAGCCGGTCGTCAGGAAGATCGAGTTCGAAGGCGAAGAATGGCTCTATTTCCCGGCGATCGTTCCGCAGGTCGCCATCATCCGCGCCACCACGGCCGACGAGCGCGGCAACCTCACCTATGAGCACGAGGGCGCCTATCTCGGCGGCCTCGACCAGGCGCTCGCCGCCCGCAACAATGGCGGCATCGTCATTGCGCAGGTCAAGCGTTTGACCAAGGACGGCTCGCTGAAGCCGCATGACGTGCGCGTGCCCGGCATGCTGGTCGACTATGTCATCGTCGATCCCGACCAGAAGCAGACGACCCAGACGCTGTACGATCCGGCGATCTCGGGCGAGATCTTCCGTCCGCTCGACAGCTTTCATCTGCCGGAATTCGGCGTCCAGAAGGTCATCGCCCGCCGCGTGGCGCAGGAGCTGGAAGCCGGAAGCTGCGTCAATCTCGGCTTCGGCATTTCCGCCAACGTGCCGCGCATCCTGCTTGAAGAGGGGCTTCACGGCGCCGTCACCTGGGTAATCGAGCAGGGCGCCGTCGGCGGCGTGCCGCTTCTGGATTTCGCCTTCGGCTGCGCCTCCAACGCCGACGGCTACATGCCGTCGCCCTACCAGTTCACCTACTTCCAGGGTGGCGGCTTCGACGCCTCGCTGCTGTCCTTCCTCGAGATCGGCCGCGACGGCTCGGTCAACGTCTCCAAGCTCGCCTTCCGTCCGCATGTGACGGCCGGCGCGGGCGGCTTCGTCGACATCACGGCGCGGGCCAAAAAGATCGTCTTCTCCGGCATGTTCAATGCCGGCGCCAAGCTCTCCCTCGAGGACGGTCGCCTCGTCGTCGAGAAGGAAGGCAAGCTGAAGAAGCTGGTCAACGAGGTCGAACACGTGACCTTCTCCGGCCATCGTGCCATCAGCCAGGGCCAGGACATCACCTATGTCACCGAGCGCTGCGTGATGAAGCTGACGCCGGACGGCATCATGCTCACCGAAATCGCGCCGGGCATCGATCTTGAAAGCCAGATTCTCGCCCAGTCGGAATTCCCGCTGATCATCTCGCCGGATCTCAAGGGCATGGATCACGAGCTGTTCCGCGATGCGCCGATCGGACTTCAGCTTCCGCAGAAGCCGAAGCGGGTGCTGGAGGTGTCCCATGGCTGAGAACCGCATCCGTCTTGCCGTCGAGGCTTCGGTCGCCATCATCACCTTGGCGCGCGCCGACAAGCTCAATGCGCTCGACCTCGACATGCTCGCCGAGCTTTCGGTCGTTCTCGAACGGGTCGAAGCCGACAGCGCCGTTCGTGTCGTCATCCTGACCGGCGAGGGCAAGGCCTTCTCCGCCGGCGGCGACATTGCCGCCTGGGGCGGCATGCAGGCGCAGGAATTCGGTCACCATTGGGTGCGTCATGGCCACCGTATCTTCGATCGGCTGGCGACGCTTCGCATGCCGGTGATCGCCGCGATGAACGGCCATGCGCTGGGCGGCGGGCTGGAACTCGCCGGCGCTGCAGACATCCGCATCGCCGAGCGGCAGGCAAAGATCGGCCTGCCGGAAACCTCGCTCGGCATGGTTCCCGGCTGGTCCGGCACCCAGCGCCTCGTCCGCCGCTTCGGCGCGCAGATCGTGCGGCGCATGGCGCTGGGCGGCGAGATGTTCGTCGCCGAGGAGGCGCGCGCCAACGGTCTGGTCGATCACGTGGTCGACACCGGCGAAGCGCTGAACGCGGCCAAGGACTATGCCGCGCGGATCGCGGCACGTGGCCCCGCGGCCGTCGAGATCTCGAAACTCATGCTGTCCATCGCCGGCGGCGAGGACAATGGCGCGGCCGTCGAGGCGCTGGGATCGATCCTGGTGGCCAAGACCGGTGACCTGAAGGAAGGCGTGTCCGCCTTCAGGGAAAAGCGCGCCGCCGAATTCAAGGGAGAATGGTAATGCCGGTACTCGTCACGCCCAGGAAGATCGAAGACGCGACGGTTCGCGAATTCTCCATGCTGATCGACGGCAAATGGGGCGCCGGCGCCGACGGCCGCACGCTGGAGCGCGTCGCCCCGGGCCACGGCATCGTCGTCAGCCGCTATCAGCAGGCAAGCGCCGCCGACGCCGAGCGCGCCATTCTCGCCGCCCGCAAGGCCTTCGACGATGGCCCCTGGCCGCGCATGACGGCCGCGGAACGCTCCGGCATCCTTCTGAAAGCTGCCGCCCTGATCGAGGAACGGCTGGACGAGATCGCCTATCTCGACGCCGTCGAGGCCGGCAAGCCGATCACCCAGGTCAAGGGCGAGATCGCCGGTGCAGTCGACATCTGGCGCTATGCTGCGGCGCTTGCCCGCGACCTGCATGGCGAAAGCTACAACACGCTCGGCGACGGCACGCTGGGTGTGGTGCTGCGCGAGGCGATCGGCGTCGTGTCGATCATCACGCCCTGGAACTTCCCCTTCCTGATCGTCGGCCAGAAGCTGCCCTTCGCGCTCGCCGCCGGCTGCACCTGCGTCGTCAAGCCGTCCGAACTCACCTCCGGCTCGACCCTGGTGCTCGGCGAAATCCTGATCGAGGCCGGCGTGCCCGCCGGCGTCGTCAACATAGTGGTCGGTACCGGTCCGGAAGTCGGTGCGCCGATGACGACCCATCCTGCGGTCGACATGATCTCGTTCACCGGCTCGACCGGCGTCGGCCGGCTCACCATGGCCAATGCGGCCCAGACGCTGAAGAAGGTCTCGCTCGAACTTGGCGGCAAGAACCCGCAGATCGTCTTTCCCGACGCCGATCTGGAGGCCTTTATCGACGCCGCCGTGTTCGGCGCCTGGTTCAATGCCGGCGAATGCTGCAATGCCGGCTCGCGCCTCATCCTGCACAGGAGCATCGCCGACGACGTGGTGGCCCGGATCGCCGAGCTTTCCAATGCCGTCAAGGTTGGCGATCCGCTCGACCCGAGTACCCAGGTCGGCGCGATCATCACTCCGCAGCATCTGGAAAAGATCGCTGGCTATGTTTCTGGGGCATCGGCCGGCGGCGCCAATGTCGCCTATGGCGGCTCGACCATCGATTTCGGCATGGGCCAGTTCATGACCCCGACCATCCTCGACAAAGTGACCCCGGACATGGCGGTCGCCCGCGAGGAGGTCTTCGGTCCGGTCCTTTCGGTCCTGACCTTCGAGACGACGGACGAGGCGATCCGCATTGCCAATGCTATCGACTATGGCCTGTCGGCCGGGGTCTGGAGCCGCGATTTCGACACCTGCCTGACGGTCGGCCGCAAGGTCCGTGCCGGCACGGTCTGGATGAACACCTTCATGGATGGCGCCTCGGAACTGCCCTTCGGCGGCTATCGCCAGTCGGGCCTCGGGCGCGAACTCGGCCGCCACGCGGTCGAGGACTACACCGAGGCCAAGACCCTCAACATGCATATCGGCGCGCGCACCGGCTGGTGGATGCCGCGCTGAAAAAGGCCGGAACACATAGTGTTCAATCGATTTAAAAATGTGTTTCGGTGTTCTTGACGTTGGTCAAGTTATGACTTCTTTAATACCCCTGCGGTGGGAGACCGCATAAAATACCGGACCTGGCGCGAATGTGCCTGGTCCATCCAAACGGCGGGGAGGAGTTCCGCCGCATTGACTTGCAACCGGGAGGAATACGATGCGCAAGTTCTTGACTACCACGACTGCAGCAGCCCTGATCGCCACGATGGCAGGCGGCATCGCCCGCGCCGCCGACAATGTCGAAGTCCTGCATTGGTGGACTTCGGGCGGCGAAGCCGCAGCCCTCGACGTCCTGAAGAAGGACCTTGAAGGCAAGGGTATTTCCTGGACCGACATGCCGGTCGCCGGTGGCGGCGGCACGGAAGCGATGACGGTGCTTCGTGCCCGCGTCACCGCCGGCAATGCGCCGACCGCGGTACAGATGCTCGGCTTCGACATCCTCGACTGGGCCAAGGAAGGCGCGCTCGGCAATCTGGACGAAGTGGCTGCCAAGGAAGGCTGGGACAAGGTCATCCCGACCGCCCTGCAGCAGTTCTCCAAGTATGACGGCCACTGGATCGCCGCTCCGGTCAATGTCCACTCCACCAACTGGCTGTGGATCAACAAGGCAGCGCTCGACAAGGCCGGCGGCAAGGAACCGGCGAATTGGGACGAACTCGTCGCCCTTCTCGACAAGTTCAAGGAACAGGGCATCACTCCGGTCGCCCATGGTGGCCAGCCCTGGCAGGACGCGACTATCTTCGACGCCGTCGTGCTTTCGCTCGGCAATGATTTCTACAAGCAGGCCTTCATCGACCTCGACCCGGCGGCACTCTCCGGCGACAAGATGAAGGAAGCCTTCGAGCGCCTCGCCAAGCTGCGTACCTATGTCGACGACAACTTCTCCGGCCGTGACTGGAACCTCGCTTCCGCCATGGTCATCGAAGGCAAGGCCGGCGTTCAGTTCATGGGCGACTGGGCCAAGGGCGAATTCATCAAGGCCGGCAAGAAGCCGGGCTCCGATTTCGTCTGCATGCGCTTCCCCGGAACGCAGGGCTCCGTCACCTTCAACTCCGACCAGTTCGCCATGTTCAAGGTCGCCGACGACAAGGTGCCGGCTCAGCTCGCCATGGCCTCGGCCATCGAGAGCCCGACTTTCCAGTCGGCCTTCAACGTGGTCAAGGGTTCGGCGCCGGCCCGCACCGACGTGTCGGACGAAGCCTTCGACGATTGCGGCAAGAAGGCGATCAAGGACCTCGCGGAAGCCAACACCAACGGTTCGCTGTTCGGCTCCATGGCCCATGGCCACGCCAACCCGGCCTCGGTGAAGAACGCCATCTACGACGTCGTCACCCGCGCCTTCAACGGCGAACTCAACTCCGACGAAGCCGTCAAGGAACTGGCGGCCGCGGTCGAGGGCGCAAAGTAAGGCCTAGGGGGCGGTGAGGGCCTTGCCCCTCATCCGCCTGCCGGCACCTTCTCCCCGTAAACGGGGAGAAGGACCAATGCCGCAGCGTCTCCGTCCCCTCTCCCCGCTTGCGGGGAGAGGGTTAGGGTGAGGGGCAAGCCCCACAGTTCACAACCTAAAAGTCAACGGTGGTAACGACCATGGACAGCCGCAGCCGGCTGCAGGAGCTTTTGCCAAAGCTCGTGCTGGCACCCAGTTTCCTTATCGTGCTCGTCTTCGTCTACGGCTTCATCGCCTATACGGGCTTCCTGTCGATGACGGACAGCAAGATGCTGCCGTCCTACAATTTCGTCGGCCTCGCCAACTACACCAAGCTCTGGGCGCTGCCGCACTGGTGGCGTGCGCTGGGCAATCTCGGTATCTTCGCCTCGCTCTACATCGTCATCTGCTCGGTGCTGGGCCTTGGGCTTGCCATCCTGCTCGACCAGAAGATCCGCGCCGAGGGGCTTCTGCGGCCGATCTATCTCTATCCGATGGCGCTGTCCTTCATCGTCACCGGCACGGCGTGGAAGTGGTTCCTCGATCCCGGCATCGGGCTTGAGAACACCATGCACCTCTGGGGCTGGGAGAGTTTTGCCTTCGACTGGATCAAGGATCGCAACTACGCCATCTACTGCGTGGTGATCGCCGCCGTCTGGCAATCCTCCGGTTTCGTCATGGCCATGTTCCTGGCCGGCCTGCGCGGCGTCGACAACGAGATCATCAAGGCCGCGCAGATCGATGGCGCCTCCACCGCCACCGTCTATCGCCGCATCATCATCCCGCTGATGCGCCCGGTCTTCCTTTCGGCCTTCGTCGTGCTCGCCCATCTCGCCATCAAAGCCTACGACCTCGTCGTGGCGCTGACCGGCGGCGGGCCGGGGCAGGCGACGGAAGTGCCGGCCACCTTCATGTATTCCTACACCTTCACCCGCAACCAGATGGGCATCGGCGCGTCCTCGGCGATCATCATGCTGATCATGATCTTCTCGATCATCGTGCCCTACCTCTATTCCGAAATCCGCGGAGGAAAACGCTGATGAGCGCGTCGAGCCCCGACAATGTCATCTCGCACGGCCGCCTGACGCGGGCGCTGATCTACACGGCGCTGATCCTGTTCGCCGTCTACTATCTGCTGCCGCTCTACGTGATGGTGGTGAATTCGCTCAAACCCCTGGAGGAGATCCGCCAGGGCGGCATGCTGAACCTGCCGAAGGTCTGGACGATCGAACCGTGGCTGTCGGCCTGGTCGACCGCGCAGATCGGCGTGCAGCCGACCGGCCTCAAGCCCTTCTTCATCAATTCGATCCTGATGGTCGTGCCGGCCGTGGCGATCTCGACCATCATCGGCGCGCTCAACGGCTATGTGCTGACCAAGTGGCGCTTCCCGGGCTCTAACGTCTTCTTCGGACTGCTGCTCCTGTCATGCTTCATCCCGTTCCAGATCGTGCTGATCCCGATGGCCCGCATCCTCGGCATTCTGGGCCTTGCCGGTTCGATCTGGGGCCTGATCCTGGTGCACGTGATCTACGGCCTCGGCTTCACCACGCTCTATTTCCGCAACTACTACGAGGCCTTCCCGACCGAGCTGGTGCGGGCGGCGCAGATCGACGGCGCG
Organism: Rhizobium sp. Q54; assembly: GCA_943370615.1. Taxonomy (GTDB): domain Bacteria; phylum Pseudomonadota; class Alphaproteobacteria; order Rhizobiales; family Rhizobiaceae; genus Allorhizobium. The sequence continues at coordinate 90,239 of CALRRQ020000014.1, forward strand.
AGCTTCTTCCAGATCTTCTACCGCATCCTTCTGCCGTCTTCCGGCCCGATCATCGTCGTTTCGGTCATCTGGCAGTTCACCAATATCTGGAACGACTTCCTGTTCGGCGCCTCGTTCTCCGGCGCCTCCTCGACGCCGATGACGGTTGCGCTCAACAACCTCGTTTCGTCCTCGACCGGGGTCAAGGAATACAATGTCCACTTCGCGGGCGCGATCCTCGCCGCCCTGCCCACCCTCATCGTCTATATCGTCTCCGGACGATATTTCGTGCGCGGCCTGATGTCCGGCGCCGTGAAAGGATAACCATCATGTCGTTTCTGCAGATTTCTCACCTCCGCAAGTCCTACGGCGCGCTCGAGATCCTGAAGGACATCAACCTCGAGATCGAGGAGGGCGGCTTTCTCGTGCTGGTCGGTCCGTCCGGTTGCGGCAAGTCGACCCTGCTCAACACGATTGCCGGGCTGGAGCCGATCACGTCCGGCGAAATCTCCATCAATGGCCGCAACGTCGCCGGCCTGCCGCCGTCCAAGCGCGACATCGCCATGGTGTTCCAGTCCTATGCGCTCTATCCGAACATGACGGTGGCCGGAAACATCGCCTTCGGCATGGAGATCCGCGGCGTGCCGAAGGAGGAGCGCGACCAGGCGATTGCCGGCGTCGCCGAGATGCTGCAGATCGGCCACCTTCTCGACCGCAAGCCGAGCCAGCTTTCGGGCGGCCAGCGCCAGCGCGTCGCCATGGGCCGCGCCCTGGTGCGCAATCCGCAGGTCTTCCTGTTCGACGAGCCGTTGTCCAACCTCGATGCCAAGCTGCGCGTCGACATGCGCACCGAGATCAAGCGCCTGCATGCCCGCATGAAGACCACCATCGTCTACGTCACCCACGACCAGATCGAGGCGATGACGCTGGCCACCAAGATCGCCGTGCTGAAGGATGGCGTGTTGCAGCAGTTCGGCTCGCCGGCGGAGATCTACAACAACCCCGCCAACATGTTCGTCGCCGACTTCATGGGATCTCCGGCGATGAACCTCCTGACCGCCAGGGTCGAGAACGGGGCAGGGGGCCTGGCGATCACGCTCGATCGCCCGGGCAGCACGCCGCTGTCCCTGCCGCTTGCGACCGACAAGGCGGCGCTCGCCGCGCATGCCGGCCGCGACGTGGTGTTCGGCATCCGCCCGGAGGCGCTGACGGACCCGGACGGTTCGGACCGTAATGCCCGGACCCTGGTCGAGGGAGAGTGCCTGATCGAGGTGGTGGAGCCCGCCGGCTCGGATACTTTCGCGGTCACCAAGCTGGGCGGCAAGGAAGTCGTCGCGCGTCTGAGGGCCGACGCACGCATCGCCGCCGGCCAGACGGCCAAGCTCGCCTTCAATCTCGACAAGGCGGTCTTCTTCGATCCGAAGACGCAAAGCCGGATCGCCTGAGCACGACCATGACAACCACGCCCGACATCGTCATCATCGGCTCGGGGATCGGCGGCTCGACGGTTGCCGCGGGGCTCGCCCCGTCGGGCGCCAGGATCCTGATCCTCGAGGCCGGCGACCATATCGCCGACCGGCCGGAAAACCGCGACCAGCGGGCGATCTTCCAGCGCGGCCACTTCCGCCCGAAGGAGATGTGGTACGAGGCCGACGGCAAGGCCTTCAATCCCGGCAACTACTACAATGTCGGCGGCAATTCGAAATTCTACGGTGCGGTCCTGGTGCGTTACCGCGCCGAGGATTTTGCCGAGATGAAGCATCGCGAGGGCGTCTCGCCCGCCTGGCCCTTCCCCTATGAGGAGCTGGAGCCCTGGTACACCGAGGCGGAGCGGCTCTACCAGGTGCATGGCGCGCTCGGCGAGGATCCGACCGAACCCGCGCATTCGGCGCCCTATGCCTTCCCGCCGGTGCCCGACGAGCCGACCATCGCCGCGGTACGCCGAAAGCTGAAAGCGAACGGCCTTCACCCCTATTCCCTGCCCCTCGGCCTCGATCTCGATCGCTGGCTTGCCAAGGCGAAGACCCCGTGGGACGCGCATCCGAACTGCCACGACGGCAAGATGGACGCCGAGACGACGGCGCTCGCCATGGCACTTCAGCATCCCAATGTCACGCTGCAGGTCCGCTCGCGCGTGACGCGGCTGGAAACCTCCGAGGACGGCCGCCGGATCGTTGCCGTGCATGTGCTGCGCGACGGCGTCGCGGAGAGGATCGCGCCGCGCCTCGTCATTCTCTCGGCCGGCGCCGTGCAGTCCGCGGCCCTTCTGCTGCGCTCGGCGAACGAACGTCATCCGCGCGGGCTTGCCAACTCCTCCGACCAGGTCGGCCGCAACTTCATGAACCACAATTCGAGCGCCGTGCTGGCGATCTCGCCCTTCTACCGCAACACGTCGATCTACCAGAAGACCTTCGGCTTCAACGATTTCTATCTCTCGGACGGCAAGGGCGGGGCGCCGCTTGGCAATGTCCAGCTGCTCGGCCGCGTCTCCGGCCAGATCCTCAAGGCCAACATGCCCCAGGTGCCGGAATGGCTGCTGGACCGCGTGTCCCGCCACGCGATCGATTTCTACGCCATGAGCGAGGACATTCCCCATCCGGAAAGCCGCGTCATGGTCGATGGCGACCGCATCATCCTCAAATGGCACCGCACCAACTGGGACGCCCATCTTGATCTCGTCGCCCATCTGAAACGCGCCCTCAGGGCGGCAGGCTTCCCGATCGTACTGTCGCGCCCCTTCGACAAGCGCACGCCGTCCCACCAATGCGGCACGGTGCGGATCGGCGATGATCCGACGGCCGCCCCGCTGGATGTCTGGTGCCGGGCTTATGATCATCCCAACCTCTTCGTCGTCGACGCCGCCTGCCTGCCGACCTCGGCCGCCGTCAATCCGGCGCTGACGATCGCTGCCCAGGCGCTGCGCGTCGCGGCGCATATCCGCAGGGAGGACCTTGCCGCATGACCCGTTCCCGTCCTCTCGCCATCGTCACCGGCGGCCGTCGCGGCATCGGCCTCGGCATTGCCCGGGCGCTGGCCGCCGATGGCTTCGACCTTGCCGTCACCGGTCTTGGGCCACTTGCCGCCGATGACGGCGTGCTGACCGATCTCGAAACGTGGGGCGTCGAGGCCGCCTATTTCGAGGCCGACCTCGCCGAGGTCGCCGGCCATGCGACGACGGTGGAGAAGATCATGGCATGTTTCGGCCGGATCGACTGCCTGGTCAACAATGCCGGCATGGGCTCGGTCGTACGCGGCGACTTCCTCGGGCTGACGCCGGAGAATTTCGACCGCATCATCGCCACCAACCTGCGCGGAACGGTGTTCTTCACCCAGTCGGTGCTGAAGGCCATGCTGGCGCAGGCCGCACCTGCCGCGGCGCGCGCGATCGTCAACATTACCTCCGTCTCGGCGGAACTCAGTTCACCGGAACGCCTCGACTACTGCATGAGCAAGGCCGGCCTTTCGGCCTTCAGCAAGGGGCTCGCCCTTTATCTTGCGGAAAAGGGCATCGGCGTTTTCGAGATCCGCCCGGGCATCATCCGAACCGACATGACCGCCGGCGTGGCCGGAAAATATGACGCGCTGATCGCGGACGGTCTGGTGCCGATGAAGCGCTGGGGCGAACCGGACGACATCGGCGGCGTGGTCTCGGCGCTTGCCTCCGGCCGTTTCGCCTTTGCCACGGGCTCGGTGATCGATCTCGACGGCGGGCTGTCGATCGGAAGGCTGTGAACGACTGCCCCTCACCCTGACCCTCTCGCCGTGAACGGGGAGAGGGGGACGGAGACGCTGCGGCAAGCGTCCTTCTCCCCGCGTGCGGGGAGAAGGTGCCGGCAGGCGGATGAGGGGCACGTCACGAAGGAATTGGTTGAGGAAGACGTTATGACCTACGACTACATCATCACCGGTGCCGGTCCGGCCGGCTGCGTGCTCGCCAACCGTCTGTCGGAGGACCCGAACGTCAAGGTTCTGTTGCTCGAGGCGGGCGGCGGCGACTGGAATCCGCTGTTCCACATGCCGGCGGGCTTTGCCAAGATGACCAAGGGCGTCGCCAGCTGGGGCTGGGAAACCGTGCCGCAGAAGCATATGAAGGGCCGGGTGCTGCGTTATACCCAGGCCAAGGTGATCGGCGGCGGCTCCTCGATCAACGCCCAGCTTTACACGCGCGGCAATGCCGCCGACTACGATCTTTGGGCATCCGAGGACGATTGCGAGGGCTGGGACTATCGCTCCGTCCTGCCTTATTTCAAGCGGGCCGAGGACAACCAGCGTTTTGCCGACGACTACCATTCCTATGGCGGCCCGCTCGGCGTCTCGATGCCGGTTTCGGCCCTGCCGATCTGCGACGCCTATATCCGCGCCGGCCAGGAACTCGGCATTCCCTACAATCACGACTTCAATGGAAAGCAGCAGGCCGGCGTCGGCTTCTACCAGCTGACCCAGCGCAATCGCCGCCGCTCTTCCGCCTCGCTCGCCTATCTTTCGCCGATCAGGGATCGCAAGAACCTGACGATTCGCACCGGCGCCCGGGTTTCGCGCATCGTACTCGAAGGCACGCGTGCCGTCGGCGTCGAGGTCGTCACCGGCCGGGGCGTCGAGACGATCCGCGCCGAACGCGAGGTGCTGGTTTCCTCCGGGGCGATCGGCTCTCCGAAACTGCTCCAGCAGTCCGGCATCGGCCCGGCCGATCACCTGAGGTCGGTGGGCGTCGATGTCCGGCATGATCTGCCGGGCGTCGGCTCCAACATGCAGGACCATCTGGACCTGTTCGTCATTTCCGAATGCACCGGCGACCATACCTATGACGGCGTGGCGAAACTGCATCGCACGCTATGGGCCGGCGTTGAATATGTGCTGTTCCGCACCGGACCGGTCGCCTCCTCGCTCTTCGAGACGGGCGGGTTCTGGTATGCGGACCCCGAGGCGCGTTCGCCGGACATCCAGTTCCACCTCGGTCTCGGCTCCGGCATCGAGGCGGGCGTCGAAAAGCTGAAGAATGCCGGCGTGACGCTTAACTCCGCCTATCTCCATCCGCGCTCGCGCGGCACGGTGCGTCTCTCCTCGTCCGATCCGTCGGCAGCACCCTTGATCGACCCGAACTACTGGGAGGACCCGCACGACCGCAAGATGTCGATCGAGGGGCTGAAGATCGCTCGCGAGATCTTCCAGCAGGCAGCGCTGAAACCTTACATCATGGCCGAGCGGCTGCCCGGTCCCAAGGTCATGACCGACGAAGAACTGTTCGACTACGGCTGCGCCAACGCCAAGACCGACCACCATCCGGTCGGCACCTGCAAGATGGGCACGGATGCCATGGCGGTGGTCGGGCTCGACCTCAAGGTGCGCGGGCTGGAGGGCCTTCGCGTCTGCGACAGTTCGGTCATGCCGCGTGTGCCCTCCTGCAATACCAATGCCCCGACCATCATGGTGGGCGAAAAGGGCGCCGACATCATCCGCGATCGGGCACCCCTGCCGCCGACGGTCTTCACCCATGAACGCAACGACCAGCGCCCTCGGGCGCGGGCGAACATCCGATAGGACCTCCCATGATCCGGCATTGCGTCTTCATCCGCTTCAAGCCCGAAACGCCGAAGGAAACCAAGGCGACAATCTATGCCGAGATCGCCGCGCTGAAAACTCGGCTGCCCGGCTTTCTGGCCGCCCATATCGGCGACAATGTCAGCCCGGAGACCGGCATGGACAAGGGCTATCGCGAGGGCTTCGTCGTCGATTTCGATGGACCGGCGGCGCGGGATGCCTATCTTGCCGACCCGGAACACCAGAAGACCGGCGCCAGGATCGTCGACAACGCCGTCGGCGGCCTCGACGGCATTCTGGTCTATGACATTGAGATAGCGGACTGACATCGTGACCCTGACCGACCCGCGGGCCTTCCTGACATCGCTTTTCGAGGCGGCAGTGCATGCCGCCGACCCCTATGCGGCGATCAGTGCGCATCTCCCGGAAAGACCCAAAGGCCGCACCATCGTCATCGGCGCCGGCAAGGCGGCGAGCCAGATGGCGGCCGCCTTCGAGCGGCTGTGGGACGGTCCGCTTGAAGGGCTGGTGGTCGCGCGCCACGGCCCGATCGAACCGTGCCAGCACATCACGGTCCTGCAATCGGCGCACCCGGTTCCCGACGAGGCGGGATTGCGGGCGTCGGATGCCCTGTTGAAGACGGTCGAAGGTCTGAGCGAGGATGATCTCGTCGTGGCACTGATCTCCGGCGGCGGCTCGGCGCTGCTGCCCGCTCCGCCGTCTGGTCTGGCGCTGGCCGACGAGATCGCCGTCAACAAGGCACTGCTCGCCTCCGGCGCGCCGATTTCGGCGATGAACGTGGTGAGAAAACATGTCTCGCGCATCAAGGGCGGGCGCCTGGCCGCAGCCTGTGCGCCGGCCCGCGTCGTCAGCCTGATCGTTTCCGACGTGCCGGGCGACAATCCGGCCTTCGTCGCCTCGGGGCCGACCGTGCCTTCGAGATCATCGGCAAAGGAGGCGCTGGCGATCGTCGCCGAATATGGGATGCAGCTCCCTGCCGCCGTCATGGCCCATCTGAAAACCGAGATCGCCGACGCGCCGGATCCGACAGACCCGGTCTTTGCCCGCAACGAGGTCCACGTGATCGCCTCCGCTCGTGTCTCGCTGGAGGCGGCGGCGCTGAAGGCGGAAGAACGCGGCGTCCCGGCCGTCATCCTGTCGGATGCCATCGAGGGCGAGGCCCGCGACATCGGCCGCATGCATGCCGCGATCGCGCGCGAGGTGAAGGAGCGGAACCGTCCCTTCGCCCGGCCGGTGGTGATCCTCTCCGGCGGCGAGACCACGGTGACGATCTCCAACGACCGCTACGGCAAGGGCGGGAGAAACAGCGAACTCCTGCTGTCGCTGGCGCTTGATATCGACGGGACTGCCGGCATCCATGCGCTGGCGGCCGATACCGACGGCATTGATGGTTCGGAGAACAATGCCGGCGCCTTCGCCGACGGCACGACGGCGGCACGGATCCGCTCCGCCGGCGGCGATCCGCGGGCGTTTCTTGGCGGGCATGACGCCTGGTCCGCCTTCTCGCTGGCCGACAGCCTGTTCGTGCCGGGCCCGACCGGCACCAATGTCAATGATTTCCGCGCGATGCTGGTGACCGACGACTAGGCAGCCGGCGTCCACCCGGCGAGCGTCGTAAGCCCCTTGGCGAGCAGCGCTTCGGCCGCCGCCTGGTCCGTGGCCTCGACATAGCAGCGCATTTCCGGCGCATTGCCCGAGGGGCGGAAGTGAACGACGCTGTCGTCGGCAAGTGTGACCCGCAGCCCGTCGATGTCGCTCACCGACTTGACCTGGCCGAGTGGCGCGACGAATCCCGCCAAGTTGTTCGGCGATGCCCGCAGGTGGGACATCAGTGCGGCGCTGCGTTCGACGGCAAAATTCTCCAGCCGGTCGCTGAGCGCGATCGGCAGGCTATAAGCCGTCGCCAACGCCGAGAGTGACTGGCCGGCCCTGGCCGCCGTGCCGAGCACGGCGAGCGCCGGGAGAAAACTGTCGCGCGTCGGAAGCGCCTTGAGCACGCCGGTCCCGACGGAAAAATCCGAGCCCAGCATCAGACCGCCATTGGCCTCGAAGCCGATCACGCCCTCCTTGCCGGCAGCCAGCGCTTCCTCCATCGCGGCAATCACGAAGGGCGAACCCACCCGCGTGCGCACCACGTCGAAACCGCCAGCGGCCTCCAGTCCGGAATTTGAAGTCACCGGCGTCGCCACCAGCTTTGCCCCGAGGAAACGGGTGGCGACGAGACCGAGAAGGTCGCCGCGCAGCGGCTGGCCGTGTTCGTCGGCCACCAGCGGCCGATCGCCGTCGCCGTCCGTCGATACGATCGCATCGAGCGACAGTTCGTCGGTCCAGTGGGCCATCAACCCGACCGTCTCGTCCGAGACGGCCTCCGTGTCGACGGGAATGAACTGCTCGGAACGGCCAAGCGGGAAGACGGCTGCGCCATAGTGCTCGAACACCTTGACCATCATGTCGCGGGCAACCGTGCTGTGCTGGTATATGCCGATGCGTAGACCCTTGAGAGCCTCCGGAGGCAGTACCGCCTTGTTGCGCGCAAGAAAAAGGTCGGTCGCCGCCTGTTCGTGGTTCTCGCCCGAACCCGCTTCGACCAGGTTGGCGGCCGGATCGGCGGAAAGCGTTTCGGCGAGAGCGGTGATCGCCGTCTCATCCGCCTTGGTGATCTCTTCGCCCGGGCGGTAGAACTTGATGCCGTTGCGGTCGGCCGGGATATGCGAGCCGGTCACCATGATGCCCGCCGCGCCGATCTTGCCCCCGTAGAGTGCGAGCGCCGGGGTCGGGATCGGCCCGCAATCGATGGGGGTCAGGCCGGCGCGCCGGAGCGCCGCCATGACGGTCGCGACGATCTCCGGGCTCGATGGGCGGAAATCCTGGGCGACGACGACCGGGCTGCCGGGGATGGCGAGCTTGTGGTCGAGCAGGAACCGGGCAAAGGCCGTGGCGTAGAGCGCGGATACGCTGCCGACCAGTTCCGTGGAAAGCCCGCGCAAGCCGCTGGTGCCGAATTTCACTGCCATGTCGTCAAGCTCCTGTTCCAGCCGCAACTGCTGTCGGTGGCATAGGTAGAGCGACGACATGGTTCAGGCAATGGCCGGGCTCCGTCAAGGTAAATGCGGCGCGGCGACGTGGGGCAGCAAGAGCCGCGCGCGGCAGGCCCTTTAGTCGTCCGCCATCTCTTGGCGGGCAAAGGCTTCGAACCGTTCGCCGCGCATCATGTGGATCTGCTCGTCGCGCGAATGTGTGATGCCGACGCGCTCGTAGAAGGCCTGGGCCGACAGATTGGCCTGGTCGACCGAGAGCCTCAGATGGCGGGCGCCCCGGGCATATCCGCGGGCGGCGGCGGCCTGCAGCAGGCGTTCGCCGATCCGTCTTCCCCGGAACGTTGCGTCGACATAGAGGTCCTGGACATAGATTCCCGGCTTGCCGCGCCAGGTGGAGAAGCTCGAAAAGCTCAGGCACATGCCGGCAAACGCTCCGTCGACCTCGGCAATCAGCGCTTCGAAGGCGGGCCGTTCACCGAAGCCGTGGGCGAGCAGGTCCTCCGGCGTGCTTTCGATCTTGTGCTCGTCGCCGGTATGGCGCGCGAGCGCCAGAAGGGCCTCGTGCAGCGTGCCCACATCGTCGGCGCCGGCTTCGCGGATCGTGACATATGTTGAATCGGCCATTCGAATTCCCTTTGATGAAGCCCAAGCCACAAACGGACGCCACGGCTCTCCGCTATCGCAAAGCGGAACATCGTCCAAGTCGGGAGAATTTCCAAATAGCGCCGAGCAATGCCAGGCATAGATTTCGGAAATGGGAGAAGGAGGCCTTTGGCCGAAACGAAAAGAGCCTGGCGCGGGAGGAGGTGCGCCAGGCTCTTGAACTTGATCGGCAATTGGGAGGAGGAGGAGTATTGCCGATCCTATCTGGCGGCACTGGGAGGAGGAGTGCGCCGCTTCGATGGTTTTAATATATTCTGATTCTCAGGAATTGCTATCTCAATTGCTGCAATGCAGCAGTGCTTTTTTCGCATAGCTCCGTGGGCGCCCAGAAGGAATTCCGCCCGAATCCCCGCGCTCTAGCGTCGCGCCGGCGCGAGAGCCTGGAAATTGATCAATCCTTGGGCGAAATCGCGCAAGGATTATCGAAGAAACGCAGGGGCGGTTCGCCGCGGGCATCAGGCATCGTTCTTGAAAGGGGCCGTGAGTCCGGCGCGCACCAAATACTTCATCCACTTCTGTTTGCCGGCGGATCGGGATTTTTCGTTTGCTTCCTGCCGTTCGGCGGAGAAACTGCGTGGCGAGGTCAGACCCCTGACCAAAGCAACAGACGAATCCGCCGGAGCCGCATCGCATGAAGCCGAACATCCTGCTCATCACCGCCGACCAATGGCGTGGCGACTGTCTGTCCGCCGCCGGCCATCCGACGGTGCAGACGCCGAATGTCGATGCGCTGGCCAAAGAAGGCGTGCTGTTCCGCCGCCACTACGCCGGCACGGCGCCCTGTTCGCCGGCCCGCGCGACGCTCTATACCGGCCTCTACCAGGCGAATCACCGCGTCTGCCAGAACGGTTCGCCGCTCGATGCCCGCTTCGACAACCTGGCGCTCGCCGCGCGCCGCGCCGGTTATGATCCGACCCTGTTCGGTTACACCGACGTCTCGCCGGATCCGCGCGCAGTCGATTCCTGCGACCCGGTGCTGACCAGCTATGAAGGCGTGCTGCCCGGCTTCACCGTCGGCCAGATCCTTCTCGAGCACGAGAAGCAGTGGCTCTCCTGGCTGCGCTCGAAGGGCCGGACCGAGGCGTTGACCCGTGACGTCCACAGGACGGAACACCTCGGCGCGCCGCCCGCCTATTCGAGCGAGGAGACGCAGACCGCATTCCTGACCGACGCCTTCCTGGGTTGGCGGGAGATCCAGGACCGTCCGTGGTTTGCCCATATCTCCTTCCTGAGGCCGCACCCGCCCTTCTGCGTGCCGGAACCCTATGCGAGCATGTTCGCGCCCGGCGACGGGCCGGCCTATGCCCGCGCGGCCGATCGCCAGACCGAGGCGGACATGCATCCGTTTCTGCGTTTCGCCATGGCCTTCCAGCAGAAATCGAGCTTCTTCCAAGGCGCCGAGGGACCGGTCAGCGACTGGACGGCGGCGGATCTCGACCGCATCCGCGCCACCTATTACGGCATGATCGCCGAGGTCGACGCACAGGTCGGCCGGATCGTCGCCGCACTTCGCGACAGCGGAGAGTGGGACAACACCATCATCGTCTTCACCTCCGACCATGCCGAAATGATGGGCGACCACTGGAGCCTCGGCAAGGGTGGCTATCACGACGGTAGCTACCATATCCCTCTCGTCATCCGCGATCCCGCGGCGTCCGGGGCCGCCGGCCGGCAGGTCGATGCCTTCACCAGCGCCGCCGACATCATGCCGACGCTCTGCGAGCGGCTTGGCCTCATGCCGCGCAATCATCAGGACGGCCGCTCTCTTCTGCCGTTCGTCGCCGGTGGAGAACCCGAGCGCTGGCGGGACGCGGCCTTCTTCGAATTCGATTTCCGCGACGTGGTGAACGGCACGCGGGAGACGCAGTTCGGCCTGCGGTCCAATCAGTGCAATCTGTCGGTGCTGCGCGACGAGGCGTTCAAATATGTGCATTTTTCCGGACTGCCGCCGCTGTTGTTCGACCTGAAGGCGGATCCGATGGAACTGTGCAATGTCGCGGAAGACCCGGCGTTCCTCGCGGTTCGCCTGCGCTATGCGGAAAAGCTGCTGGCGCTTCGGGCGGCCCATCTCGACCAGACCCTGGCCTTTACCGAACTGACCGCGGAGGGCCCGGTCAGCCGGCCGACGCTTTAGTCTAGGCAGGCCGAGCGGAGATCGTCAGGGCTCGGCGAAAGCGGTAGTGCTTTGCCCTGCTTTCGGCTATAGCCGGCGGCAACGACATTCATCGCGATCTGGAGACAATGATGGCAGCGACGATCCGCTATCACGAAGGTGACATTTCCGCAGCCGACGCGGCCCGCTATACCGGGGCGATCGCCATCGACACCGAAACCCTGGGCCTCGTGCCGCGGCGCGACCGCCTGTGCGTGGTGCAGCTGTCGCCGGGCGACGGCACGGCCGATGTCATCCGCATCGCGGCCGGACAGAAGGAAGCGCCGAACCTCGTTGCCATGCTGGCCGACCAGAGCCGCGAGAAGATCTTTCACTTCGGCCGCTTCGACATTGCCGTGCTCTTCCACACCTTCGGCGTCACCACCACCCCGGTTTTCTGCACCAAGATCGCCTCGCGCCTGAGCCGCACCTATACGGACCGCCACGGCCTGAAGGACAATCTCAAAGAAATGCTTGAGGTCGACATCTCCAAGGCGCAGCAGTCTTCCGACTGGGCCGCCGAGATGCTGTCGCCGGCGCAGCTCGAATACGCCGCCTCGGACGTGCTCTACCTGCATGCCCTGCGCGACAAGCAGACCGCGCGCCTGGTGCGCGACGGTCGGATCGAACATGCCCGGGCCTGCTTCGAATTCCTGCCGACGCGCGCCAAGCTCGACCTGCTCGGCTGGGAAGAGACCGACATCTTCGCCCACAGCTGATCCCGTTTACTGGTCATTCGTCCTTTACGCGCCGTTAAACATCCGGAGGCAAACTTCCGGTTGTTTTCCGCGCGCCCATCGAAGGACATGGCGATGTTGCTTCCGACACAACAGGCTTTCGGCCAGGCCGCCACCGGTCTCATGCAGTCTATGCTCGACGAGATCGAGGAGCGGCGCAAGCAGCAGGAAGAGAAGCGCGCCGGCAAGACCGCCAACGACCCGATGGTCGAGGCACGGATCTCGGCCAGCGAAGAAGCCCGACGTGCGCGGGAAAACATCGCCGAAGCCTTCTTCAACGGCGGTGCGAAGAGCATCACCGAGCAGAAGATCGAACTGATGGACCAGCTCGGCAAGGAACTTGGAATCAGCCGCGACGACTTCCGCTCGTCCTACGGTTACGGCAAGGCGATCGAGGATGCTGTCGCAGCGCTCGATCCGGCCTCTGCCATCGATCTCAAGGACAAGCTTGCTCTCGACGACCTCGGAATTTCCCTCACAGAACTGGTCGCGGCGATCAAGAACCCCTATGGCGACGAGGACACGAAGCTCGAAACCGCCCTCGAGAAACGTTCCGGTGACGGCAAGCACAGCAATGTCGAGATCGCCAAGATCGTGCAGCGTCTGGAAGACACCGCCGATCCCAAATCGCTGGAAGAACTGAAAGCCGGCCCGCAGGGATGGGACCCGACCAGGGTCGAGGATGCCGAAACGCGCGCCGAGCGCGACGCCGACATCCTCGCGGCCGAGGCCTCCGAGAAGCTGGAGGATGTCCAGGAGATGCACGAGGCCCTGTCGGAATCGCGGGAGAACGGGGTCTCCGGGAGCGATTTAGACGGGCAGGCGTCACGCGCCGCCGATGCGTTGATGTTGCAGGTGCTCGCAGCCGGCGTCGATGCGCAGGAGCCGGTGCCGACCACTGGGGCGACCGCGACCCAGGGCGCCGAAGATGGCGAGACGGCCGTGCCGCTCGAGGCCGGCCCGACCTTGCGCGAGGCGCAGGAGACCGCCAAGGCCGAGGCCGTCGGCGAGGCTGAACTGGAGGCCGACGTCGCCGACGCGGCGAACGACAACGAAGCCTCCGGCATTGTCGCGGTCTATCTCGACGAATCCGGGATCTATTCCTTCCTGAAGGAAAAGCGCGCAGCCTGACCTGGAATTACGGCTCTGCCTATCGCCGCCCGACGCCCACCCTGATCAGCACGTCGCGCGGGATCTGGTAGCGCTCGACGGCCTCCGCCTGACTGCGGAAGCCGCAGATCTCCCGCTGGACGAGAAAGGCCCAGACCAGCTCCGCTGCTTCGTCCACAAGATGCGCGCAATCCGCCGGGGCCGCGCCCTCTGCCTTCGCCTTGGCGAGCGCGGCGAGGGCCGCTTCCACCTTCCGGCCGGCGCGCCCGAGCGCATCGGCCTTTTCCGCGGCCAGCTCGTAGTCGAGCGCCAGCAGCGCCATAGTGCTGGACGGGGTGAAGGAGGAGGGCGGGCGAAAGCTCATGTCATCCGGTCGCGATTGGGGCCTCCCGAAAACATGGAGCTTCCTGCCGCTGCAGGCAATACCGGGCGCCTCGGCAGGTTTTGTTAACGAATCCGGCGCATCCTGTTTCTCCAAGGAACTGACGACCGAAGACATGAATGCGGCCATGATGGAAGCATCGACAAAACCTGTAGACGCGGCCACCCGCGCGACCCTTGCGCAAACGGAAGCCCGCGCCGTTGCGGAAGACCCGGCTGTCGGGGAAATCTTCAGCCAATGGCTGGAGCAGGCCGGCAATGCGACGCCGTCCGCGGCAGTCGGTATCCAGTGGGATGACGATGATTTCGCCGCGCCGGTGGAAGTCCCCGAAGCGCATGTTCCGGCCAATTGGCTCGATGCCCTCGGCAAGGACCATTCCGAACCGCGCGCCGACCGCTCGGACGAGATTTCCGCGGTCAATTCCGACGACAACGGCCTCTACCGCATGTTCCGGAACGTTTCGCCCTGAGGCCTAGCGCAGCATCGCCGCATCGGCGTGGGCGCGGATTTCGGCAAAGCCCCAATCCTTCAGCAGCCGCCCGTCCTGCCACACGGGTTGCAGCACGTTTTCGCGACGCCCCAGTTCAGCAATGGGCAAGGCGAGGATATCCGTTCCCTCCCGGATGACGGCTTGCCTGCCGGAGGCGAGAGGGCGCTCCCTCGCAGGATTTGCCGGCCGCCGGCCGATATCGTGCCAGGAGCCGCTGTCGTCCTGCATGGCGCTTGCCAGCATGGTGAAGGACAGCGTGTCGCGGCTGAGCTTCTGCAGCAGCGTCGAGCCGACGCCGAAGGAGACGTTCTCGGCGGAAAAACCCATGCCTTCCAGCCGGCCGAGGATCATCTGGATGTCCTGCAGCGTCACGCCGTCCGACTGGATGACGCGAACATGGTCGTCGAGCACCTTGAAGCCCTTGCCGTTGAGGCGCGTGCCATAGGCATAGGCGAGCTGGGCGACGACCTGGACCGGCGTATCGATCGGATCGCCGCTGTCAGGCCGCACGATCAGCGTGGCTCCGGCCGCCCGTACTCGCGTCTGCAGCGTCTTGCCCCAGATCTCGGAAACCGCATTGTGCAGGTCGTAGCTGTCGGAGACGACCGAATAGGCGCCGAAACGCCCGAAGCGGTCGATCATGTTGGCATAGGCCTCCGCTTCGCGGCTCTGCCCCCAGGCGGTCATCGTCGTATGCTCCGAAGCGGGCATGGAACGACCCGCCATCAGCGCGCCGTAGTGACGGCGGGCCTGGCGGATGGCTGGCAGCGAATCCGACAGGTGGAAATGCAGCAGATGGGCGACCCCGCCGATGGCGGCCTGCTCATGGCTGGTCGTGCTGCGGGCGCCGAAATCGCTGACCATGGTCGGCATGCGTTCATCGGCTTGATCGCAGGTCCGCTCCAGGAAGGGCTGGATCGTCTGGCGCAGCCGCCAGGACAGCGTCGCCACGGTCGAGGGATACCAGACGGCGCGCAGAAGTGCCGTCTCCATGTAGGAGGTGAGCCAGGGCAGCTGCGGATCGGTATTCGAGAGCTGCACCACCGGAACGCCGCGACGAACGGCGATCCCTTCCGGCAAGGCTTCGATCCTCAGCGGCAGATATCCGCCATGGGCATTGAGGATACGGGTCCAGCCGGCGCGGTCGAAGGGCTGGCCGTGCAGCGCGGCGATCTCTTCGGCTTCATCAATGTCGGCCATGCCGATCGGTCGGGAGAGATATTCCTTGAGGAACATCTGCAGGCCGAAGAACATCACCTCGGGCCGGGCGGAATGGCCCCGCGTGGTGATGTAGCTCGAGATCGCCCGGGCGCCTTCGGGGTACTGCAGGTAGTGCCCGAGCTTGTAGCTGTCGGTGTTCAGAATGAGATTCTGGTTGTTCATCGTGCAGCATCCGGCGATCGGTTGTCGGGGCGGCAAGACCCGCGCGGGCGGGAATCGCTTTGGTCAAAAGCTGTACGTGACCCCTTTGGGAGCGGCAAGGCGCCTAGTAGCAAATATGGTTAACGCATAATTAACGTTTCTGTCGCAGGATACGGGATCATTGATAAGGCAAATGCCTTCGTGAGGGCTCCGTCGGTTTCGACGGGAAATATCCGGCCGCATGAGCGGCACGTTATTGCCAGTGATTCTTCAGCCATTTGCAGGATGGGGAGCTGCCATGCTGCCTCCGGTCAACGCCGTCGCCAATTCGTCCATCGCCTTCCAGGATCCGCGTGCCCCCCAGGATGGCGCAGCCGAGACCCATGTCCGGCCGCAGGGCACGCTGCCCCAGGCTGCGAACGGGCTGGAACAGAACGCCGCGATCGCCGGCCGCCTCAATCTTCTGCTGCTGACGGGCCAGGAGCGGATGTCGGACAATCTCGCCATCCTGGTCAACCTGCTGGGCAGTCGCCTTGGCATGGAGCGGGCCGACGGAGAAACCCTTAGCGCCTATGCCGGACGTCTCGTCCAGGCGCTCGGCGACCTGACCCCGCAGATGCGTCAGTCGATACAGCGCCAGCTGTCGCAGATGTTCGGCGGCCTGCAACTGCGCACGCTGATGGAAGCCTTCCGCAATCCGGTCGGGCCGGAAGCCGCGACCCTTTCGATCTATCTCGAGCTCTACCGCGTCAAGGACAAAGACCTCGCTGCCCGGACGGTGGTGACCTCCTATCGCCAGAATGCCGGCGAGACACGTGCGAACGGCCTGACGACGCCCGCACCGGCGGTGGCCGGACGGATCGGCCTGGGTGCCTCGCCGGCTCAGGCGACCGCCTTGCCCATACGCACCGAGCAAGAGACCGCGCTGCTCGCCGACACCGCAGTCGATCCCCAATTGGCCGAGGACGATGCGGTCGATGATCCGATGGCGCCCGTCGCCAAGGGCCGGCTGTTCAGCATGCAGGACGAGCAGTCGCGCAAGATGCTGAAGCTCGCCGCTGCACGGGCTCTCCAGGCCACGATGTCCTATGGCGCCGAGCCCGCCAGCCGCAATCTGGCGATCGAGCCCACGGCCATCCGGGGACCGGAGGCGAGCGAGGGTGCCGAGCCTGCCCACGACCGCCTGCCGGTACAGGACGCCCATACGGAGGGAGAGGCTGCATCCGGCCGGGCGCCGGCACCGAGGGCGGGTGAGGCGTCGGCAACCGGCCCTCGCACCCTGTCGGGCGCCGCGCATGCCGCCGCGAAAGACGCTCCGGCCGAGGCCACACGGAACGAAGCCGATTCCCGCGCCGAAAAGTCCGGTCCGCTGGCCACCCAATCGGCCGAAGTGGCCGGCGAAGGGCCGCGCAACGCCGGCGACAAGACCCAGACGCTTTTCGTCCTGAAGGGCTGGCAGGAAGATGCGACCCGGGAGACCGAGCAAGCGGCCCCGGCGGCCCTGACGGCGCCGGAAGACATTCTCCCCGATCCGGCGCGGCTGCTCGGCTCGACCGTCCCGGGCGAAGACGCGGCTGCGGACGAGGCAACTGCGCTGCCCGTCGAAACAGAAGAGCGCGAAACCCTGGCCGATGAGACCCAATCTCTGGCGGATCACGACGCCGAGGTCGTGGAGCAGCTGGGAGACGCGGCGCCTGATGCGGCGAGCGCGGATCCGGCCGCACAGGAGCTGGCAACCGCGCCCCATGATCTTCCGGATGCCGAACTCGCCCAGCTGCGCCAGCAGGTCGCCGGCCGGGACGGCGTTCCGCTGCCCCTGGTCAACTATCTCTTCGCCGCCGACGATATCGCCGAGGAGAAGGGGCTGAAGCATCGCTTCAACCAGGATCACGAAGGCGAGGGAGAAGGCCAGGATGCCGACGGCTTCGGCGGCGAGGACGCGGGCGACAGCGAAGGCGAGATGCCGGAGGAGACTGCCGAGCAGCGGGCCTCGGCCGACGATCGGGAACAAGACCCGACCGTGGCGCCGGTCGAGGGCGAAACGCCGAACGATCTCTATTGGCGCATGGCCGGCTGGTCCTGAGGTCGCCGACAGCAGCAGGCGCGCCTGCCGGCCTTCCTAGATCCCAAAGAAAAGCCCGCCGGTCGATGTGACCGGCGGGCTCTTTCATTTCAGCAGTGTCGAGGCTTATTCGCCGCCGCGGTTCTTCAGAGCGGCGCCGAGGATGTCGCCGAGCGAAGCGCCCGAGTCGGACGAACCGAACTGTGCGACGGCTTCCTTCTCTTCAGCGATTTCCAGGGCCTTGATCGACAACATGACCTTGCGATCCTTCTTGGAGAAGTTGGTCACACGGGCATCGACGGTCTGGCCGACCGAGAAGCGTTCCGGACGCTGCTCGTCGCGGTCGCGGGAGAGATCGGCGCGACGGATGAACGAGGTGATGTCTTCGTGGTTGACGAGCTTCACTTCGATACCGCCATCGTTGATGCCGATGACTTCGCACGAGACGACGGCGTTCTTGCGCAGGTCGCCCGAAGCGGCTGCGTCGCCTACGGCATCCTTGCCGAGCTGCTTGATGCCGAGCGAGATGCGTTCCTTCTCGACGTCGACGTCGAGAACGACGGCCTTGACCACGTCACCCTTGTTGAACTCCTCGATGACCTGTTCGCCCGGACGGTTCCAGTCGAGGTCGGAGAGGTGAACCATGCCGTCGACGTCGCCTTCGAGGCCGATGAACAGGCCGAACTCGGTCTTGTTCTTGACTTCGCCTTCGACTTCAGTGCCGGCCGGGTGGCTGTAGGCAAATGCCTGCCACGGGTTCTCGAGGGTCTGCTTGAGACCGAGCGAGATGCGGCGCTTGGACGGATCGACTTCGAGAACGACCACGTCAACGTCCTGCGTGGTGGACAGGATCTTGCCGGGGTGAACGTTCTTCTTGGTCCAGGACATTTCCGAGATATGGATCAGGCCTTCGATGC